>NZ_JBFAHQ010000001.1:785577-1114216 GCF_040654235.1 Nocardia sp. NPDC050718 | reverse complement strand
GCCCCTCTCACCCTCTTGGTGTGTGGGGGGGGGCGCCCGCCGCGCCCCCCCCCCCCCCCACGCCGCACCTCAGTTCCAGGCGGCGAGCAGCTTGCTCGCTTCGGCGCCGAGTGCCGCCTGCAGCAGCGGCCCGAAGCTGATCCGGCCGACGCCGAGTTCGGCGAGATGCGCCCTGGCCGGCGTCCCCGGCTGTGCGATCGCGTTGATCGGCAGCGGCAGTTCGGTGGCGAGCCTGCGCTGGACCTCGTCGGAGTGCCAGCCCACCGGGTACAGCGAATCCGCGCCGGCGTCGGCGGCCAGCCGCAGCCGGGCGATCACCCGGTCGACCCGGTCGGCCTCGTCCCCGTCCTGACGCAGGAACAGATCGGTGCGCGCGTTCACCACGACGTGCACCCCCGCCGCGTCGGCCGCCGCGCGCAGCCCGCCGACCAGCTCGGCGTGCTCCTCGGGCGAGCGCAGCCGCTTGCCCTCGCTGTGCACGGTGTCCTCGATATTGAGCCCGACCGCGCCCGCGCCGAGCAGCCCCTCGATCAGCCGCGCGGGTTCGAGCCCGTAGCCCGACTCGATGTCCACCGAGACCGGCACCTCCACGGCCCCGGTCACCTGGGTGACGCGCGCGAGCAGTTCGTCGAAGGTCATCCCCTCGCCGTCGCTACGCCCGACCGAATCGGCGACCGGATGGCTACCCAGCGTGAGCCCCGAAAAGCCCGCGGCCACAGCGACATTCGCCGACCACGCGTCCCACACGGTCGGCAGCACCACCGGATCACCGGGCTGGTGCAGTTCGAGCAGAGTCTTCGCTTTCGCGTCCAGAGAGGTCATACCCGCGATGATGCCGCACCGCGGCCGCGCGCGCCGTAGACCGAGCTAGACGCACCCCGATCGCGGCGGGCAGTTGAGCTGAACATCGAGCACGCGCGCGCCTGGCCCCTCCGCGCCGAGCCGGTCGTGCTCGTTGACGAGCTTGCACGAGCCCAGCGACAGGCACCCGCAGCCGATGCAACCGGTGAGGTTGTCGCGCAGCCGGGTGAGCTGGGTGATGCGGTCGTCGAGGTCCTCGCGCCAGGTGGTGGACAGCGTCTCCCAATCGCGGCGGGTGGGTGTGCGGCCTTCGGGGAGCCGGTCCAGCGCCGAGCGGATCTCACTGAGTGGGATGCCGACGCGCTGGGAGATGCGGATGAAAGCGACCCGGCGCAGCGTTTCGCGAGCGTAGCGCCGTTGATTGCCACTGGTTCGACGACTCGATATGAGACCTTCACGTTCGTAGAAGTGCAACGCGGACACTGCAACTCCACTACGATCGGATAGCTGCCCGGGGGTCAGCTCCTTCGTTTGCCAATCGGCCGTCGTCATCTGCGCTCCTCCCGTTTTCGCCCTCAACAATACTTGAGGTTTTCGTGGCGTGTACGAAAAACGGGAGGACTCCGCACCCACCGGGTCTGCGGGTCTTCCGTGCCGACGCGCGCTCCGCGGATTACGGTTTCCGCATGGGAACCGCCCCCGACTCGCGCCTGGCCGTCACCTCCGAGGTCGGCACGCTCCGGACGGTGCTGCTGCACCGCCCCGGCGACGAACTGCGCAGGCTCACCCCCAGCAACAATGATCAGCTGCTCTTCGACGGCATCCCCTGGGTCGAACGCGCCCAAGCCGAGCATGATTCCTTCGCCGCCCTGCTGCGCGAACGCGGCGTGGAAGTCCTGCTGCTGTCGGACCTGCTCGCCGAAACGCTCGAGGTGAGCGGCGCGGCCAGGATCCAGGGTATCTCCGCCGCCGTCGACGCCCGCAGGCTGGGCCACGGCCTGGCCGATCAGCTCGCGGCCGAGCTGCGCAAGGTCGAGGCCCGCGAGCTCGCCGACATCCTGATGGCCGGGATGACCTTCGACGAGCTGCCGTTCGGCCCGGACACCACCTCGCTGGTGCGCCGGATGCACCACGGCGGCGACTTCGTCATCGACCCGCTGCCCAATCTGCTGTTCACCAGGGACTCCTCGTTCTGGGTCGGCCCCAAGGTCGCGATCACCTCGCTCGCGCTGCCCGCCCGCATCCGCGAGACCTCGATCACCGATCTCGTCTACGCCTTCCATCCGCGCTTCCTCGGCGTGCGCCGCGCCTACGAATCGCACACCGCGCCGATCGAGGGCGGTGACGTGCTGCTGCTCGCGCCGGGCGTGGTGGCGGTCGGCGTCGGCGAGCGGACCACCCCCGCGGGCGCGGAAGCGCTGGCGCGCAGCCTCTTCGACGACGACCTCGCGCACACCGTGCTGGTGGTGCCGATCGCGCAGAACCGCGCGACCATGCACCTGGACACCGTGTGCACGATGGTCGACACCGACGCGGTGGTGATGTACCCGGGCGTGCGGGAAACCCTGCGGGCGTTCACGATCCGCCGCGAGGACGGCTTCTCCGGCCGCGGCGACCTGGACCGGATCAGCATCACCGGACCCGAACCGTTCCTGCCCGCCGCGGCCGCCGCCATGGGCATCGCGAACCTGCGGGTGATCGACACCGGCCGCGACGGGCCGACCGCCGAACGCGAGCAGTGGGACGACGGCAACAACACGCTGGCACTCGCGCCCGGCGTCGTGGTGGCCTACGAGCGCAACGAGATGACCAATTCGCGGCTGATCGACGCCGGTGTCGAGGTGCTCACCATCCAGGGCTCGGAGCTGGGCTCCGGCCGGGGCGGTCCGCGCTGTATGTCCTGCCCCCTGGCCCGAGACGAGGTGTGAGCGAGCGTGTTCCACGTCGAGCTGTCCGCCGATTCCGCCCAACCGCCCTACGAGCAGTTACGCATGGCCGTGATCGAACAGGTCCGCGCGGGCACGCTCACCGCGGGCACCAAGATCCCGACCGTGCGCGCCCTGGCCGCCGACCTCGGCATCGCGCCGAACACCGTCGCCCGCGCCTACCGGGAACTCGAAGCCGACGGCGTGCTCGAGACCCGGGGCCGCCAGGGCTCGTTCATCGCCTCCTCCGGCGACCCCACCCGGGACATCGCGGGCCGCGCCGCCGTCGACTACGTGACGACCATCCGGCGGCTGGGCCTGCCCGACGCCGATGCCGTCACCTTCGTCCAGCGCGCGCTGGACAGCTGACCCGGGCTAGCGCCAGCTCGGGAGCCAGAGGTGGTCCTGCCAGCTGGCCGGACTGATCGGCTGGGCCGTGAGAATCGGCCACAGCCAGACGAAGTTCGCGATCACCAGGCCCAGATAGATGCTGACGATCAGCAGGCCCAGGGCGTAGCGCTCGTTCACCGGGGCTGGGAGATAGGTGCCGGTGGGACTGCGGGGTATCCCCGCCGGCCGGGCCGAACCGAGGATGTCACCGAGGATCAGCGCGACGCCCATCGCCAGGAACGGCGCCAGGACGACCGCGTAGAAGAAGTACATCTGCCGGTCCAGGGTCAGGAACCAGGGCAGCAGGCCCGCGCCGTAGCCGACCAGCACCGCCGCGTAGCGCCAGTCCTTGCGCACCACCGAGCGCCACAGCATCCAGCCGAGCGCGGGCAGCGCCAGCCACCACAGCGCGGGAGTGCCGACGGCCATCACGGCCTTGACGCACTGCGACTCGCCACAGCCGGTGACGGTGCCGTCGGCGTAGTAGTAGAGCATCGGGCGCAGGCCCATCGGCCAGGTCCACGGCTTGGATTCCCACGGGTGATGGTTGCCCGCGGAATTGGTCAGGCTGGAATGGAAGTCGAGGGTCTCGCCCTGGTAGTACCAGAGCGAGCGCAGCGCGTCGGGCAGGAACGCGAACGGTCCGCCGGTGCCGACCTGATTGCCGACCGCGTACCGGTACACCCCGGACTCGCTGGCGAACCAGGCCCAGTACGAGGACAGATACACCACCAGCGGAATCACGACGAGCGCGTACAGCGCCGGACCGACATCGCGGACCAGCGTGCCGACCCACGGCCTGCGCACCCCGTACGCGCGCCGCGCGCTGACGTCGAAGGCCACGCTGAGCAGGCCGAAGAACATGATGAAGTAGATGCCCGACCACTTGGTGCCGCAGGCCAGCCCGAGCAGCACGCCCGCGCCGAACCGCCACCAGCGCACGCCGAGTCGCGGTCCCCAGTCGGTGATCCCGACCCGGCCCGCCAGATCCGCGCGGGCCAGCCGTGCGCGCACGTCGTCGCGGTCGACGATGAGACAGCCGAAGGCGGCGGTCACCAGCAGCGCCATGAAGATGTCGAGCATGCCGATGCGGGAGGAGACGAAGGTCAGCCCGTCGGCGATGAGCAGGATGCCGGCGAACGCGCCGATCAGCGTCGAGCGCGACATGCGCCGCACGATCCGGATCACCAGCAGGACCAGGACGGTGCCCGCCAGCGCCGCCGTGCCGCGCCAGCCCCAGGCGTTGTAGCCGAACAGCGCCTCGCTGATCGCGATGAACTGCTTGCCGACCGGCGGATGCACCACCAGGCCGTAGGCGGGGTTGTCCTCCACGCCGCCGCCGGTGACCATCTGCCAGGCCTGCGGCGCGTAGTGCTTCTCGTCGAAGACGGGGGTGCGCGCATCGGTCGGATAGTTCAGGTTCGCGAACCGGGTGATGGCCGCGATCGCGGTGAGTACCAAGGTGACCGCCCAGCCGCGGGCGGTGTCGAGCGGGCCGAAATCCGGCGTCGGTCGCAGCGGAGCCGGACCGACCAGCACGGAGGCGGGCCGTGACGGTGGCATCGCACGCGTTTCGGTCACCGGGATCACGCCCCGATCGTAGGCGGTGCGCCCAGTGAAGTCCGACCCGACACTTGTCCCCCTCCTCCGATGCGCGAACCGGCGGGGCGCGCGCGCCTGACAGAATGACCCAAACTACCGGAGAGGCTGGACGACACTGTGTTGGTCTTAGCGGCTACGCCGATGGGCGACATCGGGGACGCGTCCCAGCGACTGCGCGACGCGCTCGGCTCGGCCGATGTGGTCGCCGCGGAGGACACCCGCCGGACCAAATCGCTGGCCAAGGCGCTGGGCGTGGAGATCACCGGCCGGGTGGTCAGCTTCTACGACCACGTCGAAACCGCCCGTATCCCCGCCCTGCTCGACGACCTCGCCAGCGGCCTGACCGTGCTGCTGGTGACCGACGCGGGCATGCCGTCGGTCAGCGACCCCGGCTATCGCCTGGTCGCCGCCGCCGTCGAGCGCGATCTCCCGGTCACCTGCCTGCCGGGCCCGTCCGCGGTCACCACCGCGCTCGCGCTGTCCGGGTTGCCGGTCGAGCGGTTCTGCTTCGACGGTTTCGCGCCGCGCAAGGGTGGTCAGCGCCGGGAGTGGTTGCGCACCTTGGCCGCCGAACAGCGCGCGTGCGTCTTCTTCGAGGCGCCGCACCGGCTGGCCGACTGCCTGGCCGACGCGGTCACCGTCCTCGGGCCCGACCGGCGCGCGGCCGTCTGCCGGGAACTCACCAAGACCTACGAGGAGGTCGTGCGCGGCACGCTCGGCGAGCTCGCCGCCTGGGCCGTCGAGGGCGCGCGTGGGGAGATCACGGTGGTACTCGCCGGGGCCCAGCCGGTCTCGGCCGATCCCGCCGATCTCGTGGCCGAGGTGGAGGCCCTGGTCGAGTCCGGCCTGCGGCTCAAGGACGCGTGCGCCGAGGTCTCGGCGGGGCGTGGCGCTTCCCGGAAAGACCTGTACGAGGCGGTCCTGGCCGCCCGCAGCGAGAGCTGAGCCGCCGCGCGGCTCCGCCCGGGTCGGCGAGTTCCGCACCGGCTCAGCGATCGAGGACGGCGAGCATGCCCGCGACGGCCCGCGGCCAGGTGAACTGTTCGGCGCGGGTGCGGGCCGCTTTGCGGCGGCCCGAGGTGGGCATGGCCAGGACGTCGGTGACGGCCTGGGCGAAGGCGCGGGGGCGGTCGGCGGCGATGGCTCCGCATTCGGCGGTGACGATGTCGGCCAGTGCCGAGGAGCGGCTGGCGACGACCGGGGTGCCGGCGGCCAGTGCCTCCAGGGCGGCGAGGCCGAAGGTCTCGTGTGGGCCGGGGGCGAGTGAGACATCTGCGGTGGCAAGCAGTTTCGCGACCATGGACCGGTCGCTGATGAAGCCGGTGAAGTGGACCGACGGCGCGCCGCCGGGCAGGGCGGGCAGGGTGCGGGCGCGGCGTTCGAGCGATTCGCGGCGCGGGCCGTCACCGGCGACGACCAGCCGGGCGGGTAGCCCGGCGCGATGCAGCGCGCCCACCGCCTCGATGCTGCGGTCGACCCGCTTCTCCACCGACAACCGGCCGCAGTGCACCAGCAGCGGATGCCCCTCGACCCCCAGGTCGGCGCGCAGCCTGCGGTCGCGGCGGCGCGGACTGAACAGGTCGAGGTCGACGCCGAGCGGCACCAGTTCCACATTGGGGGCGCCGATACGCTGGAACTCCTCGCGCGCGAAGTCGGTCGTGCACACCACCATGTCGTAGTCGTCGGCGGTGCGGCGGTTGGCCACGTCGGCGCACCGCCGCGCGGCGGGCCCCGGCAGGAACTGCCCGAGCAGCCGATCGAGCCGCTCGTGCGAGATCATCACGCTCGCCACCCCGCGCCGCCCGGCCCACCGCCCGAACCCGCGCAGCGTGAGCCGATCCGACACCTCGAGCACATCGGGCCGCAGCCCACCGAGCACATCGGCGACCCGCCGCGGATCGGCCGCGCGATACCCACCGGTGAACGGAATCGCCACCGCGGGCAGGGTGATCCGCAACGCCCCGGTCGGCAGCACTTCCTCACCGCGCCGCGCCCCCGGCACGATCAGCACCACCTCGTGCCCCGCCGCGACATACCCCTCCCCCAGATGGTGCAGGGCGGTGCGCAACCCACCCGATCGCGGGCCGTAGAAATTGGCGAGCTGCACGATGCGCACTCGCCGATCGTCCAGCCGCGCGGGTTACCCACGGAACCGGGCCGTGGAACAGCGCGTGAACAGCGGCGAAAGAAGCGGCTAACCGGGTTCGGGTGGGTCGTCGGACCAGACGCGGAGGAGGCCGTGGCCGGTGGCGGCGGTGGTGATGGTGACCAGTTCGGCGTTGGCGCGGATCCAGGGGGTCTCGGCGAAGCGGACGCGGAGGGCGAGGCGGCGCGACGTGCCGGGGTGGTGGGCGACGTCGGCGCAAGCGGCGCGGAGGGCGGCGAGGTCGATCGGGTCGACCGTGGGGCGTTCCACCGCCCAGCGGTCCAGTGGGGGTGGCGGGTCGCCCGCCCACTCGTAGATGAGGCCGCTGGACAGCAGGATCAGGCCGACGCCGACGCCGCTGTGCTGGGAGACCGCGCGCAGCATCGTGATGTCGGGGTCGACCGCCGCGGCGTCGTCGTCGAGTTCCGGGATGGCGTGCATCAGGGCGCTCACCCGGCGCGGGCCGGGGCGGGCCCTGGTGATCATCTGGAACCGGCGCGGGCACTCGTCGTCGCCGAGCATGTCGACCTGGCCCTGCCAGCGTCCGCCCGGTACCAGCTCGGTGGCCATGGCGAAGTACTCGACCCGGCCGTCGAAGCGGACCATCCGGCCGAACGCGTCGGGCGGGGTGCGGATCACCCGCACGTGCTCGGGTTCCCTGGCGAAGACGAGTTCCTCCAGGCCGGGACCGTGGTGGGCCAGCTCGGTCACCGAGTCCCAGTCCCAGGCCGCGACCCGGCGGCGGGGCCGCACCGGCTCGTCGACCGGGCCGGTCCAGACCTGCACGCCGTGGACACCGCCGAACGCGCACCGCACGGGCTCGGTGAGCACCAGGGTGTCACCGACTACATCGCGGGTCGATGCACCGCGCTCCTGGCACCGCCGCACCGCCTCGCGCAGCAGCCGCGCCCTGGCCGTCCCGATCGCGCGCGGCCACCGCGACGGTGGGAGCCAGTCGCGCGCGTGCGCGTCCACCGCGACCAGCGTCGGCGCGAGATCCTCGGCGAGGGTCTCCACCAGCAGCCATCCGCCTGCCGACATCACCGCGATCAGCTCGGCGCCACGCCGCGTCCCGCGCGGGGCAGATCGAGGTCGAGGGGGATGCGTCCTTCCCGCAGTTGCGCTTCGACTTCCTCGGCGGGCATCGGCCGGGCGATGAGAAAGCCCTGCGCGCGGTAGCAGCCGAGGCCGACCAGGGTCCTGGCCGCCATCGGCGTCTCGACGCCCTCCCCGACCACGCCGAGCCCGAAGGACCCGGCCAGGCCGATGATCGACTTCACGATCGCCAGGTCGTCGTTGCTGTCGCCGAGGCGCTGCACGAAACCGCGGTCGATCTTGACCGCGTCGACCGGCAGGGCCTTGAGGTGCGAGAGCGAGCTGTAGCCGGTGCCGAAGTCGTCGATGGCGATCTGCACGCCCATCCGCTTGAGCCCGCGCAGGGTGAGCCGGGTGCGCACGAGATCCTGCACGACCACGTGCTCGGTGATCTCCAGGCAGACCGAGCTGCCGTCGATCCCGAACAGCCGCAGGATGTCCTCGATCCGCTCTACGAAATCGGCGCTGACCAGCTGCACCGGCGACACATTGATCCGGATCACCACATTGGCGGCCAGCCCGCGGCGGCGCCAGTCGGCGAATTGCGAACAGGCCGACCGGATGACCCAGCGCCCCAGCTCACCGGCCAGATTGGTGGCCTCGGCCACCGAGACGAACGCGCCGGGCGGCAGCAGGCCGCGGGTGGGATGCTGCCAGCGGACCAGCGCCTCCAGCGCCACGATCCGGCCGGTACGCAGGTCGACCTCGGGCTGGTAGTGCAGCACCAGCGAGCCGTCGGACACCGCGCTGCGCAGGTTGAGTTCCACGTCGTCCTGGAGTTCGAACTGCGCGCGCATGGCGTCGGTGAACACCGCGACCCCGTTGCCGCCGCCCGACTTCGCCGACAGCAGGGCGTGATCGGCGCGGCGCAGCACGTCCGACACCGAGGTCTCGCCCGGAAGGCCGAGCGCCACACCGACGCTCACCCCGCGGCTGACCGATTCCTGCCCGACCGACACCCGGCGGCCGATCAGCTGCTGGATCCGGGTGGCCTCGAGTTCGGCGGCCACCGCGTCCATCGGCGCGGCGGGCACGATGACGAACTCGTCGCCGCCGAGCCGGGCGATCATGTCGCCGGGTTCCAGGTTCTGTTTGAGCCTGCGCGCCAGCGTGCGGATGAAGTTGTCGCCCGCGCTGTGGCCGAGGAAGTCGTTGAGTGCCTTGAGCCGGTCCAGGTCGAGGAAGAAGGTGGCGATCGGGCCGGGTTCACCCGCGCGCAGCCGCTCCTCCATGTACTCGAGCAGGGCGCGGCGGTTGGCCAGGCCGGTCAGGTCGTCGTGCAGCGCGATGTAGCGCAGCTTCTCCTCGGCGACCACGCGCGCCTGCAACTGAGCGAACAGCGCGGCGATGGCCTTGAGCACGTTGAGTTCCCGCTTGGACCACGCCCGGTCGCCCATCTTCACGAAACCGAGCACACCGGTCGACTCGCCGCGCGAGACCAGCGGCACGCAGGCCATGGCCACCTCGGGAATGCCCGAGGACTTGCGGATCGTCTCCTGGTAGTCGGCGCTCTCGCCGCCCGGCCGCACGATCAGCGGCTCGGTGGCGAACTCGAGGGCGCGGAACACCGAATCCGCGTGTTCGAACTCGACCGTGTGCAGCGGGTCGGGGTCGGGGACCTCGGGGCGCCGCGGCCATTCCGCGACCAGCACGGTCGCGCGCTTGGCGCGATCGGTGTGGCGCAGATAGCTGACGTCGACGTCGAAATGATCGACGAGGGAGGCGAGCACCCGCTCGCTCGCCGCCACCATGGTCGTGGCGTCGACACCCATCAACTCGGAGGCGACCTGCGTCACCAGTGAGTCGAGCGTTTGCCGAGGCACGTTGTCTCCGATCCGCGCTATCCGTCGTTCCTACTGCCGGGCACCGGCAACCGTCGACTGCGAACGCTCGCAGCCGCGGCGTAGCTCAGACGAAGAACCAATGCCACGTTCTCATCCTCAGGGATCCCCAGCAGGTCCTGGAAAAGCCTCTGAATGTTGGCAAGTGTATCTGTGAACTCGGAAGAAACGATGCGCAAATCCTCGCGCCGGTCGGCATAGAGGAACACCGGGGACACCGGCTGCACCGCCAGCCCCAGTAGTTGCGCCCGTAGCCACACCCTTTCCACTGCGGCACCGGCCATCGCGTAGTCGGCAAGATCAGGCGTACCCCCTGCTCGCGCGCGGAAACCGATCGCGACCAGAGCCGAGCTCGAGCGCACCCGATCGACGGTGAATTCACCCAGCGCGGTGCCCGCCGACCACTCGCGCAGCCGGTCCATCACATCGGTGCGCCTGCCGACCTGGAGCTTGGCCAGTTCGTCGGGCGCCGGGTCGAGCGTGCGCACGTCGATGCCGGTGCGGACATCCTCACCGGGCCAGCGCAATTCACCGTAGAGCTGCTGGTGCAGCTGCGGCGTGAGGTAGCGGACCCGATCGCTGGCGCCGAGCAGCGCCGCGGCCTCGGCCAGCGCCTCGACCCCGGTGATCGCGTGCACGGTGGCGCCCTCGGCCGCGGCGGCGGTGCCCAGGGCGGGCACCACGGTGCCGGGCAGCGGCGCGACGTCACCGAGCCTGCGATTGGTGTGCCTGGCCAGCGCGAGCGGGTAATCCGCGGCCAGATCGGCGTCGGTCCCCGCGCGCAGCCGCAGCCGGGCGAGCAGGGGGCCCGCCGGATCGTCGACGCGCAGCTCCGGCTCGCCGAGCAGGCCGTGCGCGGCCGCGGCGGCGCGGGCGTTGTGCAGCGCGGCACCCACCGCGACGGCGCTGCCGCGCAGGCCGATGTCCATCGCGGTCGAACCGGCCGGGTCGAGGGCGATCTCGATCAGGTCCGCGGTACCGCGCAGCCGCCACGGCTGCACATTGCCGCCCGAGGGCGCGCGCTGGGCGCAGGCCAGGATCGCCGCGACCGGGTCGGCGGGCGGCGGTTCGTCGGCGGGCGGCTCGGGGGCCTGGTCGACGCCGTCGTCGAGGTAGCCGGGTTCGGCGAGGGAGTCCAGCGCCGCCTCCAGGTCGACGCGGGTCCGGCCGGAGGACAGCTTGGCGCCGAGCCCGATCCGGCGCACCGCCGCGGTCACGATGGCCGCGCCCAGCTGCACGTCACTGCCCAATTGCGGCCAGGTGGTGATCGTTTCGCCGATCTCGGCCAGGCTGGCCGCCATCCGCGAGGACAGCTGGCCCGGGTCGAGGATGCGCAGCACGTGCGGCGCCTTCCCCTTGGTGTCGAGGTCGGCCAGCTGGGCGCCGGTGGTCGTGCCGAGCAGCCCGTGGAAGGGTTCGCGGCCCGGTTCCAGGTCGTAGCGCTCGACGTCGAAGAGCCCGCGGTCGCTGGTGTCCATCAGCAGCGGGATCCGGTGCCTGCGGGCGGCCTCGCGGACCGCGAACTTGATGTCGAGCGAATCGCATTCCTCGACGACCACCGAGAGCCCGTCGAGGAATTCGTCGGCGGTGTCGGTCAGCACGCCGGCGGACCAGATCTCCACCGGCAGGAAGGGGTCGAGCTCGGCGATCCGGCGCGCGGTGACCACGGCCTTGTTGACGCCGACGTCGAACAGCCCGCCCGGCACCCGGTTCAGGTTCGACAGCTCGATGGTGTCGAAGTCGGCCAGCCGCAGCAGCCCGCACGCGCCCTCCAGCGCCAGCGTGTACGCGACGGAGTGGCCGACACTCTGCCCGACCACGCCGACCGTCAGCCCGGCGAGGCGCTGCTGTTCGGCCCTGGTGAGCTTGTTGCGGTTGCGGTCGGAGCGGATCACCTGGAAGGCCGCGGGGCCGAGGATCGCGACGAGCGCGTGCCGCCACGGGTAGTAGACCCACCGTTCCTCGTCGGGGTCGAGCCCCGGCGGCAATCCGGTGAGCTGAGCCAGCTCGGCGCGCAGGCCCGCGCGCAGGTCGTAGGTGCCGATGCCGGGCGCCGCGGCGAGCTGCCGCAGGGTTGCCGCATCGGTGGGGTCGGTCGGATCGAGCACGAGGGGGCGGTGGTCCGCGGCAGGCGGGTCCGGTTCGGTCATCTACGGATCCGACCCACGAACCGCGCCACCGCGTCCCGACCGGCGCGACGGTGAACGCGCCGCAACCTCTTCTCGTTGCGCGCTGCTTCGACAGCCATCGTGTTCCTAGCTCCGTGCTACGCGCCCGCGCGCGGTCGGCGTCCTACCGATGCCGACTGGTGCAGTATCCGTCATCCGCAACGTTTGCACCAGACGAGTGGCTATTTTTCCGATAACCGTCCGAGACGGTTGAAATAACCGCAGCTCAGAAGGGGTGTGAATACGGAAGCCCCCGAGATCCAGACCGATCGGTTCGAATCCGGCTAACCGTCAGCTATCGACTGTGATCGAAACGAACAATTCTACGGTGTCCGGGCCGTGCCAGACCTCGATCTCCTCGCGATAGGCCCGCGAAATCTCCGCCGACGCCGTCGCGTCGTCGACCTGGGCCCAGACATCCTCGACCGGATCGTGGTAATCGCCGTTGGGAGCGAAGCGGGCGTAGATGCCCTTGGGCACCCGCACCATCAGGTCACCGACCGGCACGTCGTCGGGCGTCGCGTACTCGCGGGCCACCAACGCGTTCCAGTTGCCGGCCGGATCGGGGACGTAGACGGTGTGCAGCGGCTCGCGCCCGCCGGGGCGGTCGCGCAGGCGGTCCTTGAGGAACTCGATCAGGTCGCTGTTGCTCACCTTGAAGCTCGGATGGACCCGCGGCACGGCCAGGCCGCCGTACAGTGCGCCACCGCGCACCACGATCGTGTAGCTCATCGCGGATCGACCGCCAGGTACAGGTCGATCTTGTACGCGTGCGGGTAACACTCGAAATCGCCGGTGAAGGTGCGCTTGATCTGGTTGTGCTCCTCGGCGTAGGCGATCTGGGTCCACAGATCCGTCATCACCTGGGGAAAGTTACCGACCGAGGAGAAGCGCGCGTAGGTGCCGCGCGGCAGCCGCGCCGCCAGATGTCCGCGGGTGACCTGATCCAGCGACGCGCACTGGTAGCCGACGATCTGGGTGTTGTAGGTGCTCAGCTCACCGGTGTAGTCGGTGTAGGCACTGGCCAGCGGGCCGCCCAGATCCTGGTGCAGGACGGCCGACCACGCGGCTTCGAGATCCCGGTCGCGCAGCTCTCCGAGCGCGCGCTTGGGACTGCGGACCGGCAGACCGGCCACCCATGTCTCGTCCCGCTCGACGATTTCGAACTGCATTGATGACTCTCTCGAAGGGTCGGCTCGGTGGGGCCATGCTACCAACTTCGCGCTCGACAGCCACGACACACCGAGTTGTGCTTACCCCAACCTAACCACACCTGAGCTGGTCAAACGTCCACCACCACGCCGCGACACCCCGGCTTATTGTCGGATTCACCTGAATGCCCTATGCTCCCGCGCTCGTGTGGGTACGCGCGGCGCTCGAACCGCGAAAACAAGTGGTGCAGTGGGCGATCGTCGTCGTGATCGCGGTACTGGCCGGGTATATCGCGGTCTTGCTCGGCGACTCGCGGCACTTCTACACCGACGACACCGAGGCGCAGTACGTGCCGATGTGGCAGCTGCTGGGCAACGAACTCAGGGCGGGCCGGTTCCCGGCGATGGTGCCGTGGGAGTGGATGGCGGGCAACTACAGCCTCGAGGAGGCCGGGCTCTACAACCCGCCGCAGCTGCTGGTCTACCTGCTCGCGCCCTCGTTCGACGATCTCGCGCTGTACGCGACCGCGGTGAAGCTGGTGTTCTCCACGATCGCGGCGCTCGGCGTGTTCCGGATCTGCCTGGCCTACGGCGCCCGCGCGCCCTGGGCCGCCGTGGCCGGGGTGGCGTTCCCGTTCAGCGGCTGGTTCCTGTTCTTCGACGAGGCCAGCTGGTTCACCTCGCACACCGGCACCGCCTGGCTCGTGCACGCGTGGGCCTCGGCCGTGCTCTACGCCAGGGGCCGCTCGGGACCGATCCCACTGTTCGTGTTCCTGTACCTGGCGCTGACCATCCAATACGCCTTCCCCGCCGTCGAATCCGGCCTGATGATCGCCGCCGTCGCCGCCGGCGAGTTCCTGTACCGGCGCCGCTGGGCGCCGGTGCTGCGGCTGCTCACCGTGTCCGGTCTCGCGGTGGCCGCCTCGATGGTCGCCAACCTGCCGATCCTGCTGTCCTCGCAGGCCACCTGGCGCGGCGACGTCTCCACCATCCACAACGACCCGTTCCTGACCGTGCCGTGGTCGGAATCGCTCAATGCCAGCCTGCCGAGCACGGTGCCCGCGTTCACCGCGTGGTGGGGCCACGTGCAGCCGCTGCCGATGGTCTACATCGCCTGGTTCGTGATCCCGGCGCTGGCGTTCATCGACTGGAAGGCCGCCGCGCGCACCGCCGCCGAATGGAGCGGGATCGCGCTGTTCGCCGTCGCCGCGCTGATGTGGACCGCCGGACCCGGCGCGATCGGCCCGCTGCGCTGGCCCGCCCGGGTGCTGCCGATGCTGGCGATCGCCCTGCTGGTGCTGGTCTGCGTGCTGCTGAGCCGCCACGGGGTGTTCGCCTCGTCCCGGCGCCGGTACTCGGCCGCGGGCGCGCTGATCGGCCTGCTGTTCATCCGGTCGTTCTCGGCCGCGCCGAAACTGCTCGAACGGCATCTGATCGCGGTGGTCTTCGTGGTCGCGCTCGGCGCCGGCGTCCTGTGGCTGGCCAGGAATCGCGGGATCGGCGCCGCCGCCGCGCTGACCATCGTCGCGACCTTCCCGATCGCCTTCGTCCAGGTGGCCGCCGCCCCCGCGACGCCGCTGTCGTACGGCTTCCCCGAGCGGCGCTCCGAGATGACCGCCGCGTTCCCCGACTTCGGCGGTCGCACACTGCAACTGGCCGACCGGATCATGGTCCGCGACGAGGACCGCACGCTCGCGGCGACCTACGGCTCGATCGCGCTCGGCAGCTACGCCAAGAACCTCGGCCTGCAGTACGTGAACGGCTACACCCCGGTCGGGCACGCGGCCTTCGCCGGGCTGCTGTGCATGGCCTGGGACGGCGGCACCTGCCCCGACGCGTATCGCCGGGTGTTCGCGGTCGAGCCGTCGACCGATACCCCGGTCGTCGACCTGATGCGGATGGATCGCGTCGTCCTGCAGCGGGCCCAGTACCCCGACGCGGGCGAGAAGCCCGCGCCGCCCGGCTGGAAGTTCGTCCACTACCCCGGGCACGAGCAGCAGATCTGGGTGCTGGAGCGGGTCAATCCGCTGCCCTCGCCCGGCGACCTCATCGCGCACGAGTCGGGCGTGCACGCCACCGTGATGCCGGAGGCGGGCCTGACCAACCGGGCCACCGTCTCCTCGGGCACCGGCGGCCGGATCGTGCTGGCCCGCCTGGCCTGGCCCGGCTACACCGCGAGCCTGGGTGACCGGGAGATCCCCGTGCGCGCCGTCGCGGGCACCTTCGTCGCCGTCGACATCCCGCCCGGCACGCACAACGCGCAGCTCACCGTCACCTGGCGGCCGCCTGGCCTGGCGATCAGCTTGACCAGCGCGCTGCTGGCGGTGCTCGGGATCGGGCTGCTGCAGTGGTGGTTCCGGCGCGGCGGGCGCGAGCCCGAGCTCGACCCGGTCGTCGACGACGCCGCCACGCCGCAGGCGCAGCGCCCGGTCGCCGTCGAGGCCTGAGCTCAGGCGCCGATGGCGGCGGCCAGGTGCGGCCACGCCTCGTGCAGGTCGGCCTGGAACTGTCCCCAGGTGTGCGCGCCGGTCGGCCGGTGGACGTAGGTGGCCGGGATGCCGAGCTGCCCGAGGCGACCCGCGAAGGCCGCGGTGCACGCCCCCGCGATCGTCTCCAGCGGCGGCATGGGGAGCCCGCGGTCGGCCGCGCCGGGCAGGCCGGTGGCGGCCGACAGGAAGATCGTCTTGCCCGCCAGCGCGCCCGCGTTGGCGAAGACGTCGTGTTCACGCCAGACCGCGCCGCCCGGAACGCCCCACATGTTGCCGGGATTGCCGCCGCCGCGCGCCGCCTGCGCGCTGACCATCGTGATACCGAGTGGGTCGGCCGCCCAGGGGCAGCCGCTCAGCGCGGCCACCGCGGTGAAGCGGGAGCCGCCGCGGATGGTCAGGTCCAGCGCCGACGACGCGCTCATCGACACGCCCGCGATGGCATTGCGCCCGCTGGTGCCGAGCGCGCCGTCGATCACGCCGGGTAGCTCCTCGGTCAGGTAGGTCTCCCAGCGGGCCCGGCCGACGCCGGGATCGTCGGCGATCCAGTCGGTGTAGAGCGTGAACGCGCCGCCGACCGGCATCACCACGTTGACGTGCTTGTCGGCGAAGAAATCCCGCACATCGGTGTTGTCCCACCAGGAGATCCCGTCGGCGCCGCCGCCGGCGCCGGTCAGCAGGTACAGCGTCGGCGCACCCGCCCCCGCCGCCGCGAGCACCCTGTTCTGGATCACCCGGCCCATCGCGGGCGAGTACACATCGAGCTGAGCGGCCCGCCCACCCAGCGGCGCCTCCCCCGCCACATACGCCCCCGGATCGGCCTTCGCCTGCACACCCCCCAGCGAAGCGACGATCGCGCACACCACAGCAAGCCACAGTCTCGATGCAGTCACCCTTCCGGTATACCCCTCGGAATCACGGCGCACACGTGGTCACACCCGCCCCATCTGTCACAGGTTCCAGACAGTGACGAGGGTCACGCATGAGCTGATCGATGGTCCAGATTCTGCCCCCAGCTGCGGTTTCGCGCGCCACCATAGAGCCCTGAACGGCGAAAACAAGGTGATTTGTGTCAGAGGTGAACGGAATACTGGCCCGCGCCCGATGAGTTGGACCGACGGACTCCGTCTTCTCTCACGTGGTGCCGGGACACAGCCGACCCGGCATCGGGGCACCGCACGCCCAGCCGATCCCGCTCCTGGAGGTACCCCGATGCCCGCCGAACTAACCCCGCCGACGACGAAAGGCGGGACGCCGACCGTCATCCGGGTGCTGGTGCTCGCGACCTTCGTGGTGATCCTCAACGAGACCATCATGATCAACGCCATCCCGCGGCTGATGAGCGATCTGCACGTCACCGAGGTGGCCGCGCAGTGGGTCTCCACCGCCTTCATGCTGACGATGGCCGCGATCATCCCCACCACCGGCTGGTTCCTGCAGCGGGTCACCACCCGCCAGGCCTACGCGATCGCGATGGGCGTCTTCATCGCGGGCACCGTGCTCTCGGCGCTCGCGCCCACCTTCACGGTCCTGCTGATCGGCCGGATCATCCAGGCCGGCGGCACCGCGGTGATGATGCCGCTGCTGATGACCACCCTGATGACCGTGGTGGCCGAGCAGGATCGCGGCCGGGTGATGGGCAACGTCACCCTCGCCATCTCGGTCGCGCCCGCGATGGGCCCGGTCATCTCCGGGCTGATCCTGCAGATCGACGTCCCCGCGATCGACTCGTGGCGGCTGCTGTTCGTGGTGATGCTGCCGATCGCCGGTGTGGTCACCTGGCTGGGTCTGCGGCAGCTCGAGAACGTCGGCGAACCGCAGCCCGGTGTGCTCGACATCCCCAGCGTGCTGCTGGCCGCGCTCGGCTTCGGCGGCCTGGTGTTCGGCCTGAGCAAGTTCCACAGCGGCAACTACGCCACCCCGGCGCTGATCGTCGCGGGCGGCGCGCTGCTGATCGCCACGTTCGCCTGGCGTCAGATCCGGTTGCAGCGCACCGGCACCCCGCTGCTCGACCTGCGGGTGCTGCTGTCGGGCACCTACGCCAAGGCGCTGGTGCTGATGGCCATCGCGTTCCTGGCGATGATGGGCTCGATGATCCTGCTGCCGCTGTACCTGCAGAACCTGCGGCACCTGAGCCCGCTGGAGACCGGTCTGCTGGTGATGCCGGGTGGTCTGGCCATGGGTCTGCTCGGCCCGACGGTCGGCCGACTGTTCGACAAGTTCGGCGGGCGCCTGCTGGTGATCCCCGGCTCGATCGGCATCGCCGTCTCGCTGGCGGGCTTCACCCAGATCTCGCTGACCATGCCGTACTGGCAGCTGCTCGCCCTGCACATCCTGCTGATGATCTCGCTGGCCGCCGCCTTCACCCCGGTGTTCACGCTGGGTCTGGGCGCGCTGCCGATGCACCTGTACTCGCACGGCAGCTCCATGCTGGGCACCCTGCAGCAGGTGGCCGCGGCCTTCGGTACCGCGCTGGTGGTGACGATCATGTCGGCCCGCAGCACCTCGCTCATCGCCGAGGGCACCGACCCGGTCACCGCGAGCCTGGACGGCATGCGCCTGGCCTTCGCGGTCTCGGCGGGCCTTGCGCTGATCGTGATCGCCATGGCGGTCCTGCTGCCGAACCGCTCGGCGGGTGACCCGCACGGCGCCCACACGCCCGAGGTCGCCGACGAGCCGGAGACGCCGCAGCTGGTCAAGAACTGAGTCATCGCTGGTAGCAAGCCCCCGGTCGCCGCGCGCGGCCGGGGGCTTTCTTCGGTCGGCCCGGCGTTGCGTGCCACGATCCGGCGCCGCGGGCGGGTTAGGTTCGCTCCCATGGTCGCCGACGCATCGCGGGTACGCGTGGACAGTGAGTTCGCTCCGCTGCGCACGGTGGTGGTGTCCCGCAGCGAGTTCCGGGCACCGGCCGACGCCGCGGTCTTCGGGCACACGCTGCCGGTGGAACCCGGTGCGGTGGAGATCCTGGACGCGGTGTGGGGCAAGGACTTCGGCGAGGTCTACCCGGACAAGCAGCGGGCCTGGGAGGCCGAGCGCGCCGAGCTGACCGCGGTCTTGCGCAGATACGGCGTCGAAGTGCTGCGCCCGCGCCTGTTCACCGATGCCGAGAAGGCGGCGACCGGACCGGCCGGCTACGCCAACTTCTTCGTCCGCGACCCGTGGTTCACCGTCGGCGACCACGTCATCGAGGGTGTGCTGCAGTTCCCGCACCGCAGGGCGGAGGTGCTCCCGAGCCGGGAGCTGCTGCTGGACCGGGTGCTGCCGTCCACCGCGCGCTATGTCTCGCTGCCGCAGCCGGAGATCGTCGCGCCGGGGCAGGCCGGGCCGGGGCCGTTTCTCGAGGGCGGCGATGTGCTGGTCCTCGGCGATCAGGTCTTCGTCGGCTGCTCGGGGATGGCCACCAACGAGCTGGGCTACCGCTGGCTCGCGAAGTACCTGGAGCCCTTCGGTTTCACCGTCACCCTGGTCCGGCTGCCCGCGCACGTCCTGCACCTGGACTGCGCGCTCGGGCTGGTCCGGCAGGGCCTGCTGATCGCCTGCCCCGACCGGCTGCCCGACGGCCTGCCCGCCCCGCTGCGCGGCTGGGACATGATCGAGGTCGACGAGGACGAGGCCGCCGCCATGGCCACCAACGGCCTGCCCATCGACGCCGACACCTACATCACCGACCCGGAGTTCGCCCGGGTCGGTGACGCGCTGAAGGAGCGCGGCGTCATCGTCGAGTACATCGATTTCTCGGTCTCGCGCCTGTTCGGCGGCGCCTTCCGCTGCTCCACCCAGCCCCTGCTGCGCGCCCAGGCCGCCACGCACCGCTAGCGATCGGTCCAGCTGACCGGCAGGGCGTGCACGCCGTAGATGTTCATGTCGGTGCGCAGCCGCACCTCCCCGGCGGGCACGGCGAGCGCGAGGGTCGGAAAGCGGCGCAGCAGGCCGGCGAAACCGGCGCGCATCTCGATGCGGGCCAGCTGCTGGCCGAGGCACTGGTGGATGCCGTGGCCGAAGCTCGTGTGGCCCCGCGCTTTCCGGTGGACGTCGAGGGTATCGGGATCGTCGAAGCGCAGCGGGTCGCGGTTGGCGGCCAGCAGCGAGACGACGACGGTGGACCCGGCGGGAATCGTCTCGCCGCACAGTTCGATGTCCTCGGTGGCGTAGCGATAGAAGATGTCGGCGACCGACAGGTAGCGCAGCAACTCCTCGACGGCATCGGGAACCAGCTCCGGGTCCGCGTGCAGCAGGGCCAGCTGCTCGGGGTGCTCGAGCAGCGCGAAAGTGCCGAGCGCCAGCATGTTCGCGGTGGTCTCGTGCCCGGCGAGCAGCAGCAGGAAGGCGATCCCGGTCAGCTCCTCGATGCTCAGGTCGTCGTGGCGGGCCAGGTCGGACAGGATGTCGTCGCCGGGCTCGGCCCGCTTGCGCTGCACCAGTTCGGCCAGGTACATGTTCATCGCGCCGAACGCGGCCATCTTCTCCTCCAGCGTCTGGTCCTTGACCAGGAACTGGGCGGAGTTGGCCTGGAAGTCGGCCCGGTCTTCGTAAGGGACGCCGAGCAATTCGCAGATCACCAGCGAGGGCACCGGCAGCGCGAAGGCCTGGACCAGGTCGACGGGCGGGGTCAGCCGCGCCATCTCGTCCAGCTGCCGCTCGGTGATCTCGACGATGTGCTCTTCGAGCTGCTTCATCCGCTTGACCGTGAAGGCGCCGGTGAGCTTGCGGCGCAGCCGGGTGTGGTCCGGCGGGTCCATCGCGACGAACAGGCCGGGGATCTGCGGGGACGGCTCGGTCGCGACCGGCATGCCGGGGGTCTCGTAGGGCACGTGCACGATGCCGAGGTCCTGGCGGGAGCTGAACCGGGTGTCGGCCAGCAGCCTGCGCACCGCCTCGTACCCGGTGACCAGCCAGCCTTCGTGCCCGTCCGGGAAGATCAGCGGGCTGACCGGCCGGGCCGCGCGCAGCCGGGTGATCGCGCGGGGCGGATCGAAGGGGCCGGCGTCACGGTCCAGGGGCAGGCCGTGCGGGACGGGAATGGTGTCACTCATTGTCTTTCCTTGTCGGAGAGGAGGATTCACGGGAGACGAAGGTGATCGCTCCCGACGGGCACAGCAGGACGGCCTCGTGAACGGCCTGCTCCCACTCGGCCGCGCGGGTGGTGGCATGCGCGAGAACGCGACCGTCGTCGGGGTCCTGGTCGAAGACGTCGGGAGCGGTCAGCGCGCACATGCCCGCGCCGATGCAGCGCTCCCGGTCGACCCGCAGTTCCAGCACGGCCGGGCTCAGACGGCGGCGGTGTGCCGGATGACGATGTTGCCCAGCGCGTTCCGCGCGGACACCGTGACGGTGTCGCCCGACGGCGCGACCGGCGCCAGCAGGTTGCGCACGCTGCCGACCGTCGCCGCGGTCTCCAGCCGCACCGCGCTGCCGGGACGCACGCCCACCTCGACCTCGCCCACCGAGGTCTCCAGCCGGAACTCGCCGCGGGTGGCCTCGCCGATGCGGATATCGCCCTTGGCGGTCTTCGCGGTGACCGAGCCCAGCGGACGCTCGACGACGATGTCACCGAGGGACACCGTCAGGTCGCACTCGCCGAGTTCGCCCGCGCCGAGCAGGCGGCCCACCCCGGCGGTGCCGGTGAACCGGGAGCCGGTGGGGACCTCGATGGTCACCTCGATCGAGGGGTTGCCGCCGAAGGGGGTGTAGGTGCGCCAGTTCTTCGGCGTCGTCACCGTGAGAACGCCGTCGGCGCACTCGACCCGGGTCTGCTCGGCGGCGCGCACGTCGGCCTTCTTGGCCGCGTCGGCGGGCCGGATCTCGACGACGGCGTCGCCGCGATCGGCGGCGACGACGGTGACGCTCGCGGACAGGACGTCGACGGTGACGGCGATCGGCTGCGGGGTCTGGAAGGTGTACATGCGAATCTCCTGGAGATCGGGGCTCCCGGTGGGGGCCGCGTCGTTGATGGGACTACTGTCGCGAGCCCGCCTGACACCGACCTGACACCGACCTGACGCCCCCGCTGACGCGTATCCGGACCGGCGACCAGTTGACGCGCGAGGCACAATGGGCCGGGTGCAGATCGGGATATTGGGGCCGCTGGAGATCCGGACGAAGGACGGTGGATCGATAGCGGTACCGGGCGCCCGGCTGCGGGCGCTGCTCGTCGCGCTGGCCCTGGAACCCGGCCGCGCGGTGTCGAAAGAGCGCCTGGTCGACTGGATCTGGGGCGAGCAGCCGCCCGCCGACGCGGCGAACGCCCTGCAGGCGCTGGTCTCCCGTCTGCGCCGGGTGCTGCCCGACGGCGCCATCGACGTGCAGGCCGGCGGCTACCGGCTGACGGTGGCGCCCGACGCCGTCGACGCGATCCGGTTCGAGCAGCTCGTCGACCGCGCGCGCGGCGGCGACGACGCGCACCGGGCCCGGCTGCTGAGCGAGGCCACCGATCTGTGGCGCGGCGACCCGATGCGCGACCTCGGCGACAGCGCGGCCGTCGACGCGGTGATCACCCGCTTCGACGGGCTGTACCTGGCCGCCCTGGAGGACCGCTACGAGGCGCAGATCCAGCTGGGCGACGGCGCCGACCTGGTCGCCGAGCTGACCGAGCTCGTGGCCAGGCATCCGGTGCGGGAGCGACTGGTCGCGGCGCTGATGCGCGCCCTCGGCGCGGCGGGCCGGGCGCCCGAGGCGCTGATCGTGTACCAGCGCGCCCGGACCGCTCTGGCCGACGAACTGGGCGTCGACCCGTCACCGGAGCTGTCGGCGCTGCACGTCGCGCTGCTGCGCGGCGAGGTCGGCGCGCGGCCGCAGGAACGCACGACCAACCTGCGCGCGGAACTGACCACCTTCGTCGGCAAGGACGCCGATATCGCCGTGGTCCGCGAACTCATCGCCGAGCACCGGCTCACCACCCTCACCGGCCCCGGCGGCTCGGGCAAGACCCGGCTGGCCGTGGAGACCGCGCGAACCATGCTCGGCGACCTGCCCGACGGCGCCTGGCTGGTGGAACTGGCCGCCGCCGACGCCAACGGCGACCTGGCGCAATCGGCCCTGGCCGCGCTCGGCCTCCGCGACGCGCTGCTCGGCAGCTCGCCGAACGCCGAACCGATGGACCGGCTCGTCGCCGCGATCCGCGACCGCGAGACCCTGCTGATCCTGGACAACTGCGAGCACGTGATCGAGGCGGCCGCGACCTTCGCCCATCGGATCCTCGGCGAGTGCACCCGGCTGCGCATCCTGGCGACGAGCCGGGAACCGCTCGGCATCACCGGCGAGGCGCTGTGGCAGGTGCGGCCGCTGACGTTGCCCGGCGCGGTGGCCGATCCGCGCGAGATCGAGTCCTCCCCCGCCGTCGCCCTGCTGCGCGACCGGGCGAGCGCGGTGCGCACCGACCTCGGCACCGATCCGGACACCTGGGCCACCATGGCGCGGGTCTGCCGGGCGCTCGACGGCATCCCGCTGGCGATCGAGCTGGCCGCGGCCCGCCTGCGCACCATGTCCCTCGACCAGCTCGCCCACCGCCTCGACGACCGGTTCCGCCTGCTGACCGGCGGCAGCCGGACCGCGATCGCGCAGCACCGGACCCTGCGCGCGGTGGTCGACTGGAGCTGGGAACTGCTCAGCGACGCCGAACGCCGGGTGCTGTCCCGGCTCGCGGTGTTCGCCGGTGGCGCGAGCCTGGAAGCGGCCGAACAGGTCTGCGCCGGCGACACCGTCGAGCAGTGGGAGGTGCTCGACCTGCTCACCGCGCTGACAGAAAAGTCGCTGCTGGTCGTCACCGAGGACCCGGCCCCGCGCTACCGCATGCTGGAGACGATCAAGCAGTACGCCGCCGACCGGCTGGTCGAAGCCGACGACGCGGAGCAGGCCCGGCGAGCGCACCTGGACTACTTCACCGGGCTGGCCGCAACCGCCGAGCCGCACCTGCGCCGCGCCGAGCAGCTGACCTGGCTGACCGTCCTCGGGGCCGAGCACGACAACCTCGCCCTGGCGATGCGCGGCGCGCTCGCGAGCGCGGACGCCGCGGCGGCGATGCGGCTGGCCGGGGCCGCGGGCTGGTACTGGTGGCTGGGCGGGCACAAGGGCGAGGGCACCGAGCTGGTCATCGCGGCCGCCGAACTGCCCGGCGAGGTCGACGACGAGACCAGGGCGCTGGTGTACGGGCTGGTCGTGCATTTCGTCACCTCGGGCCGCAACGACGAACAGCAGGTCGCGGAATGGATCCGCAAGGCGCACCGATTCGGCCGCGATGCGATCGGCAGCCATCCGGCGCTGCGGTTCACCGCCGCGCTGGAGCGCATGCTGGGCGGCCCGGACGAATACCTGCCCGCCTTCGAATCGGTCCTCGGCGACGATGATCCGTGGGCGCGCGCACTCGCCCGGCTCCAGCTGGGCAAGCTGCGCACCGTACTCGGGCACAGCGGACCGGAGCCGGACGAGTATCTCGCGCAGGCGCTCACCGAATTCCGCGCGCTCGGCGAACGCTGGGGCATGTCGTTCGCCCTCACCGAGCTGGCCAACCGGACCGCGATGCGCGGCGAATTCGCCGACGCCGTCGTCCTTCTCGACGAGGCCGTGGCGGTGGTGACCGAGGTCGGCGCGATCGAGGACGTGGTCGCGATGCGGGCGCGCCAAGCGCAGCTGCACTGGCTGCTCGGCGATCCGGACGCCAGCGCGGGCGCGCTCGCCGAGGCGCAACGCTGCGCCGATCTCAACGGCTGGCCCACCGCGCTGGCCGAAGTTGCCCTGGCGCGTGCGGAACTGGCCCGCTGGAGTGGCGACCCCGCCCTCGCGCACGGGCAGATCGTCCGCGCGCGGACCCTGCTCGGCGCCGACGCCGAACAGCCGAATGTCGGTGCGATGGTGGAGATCTCGCTCGGCTACCTCGCCGACGACCTCACCGAGGCCGCGAATCACTGCGACGCCGCGTTCCGTTCGGCGACGGCGGCGGGCCACGCGCCCCTGCTGGCCTACGTCCTCGTCGGGATCGCCGACCTCGCGGTGCGCACCGACCAGTACGAACAGGCCACGCGGCTGCTCGCGGCCGGCACCGCGGCGCGCGGACTACCCGATCACTCCCATCCCGACGTGGCCAGGATCGAGCGGATCGCCCGAGATCGCCTCGGCGACACGGCCTTCACCGAGGCGATGCGCGAAGGCGCGGAAGCCGACCGACCGGCCCTGGTCGCGCTCACCCTCACCCGGTGACCACAGCCGACATCGCCTCGGTGACCACATGGTCACCGAGGCGATGAGGAGCTGAGCCGGGCCGCGCCGAGACCGGTCACGCCCGCTTGGTGAAGGTCGCCCGCGACCACAGGTAGCCGACGACCGCGAAACCCGCGCACCAGGCCAGTGCCGCCCAGGTGTGGCCCGCCGAGGGGTGGCCGGTCAGGAAGCCGCGCACCGACTCGATGATCGGAGTGAACGGCTGGTACTGGGCGAACTGCCGGACGCCCTGGCCCATCTTGTCGGCGGGCACGATCGCGCTGCTCACGAAGGGCAGCATGATCAGCGGCACCACCGACATGCCCGCGGCCTCCGGGGTTTTGGCGGCCATGCCGAGGGCGACGGTGAGCCAGGCCGCGGCGAAGGCGGTGGCCAGCAGCACCCCGAGCGCGCCGAGCCACTGCGCCGCGGTCGCCGGCGAGCGGAAGCCCAGGGCGAACCCGACACCGAGCACGGAGGCGATGGCGACCACATTGGTCAGCATGCTCGCCGCGACGTGGCCGGTCAGTACGGCGCCCCGGGAGACGTCCATGACCTTGAACCGGTTGATGACACCGGTGGTCATATCGGAGCTCACCGACACCGCGGTGCCGGACAGGCCGTAGCTGATGGCCAGCATGAGCATGCCGGGCACCGCGTAGTCGATGTAGTTCTCGCCGACATCGAAGGCGTCACCGAAGACGTAGACGAAGATCAGCATCATCACCACCGGCATCAGGGCCGCGTTGAAGATGGTGACGGGCGAGCGGGTGATGTGGGTGAAGTTGCGGCGCAACATGACCGACGAATCGAACAGCGCGGCGGACAGGGTGCTGGGTGCGGTGGTGGTGCTCATCGGGCTTCGGCCTCCGTGGTGGGGTGCCCGGTCAGGGCGAGAAAGACGTCGTCGAGGTCAGGGGTGTGCAGGGAGACCTGCTCGGCCTCCAGGGCGTGGGCGGCGAGCCGATCCAGCAGGGCCCGCAGGGATTTCGAGTCACCGTCGCCGGGGACGTTCAGGGTCAGCGCGTCCTGGTCGGGGGTGGCGCCGGGCAGGATCCGCGCGGCCGTGGCCAGTTCGGTGGCGTCGGCGAAGCGCAGCCGGACGTGGCTGCCCGGGATGCGGCGCTTGAGCTCCTCGGCGGTGCCCTCGGCCACGATGCGGCCCTGGTCCAGTACGGCGATCCGGTCGGCCAGCTGGTCGGCTTCCTCGAGGTACTGGGTGGTGAGGAAGATCGTCACGCCATCGGCGGTCAGCTCGCGCACGATCTCCCACATGGTGCGCCTGCTGCGCGGGTCGAGTCCGGTGGTCGGCTCGTCGAGGAAGACGATCTCGGGCTTGGTCACCAGGGTCATCGCCAGGTCCAGCTTCCGGCGCATGCCACCGGAGTAGCTCGCGGCCGGCTTGCCCGCCGCTTCGACCAGGTCGAAGCGTTCGAGCAGCCCGGCGATCACCCGCTTGCCCGCCGGACCGCGCAGGCGGTGCAGGTCGGCCATGAGTTTCAGGTTCTCCGCGCCGGTCAGCAGGTCGTCCACGGCCGCGAACTGGCCGGTGACGCCGATCGCCTTGCGGACGGCCTTGGTCTCGGTCGCGAGGTCGTGGCCTGCCACCCTGGCGGTGCCGCCGTCGGCGGTCAGCAGGGTGGTCAGCACGTTGACCGTGGTGGTCTTGCCCGCGCCGTTGGGGCCGAGCAGGGCGAAGATCGTGCCCGCGTCGACCCGGAGGTCGATGCCGTCGAGGACGGTCTTGTCCCCGTATGCCTTGCGCAGCCCGGAGGCCGCGATCGCTGTGTTGTTCATGACGATCACCGTCGCCGGTGCAGCTGATACCGGGCTGACACCGCCCTGACATCCCCGCTGACGCCATCGGCGGCGGCCGTGCCAGTGGCATGTCAGTCCGGCGTCAGGTCGGCGTCAGCGCAGGCGGCGACGGTGGTTCTCGTGAACAGCACCGCCTTCGCCGCCCCGCCCCTGCGTCCCGCCCTCGTCGTGCTGCCGCGCATGGACCTGTCCGGCCGCGTGCGGCGGTTCCTGCGCGCCGATCACCCGCTCGCGCAGCTGATCCGCTTCGCGCTGGTCGGCGGCGCCAGCAATATCGCCTACGTCGCGCTGTTCGTGGCCTGCGCCGGGCTCGGCCCGCTGGCCGCCAATGTCACGGGGTCGCTGGTGAGCACGGCGATCGCGAACGAGCTGCACCGTCAGCTCACCTTCCGGGCGGCGGGCCGGGTCGGCTGGTTCACCGCGCAGTGGGAGGGCGGCGGCCTGGCCCTGATCGGCCTGCTGACCAGCACCGCCGCCCTGGCCGGGCTGGACGCGCTGGCGCCCGGCCTCGGTCAGTTCGCCCAGGCGGGCGCCGTGCTCGCCGTCATGGCGACGGCGGGTGGCCTGCGCTTCCTGGCCCTGCGCGGCCTGTTCTGAGCCGGGTGGCTCAGCGCGTCGGGCGGGTGGTGGCCTTGGGGTCGCGCCAGAGCCCGAGATCGAAGTACAGGGTGGTCATGTCGTCCCACATGACCGACCACGGCTGCTTCGGTCCCGTGCAGCGCCAGACCGCGACCATGCGGTCGATGCCGGGGATGCCCATCGGATCGTCGAGCTGCGTGACCCGCTCCACCTCGGTGAACCGGGCGCGCAGGTCGGCCTCGGCGGTGTCGAGCCCGAGGTAGATCACCGAGGTCGCCGAGTCCGGCGGCGGCCCGAAGAAACCGAAACCCCGGCTCGGGCTGTAGGTGGCGGGCAGACCGTGTTGCCCGCCGAATTGCTCGACGGCGCCCGCCTGCCAGTACCCCTGCACGACGACGGCGGAGTTCGCCTTTTCCTCGGGCGTCAGCGTGTGGTAACCGGCACCGACCGCGGCCACCATTTCCGACCAATTGGTGGTGCCCCAGAACGCCGATCGGAAGCCGAGATCGATGGCGTCCTCGGCCTGCATGCGCCAACTCGCGGGCAACGGTGTGACGGTGATCATGGCGATGAATGTCAGCACCGAGATTCCGGCGATCGGAATCAATGCCAGGTTCATCCAGCGTTTACGGTCGAACTGCCAGAGGCCGACGGCGCCGAGGGCGAACATCGCGGGAAAGAATCCCGTCGGGTAATACGGCCGGCCGTGCGTGACGACCACGAATGTGGTCATGATCACCAAGGCGACCGCGATGAACCGATACGGGCGCAGCGATTCCTGTTTGTACACTGCCCAAAAGCCGAACGCGAGCAACAACGCGCCGAGCGCGCCGGCCAAGCCGACCCACTGCGGAAAGAAACCGGGCGGACCGTAGCCGGTCGCGTCCTGCTCTGCGCCGATGATCGAGCCCATGGCCAGCTGCGGCCAATTGTGCTGGGACTGCCAGATCAGGATCGGGATCAGCGAGGCGGCGAGGATGCCGGTGGCCACCCACAGCGCGGGGCGGCGCAGGATCTCCCGCGGACCACACAGCACCACGGCCAGGCCCAGACACGCCCAGACCAGCGGAATCATCCACTTCACCTGCATGTCCAGCGCGGCGACCAGGCCCGCGACGACGAGCAGCCGGTCCTGGCGGGTGCGCACCCAGCGGATGAACAGCCAGGTGATCACCGCGGTGAAGGTGGCGTCGAAGGAGAAGGTGCTCAGGATGACCTGGGTCGCCACCAGGTACGACGTCGCGTAGGTGCCCGCGGCGAGCAGCTGCGCCCGGTGACTGCCGCGCAGTTCGTAGGCGATCAGCGCCGACACGACGACCGCGCCGACGCCCATCACCACCGCGGGAAAGCGCAGCGCCGTCGTCGATCCCGGCGCGAGCACATCCGCGATCCAGGCGAACAGCGGCACCACCACGCCCTGATCGGCGTAGGTGTAGTCGAGCCGCCTGCCCGCCGACAGGAAGTAGAGCTCGTCACCGAAGAACTCGTAGCGTCCCGCCGTCACGGTCAGCGCTATCGCGGTGATCGTCGCGATCAGCGCGACGCCGCGAAAAGCGAACGACGGGTCGGTATTCGGAATTTCCGGCTCGGCGCGAACCGCGACGACCGCTGTCATGAATTACCCCTGGTACTCCCACAGACGCATTCGGCGCCCCCTCCCGACTGGTGGCGCCACATCTGTTCGCTGATGAACCGATTCCTCCCCGGCAGCGAACTTGATGAGCGCGAGCGCTCGCGGTCCTGCTCGGATTATCCAGTTTCGGAGAACGTTAATACTTGCTACCAGGCTCCGCAAATACACAGCACAGCCATAGCGGATCGCTGTAAATGGGCAGGGTGAGGCTACCGCGAAATTGTGACCTGGGTAATAAATTCCAGGTGAACAAATGTGTAACGCGAGTCATTCGATGTGCCGGAACGCAGAACGAGTCATTCGGATACGCGTCGGTAACCATTCAGCGGACCGACAAAAAACGAAGTACCCCACGAACATCGGTGCAAACCATATTTTTATGGGCATGTTCGCGGGGCACCCCGTACGTAGAATCCGCGCCGCGCCGACCAGGACGACGGCGGCCGGCTCACGGCAGCAGCTGCTCGATTCTGGCGGTGCAGAAGCCGGTGATGTCCATCTCCGGCGGCAGCCGCACCCGGTGGGCCATCCGCAGCAGCGGCACCGAGAGCAGGACGGCGGCGAGGATCTCGTGGTAGCGCAGATTGCGCACCGCCCTCCCGGTACGCCGCTCGTAGTACGCGATCGTCTCCGCCCGGGTCGGCGTACCGGGCAGGGGCGCGATGCCCTCGAATTCGCTACTGGCCCAGTCCAGGAACAGCAACCACGCCAGATCCGCCTCCTGGTCGCCCAGGTAGGCGATCTCCCAGTCGAGCACGCCGGTGACCTGGAATTCGCTGTCGTAGAGGATGTTCGACATCCGCGCGTCGCCCCAGCAGAGCACGACCCGCTCCGGCTCGTACGCGTGTTCGCGCAGGTACGACACCGCGCGGCGGTAGATATCGGGCACCGCGCCGCCACACGCCCAGACCAGCGCCGCGTCCAGGTAGTTGACCACCTGCTCGATCGGCCCGCCGCCGTGCCGGGGCAGCGCGAGGAAGTCCAGGCGCAGCGCCCGCCAATCCAGGCGATGGATCGCCACGATGGTATCCACACACCCCCACCACATCCGGGCCCGCTGCTCCGGCGTCGCCTCGAAGTAGTTGCCCGCCACGTGATAGGACGGGAAGTCGCTCGGCGCTTCGCCGTCCAGCCTGCTCATGACGAAATAGGGGCTGCCAAGGGAGTTCTCGGCGCGATCGACCCACTGCACGGTCGGCACCGGGATGTCCGTCGCCGCCAGCCGCTGCATGACCAGCACCTGCCGCAACAGGTCGTAGTCGGGGAACAGCGAGACCTCCGGCGGGCGCCGCAGGACCAGCGGCAGCGCCCCGGTTTCCCGCTCCACCTCGAACAGATAGGTCTCGGTGGCGAATCCCCGTGTGGTGCGGGCGAAGTCGCGGATACGCGCGCTGTCGCGGATCGAGAGGTGCCGGCGCACCATCGGTTCGAGCGCGGTGCCGAGCTGCTCGGCGGGCAGCCGGGCCGCGCTCACGGCCGGTACCCCGGGAACCCGTAGCGCGCGTTGCGGCCGAGGAAGACCATCTCCACCAGGCCGTAGCCCACCCGGCCCGCGGATTCGATGCGGCAGAACGTCTCGCTGAGCATGCTGGCCTGCTTCAGGTCATCGACATCGGTGAGATCAGCGACGAAGTGGTCGCTCCAGGACTCCCCGCGCCACATCCCCGAGGCGTAGCCACGATAGGTGTCGTAGCCGGCGATGCCGGGCCAGAAGTCCGACACCGGCGTGATGGTGAATTCCCGATGCCGCTCATCGGCGCTGCGCACCGTGAAACTGCCGCCGCTGACGATGCGGAAGTCGTCCCGGAACGTCAGCGCGTGACCGGCGTCGACGACCGGCACGATCGGCTTGCCGGAGCCCAGTTTCGGCAGCACGTTTCCTTCGAAGTGCCAGCGTTGCCCGTCGGCCGTCTCGCGCTGGGCGAAATGGACCAGCTCGTCCTCGAACTGGAAGATGCCCATGTAGTAGAGGACACCGTCGGGAACCTCGCCGGGCTGTAGGTGCTCGCCCTCGCCCAGGCTGCCACCTCCGCCACCGTGGCGGGTGCCCCAGGAGTGGTCGCGGCCGAACCACCACGTCTCCGGATCGATCTCGTAGCGTTTGCCGTCGGCTTCCAGCCAGCCGGTTATGCGGCCGTTCTGGTAGTAGCGGCGGGCGTCCTCGCGGATCCGGCCCCGGGTCCGGAAGAACGCGGGTTCCTGCTCATAGGCGGGGAATTCGCCCTCGAAGTCCAGCTGCAACGCCACGCCGGAGTCGTTGGCGCCGAGGGTCGCACGGACCTTGCGCAGCGGCTCGATCACCTCGTAGCGGTAGGGCCCGACCTGCCAGGCACCCAAACCGTCGTAGCGGTCCCCGATTTCGCGCGACATCCGCACCACGTGCGCGGTCTTGTTGCCGACGGTGATCATGGCGTACGCGTCGGCGACATTGCGGTTGGGGTAGCGCGCCATTCCGGTCATGACACTCACCGATCCGGTGGTGTCGAATCCGTACATGACGACCCGCTCGGTCCAGCGCAGATCGCTCTGCAGGACGTGGTCGAAGGTCGTCGGCAGCTGATGGCAGAGCAGCTCGTCCTGGGGAGTCAACATCGTTGGAGACCTCTTCTCGGGATGGTTGGCGCCGGCGCCGGTGACGATGGGGGCACCGCGCCGGTGGAATCGAACGGAATCGATGCGGTGACGCTCGGCAGCGCGAGCTCAGCCGATCAGGTCGGCGCGCAGGGCGGCCACGGTCTCGTCGCTGAGCCCGAGGCCGTCGGTGAGGTAGTTCTCGACCGAGCCGTAGGACTGGTCCAGCTGCGCCAGCCCGGCTTCCAGGAAGCTCGCTTCGACGCCGAAGATCGGGTCGAAGATCGCGGCGGCCGCCTCGCCGTATTCGGCCACGATCGCGTCCCGGCGCGCCTTGATCGACGCCGCGGCGTACTCGTTGGAGAGCAGGAAGTCCGACATGATCGTCTCCCGCGACACTCCCGCCAGCCCGAGCAGCGTGGCGGCCACCCACCCGGTGCGGTCCTTGCCCATCTCGCAGTGGAAGAGCTGACGGCCGTCGGTCGTCGCGAGTTCGCCGAGCAGCTGCCCGATCGCCGCGCGTTCGGCGGCACCGGTCACGAACGTCCGATACACGCGCTGCGCGAGCGCACGGGCTTCGTCGGGCGTGCGCACCCCGGCCGCCTCGTCCGCGATATTGCCGCCGAGAATCGGGATGTTGCGATAGCCGGCACCGGCGGGCAGCCGATCGGGCGCCTGCGCGACCTCGGCGGGGCCACGCAGGTCGTAGACCATCCGCACACCCACCGTCTGCAGCGTCGCCAGGTCGACGTCGTTCGGGTCGACGACATTGGACCGGTAGAAGACGCCCTGATTGACCCTGCGCCCCTGCGCGCCCACGTATCCGGAACCGGTGCCCGCGACATCGCGGAAATTGTCCACCGAGGTCAACCGGGGCGCATCGGACCCGACCGGGTCACCGAAACTGCCTGAGCCGCTGGATGATCCGCTGCCGAGACCCGGAGCGGACGGCTCGGCCACGGCGAGTCCGCCGCCGAGCAGCACCGCCCCGGCGAGGACGGCGGCGCACGCGACGCGAGCCAGGGAATGAGCGCGATGTGTCATGAGAATCCTTTCGGCGGCACGGCGAAGGCCCGTGCCGGGCACCCCACATTTGCCGTTACAGACTGTAACGACGGGGTCGTGACACAATGTAACGGCAACCACAGTCGAGCGCAAGGGGTATCGGTGACCACACGACGTACCGAGGGACATCGCCTCGGCTCCAAACGCGATGCCGCCGTGGACACCGCGGTGCTGGACGCGACCCGCGCCCTGCTCGTCGAACGGGGTTACAGCGGTACGAGCATCGACGCCATCGCCAAACGCGCCGACGTCGGCAGGCCGACCATCTACCGTCGCTGGCCGTCCAAGGCGCACATCGTCAACGACACCATCTACCCGGCGGTCCTTCCCGAGCTGGACCCGGCCGACGACCTCGCCACCGAGCTCGGTCGACTGATCGGCGGCGCGGTCACGGTCTTCGCCGACCCGGCGGCGCGCGAAGCCGCGCCCGGCCTGATGAACGAGGTGCGCACGGACGCGGCGCTGCACGATTCCCTGATCAGCGGCCAGCTGGCGGGATTCCGCGCCGCCCTGGCCGACCGGATCGAGGCGGCCGCCCAGCGGCACGAGGTCCGCGACGGCCTTGACGTGGACATCGTCATCGACGTCATCGTCGGAGCGGCGATCTTCGCCCTGTCGGTCCGCGATGTCGAGGACACCGACGCGCTGACGTCGGGCCTCACCGACCTGCTGCTCCGCGGGATCCTCGCCCCACCGGACACCACCACGACCGCGCCATCCGTGGACTGACACCGGCCCGGCAAAGCCCGGGTTACCGGTTCGCCCCCCGGAAAAGCAGAAGGGCCCGGTCTGCCGACCGGGCCCTTCGTTGTGGAGCTAAGGGGAATCGAACCCCTGACCTTCTCGATGCGAACGAGACGCGCTACCAACTGCGCTATAGCCCCGTGCGGCTCTGGCGAACCGCGCTGTGACACTGTATCAGGCGTTGCGCCCAGATACCGAATCGGTACTCTGACCTGCTGTTCTGCGTGGTTCGACCAGTTATTCGCCGACGGCGCGCCCGAGGTCTTCGACCCGGGTGCGGAGGGCGCGTGCGGTGGCCGGATCGAAGGTTTCCAGGTGCTCGAACATCGGGTCCTCGTCGTCGGTGTCGAGCAGGGTGGAACGGCGGCGCAGGGCCCGCGCGGTGTCGCGGTCCATGGTGCGCCGGGTCGTCGCCGCCTCGGGGGTGGCGGTCTCCTCGCGGCGCTTGCCCCGGGTGAGGCGAGCCGCGCGCCTGCGGCGGATCTCCTCCTCCACGTGGACCTGCTTGCGCAGGTAGGCCAGATAGCCCACCAGCACGGCCGTGGACAGCCCGCACGCCCACCAGAACATCGAGTTCAGCAGCAGGCCGAACGCGGCGAACAGGATGGTCGCGATGATCAGCCCGAGCACGGCGCGCTGCCGGAAGCTGTAGCGGGCGGCGCGGGCGATGGCGTCGGCCTCGGGGTCGTAACCGCCGCGGCCGCGCCGGTTCGGGACGAAGTCCTCGTCGTCGTCGGCCGGCTCGGCGGTGTCCTCGGCGATGTCATCGAGCCGGGCGGGCGGCGCGGGTGGGATGCGCGCGGCGACCGGCGGGTCGACGGCGGCATCGTCGTCCGCGGCGGCATCGTCCTCCGGATCCGATTCCGCCGCAACGTCATCGATCGCGGGAGGTGCGGAATCGGCCGCCTCGGTGGCGGCTCCGGGCTCGTCGCCGGTCGCGGCGTCGTCGAGGTCGGCCTCGGCGTCGGCCGCGGCCTCGAGTTCCGGTGTGGGGGTGAGCAACTCGTCGTCAGCTTCGGTGACGGGCTCGTCGGCCGGTGTCGTCATCCGATCCTCCGAATCAGTACGGTGGGGGCGCTTGGTCAGCACACGGGGGCGGTAGTCGGGGTCGGTCTCGTGACCGCCCGCAGCCCCGATGCGAATCCGTCGTTCGGCCCCGCCACGGTGCAGCACACGCGTGGCGAGTGCGGCATCGGTGGTGCGGCGGATCCGGGGATGCCGGTCCGCCAGGATCGGGAACAGGACGAAGACCCACAGCACCACAAGTCCGATCCACAGGATCGAATTCGGCATCGCGGTCATCACCTCCCGTCCCCGCCTGCGCGTTTATCCATAGTTGGACGCACTACCGACGTCCGTAGGTTAATTCGGACACGCCTGCCCTCGCGGCAGGCGCGCCGTGCACACCTGCCACATGAGTAACAGAAATTTCACGGCAGCGCCGCTCGACCCTCTCTGACCAGGCGATCGACGACGGTGCCCATAACTTCTTCGACCGTCAAGCCCACCAGCAGGTGATCCCGCCATTCGCCGTCCACATCGAGATAGCGGCGCAGCAAACCCTCTTCGCGGAACCCGACATTGCGCAGGACCGCCTGGCTGGCCAGGTTCTCCGGCCGCACCGTGGCCTCCACCCGGTGCAGGCCGACCGGCCCGAAGCAGTGGTCCAGACCCAGGGCGAGCGCGGCCGTGGCGACGCCCTGGCCACCGAGATCCTTGGCCACCCAGTAGCCGATCCAGGCCGAGCGCAGCGCGCCGCGCACGATGTTGCCGATCGTCAGCTGTCCGCTGAACTGCCCGTTGACCTCGATCACCAGCGGGATCATCGCGCCCCGCCTGGCCTCGGCCTTCAGGCTCGTCCACAGCGACGGCCAGTTGGACGCGTGATTGCGCGCCTCCCAGCTGCCGCGCCCGGTCGGCTCCCAGCGCTCCAAATGGTCGCGATCGCGCAGCCGGATCCGGCTCCACGCCGCGGCGTCACGGAAACGCACCGGGCGCAATGTCACCTGGCCACCCGCGACGATCACCGGACCGAGCCGGGCGGGCCATCCGGGATGCTGACCTGCCCGGAATACGTTCATCGAGTCCACTGATCAGCCGCGCTGCGCCAGGAAAGCGACCCGCACCTCGTCACCGGTGCGGAAATCGGTGTCGTCGGGCTCCACCACGATGAGGCTGTTGGCCTCGGCCAGCGTCGCCAGCAGATGCGACGACCCGCCGTTGCCGTTGCCCAGCGGCTGCACCAGATAGTCACCGGTGGCCTCGTCACGCAGCAGCTGCGCGCGCAGATAGCCCTTGCGACCTGGCATCGAGGTGATCGGAGTGATGGTGCGGGCGTTGACGATCCGGCGCATCGGCTGCCTGCGGCCCAGCGCGATCCGGATCAGCGGACGCACCATCACCTCGAAGACCACCAGCGCGCTCACCGGATTCGACGGCAGCAGGAAGGTCGGCACCTCGTCGCGACCGAGCCTGCCGAAACCCTGCACCGAGCCCGGATGCATGGCCACCCGGTCCACCTCGAGTTCACCGAGCCCGTCCAGCGCCTCGCGCACCTGCTCGGAGGCCCAGCCGCCGACCGCGCCGGCGATCACCACGACCTCCGAGCGCACCAGCTGACCCTCGACCACATCGCGCAGCCTGCGCGGATCGGCGCTGACGATGCCGACCCGGTTGACGTCGGCGCCCGCGTCGCGCGCGGCCGCAGCCAGCGCGTAGGAGTTCACGTCGTAGACCTGACCGGGGCCGGGCGTGCGATCGATATCGATCAGCTCGCCGCCGATGGAGATCACCGACAGGCGGGGGCGCGGATGCACCAGCACCTTGTCCTGCCCGACCGCGGCCAGCAGGCCCACTTGGGCGGCGCCGATGATGGTGCCCGCGCGAACGGCCACGTCGCCGGGCTGCACGTCGTCGCCGATGCGGCGGACGTAGTCGCCCGAGCGGACCGGCTCGAAGACCTTGATCCTGGCCCGGCCGCCGTCGGTGAAGTCCAGCGGCAGCACCGCGTCGGCCAGCGTCGGCAGCGGAGCGCCGGTGTCGACACGCACGGTCTGGCGCGGCTGCAGCCGGATGGGCTGGCGCGAACCGGCGACCACCTCGCCGACCACCGGCAGGGTGAGGTCGATCAGTTCGCCCTCTTCGTCGCGCACGTCGGTGCCGGCGGCGGAGACGTCGACGCTGCGCACCGCGTAACCGTCGATGGCGGCCTGATCGAAGCCGGGCAGCGGCCGTTCGGTGACGACGTCCTCCGCGCACAGCAGACCCTGGGCCTCGGATATCGCGACCCGGACCGGCCTGGGTGCGACCGCGGCCGCGGTGACCTTGATCAGCTGATCCTCAACCGAGCGCATCGAGCTCCTGTGTCTATGTGTCCATCGCTTGCCGCGCTTACGCGTTCGGGGAGTTGGGATCCCACTCCGGGCTGAGCCGGAACTTCAGCCACTCACGCAATTGCGGGCCGTATTCCTCCCGCTCGAGGGCGAAATCGACGGCAGCTCGAAGATAGCCGCCCGGGTTACCCAAATCGTGGCGCGACCCACGGTGGACGACCACATGGACCGGGTGTCCCTCCGCGATCAGCAGGGCGATCGCGTCGGTGATCTGCAGTTCCCCGCCCGCGCCCGGCTCGATCCGGCGCAGTGCGTCGAAGATCACCCGGTCGAGCAGGTAGCGGCCGGCCGCGGCCAGGGTCGAGGGCGCGTCGGCCAGCTCGGGCTTCTCGACCATGCCCTTGACCCGCAACACGTCGGCCTCGGCGCCCTCGGTCAGCTCCTCGACGTCGAAGACGCCGTACGCGCTGACCTGCGACTTCGGTACGTCGATGGCGCACAGCACCGAGCCGCCGCGCTCCCGGCGCACCCGGCTCATGGTCTCGAGCACGCCGCACGGCAGCACCAGGTCGTCGGGCAGCAGCACGGCGATGGCGTCCTCGTCGTCGTCGAGCGCCGCCTCGGCCTGGGCCACCGCGTGGCCGAGACCCAGTGGCTCCTCCTGCACGACCGAGGTCACGTCGAGCAGGCCGGGCGCCTTGCGGACCTTCTCCAGCAGCGCGAACTTGCCGCGCTCGGCCAGGGTGCTCTCCAGCACCAGATCCTCGACGAAATGGGCGACGACGCCGTCCTTGCCCGGCGAGGTCACGATCACCAGCCGCTCGGCGCCGGAATCGGCGGCCTCGGCGGCGACGAGCTCGATGCCGGGGGTGTCGACCACCGGCAGCAATTCCTTGGGCACCGTCTTGGTGGCAGGCAGAAACCGCGTTCCGAGTCCGGCCGCGGGTACCACCGCAGTGCGGAAACCGGAAGTCTTGTCTGTCATGCGCATACCCTATCCATTCAGCGTGCCGTCCGATCGCCCGTCGCGACGATCCGGCGTCGGCAAGAGCTTAGGGTGGTCGCTGTGGAGATGCCCGGTGAGCGCACCAAATATGCGTGGCGCAGCCACATCCTCGCCGAACGTGCGCAGGTCGGGGCCGCCGAGCACGCGCGCGAGGCCGCGGCGCTCGCCGCCGCGATCGGCCCGCTGGCCGGGGCCGATGACGTCGTCTGCGCGTATGTCCCGATCCGCGGCGAGCCCGGCGATCTGCGCATGCTCGACGCGCTGCGTGTGCGCAACGCCACGGTGTTGCTGCCGGTGACCGGGGAGCCGGGGCCCCTGAGCTGGGCGCGCTACGAGGGCCCCGATTCGCTGCGCAAGGCCCGCTTCGGCCTGCTCGAACCGACCACGGCGACGCTGCCGCCGGACACCGTGGCTACCGCGGCGACGATCCTGGTGCCCGCGCTCGCGGTGGACCGCCGTGGCGTCCGGCTGGGGCGCGGGGCCGGGTACTACGACCGCACGCTGGGTGCCGCCGGGATCAGCACTCGCCTGATCGCCGTCGTCCGGGATAATGAACTCGTCGACCGGCTGCCGGAGGAACCGCACGACCGGCGAATGGGGTGGGCACTGACGCCCGGCGGTGGCCTGCGTGAACTCGGCGGTGACCGGCCCGTTCCCCCGGAATGAAACGGCGATTTCCGACGTTGGCAGTGTCGGCGGTAGAGTGCTAGATCGACGAGACTTGCGGAGGATCCTGTGCCAACTTATTCATACGCGTGCACCGAGTGTGACAACCGCTTCGACATCGTTCAGTCCTTCTCCGACGACACGCTGACGGAGTGCCCGCAGTGTTCCGGGAAGCTGCGGAAGCTGTTCAACTCGGTGGGCATCGTGTTCAAGGGCAGCGGTTTCTACCGCACCGACAGCCGGGGCGGCGCGTCCACCGCGAGCGAGCCCGCGAAGTCCTCCTCCTCGGACAGCGGCAGCAACGGCAGCAGCTCCACCTCGACGTCGACCACGAGCTCGACGCCCGCCGCCGCGAGCTGATCCCCGCCGGTTTGTCCACAGCCCCCGAGTTGTCCACAACCAGGACTTTCACCGGCTGATCCCCGCTGCCACGCTCCTAGGCTTCGGGCATGACTCGCAGTCTTGCCGATCTGGGACGTGGCAGTTCCTGGCGCTTCGCCCTCGGTAACCGCCCGGCCTGGGCCGACGCACTGCTCGCCCGCCGCATCGCGGCCGCCGTGCTCGCGCTGGTCGCGCTGGCGCTGTTCGTCCGCGGCGATCCAGGCACCACCCGCGACGACGTCGTCGTCGCCGCCCGCGAGCTGGCCCCAGGCCGACTGCTCACCGCCGACGACCTGCGCGTCGATCGGCACGAATCCCGTTCGCTGCCTTCGGGTTCCGTCACCGACCCCGCCGTCCTGCTCGGCGCGACACTCACCGGCGCGATGCGCGCCGGGGAAACCTTCACCGATCTGCGCGTGGTCGGCCCCCGGCTGGCGGCGGCCGCCGCGGGCAGTCCCGAGGCGCGGATCGTGCCGATCCGGCTGGCCGATCCCGCGGTGGCCGAGGTGTTGCGCGCGGGTGACCGGGTCGATGTCGTCGGGGTCGAGGACGCGGGCGGCCCCGGCGCGAGCAAGCCGGCGCGCACCCTCGCCACCGATGCCGCCGTCGTTCTGGTCACCGCGACCGGTGAGCGGCGCTCCGGAGCGGAACGGGTGGTCCTGGTCGCGCTGGACGCCGAATACGCCACGGCCGTCGCGGGCGCCTCGTTACGCACGGCGCTGACGGTGGTCTTCCATTGACGGCGGGAGGGTGGCGCCGGACGCACCCGGACGCAGTTCGCGAGAAATTTGCCGCAACTCTCGTTAGCATCACACAGGAACCAGCACGACCGTTCGCAGCATTCGACACGGAGCGCAGCGCCTGGGGCCGGCTCCTGCACGAAGGAGACATCGGCAATGCTCAAAGGTTTCAAGGATTTCCTGCTCCGCGGCAACGTAGTCGACCTGGCGGTCGCCGTCGTGATCGGCACGGCCTTCGTCGCGATCGTCACCGCGTTCACCACCGGAATCATCAACCCCTTGCTGGCGGTCTTCGGCGGAAGCAACGAGCTGGGTCTCGGTTTCCAGCTCGTCGCCGACAAACCGGCCACCTTCGTCCAGATCGGACCGATCATCACGGCGGGCATCAACTTCCTGCTCATCGCGGCGATCCTGTACTTCGTCCTGGTGCTTCCGTCCACCCTGGCCAAGAAGCGGATGGGTATCGAGGACGACCTCACCGACAACGAGGTGCTGGTCCAGATCCGCGACCTGCTCGCCGAGCAGGGCAACACCTCCAACGGCAAGCACGGCATCCTGCCGGAGCCGTCGCGGGGCAACGGCGACCACAACCGCTGAGGCCGGACGACACCGTAAATCGGGGCTGGTCCAGGGAACTCGCGTTCCGGGACCAGCCCCGATCTCTGCCTACCGAACCGTCAGCCGAGGCTGAAGGGCTGACCCCACAGCGTGACCCAGCTGATCACATTGTCGGTCTCCACCTCGACGCTCACGAACGAGCGCGCCTGGGCGTAGCCGCCACAGCCGGACAGGCCGATGGTCTCGTCGGCCCAGGTCACCGAGCCGCTGCCGTTCTTGAAGGCATTGCGGGTCTTGTGGGATTCCTCGCCGTAGTCGTCGGGCATCTCCAGGTCGAGGACGTAGAACGACTTGGACTGGCCGGGGCCGAGCGAGAGCGCTCCGCCGCCGAGGCCCACCGCGCCCTCGGAATCGAACCCGCCTTCGGCGCGCGGGCCGCCGCCTTCGATATTGACCTGGCAGCCGACGGTGTAGCCGGGGAAGATCTTGCCGCCGCCACCGCCCGAGACCGACACCTGCGCACTGCCCGACACCCAGGCATTCCGGTGCGCCGGCGTCGATCCCATCGAGGGATTGATGTTCGCGGACTCCCCGACCATGCTGATGTCGACGACGGTGCCGTCGGACAGGGTCTTGCTGATATGCCCGCCCGGCAGCGGAACGAAGGTGTCGGCGTGTGCCGCACCGGTGGAGAACAAGCCCAATGCCACGGTCGCCGCGGCGGTGAGACCGGCCGCGCGCGCCATGCTTCCAACATTGATCATCACTGTTGACCCCTCGAGGGTGAATTCGTGTGAGCTAGCGAGAATTTCGTCGACTCGGCCGCGATCAGCCGATGCTGAACGGCATGCCGTACAGGGTGGTCTTCGAGTAGTGGTCACCGATGATCTCGACCACCGTGTACGACCGGGCCTGGGCATAGCCCGCGCACCCCTGGATCTGGATCTCGGCGTCCTGGTACTCCACCGAGTAGACGCCCGGCTTCAGGATGTCCTTGGAACTGATCTGGGCGAAGCCCACCTCACCGGGACCGAGATCCAGGCCGATGGAGGCCTCACCGATCGCGCCGTCGGTGTCAAGACCGACGCCGACCTGGCCCCCGATCGCGTCGTCGCCGATGCTCACCTGGCAGCCGACGATGTAGCCCGTACTCAGTTGCGACGCACCGTGGGTCGACGAATTGTTGGAACCGGGACGGTTGGACGGGCCGTTCCACGGACCCACCTCGCCCTCCGGGGTGACCTGCACGTCGGCGCGAGCGTTGCCGGAAACCCAGACGACGCGGCCCGCACCGTTGGCGGCCAGCGACGGCGACACGATCGCGCTCTCGCCGGTGCGGCTGACGGTGACGCCGGGACCGTTCTTCTGGCCGTCCGGCAACGGAACGAAGGTATCCGCGTTGGCAGCACCGGCCGACAACAGGCCGATCGTCACGGCCACTGCGGCACCGGCGCCGAAGGCGCCGCGACGCACGCGGTTGGTGCGGTTCTCGCTCATACTTCCCCTCGAGGTGTACGCAAAATCGACCTCGACCGTCGAGGTCGATATCTGTGCTGCGCCCGGACCCAGCCCAGACGGGTCCGCGGACCGCGTCGCTGGCAACAGGGCGGACTCGCCCAGCCGGAAGGTGTATCGAGAAGCTGAAAAGCAAATTTCGCCACAAACATAATGAGGCAACCCGGCAATGTCCAGCGCCACAAACATTGCAGAGACAACAAAACGGGCCGGTCGCAACTGCGACCGGCCCGTTGTGCGTTCGTGATCGAACAATCAGCCCAGGCTGAACGGCTGACCCCACAGGGTCACCCAGCTGATGACGTTGTCGGTTTCGACCTCGACGCTCACGAAGGCACGAGCCTGCGCGTAGCCGCCGCAGCCGGACAGACCGATGGTCGAATCCGACCAGGTCACCGAGCCGGCGCCGTCCTTGAACTTGTTCGACTTGCCGTGCGACTCGGAGCCGTAGTCGTCGGCCTTCTCGATGTCGAGAATGTAGAACGACTTCGACTGGCCGGGGCCGAGCGAGAGCTCGCCGCCGGTGCCGACGCCACCGGAAGCATTGCCCTCCCAGTCGCTTTCGACCGTCGCGTCACCGGAGACACCGCCGCCGGCGATGTTGACCTGGCAACCCACGGTGTAACCGGGGTAGATCTTGCCGGAGCCGCCGTCGGAGACGGTGACCTGCGCGCTACCGGAGACCCACGCGTTGCGGTGCACCGGGGTGGAGCCCATCGACGGGCTGATGTTGGCCGACTCGCCCACCAGGCTGATGTCGACGACGGTGCCGTCGGACAGGGTCTTGGTGATGTGGCCACCCGGCAGGGGAACGAAGGTGTCGGCGTTGGCCGCGCCCGTCGAGAACAGGCCGACGGCCACGGTGGCCGCGGCGCTGACGCCCGCCATCCGCGCCATGAACTTACGGTTGATCATAGGAATTGTCCCTCGAGATTGAGTTCGCCGCAGCGAGAAGAAGATTCGGGCCGGTTCGAAAGACGTCAGCCGATGCTGAACGGCATGCCGTACAGGGTGGTCTTCGAGTAGTTGTCACCGATGATCTCGACCACGGTGTACGCCCGGGCCTGCGCGTAGCCGGCGCAGCCCTGGATCTCGATCTCCGCGTCCTGGTAATCGATCGCGTAGGTGCCGGCCTTCTGGATGTCCTTCGAGCTGATCTGCACGAACTTGACCTCGCCCGGGCCCAGGTTGACGCCGATCGAGCCGCCGGCGCTCACGCCACCGGTGCTCAGGCCGCCGGAGACGCCGGCGCCGATCGCGTCGTCGGCGATGCTCACCTGGCAACCGACGATGTAGCCGGTGTTCAGCTGGGAGGTGCCGTGGGTGGAGGAGTTGTTGGAACCGGGGCGGCCGGACGGGCCGTTCCAGGGGCCGACCTCGCCCTCGGGGGTGTCGGCGACCTCGGCCAGCGCGGTGCCGGAGACCCAGACGACGCGACCCGCGCCGTTGGCGGCCAGCGACGGCGAGATCAAAGCGTGCTCACCCGTGCGGGTGATGGTCACGCCGGCAGGGCTCACCTTCTGGCCGTCCGGCAACGGCACGAAGGTGTCGGCGTTGGCGGCACCGGTCGACAGCAGGCCGAAAGCCACGGCGGCCGCGGCAGCGCCGACGCCCGCGGCACGGGCGCCGCGGCGCACACCGGTGGTGCGGTTCTCGCTCATACTTCCCCTCATCAGTGTCTAACAGCCGGTCTCGACTTTCGAGACCGGACGGGTGGACCTCACAGGCCCAGCTCAGTGTGTCGCCCCTTTGTTGCCGTTACGTAACCAACTGTTATTTCGACGATACGGACGGGGCCGGTGTGGCGAACCCGAGCCAGGGTTCCACCGGATGGTTCAACGCACAGAAGCGGGGTACTGCGGGGACCAATAGTTGATGGCTCGATGGCGAACATTAAACGCTGTGCAGCCGTTCCGGCAACGAAAGAGTTCGTAAATTTCAATGTGACCCCAAGCACAGGTGCGCACATCGCCACATGCTTTGACGTGCATAAATGCATCGGAGATCAGCGGCGTCAACGGGACTGAACCGGAGATGGTTACTGGTGAGTTTCGAACACTTATACGACAAAGGACCACGCTTTCGCGTGGTCCTGAGGAATTGTCACCCGTTCGCAATCACACCCGAAACGGCATTTCGGTGAGTGCCTATTACGTAGCGGCTACGTAGATAACGGTAAGGTCACCCGTGGTGCGGTGGCACCTGCGAACGTAACCATTCGTCGTTATCCGAGCGCCCCCCGCGCTCGTCGCCGGTGGTTTCGGGCAGCACGTCGCCGAAAATACGGGCCAGGCGCGCGGCCTCGGCGGCCTTGCGCCGGACGGCCTCCTGGTCCCCCGGCGACGTGCTGTCCGACGACGTCATCGCCGTCACTCGTCCAATCCGGAGAGCTCATCGATCACCCGGCTCGCGAGCGGGCCCAGCGTGGCCATGCCGTCGCGGATGGCGGAGCGGGTGCCCGGCAGATTCACCACCAGGGTGCTGCCGGAGATGCCCGCGACGCCGCGCGACAGACCCGCGTCCAGCGAGCCGGCCACCCGGCCCGAGGCCCGCAGCGCCTCGGTGATGCCGGGCAGTTCCCGGTCGAGCACCTGCACGGTGGCCTCGGGGGTGATGTCGCGGGGCGACATGCCGGTGCCGCCGACCGAGATCACCAGATCGACGCCGCCGATCACCGCGGTGTTGAGCGCGTTGCGGATCTCGACCTCCTCGGCCTGCACCGTCACCGAGGCGTCGACGAGGAAGCCCGCCTCGCTGAGCAGTTCGGTGACGAGCGGGCCGAACGAATCCACGCCGCCATGCGCCGTCCGATCGTCGACGACAACAACCAGTGCACGCCCTGCCACGGGAGCATCGATGTCCATGCTCATCACCGTAGCGCCTACACACGACAGCGCCGCGCTCGAACGCATCATCGGCCGCCCTCCGCCGCGGCGCCGGTGAGGGTGACCTCGACCGTCTTGGCATTGCCGCCCTGCTCGTCGGTGTAGGTGAGCTTCACCTTGTCGCCCGGCTGATGCGAGCGGACCGCCGCGATCAGCGCGTCGCCGGAGTCGATCGGCCGGTCGTCGAGCCGGGTGACGACCGCGCCCGCGGGCACGCCCGCCTTCGCCGCGGGCCCGTCCGGGGTGACCTCGAGTACCCGGGCCGCGGTGTCCTGCGGCCGCAGCTTGATGCCGATCTGGGCGTAGGTGGCGTGGCCGGTCTTGATCAGTTCGTCGGCGACCCGGCGGGCCTGATCCACCGGGATGGCGAAGCCGAGGCCGATCGATCCGCTCTGCGCGCCGCCGGCGGCCTCGCCGCCGAGGCTGGCGATGGCGGTGTTGATGCCGATCAGCTTGCCCTGGCCGTCGACCAGCGCGCCGCCGGAGTTGCCCGGGTTGATCGCCGCGTCGGTCTGGATCGCGTCGATCACCGGGTTGACCTGGCTGGGGGTGCCCTCACCGCTGGTCGAGACCGGGCGGTTGAGCGCGGAGACGATGCCGGTGGTGACGGTGCCCGCCAGGCCGAGCGGCGAGCCGATCGCGATCACCGGCTGCCCGACCGCGAGCCCGTCGGAGGTGCCGAGTTCGATCGGGGTGAGCCCGCTCTTGCCGCTGACCTTGATGACGGCCAGGTCCGAGACCGGATCGGCGCCGATCATGGTGGCCGGCGCGGTGCTGCCGTCGCTGAACACCACTTCCATCTTCGCCGAGGCGCCCGCGCCGGCGGCGACGTGATTGTTGGTGAGGATCAGGCCGTCGGTGGACAGCACGACCCCGGAGCCCTCGCCGGAGGCGCGCGCACCGGCCACCTTGATCATCACGACGCTGGGCAGCACCCGCTGGGCAACCGCCTGGGTCGACCCGGCCGGGGCGTTGGCGACGTTGTTGACCGCGGGCTTGGGCGCGTCGAGCGCGTTGGTCACCGGGGCGGACTCGGAACCGGTCGCCAGCACGCCGACGACACCACCGATACCGCCACTGACCAGTGCCAACGCCGTGGCTCCCGCCACCAGACCGAGCCGCAGCGGCTTCCGTGGCGGCGCGACGACACCGCCGGGCTGTCCCCCGAAGGCGGGCGGAACCTGCTGACCGTGCGACACGCCGTAAGCGGACACGCCGGGCAGTGGCGCCGTGCCATAGGAATCCGCGGCGCCGTAGGGCTGCGGCGAGCCGTACGGCTGCTCGGCGCTGTGGGAGGACGCGGCGCCGTACGGCTGCTCAGGGGCGTGGGGCGGCACCGGGCCGGTGGGATGGCCGCCCGGCTGAGCCCCGGGGAACGGGCCCGGCTGACCGGGGTGCGGCACCCCACCGAAGGGTTGGGCGGCACCGGCGGCGGGCAGCTGGCCCGAGGCCGGACCCGGACCGGGGAACGGTGCCCCGGCGGGATGATCCGCGCTGCCCGGTCCGGAGTCGGCGGGCTGGTCAGCAGGTCGCTGCTGGGGATCGTCGGTCATGGTGTCTGTCTCCTCACGCTTGCCTACCAGCTTCGTGACGGGTACTGAGAGGCGGCTGAGATCGTCCCGTCAGTTCGCCGAGACTCCGCGGATCACACCGAACCGGGCTCGGAGTCGTCCGGAACCGCCGGTGCCTCACCGGGCAACACGATCCGGACCAGAGCGCCGCCACGGTCGGAGGTGTCGATCGCGATCGTGCCACCGTGCTTGGTCACCACCTGCTTGACGATCGCGAGCCCGAGCCCGGAACCCGGCATCGACCGCGAGGCCGTGGTCCGGTAGAAGCGCTCGAACACCAGCTCCCGTTCGTCGCTGGGGATGCCGGGACCGGCGTCGGCGACCACCAGCTCGAGCAGGCCGGGCCCGGCCGGGCGCATGGTGATCCTGACCTCGGCGTCGCCGGGACTCCACTTGGCGGCGTTGTCGAGCACGTTGAGCACCGCGCGTTCCAGGCCCGCCTCGTGCCCGTAGACGAACCACGGGCGCAGTTCGGCGGTGAAGGTGATGCCGGTGCGCCTGCGCCGCGCACGCTCGAGCGCGCGCTCGGCCACCTCGCCGAGATCCACCCGCTCGTAGACGGTTTCGGGCGCGTCCTCGCGGGCCAGGTCGACCAGGTCGCCGACCAGCGTCGAGAGCTCCTCGATCTGGGCGACCACGTCCGCGCGCAGTTCCGCCATGTCCTCGTCGGGCAGCTGCGGCGCGCCCGGCCTGCCCGAGGCGATGAGCAGCTCCATATTGGTGCGCAGCGAGGTCAGCGGGGTGCGCAGTTCGTGGCCGGCGTCGGCGACGAGCCTGCGCTGGCGGTCGCGGGATTCGGCCAGCGCCCGCAGCATCGTGTTGAAACTCTCGGTGAGCCTGGCCAGTTCGTCGTCACCGGTGACCGGGATCGGGGTGAGGTCGTCGGTGCGGGCGACCCGCTCGGTCGCGGCGGTCAGCCGGGCGATCGGGCGCAGGCCGGTACGGCCCACCGCGGTGCCCGCCGCGGCCGCGAGCACGACGCCACAGGCGCCGACCACGAACAGCAGCCAGGCCAGCCGATCGAGCACCTCACGGGTGCGGTAGAGCTTCTGCGAGATGATCAGCGTCGCGCCGCTGTGCGTGCGCGCGGCGAGCACCCGCTGGTCACCGACGGTGCGCAGCGACGAGTTGATCTTGCCGTCGGCGACGGCGAGCTCCTGCGCGCCGACCGGCGGAATCGTCTGCTGCGGCGGCATGTACGGCTTGTGATCGGCGTAGATCAGCGCGACGCCGACATCGTTGGAGAACAACCCGGCCAGCACGATCGACTGGAAGCCGAGCGTCTCGAAGTTGTTGTTGATCATCGTCGCCGCCCTGGCCTCGAGCTGGGCGTCGACGTCGGCGTAGAGCGCGCGGGCCACCATCGCGTAGGCGGCGATGGAGGTGACCGCGACGGCGATGAGCACCACCGACGCGGCCAGCAGGGTCACCCGCCAGCGCAGCGACACCGAGCGCGTCAGCGGCATCGGTGGGCGCATCTCCCCCGCGTCCGGCGGGCGCCGCAGCACGGCGACGGCGGGTTCCTTGGATGCCATCGCGGCCGCCTACGGAGGGGTCTCGCGCAGCACGTACCCGACGCCGCGCACCGTGTGGATCAAGCGTTCCTCGCCGTCGGCCTCGGTCTTGCGCCGCAAATAGCCGATGTAGACCTCCAGCGCATTTCCCGAGGTGGGAAAGTCGTAGCCCCAGACCTCTTCGAGGATGCGGCCGCGGGTGAGCACGCGACGCGGATTGGCCATCAACATCTCGAGCAACGAGAACTCGGTTCGGGTGAGGCTGATGGCGCGATCGCCGCGCGAGACCTCCCGGGTGACCGGATCCAGCGACAGATCAGCGAACACCATCGCTTCCGACGCCTCGCCCGGGTCGGGTGCGCGCCTGCGCAGCAACGCGCGCAAACGCGCCAGCAATTCCTCCAACGCGAAAGGCTTCGGCAAATAATCGTCGGCGCCCGCGTCGAGGCCCGCGACTCGTTCGGAGACCGAATCCCGGGCGGTCAATACCAGAATCGGCAGATCATCGCCGGTGCTGCGCAGGCGGCGGCACACTTCGAGGCCGTCCAGCCTGGGCATCATCACATCGAGAACCAGGGCATCGGGCCTGGCCGCGGTGACTTTCTCCAACGCGTCCATGCCATCCACCGCCAAGTCGACGGTGTAGCCGTTGAAGCTCAGCGACCGGCGCAGTGATTCCCGCACCGCGCGATCGTCGTCGACTACCAGAATGCGCATGTGCCCAGTTTGCCGTGAACGACTGAGAACGTACTGAGAGGGGCACGCTCCGCGTGGCGGTCGCGATGTGCCAGCGTATATTCGGCGAATTGCAGACCGTGTGGTCCGGATTGCCGATGCCCACCCAGCCGGGTATCTTTCCTGCGGTAAAAGAAGACCTCCAGTTGGTTCTGCGCTCGCATCGCTCCGCGACCTCCCCGCGCGGGCCGGGGTCTCACGTGGAAGCAGAGGCAACGCACGCGGATGGAACCTGCATCGCGCTCCTGGCAATTCAGCCTGTCGAACTGGTCGGTTACGCGCAAGGTCGGTGTGGTGCTGGTGCTGCCGGTGATGCTGGCGACCACGTTCGCCGTGCTCCGGATCAACAACGAGCTGCAAATGATGACGCAGCTCAGCGCCGCCACCGAGCAAGCCACCGTCATTCGCCCGGTCGTCAAATTCGCCACCGCCACCGAGCAACTCGCGGTCGCGGCGACGGCCAACTGGGGCGCGATCGCCGACCCGCAGACGGACGCGGCGCTCACCACCTACGACCAGGCGCTGGCCGAGGTACAGAGCGCCATGCGCTCGGCCCGGCTCTCGCCGACGATCCAGACCGAGCTCACCGCGGCCACCGCGACCGGCGCCACCCTGCGCAACACCGTGCGCGGCGGCTCCCCGGCGATGGTCGGTGAGCAGTCCGACGAGATCGCCGAGCGGATCGCGAACGCGCTCGCACAGACGCCGAACGTCGAGGACTTCGTCGTCCAGCGCTACTTCCTGCAGCTGACCGCGCTGCATCAGGCGCGCCGGATCCTCACCCACCAGCGTCTGCTGGTCGTCTCCCCCGACGCGGGCCGCAGCCAGAGCGCGCGGGCGCGGATGCTGGTCGAGCTCGGCTCCGAGATGACCACGATCATGACCTACGCCATGATCATGCCGGAGAAGGCGGGCAGCCGGGCCGCGATGATGGACGCCGTCCAGACCAGGATGAGCGTGCTCAGCCAGAACGCGGGCGACCCGACCAGCAACGCCGCGGTGCTCAACACCCTCCAGGTCAGCGCCGACACCTACGCGTCGAGCCTGAACCAGCTGCTCGACAGCATCGACCACACCCTCGAGACCAACACCGCCAACGCGCAGACCGGCGCGCTGCGCGAGACCACCCTGGTGCTCGGCATGCTGCTGGCCGGCCTGGCGCTGGCCCTCGCGGTGGCCCGCACGCTGGTCGTCCCGGTGCGCAGGCTGCGGCGCGACGCGCTCGAGGTCGCGCACGTGAAGCTGCCCGACGAGCTCGCGGTCGTCCGCAGCGGCGGCGCGACCCCCGAGATCGCCCCGGTCGGCGTGCATTCCACCGACGAGATCGGCCAGCTGGCCCGCGCCGTCGACGAGATCCACGAGCAGGCCCTGAACCTGGCCGCAGACCAGGCCCGCCTGCGCCTGCAGATCGGCAACATGTTCGAGACGCTGTCGCGGCGCAGCCAGTCGCTGGTCGAGCAGCAGCTCGCGCTCATCGAGGAACTCGAGCACGACGAGGACAACCCCTCGCGCCTGCAGACGCTGTTCCGGCTCGACCACCTCGCCACCCGCATGCGCCGCAACGGCGACAACCTGCTGGTGCTCGCGGGCACCGTGCTGCGCCGCGGTCACCTGCCGCCGGTGCCGCTGTCGGACATGCTCTGGAGCGCGGTCTCGCAGGTGGAGGACTACCAGCGGGTCGAGATCGGCAACGTGCCCGACGGTGTCGTCGCCGGTGAGTCCGCGGTCGACATCGAGCACCTGCTCGCCGAGCTCATCGACAACGCCCTGCGCTACTCGCCGCCGAGCACCTCGGTGGCGGTCATCGTCGGCCGCGCGGTCGACGGCGGCTACCTGATCGAGATCACCGACCGCGGTCTCGGCATGTCCGCCGACGACCTGCAGACCACCAACGACCGGCTCGCCTCCGGTGGTGAGGTCACCATCGAGACCGCCCGCCGGATGGGTCTTTTCGTCGTCGGCCGACTGGCCAAGCGGCACACCATCACCGTCAGCCTGCGGCGCACCTCCACTCAGGCGCCGCAGCCGGGCATCACCGCGAGCGTGCACCTGCCCAGCGCGCTCGTCTCGCCGCCGCCCACGGTGTCGGGTCCGCCGACCGGCCCCAACCCGATCGTGTCGACCGGCTCGCACGCGCTGGTGCCCTCGGCCATCGGCCCGCACGCCCTGACCCCCGCCGACATCACCGGCCCCAACCCGGTCATGTCGCCGACCGGCCCGAACCCGCTCGTCGTACCGGTCCCCGCGGGCCCGAACCCGCTGGTGCCGACGGGCCCGAACCCGCTGGTGCCGACGGGCCCGAACCCGCTGGTGCCGACGGGACCGAACCCCCTCGTGCCGACCGGCTTCGGTCCCACCGAGCACATCGAGCCGCCGAGTGCCCCGCTGACCGGAGCCGGCCTGCCGCAGCGGCGGCCCAACGGCCAGGAACCGCCCGCACCCGTCGAGCCCGAGCCGGAGCCCGAGGAACCGACCGGACTGTGGGCCGAGCACGAGCACGACACCGACGACCTGCCGGTCCCGGCGACCGCCCCGGCTGACGAGGCCCCGGCCAGGACGATCGGCCTGCCGCAACGCGTTCCCGCCTCCGCGCTCAGCGAGCTCACCGAGACACGGCAGGTGCCGCGCTTACCCGAGCCCGAACGGGCACCCGAGCCGACGCCCGCGCCGGTCGCCGCGGCGGATCCGATGCCGACCGCGAGCACCCGGCTGCAACCGGTGCCCGGCGAGGCCCCGACCCCCATCTATCAGCGGATGGTCTCGGAATGGCTCGTCGAACCAGCTTCCGCCACTGCCGAATCCGGCGGCAACGGCGCATCATGGAGTTCCCCCGGAGACGCGGGCTGGTCGGCAGCGGCCAGCGCGGGCAATCCACCGACATCGTCGCGCACCGTCGGTGGCCTACCGATCCGTAAACCGGGCGCCCAGCTGGTCCCCGGCGGTCTCACCCCGGCCGAGGAGGCGGGTGCTCGCGATCCCGAGGAGATCCGCAACAACTTGACCAGACATCTCAGCGGCGTCCGCAGTGGCCGTGCCGAGATCCAGTACAACGACGGAGGCCTCGAATGAGCAACGCGCACCCCACGGACGAGAATCTGAATTGGCTGGTCGCCCGCTTCACCCGGGACGTGCCCGGCGTCTCGCACGCGGTGCTGGTCTCGGCGGACGGTCTGCTGCAGGCGACCAGCCCGCACCTGCCCTCGGACCGGGCCGAGCAGCTGGCCGCGGTGACCGCGGGGCTGGCGAGTCTATCGATGGGCGCGGCGCATCTGTTCGACGGCGGCAAGGTCATGCAGTCGATCGTCGAGATGCAGCGGGGATACCTGCTGGTGATGAGCGTCGGAAACGGCTCGCACCTCGCGGTTCTGGCCAACAAGAGCCACGACATCGGCCGCATCGGCTACGAGATGGCGCTGCTCGTCGACCGAGTGGGCTCGGCGGTCACCGCCACCGCCCGCTCCGCCGGCTGAGGTGAGATGTCGAGTCCGTACGGATCAGAAAACCGGCCGACGACCAGGGTCAGGCCCTACGCTCTGACCTCGGGCCGGACCGAGCCCGCGATCTCGCTGCCCTTGGAGGCAGTGGTGGAGACGGTCTCCTACACCGCGCACATGGAATGGCCCGTAGGGGACTTGCGCACCGAAATCGTGCGACTGGGTACACATCGGCTCTCGGTCGCGGAAATAGCTGCATACCTCGGACGCCCACTGGGTATGGTCCGGGTGATGATCGGCGATCTCGTAGTCGGCGGGATTCTTCGAGTGCATTCGACGCTGACCGAGCAGGCGAGCTATGACGAACGCCGATCACTGATGGAGAGGACTTTGCGTGGACTCCGTGGCCTCTGAGGGCATGCGCCCCCCGAACCCCGATCAACGGGTCGCGTCGACCAAGATCGTCGTGGCAGGCGGATTCGGCGCAGGCAAGACGACTTTCGTCGGTGCGGTGTCGGAGATCGTTCCGCTGCGCACCGAGGCGATGGTCACCCATTTCTCCGACGGCATCGACGATCTCGCCGAGACGCCGGAGAAGGAGACGACCACCGTCGCCATGGACTTCGGCCGCATCGTGCTGCCGGGCAACCTGGTGCTGTACCTGTTCGGCACGCCCGGCCAGAAGCGGTTCTGGTTCATGTGGGACGACCTGATCCGCGGCGCCATCGGCGCGGTGGTGCTGATCGACACCCGCAGGCTGGAGGACAGCTTCGCCGCGGTCGACTTCTTCGAGGCGCGCGGGCTGCCGTTCCTGATCGCGGTGAACCGCTTCCCGAACGCGCCGCGTTTCCCGATCGCCGAACTGCGCGAGGCGCTCTCGGTGCGCGAGGGCATCCCGATCGTCGACATCGACGCGCGCAACGCGGTCGAGGTCAGGCAGGCGCTGGCGGCGGTCACCGAGTACGCCATCGCGCAGCTCGAGCCGCAGCAGTTCGAGGAGGCCGGCCGGCGTGGCTGACCTGCTCGCCGCGACCGGCGCCGAGACGTTCGGTCGCGGCACCGGCATCGCCTGGCTCGCGTTCGGCCTGTCGGTCCTCGGCGCGCTGGTGGCGTTCGCCTGCGTGCGGCACGCGAAGTACTCCCAGCGGTTCCGGCTGCTCTGGCTGACGATGGCGGCGGTCTCGCTCGGCGGGGTCGGCCTGTGGCTGGCGAATTCGGTGGCGCTGCTCGGCATCCGGGTGCAGGAGACCACGCTGCGGTACAACGCGGCGCTCGGCGCCGCGGCGGCCGCCACCGCGGTCGTCGGCGTGCTGGCCGGCCTGCTGATCGGCGGCCGGACCCCGCAGTTGCCGCGGCTGATCATCGGTGGGCTGACGATGGGCCTCAGCGTCGGCCTGTCGACCTACCTGACGCTGGACGCGCTGGCGGTGCAGGGCACCGTGGACGAGTCGCTCGGGCTGATCGGTGTCTCCGTGCTGGCGTCGATGGCGCTGTGCACCGCGACGCTGTGGGCGTTTCAGGTCGTGCGGGTGGTCCTCGTGCGGGTGGCGGCCTCGGCACTGTTCGCGGTCGGCGTCGCCGCCGTGTACTACACCGCGCTCGCCGCACTGGAGTTCACGATCGATCCGGGCAGCCGGACGCCGGGCGGGCTCACCCCGTTCGACCTGGTGTTCCCGATGTTCGTGCTCGGCGCTCTCGGCCTGACGGTGCCGATCACCGCGGTGCTGATCGCGCCGGACCGGCGGGACGCGGCCGAACGCCAGCGCGAGGCGCGCACCGTCGCCGCCCGGTGACCAGCTAACGTCCGGTTTGTCGGAAAATTTGTGAACGAGCGCCCCGCTCGCGGAATCCATCGCGGCGGACCGCATTCGGCCCGAAAACCGCCCCTGAAGTGGCGATGAGCGGGTTCTCCTTAACCGGAGAACCCGCCCTCCCGCACGAGAGTACATACCCGCCAAGGACTCCGCATCAGTCACTCGGGAATTTTCTTGTGCCACAAAACAAACCAAGAGTTGGTTATGCGCCTTCCAGCAATCACCCGGCAAGCCGTCCGCCCTGCTCACGCCAAGTGGCATCTGTCACATCGGTAACCGGCCGATTGCCCGGCACCCACCGATCCGGCGCTGAGCAGGCACGACAACCGCACCGAAAGCCCCCTGGACAGCGTGCGCGGAAGAACCGGCCGCTGACGGCGCGTTCGGCCCCCACCAGGCCCGTCAGCGGGTTATCGTCGGCCGGGGCGCATTCGTCTCGCCCAGCACATCCAAGGTTCGTTCGAAGGAGTTCGCATGGCCGTCAACGTGGTGCTCGACAAAGTTCTCGACAAGGAATACGAGAACAAGACGCTGAAGGAAATCCTCGCCGCGCCGCCGTCGGCCCTGGCCGGCCTGACCGAGGCGCACGACAAGCAGCTGCTCGAGGCCCTGAAGATCAAGACCATCGCCGACCTCGGCAGCAACAAGTTCTTCCAGCTCGCCGCGGCCCTGGCCGAACTGGCCGAGCGCGAGGGCTGATCCCTCGCACCAGCGACGACAACGGCCTGCCGGACGTATCCGGCAGGCCGTTGCTGTTGTCCGATCCCCGATCCGGGTTGTCCCCTCCGAACCAGCTCTCGAACTCCGCGTACGGGCGAACCTAGATCCGCGACGGGTCGATCAGACCCTTCCGCACTGCCCCAACGATACGACGCGGCACCCGGTATTCCACACCGGCGACGGTGACCGGAACCAGCTGCGGAACGGCGGCTTTCCACTGCGACCGCCTGCTGCGGGTGTTCGACCGCGACATCCTGCGCTTCGGCACTGCCATGGCTCAGCCCTCCTTGCCTGCGCGCGAACGCTTTCCGTACTTGCGCTCGAACTTCTCCACCCGGCCCTGGGTGTCGAGATTGCGATGGGTGCCGGTCCAGAACGGATGCGAATCCGAGGTGACGTCGACGACCAGCAACGGATACGTCGCGCCGTCGGTCCATTCGACGGTGCGGTCGCTGGTCGCGGTCGACCGGGTCAGGAACCGCTTGCCGGTGCTCGAATCCTCGAAGACCACCGGGTGGTAGTCGGGGTGGATGCCCGCTTTCATGACGTTTCTCCTCTCTCGGTGCGCTCGCCCGCCGTGGCCGGGGCCTCGGACGGATCGGCGCAGGGGTCTTCGTGCCAGTCGCCGAAGGGGTCGTCCCACAACGCGACTCGTTCCGGCGCCCGGTCGACCAGCAGCAGCTCGTCGTCCTCGACCAGTGCCCAGTGCAGCGCGTGCCGGATCTCGGCGGGATCGGCGTCGTGGGCCAGGATCACCAGCGACACATCGCGATCGCCGAACCGCTCGTCCCAGCGCAGCGCGGCCATCGCCCGGCGGTCCGGATCGGCCTCGGCCTGCTCCTCGGCGCTCATCGCGGCCAGCCAGCGACCGGCGCCGCCGACCCGCAGGCCACCGCCCGCCGATTCCAGCCAGACCACCTGGTCGGGCTGGGTGGCCAGCCAGATCCGGCCGCGCGCGGTGACCACGCCGTCGAACAGCACGTCCAGCGCGTCGTGCAGCCGGCCGGGATGGAACGGCCTGCGCGCGGCGAATTCGATGAGCGAGACGCCGCAGTCGGTGGTCAGCGGCGGCTGACCGCGCAGCAGCGGAGCGTGGGCGTCGAAGATCCGGCCGCGGCGCGCGTCGGCCGGGACGCGGGTCAGCAGCGCGCCGACCTCGACCGCGTCGAAGGCGGGCAGCTCGTCGAGCCAGGCGACCGGCGCGGTGGGCGTCATCCGGCCGAGGACGGCGCCGAGCCGTTCGCGATCGAGCGCGTCGACACCGGTGGCCAGCACCACCAGCGCGTCGGCGAATTCGACCTGGCCGACGGCCACCTGCGCGACCGTCCGCTCGTCGTCGGCCGCGGCGAGCCCGCGGTCGGCCAGCACCTCGTCGCCGGTGGCGTCGGCCAGCCACTGCTGCCCGTCCAGGCAGGTCAGCGTGGCCTCGATCCGTACGTTCCGGCTCGCGGGCCCGTCGACCCGGTCCGCCACTCCGGTCACCTCGACCGTGTCGATCGCGTGGCACAGCGCCTCGGCCTCGATGGCCGGGTCGAGCGCGAGCACGATGCGGCGCACGTGCTCGCGGGCGGCGAGCGTGCACAGCATCGGCAGCAGATCCGCGCGCAGCGTGCAGGACACGCAGCCGTGCGCGAGCTCGAGCACGGTGGTCGTGACGGTGCCCGCGGTGCGCACCGTGCGCCGCACGACGCCTTCGCGCAGCTCGGCGAGGTCGTGGTGCACCACCACGGTGCCCGCGTCCTCGCTCAGTGTCGCCGCGATGTGCTCGACGCCGGTCATGGCAGGTCCGGAGAAGCCGGCCAGCAGCACGACGGGCGTTCTCCGGTCGGACTGGTCCAGCACCCGAAACCCCTTTCGATAACGATTTTCATTTACGTTACCCCAACGGTACAGTGCAGAATAACTGTTGTCGAAAATGGTTGTCATCACCATGGAGGGAGGTCGCATGTCGGCCCACTGCCAGGTCACCGGTCGCAAGCCCGGCTTCGGAAAAGCCGTCTCGCACTCACACCGGCGCACCAACCGGCGCTGGAACCCCAACATCCAGCGCAAGACCTACTACCTGCCCAGCGAGGGCCGCCGCATCACGCTGACGGTCTCCGCCAAGGGCATCAAGACCATCGACCGGGACGGGATCGAGGCCGTGGTGGCCCGCATCCGCGCCCGCGGCGACAAGATCTAGGAGGAGCGCCCATGGCCTCGAAATCGACCGATATCCGGCCGATCGTCAAACTCAAGTCCACCGCGGGGACCGGCTACACCTACGTCACCCGCAAGAACCGCCGCAACGACCCCGACCGGCTGGTCCTGCGCAAATACGACCCCGTCGTGCGCAAGCACGTCGACTTCCGCGAGGAGCGCTGATGGCGAAGAAGTCCAAGATCGCCCGCAACGAGCAGCGCCGCGCGATCGTCGAGCGCTACGCCGCCCGGCGCGCCGAGCTCAAGGAGCTCATCCGCAAGCCGTCCACCGGGGACGCCGAGCGGGCCGCCGCGCAGGCGGAACTGCGCAACCAGCCCCGCGACGCCAGTCCGGTACGATTGCGCAATCGGGATGCAGCCGATGGCCGGCCACGCGGCCATCTCCGGAAGTTCGGCCTCTCCCGTGTTCGTGTGCGCGAGATGGCCCACCGGGGCGAGCTCCCTGGGGTCCACAAATCGAGCTGGTAGACACCCACTGATCTCGTGAGAAGGAACATCGCATGGCAGTGAAGCGAGCACCGTCCAAGAAGGCACGCGCCGAGCAGGGCCGTAAGCCGAAGAAGAACCCGTTGATCGCCGCGGGCATCGAAGTCGTCGACTACAAAGACGTCAACCTGCTGCGCACCTTCATCTCCGACCGCGGCAAGATCCGCAGCCGCCGGGTGACCGGCCTGACCCCGCAGCAGCAGCGTCAGGTCGCCGTCGCGGTGAAGAACGCGCGCGAGATGGCGCTGCTGCCCTTCACCAGCCGGTAGACATCGCGGAATCAAAAGTGGCCCCGAAGCTGTTGCCTCGGGGCCACTTTCGTTGTGCAGGCGATGAACGCTGCGGCTACGTCATCACGGGATGGTGAGGACCTGGCCCGCGTTGATCAGGTCCGGGTTGTCGATACCGCTGGCCGACGCGATCTCGTGGTAGCGGTTGCCGTCGCCGTAGAAACGCTCGGAGATGGCCCACAGGGTGTCGCCCGGCTCGACCGTGTAGGTCTGCGCCGCGGGCGGCGGGGGGACCTCTTCGGCGATCGGGGCGGCGGCGACCGGCTCCGGCTCGGCAGCCGGGGCGGGCAGCGGGTTGTCGGTGTTGGTGGCGGTGGCCCACGCGACCGAGTCGTCGGTGCCGTAGAGCACGACGTTGCGGTCGGGCTGCACCACCAGGCGCTCGACGTTCTTGCCGCTGGTGTCGGTCGCCCAGACGCGCGAGCCGTCACCCTTGTAGATGACGAAGTCGCCATCGTGCTGCAGGGCCGCGCGCTGCACGTCCTGCCCATGAGTCTGTGCGGCCCACACGACGTTACCGTCGGGCTCGGTCAGCACAAGGTTGCCGTCCGGCTGCAGGGCCAGGGTGTACGCACCGCCGGTCAGGGACTGTCCCAGTCCCAGTTCTTCGCCTACGCGCAGCGTGTCGCCCACGTTTGTCCTTTCGAAGATCCAGTTGCAGAGCATCCAACATCAGTGATGCTCGCCGCTTGCCACGGCGTCGCATCGGAAGCGAATGTAGTCCCCACCGAGCCGAAACGGGTGAGTTACGCGCAGGGTTCGCGGAAAGTTCACTGTGGGGAGTATCGCGTTTAGAATGCCCCACTCGGCCGGGCGAGCGCGCACGCCACGCCGACTAGGCTCACGGTATGCGAACGACGTCGCGTTTCACCGCCGCCGCGGCCGCCCTGGCCGTGCTGCTGGGCCCGATCACCGCCTGCTCGAGCTCCGATGACGCTGCACCCCAATCGAATTCGACGACAACGAGCGCCCGGCCGGAAGACGGCAACGCGAGCCTCGGCCATCGATTCACGCCCGATCCCACCATCGTCAACCCCCATCCCCTACCCTTCACCTCGTGGACCCGCCTGAGCGACAACACGATCGGCGTGAATTTCCAGACCGGTAACCCGGAGTGCTACGGCGTCGACGTCACCGTCACCGAGTCGGCCACCGCCGTCGCGGTCGCCCTGCGCGGGGGCACCCGCGCCGACGCGGTCGGCAAGATGTGCACCATGAACGCCGTCTTCGGCACCGTCGAGATCACCCTGGAGTCGCCGCTGGGCAGCCGCCAGGTGGTCGACGCCGGATAACGAGAACGGGTGCCGCACCGAGGATTCGGTGCGGCACCCGTCCGGGTTCGCCGTGACTCAGTGCGCGAAGTGACGCGCTCCGGTCAGGTACAGGGTGACGCCGGCTTCCTTGCAGAGCTCGACGGTGTCCTTGTCGCGGATCGAGCCACCGGGGTGCACGATCGCGCGCACGCCGGCGGCCACCAGGATCTGCGGGCCGTCGGAGAACGGGAAGAACGCGTCGGACGCGGCGACCGAGCCCTTGGCCCGCTCACCGGCCCGCTCGACGGCCAGCTTGCAGGAGTCGACCCGGTTGACCTGACCCATACCGACGCCGACGGCGGCACCGTCGTCGGCCAGCAGGATCGCGTTCGACTTCACGGCACGGCAAGCGCGCCAAGCGAATTCGAGGTCGGCCAGGGTGGTGGCGTCGGCCGGGTCGCCCGCGGCGAGGGTCCAGTTGGCCGGATCGTCGCCGGTGGCGTCGAGGACGTCGCGGTCCTGCAGCAGCGCGCCGCCGCTGATCGGGCGCAGCTCCACACCCTTGCGCTGCGGCGCCTCGGCCACCAGCACGCGCACGTTCTTCTTGCGCTGCAGCACCTCGACCGCGCCGGGCGCGTAGCCGGGCGCCACGATGACCTCGGTGAAGATCTCGGCGACCTGCTCGGCCATCTCCACGCTGACCTCGCGGTTGGCCGCGATCACGCCGCCGTAGGCGCTGACCGGGTCGGTGGCGTGGGCCTTGCGGTGCGCCTCGGCGATATCGGCGCCGACGGCGATGCCACACGGGTTGGCGTGCTTGATCACCGCGACGGCGGGCTCGTCGAAGTCGTAGGCGGCGCGCCAGGCGGCGTCACCGTCGGTGTAGTTGTTGTACGACATCTCCTTGCCGTGCAGCTGCTCGGCCTGCGCGATGCCGACCGTGCCGTCGTTGCTGGTGTACAGCGCGGCGGCCTGGTGCGGGTTCTCGCCGTAGCGCAGCACCGCGGCGCGCTCCCACGAACCGGCGACCCAGCCGGGGAACTGCTCGGTCTCGGGCTGCACGGCGGGCACGGCGACCGAGCCCATCCAGCTCGCGACGGCCACGTCGTAGCTCGCGGTGTGCTGGAAGGCCTTGGCGGCCAGGCCGGTCCGCTCGGCGAGGGTGAAGCCGCCGGACTTCACCGCGGCGAGCACGTCGTCGTAGTCGTTGACGTCGACGACCACACCGACCGAGGGGTGGTTCTTCGCGGCGGCACGCACCATCGACGGACCGCCGATGTCGATCTGCTCGACGCACTCGTCGATGCTCGCGCCGCTGGCCACCGTCTGGGTGAACGGGTAGAGGTTCACCACCACCAGCTGGAAGGCGTCCACGCCCAGCTCGGTGAGCTGGTCGACGTGCTCCGCGCGGCGGGTGTCGGCCAGGATGCCCGCGTGCACCCGGGGGTGCAGGGTCTTGACCCGGCCGTCGAGGGTCTCCGGGAAACCGGTCAGGTCCTCGACCTTGGTGACCGGAATGCCCGCCTCGGCGATCTTGCCCGCGGTCGAACCGGTCGACACCAGCTCCACGCCGGCGGCGTGCAGTCCGGTGGCCAGCTCGATGAGCCCGGTCTTGTCGTAGACGCTCACCAGCGCCCTGCGGATCGCCTTACGTTCACTCACCGGCGTGCTCGCTCATCTGGAATTTCTGCCTTTCGTCCGTCGGAGACAATGCCTCGGGTGGCGACAGCGGCGATGACCTCCGCCAGCAACCGTCGCTCGACAACCTTGATGCGCTCGTGCAGGGCGGCCTCGTCGTCGCCGGGCAGCACGTCGACCGCCTCCTGTGCGAGGATCGGGCCGGTGTCGACGCCACCGTCGACCAGGTGCACGGTGCAGCCGGTGACCTTGGCGCCGTAGGCGAGCGCGTCCCGCACCCCGTGCGCGCCGGGGAACGAGGGCAGCAGCGCGGGATGGGTGTTGATGAACCGGCCGCCGAACCGCTCGAGGAACGCGGGGCCGACGATCTTCATGAAGCCGGCCGAGACGACCAGGTCGGGCCGGAAGGCGTCGACGGCCTCGGTCAGCGCGCGATCCCAGGCGGCCCGATCGTCGAAGTCCCGCACCGCGACCCGGAAGTGCTCGATCCCGGCGGTCTCGGCGTGTTCGGTCGCCTGGCACACCCGGTCGACGCCGACCGCGACGATCTTCGCGGGATAGCCGGGCTCGCGCGCGGCGGCCAGCAGCGCGTTGAGCAGCGAGCCGGTGCCCGAGGCGAGGACGACGACGGTAGCCGGTGTCCCTGCGGGCTTCCACTGGGCAAACGAGGACGTCAGCGCTCTACTCCTGCGTGTGTCGGGTGGCGGCGATCGGCGATACCGCCGGGTCGAGCTTAACGACCGGTGCTCTTGTCACCTTCCGGCAGGTCCGACTCGACGACCTCCGCGTCGACGATGTCGTCGGTCGGCGGGGCCGTCGAGCCCGGCGCGGCGATACTCACCTCGACGTCGTCGTCGAAGTCGGTGACCAGTTCGGCGTCGACCTCGACGGCGGAATCGTCGTCGTCGTAGTCGGGTTCGTCCTCGTCGTCGTAGTAGTAGTCGTCTTCGTCGTCGTACTCGTCGTCGAAGTCGTCGTGGTCGGCGTAGGTGTCGTCGTCGTACTCGTCGAAGTCGTCGGCCGGGGCGGCGGGGGCGAGGAAGCGCCGGGCGAAGAACATGCCGACGAAACCGCCGAAGCCGAACCAGGTGACCATCAGCACGACCAGCATCAGCAGGTCGACCCCGGCGCGGCCGACGGCGCCGAGCTGTCCGCCGCCGAGGATCGCGAGCACGAGGAAGATCAGGGTGGACAGCGCGGCGGAGGTGAGCGTCGCCCACGGCGCGCCCGGCCGGTCGTCGCTGGTGCGGCCCAGCTCGATACCGCCGAGCACCCCGACCGCGATCGGGATCAGCAGCAGCACCGGCCACCAGGCCGCCGACGGCCCCTCCGGCAGCGGGATCAGCGCGGGCAGCGCGGGCACCGGTCCGGCGGTGACCCCGAACAGCCCGACCGACCCCGCGCCGAACTGCACCGGCGCGCCGCACAGCATTCCGGCCGCGGCGATCACCACGTTCGGCAGATAGAGCAGCGACAGCAGCGTCATGCCGAGCACGTCGGTGACGTTGTGCGCCTGGTCGTACGCGCCGTCGAGCCGGGACAGGTGCAGGAAGAACGACACCGCCGTGGCCAGCGCGGCGCAGCCGAGCATCCGCAGCACGGTGCGCCGGGCGGCGCGGGCGCCGAGCACGGCCCACGCCGGGATCTCGACCGGCAGCAGCGCGCACACCGAGGGCCAGGCGCGGGTGGCGATCCCGCCCGCCGCCGCGCCGAGGTAGAGCACGAGCACCCAGCCGAACGCGGTCACCGGGCCGGGTGGTTCGAGCGGGGTGACGCCCGCGGCGTCACCGGTGACGGCCAGGCAGACGGCGGTCATCAGCAGCGGGCCGGCGAGCACGGCGCCGACGAGCCAGCCGAGGTCGACCGGGGTGGGACGGCGGGGCACCGCGCGGGCGCATTCGCGGGCGGCCATCAGGACCAGGATCATGGTCGGGACGAGCGGCAGCACACCCAGCGTCGTCCGGCCGACGGTCAGCGGAACCTGATGGGCGGCGAGCCAGGTCGCCGCGACCGCGCCGGGCGCGCTGGTCAGATCGGTATCGGTGGTCAGCATGACCACCAGGACCAGCAGGACCGTCGCCGCCAGCCCACAGATCGTCGGCCGGGCGGCGACCAGCAGCAGCGTGCGCGCCCGCTCGGGCGACAGCAACCACCAGGGCGGTTCGTGACCGTGCCCGGACGGCGGTGCGGTGGCCTCCCCGTCACCGCGTGACCCGGAGGTCCGGCGCACGAGGGCGTTACGGGAGCTCATGACAATTCAGCGTGGCAGCTTCCCCGGCGGGCGCGGGTCAGGCGCGCCGCGAGCCCACAGGCGCACCTGTGGGCTCGCGATCGAACCTGTGCCACGCGCGGCGGCCGTCGGTTTACTTGTTGTCGTCGGTCGGGCGGAACGCCGTCGTCGCGTCGGACGCCGGGTCGGCGTTCTGCTCGCCGCCGAACGGCTGGCCCTGCTGCGGCGCGGCCGCACCGGGCTGCGCGCCACCGTAGGTCGGCGCGCCGAAGGGCTGACCCTGACCGGGCTGCTGCCCGCCGAAGTGCTGGGTCGCGCTCTCGTCCGGCCGCGGCTGCGCCTGCGGCGCGGCACCGTAGGGCGACTGCTGCTGCGGCGCACCGTACTGCTGGCCGTACGGCGACTGCGGCGGCTGCTGGCCGTAGGACGGCTGCTGGCCCGGCTGGCCGTAGGACGGCTGCGGCGCCTGCGGCACCGACGGCTGGCTCTGCTGGCCGTACGGCGACTGGGTCGGGTACTGGCCGCCGGTCTGGCTCTGGCCGTAACCGCCCTGCCCGTACGCCTGCTGGCCGGTGCCCTGGCCGTAGCCCTGCTGGCCGTAGCCCGGCTGCTGGCCGTACTGGCCGTACTGACCCGGCTGCTGCTGCGGCTGGGCGGGCTTGGGCGCGGGCGGCTTGATGATGCCCAGCTCGAACAGCACCGCGACGATCGCGGCGGCCGCGGTGAGCAGCGCGAAGACGATCACGATGTAGGCGCCGAACTCCAGCTCGGCGCCCTCGGGGACCGAGAAGGTCAGCGCGAGCACGGCGAACAGGCCCGCCACCGCGGCCGCGGCCGAGGCGCCGAGCAGCTTCTGCTTGGGCAACAACGACACACCGGCCAGCAGACCGGCCAGCAGCACGATGCCCAGCGTGGCCGAGCCGCCGAAGTAGGCGAAGAAGCTGTCGGTCTCGTCGCTGCTGACGGTGGTGCCGCCGATCGTCACCGGCTTGGTGCCGACGAACGGCAGGAAGCCGAGCAGGAAGGTCAGCACACCGAGGCCAGCGGTCGCCGCGGTCAGAATGAAGGGCAGCCCTTTGCCTTCCGCGTCGGTCGCGGACGATGGCGCAGCGCCGGCGGCACCGGTGCTCGGGCCCTGGCTGGGCGCGGCGGGTGTCGCGGGTGCGTTGTACCCGGAGCCCCCGGTCGGGTAGGACATGTCGTCGTCTCCTTGTCGAGTCGTGCGCACGGTCGCGTCGAACTGACTGGTGCTGATCCGGTTACTGACGCTACTGCACGTCCTGTCCCCGGTCATCACCTACCGAGCGGGCTGTGGACAACCACCGCCCTGTGCAGAATCGACGAAGGCCGCCCCGGTCAAACCTGGAGGCGGCCTTCGTAGCTGTTGCGTGCGGATCAGGCGGAGGCGATGGACGCCTTCTCCAGGATCTCGCGCGCGAGCGCGGCGGTGGCGGACGGCGTCTTGCCGACCTTCACACCCGCGGCCTCGAGCGCTTCCTGCTTGGCCTGCGCGGTACCGCCGCCGCTGGAGACGATGGCGCCCGCGTGGCCCATGGTCTTGCCCTCGGGCGCGGTGAAGCCGGCGACGTAGCCGACGACCGGCTTGGTCACGTTGGCCTTGATGTAGGCCGCGGCCCGCTCCTCGGCGTCGCCACCGATCTCGCCGATCATGACGATGATCTTGGTCTCCGGGTCCTTCTCGAACGCCTCGATGGCGTCGATGTGGGTGGTGCCGATGACCGGGTCGCCGCCGATGCCGATCGCGGTCGAGAAACCGAAATCACGCAGCTCGTACATCATCTGGTAGGTCAGGGTGCCCGACTTCGACACCAGGCCGATCGGGCCCTTGCCGGTGATGTTGTTCGGGGTGATGCCGACCAGCGCCTCGCCGGGGGTGATGATGCCGGGGCAGTTCGGGCCGATGATGCGGGTCTTCTCGCCCTTCTCCACGTTGTAGGCCCACGCGTAGGCGGAGTCCTGCACCGGGATGCCCTCGGTGATGACCACGAGCAGCGGGATCTCCGCGTCGATGGCCTCGACGATGGCGTCCTTGGAGAAGGCGGGCGGCACGAACGCGATGGAGGTGTCGGCGCCGGTCTTCTCCATCGCCTCGGCGACGGAAGCGAACACGGGCAGCTCGATCTCGTTGCCGTCTTTGTCCGTGTGGGTGACGGTGGTGCCGGCCTTGCGCGCGTTCACGCCACCGACGACGTTGGTGCCCGCCTTCAGCATCAGCGCGGTGTGCTTGGTGCCCTCGCCGCCGGTGATGCCCTGGACGATGACCTTGTTGTCCTTGTTCAGGAAGATGGACATGTTCGTGTTCCTTACTTGGCTGCGGCCAGTTCGGCAGCCTTGTCGGCGCCTTCGTCCATGGTCTGGGCCAGCGTCACCAGCGGGTGGTTGGCCTCGGCGAGGATCTTGCGGCCCTCGTCGACGTTGTTGCCGTCGAGACGGACGACCAGCGGCTTGGTGGCCGCGTCGCCGAGGATCTCCAGCGCCTTCACGATGCCGTTGGCGACCGCGTCGCACGCGGTGATGCCACCGAACACGTTGACGAACACGCTCTTGACCTGCGCGTCGCCCAGGATGACGTCCAGACCCGCGGCCATCACGGAAGCCGAAGCGCCACCGCCGATGTCGAGGAAGTTGGCCGGCTTCACGCCGCCGTGGTTCTCACCGGCGTACGCGACGACGTCCAGGGTCGACATGACCAGGCCGGCGCCGTTGCCGATGATGCCGACCTCACCGTCGAGCTTGACGTAGTTGAGGTCGTTCTCCTTGGCCTTCAGCTCGAGCGGGTCGGTCGCGTCGACGTCGGCGAAGTTCAGGTGATCGGGGTGCCGGTACTCGGCGTTCTCGTCCAGGGTGACCTTGCCGTCGAGGGCGAGGATCTCGTCCTGCGGGGTGCGCACCAGCGGGTTGACCTCGACCAGGGTGGTGTCTTCGGAGATGAAGACCTCCCACAGCTTCTGGATGGTCACGGCCGCGGCGTCGAGCACGTCGGCGGGCAGGTGGCCCTTCTCCGCGATCTCACGGGCGAAGGCCAGGTCGACACCCTTGACGGCGTCCACGGCGATCTTGGCGAGGCGCTCGGGGGTCTTCTCCGCGACCTCTTCGATCTCCATGCCGCCCTCGACCGAACACATGGCCAGGTAGGTGCGGTTGGACCGATCGAGCAGGAAGGAGATGTAGTACTCCTCCGCGATGTCCTTGGCCTCGGCGACAAGGAGCTTCTTGACGATGTGGCCCTTGATGTCCAGGCCGAGAATGTTCTGCGCGTGCGTGAACGCGTCCTCCGGGGTGGCGGCGTACTTGACGCCACCCGCCTTACCACGGCCGCCCACCTTGACCTGCGCCTTGACCATCACCGGCTTGCCGATTTCCTCGGCAATCGCGCGAGCTTCTTCGGCCGTGTCGCAAACACGACCCTCGGACGAAGGCACTCCGTGCTTAACGAAGAGCTCCTTCGCCTGATATTCGAAGAGATCCATGTACTCACCGTCTCGTCTGCGTTGCTATGACAACGTCTTTGTTGGCGGCCCGACGTCGGTAGCGGGTCGGGTCGGACTCTAACCAGTCACATGGAGGGCCAATCGGCCACATTCATCCTAAGTGGCGCAGGTCACGACGTGTTACGGGAGGTCGGGAAAACCGCTGGCCAAGGCTACTGGTGAGTAGTTTTTCGGCGATTTCCGACACCGTGGCAGGTCGGGACATGTAAACCCGTGACCCCTCACGATCTACTACGTTATGTCGTCGAAGGTCCTCACCCGAGAGGCCTCGAAATGGTGAGATATTCCGACGCGTTACGGTGACGAATCTCACACACTACGGTACGTTTTCGACCAGCGCTTGCCACTCTGCAATCGCTTCGTTACCGTCAATGCGGTCGAAGTCACAACCAGGTCACGACAACCAGGTCACGACTGGCAAGTCAGGACTGAGGAGGACGACAAGCTTGAGGCACGTCAGCACTCGCTTGGAACAGCCGTCGGCGATTCGGCGCAGCCGATGAACCACCGCTCCACCTTCACAGTCGAAGATCGCACCAACTCCGGCCACCGTTACCGGTACACCGACGAGTACACCTCGCACCCGCAGGGCAGGCGCGCGCCCGCCGCGGCGCCCGAGCCCGCGTGGCCGCAGCAGAACACCTGGCAGGACCAGAACCACTGGAACGCCGACAACGCGTGGACCCCCGCCGAGGACGAGTGGACTCCGGACGAGTCCGACACCTATGACTCCGGCACCTACGCCACCTCGTGGGAGCCCACCCGCGCCACCGAATCCGAAGAGCAGGCGCCGCGCCGCGCCGAACGTCGTGGTGGCGCGCACCGCGTGCCCGCTCCCCCCGCCGCGCTGAAGGGCCGCGCCGCGGTCATCGCCGTCGCCGCGGGCGCTGTCGTCGCCGCCGGTCAGGCCGCGATGGCCGATCCGGGCCAGCCTGCGCACGGTGTCGACTACGAGGCCGCCGGTCAGATCCACGAGATCGCGGCCCAGTCGATGAGCACCGCCGATCTCGACGAGAACGGCACCGGCGCTTCGGTTCTCGACGCCACCACCATCGCCGACAAGAGCCACTTCGACGACATCCTCGCCAAGGGCCAGAAGTTCGCCGAAGATCTCGCCGCGCAGGAATCGGCCAAGCTGCGCCCGCTGTTCGCGAAGTTCACCTCCGGTAACTACACCTCCGGTTTCGGCGCCCGCTGGGGTGTGCAGCACCTCGGCATCGACGTCGCCGGTCCGATCGGTACCCCGATCTACTCGGTCGCCGACGGCACCGTCATCGAGGCCGGGCCCGCCTCCGGCTTCGGCATGTGGGTGCGCGTCCTGCACGACGACGGCACCGTCACGATCTACGGCCACATCGACACCGCGACCGTGGTGCAGGGTGAGCGGGTCATGGCGGGCGATCAGATCGCCACCATGGGCAACCGCGGCTTCTCCACCGGCCCGCACTGCCACTTCGAGGTGTGGCTCAACGGCACCGACAAGATCGATCCGGTCCCGTGGCTGGCCACCCGCGGCATCAGCCTGGGCGCCCAGCGCGACTGAGGTGAGGTGATCAGCGGCACCCTTCCCAGTGCCGCCGGTCCCGGTTAGCGTTCCAGTCATGGCTGGTACGACGAAGTACACGCAGTTCATCGCGCTCCCACCGGAATCCGTGTGGAGCGTCCTGGGGGATCTCGAACAGTGGCCGGAGTGGAATCCGGGCGTGCGGTCGGTGCGGATGCACGGGCCGGTCGCCGTCGGCGCCACCGGTGACTACCTGCCGAGCGGACAGGTCGCGGCGCGTATTCACGGCCGATTCGGCGAATCGTTCACCGTCACCACCGTCATCCCCGACCGGGAACTGAGCATCGAACAGCCCGAACCCGCCGGGACCATGCGGCTCACCTGGCGGCTGACCCCGCGCGACGGCGGCACCGAGATCACCCAGGAGCTGCGGTTCACCGGTCCGTCCGCCGCGGCGGCGCGCGCGGTGGTCCGGCCGTTCATCGAAACCGATGCGCGCGTGAACTTCTCGCGGCTGGCGCGGCTGGCCGGGCTGGTGCCCGCCGACGACGCGCTCACCGTGGTCATCGCCGGTGGCACCGGTGCGCTCGGCACCCAGATCGCCGCCGACCTCACCTGTCGCGGCCAGCGCGTCACCCTGCTCACCCGCAGGCGCGTGCCCGCGCTGCCGTTCCGGCAGACCGAATGGGACGGCCGCTCGGTCGGCGCCTGGGCCGCGGAACTGCGGGAACCGGGCAGGCTCGCGGTGATCAACCTGGCGGGCAAGCTGGTCGACTGCCGGCCCACCGAACGCAACATCACCGAACTGCGCACCAGCCGGGTCGATTCCACCGCCGCCCTGGTCGCCGCCGCCGGGCTGCGCGACACCCCGGTCGACTACTGGGTGCAGGCCAGCACCACCGCGATCTGGTCGGACGCGGGCGAAACCCGCTGCACCGAAACCACTCCCCTGCCCGTGGGCCTGCCGCAGATGACCGGCGTCGCCCAGCCGTGGGAGGAGGCGTTCGATCCGGCCCGCGCCGCGCACTGGACGATCCTGCGCACCTCCATCGTCCTCGACCCCGACGCGCCCGCGCTGAAGCGTCTCGCCCAGCTCACCAAGGCGGGCCTCGGCGGCCGGGTCGGCCCCGGTGACCAGTGGTTCAGCTGGATCCACATCGAGGACTGGCTCGCCGTCGTCCGGGCGACGCTCGGCCTCGATCCCGACCTCGGCCTCCCCGACGGCATCCTCGTCGCCGCGACCGAATTCCCGGTCCGCAACACCGAACTCATGGCGACCCTGCGCCGCCTGCTGCACCGGCCACCGTCGCCGCCGACCCCGGCGGCGATCCTGAAGGTCGGCGCCGTCGTCCTGCGCACCGACCCGGCTCTCGGCCTGACCGGCCGCCACGCCACCTCGGAAGTCCTGCACAAGGCGGGCTTCGCCTTCCGCTATCCGACTCTCGACGAAGCCCTGACGGATCTACTGCCGCACTGAGGTTCGCCCTACAGCTTCACAATGGTCCGGCTGAACTGGGGGATCAGCCGGATCTTTCCGGCCGTGCCGAAGTCGATGGTGACGGTCGCCAACGGGCCGACACCGTCGGCGGCGACCACCCGGCCCAGGCCGTACTTGTCGTCGCTGACCCGATCGCCCACGGCGAGTACGAGATCGGTGTTGTTCCGCTTGACCGCGCCGCCGCCCGGCGCGGGCCTGCGCTGGCCGGTGCCGCCGCGCACACCGGGACGCTGGTCCCAGCCGTCGCCCCTGGTCCAGTCGCGTTCGAAACCGCTCTCCTCGCGCCTGCGGCCACGCTGGACGGGCGAGACCACCGGCTCCAGGCGACGCCAGTCCAGCAGGTGCTGCGGGATCTCCTGCAGGAACCGCGATTCCGGGTTCGACACCGGCTGGCCCCAGCCCGAGCGCACCACGGCACGCGAGAGATAGAGCCGCTGCCGCGCCCTGGTGATGCCGACGTAGGCGAGCCTGCGCTCCTCGGCCAGCTCGGTCGGATCGCCCAGCGCGCGCATGTGCGGGAACTGGCCGTCCTCCCAGCCGGTCACGAAGACGACCGGGAACTCCAGGCCCTTCGCGGTGTGCAGCGTCATCATCGTGACCACGCCTGACCCCTCGTCGGGGATCTGGTCGGTGTCGGCCACCAGCGACACCCGCTCGAGGAACGCCGCGAGCGAGCCGGGCTCGGGTTCGCCGTCGCCCGCCTCCGGCAGCAGGCCCTCCTCGCGCGCGGCCTCGGCGTTGTTGAACGCCTCGGAGCTGAATTCGCGGGCCACGCTGACCAGTTCGTTCAGGTTGTCCAGGCGCGCGCCGTCCTGCGGATCGTCGGAGGCTTCCAGTTCGGCCCGGTACCCGGTGCGGTCGAGCACCGCGTCGACGACATTGCCCACGTCGGGATACTCGCTGTCGGCACGCTTTCCGGCCGCGCGGATCTCGTCGAGCAGGTCGAGGAAGCCGGCGATGGCCCGCACCGCCCTGGTGTTCAGCAGCGCGACCTTGCCGTCGGCGGCGTCGCGCAGCGCGGCGGCGAAGCCGATGTCGCGCTGTTCGGCGTGCACCGCGACGCACGCCTCGGCGCGATCGCCGATCCCGCGGCGCGGGGTGTTGAGGATGCGGCGCAGGCTCACCGCGTCGTCGGGGTTCTCCAGCACGCGCAGGTAGGCCACCACATCGCGGACTTCCTTGCGCTCGTAGAACCGGACGCCGCCGACCACCTTGTACGGCAGGCCCATCCGGATGAAGATCTCCTCCAGCGCCCGCGAATTGTTGTTGGTGCGGTAGAAGACCGCGACATCGCCGTAGTTCGCGTCGCCCGCGTCGACCAGCTTGTCGATCTCCTTGGCGACGAACGCGGCCTCGTCGTGCTCGTTGTCGGCGACGTAGCCGGTGATCAGCTCGCCCTCGCCCGAGTCGGTCCACAGCTTCTTCTCGCGCCGGCCCTCGTTGCGCGAGATCACCGCGTTGGCGGCGGAGAGGATGTGCTGGGTGGAGCGGTAGTTCTGCTCCAGCAGAATGGTTTCCGCGTCGGGGAAATCGCGCTCGAATTCCTCGATGTTGCGGATCGTCGCGCCGCGGAAGGCGTAGATGGACTGATCCGCGTCGCCGACCACGCACAGCTCGCTCGGCTCGACGCCGGCTTCCTCGTCGGTCTGCGCGCTGTGGTGGCCGACGAGTTCACGCACCAGGACGTACTGCGCGTGGTTGGTGTCCTGGTACTCGTCGACCAGGACGTGCCGGAACCGGCGCCGGTAGTACTCGGCCACCTGCGGGTGGTTCTGCAACAGCGCGACCGTCTCGCCGATCAGGTCGTCGAAGTCCATGGCGTTGGCCGCGCGCAGCCGCTTCTGGTACTCGGCGTAGACCCGGGCCACCAGCGCGGGCAGTTCGGTCTCGTCGGCCTCGGCGTCGGCGGCGGCCTGCTCGGGCCCGATGAGTTCGTTCTTCAAGTTGGAAATTGCGGTGGCCAGCAACCGCGCCGAATACTTCTTGGTGTCGATGTCGAAATCGCGGCTGATCATCGTCAGCAAACGGCGCGAATCGTCGGCGTCGTAGATGGAGAAATTCGAATTCAGGCCCGGCAACAGGGCGGCCTGCATCCGCAGAATGCGCACACAGCTGGAATGGAACGTCGAGACCCACATGCTGGCCGCGCGCGGGCCGACCAGCCCCGCGACCCGCTCGCGCATCTCGGCGGCGGCCTTGTTGGTGAAGGTGATCGCCAGGATCTGCCCGGTGTGCACGCCGCGCGCGGCGAGCAGGTAGGCGATGCGCCGGGTGAGCACCGCGGTCTTGCCCGAGCCGGCGCCCGCGACGATCAGCAGGGGCGAGCCCGCGTGCACGACGGCCGCGCGCTGCTGCGGATTCAGTCCGTCGAGCAGGCGTTCGGTCTCCTCGACGCGGCGCTGCTCGCGTTCCTTGCGGCGCTGTTCCTGCTCGGCGCTGTGCCGCGCCGCCGCCTCGGCCAGCCCGCCACCGGACGCGCCGGAACCACCACCGTCCCGGCGCGATAGCTCCGCGGGCGCGGACGCTGGTTCACTGGGATCGGCGGCTGAGGCGTGGGGAGCGACCGTGATATCCATCGTCTGTCCACGCTACCGGCGGGCACCGACAGGCGGCGAACCGCGGGCTTCTCAGCTGATTCACAAACACAACTGTTTTGCATGGCTGGGGGCCCGTGGCACACTGGGCCTCATGGCCAGTGCTTCTCCGCATGCCCGGATCGGCAAACGATCCGATATCGTGGCGGTGCGCGCGGCTATTTGCGCACTCCCGGGGGGATCACGTACCGCCCATCGGGAAAGTTTCAGGGTGAAGGAACAGATCGGGTAACAGGCCGTGCGGCCCCACCGATCCAAGTTCTGACACGAGGAGATGAATGATGAGCACCCCTGCTACGACCACCGGGTCCGATTCGGCTCTGCCGCAATCCGAGGCGGAGATCGAGAAGCTCCGCCTCGAGATCGACCAGCTCGACGCCACGATCCTCGCCGCGATCAAACGCCGGAGCGAGATCTCCCGGATCATCGGCCGTACCCGGATGGCCTCCGGTGGTCCGCGCCTGGTCCACAGCCGCGAGATGAAGGTGCTCGAGCGCTTCAGTGAGCTCGGCCAGGAGGGCCACACCCTCGCCATGCTCCTGCTCCGCCTCGGCCGAGGTCGCCTCGGCCGCTAGGCACCGACCAAGCCACGCGGCGGACCACCAGTTCGCCGCATCCACAAAGCCGCCCCGGGTGCGACACCTTCCCCGGGGCGGTTTCGTGTCTCAGGTCAGCGCGACGTACTTCGTGTTCAGGTATTCCTCGATGCCCTCGATGCCGCCCTCGCGCCCGAAGCCCGATTCCTTGACGCCACCGAACGGCGCGGCCGGGTCGGAGATGACGCCGCGATTGACGCCGACCATGCCCGTCTCCAGCGCCTCCGACACCCGCAGCGCCCGGTCAAGGTCCCGCGTGTACAGGTAGCTGACCAGGCCGTATTCGGTGTCGTTGGCGGCGGCGACACCCTCCTCCTCGGTATCGAAGGCGACGATCGGGGCAACCGGGCCGAAGACCTCCTCGCGCAGGATGCGCGCCGAGGCGGGCACGTCACCGAGGACGGTGGCCGGGTAGAACCAGCCGGGGCCACCGGGTGCCTTGCCGCCGAGCAGCAGCTGGGCGCCCTGGTCGACGGCGTCGTCGACCAGCTCGCTGACGATCTCCCGCTGCTCCTCGCTGACCAGCGGACCGAGGGTGCTGGCCGGATCGGTGCCCGGCCCGAGCACCACGGTGTCGGTCATCGCGGCGACCAGCTTGGCGGTGAACTCGGCGACCACCCCGCGCTGCACGTGGAAGCGGTTGGCCGCGGTGCACGCCTCGCCGCCGTTGCGCAGCTTCGCCTGCATCGCGCCCGCCACCGCCGCGTCGATGTCGGCGTCGTCGAACACGACGAACGGGGCATTGCCACCCAGCTCCATCGAGGTGCGCAGCAGCCGGTTCGCCGACGCCGAGACGAGCTTTTTACCGACCTCGGTGGACCCGGTGAAGGTGAGTTTGCGCAGCCGCGGATCGTCGATCAGCGGGCCGGTGACGGCACCGGAACGCTGGGTCGTGACCACCGACAGCACGCCGTCGGGCAGCCCGGCCTCGCTGCACAGCTTGGCCAGCGCCAGCATGGTCAGCGGGGTCGCCGAGGCGGGCTTGACGATCATCGTGCAGCCCGCGGCGAGCGCGGGCCCGATCTTGCGGGTGCCCATGGCGAGCGGGAAGTTCCACGGCGTGATCGCCAGACACGGACCGACCGGTTGTTTTGTCACCATGATCCGGCCGGTTCCCGACGGCGCGTGCAGGTAGCGGCCGTGCACCCGCACCGCCTCCTCGCTGAACCACCGGAAGAACTCGGCGCCGTAGCGCACCTCGTTGCGGCTCTCGGCCAGCGCCTTGCCCATCTCGAGGGTCATCAGCAGCGCGAACTCCTCGGCCCGCGCGGTCAGCTGCTCGAACACCGTCCGCAGGATCTCGCCGCGCTCGCGCGACGGGGTCGCCGCCCATGCCTCGCCCGCCGCGACGGCCGCGTCCAGCGCGCGCATCGCGTCGTCCGGCGTGGCATCGGCGACCTGCGCGATCACCGAGCCGTCGGCGGGATTGCGCACCGCGAAGGTGCCACCGCCCGTCGCCTCGACCGGCCCGGAGCCGATCCACAAACCCTTCGGTACGAATTCGAGTACGTCACGTTCGGACACCATGGGAGTCAGCGTAGGCCGCGGGCCGGGAGCGCACATCCAACTGCGGCGCCGGACTTCATCGGACGCTGTAATGTCGGCTGACGTGAGCAGCGACATCACCGCGTCGGCGGCTTGGCAGGCACTGTCGGACAACCACCGCAGCGTCGCACCCCTACACCTGCGCAAACTGTTCGCCGATGATCCGGCGCGCGGCAAAGACCTAACCGTGCGGGTCGCCGACCTGCACATCGACTACAGCAAGCATCGGGTGACGCGCGAAACCCTCGCGCTGCTCGTCGATCTCGCCCGCACCGCGGGCGTGCCGGAACGGCGCGACGCGATGTACGCGGGCGCCCACATCAACACCTCCGAGGACCGCGCGGTCGGGCACATCGCCCTGCGGCTGCCGGTCGGCGATCAGCTCAGTATCGACGGCACCGACGCCGACGCCGAGGTGCACGAGGTGCTGGGCCGGATGGGCGAATTCGCCGATTCGGTGCGTTCGGGCGAGTGGCGCGGCGCGACCGGCGAGCGCATCACCGCCGTGGTCAATATCGGCATCGGCGGCTCGGATCTCGGGCCCGACATGGTGTACCGCGCGCTGCGCCACTACACCGATCCCGGCATCGAGGCAAGGTTCGTCTCGAATGTCGACCCGTGCGATCTGGTCGCCAAGCTCACCGGGCTCGACCCGGCGACGACGCTGTTCATCGTCGCCTCCAAGACCTTCTCCACCCTGGAGACCCTGACCAACGCGACCGCGGCCCGGCGCTGGCTGGTCGCCGCGCTCGGCGAGGACGCCGTCGCCAAGCACTTCGTCGCGGTGTCGACCAACGCGCAGCGGGTGGCCGAGTTCGGCATCGACCCCGCGCACATGTTCGGCTTCTGGGACTGGGTGGGCGGCCGGTATTCGGTCGACTCCGCGATCGGCCTGTCGGTGATGGTGACCATCGGCAAGGAGCAGTTCGCCGAATTCCTCAGCGGAATGCACGCCGTCGACCGGCATTTCGCCACGGCTCCGCTGGAGCAGAACGGGCCGGTGCTGCTGGCCATGCTCGGGGTCTGGTACACGAATTTCTTCGGTGCGGAATCGCGCGCGGTGCTGCCGTATTCGAACGACCTGGCCCGCTTCCCCGCCTATCTGCAACAGCTGACGATGGAATCCAACGGCAAGTCGGTGCGCGCCGACGGCACCCCGGTGACCACCTCGACCGGCGAGATCTTCTGGGGCGAGCCGGGCACCAACGGCCAGCACGCCTTCTACCAGCTGCTGCACCAGGGCACCCGGCTGATCCCGGCCGATTTCCTCGGTTTCGCCCGCTCCACCGACGACCTGCCGACCCGCGACGGCACCGGCAGCATGCACGACATCCTGATGAGCAACCTGTTCGCGCAGACCAAGGTGCTGGCCTTCGGCAAGACCGCCGAGGAGATCGCCGCCGAGGGCACCGATCCTGAGCTGGTGCCGCACAAGGTGATGCCGGGCAACCGGCCGAGCACCACGGTGCTGGCGCCGGAGCTCACGCCGTCGACGGTGGGTCAGCTGATCGCCCTCTACGAGCATCAGGTGTTCGTCGAGGGCACCGTGTGGGATATCGACAGTTTCGATCAGTGGGGCGTCGAGCTGGGCAAGCAACAGGCGCTGGAGCTGATGCCGCTGCTCAGCGAGCCCGCGCAGCCGGTGACGCAGGGCGATTCGTCGACCGACGAACTCATCGAGTGGTATCGGGCCCATCGTCGCTGACCTCGGTGCCCGTCGCCGCCCGCGCGGCGGCGGCGCGGTCCGCGGCGGCGATCCGGGTGTTCACGCTGTTGGTCGCGATGGAGATCAGCGTGCCGAGGACGACCAGGTCGAACACGATCTGCACCATCGTCGCGATGCGGGCCGCCTGACCCACCGCGTGCACGTCGCCGTAACCGATCGTGCCCAGGGTGACCATCGTGTAGTAGAGCGCGTCGGTGCGCGTCGTCAGACCCTGGAACTGGCCGGGTTGCAGCTGCTGGAGCCGGAAGTAGTACAGCGAGAAGACCACACAGACGACGCACACCACGAGCAGCACACCGTCGACCCGGCCGCCCGCCGAGGTCGGCGCGTTCAGGAAGTGCTCGACCCGACGCCAGACCAGCCAGCCGAGCCCGATGATCCCGGCGATGAAGGTGCACACCCCCATCACCCGGCCCGGCCACGCGTTCAGGTCGAAGAAGAACCCCACCGGCACGCTGTAGTAGAGCAGCAGCGCGAACACGGCCGCCGCCGCGTTGCGCAGCGCGTGCCCGGGCATGCGGGTCCGCCACCGTCGCGTCATCGCTCCATGATTGCCCGCCGAGCGCCCATTTCCGCGCGTACGCGCCGACAGCGGGCCGCGACCGACCACCACTGCCGAGTCAGCTAGCCGATCCGATAGCCCTCCCCGTCCGCCGTCAGCACCTGATCGGCACGTGGTCTGCTCCCCGCGACGAGGTCGGCATTGCGCAGATCGCTGTCGGTGACCTTCACTTTCGCCTGCGCCGGCGTGCGACCACCGACGGTGTGCCGGTGCAGCAGCCGCTCGGTGAGGACCTCGCGGGGCGCGTCGAGGTACCAGCAGGCGTCGAGCAGCCCGCGTACCGCTGCCCACCCGGGCGCTTCGGTGTCGGTGAGCAGCAGGTAGTTGCCCTCGACGACGACGATGTCCTCGTCGCGCACGACCACTCCGGCCTCGGTCGGCTCGTCGATCGCCCGGTCGAACAGCGGCCACGGCACCGGTTCCCCGATCCGCGACCGCCGCAGCGCGCGCAGGTCGGCGACGAATCCGGCGGCGTCGAAGGTGTCGGGCTCCCCCTTTCGCGCCAGCGCGCCCCGCGCGCGCAGCGCCGAGTTGCGCAGGTGGTAACCGTCCATCGGTGCCACCACCGCGCGCCGCCCCGCACGGGCGAGTTCGGCGCACAGCCCTTGCGCCAGCGTCGATTTGCCCGCGCCCGGCGGACCGGCGATACCGAGCAGGTACCGCTGCCCCGGCACGCCGGCCGCCGGAACGCGCCGGGCGAGGTCGCGCACCGACAGGAGGTCGCTCGTCGAGGTCACCGGATCACCCTAGGCGACAGCGAATGCCCGTCGGCGGTCGTCGACAGGCGCACCGGTGGCGGTCCGCTCGATCCGCCACGCGCCGCCGGGCACGAGCATCCAGAACGCGGGCGGGAACGCCACCTGCCACGGCGGCGCGTGGCGGTGGCCCCGACCGGCTCGGCGCCACCGGCCGCGATCGGCGCGGAGACGGCGGCCGCGATCGGCGCGGAGACGGCGGCTCAGGCCAGGTCGACGAAGGCCCGTTCGATGATCGAGCCGGTGTCCGCCCCGACGGGCAGCGTGCCGAAGGCGATGCCCCAGTCGGCACCGAGCCGGGTCGCGCAGAAGGCGTCGGCGACCGCCGGGTGACCGTGGCGCACGAGCTGCGCGCCCTGGAGGACCAGTGCCATCAGTTCCACGACCCGGCGGGCGCGGTACTCGATGTCGGACAGGTCGCTGAGTTCCTTGCCGACGCGGTCGATCGCGTCGTCCAGGCGCGGGTCGGCGCCGCGGGCGAGGCCGACCTCGGCGAAGTACGCCTCGACGGTCTCGGGCTGACGGCCCATGGCGCGCAACGCGTCCAGCGCGGCCACATTGCCCGAGCCCTCCCAGATCGACATGAGCGGCGCCTCCCGGTACAGCCGGGGCATGCCGGACTCCTCGGCATACCCGTTGCCGCCCAGGCATTCCAGCGCCTCGGCCGCGTGCGCGGGCGCCCGCTTGCACACCCAGTACTTGGTGATCGCCAGCGCGATCCGGCGCAGCGCCGCCTCGGCCGGGTCGCTGCCCGCGCGGTCGGTGGCACCGGCCAGGCGCATCATCACCGTGGTCGCGGCATCGGACTCGATCACCAGATCGGCCAGCACATTGCGCATGGCGGGCTGGTCGATGAGCTTGGCGCCGAACGCCTCCCGGTGCCTGGCGTGGTGCACGGCGGTGACCGCGCCGAGCCGCATGCCGGTGGCCGAGCCGATCACGCAGTCGAGGCGGGTCATGTTGACCATCTCGATGATCGTCTTCACGCCCGCGCCCTCGGCGCCGACGAGCCAGCCGGTGGCGTTCTCGTACTCGATCTCCGAGGACGCGTTGGACTTGTTGCCCAGCTTGTCCTTGAGCCGCTGGATGCGGATCGGGTTGCGGGTGCCGTCGGGCAGCACGCGCGGCAGCAGGAAGCACGACAGCCCGCCTGGCGCCTGGGCCAGTGTCAGGAACATGTCCGACATGGGCGCGGAGGTGAACCACTTGTGCCCGACGATCCGGTACGCGCCGTCCGGCTGCGGGGTGGCGGTGGTGGTGTTGGCCCGCACATCCGAGCCGCCCTGCTTCTCCGTCATCGACATGCCCGCGATGAGCCCGGCCTTGGTCGACGGTTCGCGCAGGCCGAATTCGTAGGTGCGCGAACCGAGCAGCGGTTCGTACTTCGCGGCGAGCTCCGGATTGTGGCGCAGCGCGGGCACCACCGCGTAGGTCATCGAGATCGGGCACATGTGCCCGGCGTCGGCGATGCCCCAGGTGTAGAACTTGGCGGCGCGGGCGGTGTGCGCGCCGGGCCGCTCGTCGAGCCACGGCGAACCGTGCAGGCCGTGCGCGACAGCGACATTCATCAGGTCGTGCCAGTGCGGGTGGAACTCCACCTCGTCGACGCGATGCCCCCAGCGGTCGTGGGTGTGCAGCACCGGCGGGTACTCGTTGGCGAGCCTGCCCCACTCCTGCGCGGCGACATCGCCCGCGAGCCTGCCGAGTTCGCGGACCTCGGCCTCGGCCCAGCCCGCGCCCTCCCGGTGCAGGCCCTCGAGCAGCGCGGGGTTGCGCGCGGCGTCGAAGGGGACGAGCGGGGGCACCTGGTTGAACACTTCATGGGTCGGCATGGCCGGAACTCCTTCGACTACGACGTTTCCGGGCGCGCACCCAGGGCGCGCACGGCGAAAGCAACCAATTCGGGGATGACGGTCTCGGCATGCGGCGCGGCGGCCAGCGGACCGACCAGCACCTCGCCGATCGCGCCGACCAGCGCGGCGGCGCTGATCGCGGTGTCCTGCGCGGGCAGGCGGCCCTCGGCGATGCCGTGCGCGATCGCGGCTTCGAACGCGGCGGCGAACGCGCGCCGGAACTCGAGCCGTTGCGCGTCGACAGCGGCGTCGACCGGCTCGGCCAGCAGCACGTACGCCAGTTTCGGGTTCTTGAGCGCGCGCCCGGCGAAGGTCTCCACCGCCGCGCTCACCCGCTGCAGGACATCGCCCTCGGCCACCGCGGCGCGGACCGCCTCGACCTCGCGGGCGACCACGGTCTCGAAGACCGCGGCGACCAGTTCGGCCTTGTTCTCGAACTGCTTGTAGACCGTGCCGGTGGCCACGCCCGCCTCCGCGGCGACCGCGGCCATCGAGAGCCCGGCGAAGCCGTCGCGGGAGAGCACGCGGGTGGCGCCCTGCACGATCAGCGCCCGTTGCGCGTCGAGCCGGGCCTGCACGGCCGGGGTCCTGCGGTACACCATACGAAGAAGTGAACCACCGATTCACCCCTTCACACAAGGGGCGATCCGCCGTATGGTCGAACGATGTCAGTACGTGTCGAACACGCGGGCCCGGTCACCACCGTGATCCTGGACCGGCCGGAAGCCCGCAACGCCGTCGACGGCCCGACCGCCCGCGCCCTGGCCGACGCCTTCCGGGCGTTCGACGCCGACCCGAACGCCTCGGTGGCGGTGCTGTGGGGCGAGCACGGCACCTTCTGCGCCGGCGCCGACCTCAAGTCGCTGGGCACCGAGAACAGCAATCAGGCCACCGTCGAGGGCGACGGCCCGATGGGACCCACCCGGCTGCGGCTGTCCAAGCCGGTGATCGCCGCGGTCGCCGGCTACGCCGTGGCGGGCGGACTGGAACTGGCGCTGTGGTGCGATCTGCGGATCGCCGAGCAGGACGCCACCTTCGGCGTCTTCTGCCGGCGCTGGGGCGTGCCGCTGATCGACGGCGGCACCGTGCGGCTGCCCCGGATCATCGGTGAGGGCCGGGCACTGGACCTGATCCTCACCGGCAGGCCGGTGAGCGCGCCGGAGGCGTTGCAGATGGGCCTGGTCACCCGGGTCGTCCCGACCGGTGACGCCCGCCGGGTCGCCGAGGAACTGGCCGCCCAGCTGGCCGCCCTCCCGCAGACCTGTCTGCGCTCGGACCGCGCCGCGCTCTACGAGCAGCACGGCCACCCCGAGGACGCGGCGATGCGCATCGAATTCCAGCACGGCCTGACCGCGCTCACCGGCGGCGCGCTCGACGGCGCCGCCCGCTTCGCCGCGGGCGCGGGCAGGCACGGTAGCGCCGACCAGCGGTGATGGACCGACTGACGGTCGTCGACGAGATCTTCCTGCGCACCCATCGCGGTATGGGCACGCCCATCGCCCTCCAGGGGCTCTGGCGGATCCCGGACGCGATGGAACCCGCACTGCTGCACCGGATCCACGATCGGCTGCGGGTCGGCGACCTCGGCCGCCGGGTGGTCCGCGCACGTGTCCCCGGAGCGCGGCGCGGCTGGCGGCCGAACACCTCGGCCCATCCCCTCGACCGCGCAGGCACCCCGCTGCCGGAGCACGCGATCCTCCCGTGGGCCGACACACTCGGCACCGACCTCGACCCGGAGTTCGGTCCCGGCTGGCGGCTGTCCTGCGCGCCGCTGCACGACGGCGGAACCGTTGTCGCCCTGACCTGTTCGCACGCGCTGGCCGATGCCCGCGGCCTCATCCACGCGGTCGACGCCGCCCTCGGTGAACTCGGCGCCATCGACGACGACCTACCCGACACACTCGCAACCGCATCGGACTGGGCCGATGCCCGCGCCCAGTGGGTCACCATCATCGGCGGCACGGCACGCGCCCTGCGCCGTGGGATTCCCCGGCCCCCCGCCACCACTACGCACGAGCCGTCGCCGGACAGGTCCGTCCACAGCACGCTGCTGGTCTTCGACGCCGCCGAGTGGGACGCCACCGCCGCCGCGACCGGCGGAACTCCCAACAGCCTGTTCATCCACCTGGTGGCGAACATTCTGTGGGAGACCGGCTTCCAACATCCGGGGATCGCCGCGAGCCTGCCGGTCGACACCCGCGACGAACCGCGCGTGGACAACGACCTCGCGATGACCGAGATCGCGATCGACCGCACCGATACCCCCGCGACGATCCGCGACAAGGCCCGCACCGCCTACCTGCGCCGCATGTCGAGTCCCGCGGGACTGCCGGAGGAGATCCTCCAGGTCCTCCCCGACCGCTGGGCCTACGCGCTCAGCCGGGGCGCGGGCGAGCGAGACATCCTGTGCTCCAACATCGGAACGCTGCCCGACAGCCTGCGCGCGGTCGGCACGCACCACTGCGACCGCGTCGCCGCGCGCGCGATCCACCCGGGGATCACCGATCTCCCTCGCACCCGGCTCGCCGGGTATCTGTCCCGACTCGGCGATACCTACACCCTCGCGCTGGTCAGCCTGGCCGCGGACCGCGAGACCCTGCGCACCGCGCTGTCGCGGGCCTGCGCCACGGCCGGAATATCCGCCGCGAGTTGGTGATCCGGCCGGACCGGTGTCCGGCCACGCCCGCGTACCTCGACCTCAGCTAGCCGTCATTCCGGTGAGCAGGGCCCGCAACCCCCAGACGAACTGATCCACCGAGTTCCACGCGGCGATCTCGTCCAGGTGCGCGGCCGTGCGCGGCCACCGGGTGCCGTCGAGTTCGTCCAGGGCGGCCCTGCGCTGGGCGATCCGCTCGGATTCCGGTGGTAGCGGCGGCTTCCCGTCGGTCTCGGCGACCTCGAGCGCGACCGCGCCGAGTACCTGCACGATCACCGCGTACACCCCGTGCGCCCGGGTCTGCGCGGGCAGCCCGCCGCGCGCCAGACAGCCGAACATCGCCTCGCCGACATCGCGCGCCGCCGGGCCGTCCATGGGACCCGACATCATCAGCGTGGCGACCGCCGGATGCGCCAGCAGCTGGTCCCGCAGGCCGAGGGCGAACTGGATCACCGCGGCGGTCCACTCCACGCCGGGATCGACGAGCGGGCCGAGCGGCACCGCGGCGAGCACCCGTTCGATCACCGCGCGCTCCAGGTCAGCGCGGCTGGCGACATAGGTGTACACGGCGTTCGGGTTGACCCCCAGCCGCCCGGCCACGGCCCGGATCGAGAGGGCGCTCGGTCCGCCTTCGTCGAGCAGGTCGAGCGCGGTGTCGACGACCTGCCCCTCGGTGAACGACCGCCGCGTCGGCCGCGGCGCACCGGCCGCGGCGCGCCGACCTGTTGACTTCTCCTCAGGCATGCGATGGACTGTACCCCGTACAGCTACCTGTACTCCGTACAGCCAGAATGGAAATCTCATGCGCACCAAGCCATGGCCCGCCATCACGCTGCTGATCGCGGCCCCGCTCCTGATGAACCTGGCCTTCACCGGTCTGGGTGTGTCGTTCGACTACCCCGACGTCCTACAGCTGCCCGCCACCGAGGCACTCGCGAAGTTCCGCGGCGAGCAGACCACCGTCGTCGCGCTGTTCACCCTGCTCGCCGCCGCGGCCTGCGCCTTCGCCCCGCTGGCCGTCCTGGTCGGCGGGCTCGACGACGCGCCGACCATGCGGTGGGCCGTGCGGGTCGGCATCGCGGCCGCGATCGTCCAGACGGTCGGCCTGCTGCGCTGGCCGCTGCTCGTCCCCTGGCTCGCCGACCGGGTCGCCACCGAGGGCCCCGGCTCCCCCGCGATCGGCACCTTCGAGACTGCCAACACCGTCCTCGGCACCGTCATCGGCGAGACCGCCGGCTACACCCTCACCGCGCTGTGGACGGTCCTGGTCGTCCGCGCGCTGCGCGATCGCGTCCCCCGCTGGTTCGCCGTCCTCGGCTACCTCGGCGCGGCCGCCGTCGCGACCGGCGTGCTGGTCCCGCTCGGCGTCGAGGCGGCCGGGCTCACCAATTTCCTCGGCTACCTGCTGTGGAGCGGCTGGCTGCTGGCCTTCGCCGCGCTGCTGATCCGCTATCCGGTGAGGCCGAGTCTGGTGGCCAGCCAGGGGAGTTGATCGCGCAGCCCGGCGGACCACAGCGCGAAGCTGTGCCCGCCGGGCAGCACCCGCAGCCGGACGTCCATCCCGGCGTCCTTCGCCGCCTGGTACATCCGCTCGACCTGCGGGCGATAGGTGTCGTCGTCGGCGCCGACCACGAACGCGCCGGCGGAGTCCGGGTAGGACCGGCTGCGCAGCAGGTCGAGCGGGTTGACCCGCAGCAGGGCGGCGGTGTCGCCGCCGAAGGCCGCGTCGACCGTGCGCCGGCGATCACCGAGCGTCGGCTCGTCCTCCCCGGACAGGTCGAGGAAGGTGGGATAGACCTGCGGATAGTTGGTCGCCAGTTGCAGCGCGCAGGTCCCGCCGTAGGACAGTCCGCCCACCGCCCAGGCGCGCGGATCCGGGTCCACCTGGAGATTCGCCCGGACCCACGCGGGCACGTCGACGGCCAGATACGTGGCGACATTGCCCAGCCGGGAGTCCAGGCACAGTGGATTCGCCAGCTGACTACCGGTGCCGTCGGCGACCACCACGATCGGCGCGAGCCCGTGGTGCGCGCGGGCGAAGGCGTCCATCGTCTCGACCAGCTGCCCGCCGACGATCCAGTCGTCGGGCGCGCCGGGCTGACCGGCGAGCAGGACCAGCACCGGCAGCAGCGGCCGTGGATCGGCGAAATAGGCCGGTGGCAGATAGATCTCGGCGGCGCGGGCGGTGAACCCGGACTCGGTCGGCGGCACCGTCGCGGTCAGCACCTTGCCGCCGGGCGGCAGTCCGGCGGGCTCGGTCCACACCGCTTCCAGCGGCCGCCCGCTCACCACCGACGCGGTCCTGCTCAGCGCGCTCGCGTCGACGCGCTGGATGTCGTCGATGCCAAGCGCCGAACCCACCGTCGGATACGACGCGTAGACGAGATTGATCCGGACACCGACCGCCACCAGCACCGCGACCGCGGCGAGCAGGGTCACGAGCGCGGTCCACACCCTGCGGCGCACCAGGATTCGCGGCACCACCAGCAGCACCGCCGCCACGCCGACGCCGATCAGCGCGTAGACCGACACCGCGATCGGATCGGGGAACGGCCGCCACACCTCTTCGACGAACAGGTACAGCGCGACGGTCACCACGGCGGCCGCCAGCAGCACGATCGGCATCGTCGTCGTGACGTAGCGCCGCGACCGCGCGCACAGCAACCACACCGCACCCAGGACGCCGAGCAGGGTGAGCGTCACCGGGAGCCATCCGGCGAGCAACGACAGATCGGTGATCCTCGACATCGCTGACCTCCACAGATGCCACCTCGACGCGCGGACCCGGGTCCGCGCGCGGCCACGATGACATACGGTACACAGACGACTTCACCGCGTCCGCGTGGCGCACTCGCAGCAAAGGGTGGATCGATGGACGACGACGCAGCTGCCACCACGCCCGCCCCGCCGGGCGCACTCGCCACCGCCGCTACCGTGCTCCGGCGAGTGCCGTTCACGGTCGGCTTCCTCGTCCTGGTGATCCTCCTCGGCCTCGCGACCGGTGGCCTGTGGCGGCGGCTCGACGCCAGGTCCTGGTTCCCCGACATCGCCTACGGCTGGCCGCCGCTCACCGAGGGCAAGTGGTGGACCCCGGTGTCCGGCTGGTTCTTCGGGCTCACCCCGTTCCAGTACGCCGTCATGACAGTGCTTTTCGCGCTCGCGGTGGGCTGGGCCGAGTGGCGGCTCGGCACCGCGCGCACCGCACTGGTCTGCGTCAGCGCCCAGCTGATCGGCGTGCTCGTCGCGTCGACCCTCGTCGGGGTGCTGCAACACACCCATCTCGGCTGGGCCGATCGGCTGGCCGAGGTCCGCGACGTCGGATTCACCACCGCGGCCCTCGCCGCGATCGCCGCGGCCTCGGCGACGCTGCGCTCGCCCTGGCGGCTGCGGGTGCGCGCCGTGCTGGCCGCGCACGTGTCGATCACCTTCCTGTTCGAGTCGACCTTCGCCGATCTCACGCACCTGATCGCGGTGGCGCTGTGGTTCCCGCTGGGCGAGAAGCTGTTCAGCACCACCGAGCACGGCTTCTGGCCGCGCACCCGGCGCGAGGTGCGGATGCTCGCCTTCATCGGGCTGCTGCTGATCGCCGCGGTCTCGGTGCTGGTGTACTTCTTCCCGACCGACAGCCTGCTCGGCCCGACCGGGGAGGAGCGCGGCTCGCTGTGGAGCACGATCGTGACCGTCGCGGTGATCGCGGTGATCGCCGATCAGCTGCGCAAGGGCAGGCGCTGGGCCTGGTGGATCGCGATCGGCTACGGCACCGTGCACGTGGTCCTCACCCTGGTGCTGCTCGGGGTGGCCATGGGTACCGACTACGCCACGACCGGCGCGGTGACCGTCGGCACGGCGCTGCTGTGGGCGGGCGAAGTGGCCCTGCTCTACGGCGGACGCGGCGCGTTCCGGGTGCCCAACCGGCGCAAGATCACCGGCGGCGCGCTGTCGGGGACCGAGCCCGGCGCCGCGGCGCGCGCGCTGCTGGCCCGCTTCGGCGGCAGCACCATGTCGTGGATGATCACCTGGCCGGAGAACAAGTACTGGTTCGCCGCCGACGGCGAACGCTGCGTCGCCTACCAGCGGCACGCGGGCACGGTGATCGTGCTGACCGATCCGGTCGGCCCGCCGGACCTGCTGCCCGACACTCTCGCCCGCTTCACCGACCGCTGCGAAGCCGACGGCCTGGTGCCCTGCCTGTTCTCCACCACCGGCGCCGTCGCCGAGCTGGCGGGCGAACTCGGCTGGCGCAGTGCGCAGATCGCCGAGGACACGATCGTCGACCTGCCGCAGCTCGAGTTCAAAGGCAAACCGTGGCAGGACATCCGGTCGGCGATCAACAAGGCGAACAAGGAGGGCATCTCCTTCCGGATGGTCCATCTCGCAGAGGAGCCGTTCGCGGTGCTGGCGCAGGTGCGCGCGATCTCGGAGGAGTGGGTCGGCGAAAAGGGCCTGCCGGAAATGGGATTCACGCTCGGCGGGGTCGAGGAGGCGCTCGACCCCGAGGTGCGGGTCGGCCTGGCGATCGATACCGACGGCAGCGTGCACGGCGTCACCTCGTGGCTGCCGGTGTACGCCGCGGGCGGCGAGATCCGCGGCTGGACCCTCGATGTGATGCGCAGGCGGCCCGACGGCTTCCGGCCGGTCATCGAATTCCTCATCGCCTCGGCCTGCCAGACGTTCAAAGAGGAAGGCGCCGAGATCGTTTCGCTCTCCGGCGCCCCGCTGGCGCGCAGTGCGGGCACCGACGACGCCGAGCCGATCGATCGACTGCTCGAAGGACTCGGCGCCGCCATGGAGCCGTACTACGGATTCCGGTCGCTGCACACGTTCAAGGCGAAGTTCCAGCCCCGCCACGAACCGGTGTTCCTGTGCTACCGCGACGAGGCCGACCTGCCGCGGATCGGCATCGCGCTGACGAAGGCGTACCTGCCGGAGGTGTCGGCCAAGGACCTGATGGCTCTGAGCGCGGCACCGCGCTGAGGCCGCCTCAGCCGACGATCACCGGACTCGGCGTCACCCGGGCCGCGACATCGGCGGGCACCTCGACGCCGGGTTCCAGATCGGCGGCGTCGATCGGTTCGCCCCAGACCTGGCGCAGCGGCAGCACGCCCGCCCAGACGCCGCCGGTCTCGATATCGGCCGCGTCGTCGTTGGGGCCGCCGGTCCGCACCTTCACCGAGGCCTCGGTGAGATCCAGCGCGAGCACCATGGTGGCCGCCATCTCCTTGCGACTGGGCGGGCGCACCCGGTCCCAGGCGCCCGGCGCGGCGTGCTCGACGATCACCCGCAGCGCGTTGTCGCGCTCGGCCTCGTCGGTGACCAGCGCCGCGCGGCCCCGGATCACCGCGGACCGGTAGTTCATCGAGAAGTGCATGGCCGAGCGCGAGTAGACCAGTCCGTCGACGTGGGTCACCGCGATCGAGATCTCGGTCCCGATGGCGGCGCGCATGTTGCCCGCACCGGTGGAACCGTGCAGGTAGAGGGTGTCGCCCGCGCGGCCGTAGACGGTCGGCAGCACCACCGGCGAGCCGCCGAGCAGCACGCCGAGGTGGCAGACCAGGCCCGCGTCGAGCACCGCGTCGAGCTCGGCGCGGTCGGCGCGGCCACGTTCCTTGGACCGCGTCAGAGTGGTGCGCGGGGTCGGCGACAAGGGGGTGCGGGTGCTGTCGTGCGTGGTCATAAGATGAGCTTCGCCGATGAAGTGGACCGCAGACAGGTCCACTTCGGCAGTAGATCAACAGGCCAATTCGAGGTGGGCGATGCTCGACGATCTGCCGATTCCGCTCGACCGGACCGCGCCGGAACCGCTGTCGGTGCAGGTAGCCGACGCCCTGCGCGCCGCGGCGACGGGCGGGGTGCTGCGCGTCGGCGAGCGGCTGCCGTCCTCACGCACCCTCGCCCGGCGGCTCGGGGTCAGCCGGGCGGTGGTGTCGACCGCCTACGACCAACTGCACGCGGAAGGCTGGATCGCCGGGCGGCGCGGGTCGGGCACCTATCTGCGCACCGCCCCCGCCGCCGCGCCGCCGCGCACCGCCCCCGGTGGCGACACCGATCCCGACGCGGGCCTGCTCGATCTGGGTCCGGGCGCGCCGTGCGCGGACGCCGTCGACCCGGCCGCCTGGCGCCGGGCCTGGCGCGCGGCGGGCGACCAACCCGCCGATGCCCGCAAGGACCGGGCGGGCGAACCCGCCTTCCGGACCGTCGTCGCCGAGCACCTGCTGCGCCATCGCGGCCTGGCCGCCGGGACCGCCTCGGTGGTGCTCGCCACGGCGGGGACCAGCGCGGGGGTCGGCGAGCTGGCCTCGGCGCTGCTACGTCCCGGCGACACCGTGGCGATCGAGGACCCCGGCTATCAGCGGGCCGTCGGCGCGTTGCGGGCGGCGGGCATCCGTGTGCTGCCCGTCCCGGTCGACGCCGACGGTCTGCGGGTCGACCTGATCCCGGCCGGTGTGCGCGCGGTCTACTGCACACCGGCGCACCAGTTTCCGCTCGGCGCGCGGATGCAGGCCGCGCGCAGGGTCGAGCTGATCGAATTCGCCAGGGCGACCGGCACCTTCGTCATCGAGGACGACTACGACGGCGAATTGCGCTACGACACAGCGCCGTTACCACTGCTCGCCGCGATGGCGCCCGACGTGGTCGTGCATCTCGGCACCACCAGCAAGATCATCGCCACCACGCTCGGCGTCGGCTGGCTCGTCGCCGGGCCCGAGATCGCCGACGCGGTGCTCGCCCACCGCGCCGACACGGGCACCGCCCCCAGCCCGGCAGGCCAGCGGGTGCTCAGCGAGTTCGCCCGGCACGGCGACCTGGCCCGGCACCTGCGCAGGCTGCGCCGGGTGGTGCCGCCGCGACGCGCCCTGGTGGTCGACGCGCTCGCCCGCCACGGCCTGCCGGTGGTCGGTGACGACGCGGGCTCGCACGTGGTGGTCGAGCTCCCCGACGCGGCCGCCGAGCAGCGCGCGATCGCCGCCGCCCGCGCCCGCGGCGTCCTGCTCGACGGCCTCGCCCGGCATCATCTCGGCGCGGAGTACCGGTTCGGCGTCGCCATCGGCTACACCGCGCCGAGCCGGGCCGAACTGGCCGCCGCGGTGCCGATCGCGGCCGACTGCCTGGCCGCCGCCCGGCCCGATCTCCCCCGGTAGCGCCGCTGATCGCCGCGCCGCCACCCGGCACGGTCGTAGCATGGACCCCGACCCGGTGCGGGTCGCTGTTCGGGCACTACCCCTCCGACCATCGAAGTGGTGAGCACATGAACGATCAGGACATTCTGGCGCGGATCAAGCAACTGGTCGACGACGAGCACGCCCTGCGCGCCAAGGCCACCGCGGGCGAGATCGACCCGGTCGCCGAACGCCAGCAGCTGGCCCAGCTGGAGGTGATGCTCGACCAGGCGTGGGATCTGTTGCGGCAGCGCCGCGCCCGCTCCGGCGCCGACGAGTCCCCCAACGACACCGAGATGCGTTCCCCGCGTGAGGTCGAGGGCTATCTGCAGTGACCGACGCCGAATACGATGTCGTCGTCCTCGGCGCGGGCCCGGCCGGTGAGAACGCCGCCGCCTACGCCATCGCGGGCAGCGACCGCACCGCCGCGCTCGTCGAACGGGAGCTGTACGGCGGCGAGTGCAGCTACTGGGCCTGCATCCCCAGCAAGGCGCTGTTGCGCTCCGGCGCGGTCCTCGGCCTGAGCCGGGCGATGCCGGGGGTGACCGCGAGCGGCCCGCAGGTGGCCGACGTGCTGGCCCGCCGCGACGCCTTCACCCACGATCGCGACGACAGTTCCCAGGTCGACTGGGCGAAATCGGCCCGCATCGACCCGGTGCGCGGCTCCGGCAGGCTGCTGGGCGAACGACTCGTCGAAGTCGCCACCGATGACGGCGTGCGCGTCCTGCGTGCCCGCCACGCGGTCGTGCTGGCCACCGGCACCACCGCCACCATTCCGCGTATTCCCGGCGTCGCCGAGGCCCTGCCGTGGATCTCCCGCGACGTCACCAATCTGACGGTCGTCCCGCGCCGGGTCGCCATCATCGGCGGCGGCGTCGTCGCCTGCGAGGCGGCCACCTGGCTGGCCGAGCTGGGCGCCGAGGAGGTGACGCTGCTGGTCCGCGGCGACCGCCTGCTGCCGCGCGCCGAACCGTTCGCCTCGGAGCTGGTGCTGCGCGGCCTGCGCGACACCGGCGTCGTCACCGTGCGGCTGCACACCGAACCGTCGCTGATCTCCCGCCGCGACCCCGCCGACACCGGTGTCGGCCGCATCCACGGCGGTCCGGTCACCCTGGTCCTCGACGACGGCGAACTCGAGGTCGACGAACTCGTCGTCGCCACCGGCCGCACCCCCGCCACCGACGGGCTCGGCCTCGACGCCGTCGGCCTGCCCGCGGGCTACGTCGAGGTCGACGACCAGCTGACCGTGCGCGGGGTGCCCGGCGACTGGCTCTACGCCGTCGGCGACGTGAATCACCGTGCGGCACTGACCCACATGGGCAAGTACCAGGCCAGGGTGTGCGGTGACGTCATCGCCGCGCGCGCCGAGGGCAGGCCGCTGGACCGGCCCCGGTTCACCGCGAGCGCCGACCACCAGCAGGTGCCCCAGGTCGTCTACACCGCACCGGAACTCGCCTCCGTCGGCATCACCGAACACGAGGCGCGCACCGCCGGGCACGCGGTCGGCACCGTCGAGATCGATGTCGCCGTGGCCGGTTCGTCGCTGTCCCGCGACGATTTCCGCGGCCGCGCGAAACTCGTCGTCGACACCGCCTCGGACCGCCTGCTCGGCGCGACCTTCGTCGGTCCCGACATGGGCGAGCAGTTGCACGCGGCGACCATCGCGGTGGTCGGCCGGGTGCCGCTGGAGACGCTGTGGCACGCCGTGCCGTCGTTTCCCGCCGTCAGCGAGTTCTGGCTGCGCCTGCTGGAAGCGTGGCGCGACCGCTGAGCCCTACTTGAGCAGCCGCGACATCCGCCGGTCGGCGAGCACCTTGCCGCCGGTCTGGCAGGTGGCGCAGTACTGGAACGAACGCTCCGCGTAGGACACCTCGCGCACGGTGTCACCGCAGACCGGGCACTTCAGCCCGGTGCGCGCGTGCACCCGCATGCCCGATCGCTTCTCGCCCTTCAGCCGGGCCGCGTCCTGCCCGACCGAGCGCTGCACGGCGTCGAGCAGGACCTCGCGCATCGCGGTGTAGAGCTGCGAGACCTTGTCCGCCGCCAGTGTTCTCGTATTCGCGAACGGCGAGATCTTGGCGGTGTGCAGGATCTCGTCGGAGTAGGCGTTGCCGATGCCGGCGATCAGTGTCTGGTCGACCAGCGCGGTCTTGATCCGCTGCGAGGTGCCCGCCAGCAGCGCGGCGAACTCGTCCTCGGTGACCGCCAGCGCGTCCGGTCCGAGCCGCGCGATGCCGGGCACCGCCTTCGGATCGTCGACGACATAGACCGCAAGCCGCTTCTTCGTCCCCGCCTCGGTCAGGTCGATCGACGGCGTCGCCCCCTCCGGCGTGAAGAAGTGCACCCGCAGAGCCAGCGGCGATTTCCCGCCCGGCTTGGGCGGCAGTGGATTCGGTTCGTCCACCCAGCGCAGCCAGCCGCCCCGCGACAGATGGGTGATCAACCACAGCCCGCCGCAGTCCATCCCGAGGAACTTGCCCCAGCGCCCCGCCCCGGTGACATCGCGTCCGGACAGCGCCGTGACCGGCGGGTCGAACGTCTTCACCGCGCTCAGCGCGGCCACGTCGACTCGTCCCACCACCGCGCCGACGGCATGATCCCGCAGGAACTGCGCCAGCGCCTCTACCTCGGGTAGCTCGGGCACCCGGCCAGTTTATCGGTCATCGGCCGCGCAGGAGATATACGTCCATGATCCAGCCCTTGGCGGCGCGCAGCTCCGCGCGCCGGGCCACGATCCGCTGCTCGACCTCGCGCAGCGGTCCCTCGATCAGGGTCTCGTCGGGCATGCCGAGGTAGGCGCCCCACCAGATGTGCACGTCGTCGCCGGGGATCTCGGTGAACGCGCAGTCGCCGTCGAGCATCACCACCGTGGAGCCCGCGCCCAGACCCTCCTCGCGAAGCCTGCGTCCGGTGGTGACGTGGACCGGCTCGCCGATGCGGTGCAGCACAACGCGGTGGCGGGCGGCCAGGGCGGCGACGCTGGTGACGCCGGGGATCACCGCGTAGTCGAACTCCGCGCGGCCGCGGGCCAGCACGTGCTCGACCATGCGCAGGGTGCTGTCGTAGAGCGCCGGGTCGCCCCACACCAGGATCGCGCCGACCCCGTCGACCTCGGCGAAGGCGGCCTCGAGCAGTTCGGCGCGGCGTTCGTGCCAGTCCCGCACGACACCGGCGTAGTCGTCGGGGGTGCGGTCGCGCGGCGGGTCGGTGATCTCGATGATCCGGTGCGGGCCGGGGACGTGCTCGGCCAGGATCGCGGTGCGCACCTCGACGAGTTCCCGTTTCTCGGCACCCTTGCCGATGACGAAGAAGGCGTCGGCGTGTCGCATGGCCTTGATCGCCTGCATCGTCACCTGGTCGGGGTCACCGGCACCGATGCCGATCACGTAGAGCTTGCGCATACGCGGAGACTTTGCCAGGTGCCGCGCACCGTAGAATCGCCAGGCGTGGCCACCCCTGATACGCAGTACGAGGATCTGCTCCGGCACGTGCTGGAGAACGGCACCCCCAAAGCGGATCGCACCGGCACCGGAACCCGCAGCATCTTCGGTCATCAGCTGCGCTACGACCTGGCCGAGAGCTTCCCGCTGATCACCACCAAGCGGGTCCACCTCAAGTCGATCGCCTACGAGCTGCTGTGGTTCCTGCGCGGCGATTCCAACGTGTCCTGGCTGCAGGAGCACGGGGTGACCATCTGGGACGAGTGGGCCGACGCCAAGGGCGAGCTCGGCCCGGTCTATGGCGTGCAGTGGCGCTCCTGGCCGACGCCCGACGGCACCCACATCGACCAGATCGCCCAGGTGCTGCACACCCTGCGCACCGACCCGGACTCGCGCCGGATGATCGTCTCGGCCTGGAACGTGGCCGACCTGGACAAGATGGCCCTGGCGCCGTGCCACGCCTTCTTCCAGTTCTACGTGGCCGACGGCAAGCTGTCCTGCCAGCTGTACCAGCGCAGCGCCGACCTGTTCCTCGGCGTGCCGTTCAATATCGCCAGCTACGCGCTGCTCACCCTGATGGTGGCCCAGCAGACCGAGCTCGAGCCGGGCGAGTTCATCTGGACCGGTGGCGACGTGCACATCTACGACAACCACGTCGACCAGGCGCGCGAGCAGCTCGGCCGCGAGCCCTACCCGTTCCCGACGCTGCACCTGCGCCCGGCGGCGGGCCTGTTCGACTACACCTACGACGACATCGAGCTCACCGGCTACCGGCACCACCCGGCCATCAAGGCGCCGGTGGCGGTGTGACCGGGCAGATCGGCCTGATCTGGGCGCAGGCCGCCGACGGCGTCATCGGCGTCGACAACACCATCCCGTGGCGCCTCCCCGAGGACATGGCCAATTTCCGGGACACCACCATGGGTCATCCGGTGATCATGGGCAGGCGCACCTGGGACTCGCTGCCCGCGGCCTACCGTCCGCTGGCCGGCCGCCGCAACATCGTGGTCACCCGCCAGACCGATTGGGCGGCCGAGGGCGCCGAACGCGCCGCCTCGCTGCCCGACGCGCTGGCCCTGGCCGGACCGGGTGATCTCTGGGTGGCCGGCGGCGGCGAGATCTACCGCGCCGCGCTCCCCCTGGCGACAACGCTGCTGGTCACCGAGGTCGACACGCGGGTGACGGGCGACGCGTTCGCCCCGGTCATCGGCCCCGAGTGGCAGGCGCCGGAAACCCCGTGGCAGGAATCGAAAACCGGTCTCCGCTACCGCATTCGCCGCTACACCCGGCGCTGACAACGCCTGGCTAACGGTCTGGCAAAACGCCCGACCGCGGGCACGGTCTCGGGCATACTCCCAGATACCAAGCCCCGCGAGAGCCTGCGAAAGGCGCTATGCCATGGACAAGAAATCGCTGACCGCGGTGGCCCGCCAACAGCTCAAGCTGGCGGCCACCTCGACGAGTGGCCGGAGTTCGCAGACCGTCATCGGCGGCCACACCCATGCGCTGCGCCAGACCGTCGTCGCGTTGACCGAGGGCCAGAGCCTGGCCGAGCACGACAACGCGGGCGATGCCACCATCCAGGTTCTCAGCGGCACGCTGGTCCTGATCGCGGGCACCGACGAGTGGAAGGGTTCGGCGGGCGATCTCATCGTCGTCCCGCGCGCCCGGCACAGCGTCAAAGCCATCGATGACGTGGCGTTTCTGCTGACAGTCGCCAAATAAGGGTTGCCTGAGGGTCGCTGACACGCCAGGGCGTGCCGCGAACCTGTCCGCGCGGCGCTCTACTCTGGACGGCATGGGTGAGCCACAGCCGATCCTCGAACCGCTCACGCCGGCCGCCATCTTCCTCGTCGCCACCATCGACGAGGGCGGCGAGTCGGCGGTCCGCGACCTCTTGTCGAATATCTCCGGTTTGCGCCGTTCGGTGGGTTTCCGGGTGCCCGGCGAGGGCCTGACCTGCATCACCTCGATCGGCTCGACGGCCTGGGACCGGCTCTTCACCGGACCCAAACCCGTTGAGCTGCACGAATTCCCCGGCTACAACGGGCCGATCCACAGCGCGCCGACCACCCCGGGCGACCTGCTGTTCCACATCAAGGGCGAGACCCAGGGCGCCTGCTTCGAACTCGCCATGGCGATCGGTGAGCGCCTGCGCGACGCCGCCACCGTCGTCGACGAGACCGTCGGTTTCCGGTACTTCGAGCAGCGCGACCTGCTCGGTTTCGTCGACGGCACCGAGAATCCCGAGGGCGGCGCGGCCGCCTCGGCGGCGCTGATCGGCGCCGAGGACCCGGATTTCACCGGCGGTAGCTACGTCATCGTGCAGAAGTACACCCACCCCCTCGACCAGTGGAACGCGCTCTCGATCGAGGAGCAGGAGCGGGTGATCGGGCGCACCAAGCTCGGCGACTACGAACTGCCCGACGACATCAAGCCGGCCAATTCCCATGTCGCGGTGAACACCCTGATCGACCCCGACGGCACCGAACGCCAGATCGTGCGCGCCAACATGCCGTTCGGCACCGTCGGCCAGGGCGAGTTCGGCACCTACTACATCGCCTACGCCGCCACCCCGAGCGTCACCGAGCGCATGCTGGAACGGATGTTCCTCGGCACCGGCGAAGCGGCCTACGACCGCATCCTCGACTTCTCCTTCGCGGTCACCGGCACCCTGTTCTTCACGCCCACCGTCGATTTCCTCGACGACCTGCCGGACGCCCCCGACTCCGTTGCCACCGAAGAAATTTCCGATTCGCTGCCCGTGTTCACCCCTGTGGAACGGGCCGACGCCGCCGCTTCCGGTTCGGACGGTTCGCTCGCCATCGGCTCGATGAAAAGGAGTATCTGAATGAACAACCTGCATCGCGAACTCGCGCCGATCACCGGTGAGGCCTGGGCGCAGATCGAAGAGGAAGCCACCCGGACGTTCAAGCGCAATATCGCCGGACGCCGGGTCGTCGACGTCTCGGGTCCGCACGGGGTCGCGTACTCGGCGCGCAACCGCGGCAGGTTGACCGCGATCTCCTCGCCCGACGACGGTGTCGTCGCCCACCAGCGCGTGGTGCAGCCGCTGGTGGAACTCCGGGTGCCGTTCACGCTGAAGCGCAGCGAACTCGACGACATCGAGCGCGGCGCGGGCGACGCCGACTTCGACAACCTCAAGGCCGCCGCCCAGAAGATCGCCTTCGCCGAGGACCGCGCGATCTTCGAGAGCTACGCCGCCGCCGGCATCACCGGCATCCGCGACGCCGCCTCCAACGCCCCGGTCGCGCTGCCGAGCAATGTCGTCGACATCCCCGACGCGATCTCGCACGCGCTCACCGGGCTGCGCCTGGCCGGTGTGCAGGGCCCGTACTCGGTGGTGCTCAGCGCCGAGCTGTACACGCAGGTCAGCGAGACCTCCGATCACGGTCACCCGATCCGCACCCACATCGAGCGGCTGATCGACGGCGAGATCATCTGGGCGCCCGCGATCACCGGCGGTTTCGCGCTCACCACCCGTGGCGGCGACTTCGAGCTGGCGCTGGGCCAGGACCTGTCGATCGGCTACCTCAGCCACGACGCCGAGACCGTGCAGCTCTACTTCCAGGAGACGTTCACCTTCCTCGTCGAGACCTCCGAAGCGGCGGTATCGCTCGGGTCGTGAACCCGGCGCGGCCCACCCCGCTAGGGTGGGCCGCGAGTTCGTGAGAGGGAGGTTTCGCATGGCGGTCGTGCGTGCCGGTGTCGTGCCCGCTGGTCGGAGCCTGTTCTACTGCCTGATCGGGGTGCTGGTCACCACCGGTGTCATCGGGCTGTTCGTGGCGATGTTCGGGGTGAACCGGGTGATCACCGGCCTGCTCGTCGGCGCGATCGCCGGGGTGGCGGCGGGTGCGGCGCTGTTCGTGCGCGATGTCGTCGAGCTCACCGAGCACGCCATCTACGCCAGGACGCCGTTCCGCTCGGCGACCGTGCCGTGGGATCGCGTCGTCGCCGGGCGCTTCACCCTCGACGAGCGGTCCCGCTGGGCGCTGGCGCTGGACCTGAACGGCGGCTCCGCCGACGAGCTGGTCCTACTGTCCATCCCGCCGGTGGTACGCCCGGTGGCCGGCGCCTACGACATGCGCAAACGCGAGCAGGTCACCGAGATCCGGGAGTTCTTGCGCGCCAAGCGGATCCCGGTCACCGTGCTGCCCGAGATCGCGGGCGCGCTGAACCAGCACTGGCAGATCGCGCCGCCCACCTCACGCTGACGCCGCCCCCGACGTGAATCTCCGCCGGTAGTCCGAGGGCGACACGCCGAGCCGCGCCAGGAAGGCCCGCCGCAACGCCTCGGCGCTGGTGAACCCCGCGTCGGCGGCGGCCCGGCTCACCGAGCTGCCCGCCTCCAGCCGGGCGCGCGCGAGATCGAACCGTACGCTCGCCGCGTACTCGGCCGGGCTGAGCCCGACCTCCTCGGCGAAGAGCCGGGTCAGATGGCGCGGACTCACATTGACGTGCCGCGCGAGTTCCCGCACGCTGTGTCGCTTCGCCGGATCCCGCGCGATGAGATCGGTCACCGAGCGCACCGGTCCCGGCGGCGACGCGGCCGCGCGCAGCGGCGTCGAGAACTGGGTCTGCCCACCCGAACGCTGCAGATAGACCAGCAGCCCCTGCGCGACCTGACGCGCGATCGAGCTGCCGAGATCCTCCGCCACCAGCGCGAGCGCGAGGTCGATGCCTGCGGCGACTCCGGCCGAGGTCGCGATGTCGGCCTCCCGCACGAAGATCCGGTCCGCCTGCACGTCGACGCGCGGGTACCGGCGCGCGAGTTCGGCGGCGAACTTCCAGTGCGTGGTCGCGCTGCGCCCGTCCAGCATCCCCAGTTCGGCGAGGACGAAGGCGCCGCTGCAGATCGAGACGACCCGACGGCTGCGCGCGGCGAGGGTGCGCGTGGCCTCGACGAGATCGGGCCGGACGAAGTCGTCGGGCCGGACCTCGCTCCCCGGGACGACGAGCGTGTCCAGCGCGGGCGCGTCGGCCGCTGCGGCCGTCACAGCAACCCCCTGGCCGACCGAGCTCTGCACCGGCGCGCCGGTGGGTGAGAACAGCAAGACCTCGTAGGCGTCGGCGAACTGATTCGCCTCGATGAAGACCTCGGCGGGACCGATGTAGTCGAGCGCTTTGACCCCGTCGAACAGGAGAAACCCGATACGTCGTGTCCCACTGAATGCGGTGTGCCGGACGCGATCCGGGGGTACAGACATGCCGATGAATCTAGTGCTTGTCCGAAATAGCGGGATCCGCGGCTGTTCCGGTAGGCGACAGCCGACACGCGCGTCGACAACTATGGGCAACCTATCCATCCGCATCTCCGACAGGACCGCAATGCCCTACTTCACCACCTCCGACGGCGCCGAGATCTACTACTCCGACTGGGGCACCGGTCGACCTGTCGTCTTCAGCCACGGCTGGCCGCTCAGTTCCGACGCGTGGGCGCTGGAGCGCAAGACCTTCGCCGATGCCGGCTACCGCGTCATCGCCCATGACCGCCGCGGTCACGGCCGTTCGTCGCAGCCGTGGCAGGGCAACGACATGGACACCTACGCGCGTGACCTCGCCGAGCTCGTCGAATCGCTGGACCTGCGCGATGTCATCGTGGTCGGGCACTCCACCGGCGGTGGCGAGGTCGTGCGGTACGCGGCGCGGCATGGCAGGGACCGGGTCGCCAAGGTCGTCACCATCGGCGCGGTGCCGCCGATCATGGTCGCGACCGACACCAACCCCGACGGCCTGCCGATCGAGGTGTTCGACGGCATCCGCGCCGGTGTGCTCGCCGACCGCTCGAACTTCTACCAGGAGCTCGCCCCCTCGTTCTTCGGCTTCAACCGCGAGGGCGTCGCCGTCTCGAAGGGCGCGCAGGACGACTTCTGGCGCCAGGGCATGCTCGCGGGTATCCAGGCCGCCTACGAGTGCGTCGCCGCGTTCTCGGCGACCGACTTCACCGAGGATCTGCGGGCGCTCGAGGTGCCGATCCTCATCGCGCACGGCGACGACGACCAGATCGTGCCGATCGCGGGCGCCGCGCTGAAGTCGATCGAGCTGGTGAAGAACGGGACGCTCGAGGTGTACCCCGGCGCTCCGCACGGCATCTTCGGCGCCTACCAGCAGGAGCTCATCCAGGACATCCTGGCGTTCATCGAGAGCTGAGGGAAGTCGGCGCTCAGGCGGGATCGGTGTCGATCTCGCCGAGGCGCGCGAGCAGGGCCTCGGCGTCCGCGCCGACCTCGCCACGGTGCCCGACTATCCGCATGATCGCGTCCGGGATGACGTGCTCGGTCTCGGCGGCCGCGGCCCCCTCGTCGGACCGGATCGCGATCACCGTCTCGACCAGCCGGAACGGCAACATCCGCACCTCATCGGACTGCCCTGCGGCGGCGCAGGATTCGGCGGTGAGCCGTTCGTAGTGCTCGCGGAGCTCGTCGCGGCGGCGCCGGAACGCGGCGAATCGTTCGGTGCGCAGTTCGGGCAGCAGATACAGCGCGCCGAGATTCCAGCGCGCGCTGCGCAACTGGCGCACGTCGAACAGCGCGAGCGCGTAGAGCTTCGTCGCCGCAGCCGCCTGCTCGCCGATCATCCGCTGCGCCAGCTCGACCGGGCCCGCGACGGTTTCGGCGAGCAGCGCGTCGAGGATGTCGTCCTTGGCGGCGAAGTGGTGATACAGCGAGGCCTGCCTGATCCCGACCGCGTCGGCCACCGCCCTGGTGGAGGTATTGGCATAGCCCTTGGTGGTGAACAGTTCCGCCGCCGCGTCGAGGATCTCCGCGCGCGGCGTCGTCCCCTGCCTACGCCGCTGTTCCAGCCGGGGACGCCCGGGACCGAGGTTTGCCACCCCAAGATTCTGTCACCGGGTCCCGACCTGGGCCGCAGCGGGCACCTCACCAGGGACGATGCCGGTCGGTCGAATTCCTGTCACTCGATAGAAACGTGGGCAACGCAGAAGTTACCGCGGGCCCCACAGCCGATACACGCACGACACCGTTCGAGCGATCGCGCGCGCAAAACTATCGACTGATAGATATTTGGCCGCACCGCCGAAGGACACCGACATGGCCACGACACTCGATACCGCTGCTGTTCCGCCCGACACCGGCCGCGACAGCGCCGATCTCGCCGCATTCGGCTACCAACCGGTCCTGCACCGCAAGCTCGGGCGCTACGCGTCCTTCGCGGCAGGGTTCTCGTTCGTCTCCATCCTCACCACGATCTTCCAGTTCTTCGGCTTCGGCTATTCGTTCGGCGGCGCCGCGTTCTTCTGGACCTGGCCGCTGGTCTTCGCCGGCCAGTTCCTGGTGGCATTGAACTTCGCCGAACTGGCCGCCCGGTATCCGATCTCCGGCTGTATCTATCAGTGGTCGCGCCGCCTGGCGGGCGGGCTGATCGGCTGGTTCGCCGGCTGGATGATGGTGATCGCGCAGGTTGTCACGGCCGCCGCGGCCGCCATCGCCCTGCAGGTGGTGCTGCCGACGATCTGGAGCGGATTCCAGTTCATCGGCACCGACACCGCGCTGACCTCCCGCGACGGCGCGATGAACGCGGTGCTGCTCGGCAGCGTGCTGCTGGTGGTCACCACCACGATCAACGTGATCGGCATCGACCTGATGTCGAAGATCAACTCCATCGGCGTCACCGTGGAGATCGTCGGCGTGCTGGCGATCGTCGCGCTGTTCTTCACCAGCACCGAGCGCGGCCCCGGTGTGGTCCTGCAGACCGACCAGGCCGCCCCCGGCCCGTACTGGGCGGCGTTCCTGGTCTCCGGCCTGATGGCCGCGTACGTGATGGTCGGCTTCGACTCCGCCGGTGAGCTCTCCGAGGAGACCAAGAACCCGCGCCGGGTCGCCCCGCGCACCATTCTGCTCGCCCTGTCGGTGTCGGCACTGGGCGGCGGGCTCATGCTGCTCGGCGCGCTGATGGCCGCGCCCAGCCTGTCCGACGGTGAATTGGCCTCGGGCGGACTGGCGTACGTCATCACCGCGAAGCTGAACAGTCCCGCCGGATCGGTCCTGCTCGGCTGTGTCGCGGTCGCGGTGATCGTGTGCACGCTGGCGATCCAGACGGCCGGCTCGCGCCTGATGTTCTCGATGGCCCGCGACGGCAAGCTGCCCTTCTCCAAGGCCCTGTCGACCGTGCACCCGCGCTTCGGCACCCCGGTGTGGCCCGCCGTGGTGATCGGCGCGCTCGGCATCGGCCTGCTGGTACTCAACCTCGGCAACCCGGCCATCTTCGCCACTCTGGCCAGCGTCTGCATCGTCAGCCTGTACCTGGCGTACCTGCTGGTCACCGTGCCGCTGCTGGTGCGCCGGATCAAGGGCCTGCCCGCCGTGGACGACCCGACGCTGTTCACCCTCGGCCGCTGGGGCGTCCCGATCAACGCCCTCGCGGTGGTCTGGGGCATCGCGATGGTGATCAACCTGGCGTGGCCGCGCCCGGAGGTCTACACCCCGGCGGGCGGCAGCTGGTGGCAGCTGTGGGCCGGTCCGCTGTCGGTGGCGGTGATCCTCACCGTCGGCGCCATCGTCTACCGCTTCGTGGTGGCCACCAAGGACGAACTCCCCCGCACCGAAACCGTCCCCGCTACCGCGTAATTCGCGCAGGCGCCGCGATTCGACCGGGAATCGCGGCGCCACGCACACGGCCTGCACGCCGTGCCCGATCGATCCGTTCCCGCCCATCGCTCGCCGAGGAGATCACGATGACGAGTACCCAGTCCACCGACGGTGCCAGGGCGCACGCGCGCGCTCAGGCCGCCACGGCCACGATCGCGCGGCCGGAGACGCCCGCCGGGGTCGATCCCGCCGCAGTCGTTCTCGCGCAACGCATCCCCACCGGCGGCTACGCGAATGTGGTGCTGGGCCGGGGCACTCGGGTCCGGCTGGCCGATCCGTCCGGCACCGCCTGCGCGCACCTGTTCCTGCTGCGCGCCGAATCACCGTGGGAGCGGCTCAATGTCGCCGACACCGTGAAGGTGCCGTGGCAGGCCTACCTGAGCGCGGGCCACCCCCTGCTGTCCGATCAGGGCCGGGTGCTCGCCACCGTCCTCGCCGATTCGTCCGGCCACCACGACACGCTGTGCGGACCGAGCGCCGAGGGCCGCCACCAGCTGCACCTGGCCGGGGCCAAGCAGGGGCTGGAGCCCCGCGACATCGGTCCGTCGGTCTCGCTGTTCCGTGGCGTCCGGGTCGAGGCCGACGGCGCTCTCGTCCCGACCGGCAACGCCAACGCGGGCGCCGCGGTCGACCTGCTGATCCACCTCCCGGTGACGCTGCTGGTCGCCAATGCCGCCCACCCGCTCGACGATCGGCCCACCGGCGACCTCGACCTGCTCGCCTGGTCCGCCCCGGCCGAGCTCGCCACCATCCCCAACGACGACCCCGAGTACCGACGGGCCGTGGACAACACCGAAGCCGCCTGGGCGGCCGCACCGACCTCGGAGGTTCTGGCATGAGCACGGCGACCACCCGCACCGTCGTCCTCGACGAGACCGTCCCCGCCCAGGCGCCGTGGTCGGCGATCGTCCGCGCGGGCGATCAGCTCGAGATCATCGACCTGCACGGCAATCAAGCCGTCGACTGCCTGCTCTACTCCGCCGCCGACCGCACCGATCGCTACAGCGCCCAGGCCACGATCGCCGCGCAGCGCAATATCTTCCTCACCACCGGCAGCGTCCTGCTGACCGAGGCGGGCACCCCGCTGATGACGGTGGTCGCCGACGAGGTCGGCAACCACGACACCATCGCCGGTGCCTGCTCGCAGGAATCCAACACCCTGCGCTACGGCCACCACACCCGCCACCAGCACGCCTGCGTGGAGAACTTCCTCACCGCCGCGCTCGAATGGGGGCTGGGCAAGCGGGATCTGGTGTCCAACATCAACTGGTTCATGAATGTCCCGGTCGAGGCCGACGGCACGCTCGGCATCGTCGACGGACTGTCGGCGCCGGGCAAGAAGGTCACCCTGCGCGCCGAGGTCGATACCCTCGTGCTGGTCTCCAACTGCCCGCAGATCAACAATCCCTGCAACGGTTTCGACCCGACGCCGGTCCGCATGGTGGTGACCCGATGAGTCTCACCGACACCCGATCCGCCGTGGTCGACACCGCCCTCCCCTCGGTCACCCCGGAGCGCCACACTCCCGTGGCCGCCCCTACCGGCACGCGCCCGGCCGAAGTCGGCCCCTCAGCGCTCGACCCGGTCGCGGGCACCCGGTCCCTGCAGGTCCTCCGCCCCGGCATGCAAACGACCGTGCAGGACTGGCCCGGTCGAATCGGCTACTGGCACATCGGCGTTCCGCCGTCCGGCCCGATGGACGATCTGTCGTTCCGGCTCGGCAATCGGGTGCTCGGCAACCCGGAGGGCGCGGCGGGGCTCGAATGCACCCTCGGTGGGCCCGCGCTGCGCTTCAGCGAGTCGACGTGGGTGTGTGTCACCGGCGCGGTCGCCGACGTGCGGGTCGACGGACGGCCGGTCGAGCAGTGGCGCACCGTCGAGGTCCCGGCTGGTGGCGTCCTCGACGTCGGCGCCATCCGCGGCCCCGGCATGCGCACCTACATCCTGGTGGCCGGCGGTATCGAGGTCGAGCGATTCCTCGGCAGCACGGCGACTTTCACCCTCGGCAAGTTCGGCGGCGGTACCGGCGCTGCCCTGCGCGCCGACGAGTCGCTGACGCTGGGCGCACCGGGGACCCGCCTCGCTCCGGCGGTCCCGATGGGCGATATCCCCGCCTTCGGGCACCGCTGGGAGCTGGCCGTCACCGAGGGACCGCACGGCGCGCCGGAGTTCTTCACCCGTGCCGACTTCGACACCATCATCGGCACCGACTACGAGGTGCACTTCAACTCCGACCGCACCGGCGTGCGCCTGATCGGCCCGAAGCCGGAGTGGGCCCGCACCGACGGCGGCGAGGCGGGCCTGCACCCGTCCAACATCCACGACAACGCCTACTCGATCGGCGCGCTCGACTTCACCGGCGACACCCCGATCCTGCTCGGCCCCGACGGCCCCAGCCTGGGCGGCTTCGTCTGCCCGGTGACGGTGGTCGCGGCCGATCGCTGGAAGCTCGGCCAGCTCACCCCGGGCGACAAGGTCCGTTTCGTCCCCGTCCGTGCCGAACACGCCGCGCCCGCCGGCGAACTCGGCGCGCGCCGCCGCGCATCGTTCGGCACGGTCCTCTCGGCCGGGCGCGACGGCGACGACGGCATCCTGCGCCGCACCGCGATCGACGACGAGACCGGCGTGACCTACCGTCGCCAGGGCGACGACGGCGTCCTCGTCGAATACGGCACACTCACTTTGGATCTCGGCCTCCGCGCGCGGGTCCACGCCCTGCACCAGCACCTGATCGCGGCCGGGCCGCGCGGGGTCGTCGAACTCACCCCGGGCATCCGCTCCCTGCAGATCCGGGTCGACCCGGCCGTCCTTCCGATCGCCCGGCTGCTGGACCTGCTCGCCGAAGCCGAAGCACAGCTGCCGAATTCCGATCAGCTCGTCGTCCCGAGCCGCACCGTGCATCTCCCGCTCTCCTGGGACGATCCCGCCACCCGTGAGGCGATCACCCGCTACATGCACGGTGTCCGCGCCGACGCTCCGTGGTGCCCGTGGAACATCGAGTTCATCCGCCGCATGAACGGCCTGGACTCGGTGGACGACGTCTACCGCACCGTCTTCGACGCCGAATACCTGGTCCTCGGCCTGGGCGATGTCTACCTGGGTGCCCCGGTCGCCACACCCACCGATCCCCGCCACCGGCTGGTCACCACCAAGTACAACCCCGCCCGTACCTGGACGCCCGAGAACGCCGTCGGCATCGGCGGCGCGTACCTGTGCATCTACGGCATGGAAGGACCCGGCGGCTACCAGTTCGTCGGCCGCACCACCCAGGTCTGGAACCATCGCGCGCGACCAACCGGCACCGCGGGGCCCGGTGTCGACCGTTTCGCCACCGACCCCGAAACACCCTGGCTGCTGCGGTATTTCGACCGCATTCGCTGGCATCCGGTCGAGCCCGACGAGCTGCTCGACCTCCGGGCCGACTTCGCCGCGGGAAAGGTCGACGTCGCGACCGAGGACGGCGAGTTCCGCCTGGCCGACTACCGCGCCTTCCTGCGCGACAACGACGCCGCCATCACCGATTTCCGCGCGGTGCAGGCCGACGCGTTCGCCGCCGAACGCCACTCCTGGCGCGCCACCGGCGAACTCACCGACTGACCCCGGCTCAGGTCCGGGGCGGCTGGTCGGCGATGGCCGTGGCCGAGGGGTTGGTGGCATCGCGGATGATGCGCAGGCCGGTGACCAGCCCGTCGAGCTGGTCCGGGGTGAGCAGGCCGGTGAGCCAAGTCTCCAGTGCGTCGAGGTAGTCCGGGAGGACTTCTTCGAGGCGGCTCGCCCCCGCCGAGGTCAGGGCCGCGTAGGCACTGCGGCGGTCGGTGGGATCGAGTTGCCGTTCGACGAGGCCCGCCTTGGCCAGACGGTCGACCAGGCGGGTGACGCCGCTGGTCGACAGGTCCGTCTGGGTGGCCAGGTCGGACATGCGCAGGCGGCGGTTCGGTGAGCGGCTCAGGCGCATGAGGGCGTTGAGGTCGAGGCCGGAGAGGCCGTGCGCGTGCCAGGTCGGTTCGACCTTCGCGATCAGCCCACTGTTGGCCTCGAAGAGCAGGCCGGAGATGGTCAACCGGGGGTCGTCGAACAGTTCGTGCATGAGACCACCCTAGCCGATGCTTGCCATGCGGATAGTTGACACGAGGAATACTTAGGAGTAGATCTATGTCTACGCAATATTCCTCGCAGCAACTAATGGAGTGGTCATGCAGCAGACGTGGGTCGCCGGGTTCCGGTCGGGTGTCATCAGCCCGGACGAGCAGATCAAGCTCGCCGAATCGCGGTCGTTCAGCGACGAGACGGTGCGGCAGGTGCTGCACATGGCGGGCGGCGGCGACGCGGTGCGGGTCCGCCTGTCCAACCGGTACGGGTCGACGCCGCTGATGATCGGCGGCGCGCGCCTGGCCGCGCGCAAGGAAGGTTCGGCGATCACCGCCGACGTCGAGGTTCGCTTCGGCGGCGCGCCGATCACGGTCATCGAGCCCGGCGCCGAGCTGGTGAGCGATCCGCTCGACCTGGCCGTCGCCGCGGGTGACGACCTGCTGCTCAGCCTGTACCTCCCCGGACCGACCGGCCAGGCCACCTTCTCCCACCAGCCCGGCGAGATCGCCTACCTCGCGGCGGGCGACCGCACCGCCGACGTGGAACTGCCCGGCGCGCAGGAGGTTCCGTTCCGATTCTTCGTCACCGGTGTCGACGTACTCGGCGCGGCGCAGCCCCCGATCGCCGTGGCGTTCGGCGACTCCTGGTTCGAAGGTGTCGGCACCACACTCAGCGCCAATCGCCGTTCCGTCGACGTCGTCAACGAGCGCCTGACCCGGGGCTGGGTGGTCAACAACGGCATCGCGGGCAATCGGCTCACCGCGCGCGAGATCGGCGAATCCGGCTTGGCGCGTCTGGATTCCGACGCCATCCAGGTGCCCGGCGTCACCGACATCCTGGTGAACTTCGGCATCAACGACCTGATCCTCGGCGCAATGGGCGGCCAGCCCTCCGCCACCACCGAGCAGCTGATCGCCGGTTTCACCGAGCTCGCCGAGCGCGTGCACGCGGCCGGTCTGCGCGTGCACGTCGCCACCATCGGCCCCTACGCCGGCTGCGTCTTCCCCGGCATGCCGCTGCTGGAAACCCAGCCGACCCGGCACGCTGTCAACGACTGGCTGCGGACCACCGATCTCTTCGACTCGGTCTTCGATGTCGACCGCGCGGTGGCCGACCCGGAGCGGCCCGACTTCCTCCGCCCCGAGTTCGACAGTGGCGACGGCATGCACCTCAACGACGCGGGCGCCGCGGCCATGGCGCACACGCTCGACCTGACCGCGCTGTTCACCGGCGCCTGAGCGCCCGCTCTCACGGTGTGGTGAGGACGGTCTTCCCCGAGGCGTGCCCCCGCGCGAAGATCTCGACGGCGGCCGCCGCGTCCGACAGCGGCAGGCGGCGCTCGATCACCGGGCGCAGCGCTCCGTCGGCGGCTAGGCCCGCGAGATATCGCAGGTCGGCCGCCGCGGGGCGCATGAGCAGCGCTTTCAGCGTCTGACGGACGAACAGGTCGGTCAGGACGACCTCGCCGAGCCAGCGCACGGGGCCGAACCAGTTGTCGCCGGGTGCGGCGGCGGAGGAGATGAACACGCCATCCGCCGTCAGCACCCGGCGGCATTCGCGGAGTCCGCGGTTGCCCGCCAGATCGAAGAGCACGTCGTACGGCACGTCCGTGTCGGTGAAATCCTCCGCGGTGTAATCGATCACGACATCCGCGCCGATACCGCGCACCATCTCGCGGTGCCGGGTACTGCACACCGCGGTCACGTGCGCCCCGAGCGCCTTCGCGATCTGTACCGCGAAACTGCCGACCCCGCCGGACGCGCCATTGATCAGAACCCGGTGTCCCGGTGCGACTTCACCGATGTCGCGCAGACCCTGCAGGGCCGTCATGCCCGAATCCGGTATCGCCGCGGCCTCTTCCATACTCATCGCGGCGGGCACGGTGGCGATCGCATCGACATCGGCGGTCGCGTATTCGGCGAAGGCGCCACTCGGCACGACACCGAAAACCCGGTCACCCACCTGGAATTCGGTGACCAGCTCGCCGACTCCGACCACCTCGCCCGCGAGGTTCTGCCCGATCATCCGATGCTTGGGCCTGCGCAGCCCGAACCCGAGCCGCAGCAGATATGGGGTCCCGGTGAGCAGGTGCAGGTCCCCGCTGCACAGCGAAGCCGCCCGCACCCGGACCACCACCTCGCGCGGACCCGCCACCGGGCGCGGCACGATCTCGGTCCGCAGCACCTCGCTCCCGCCGTACCGGGGAGCCACCCACGCGGTCATCGACGCCGTATCCACCTCGGTCATGCCGTCCCTCATTTCGCACTTACAGCGTAAGCCTGATGGTTCAGACGGTACGCTTACGCCGTAAGTGGGTCAAGGAACGAGTCAGGAGCCGCATGCCACGCACCCCGTTGACCAGGGAACGAGTCCTGCGCGCCGCGATCGACCTCGCCGATCAGGAGGGCCTGGACGCACTGTCGATGCGCAAGCTCGCCAAGGCGGTCGGTGTGGAGGCGATGTCGCTGTACAACCACGTCGCCAACAAGGAGGACCTGCTCGACGGCATCGTCGACCTGGTCGTCGCCGAGATCTACGTCCCCCGCGCCGACGGCGACTGGCGGGCCGAGCTACGCCACCGCGCGACCTCGGCGCACGAGGTCCTGCTCCGGCACCGCTGGGCCACCGGCCTGCTCGGTTCCCGGGTCAATGTCGGCCCCGCCATGCTCCGCTACATCGACGCCACCCTGGCCTGCCTGATCACCGCGGGCTTCAGCTACGAGCAGGCCGACCGCGCGTGGAACGCCCTCGACAGCCACATCTACGGCTTCACCCTGCAAGCCATCAACTTCCCCCTCGACCCCGCCGAATACGCTTCGGCGGCAGAGCGATTCCTGCCTCTCATCCCCCTCGAGACACACCCCCACATGCACGCCCTGGCCGCGCTCGTCATCGACGGAACCCATTCCGGTATCGCCGATTTCACCTTCGGGCTCGATCTGCTCCTAGGTGGGCTGGAACAGTTGCTCCGGCCCACCTAGGACGTCAGCGTTTCCGAACGCCGCGCGATCGGGTGGCTCGATCAGCCCGGAACCAGGTCGGCGCTCCGGCGAAGCCCGTCGGGCGCCTGATCCGCGTGAGGCGTGACCTCCATGACCGCTTCGGCGACGGCGAGGCAGGCGCCGAGGCGTGGCGGGCGCCGCAAGCCGGTATCCCGTTCCAGGAGCAGCCGGACAGCGGCCCACGGGAGGTTGATGTCGGCGAAGGCGGTGTGGAACAGGCCCGCCGAGGGGCGGGGGTTGGCTTCGAGCAGGACGGGCTGTCCGGCCCGGTAGCGCAATTGCACGTTGGTCAGGTAGGCCAGTTCGAAATGGCGGACCAGGCGGCGGGCGATGTCGACGACCTCGGGGTCGTCCAGGAGCATGCGGAAGCGCCCCTGTTTGGCGCGCGGAATGCCCACCAGGAGTTCACCTCCCGGCGCCGAGAGGCAGTCGATGCTGATCTCCGGGCCCTCGAGGAACGGCATGACGAGCAGCGGGGGCACGGATTCGCCCTCCTCCGCCGCGCGGCGCAAGGCACCCGCCACCGCCTCGACCGAGGCGACGGGGCGCGGCGCCACCCGCAGGCTGGCCAGGGTCAGCGGGCGGTCGTCGAGAATGCGGAAGCCGAACGCCGAATACTCGCCGCTGGGCTTGATGCACAGCGTTTCCCCGCCGCGCGAGAGCTCGTCGACGGCGGCGTAGAACTCGTCGGCGTCGGTGGCCTCCCGCCACGGCGGCACGGGAATGCCCGCCGCCCCGGCACTCTCGTAGGTGCGGACCTTGCTGGTCAGCGCCCGCACCGCCGCGGGCGGCGAACACATGAGACTGGTGCCGATCGCGGCGAAGTCCGCGGCCCGGCCCGCGAGCGCGTCCAGGCGCCGGGGCGGGATGAGGACATCGATCCGGTGCGTCCGACAGAAGTCGAGCGCGAACTGCGCGTATTCCTCGTTGCCGACATACCGAGGTTCGATCGCCGATACATCGCACACCGAGAGGGCAGCCGCACTCGGATCCACATTGCTGGCATAGACGGTGACATCCACACCGTCGGGGTTCTCGCGCAGTAACCGCATCACTTGAACAGTCGCCGCGCCCGCACTGCTCAGCCAAATCCGAAGCGTTATGGCAACCGCTCCCTTCCCGTTCCCGTAGCGAACCCGGACCATATCCCGGTTCCGCGTCGCGAGCATTTCGGAACGAAAGACAGCACGTCACGCCCCGGATATCACGGGGGTGCGCGGCGGGAGCGAACGGATCAGCGGACGCTAGCGCGGGAGCAGCGCACCGGGCTGGCGGTCGCCCGTGGAGTGCTGGTGCTGCTCGCCTACCAGGGGAAACAGGGTAGGCGAGCAGCGTGGGGCTACTCGGCGACGATCACCGTGATGTCGCCGTCGGCCGCGTCGGTCGGGTCGCCGGGGGCGACGAACCAGTGGGTGACCTCGCCGTCGGTCAGGTCGTCGGCGACCGGGCCGTCGGGGAGGACCGACAGGGCGCCCGCGGTGGCGGAGACCAGGAATTCCTGGACGGCCGCCGGGCCGGAGGCGTGGGTGGTGAAGGTGGTGCCTTCGTAGTCGACGCCGTGGGTGTCGCGCAGGGACTCGGCGAGGGCGAGCGCGGCGCTCTGGGTGAGCGTCGAGATCGCACCGGCGGTGGCCAGGACGAAGGCGGGGTGGTCCTCCGACAGCGGGCGGACCCGGTCGGCGTAGGAGACGGGATGCGCCGCGGCGGCGGCGATCTCGGCTTCCACGTCGGGCAGGATCAGCCAGTCGCCCGCGGCACCGGCGACGGGGGCGTCGCTGATGCCGTAGGCCGCACCGGTCGCGGCGATCTCGACGCCGGACAGCTCGCCGGCGAACAGGACCGCGGCCCCGGCCTTCTGGATGGCCCAGGCGGCGAGGACGGAATCCACGCTGCGCGGCAGCGAGATCGCGACGATGTCGCCGGGGCCCGCACCGCGCGCGATGAGCACGCGGGCCAGCTGCGAGGACTTGCGATCCAGTGCGCTGTAGGCGATCTCGCTGTCGCCGCGGAGCAGAGCGGGGGCCTGCGGGTCCGCTTCGACGACCTCGGCGAGCACCTTGGCGACCGTCTGCGCGCCGACACCGGCCGTGCCGACGGGGGCCGAGACCGCCGCGGTCACACCGGATTCGGCGAGCAACTGGGCGCGTTCACCCGCGTCGAGGATGTCGATGTCGCCGACCAGGCCGGTCGGGTTGTCGAGCAACTCGTCGAGGACCCGCAGCAGTCGCGCGGACAGCGTGCGGACCTCGTCCTCGGTGTAGGTGCTGCGCAGGTAGCGCATGGTGATCTCGATGGTGGCCTCGGCCATCACCACCAGCGTGAGCGGGTAGTGGGTGGCGTCGTCGAGGCCGACACCGGTGACCTGCATGCCGTCGATCGAGCTCGCCGCGGTGACGGCGTCCTTGTCCATCGGGTACGACTCGAACACCAGCAGCGTGTCGAACGCGGCACCCGCGCCGGCCACCCGCTGGATGTCGGACAGCCCGACGTAGTGGTGGCTGAGCAGGTCGGCCTGCTCGGCCTGCACCCGCTTGGTCAGCTCCTCCGCGCTGATCCGGTCGTCGATCTGGATCCGCACCGGCAGGGTGTTGATGAACAGGCCGACCATCGACTCGACACCGGGCAGCTCGGCCGGGCGGCCGGACACGGTCGCGCCGAACACCACGTCGTCACGGCCGGTGAGGCGGCCGACGACGATGCCCCACGCGGTCTGCAGCAGCGTGTTCACGGTGACGCCGAGTTCACCGGCGAACTTGCCGAGCGCCCTGGTGCGGTCGGCGTCGATCTCGACGATGACCTTGCCCAGCTCGTAGCGCTCCTCGGTGCGCGGCGCGGGCGCCAGCTGGGTGGGGCCCTCGACCCCGGCCAGCGCCTCGGCCCAGACCCCCAGCGACACCTCACGATCCCAGCCCGAGAGGAAGGACAGGAAGTTGCGGTAGGAGGCCACCCGCGGCAGCGCGGTGAGGTCACCGTGCACCGCGTAGAGGACCAGCAGGTCGCGCATGAGCAGCGGCATGGACCAGCCGTCGATCAGGATGTGGTGCACCGTGATCGCCAGGTGGGACACGCCCTCGTCGGTCTTGTACAGGCCGAAGCGGATCAGCGGGGCCGTCGCCATGTCGAACTGGTTGGCCCGGTCGGCGACCAGCAGCTGCTGCATGCGCGGCAGGCGCTCGGCCTCCGGCAGGTCGGTCAGGTCGACCTCGCGCCACGGGACCTCGAGCTCCGACATCACGACCTGCACCGGCTGACCGGCCGAGTCGGTGACGAACGCGGTCCGCAGGTTCGGGTACCGGTCGAGCACGGCCTGGGCCGCGCGCCGCAGCCGCTCGGTGTCGAGCGTGCCGGTCAGGTCGAGGACGGCCTGCACGGTGTAGACGTCGACGGTCGCCGAGCTGAGCATGGCGTGGAACATCAGGCCCGCCTGCAGCGGCGAGAGCGGCCAGATCTCCGACAGCGCCGGGTAGGTGCCTTCCCACAGCTCGATATCGGACTGCTCCACCCGCACCAGCGGCATGTCGGACGGGGTGAAACCGCCCGCGTCGGCGCGCTGCGCGTGGGTGGCCAGCGCGGTGAGCGCGGCCACGAACAGGTCGGCGAACTCCTGGGCCTGGTCGGCGGTGAGCAGCCCGGTCGGGAACGCGATGTTCGCGCCCAGCTGCGGGCCCTCGTCGCCGTCGTTGACGATGGCGTTGATGTCCAGCGTCGCGTTGGCGGGCATGTCCAGGTCCATCTCGGCGTCGAGCTGGCCCAGGTCGGCCACCGGCACCCAGCCGAGTTCGGCGAGCTCGGCGGGGATCTCGCCCGCCGTCGCGCGACCGAGGTAGTTGAAGCTGATCTGGCCGACGGACGGCAGATCGGCGCCCTCGGTGGTCAGGTACTTCAGCATGCCGTAGCCGATGCCCTTGTCGGGCACGGCCAGCATCTGCTCCTTGACCGACTTGATCACCTCGCCGAGCACGGCGCCGCCGGCGAAGGCGTCGTCGAGATCGGCACCGGCCAGATCCAGGCGGACCGGGAACGCGGTGGTGAACCAGCCGACGGTGCGCGAGAGGTCGGCACCGGCGACGATCTCCTCCTGGCGGCCGTGGCCCTCCAGCTTGATCAGCGCCGCGGTCCCGGATTCGTCACCGCGCCACCGCGATACGGCCAGGGCGAGCGCGGTGAGCAGACCGTCGTTGACACCGCCGTGGTACAGGCCGGGGATGGCCGTGAGCACCGCGTCGGTGACCTCCGGCGACAGGGTGACCTGCACCCGGTCGACGGTGGCGAAGGTGTCGACCCGCGGGTCGAACGCCCGCGCGCCCAGGCGCGGATCGGTCGTGGCCGAGACCTCGCGCCAGAACGGCAGTTCCGCGCGGCGATCGGTCGACTGCTCGACCAGGCTGTGCGCCCAGCGCCGCATGGAGGTGCCGTTGGCGGGCAGCGCGACCGGCTGACCGGCCGCGATCTGGCCCCAGGCCATGCCGAGGTCCGGGATCAGGATGCGCCAGGAGACACCGTCGATCACGAAGTGGTGGCCGACGATGAGCAGCGCGTCGCGACGGCGCGGGCCGTCGGGGTTCTCGCCGAAGGCGAACCAGACGAACTGCACCATGGCGGCGTTCGCCGGATCGAGTCGGCCCATGGCCTCGTCGTATTCGACCGAAGCCTGCTTGGACAGCTGCTCGTCGGTGACCTCACCGGCCACCTCGACGCGCCGCACCAGCGCGGCCACGTCGACCTCGCCGGGCGCCAAAGCCTCAAAGACCCAGCCCTTCTCGGCATCCTCGGCCACCCGCGAACGCAGCACGTCGTGGTGGTCGAAGACCGCGCCGATGGTCGCGTGCAGGACCTCGTCGGTGAGGTTCTCCGGCAGGCGCAGCACCATCGACTGGGAGAACCGGTCGTAGGTGGAGCCGCTGCTCAGGATCTGGCGCATGATCGGCAGCATCGGGATGTCACCGACACCGCCGCCCGGCAGCTCCTCGAGCACGATCTGGTCGGCGTCGCCCGCGAGCACGGCGATCTCGGCCAGCCCGGCCACGCTGCGCTTCTCGAACACGTCGCGCGGCTTGAACAGCACGCCGCGGTCCTTGGCCCGCGAGACCAGCTGGATGGACAGGATCGAGTCACCGCCGAGGGCGAAGAACGAGTCGTCCAGGCCGACGGCGTCGACGCCGAGCACCTCGGCGAAGACGGTGGCGATGATCGCCTCGACCTCGCTGGTCGGCGTGCGGAACTCGCGCGGGGCGAGCACCGGCTCGGGCAGCGCGCGACGATCCAGCTTGCCCGCGGGGGTCAGCGGGATCTCGTCGAGCACCATGACGGCGGCGGGCACCATGTGCGCGGGCAGCTGCTGCGCCGCGTACTCGACCAGCTCGGCCGGGTCGGCGGCCGCGCCGGGGGTCGCCCGGACGTAGGACACCAGGATGGTGGCGCCCGCGTCGGTGGTGCGGCCGATGGTGGCGGCGAACTCGACGTCGCCGTGCGCGGTGAGGACCGCGTCGATCTCGCCCAGTTCGATGCGGAAGCCACGGATCTTCACCTGGAAGTCGTTGCGGCCCACGTACTCCACGACGGCCTTGCCGTTGACGGTGCGCCAGGCGACGACGTCACCGGTGCGGTACAGCCGCTCGCCCTCGGCGTACGGGTTGGCCACGAAACGCTCGGCCGTCAAGCCGGGACGCGCGTGGTAGCCGCGGGCCAGCGCGACGCCGCCCAGGTACAGCTCACCGGCCACGCCCTCGGGGACCGGGCGCAGGCGATTGTCGAGCACGAACACGGTGGCGCCCGCGATCGGGCCACCGATGTTCATGGTGTCGCCGGGCAGCAGCGGGTCGGACAGGTTGGTCGCGATGGTCGCCTCGGTCGGGCCGTAGGCGTTGTAGAACCGGTGCTGCGCCGGATCGGTGCCCGCGCTGTGCCAGTTCGCCACCAGGTCGACGGGGGCCTTGTCGCCACCGACGATCAGCGCCTCCAGTCCGGCCAGCGCCGCGGGTTCCATCGACGCCGCGACCAGCGGGGTGAGGAACACGTGGGTCAGCCGCTCGCCCACGATGATCTCGGCCAGCTCCTCGCCGCCGACCACGCCGACCGGCGTGATCACGAGGGTGCCCGCCGAGCCGACCGCGAGCAGGAACTCGAGGATCGACGCGTCGAACGACGGCGACGCGAACGCCAGCGTGCGCGCGTCCGTGTCGAGGCCGAACTGCGCCACCTGGGCGGCGGCGAAGTTGGCCACACCGGTGTGGCTCACGACGACGCCCTTGGGCAGGCCGGTCGAGCCCGAGGTGTAGATCATGTAGGCCGTGCTGCCGGACCGGACGGCGCCGTGGCGATCCGCGTCGGTGATCGGCGCTGCGGACTGTTCGGCGAGCTCGGTGTGCAGCGCCGCGTCGTCGAGGACCAGCCAATCGCCCAGTGCGGGCGCGGGCAGATGATCGACCTCGGACGACATCGTGATGCCCAGTGCCGCACCCGAATCCGACATCATGTGCGCGATGCGCTCGGCCGGATACTTCGGGTCGACCGGCAGGAACGCCGCGCCCGACTTGACCACGGCCCAGATGGCCAAGGTCGTCTCGAGCGAGCGCTGCATGGCGATGGCCACGACCGTCTCCGGTGCGGCACCGCGCTCGATGAGCACCCGCGCCAGGCGCGAGGAGGCCGCGTCCAGCTCGGCGTAGGTCAGCGAGCGAAGGTCGCCCGGCTCCGTCGCGAGGAGTGCGCCGAGCAGTCCGGTGTCGGCCGCTGCGCCGGGGGCGACGATGGCCTGACCGGTCGGGTTGGCCGCCACGGCCTGGGCCAGCAGTTCGGGCAGCGTGCTCGTCGACGCGGCGGGACCGCCGGTGCGGGTGAGCAGTTCGGTGCGCTCGGTGCCGTCGAGGAGTTCGAGATCGCCGACCGGGGTGGTGGTGTCGGCGACGACCTCGGCGAGCAGCCGCTGGAAGCGCTGCGCGAACGTCTCGACCGTCGACTGATCGAACAGGTCACTGGCGTAGGAGAACTCGGCGTAGGCGCCCGCCGCGTCGCCGGCCTGCGCCTCACGCACGGTGAGCAGCAGGTCGAACTTGGCGGTGTCGACGTCGAAGTCGACGGCCGAGACCGACAGGCCCGGCAGTTCGAAGCCGGCGTCGGGCAGGTTCTCGAACGACAGCGCCACCTGGAACAGCGGGTGCCGCGCGGTGGAGCGCTCGGGGTTGAGCAGTTCCACCAGGCGCTCGAACGGGATGTCGGCGTGCGCGAACGCGGCCAGGTCGGCTTCCTTGGCCTGGGTCAGCAGCTCGCGGAAGGTGAGCTGGGCGCCGACCTGGGTGCGCAGGGCCAGGGTGTTGACGAACATGCCGATGACGTCGTCGAGTTCGGCCTCGCCACGGCCGGCGATCGGGGTGCCGATGACGATGTCCTCGGTGCCCGACATGCGTGCCAGGAACACCGCGAGGGCGGTGTGCACGACCATGAACAGCGTCGCGTTCTGCTCGCGGGCGATGGCCGAGAGTCCGGCGTGGATCTCGGTGCCGATCGGGAACAGCACCCGGCCACCGGCGAAGGACTGCGTGCTCGGACGCGGCCGGTCCAGCGGCAGGTTCAGCTCGTCGGGGACACCGGCGAGCGCGCGCTTCCAGTAGTCGGCCTGCTGGGAGATCAGGCTGGTCTCGTCGGCTTCGGAGCCGAGCACCTCGCGCTGCCAGACGCTGAAGTCGGCGTACTGCACCGGCAGCGGTGCCCAGCCCGGACGCTCACCCGTGGCGCGGGCGGCGTAGGCCACCATGACGTCGCGGGTCAGCGGGGCCATCGACCAGCCGTCGGCGCTGATGTGGTGGGCGACGAAGACGAGCACGTACTCCTCGGCTGCGATGCGTCCGGCGGGCCCGGAGGCGGTAGCGGAGCGTGACCAGGCAGGGCCCTCGGGCGCATCGCCATCGGATACAGCGACGCGCATGAGCTTCGCGCGCAGCGGGACTTCGTCGAGCACGTCGAAGCCGGTGGAGATCAGCGCGGCGATCTTGTCGCGGACCTGGTCGGGGGCAACGGTTTCCGGCGTCAGATCCGGGACATTGCCCTCGACCGGCAGGATCACCTGGTGCGGGGTGCCGTCGGTCGACGGGTACACCGTGCGCAGGGTCTCGTGCCTGGCCAGCACGTCGGCGACCGCGAGCTGGAGCGCCTCGACATCGAGCGCGCCCGTCAGGCGGACGGCGACCGGAATGTTGTTCACCGCGGAGCTGGTGTCGAACTGGTTCAGGAACCACATGCGCTGCTGCGCGAGCGACAGCGGCACCTGCGCCGGACGCGGCCCGGCGACCAGCGCGCGCCGTCCACCGGCACCGGCGCCCTGCTCCACCTTCACCGCGAGCCCGGCGACGGTCGACGCCTCGAACAGCAGGCGCACGGGCACCCGGCTGTCCAGGGCGGCGCCGAGGCGGGCCGCGACCTGGGTGGCCAGCAGCGAGTTGCCGCCGAGGGCGAAGAAGTCGTCGTCGGCGCCGACGCGCTCGGCGCCGAGCACGTCCGCGAACACGCCCGCCACGATCTCCTCGATCGGGGTGGACGGCGCGCGGAACGCCTGGGCCTCGAACTCCGGCTCCGGCAGCGCCTTTCGATCGAGCTTGCCGTTGACGTTCAGCGGCAGCGCGTCCAGCACGACGAACGCGGCGGGCACCATGTACGACGGCAGCCCGGCGGCCAGCGTCGACTTCACCTGCGCCACATCCACATCCGTACCAACCAGGTACGCCACCAGGCGATCGCCGGTGCGCGGGTCGGACTTCGCGATGACGGCGGCCTGCGCGATCTCGGGCAGCGCCAGCAGCGCGGCCTCGATCTCGCCGAGCTCGATGCGGAAGCCGCGGATCTTCACCTGGAAGTCGGTGCGGCCGCGGTAGTCGAGCTCACCGTTGTGCCAGGCCACCAGGTCACCGGTGCGGTACATGCGGGTACCGGGGGTGAACGGGTTGGCCACGAAACGGTCGGCGGTCAGGTCGGGGCGGCCGAAGTAGCCGCGCGCCAGCTGCGCGCCGGCGAGGTACAGCTCACCCGCGACGCCGTCCGGCACCGGACGCAGTCGCGCGTCGAGCACGTACACCTGGCTGTTCCACTCGGGCCCACCGATGGAGACCGAACCCTGGTCGGCGGCGTTCACCCGATGCGAGGTGATCGAGACCGCGGCCTCGGTGGGGCCGTACAGGTTGAACAGCTCGGTGCGCGGGAACGCGGTGCGGACCCGCTGCGCCAGCGAACCGGGCAGCGCCTCACCGATGGCGAGAATCCGCCACAGCGAATCGGGCATGCCCGCGGCCAGCAGCGCGTCGAGCATCGACGGCACCACGTGCAGCGTGGTGACCCACTCGTTCGCCATCAGCTCGTTCAGGTACGCCGGATCGCGATGGCCGTCGGCCGAGGCGATCACCAGGCGGCCACCGCAGACGGCGGCCGACCAGAACTCCCAGACCGAGAGGTCGAAGGTCGCGGCGGTCTTGAGCAGCACCGCGTCGGCGGCGTCCATGCCGAATTCGATCAGCTTCCACTGCAGCTGGTTGGCGATGGCGCCGTGCGGCACCGCGACACCCTTCGGGCGACCGGTCGAACCGGACGTGAAGATCACGTACGCGGTGTGCTCCGGACGCAGCGGCTCGGTGCGCTCCGCGTCGGACACCGGTGCGGCGCCGACGTTTTCGAGATCGAGCTCGTCGATGCGCACCAGCGGCGCGACCGCGGTGTCGAACTCGGCCTCGGCGTTGGTCAGCACGCAGACCGGTGCCGCCGTCTCGAGGATGTAGTTCGTGCGCTCGGCCGCCTGATCCGGGTCGACGGGCACGTACGCGCCACCGGACTTGGCGACGGCGTACATGGCGACGATCAGATCCACCGAGCGGCGCAGCGCCAGCGCGACGCGGGCCTCCGGGCCGACGCCGAGCGAGATCAGGTGCCGCGCCAGGCGATTCACCTTGGCGTCGAGTTCGGCGTAGGTCAGCTGGGCGCCGTCGTCGGTGACCAGGGCGGTCGCCTTCGGGTCGGCCGCCACGGTCGCGTCGAGCAGCGAGACCAGGGTGGCCGCGGTGTCGACCCGGTAGCCGGTGGCGTTGCGGGTGTCCAGGATCCGGGTCCGCTCGGCCGGTGCCAGCAGTTCGATGTCGCCGACCGCGGTGCGCGGGGTGGCGACGATCGCGCCGAGCAGGCGGACGAATCGCTCGACGAAGCCCTCGACCGTGGCGTGGTCGAACAGATCGGTGGCGTAGGTGAAGATGCCCGAAATGCCTTCGGGCTCACCGGCGTCGCCGTAGCGGTCGGTGGCGATCAGGTGCAGGTCGAACTGCGACAGCTGGGAGTCGATGTCGAGTCCGGACACCGTCAGGCCCGGCAGTTCCAGGGTGGCGCGGGTCAGGTTCTGGAACGACAGGCCCACCTGGAACAGCGGGTGCCGCGCGGTGGAGCGGACCGGGTTGAGGACCTCGACCAAGCGCTCGAACGGCACGTCGGCATTGGCGAACGCCGCGATGTCGTCCTCGCGCTGGCGGGCCAGCAGCTCGGTGAACGCCTCGCCGCCGTCGACCTTGGTGCGGAACACCAGGGTGTTGACGAACATGCCGATCATGTCGTCGAGGGCGGCCTCGCCACGACCGGCCATCGGGGTGCCGATGGCGATGTCGTCGGTGCCCGACAGGCGGGCCAGCAGCACCGCGAGGGCGGTGTGCACGACCATGAACAGCGTCGCGCCCTCGGCGCGGGCCAGCTCGACCAGCGCGCGGTGGGTGTCGGCGTCGATCCGGACGTCGACCTTGCTGCCCGCGAAGGTCTGCACGGCCGGACGCGGGCGGTCGGCGGGCAGGTCGAGCTGATCGGGCAGCTCGGCCAGGGCCTGCTTCCAGTGCGCGACCTGCTTGGCCGCCATCGAGTCCGGATCGTCCTCGCTGCCGAGCAGTTCGCGCTGCCAGATGCTGTAGTCCGCGTACTGCACGGCCAGCGGGGCCCAGCCCGGCTCCTGGCCGGTGGAGCGAGCCGCGTAAGCGGTCATCAGATCGCGGGTCAGCGGGGCGACCGAGGAGCCGTCACCGGAGATGTGGTGCACGACCATGGCGAGCACGAACTCGTCGGTGCCTGCCACGCGGAACAGGGCGACCTTCAGCGGCACCTCGACGGTGACGTCGAAGATCGTCGACATCAGTTCCGCCACCGCCGTTTCCACCTCGTCGGCGGCGACGGTGCGTTCCAGCAGGTCCGGCGCGGCCTGCGCGGGCGACAGGATCACCTGCGCCGCACCGGCGTCGGTCTGCGGGTAGACGGTGCGCAGGATCTCGTGGCGCGACACCAGGTCGGTGATCGCGGCCCGCAGCGCGGCCACGTCGAGGTCGCCGGTGAGGCGGACCGCGACCGGCACGTTGTAGGCCGCCGACTGGGTGTCGAAGCGGTTGAGGAACCACATGCGCTGCTGCGCGAGCGAGAGCGGGATGTGCTCGGGGCGCGGAGCGGCGGTGAGCGCCTTGCGATCACCGGTCTCGGCGTGCTGCTCGACCCGCTGGGCCAGTGCGGACACCGTGGACGCCTCGAACAGCAGGCGCACGGGGATGCGGGTGTTCAGCGCCTCGCCGAGGCGCGCGGCGACCTGCGTGGCCAGCAGCGAGTTACCGCCCCAGGCGAAGAAGTCGTCGTCGAGACCGAAGCGCTTGTCGGCACCCAGGCGCAGGACCTCGGCGAAGGTGGCCGCCACGAGCTGCTCGCTCGGGCTGACCGGCGCGCGGAACACGGCCTTCTCGACCTCGGGCTCCGGCAGGGCCTTGCGGTCGAGCTTGCCGTTGGCGTTCAGCGGCAGGGCGTCGAGCCGCAGGAACACGGTCGGGACCATGTACGACGGCAGCTCGGCGGCCAGCGCGGTGCGCAGGGCCAGCTTGTCGAACTCCGCACCGGTCACGACGTAGGCGACCAGGCGGTCACCGACGACGGGATCGGTGTGCGCGAGCACGGCGGCCGAGGTGATGCCGTCCTGCCGCAGCAGCGCGGCCTCGATCTCGCCGAGCTCGATGCGGAAGCCGCGGATCTTCACCTGGAAGTCGGTGCGGCCCCGGTAGTCCAGTTCGCCGTCGGCGTTCCAGGCCACCAGGTCACCGGTGCGGTACATGCGCTCGCCGAGCGCGGAGAACGGGTCGGCGACGAAGCGGTCGGCGGTGAGATCGGCGCGACCGTAGTAGCCGCGGGCCAGCTGCGCGCCGGCCAGGTAGAGCTCACCGGAGACACCCACCGGCACCGGCCGCAGGCGCGAATCCAGCACGTAGACACGGCTGTTCCACTCCGGCGCGCCGATCGACACCGACACCTGGTCGGCGTCGGTGACCGCGTGGCTGGTGATCGAGACCGCGGCCTCGGTCGGGCCGTACAGGTTGAACAGTGCGGCGGTGTTGGCGGTGCGGAAGCGCTGGGCGGTGGACGCGGGCAGCGCCTCACCGATGGCGAGCACCCGGCGCAGCGTGCGCGGCAGCGCGGCACCGGATTCGGTGAGCAGCGCGTCGAGCATCGACGGCACCACGTGCAGCGTGGTGACGCCGGTGCCGCGCATCAGGTCGTTGAGGTAGGCCGGGTCGCGGTGCCCGTCGGCGGTCGCCACCACCAGGCGGCCACCGGCGACGGCGGCCGTCCAGAACTCCCAGACCGAGAGGTCGAAGGTGGCGGCCGTCTTGAGCAGGATCGCGTCATCGGCGCCGAGGCCGAATTCGGCCGTCTCCCACAGCAACTGGTTGACGATCGCGCCGTGCGAGACCGCCACGCCCTTGGGCTTGCCGGTCGAGCCGGACGTGAAGATCACGTACGCGGTGTTCGCGGGCACCAGGGCGCCACGGCGCTCGGTGATCGTGGCCGGGCTGACGGCGCTCAGGTCGAGCTCGTCGAGGACGACCACTTCGGCCGCCGCCGTGTTGAATTCGGCGCTCGCGGTGGTCAGCACGACCGCGGGCGCGGCCGTCTCCAGGATGTAGTCGGTGCGCTCGGCAGGCTGGTCCGGGTCGATCGGTACGTAGGCAGCGCCCGTGCGGGCCACCGCGTACATCGCGATGATCAGCTCGGCGGAACGGCGGATGGCCAGGGCCACCCGGTCCTCGGTGCCGATACCCAGCGAGATCAGGTGCCGGGCAAGACGGTTCACCTCGGCATCGAGCTCGGCGTAGGTCAGCTCACGGCGACCATCGGTCTCGTCGACGACCAGCGCCACCGCATCGGGGGTCGCGGCCACGGTCGCGTCGAGCAGCGACACCAGGGTGGCGTCGGTGTCGACAGTGTGCGCGGTGTCGTTCCACGCGGTGACGATCCGCTCGGTTTCCGGCGCGGCGAGCAGGTCGATGTCGCCGACCGGCACCGACGCGTCGGCGGCGACGGCGTCGAGCACCAGCAGGAAGCGGTCGGCGAAGCTCTGGACCGTCGCCTCGTCGAACAGGTCGATGGCGTAACCGAATTCGGTGACCAGCTGGGCCGGTGCGCCGTCGTCGGTGTAGCGGTCGTAGAGGGTGACGTGCAGGTCGGTCTTGGCCAGCTGCGAGTCGTAGTCGACGGCGCTGACGGTCAGGCCGGGCAGTTCGAAGGTGGTGTCGGCCAGGTTCTGGAACGACAGGCCCACCTGGAACAGCGGGTTGCGCGCGGTCGAGCGCACCGGGTTGAGCACCTCGACCAGGCGCTCGAACGGCACGTCGGCGTTGGCGAAGGCCTCCAGGTCGCGTTCGCGCACGTCGGCGAGCAGTTCGGCGAAGGTGGCGCCGGAGTCGACGGCGGTCCGGAACACCAGGGTGTTGACGAACATGCCGATCAGGTCGTCGAGCTCGCGCTCGCCACGGCCCGCGATCGGCGTGCCGACGGCGATGTCGTCGGTGCCGGACAGGCGCGCGAGCAGCACCGCGAGGGCGGCGTGCACGACCATGAACAGCGAGGCGTTGTTGGCCCTGGCCAGGTCGTGCAGCGCGGCGTGGCGCTCCGGGTCGATCTCGAAGCGGATCGCCTTGCCCTGGAACGACTGCGCGGGCGGGCGCGGCCGGTCGGCGGGCAGTTCGAGCTGGTCGGGCAGACCCGCGAGGGCCTTGCTCCAGTACGCGACCTGCTTGGCGGCCAGCGATTCCGGATCGCTCTCGTCGCCGAGGACCTCGCGCTGCCACAGCGCGTAGTCGGCGTACTGCACCGGCAGCGGCGCCCACTGCGGGGCCTCACCCTGCACGCGGGCCACGTAGGCGGCCATGATGTCGCGGGCCAGCGGGCCCATCGACGAGCCGTCGGCGGAGACGTGGTGCACGGTGAACGCGAGCACGTGGTCGGTGGCCGACAGCTCGAACAGCGCGACCTTGAGCGGCACCTCTTCGGTGACGTCGAAGGTGGTCATCGCGAATTCGATGACGGTGCCGAGCAGGTCGGCCTCGGCGACGGCGATGTGGTGCACCACGGCGCGGCTCTGCGCGATCGGCAGGATCACCTGGTGCGGGCCGTCGGCCGAGCGCGGGTAGGTGGTGCGCAGCATCTCGTGCCGGGCGAACACGTCGCCGATGGCCTGCTCGAGCGCGGGCACGTCGAGCTCGCCGGTGAGGCGGACGGCCAGCGGGATGTTGTCCACGGCCGAGGTCGAGGTGTCGAACTGGTTGAGGAACCAGTAGCGCTGCTGGGCGGGCGAGAGCGGGATGATCGCGGGCCGCTCCCCCGCCGTCAGGCGCGGGCGGGCGCGGCCGGAGCCCGCGTTGTGCTCGGCGCGGGCGGCGAGCGCGGACACGGTGGACGCCTCGAACAGGTCGCGCACCGAGAGCTGGGTGTCCAGGGCCGCGCCGATGCGGGCGGTGACCTGGGTGGCCAGCAGCGAGTTGCCGCCGAGTTCGAAGAAGTCGTCGTCGGCGCCGACCCGGGTCACCCCGAGCACGTCGCCGAAGGTGCCCGCCACGATCTCCTCGATCGGGGTCGAGGGCGCGCGGAACACCTTGGCCTCGAACACCGGCGCGGGCAGCGCCTTGCGATCGAGCTTGCCGGAGGCGTTGAGCGGGAAGGCGTCCAGGATCACGTACGCGGTCGGCACCATGTAGCCCGGCAGCGCGCCGCCGAGTTCGGTGCGCACGGCGTCGAGGTCGACGCTCGCCCCCGCGGCCGGGATCACATAGCCGACCAGCTGGTCGCCCAGCCGCTCGTCGGAACGGACAACAACCACCGACTGGGCGATCTGCGGCAGCGCGGTGAGCGCAGACTCGATCTCACCCAGCTCGATCCGCAGGCCGCGCAGCTTCACCTGGAAGTCGGTGCGGCCCAGGTACTCCAGCTCACCGTCGGCGGTCCAGGTGACGAGGTCACCGGTGCGGTACATGCGCGCACCGTCGGCACCGAACGGGTCGGCGACGAAGCGGTCCGCGGTCAGGTCCGGGCGGGCGACATAGCCGCGCGCCAGCTGGACACCGGCCAGGTACAGCTCGCCGGGCACGCCGACGGGCACCGGGTGCAGGCGCGAATCCAGCACGTACACCTGGGTGTTGAAGACCGGGGCGCCGATCGGCACCGAGGTGGTGTCGGCGTCGGTGACCTCGTGGAAGGTGACGTCGACCGCGGCCTCGGTGGGGCCGTACAGGTTGTGCAGGGCCGCGCCGGTGAGCGCGCGCAGGCGCTGGGCGGTCGGCGCGGGCAGCGCCTCACCGGAGGCGAAGACCAGGCGCAGGCTGCTGGCGGTGGCGGTGCCGTCGGCCAGGGCCACGGCGGCGGTCTCGGCCAGCTCGGCCACGAACACCGACATCATCGACGGCACGAAGTGCGCGGTGGTGACGCCCTCGGCATCGATGATCGCGGCCAGGTAGGCCGGGTCACGATGACCGTCGGGCTTGGCGACGACGAGGCGGGCGCCGATCTGCAAGGGCCAGAAGAACTCCCACACCGACACGTCGAAGGTGGCAGGCGTCTTCTGCAAAACCACGTCGGACGCGGTGAGGCGGTAGGCGGCCTGCATCCACACCAGTCGGTTGACGATCGCGCCGTGGCTGACCGCGACACCCTTCGGGCGACCGGTCGAGCCCGACGTGAAGATCACGTACGCGGTGTTCTCCGGCCGCAGCGGCGCGCTGCGCTCGGCATCGGTGACCGGCGCGGCGGAGTAACCCGTCAGGTCCAGGCTCTCGATGTGCAGCGCGGTGGTGGTGCCCGCGTCGAATTCGTCGGCGGCCGTGGTCAGCACGCACACCGGGGCGGCGGTCTCGAGCACGTAGTGGGTGCGCTCGGCCGGGTGGTCGGGGTCGAGCGGCACGTACGCGCCACCGGCCACGCTCACCGCGTACATGCCGATCACCAGGTCGAGCGAGCGGCGCATGCCGAGCGCGACCATGGTGTCCGGGCCGACGCCCTGGGCGATCAGGTGCCGGGCCAGGCGGTTCACCTTCGCGGCGAACTCGCCGTAGGACAGACTCGTCCCTTCGAAGGTGAGGGCGGTCGCGTTCGGGCTGGTCAGGGCCTGCGCCTCGAACATCGACACCAGCGTCGCGGCCTGGTCGACCGGGTGCGCGGTGGCGTTCCAGCCGGTGACCACCTGGCGGTATTCGGCCGGGGCCAGCAGGTCGACCTCGCCGATGGCGCGCTCGGGCGCCGCGACGACCGCGGTCAGCATCCGCACCAGGCGCTGCGCGAGCGCGGCGATGGTGTCGGCGTCGAACATGTCGGTGGCGTAGGCGAATTCGGCGAGCATGCCGTCGGCGGAACCGTCCGCGCGATGCCGGTCGGCCAGGTTCAGGTGCAGATCGAACTTGGCGGTGACCACGTCCAGCGGCACGCCGGCGACCTCGAGGCCGGGCAGCTCGAAGGCCGCCTCACCGGTGTTCTGGAACGACAGCATCACCTGGAACAGCGGGTGACGCGCCTGCGAGCGGGCCGGGTTGAGGATCTCCACCAGGCGCTCGAACGGCAGGTCGGCGTGGCCGAAGGCGGCCAGGTCGCTCTCCCTGGTCTGCGCGAGCAGGGCGGTGAACGGCTGGGCCGGGTCGACCGCGCTGCGCAGCACCAGCGTGTTGACGAACATGCCGATCGCGTCGTCGAGAACCGCTTCACCACGACCGGCGACAGCGGTGCCGATGGCGATGTCGTCGTTGCCGGACAGGCGGGCCAGCAGCGCCGCGAAGGCGGCGTGCACGACCATGAAGAGGCTGGCGCCATGTTCGCGGGCCAGCGCGTTCAGGCTCGCCGCCAGCGTCGGGTCGATCGAGAACTCGTGCACGCCACCGCGGTTGGAGGCCACGGCCGGACGCGGCCGGTCGGCGGGCAGGTCCAGCTGATCGGGCAGGCCGGCCAGGTGCTGCGACCAGTACGCGACCTGCTGGGCGATCATCGAGGACGCGTCGTCCTCGGCGCCGAGGGTCTCGCGCTGCCACAGCGCGAAGTCGGCGTACTGCACCGGCAGCGGCGCCCAGCCCGGCGCCTCACCGCGCGAGCGCGCGGCGTAGGCGATCATCACGTCGCGGGCCAGCGGGCGCACCGACCAGCCGTCGCCGGAGATGTGGTGCACGACGAAGACGAGCACGTGGGTGTCGGGGTGGGAACCGTCCATGGACCCGGCGACGCGCAGCAGCGCGGCGCGCACCGGCACCTCGGCGGTGACGTCGAACCCGGCCAGCACCAGTTCGCTGATCCGGTCGCGGATCTCGTCCTCGCCGACCGTGATCGGGGTGAGCGCGATCGGCACCTGGCCCGCGGGCAGCACGACCTGCACGCCCTGGCCCTCGGCGGTCTCGGGGTAGACGGTGCGCAGCACCTCGTGCCGGTCGACCACGTCGGCGACGGCCTGGCGCAGGGCGTCGATGTCGAGGTCACCGGTCAGGCGGACGGCGAGCGGGATGTTGTTGACCCCGGTCGCGCTGTCGAAGCGGTTGAGGAACCACATGCGCTGCTGGGCCAGCGAGAGCGGGATCTGCTCCGGCCGCGGCCCGGCGACGAGCTCGCGGCGGCTGCCGCTGCCCGCGTGCGATTCCACCTTGGCGGCCAGCGCGGCGACCGACGGCGCCTCGAACAGCACGCGCACGGGGACGCGGGTGTCGAGCGCGGCGCCGAGGCGGGCGACCACCTGGGTGGCGATCAGCGAGTTGCCGCCCAGGTCGAAGAAGTCGTCGTCCAGGCCGACGGCCCGGTCCCCGGACAGGCCGAGCACCTCGGCGAAGGTGGCGGCGACGATCTCCTCGATCGGCGTGCTCGGCGCGCGGAACTCGCGCGCCTCGAACACCGGATCGGGCAGCGCCCGGCGATCCAGCTTGCCGTTGGCGCTCAGCGGCATCTCGTCGAGCACGACGAACGCGGCCGGGACCATGTACGACGGCAGCTGCGCGGCCAGATGCGCACGCAGCGCGTCGATCTCGGTGGTAGCACCGGCGGCGGGCACGACGTAGCCGACGAGCTGGTCACCCGTGCGGGCATCCGAGCGGACGACCACGACCGACTGCCCGACGCTCTCGTGCGCGGTGAGCGCGGCCTCGATCTCGCCGAGCTCGATGCGCAGACCGCGCAGCTTGACCTGGAAGTCGGTGCGGCCGAGGTAGGTGATGACACCCTGCTCGTCGCGGCGCACCAGGTCACCGGTGCGGTACATGCGCTGACCGTCGGTGCCGAACGGGTCGGCGACGAAGCGGTCGGCGGTCAGATCGGCGCGGCCGAAGTAGCCGCGCGCCAGCTGCGCGCCGGCCAGGTACAGCTCACCGGCGACCCCGGCGGCGACCGGGTGCAGCCGCGAATCCAGCACGTAGGCCTGCGAATTCCAGACCGGCGCGCCGATCGGGACGGCACCGTCGACCCGCTCGGCGACCTGGCCGTGCGTCGCGTGCACGGTGAACTCGGTGGGGCCGTACAGGTTGAACAGGGCCGCGTCGCTCACCTTGCGCAGTGCGGCGACCGCGTCTCCGGTGAAGGCCTCACCGGCGATCAGCAGCGCGCGCAGCGAGGACAGAGCTCCGCCCGCGACAGCGGCGGCATCGATGCTGCCTGCGAAAACGGTGAGCATCGACGGCACGAACGAGGTCATCGTGACGCGCTGCGCCGCGATGACATCGGCGAGGTACTGCGGGTCGCGGTGACCGTCCGGGCTCGCCACGACGAGCCGGCCGCCGGTGCTGAGCGGGCCGAACAGCTCCCACACCGACACGTCGAAGGTCGCCGGGGTCTTGAACAGCACCACGTCGTCGGCGCCGATGCCGTATTCGCCGGTGATCCAGCGGATCTGGTTGACGACAGCGGCGTGCGACACCGCGACGCCCTTGGGCCGACCGGTCGAACCGGAGGTGAAGATGACGTAGGCCGGATGCTGCGGACGCAGCGGCGCGATGCGCTCGGCATCGGTGACCGGGGCGTCGGCGTAGGCCGCCAGCTCGACGCTGTCGATGGCCAGCGTCGGCAGCTCGCCCGCGTCGAAACCGTCACGCGCCGTGGTGAGGACGACCTTGGGGGCGGCGGTCTCCAGCACGTAGGCGATGCGGTCGGCGGGCTGGTCGAGGTCGAGCGGCACGTAGCCGCCGCCCGCTTCCTGCACCGCGTAGGCGGCGACCACCAGGTCGATGCTGCGGCGCAGGCCGAGCGCGACCAGGGTCTCCGGGCCGACGCCAGCCTCGATCAGGCGATGCGCCAACCGGTGCACGCGCGCGGCGAATTCGGCGTAGGTCAGGCTCGCGCCGGTGGCCGGGTCGACGATCGCGACCGCGGTCGGGGTGGCGGCGGCCTGGCGGGCGAATTCGTCGACCAGGGAGCCCGCGCCGGGCAGCGCGCGCTCGGTGTCGTTCCAGCCGAGCACCGCCAGCGCGTTCTCGGTGGTGTCGAGCAGTTCGAGGTCGCCGACGGCCCGATCCGGCGTGGCCGCGATCGCGGCGAGCAGGCGGGCGAAGCGGGTGCCGAAGCGGTCCATGGTGGCCGCGTCGAACAGGTCGGTGGCGTAGATCAGCTCGGCGACGATGCCCGAGGGGGAATCGGCAGGCTTCTCGGTGAGCACCACGTTCAGGTCGAACTTGGCCACGTCGATCGGCAGCTCGACGCCGCTGACCGTCAAGCCGGGCAGCTCCAGGCTCGCCTGGGCGGTGTTCTGGAAGGCCAGCATGACCTGGAACAGCGGGTGCCGCGCCTGCGAGCGGGCCGGGTTGATGATCTCGACCAGGCGCTCGAAGGGCAGATCGGCGTGACCGAAGGCCGCGATGTCGCTCGCGCGGACCTCGCCGAGCAGGTCGGTGAAGCTCGCGTCGCCGTCGACCTCGGTGCGCAGCACCAGGGTGTTGACGAACATGCCGATCAGGTCGTCGAGGGCGCGCTCGCCACGGCCCGCGATCGGGGTGCCGATGGCGATGTCGTGCTCACCGGACAGCCGCGAGAGCAGCAGGGCCAGCGCCGCGTGGGCGACCATGAACAGCGTCGCGCCCCGGCTGCGGGCCAGCTCGGCCAGCGCCGCGTGGGTGTCGGCGTCGATCTCGAAGGTGTGCGTGGCGCCGCGACCGCTGGCGACCGCGGGGCGCGGCCGATCGGCGGGCAGGTCCAGCTGCTCGGGCAGGCCGCGCAGGCGCTCGCCCCAGAACGAGATCTGCTGGGCGATCACGGATTCGGCGTCGTCCTCGTCGCCGAGCACGGCGCGCTGCCAGAGCGCGAAGTCGGCGTACTGCACCTCGAGCGGACGCCAGGCCGGCTCCGCGCCTTCGACGCGGGCGCTGTAGGCGGTCATCACGTCGCGGGTCAGCGGGCCCATGGAGAAGCCGTCGGCCGAGATGTGGTGCACGACCAGGGCGAGCACGTGTTCGGTGGGGCTGATCTCGAACAGGGCGGCGCGGAACGGCACCTCGGCGGTGACGTCGAAGGCGGTCAGCACCAGCGCCGAAAGGCGCTGCGGCAGTTCGGCACCCGTGGTTTCGATCGGCGCGAGGTCGGGGATGACCTTGCCGGTCGGCACGATCACCTGGTGGGCAGCGCCCGCGACCTCCGGGTAGTAGGTGCGCAGCGACTCGTGGCGGGCGAGCACGTCGGCCACGGCCACCTGCAGCGCCTGCCGGTCGAGCAGACCCGACAGCCGCACGGCGGCCGGGATGTTGTCCACCGCGGACTCGGGGTCGAAGCGGTTGAGGAACCACATGCGCTGCTGGGCCAGCGACAGCGGCACCCGCTCGGGGCGCTGCTGCGGGACCAGGGCGGCGCGGCGGTCCGTGCCGGAGTGCGTCTCGGCGCGCGCGGCCAGGGCGACGACGGTCGAGGCCTCGAACAGCTCACGCACGCCGAGGTCGGTCTCCAGCGCGGCCGACAGGCGGGCGGCGACCTGGGTCGCGGTCAGCGAGTTGCCGCCGAGGGCGAAGAAGTCGTCGTCGAGGCCGACCCGCTCCAGGCCGAGCACGTCGGCGAAGGTGGCGGCGACGATCTCCTCGACCGGGGTGGTCGGGGCGCGGAACACCGCGGCCTCGAACACCGGCGCGGGCAGCGCCTTGCGGTCGAGCTTGCCGGAGGCGTTGAGCGGGAACTCGTCGAGCACGATGAGCACCGCGGGCACCATGTAGGCGGGCAGGTTGTTGCCCAGTTCCTCGCGGGCGTCCTCGATGTCGACGGTGCGGCCCGGCGCGGCGATGACGTAGGCCACCAGCTGATCGCCGGTGTGCTGGTCACCGCGGACCACGACCACCGACTGGGCGACCTCGTCGAGCGCGGTCAGCGCCGACTCGATCTCGCCCAGCTCGATGCGCAGACCGCGCAGCTTCACCTGGAAGTCGGTGCGGCCCAGGTACTCCAGTTCGCCGTGCTCGGTCCAGGCGACGAGGTCGCCGGTGCGGTACATGCGGGCGCCGTCGTCGTCGAAGGGGTTGGCGACGAAGCGGTCGGCGGTCAGGTCCGGCCGCGCGACGTAGCCGCGCGCCAGCTGGGTGCCCGCCAGGTACAGCTCACCCGCGACACCCACCGGAACCGGCCGCAGCCGCGAATCCAGCACGTAGACCTCGGTGTTGAACACCGGGGCGCCGATCGGGACGGTGTCGGTGTCGGTGTCGACGACCTCGTGGAAGGTGACGTCGACCGCGGCCTCGGTGGGGCCGTACAGGTTGTGCAGGGCCGCGCCGGTGAGCTCGCGCAGGCGATGCGCGGGCTTGGGCGGCAGCGCCTCACCGGAGGCGAACACCATCCGCAGCGACTCGCAGCGCGCGGCCGCGGCGTCGGCGACGAAGACCGCGAGCATCGAGGGCACGAAGTGGGTGACGGTGACGCCCTCGGCCAGGATGATCTCGGCCAGGTAGGCCGGATCGCGATGCCCGTCCGGCTTCGCGACGACCAGACGCGCGCCGATCTGCAAGGGCCAGAAGAACTCCCACACCGACACGTCGAACGTGGCAGGCGTCTTCTGCAGGACGACATCGGCCTCGGTCAGGCCGTACGCCGACTGCATCCATACCAGCCGGTTGACGATCGCGCCGTGGCTGACCGCGACACCCTTCGGACGACCGGTCGACCCCGACGTGAAGATCACGTACGCGGTGTTCGACGGCCGCAGCGGCACCGTGCGCTCGGCATCGGCGATGGGGGTGTCGGAGTAGCCGACCAGGTCGAGCAGGTCGATGCGGACCTGCGCGGTGTCGATCTCCAGATCGGTGCCCGAGGTGAGCACACACACCGGATCTGCCGTCGCCAGAATGTATTCCGTGCGCTCGGCCGGGTGATCCGGGTCCAGCGGCACGTACGCGCCACCGGCCACGCTCACCGCGTACATGCCGACCACCAGGTCGATCGAGCGGCGCATGCCAAGAGCCACATAGGTTTCCGGGCCGACACCACGATCGATCAGCCAGCGCGCCAGGCGGTAGACGCGCTGGGCGAACTCGGCGTAGGACAGGCTCTCGCCCTCGAAGGCGAGCGCGGTGGCCTGCGGGGTGCGCGCCAGCTGGGCCTCGAACATCGAGACGAGCGTGGCGTCGCGGTCCACCTCGTGCGCGGTGGCGTTCCAGTCGCGCACGACCAGCTCGCGCTCGGCGGTATCGAGCAGTTCGATATCGCCGACGGCCACACCGGGTTCGGTGGTGATCGCGGTGAGCACCCGGATCAGGCGCTCGGCGATGCGGTGCACGGTGGCGGCGTCGAACAGGTCGCTCAGGTAACCGGCCCGGATGCGCAGCTGGGTGTCCAGCTGCGCGATCAGCGACAGCGGGTAGTGCGTGGCGTCGGCGGCGTCCAGGCCGGTGACGGCCATGCCGTCGATATCGGCGGCCTGGGCCTTGATGCCCTCGGCGTCGACCGGGTAGGACTCGAAGACCACCAGCGAGTCGAACAGGCCACCGATGCCGGCGGCCGACTGGATCTCGGCCAGGCCCACGTAGTGGTGGTCGAGCAGGTCGGCCTGCTCGCCCTGGGTGCGGGTGAGCACGGCGCGCACCGATTCGGCGGCGTCGAAGCGCACCCGGACCGGGACGGTGTTGATGAACAGGCCGACCATGGACTCCACGCCGGACAGCTGTGCCGGACGACCCGAGACGGTGGTGCCGAACAGCACGTCGTCGCGACCGGTCATCCGGCCGAGCACGATCGACCAGGCGACCTGCAGCACCGTGTTCGGGGTGACGCCGAGGTCGGCGGCCAGCGCGACCAGGCGGGCCGTGGTCGGCTCGTCCAGGTCGAACAGGTACTCCTCCGACAGGGCCGCGATCTCGCGGCCCGCGTCGGCACGAGCCAGCAGGGTGGGCTCGGTGACGCCGCGCAGCGCGTCGGACCAGGCCGCCACCGATACCGAGTGATCCTGCTGGGCGACCCATTCCAGGAAGTGCCGGTAGGAGCGGACGGCGGGCAGCGCGCTCGCGTCGCCGTGCAGGGCGTAGAGCGCGAGCAGGTCGCGCATGACCAGCGGCGTCGACCAGCCGTCGAGCAGGATGTGGTGGTTGGACACCACGAAGCGCCACTCGTCCTCGGCGATCCGGATCAGCGTGAAGCGGATCAGCGGCGGCGCGGCCAGGTCGAAGCGGGCGTTGCGGTCGGCCTCGACCAGGTCGGCGAACTCACCGTTCTCGGTGCGATCGTGCTCGGCCCAGGCGACCTGGGCGTGGTCGAGGACGATCTGCACGGCGTTGCCGTCGTGGTCGGTGACGAACGCGGTACGCAGGGTCTCGTGCCGGTCCAGCAGGGCCTGGGCGGCGGCGCGCAGACGGGTGGCGTCGACGCGGCCGGTGAGCGTCAGGACCGCCTGCGCGGTGTAGACGTCGACCGAGTCCGCGGCCAGGCGGGCGTGGAAGAACAGGCCCGACTGCAGGGCGGCCAGCGGCCACACCTGGGTCAGCTCGGGGTACCGCTTCTCCCAGACCTCGATATCGCCCTGGGTCGAGCGCACCAGCGCGAAGTCGGACGGCGTGTGGCCGCCCGCGTCGGCCGAGTTGGCGTGCCGGGCGACGGCTTCCAGCGCGGTGACCCACAGGTCGGCGAACTCGCGCACCTCGGCGGCGGCGAGCAGGGTGCTCGGGTAGCCGATATTGGCGCTGAGCTTGTCGCCGACGACGATCGCGTTGACGTCCAGCGGCGCCATCGCGGGCATGTCGGCGTCGTAGGCGCCGCCGAGGGCGGCCAGCTCGGGCGCGGGAATCCAGCCGAAGCCGCGCAGCGCGTCGGGGACGTCGCTGTCGGCGACGCGGCCCAGGTAGTTGAAGCTGATCTGACCGGGCAGCTGGGTGGGCAGTTCCGCCGCGGTCTCGGCGTTCATGTACCGCAGCAGGCCGTAGCCGATGCCCTTGTCGGGCACGGCGAGCAGCTGCTCCTTGACCGCCTTGACGGCCTGCCCGAGGGCAGGGCCACCGGCGAGCGCGGCGTCGATGTCGATGCCGGCCAGGTCGAGGCGGACCGGGAAGATCGCGGTGAACCAGCCGACGGTGCGGGACAGGTCGGCGCCGGGCGCGACCTCTTCCTCACGGCCGTGGCCTTCGAGGCGGACCAGCAGCTGATCGCCGGTGGCGGCGGCGCGGGCGGCCCGCCACTTGGCGGCGGCCAGGGCCAGCGCGGTGAGCAGACCGTCGTTGACGCCGCCGTGGAACAGCGCGGGCACGGTGGTCAGCAGGGCCTTGGTGACCTCGGCGGACACCTCGACCGGTAGCTTCTCGATGACGCCGGAGACGTCGACGGCTGGGTTCATCGGCCGCTCGGTGAGCAGCGGATCCGGGGTCGCGACGACCTCGCGCCAGAAGTCCAGCTCGGCGGCGCGTTCGGGGGTGCGCGCCTCGTCGGCGAGCGCGTGCGCCCAGGCCCGCATGGAGGTGGCCGGCGCGACCAACTCGGGCTGCTGTCCGGCGGAGAGCTGGCCCCAGGCCGCGACGAAATCGGGCACCAGGATGCGCCAGGAGACGCCGTCGACCACGAGGTGGTGGGCGACGACGATCAGGCGTCCGGCGCGGGTGACCTTCGCCGGAGCCGCGCCGTCATCGGTCGCGGGCAGCGAAACCGCAGGCACCGACGCGCTCACGGTCGGCTCCAGCCATACGAACCGGACGACCACACCGGTGGCTGGGTCCAGCCGGTCCAGGCTGGCATCCAGTGCGGCGGAAGCGATCTCGACCAGCTGGTCGTCGGTGGCGTCGGCCGGGAAGGTGCTGTGGTCGATCAGCGCGTCGGCGTCGACCGCGCCGACCGGCGCGGTGTCGACGACCCAGCGGCCGTCGACCTGGTGCAGCCGCGAGCGCAGCATGTCGTGGCGGTCGATGACCGCGCCGACGGTGGCGGCGATGCCGGCGCGGTCGATGCCGACCGGCAGTTCCAGCGCCATGGTCTGGTTGAACCGGTCGAACGAGCCGGACCGCTCGGCCATGAACCGCACGACCGGGGTCAGCGGCATCTCGCCGACGCCGCCACCGGGCAGCTCGGCCAGCGTGACCGCGGCGGCCGAGGCCACATCGGCGGTCTCGGCGACCGAGGCCAGACCGGCGACGGTGCGCTGCTCGAAGACGTGGCGCGGGGTGAACAGCACGCCGCGGGCCTTGGCCCGGGAGACGAGCTGGATGGAGACGATCGAGTCACCGCCGAGGGCGAAGAACGAGTCGTCCACGCCGACCCGCTCGACGCCGAGCACCTCGGCGAAGACCTCGGCGATGGTCTGCTCGATGGAGTTGCGCGCGGCGCGGAAGGTGACCTCGGTGGCGAACACCGGCTCCGGCAGCGCCTTGCGGTCGAGCTTGCCGACCGGGGTCAGCGGCACGTGGTCGATCACCATGATCGACGAGGGCACCATGTACGCGGGCAGGCGATCCTCGACGTGCGCGGTCAGCGCCGCGACATCGATCGACTTCCCCTGCGCGGCAACCACATACGCGACCAGCGAGACCGCGCCCGCGGTGCTCTTGTGGCCGACGGTGGTGGCGAAGTCGACGGTCTCGTGCGAGGCGAGGGCGGAGTCGATCTCGCCCAGTTCGATGCGGAAACCGCGGATCTTGACCTGGAAGTCGGAGCGGCCGACGTACTCGACGGTGCCGTCGGCGGTCCAGCGCACGACGTCACCGGTGCGGTACATCCGCTCCCCCGGCACGAACGGATCGGCGACGAACCGGTCGGCGGTCAGCCCGGCACGGGCGTGGTAACCCCGCGCCAGCTGGATGCCCGACAGATACAGCTCACCCGCGACACCCACCGGAACGGGCTGGAGCTGGGCGTCCAGGATCAGCGAGCGCATGCCGCGGGTCGGGCCACCGATGGTGACCAGCTCGCCCGGCGTCAGCGCGGCACTGATGTTGGTCATGATCGTGGTCTCGGTGGGGCCGTACCCGTTGTGGAAGGCACGCGTCGTGCCGTCCGCCAGCGGAACCGCCCACTTGCTCACCAGATCGGCGGGTACCGCCTCACCACCGGCGACGAGGACCCGCAGCGAGTCCAGCCCGCTCGGGTCGAAGGTCGCCAGCGCGGCGGGGGTGATGAAGGCGTGGGTGACCCGCTCGGCGCGGATCAGCTCGGACAGTTCGTCACCGCCGTAGACACCCGGCGGGACGACGACCAGCGCACCGCCGCGGGCCAGCGCCAGCAGCAGTTCCAGGATCGAGGCGTCGAACGAGGGTGACGCGAAATGCAGTGCGCGGCTATCGGAATCGAGGGCGTAGCGCTGCGCCTGCTCCTCGCCGAAGTTCGCCAGACCGGCGTGGGTGACCACGACGCCCTTGGGCACACCGGTCGAGCCGGAGGTGTAGATGACGTAGGCGGGCTGCTCGGGCGTGGTCGCGCGGACCAGCTCGGCGTCGTCGATCGGGCCGCCGTCGAAGGCGTCCAGATCCAGCTCGTCGAGCACCAGCCAGCGTGCCGATTCCGGCAGACCGTCCCGCACGGACGCGACGGTCAGGCCAAGCGGTGAACCGGAGTCGGTGACCATGTGGGCGATGCGGTCGGCCGGGTAGGTCGGGTCGACCGGCACGAAGGCGGCGCCGGTCTTGGCGACGGCCCAGGCGGCGAACACCGAGTCGGCCGAGCGCGGCACACCGACGGCGACGAGGTCTTCGGCGCCGATGCCCTCGGCGATCAGCAAGCGCGCCAGTCGGTTCGAGCGCTCGTCGAGTTCGGCGTAGGACAGAGCTGTCCCCTGGAACACGACGGCATCGCCGGTCGGGTTCAGGGCGACGGCCTCGGCCAGCAGGCTGCGCAGGGTGCGCGCGGGCACCGGCGGCTCGCCGACGCGGAACACCAGGTCGGTCCGCTCGGCGGCGTCGAGGACGTCGATCGCGCCGACGGTCACCGACGCGTCGGCGGCGACGGCCGCGAGCACGCGCTCCCAGCGGGTCGCGATGGTGTCGACGGTGGCCTCGTCGAACAGTTCGGTGGCGTAGTTCAGGGCCAGTGCCATGCCGCCGCTGCCCGGCTCACCGAGCTCGGACAGGGTGAACTGCAGGTCGAAGCGGGCGACGCTCTCGTCGAGATCGAGCGCGGAGACCGCGAGACCGGGCAGTTCCAGGGTGGTGCGATCCAGGTTCTGGAAGGCCAGCATCACCTGGAACAGCGGGTTGCGCGACTGCGAGCGCTCCGGCGCCAGCAGTTCCACCAGCCGCTCGAACGGCACGTCGGCATTGCCGTAGGCGTCGAGGTCGGCCTTGCGGGCCTGCTCGAGCAGGTCGGTGAAGGACTCGGCCGGGCGCACGCCGGTGCGCAGCACCAGGGTGTTGACGAACATGCCGACCAGGTCGTCGAGGGCCTGCTCACCACGGCCAGCGATGGGCGTGCCGATGGCGATGTCGTCGGAGCCGGACAGGCGCGACAGCAGCACCGCGAGCGCGGTGTGCATGACCATGAACAGCGACGCGCCCTGGCGACGGGCCACCTCGTCGAGCTTCGCGATCAGTTCCGGCGCGAGCTCGCGGTGCACGGTGGCGCCGCGATGCGAGGCGATGGCCGGGCGGGCCCGGTCGAACGGCAGGGTCAGCTCGTCGGGGACACCGGCGAGCTGGCGCTGCCAGTACCCGACCTGGCGCGACAGCAGCGAGTCGGCGTCGTCCTCGGTGCCGAGCACAGCGCGCTGCCAGATCGCGAAGTCGGCGTACTGCACCGGCAGCGGCGCCCAGCCGGGCGCGGTGCCCTGGGCACGAGCGGTGTAGGCCAGCATCACGTCGCGGGTCAGCGGCGCGATGGAGAAACCGTCGGCGGCGATGTGGTGCACGACCACGACGAGGACGTGCTCGTGCTCGCTCGCCTTGAACAGCCGGGCGCGCAGCGGAACCTGTTCGGCCACATCGAAACCGGTGGAGACGAACTCGGTGACCGTGTCGAAGAGCCGGTCCTGGGCGACCGTGACCGGGCGCAGGTCCAGCGAGATGCGTTCGGCGGCCACGATCTGCTGCACCGGGGTGCCGCCGTGCTCGGGGTAGCGGGTGCGCAGCGATTCGTGCCTGCGCACCAGGTCGGCCAGCGCCAGCGCCAGCGCCTCGGTGTCGAGCGCGCCGGTGAGGCGGATGGCCACGGGCAGGTTGTAGGCCGCCGAGGTGGTGTCGTACTTGTTGAGGAACCACATGCGCTGCTGCGCGAACGACAGCGGCACCAGCTCACCCTCGGTGCGCTCACGGGCGACCAGCGCCGCGCGGGCGGTGCCGCCGGTGTGCGATTCCACCCGGGCCGCGAGGGCTTCCACGGTGGAGGCCTCGAACAGCGCGCGCACCGGCACGGTGGCGCCGAGCGCGGCGCCGATGCGGGCGACCACGCGGGTGGCGATGAGCGAGTTGCCGCCGAGGTCGAAGAAGTCGTCGTCGACGCCGACCCGGTCCAGGCCGAGCACGTCGGCGAAGACCGCGGCGACGGTCTCCTGCACCGGGGTGACGGGGGCGCGGAAGGCCCTGGCCTGCACCGCGGGAGCGGGCAGGGCCCGGCGGTCCAGCTTGCCGTTGACGGTCAGCGGGATCCACTCGAGCCGCACCAGCGCGGCCGGAACCATGTAGGCGGGCAGCTGTTCGGCGGCGCCGCTGCGCACGACGTCGAGGTCGGGCTGGGCGTCGCCGTCGGCGACCACGTAGGCGACGATGCGCTGGTCGCCCGGCTGGTCCTCGCGGACGATGACCGCGGCCTGGGCGATGCCGGGCTGGGCCAGGACGGCGGCCTCGATCTCACCGAGCTCGATGCGGAAGCCGCGGACCTTCACCTGATCGTCGGCGCGGCCGAGGTATTCGAGTTCGCCGAAGCGGTTCCAGCGCGCGAGGTCACCGGAGCGGTACAGGCGCGAGCCCGCCTGGTTCGGACCGGCGAGGGGGTTGGCGACGAAGCGGGTGGCGGTCAGGTCGGGGCGGCCGAGGTAGCCGCGCGCCAACTGCGGTCCGGCGACATACATTTCACCCGCGACGCCGACCGGCACCGGCCGCAGGCGGTTGTCGAGCACGTACACGCCGAGCCCGGCGATGGCCCGGCCGACGACCGAACCGGCCGCGGCGGCAATGGTTTTCGCGTCGAGCGCGCGGTACGACACGTGCACCGTGGTCTCGGTGATGCCGTACATGTTGACCAGCGTCGGCGCGCTGTCACCGTGCCGGGCCACCCAGTCGGAGAGCCGGCGCAGTTCCAGTGCCTCGCCACCGAAGACGACGTAGCGCAGGGCCAGCGGCGCCAGGCCGGGTCCGGCGATCCGGTCGGCCTCGGCGAGCTGGTAGAACGCCGAGGGCGTCTGGTTGAGCACCGTGACCTGCTCGACCCGCAGCAGTTCCAGGAACTGCTCGGGCGAGCGCGAGGTGTAGTAGTCGACGACGATCAGCGAGCCGCCGAACAGCAGCGGACCCCACAGCTCCCACACCGAGAAGTCGAAGGCGTAGGAGTGGAACAGCGTCCACACATCGCGCGGGCCGAAGCCGAAGTCGCGATCGGTGTTGGCGAACAGGCGCACCACGTTCCGGTGCGCGACCGCGACGCCCTTGGGGCGGCCGGTCGAGCCGGAGGTGTAGATGACATAGGCGACGTTGTCCGGCGAGAGCGGCGCGATCCGATCGGCGTCGGTGATCGGCTGATCGTCGGCGTCCTCGATATTGCCGGTCTCCACGGCGAAGCCGTCGAGCACCACCGAGGGCAGGTGCGCGGGCACCGTCACCTGGACGGTGGAGTCGAGGACCACGCTGGTGGGGCGGGAATCCTCGAGCACGTAGGCGATGCGCTCGGCCGGGTAGGTCGGGTCGACCGGCACGTACCCCGCGCCGGTCTTGACGACGGCCAGCAGCGCGACGACGAGATCGAGCGAGCGCGGCAGGATGACCGCGACCAGCGACTCCGGGCCCGCGCCGTCGTCGATCAGCCTGCGCGCCAGCACATTCGCGCGGCGGTCGAGCTCGGCGTAGGTGAGCGACTCGACGCCGAACTTGGCGGCGATGCGGTCCGGGTAGGCCGCGGCGGCCGCGTCGAACAGGTCGACCAGCGTGGTGTGCTTGTTGCCGAACAGGCCGCGACGGTGACCCGCCGGGGTGCTGGCGTCGTGGATCACCGGCAGGGCGATGGCGTCGGCGCCCGAGGACACCCAGCGCTGCGCGACGTCGCGCTGTTCGGCCTCGCCGAGCAGGTCGATGTCGCCGACGATCACGTCGGGGTTCTCGGCGACGCTGCGCAGGATGCGCACCAGGCGGTCGCCGAAGGCGGCGACGGTCTCGGCGTCGAACAGATCGGTGGCGTAGTTCCAGGACATGGCCAGCGAGCCGTCGGCGGCCTCGCCCACGGTCAGCTGCACGTCGAATTTCGCGGTGCCCGGGTCGAAGTCGACGACGTCGAGGTCGAGGCCGGGCAGCGCGACGGTGCCGGTGTCGGCGGCGGTGGCCGCCTCGAAGGTCAGCGCCACCTGGAACAGCGGGTGGTGGGCCTGCGAGCGGGTGGGGCTGAGCACGTCGACGAGCCGCTCGAACGGCACGTCGGCGTTGGCGAAGGCCGACAGGTCGACCTTGCGGACCTGGTCGAGCAGGTCGCCGAAGCTGCCGCCGAGGTTCACCTCGCTGCGCAGCACCAGGGTGTTGACGAACATGCCGACGAGGTCGTCGAGGGTGCGCTCGCCACGGCCCGCGATGGGGGTGCCGATGGCGATGTCGGTGCTGTTGGACAGGCGTGCCGCCCAGGTGGCCAGCGCGGCGTGCATCACCATGAACAGGGTGACGCCGTGCGCGCGGGCGATCTCGGTCAGCGCCTGGTGCAGCCGGGCATCGACCGAGAAGCGGTACAGGTCACCGGCATTGGTGGCGATCTCGGGACGCGGGCGGTCGGCGGGCAGCTCGATCTGGTCGGGCAGGTCGCGCAGTTGCTCGGTCCAGTAGGCGATCTGGCTCGCGGCGACCGACTCGGGATCGGACTCCTCGCCGAGCACCTCGCGCTGCCACAGCGTGTAGTCGGCGTACTGCACCTCGAGCGGCGCCCACGCGGGGACCTCGCCCCGGACGCGCTCGGTGTAGGCGACCACGACATCGCGCAGCAGCGGGCGCAGCGAGAAGCCGTCACCGCTGATGTGGTGCATGACCAGCACGGCGACATGGTTGCGCTCGTCGACGCGCAGCAGGCTCGCGCGGAACGGCACCTCGCGGGTGACGTCGAAGTGCACGCCCGCCAGTTCCACGACGCGGGCGACGACCTCGTTCGCGGTGACCGGCTGGGCGGGCAGCGCGAAGCGGACCTCGTCGGCGGGCAGGACCTGCTGGTACCCGGCGCCCTCGAGCTCGGGGTAGAACGTGCGCAGCGACTCGTGCCGCGCGGTCACATCGGCGATGGCCGCTTCCAGCGCGGCGACGTCGAGGTCACCGGTGAGGCGGATGGCCACCGGGATGTTGTTGACGGCGGTGCGGTTGTCGAAGCGGTTGAGGAACCACATCCGCTGCTGGGCCTGCGACAGCGGCACCAGCTCGGGACGCGGCTGCGGCACCAGCGGGATGCGCCCGCCGCGGCCGGTGGCGGTCTCCACGCGGGCCGCCAGCGAGGCCACGGTCGAGGCCTCGAACAGCGCGCGCAGCGGCACCTGGGTGTCGAGTGCCTCGGACAGGCGCGCGGCGACCCGGGTGGCGACCAGCGAGTTGCCGCCGAGCTCGAAGAAGTCGTCGTCGAGGCCGACCTGGCCGGCGCCGAGGACCTCGGCGAAGGTGGCGGCGACGATCTGCTGCACCGGGGTGACCGGCGCCTGGAAGGTGCGCGCGGCGAACACCGGCGCGGGCAGCGCCTTGCGGTCCAGCTTGCCGGAGGCGTTGAGCGGGAAGGCGTTCAGCACCACGTAGGCGGCCGGGACCATGTACACCGGCAGCTCGGCGCCGAGGGCGTCCTTGACCGCGTCGGTGTCGACGATCGAGCCCTGCTGCGGGATGACGTAGGCGACCAGCTGATCGCCGGTGCGCTCGTCGGCGCGGACCACGACCACCGACTGGGCGATCTGCGGCAGCGCGGTGAGCGCCGACTCGATCTCACCGAGTTCGATGCGCAGACCGCGCAGCTTCACCTGGAAGTCGGTGCGGCCCAGGTATTCCAGCTCGCCGTCCGGGGTCCAGGTGACGAGGTCACCGGTGCGGTACATGCGCTCGCCGGGCGCGAACGGATCGGCGACGAAGCGGTCCATGGTGAGGTCGGGGCGACCCACATAGCCGTGCGCCAGCTGCACGCCCGCGAGATAGAGCTCACCCGCGACACCCACCGGAACGGGCCGCAGGCGCGAATCCAGCACGTAGAGACGGGTGTTGAACACCGGCGCGCCGATCGGCACGGTGTCGGTGTCGGCGTCGGTGACCTCGTGATAGGTCACGTCGACCGCGGCCTCGGTGGGGCCGTACAGGTTGTGCAGCGCGGCACCGGTCAGCTCGCGCAGGCGCTGCGCGGTCGGCGACGGCAGCGCCTCACCGGAGGCGAACACGTTGCGCAGCGAGACACAGTCCGCGGCAAGGGGTTCGGTGACGAACACGGCCATCATCGACGGCACGAAGTGCACCGTGGTGACCTGCTCGGCGGCGATCAGGCGGGCCAGGTAGGCCGGGTCGCGATGTCCGTCCGGCTTGGCCACCACCAGGCGCGCGCCGACCTGCAGGGGCCAGAAGAACTCCCACACCGACACGTCGAAGGTGGCCGGGGTCTTCTGCAGCACCACGTCGTCGGCGGCCAGGCCGTAGGCGGCGTGCATCCAGACCAGGCGGTTGACGATCGCGGCGTGGCTGACCGCCACACCCTTCGGGCGACCGGTCGAGCCGGAGGTGAAGATGACGTAGGCGGTGTTGTCCGAGCGCAGCGGACGATGCCGGTCGGCGTCGGTGACCGGCTCGGCCGACTGGCCGGACAGGTCGAGCTGGTCGATACGCACCTCGCGCCCGGCCACGCCGGGCAGGCTCTCGCCGGAGGTCAGCACGCAGACCGGCTGCGCGGTCTCGAGGATGTGCTCGATGCGCTCGGCCGGGTGATCGGGGTCCAGCGGCACGTACGCGCCACCGGCGGCGGACACGGCGTACATGCCGACCAGCAGGTCGATCGAGCGCCGCATGCCAAGGGCCACATACGATTCCGGGCCGACACCGGCGTCCTTGAGCCAGCGCGCCAGCTGCCGCACACGCACCGCGAACTCGGCGTAGGACAGACTCGTCCCCTCGAACGTGAGCGCGGTCGCGTCGGGCGTGCGCGCGACCTGCGCCTCGAACAGGGCGTTGAGGGTGGCCGGGTCGTCGTCGCTGGGGGTGCTCAGCGCGGCGTCGACGGCGAATTCGGTGTCGTTCCAGCGGTCGAGCACCAGGGTGCGCTCGGCGGCGTCGAGCAGTTCGATGTCACCGACGGCGACCGCCGGGTCGGCCACGACGCCCTCGAGCACGCGCAGCAGGCGCGCGCCGAAGGTGGCGGCGAAGCCGGCGTCGAAGAGGTCGGTGGCGTAGACGAGTTCGGCCTCCATGTGGCTGTCGTCGTCGGCGGGCACCTCGCTGAGCGCCAGCTGCAGATCGAACTTGGCCACGTGCTGGTCGATGCCCAGCTCGGACACGGTCAGGCCGGGCAGTTCCAGGGTGGTGCGGCCCAGGTTCTGGAACGAGAGCATCACCTGGAACAGCGGGTGGCGCGCCTGCGAGCGGGCCGGGTTGAGCACCTCGACGAGGCGCTCGAACGGCACGTCGGCGTGCGCGAAGGCGGCCAGGTCGTGCTCGCGGACCCGGGCCAGCAGCTCGGTGAACGAGGCGGCCGGGTCGACCTGCGCGCGCAGCACCAGGGTGTTGACGAACATGCCGACCAGGTCGTCGAGCGCCTGCTCGCCACGACCGGCGACGGGGATGCCGACGGCGATGTCCTCGGTGCCCGACAGCCGCGACAGCAGCACCGCGAAGGCGCTGTGCACCACCATGAACAGCGTGGTGCCGTGCTCGTGGGCGACCCGGTTCAGCGCGTCGACGAGCTCGCCCGGCACCTCGAAGCGGTGCGTGCCCGCCTGGTAGGTGGCCTGCGCCGGCCGCGACTTGTGGCCGAGGCGCAGCTCGTCGGGCAGATCGGCGAGCGCGCCGCGCCAGTAGTCGAGCTGCTCGGAGATCAGCGAGGTGGGATCGGTCTCCTCGCCGAGGGTCTCGCGCTGCCACAGCGCGTAGTCGACGTACTGCACCGCCAGCGGCGGCCAGCCCGGCTCGGCATTGGCCGTGCGCGCCACGTAGGCGGTCATCAGGTCGCGCACCAGCGGGCGCAGCGAGAAGCCGTCGGAGGCGATGTGGTGGACCACCATCACCAGGACGTGCTCACGCTCGCCCAGCTCGTAGACCCGCAGGCGGACCGGGGCGTGCGCGGTGACATCGAAACCGCGCCGGGCGAACTCGTAGAGCGAGATCGCCATGTCGGTCTCGTCGGCCTCGACCAGTTCCAGCTCGGGGATGGAAACGGCGGCGGCGAGCACCTTCTGGTAGGCGGTGCCGTCGTGCGAGGGGTAGACGGTGCGCAGCGACTCGTGCCGGGCGATGACGTCGGCCACCGCGCCACGCAGCGCGGGCAGATCGAGCAGGCCCTGCAGGCGCACGGCGACCGGGATGTTGTAGGTGCCCGCGTCGCCGGTGTCACCGAGATCGAAGCGGTTGAGGAACCACATCCGCTGCTGTGCCAGCGACAGCGGCGGGTGCTCGGGGCGCGGCCGCGCGGTGAGCTCGGCGCGCACGCCGGTGCCCGCGTGCGACTCCACCCTGGCCGCGAGCGCGCCGACGGTCGGCGCCTCGAACAGGGTGCGGACGCCGACCTCGGCGTCGAGGGCCTTGCTCAGGCGGGCCGCGACCTGGGTCGCGACCAGCGAGTTGCCGCCGAGGGCGAAGAAGTCGTCGTCCACGCCGACGCGATCGGCGCCGAGCAGGTCGGCGAAGATCTCCGCGACGATCTCCTCGATCGGGGTCGACGGCGCGCGGAACACCTTGGCCTCGAACACCGGCGCCGGTAGCGCCTTGCGGTCGAGCTTGCCCGAGGCGTTGAGCGGGAACTCGTCGAGCACGACGAGCGCGGCGGGGACCATGTACGCGGGCAGCTCGGCGGTGACGCCCGCCTTCACGGCCGCCACGTCGATGCCCGAATCCGCTTCGGGCACCACATAACCCACGAGCTGATCGCCCGCATGCGCGTCGGCGCGCACGACCACGACCGACTGCGCGACGCCCGGCTGCGCGAGCAGGGTCGCCTCGATCTCGCCGAGCTCGATCCGCAGACCACGCAGCTTCACCTGGAAGTCGGTGCGGCCCAGGTAGTTCAGTTCCCCGTCGCGGGTCCAGGTGACGAGGTCACCGGTGCGGTACATGCGCGAACCGGCCGCGCCGTACGGGTTGGCGACGAAGCGGTCGGCGGTGAGATCGGCCCGGTTCAGGTAACCGATGGCGAGCTGATCGCCCGCCAGATACAGCTCACCCGCGACACCGGGGGCCACCGGATGCAACCGCGAATCCAGCACGAACACCTTGGTGTTCCACACCGGACGGCCGATCGGCACCGACTCCACGTCGGTGTCGACGACCTCGTGATAGGTGACGTCGACCGCGGCCTCGGTGGGGCCGTACAGGTTGTGCAGGCGGGCGCCGGTCAGCTCGCGCAGGCGCTGCGCGGTCGGCGCGGGCAGCGCCTCACCGGAGGCGAACACCTGACGCAAGCGGACCGCGTTGCCGTTGCCGTTGCTGCCGAGGGTGGACACGAACACCGACAGCATCGACGGCACGAAGTGCGCCGTGGTGATGCCGTGCTCGGCGATGACCTGGGCCAGGTACACCGGGTCGCGGTGCCCGTCGGGCTTGGCGACGACCAGGCGCGCGCCGGTCTGCAAGGGCCAGAAGAACTCCCAGACCGACACGTCGAAGGTGGCGGGCGTCTTCTGCAGCACCGCGTCGGCGCCGTCGATCGGGTACTCGTGCTGCATCCACAGCAGGCGGTTGACGATCGCGGCGTGGTCGACCGCGACGCCCTTGGGGCGGCCGGTCGAACCCGACGTGAAGATCACGTAGGCGGTGTTGGTGGCGCGCAGCGGCTGGGTGCGCTCGGCGTCGGTGATCGGCGCCGAGCCGAAATCGGCGGGCGATTCGATGTTCTCGACGGCGAGCACGGTGACGCCGTCGGCCTCGAACGCGTCGCGGCGGCTGGTGAGCACCAGTTCCGGCCGCGCCGTCTCGAGGATGTGGCCGATGCGGTCGGCGGGCTGGTCGGGGTCAAGCGGCACGTACGCCGCGCCCGCCTGCAGCACCGCGTACATGGCGACGACGAGTTCGGTGGATCGCCGGATGGCCAGTGCCACATGCGCACCCGGGCCGACACCGTCCGCGATCAGCCTGCGGGCGATGCGGTTGGCGCGCTCCTGGAGCTCGCGGTAGCTCAGCCGCTCGTTCTCGAAGACCAGCGCGACCGCGTCGGGGGTCCGCTCGACCTGGGCGTCGAACAGCAAGACCAGGGTGCCGGCGGGCACCGGGCGCGCGGTGTCGTTCCAGTCGACGAGGACCTGCGCGTGCTCCTCCGGCGCGAGCAGATCGATGTCGCCGACGGCGACCTCGGGATCGGCCACGATCGCGGCGAAGATGTTGTCCAGCCTGCGCGCGAACGCGGCGACCGTCGACTCCTCGAAAAGGTCGAGGGCGTAGGAGAACTCGGCCGACATACCGCCGGCCTCACCGTCGGTGTCCTGCACCTCGGTCAGCGTCAGCTGGAGGTCGAACTTGGCCAGCTGGGAGTCGTAGTCGATGCCGCTGACCGACAGGCCGGGCAGCTGCAGCGAGGCCTGCTTGTTGTTCTGGAACGACAGCATCACCTGGAACAGGGGATGGCGCGCCTGCGACCGCGGCGGGTTGAGCACCTCGACGAGCCGCTCGAACGGCACGTCGGCGTGCGCGAACGCCTGCAGGTCGGTCTCGCGGGCCTGGTCGAGCAGGGCCGCGAAGGAGGTCGCGCCCTCGACCTGGCTGCGCAGCACCAGGGTGTTGACGAACATGCCGACCAGGTCGTCGAGGGCCTGGTCACCACGGCCGGCCACCGGCGTGCCGATGGCGATGTCGCTGGTGCCGCTGGCGCGGGCCAGCAGCACGGCCAGCGCGCTGTGCATGACCATGAACAGCGAGGCGTTGTAGCGGCGGCCCAGTTCCACCAGGGCGCGCTGGGTGTCGCCGGAGATGACGAAGCTGTAGGTGCCACCGCGGTAGCTGGCCACCGGCGGGCGCGGATGGTCGGCCGGGAGCACCAGCTCGTCGGGCAGATCGGCGAGTTCGCGGGTCCAGTAGTCGATCTCGGAGGAGATCAGCGACTGCGGGTCGTCCTCGGAGCCGAGGACCTCGCGCTGCCAGAGCGCGTAATCGGCGTACTGGACCGGCAATTCGGCCCAGGTCGGCGCCTCCCAGGAGGTACGCGCGGCGTAGGCGACGATGACATCGCGCGACAGCGGCGCCATCGACCAGCCGTCGGCGGAGATGTGGTGCACCACCATGCCGAGCACGTACTCGGTCTCGCTGATCTCGAAGAGCCGTGCGTGCAGCGGCACTTCGCTGGTCACGTCGAAGGCCATCGAGGCCAGGTCGATCAGGTGATCGATGAGGTTGTCCTCGGTGACCCGGTACGGGGTCAGGTCGGGGACGATCTGCGCGGCGTCGAGCACCACCTGCACCGGTCCGTTGCCCGACTCGGGGAACACGGTGCGCAGCGACTCGTGCCGGTCGATCACGTCGATGACGGCGACCTGCAGCGCGGCCACGTCCAGCTCGCCGGACAGGCGGATCGCGACCGGGATGTTGTTGACCGCCGAGGCGGTGTCGAAGCGGTTGAGGAACCACATGCGCTGCTGGGCCAGCGACAGCGGCACCAGGTCGGGCCGCTCGCGGGCGACCAGCGCCTTGCGGGCGCCGTCACCGGCCTGGGACTCCACCCGCGCGGCCAGCGCCGCCACGGTGGGGGCCTCGAACAGCATCCGCACTGGCACCCTGGTGTCCAGGGCGATACCGATGCGGGAGGCGACCTGGGTGGCGATCAGCGAGTTGCCGCCCAGCTCGAAGAAGTCGTCCTCGACACCGACCCGGGACAGCTCGAGCACGTCGGCGAAGACCTGCGCGACGATCTGCTCGATCGGGGTGGTCGGCGCGCGGAACTCACGCACCTCGAACACCGGCGCGGGCAGCGCGCGGCGGTCGAGCTTGCCGTTGACCGTCAGCGGGACCGCGGCCAGCACCATGATCGAGGACGGCACCATGTAGGCGGGCAGGCGCTGCGCGACATGCTCGGTCAGCGCGGGCACATCGATCGAGCTGCCGGGCACCGCGACGACATAGGACACCAGCGAGGTGCTGCCGCCCTTGTTCTTGTGGCCGATGCTGACCGCGAAGTCGACGGTCTCGTGCGAGGCCAGCGCGGAATCGATCTCGCCGAGTTCGATCCGGAAACCGCGGACCTTCACCTGGAAGTCGGAGCGGCCGACGTACTCGACATTGCGGTCGGCGGTCCAGCGCACCACGTCACCGGTGCGGTACATCCGCAGGCCGGGCGCGTAGGGGTTGGCGACGAAGCGGTCGGCGGTCAGCGCGGCGCGCGCGTGGTAGCCACGCGCCATGCCGATGCCGCCGATGTAGAGCTCACCGGCCACGCCCACCGGCACGGGGCGCAGGCGGTCGTCGAGGATCAGGGTGTGGACACCGCGGATGGGTCCACCGATGACGACCCGCTCCCCCGGGATCAGGCCCTCGGAGAGGTTGGAGGCGATGGTGGTCTCGGTCGGGCCGTAGACATTGCCCAGCATGCGGCGCGAACCGTCGGGCAGGCGCACCGCCCACTTGGTGACCAGCTCCGGCGGGACCGCCTCACCACCGGCGGCCAGCACCCGCAGGTGGTCCAGGCCGCGCGCGTCGAAGGTGGCCAGCGCGGCCGGGGTGACGAACGCGTGGGTGACCTCCTCGGTGATGAGGATGTCGCGCAGTTCCTCACCGCCGTAGACGCCCGGCGGGACAACGACGAGCGTGCCGCCGCGACCCAGCGCCAGCAGCAGTTCCAGCACCGACGCGTCGAACGACGGGGAGGCGAAATGCAGTGCGCGGGTGTCGGAGTCGAGCGAGTACAGGTCGATCTGCTCGGCGCAGAAGTTGGCCACGCTGGCGTGGGTGACCACCACGCCCTTGGGCACACCGGTGGAACCGGAGGTGTAGATCAGGTACGCGGGCTGGGCCGGATCGGTCGGGCGGACCAGCTCGCGCGGGGCCAGCGGCGCGTCGGAGATGTCGTCGAGATCGATGTCGTCGACCTCGATCCAGCGCACCGATTCCGGCAGCTCGTCGGCCTCGGAGGTGACCGTGATGCCTACGGACACACCGGCATCGGTGATCATGTGCGCGATGCGGTCGGCCGGGTAGTTCGGGTCGACGGGCACGAACGCCGCACCGGTCTTGGCGACCGACCACACCGCCAGCACCGACTCCAGCGAGCGCGGCACCGCGACGGCGACGAAGTCCTCGGCGCCCAGGCCCTGCTGGATCAGCAAGCGCGCCAACTGGTTCGAGCGGCGATCCAGTTCGCCATAGGACACAGCGGTCCCCTCGAACACCACGGCGGTGGCCTCGGTGTCGAGGGCGGCCTGCGCCATCAGCTGCGGCAGGGTGCGCGCCACCGCGGCGGGCGCGCCGTAGCGGGTGATCAGGTCGGTGCGCTCGGCGTCGTCGAGCACGTCGATGGCGCCGACGGTGACCGCCGGGTCGGCCAGGATCGCGTCGAGCACGCGCCGCCAGCGCAGCAGCAGCTCTTCCACCGTCGACTGGTCGAACAGGTCGACGGCGTAGGTGAGCACACCGGTCATGCCCGACAGCGAGCCGGTGACGGTGTGTTCCTCGGTCAGCGTCCACTGCAGGTCGAACTTGGCCATGTCGACCTCGACCTCGTCGGCGTCGACCGACAGGCCGGGCAGCTCCAGGGTGCCGTGCGACATCTCCTGGAACGACAGCACCACCTGGAACAGCGGATGCCGCGCCTGCGAGCGCGACGGGTTGAGCACGTCGACGAGCCGCTCGAACGGCACATCGGCATTGGCGAACGCGCTCAGGTCGGTCTCGCGGGTGCGGGCGAGGAACTCGCTGAACGGCTGGGTCGGGTCGACGTCGGAGCGCAACACCAGGGTGTTGACGAACATGCCGATCAGGTCGTCGAGGGCCTGCTCACCACGGCCGGCGATGGGCGTGCCGACCGCGATGTCGGTGGTGCCCGACAACCGCGCCAGCAGCACCGCCAGCGAGGCGTGCATGACCATGAACAGGGTGACGCCGTTGGCGCGGGCCAGCGCGGCCAGCTGCTCGTGGGTCTGCGCGTCGATCTCGAAACCGACCCGGGCGCCACGGAAGCTCTGCTGCTGCGGGCGCGGGCGGTCGCTGGGCAGGTCGAGCTGGTCGGGCAGGCCGTCCAGTGCCCGCTGCCAGTAGTCGAGCTGGCGCGCGGCCATCGACGTGGGATCGCTCTCGGCGCCGAGCAGTTCGCGCTGCCACAGGGTGTAGTCGCGGTACTGCACCGGCAGCGGCGCCCAGCCGGGCGCCTCCCCCGCCGAGCGGGCCAGGTAGGCGGTGGCGACGTCGCGGGCCAGCGGGCCGAAGGAGAAGCCGTCGGCCGCGATGTGGTGGACAACGAAGGCGACCGCGAATTCCGGTGTGCCATTGGTCGTTCCGCCGGTCACCTGGTAGATCCGCACGCGGATCGGCAGTTCCAGGGTGACGTCGAAACCGGTGGAGGCGAACAGGATCAGCTCGTCGTGCAGCAGCGACTGATCGATCGGGGTCACCGTGATGCCCAGATCGAACTGGTCGGCGCCGAGCACCTGCTGGAAGCCGCCGTCGGCGTCCGGGAAGATGGTGCGCAGCGATTCCTGGCGCACCACGACGTCGTCGAGCGCCGAGATCAGCGCGTCGACGTCGACGCGGCCCTTCATCCGCACCACGAAGGGCAGGTTGTACGTCGGTGCGGCGGGGTCGAACTGGTTGATGAACCACATCCGCTGCTGGGCCAGCGACAGCGGCACCTGCTCCGGATGCGGCAGCGCCACCAGCGGCGGGCGCGCCGCGGAGATGTCGGCGGGCGTCGCCGATTCGGCGCGCGCGGCCAGCCCGGCCACGGTCGGGGTCTCGAACAGCGCGCGCACACCCAGCTGGATGCCGAACGCGGCGCCGATGCGGGCCACGACCTGGGTCGCGACCAGCGAGTTGCCGCCGAGTTCGAAGAAGTTGTCGTCGGCGCCGACCCGCTCCTGGGACAGCACATCGGCGAAGATGCCGGCCACGATCTGCTCGGCCGGGGTGCGCGGCGCGCGGAAATCGCCTGCGGCGGCGGTGAAGACGGGCTCGGGCAGGGCCTTGCGGTCCAGCTTGCCGGAGGTGTTGAGCGGGAACGCGTCGAGCACCATGATCGACGCGGGCACCATGTAGCTGGGCAGCTTCTCGGCGACGAACCTGGTCAGCGACACCGGATCGGCGGACTGGCCCGGCGCGGGCACCACATAGGCCACCAGCTGCTGACCCGTGGCGGTGTCGACCACCAGCACCGCGGCCTGGGACACGCTCGGGTGCGCGAGCAGGTCGGTCTCGATCTCGCCGAGCTCGATGCGCTGACCACGGAACTTCACCTGGAAGTCGGTGCGGCCGATGTACTCGAGCACGCCGTCGGCGTTCCAGCGCACCAGGTCACCGGTGCGGTACATGCGCTCGCCGGGCGCGCCGACCGGGTTGGCGACGAAACGATCCGAGGTCAGGTCCGGGCGGCCGCGATAGCAGCGGGCCAGCTGACGACCCGCCAGATACAGCTCACCCGGGGCGCCGATCGCGGCCGGGCGCAGCCGCGAATCCAGCACGTACACTTCGACATTCCACTCGGGGATACCGATCGGCACCGTGACGGTGTCGGCCTCGGTGGCCTCCCAGTAGGTGACCGAGACCGCGGCCTCGGTCGGGCCGTACAGGTTGTGCAGACCGGCGGTGGAGATCGCGCGCAGACCGGCGGCGGTCTCCGGCGGCAGCGCCTCACCGATGACGAAAACGGCACGCAGCGTTTCGCATTGGGCCCGGGTGGCGTGCGAGACGAACACCGTCAGCATGGACGGTACGAAGTCGGTCACGGTGACGCCGTGACGTTCGATCATGTCCGCGACGTAGAGCGGGTCACGATGACCGTCGGGCGAGGCGATGACCAGCTCGGCGCCGACCATCAGCGGCAGGAAGTAGCCCCACAGCGACACGTCGAAGGTGGTGGCGGTCTTCTGCAGGTAGACGTCGTCGGCGGTCAACCGGTACTCGTCGAGCATCCACAGCTCTTGGTTGACGATCGCGTGGTGGGTGACCGCGACGCCCTTGGGGCGGCCGGTCGAACCCGAGGTGTAGATGACGTAGGCCGTGTTGTCCGGGCGCAGCGGCGCCAGGCGCTCGGCGTCGGTGATCGGGGTGTCGGCGAACGCGGCGGTGTCGAGGGTGTCGAGTTCCACCCTGGCCACCGTGCTCGGTAGGTCCAGGTCGTCGCCGGTGGTGGTCAGCACGCAGACCGGTGCCGCGGACTCGAGGATGTAGGCGGTGCGGTCGGCCGGGTGATCCGGATCGATCGGCACGTACGCGCCACCGGCGCGCAGCACCGCGTGCATACCGATCACCAGGTCCAGCGAGCGGCGCATGCCGAGCGCGACCAGCGACTCCGGGCCGACGCCGTCGGCGATCAGGAACCGGGCCAGGCGGTTGACCTTCGCGCCGAACTCGGCGTAGGTCAGGGTCTCGCCCTCGAAGTTCAGGGCGATGTTGTCCGGGGTCAGCGGGATCTGCGCGTCCAGCAGCGCGGGCAGCGTGGTCGCGGGGACCTCGTGCGCGGAGTCGTTCCACTCGGTCAGCGAGCGTTCCAGCTCGGCGGCGCCGGTGACCGGCAGCGACCACACGGCCGCGGCCGCGTCGGCGGCCAGGAAGCGGTCGAAGAACTCCAGGAACCGGGCGTGGTGCGTCGCCGCGTCGGCCGCGGAGTACAGGTTCGGGTTGGTCTCGAAGTCGATGTGCGAGCGGGTGCCGCCGTGCGACTGGTAGAAGTTGACGCCCAGGTCTTCGATCGAGCCGGTGGAGAGCACGTTGAGGGTGCCGTCCATGTCGCCGAAGCGCAGCTCGTTGTCGAACAGCATGATGTTGACCCACGGGCCGAAGAACTCCGTGGCGACCATGCCCTCGCCCGCCGAATCGCGGCGGATGTCCTCGTGCCGGTACCGCTGGTGGCGCAGCGCGCCGGAGACCTCGGTGGTGACCGAGCGCAGCAGCTCGGCCACGGTGGTGTCGTGGCCCACGCGCAGGCGCAGCGGCACGATGTTCGAGGTCACACCGCCGGAGCGGCGCATCACGGCGGTGGTGCGGCCGGTCACCGGCAGGCTCAGGATCACGTCGGAGGTGCCGGTGATCTGCGCCAGGTACGCCGCGAAACCGGCGATCAGCAGCGGCGCCGAGGTGGTGTCGTGGCGGGCGATCGCCTCACCGAACAGCTCGTCCTGAGCGGGGCTCAGGGCGGCGCTGGTGACGTCGTTGACCGGCGAGGGCGGCGCGGAGCGGCCGGTGAGGCTGCTGCCCTCTTCCAGCCCGGCGACGCGCTGGGCCCAGTGCGCCTTGTCGGACTCGAAGCGGGAGCTGTCGCGGTAGGCGATCTCCGACTCGTAGAGCGCGCGCAGATCGGTGGCCTTGTTGGCCGGCGCGTCGACGCCGGTGACGGCCGCGGTGTAGAGCTGTGCCGTGCGGGTGACGAAGTTGTTGGCGCCGAAACCGTCGAGCACGATGTGGTGGACGCGGGCGTACCAGTACCAGCGCTCGTCCTCGAGCTGCAGCGCGGCGGCCTGGACCAGGCGGTCGGCGACGATGTCGAGCGGGCGGCTGTACTCGGCGCGCATCCACGCCGCCGCGGCGGCCTCGGGGTCGGACTCGTCACGCAGGTCGACGTAGATCAGCGTGTCGTCGAGGGTGAGGTCGACGGTCTGCATCGGCTCGCCGTCGATCTCGACGATGCGCAGGAACCCCGACTGCTGCTCCGCGGCGGCCTGCGAGCTGACCTGCTCGAGCACCGCGACGTCGAGCCGGCCACGCAGGTCGACGAACTGGGCGATGTTGATCGGCACCTGTGGGTCGACGTGCTGCGCGTACCAGATACCCAGCTGTGCGGGCGAGAGCGGGAAGTACTCCGCAGAGACTCCACGTCCGTCACCAGTTTCGCCGTTTCCGCCGAAATCCAGCCGGTCCAACCCAAACCTCGCTTCCGGAACACCTGCGCAGGCGCTCCCCGACGACACCGGAACGCAGGCGCCTCAGCTGTAGAACTAGCGTGGCGCCTGCGTCTCGGGTTCAGTTCTCGAAATCAATCAGGCAAAAAATGTCCATTGGCACTATCTGTCGGCCCGTCCGATCGGTTACATGGCCGAGACCATGCCCACGTCCGTCGGACCGGCAGCGCCGGTGTGCTCGTCGCAAACCATCGCACCAATCTACCGGTGCGCTCCCCCGGCAACCAACCACGTCCATAGCGACGCGGCATAGACCCAGGTAGACCGTCGCCACCCCGTTAGCTGACGCTTGTCTGCGTCCTCACATCGTCGCGAGAGCCCTTCTGCGCCGCGGGGAATGAGGCGTGGATCACACCAACCGGTCTGTCTCGACGGGCGCGCGCAAGCGGGCAGGGTCGTAGAGGTGGGACTGGGCGCAGTCGATCGCGGGGGTGAGGGCTCGGCCGACCAGGATGACGGCGGCTTGGCGGAGGTCGGCGGCTTCGACCCGGTCGGCGATGTCGGTGAGGGTGCCGCGCAGGATCAGCTGTTCGGGCTGGCTGGCGCGGTAGACCACGGCGACCGGGCAGTCGGGGCCGTACTCGTCGATCAGTTCCTTCGCGAGGACGCGGACGCGGGTGATCGCGAGGTGCAGGACCAGGGTGGCGCCGGTGGCGGCGAAGGCGGCCAGGGCCTCGCCCTCGGGCATCGCGGTCGAGCGGGCCCGGGTGCGGGTGAGGACGACCGATTGGACGACCTCGGGGACCGTCAGCTCGGTGCCCAGCGCCGCGGCCGCGGCGGCGTAGGCGGGGACGCCGGGGGTGATGTCCCAGGGGACGCCGACGGCGTCGAGGCGGCGGACCTGCTCGGTGAGGGCCGAGTAGATCGACGGGTCGCCCGAGCAGAGCCGGGCGACGTCGCGCCCCGCCCGGTGGGCGCGCACGAGGTGGTCGGTGATCTCGTCCAGGTCGAGGCGCTGGGTGTCGATCAGTTCGGTGCCGGGCGCGCAGTGGGCCAGCACCTCGGGGTCGAGATAGGTGCCCGCGTACAGGCAGACCGGGCTGTCGCGCAGCAGGCTCACCGCGCGCACCGTGAGCAGGTCGGCCGCGCCGGGGCCCGCCCCGATGAAGTGCACCGTCATGCCAGCAGCGTAGATCGCGACCCGCCGGTTCCCACCCGCGGTACCGGGCCCCGCGACCGTGTGACGTCGGCCGGTGGATCGGCGGGCAGGTCCGGCCCTGGCGCTGTCGGCCACGCGGTCCGGCACACCGGCACCAGCCCGCCCGTGGCCCACGGTAGGCGGCCGATGCGGTCGCCCGGTTCACCCGAATCGGATGAACCGTGGCACGCTCAGCGCGCCCCCGGCCGCACGAAGGTCGATGCGAGCTGCAGGTTGTTCCTCGGGTTCAGGTCGGTGCCGGTGCTCGAGACGTGCAGGAACGAGGTGATCAGCGCCAGTCGCCGTGGTGCCTCCAGCACGACGGTGAAGGTCCTGGTCTCGCCCGCCTCCAGGGTGGCGAGGCGGAACCGGACGTGGGTCGGCTGGGCCTCGCCGCCGCCGGGATCGATCAGCCTGCTCCAGCCCTGGGTCGACAATCTGGCCTCGACGCCGGTCGCCTGCCGACCGCCGACGTTGGTGACGGTGACCGTCGCCGTCACCCGCTCGCCCGGGTCGGCGGTGCGCGGTATGTCGAGGCGGACGGCGACATCGCCGGGATGGTCGCCCGGTGACTGGCCCGCTCGCAGCACCCACAGTGTCGTCGTGCCGCGGCTCGGCGCGACGCCGGTGGCCGGGTCGCCGGAGTAGTCGGCGGTGACCAGGTGGGTGCCGAAGCCGAGGTGGGAGACGTCGACATCGCGGGCGATCGCGCGGCCGTTGTCGACGGGAACCGGCGCGCCGAGCGGTGTTCCGTCGGCGGCGAACTGGACGGTGCCGGTGTCGACATCGCCCGCGGGGTCACGGGCGACGGTCGCGGTGAGGTCGAGCTGTTCGAAGAAGGTGACCGGGTTGTGGCTCGCGGTCACCGTGGTCGTCGAGGTCGCGGTGTAGACGGTGAGGTCGGCCTCGGTCCGCGACTGGGCGTAGACGTCGTCGCCGAGATAGTGCGCCTCGACCGTGCCCGCGCCGGCGCGCAGCGGCGGTGAACCCGCCGTGCCGTCGGCGGCGAGGGTGACCGGGTCACCGAGCGGCGCACCGTTCTGGGCGAACTGGATGGCGCCGGTGGGGGTCGGCGCGTCCGGCTGCGGCGTCGGCACGGTGACCGTCGCGCCGACGACCGCACCCGCCAGCACCGGTGGCGGCGGCAGCGTCAGATGGATCTCGGTGGGTACCTTCACCGACTGCACCAGCAGGCCGACGCTGCCGAACACCGGCGCGAAGACCCGGGTCGGGTCGTCGGCCAGGTAGGTCGCCAGCACGTGGTGGGTGCCCGGTGACAAGCCGCTGATCGCGGGCAGCGTCGCCACCCCGTCGACCAGCTCGATCGGTCCCGGTGTCGCGACACCGTCGATCTCGAAGCGCACGTGCCCGGCCGGTGTGCCGAAGGCCGGTGTGGTGCCCGGCCGCTGGCCGACCTTCGCGCTGAAGCTCACCGGCTGACCGACCTGCGAGATCTGGTCGGGCGCGCTCGTGGTCACCTCGATCTCGGTCGGCACCTGGTCGTCGTGCAGCCGGAACACGGCGCCGCCGATCAGGTGGGCCGGGTCGTCGGTGGCCGCGGCCTGGACCAGGAAGCCGCCGGCCAGCTCCCCCTGCTGGGCGGCGGGCAGCGCGGTCAGGTCCACCTCGGCGAAGCCGTCGGCGTCGGTGCTCACCCGGGTGCTCTCGCCGCCGTCGGCGAACACCGCGGCGCGTGGCTGCCCGGCGGGCATCGAGAAGGTGATCGACTTGCCCGCCTGTGGTCCGTGGATCGCGTCGACGAACCGCACCCGCAGCGGCTCGGCGAACGGCTGCCCCGAGTACGCGCTCTGGCTGTTGCCCGAGATCAGTTCCACCCGGCTGCGTTTCGACGGAATCGGGACGATCAGCTGCACCTTGCCGTCGTTGAGCCGGTCGCGATTGCCGTAGCTGCCGTCGGGACCGTTGTAGAAGTGCGGCCGCTGCCCGGCGACCGGGACGACCATCGACTGGCCGCCCCCGCCACCACCGCCACCACCGTCGTTCCCGTCCTGGGCGCCGTGCCCCTTGCCGCCGCCGTGGCTGCCGCCACCGCCACCACCGCCGCCACCCCCGGTGGAGCTGCCGGTCGCGTGGCCGCCGTCGACGCCGCCTTCACTGCCGCCCTCGCCACCGAAGCCGCCACCGAAACCACCGCTGGTGCCGTCGCCGGGGCGTGGACCGCCGCTGCCGCCGTCACCGCCGCCTGCGCTGAAGCCGTTGCCGCCACCACCGCCGCCGCCACCCGCGACGACGACGGGCTCGCTGTCGCGCGACGGCCTGGTCCCGCACTCGGCCGCGTTCTGGCTCACCGCCGACGCCCCGCCGCCGCCCGCGCCGCTGTAGGAGGCACTGGAGTCGGCGGTGCCGCGCGCGCCGCCCTTGCCGTAGCCCCAGCCGCCGCCCGATCCGCCGTAGCGACCGACGTCGATCTTCAGTTGCTTGCGTTCCTGCACGGCGATGACCGCCTGCACGCCGCTGCCGGCGCCGCCGGTGCCGACATCGCCGTAGTCGTGGCCGCCGCCCGCGCCCGCCGCGCCGAGCACGTCGGCGAAGATCTCGTCGACGCCGTCACCGACGCAGTAGTACTGCGCGGCATCGCCGTGCACACCGAAGGTCGTCGTCCGGACGCCGTCGGCGGAGGTGAGGAACAGGACGTAGCCGTCGCCGGAGACCGAGGCCGTGGTCACGCTCGCCTTCGACAGGCTCGACGACGCGTAGGACGTCCCGCCACCACCGCCCGCGCCACCCGCGCCCGGCGCCGCGTGCGGGCCGTGCGAGATCGGTGTCTGCGGCCCCGCGGCACCACCGCAGCCGCCGCCCTGCCCGTCGCCGCCCTGGTAACCGCCACCGCCACCACCGCCACCACCACCGCCGCCGGTCGTGTCGAAGGTGTGGCCCGCGCCGCCCGCGCGGGGACCGCCGCAGGTGAGGCCGCTCGGTGTGGTGCCCGCCGGATTGTTCTCGCCCGCACCGCCGGTCCACGGCGGCCCTTCCTGCCAGCCGACCGCCGCGCTGCCGTCGCCGCCGTTCCCGCCGTCGCGCCGGGAGCCGCCACCGCAGTAGAAGAAGGTCGAATCCTGCACCGGCGACACCGAATAGCAGTCGGGCGCGTTGCCGCCCGCTCCGCCACCACCGCCCGCGACCAGCACCGGCGTGTTGTCGGCGCCGAGCACCGCCGACGCGCCACCGCCACCGCCGCCGTCCCAACCGCTCGAATACACCGTCCCGAAGTTGGTGACCTGATCGACCGCCTCGCCCCTGGCCCCACCCGAGGCGTACGGCGAGAACCCACCGTTCTCCCCACCCGCGCACCCGACCTGGACCTGGAACTCCTGTTCCGGCGTCACCCGCAGACCACCGCTGACCTGACCGCCGAGCCCACCGATCCCGGTGAAATTCGGGTTCGGCGTCTGCCCCTGACCGCCGACCGCCTCGATATAGAGGCTCGTCGTCCCGGCGGGCACCCGGTAGGTCTGCGACCGCGCGCTGCAATAGAACACGTCGATCGCGAGTCCGGACTCGGGATCGTCGAAGTGCTCGGACGCGCGCTCGACGGGCGGACCGGGCGGCTGCGACTGCGCGAGTGTCGCGGTGCCGACGACCAGCACCGCGCCGAGGGACGCGGCCAGCCAGGCCCGTGTCGCAGTTCGTCCGGCCATGCCAGAGCTCCGTTCGCCAGCGCCGTTGCCTACGAAACTTGACGAAACGGTAGCGGTGGTTCCGGCCTCGGCCCGGCAGCGACGCGCGTTTTTCCGCTGGTCATCGGGGTTGTCGACGGCGCGATCCGGCAGGCGGGCGGTGCCGCGGGCGGCGGGCAAGTAAGTTCGGAACCGACGGCGAGGGCCGACACGACGACAGGGGAACCGCGGTGCGGAATTCGGACACGACCACCGGCGCGCGCCGCGCCGCCACGGCGGGCATCGCGGTCGCCGCGCTCCTCGCCGCCGGCTGCGCGACCGGCGACAAACTCGACGGCACCGCCGTCGCCTCGACGGATGCCTTCGTGCCGAGCGCGGACAACCAGGATCCGTCCCGCGAGATCCCCGGTGTCGAGATCACCGAGTTCCCGCCCGGGCTGCACGTGACCAGCACGCAGCGGGTCGCCTACCCCGTGATCCCGCCGCTGGGCGGGCCGCACGACAGCCGGTGGGCGGCCTGCGACGGCGTCGTCTACGCGACGGGCGTGCGCACCGAGAACGTGGTGCACTCGATGGAGCACGGCGCGGTGTGGATCGCCTACAACCCGGACAAGGTGAGCGCCGAGGACCGCGCCGCGCTCGCCGCGCGGGTGACCGGCAAGCCGTACACCCTGATGTCCCCGATCCCCGGCATGGCCCATCCGATCTCGCTGCAATCGTGGGGCCATCAGCTGAAACCCGACAGCGCCGCCGATCCCCGGATCGACCAGTTCATCCTCGCCCTGCGCGAGAACCCCTACACCACCCCGGAACCGGGCGCGACCTGTTCGTCCCCGCTGTTCGACCGCACCAACCCGCCGCCGTTCGACCCGACCGCGCCCGGCCCCGACGCCGTCGACCCGAACAGCGACGGCAGCACGGCCCCCGGCCTGCCTACGCCGTCACCTGGAAGTGGGCGATGATCTTGGTCGGCCGCACCCGCACGACCAGCTCCCCCGCCACCCCGTTCCGCTTGCCGAACTCCTCGGCCTTTTCCTGACCCATGTAGCGCGCCGCGATCTCGGTCGCGGTCCGCACCAGCTCGTCGAGGTCCTCGGACAATGTCACCGTCCCCTGCACCTCCACCAGCGCGTACGGCGGTTCCTCCAGATCCACGCACAGCGCCACCCGCGGATCCCGCGCGAACGCCCGCCCCTTGGCCGTGTTCTTCCCGGTGTTGAAGACCAGCTCGTCCCCCTCGACGATGAACCACACCGGCGTCACCAGCGGCCGCCCGTCGGCACCGGTGAACGCCACCTTGCCGGTTCGTGTGCCCTGGGAAAGGAATTCGCGCACCTGGGGATCAGCGAGTGAGGCCATGCGATCAGGGTAGGCGGATGTCCGGGCGAACTCGGGCTGCGACCGCGCGTGTCAGATGGCGCCCTGTTCGCGGGCCGTGGCGACCGCCGAGGTGCGGGACTTGACGCCGAGTTTGGCGTAGATGTGGACCAGGTGGGATTTGACCGTGGTCTCGCTGAGGAAGAGTTGTTTGGCGATGTCGCGGTTGGACAGGCCCGCGGCGACCAGCCGCAGGACCTCGACCTCGCGGGGGCTCAGGGTGGTGTCGGCGCGGCGGACGCGGGTCATCAGGCGGGAGGCGACCGTCGGGGACAGGACGCTCTCGCCCGCGGCGGCGGCGCGGACGGCGGCGAGCAGTTCGGCAGGCGGGGTGTCCTTGAGGAGGTAGCCGACGGCGCCCGCTTCGATGGCGCCGAGGATGTCGGCGTCGGTGTCGTAGTTGGTGACCACCAGGACGTTCGGCGGGGTGGGCAGGGCGCGCAGGTCGGCGGTGGCGGCGGCGCCGGAGCGGCCGTCGCCGAAGCGCAGGTCCATCAGGACCAGGTCGACGGGGTCGGCCGCGCAGAACGCCACGGCCGCCTCCGCGTCGGCGACATCGCCGACGACGGTGATGTCGTCGGCCGACTCGAGCAGGGCGCGCAGCCCGGCCCGCACGATCGCGTGGTCGTCGGCGAGCAGCAGCCGGATCACGCGACCGCTCCCAGCGGGAAGGACACGGTGACCGCGGTGTGGCCCGGCTCGGATTCGATCGTCATCCGGCCGCCCTGCTGCTCGACGCGGCTGCGCATGGCCGCCAGGCCGAACGCCCCGGCGCGGGGTCCGGCCAGCACGGCGGGGTCGATGCCGACGCCGTCGTCGACGATGTCGAGGTGCACGTCGGTGTCGTCGTAGGTGAGGGTGACCCGCATGCGCCCGGCCCCGGCGTGCTGGACGACGTTGGCGACCGCGCTCTGCGCGATCCGCACCAGCGCGGCCTCCACCGGCATCGGCAGCCGCTCCGGCTCGCCCTCGACGAGCAGCTGGGTCGACAGCGCGGCCGACCGCGCGCGCTCGCAGATCCGGTCCAGCGCTTCGGCCAGGGACTGCCCGTCCAGCGCGGCGGGCGACAATTCGTCGATGAGCCTGCGGGTTTCGGCCAGGTCCTCGGCGGCGGTCTCGCGGGCGAGCCGGATCCGGTCCAGCGCTGGATGATCCGGCGCCGCCTGCTCGGCCGCGTGCAACAGCAGCTGGATGCTGCTGAGCCCCTGCGCGACGGTGTCGTGGATCTCCTTGGCCAGCCGTTCGCGTTCGGCCAGTTTGCCCGCGGTGCGTTCCTGTTCGGCGAGAATCGCTCTGGTGCCGAGCAATTCGTCGATCAGCCGCTCGCGCTCCACCGCTTCGCGATACAGCGCCTGATAGCCGAGCCCGATGCCGATGGCGACCAGCGCGCCGAGCACCGGCCCGACCACCGCGCCCACCGACCAGCCCCGGTGCGCCGCGAATCCGACGACACCGACCGCCGTCGCCACCACCACCGCGAGCAGGTTCCACGGCCGCGGCAGCAGATGCAGGTAGAGGAAGAACAGGCCGAAGGCGAGATACACCGCGTCCGGCGTGAGCCCGAGCAGCGCCAGCCACAGCACGGTCAGCGCGGCCAGCCACACCCCCACCATTCGCGAATCCCAGCCGGTCGCGTCGGCGGCGCGGGCCGAGGCGGGGACGCCGGCGGCGACCCGATCCCCCGAACGCCGGAGCAGCTCGGTGCCGGCGAAGTAGACGGCCAGCCAGACCACGGTCAGCACGACGACGCCCACACCGTGCCCACCCCCGCCGGGTAGCAGCGCCCGCACCGCGACCACCACACCCAGCACCGTCACCAGCACATGCAGGCCGAGCCGCAGCGTGGTGACCACCGGGGTCAGGGGGGACGAGTGCACCCGACCAGCTTATGTGCGGCTACCGGACCGGCATCCATCGAAAGGTGTAAACGCGGACCGACCTTGGGTGGAGCGCGTTTCGTGCGCCGGTGCGATGGCGGGACGGCCCTCGACGGCGAGAGTGGAGGCATGTTCGTCGCACTCCGAGACCTGCGCGCCGCCCGCGGCCGCTTCCTGCTGATCACCACCGTCGTCCTGCTGGTGGCGGTGCTGGTCAGTTTGCTGAGTGGGCTCACCGCCGGGCTGGCGCACCAGAACATCTCCGCGGTGCAGGGCCTGCGCGCCGACCAGGTGGTCTTCGCCGAGACCGGCGCCGATCCCTCCTTCGATTCCTCGGTGCTCACCGAGGAGCAGATCGCGCGGTGGCGCGCGCTGGGCGGGATCGAGGTCACCCCGGTGGGCATCTCCCGGGCCCGCGCCGAGCACGCGGGCGCGAGCCCGGAGCAGGTCGCGCTGTTCGGCGGCGACCCCTCGGCGTTCAGCAATCACCCTGCTACCGCGCCGGGCGCGGTGGTGCTGAGCTCCGGCGCCGCCCGCGAACTCGCCGCGGGCACCGGCGACACCGTGGTGCTGGCCGGGCACGAGTTCACCGTCGCCGACGTCGCGGGCGACGAGTGGTACAGCCACACCCCGGTGATCTGGACGAGCATGGCCGACTGGCAAGCCGCCAGCCCCCGGGCCGGTGCGGCGACCGTGCTCGCCGTGCTCGGCGACGACCCGCGCAACGGCATCGACGCCGAAGCCGGGACGCACACGGTGCCCGCGGCGAACGCGGTCGAGGCGATCGGTTCCTACCAGGCCGAGAACAGCTCGCTGACCCTGATGACCGTGCTGCTGTTCGCTATCTCCGCGCTGGTGATCGGCGCCTTCTTCACCGTGTGGACGGTGCAGCGCCAACCCGACATCGCCACCTTGAAGGCGCTCGGCGCGACCACCGGGTCACTGGCCCGCGACGCGCTGGCCCAGGCGGCGATCGTGCTCGTCACCGGGGTCGCGCTCGGGCTCGGCATCACGACGGTGGCCTCGCTGTTCCTCGGTGACGCCATGCCGTTCGTGCTGTCGCTGTCGACGACCCTGGTGCCCGCCGTGGCCCTCATCGCGCTCGGCCTCGTCGGCGCCGCGGTCGCGCTGCGCTTCCTGTTCACCACCGATCCGCTGACCGCGCTCGGCGCGACCCGCTGAAGGACCTCCCCATGGCACTCACCCTCACCGACGTCACCCTCACCTACCCCGACGGCGCGGGCAGGCTCACCGCCCTCGACCGGGTGAACCTGCACGTCCCCGGCGGCACCATCGCCGCCGTCACCGGCCCGTCCGGCTCGGGCAAGTCGAGCCTGCTCGCGGTGGCGGCGACGCTGATCCGACCCGACGCGGGCGCCGTCGTCCTCGACACCGACACGGGCAGTACCGATCTCGCGACGCTGAGCAGGCGCGCGGCGTCGACGGTCCGCCGCACCGCGATGGGCATCGTCTTCCAGCAGCCGAATCTCATTCCCGCGCTGACCGCCCTCGAACAGCTGGAGGTCACCGCGCACCTGGGCGGCAAGCGGCGGGCCGGCCGGGCCGAAACCAGAACGCGCGCCACCGAACTGCTCGCCGCGGTCGGTCTCGCCGAGCACGCGGGCAAGCGGCCCGCCCAGCTCTCCGGTGGCCAGCGCCAGCGCGTCAACATCGCCCGCGCCCTGATGAACGACCCGGCTCTGCTCGTCGTCGACGAACCGACCAGCGCCCTGGACACCGAACGCGGCGCCGCCGTCCTCGACCTGATCACCTCCATCGCCCGCGCGCACCGGGCCGCGACGATCCTGGTCACCCACGACCCCACCCACCTGCACCGGATGGACGCGGTCTACCGGATGACCGACGGGCGCCTGCGCCCGGTCGAGGTGCCCGCCCCCGCCTGATCCGGCGCGCCCGGCGAGCGCCGATCGCCCGCCGGGGGCAGACTGGACCGATGAGCGATCCGACCCAGCTGATCGTGGTCGACGCGGCCAATGTCATCGGCGCCAACGCCGACGGTTGGTGGCGCGACCGCGCGGGCGCCGCCCGGCGGCTGCTGTCGAGCATCGCGGACCTGACCACCCGGCTCCCGGCGTCGACCGCGGTGACCGTCGTCCTCGAGGGCGCCGCCAAGGCCGCCGCCGACGGCGCCGAACCGACCGCCCCGCGACTGACCGTCGTCCTGGCCGACCGCTCCGGCGACGACAAGATCGTCGACGTGGTCGCCGAGGCCACCGGCTACGACCGGGTCACCGTCGTCACCGCCGATCGGGAACTGCGCCGCAGGGCCGACGCCTACGGCGCGGATTCGGTCGGCCCGCACTGGCTGCTGCGCCAATTCGACTGACCGGCGGACTGTTCCACCGATCAGGCGGGTGACGGCGCCAGCGCGGCCAGCGCCATCTGCCGCAGCACCGGCCTGGCCTTGCTCGCCCGCGCCGGCGCGGCGCTGTGCGGGGTGGAGTTGATCAGCCCGAAGGCCGCGTGGGCCTGCACGCGGGCGGTGTCCTCGGCCAGGCCGGGATGCACCTCGCGCAGCACCTGCACCCACACCTCGACGTACTGCCGCTGCGTGCGGCGCAGGGTGCGGCGGTCGGTGACGGGGACGTTGTCGAGGTCGCGGTCCTGGATGCGGATGAGCTCGGGATCGTCGAAGGCGAAGTCGAGGTGGAAGTCGACCAGCCCGACCAGCGCTTCGGCGGGCGATGCCGCCGCGGCCACGACCGCGCGCCCACCGGCCAGCAGCCGCTCACTGACTCCCACCAGCAGCTCGACCAGCAGCGCTTCCTTGTTGGCGAAGTGCCGGTAGACGGCGGGTCCGCTGATCCCCACGGCCGCGCCGAGATCGTCGAGGCGCACGCCGAAGAAACCGCGATCGGCGATCAACCGGGCGCCCGCGTCGAGCAACTGCTCGCGACGCTGGGCTTTCATCAGTTCGCGCCGGGTCACCGGGGCGGGCTCGACCGTGGCCAACCTCGACTCCCTTCCACCGGGTCTGGACAACTTGGTTAGTCAAGATTAACCTGAATTTCAGTTATTGGCGATTAACCGGATGGCAGGATGGCGGGATGACGGTTACGCACGACCTCGACAACGGCCCCACGACCGCGACGAGCAACCGGGACGCCCACCGCGCCCTGGTCGACGAGCTGCGCGAGCGGCTGGCGACGACGGCGCTGGGCGGCCCACAGAAGTCGCGCGAGCGGCACGTCGCCAGGGGCAAGCTGCTCCCCCGCGAACGGGTCGACCAGCTGCTCGACCCGGGCAGCCCGTTCCTCGAGCTGTCCCCGCTGGCGGGCAACGGCATGTACGGCGACGAGTGCCCCGGCGCGGGCGTGATCGCCGGTATCGGCCGCATCGCGGGCCGCGAGTGCCTGGTGCTGGCCAACGACGCGACGGTCAAGGGCGGCACCTACTACCCGATCTCGGTGAAGAAGCACCTGCGCGCGCAGGAGGTGGCCGCGCAGAACAACCTGCCGTGCGTGTACCTGGTCGACTCCGGTGGCGCCTTCCTACCGCGCCAGGACGAGGTGTTCCCCGACCGCGAGCACTTCGGCCGCATCTTCTACAACCAGGCCAACATGAGCGCCAAGGGCATCGCCCAGATCGCGGCGGTGATGGGCTCGTGCACCGCCGGCGGCGCCTACGTGCCCGCGATGGCCGACGAGGCCGTCATCGTGCGCGACCAGGGCACCATCTTCCTCGGCGGCCCGCCGCTGGTGAAGGCGGCGACCGGCGAGGTCGTCACGGCCGAGGAGCTCGGCGGCGGCCTGCTGCATTCGCGCACCTCCGGCGTCACCGACCACCTGGCCGACGACGACCGCGACGCGCTGCGCATCGTCCGCAAGATCGTCGGCACGCTCGGCCCGAAGCCCGAGGCGCCGTGGGAGGTGCTGCCGAGCACCCCGCCCGCCAAGCCGGAGGACGAGCTCTACGACGTGGTCCCGGTCGACCCGCGCACTCCCTACGACGTGCGCGAGGTGATCGACCGGATCGTCGACGGCGAGGCCGGCTTCCACGAGTTCAAGGCGGAATACGGCAAGACCCTGGTCACCGGTTTCGCCCGGATCCACGGCCACCCGGTCGGCATCGTCGCCAACAACGGCGTGCTGTTCGCCGAATCCGCCATGAAGGGCGCGCATTTCATCGAACTGTGCGACAAGCGCAAGATCCCGCTGCTGTTCCTGCAGAACATCACCGGCTTCATGGTCGGCCGCGACTACGAGGCGGGCGGCATCGCCAAGCACGGCGCGAAGATGGTCACCGCGGTGGCCTGCGCGCGGGTGCCGAAGCTGACCGTGGTGATCGGCGGCTCCTACGGCGCGGGCAACTACTCCATGTGCGGACGCGCGTATTCGCCGCGCTTCCTGTGGATGTGGCCGAACGCGCGGATCTCGGTGATGGGTGGCGAGCAGGCCGCCTCGGTGCTGTCGACCGTGCGCGGCGAGCAGCTCGACAGCGCGGGCCAGCCGTGGTCGGACGAGGATCAGGAGGCCTTCAAGGCCCCGATCCGGGAGCAGTACGAGACCCAGGGCAACCCGTACTACGCGACGGCGCGGATCTGGGACGACGGCGTCATCGCGCCCACCGACACCAGAACCGCGCTCGGCCTTGCCCTCTCGGTGTGCGCGCAGGCGCCGCTCGAGCCCGTTTCCTACGGCGTCTTCCGGATGTGAGCGACATGCTGAACAAATCCCACCCCGTCGACTTCGACACCGTCCTGGTCGCCAATCGCGGCGAGATCGCGGTGCGCGTCATCAAGACCCTGCGCGCCATGGGTATTCGCTCGGTCGCGGTGTACAGCGACGCCGACGCGGGCGCCCGCCACGTGCGCGAGGCCGATGTGGCGGTGCGCCTCGGACCGGCCCCGGCCCGCGAGAGCTACCTGTCGATCGAGAAGGTCGTCGACGCCGCGATCCGCTCGGGCGCCCAGGCCGTGCACCCCGGTTACGGCTTCCTGTCGGAGAATTCGGCGTTCGCCGCCGCGCTGGCCGACGCGGGCATCGTGTTCCTCGGCCCGCCGGCCAAGGCGATCGAGGTGATGGGCGACAAGATCACCGCCAAGAACACCGTCACCGCGTTCGGCGTCCCGGTGGTCCCCGGCATCGCCGAGCCCGGCCTGACCGACGAGCAGCTGATCGCCGCGGCGGCCGAGGTCGGCTACCCGGTGCTGGTGAAGCCGTCCGCCGGTGGTGGCGGCAAGGGCATGCGCCGGGTCGACCGGGCCGAGGACCTGCCCGCGGCGCTGGTCAGCGCGCGGCGCGAGGCAGGTGCGGCCTTCGGCGACGACACGCTGTTCCTGGAGCGGTTCGTCACCCGGCCCCGGCACATCGAGGTGCAGGTCCTGGCCGACAAGTTCGGCAATGTCGTGCACCTGGGCGAGCGCGAGTGCAGCTTGCAGCGCAGGCATCAGAAGGTGATCGAGGAGGCGCCCTCGCCGCTGCTCGACGCCGCGACCAGGGCCCGGATCGGCACCGCGGCGTGCAATACGGCGCGCAGCGTCGACTATGTCGGCGCGGGCACCGTGGAGTTCATCGTCTCCGCCGACCGGCCCGACGAGTTCTTCTTCATGGAGATGAACACCCGCCTGCAGGTGGAGCATCCGGTGACCGAGCTGGTCACCGGGGTCGACCTGGTGGAATGCCAGGTCCGGGTGGCCGCAGGCCAGAAGCTGGGCCGGAGCCAGGACGAGATCCACCTGGTCGGGCACGCGATCGAGGCGCGCGTCTACGCCGAGGATCCGGGCCGCGGCTTCCTGCCCACCGGCGGCACGGTGCTCGCCCTCGCCGAGCCGAGCGGCCCCGGCGTGCGGGTCGACTCGGGTCTGGCCGAGGGCACCGTGGTCGGCAGCGACTACGACCCGATGCTGTCGAAGGTGATCGCCCGCGGCACCACCCGCGCCGACGCCCTCGGCGCGCTGGACCGCGCGCTGGAACAGACCGTGCTGCTCGGCGTGACGAGCAATATCGAGTTCCTGCGGTTCCTGCTCGCCGACGAGGACGTGCAGGCGGGCCGCCTCGACACCGCGCTGCTGGACCGCCGGGTGAGCGACTTCCGGCCCGCCGCGGTGACCGACGACGAGTTCGCCGCCGCCGCGGCCCATCACTGGCTGCGCCGCTGGCCCGTGTCCGGCGGCGACCCGTGGTCGACCCCGTCGGGCTGGCGGCTCGGCACGCAGGCCCCGACCTCGATCCGGCTCGCCGCCGGTGACCAGGTGCGCCATGTCTTCATCACCGGCACACCGGAATCGGCGATCGTGCGGATCGAGGACGGTGAGCCGCAGTCGCTCTCAGCCGCGTCGAGCCCCGACGGCCTGGTCCTCACCCTGGACGGGCTGCGCCGCGAGTTCCGCGTGGCCGAGGCCGACGATCAGCTGTGGGTCGGTCACGCGGGCAGCGTCGCCGTGCTGCGGGAAGTCGCCGAGGCGAGTGTGCGTGGCGACTCCGCCCATGTCGGCGACGCCGAGATCCGCAGTCCCATGCCGGGTTCGGTGATCGCGGCCCCGGTCGCCGACGGCGCGACCGTCGCGGTCGGTGATCCGGTGATCGTCATCGAGGCCATGAAGATGGAGCACGCGCTCACCGCCCCCGTCGCGGGCACCGTCGAGGTGCTGGTGGCACCGGGCGCCCAGGTGAAGCTGGACCAGGTGCTGGTCCGCGTCGTCGCCCACCCTGTCGAAACCGCTGTCGAAGAGACCGAGCGCGAAGGAACCAACGCATGACCGACTACCTGTCCACCGGCTCGCTGCCGGACGAATACCGCCAGCTCGCCCTGACCGTGCGCGACTTCGCCCAGCAGGTCGTCGCGCCCGTCTCGGCGAAACACGATGCCGAGCACAGCTTCCCGTACGAGGTCGTCGCCGGCATGGCCGACATGGGCCTGTTCGGCTTGCCGTTCCCCGAGGAGTTCGGCGGCATGGGCGGCGACTACTTCGCCCTGTGCCTGGCGCTCGAGGAACTCGGCAAGGTCGACCAGAGCGTGGCCATCACCCTCGAGGCCGGTGTCTCGCTGGGCGCGATGCCGATCTATCGCTTCGGCGACGACAAGCAGAAGACCGAGTGGCTGCCCCAGCTCACCAGCGGACGTGCGCTGGCAGGCTTCGGCCTCACCGAACCCGACGCCGGCAGCGACGCGGGCGGCACCCGCACCACCGCCGTCGAGGACGGTGAGAGCTGGGTGATCAACGGCGCCAAGCAGTTCATCACCAACTCCGGCACCGACATCACCCGGCTGGTCACCGTCACCGCGGTGACCGGGCAGACCGGCGGCAAGAAGGAGATCTCCACCATCCTGGTGCCGACCTCCACCCCCGGCTTCGTCGCCGAACCGGCCTACAACAAGGTCGGCTGGAACGCCTCCGACACCCACCCGCTGAGCTTCACCGACGTGCGGGTGCCGAAAGAGAACCTGCTCGGCGAGCGCGGCCGCGGCTACGCCAACTTCCTGCGCATCCTCGACGAGGGCCGCATCGCCATCGCCGCGCTGGCGGTCGGCGCCGCGCAGGGCTGCGTGGACGAGAGCGTCCGCTACGCCGGTGAGCGGCAGGCGTTCGGGCAGGCCATCGGCCGCAACCAGGCCATCGCGTTCAAGATCGCCCGGATGGAGGCGCGCGCCCACGTCGCCCGGACCGCCTACTACGACGCGGCCGCGCTGATGCTGGCGGGCAAGCCGTTCAAGAAGGCCGCCTCGATCGCCAAGATGGTCGCCAGCGAGGCCGCGATGGACAACGCGCGCGACGCCACCCAGATCTTCGGCGGCAACGGTTTCATGAACGAATACCCGGTGTCCAGGCACTACCGTGACAGCAAGATCCTGGAAATCGGTGAGGGCACGACGGAGGTGCAGCTGATGCTGATCGCTCGGGAGCTGGGTCTGTGACCGAGACACGACGGGTCGTCCAGCGGGGGCTGTGGTTCGAGGAGTTCGAGATCGGCACGATCTACGAGCACCGGCCCGGCCGCACCATCACCGAGGCCGACAACGTCCTGTTCACCACGCTGACCATGAACACCCAGGCGCTGCACCTGGACGCGAACTTCGCCGACGCGCAGCCGCCGTTCAACCAGCGGCTGGTGAACTCGATGTTCACCCTGTCGACGCTGGTCGGCCTCTCGGTCGCCCAGCTCACCCAGGGCACGCTGGTGGCCAATCTCGGGTTCTCCGAGATGTCGCTGCCCGCCCCGCTGTTCCACGGCGACACCATGTACGCCGAAACGCTGGTCACCGACAAGCGCGAATCCAAGAGCCGCCCGGGTGAGGGCATCGTCGGCCTCACCCACACCGCGCGCAACCAGGACGGCGTGATCGTGGCGAAAGCCGTGCGGCAGACCCTGGTCCGGAAGGCCCCGACGGCATGAGCGGTCAGCGCCCGGAGGAACTGCCGTGCCGCACCATCCCCGGGCGCCCCGGCCCACCGGAAGGACACAGCATGACGATGACCGGAGACAGCGTGAAGCCCTGGGAACCGACCGGACCGGCCTGGCTGTTCTGTCCGGCCGACCGGCCCGAGCGCTTCGCCAAGGCCGCCGCGGTGGCCGATGTGGTGATCCTCGACCTCGAGGACGGCGTCGCCGCGGGTGACAAAGCCGCCGCGAGAAAGGCGCTGATCGAGACCCCACTCGACCCGCAGCACACCGTGATTCGCGTGAACGCGGTCGAGACCGAGGAGTACGCGGCCGACCTGGCCGCCCTCGCGCAGACCGCCTACCGGCGGATCATGCTGCCCAAATGCGAGTCGGCCGAGCAGGTCAGGAGCCTGGCGGGCTACGAGGTGATCGTGCTGATCGAGTCGCCGCTCGGCGCGGTGCGGGTGGCCGAGTCGGTCGCCGCCGAGAACGCCATCGGCGTGATGTGGGGCGCCGAGGACCTGGTCGCCGGACTCGGCGGCAATTCGAGCAGGCACGCCGACGGCAGCTACCGCGACATCGCCCGGCACGTGCGCTCGACGAGCCTGCTGGCGGCCAAGGCCTTCGGCCGGTTCGCCCTGGATTCGGTGTTCCTCGACATCAAGGATCTGGAAGGGCTCGCGGTGGAGACGCTGGACGCGGTGGCCGTCGGCTTCGACGCCAAGGTGGCCATCCATCCCAGCCAGGTGGCGGTGATCCGCGAGGGCTACGCGCCCGATCCCGAGGAGATCGGCTGGGCGCGCCGCGTGCTCGCCGAGGTGCCGAACCACCGCGGCGTCTTCGCCTTCGAGGGCCGCATGGTCGACGCACCGGTGCTGCGGCACGCGGAGCGGATCGTCCGCCGGGCCGAACTGCCCGGCTGAGCAGCACCCGGCGCGCGGGACGAATATCGCCCGAGCGCCGGGTAATCATCGGCCGGACCGCCCCCGGCCCGCGCCAATCCACAGGAGGACCTCCGATGCAACCGCAATGGGAACCGACCGCCCAGGACATCGCGTCGGCACGGATCACCGACTTCGCCGCGTTCGTCAGCGGCCGGACCGGCGAGCAGTACCCCGACTACCAGGCGCTGTGGCAGTGGTCGGTCGACGACATCGCCGGCTTCTGGCAGGCGCTGTGGGACTACTTCGAGCTCGGCCCGATCGCCGACGGCGTGCTCGGCGATCGGGCGATGCCCGGCGCGCGGTGGTTCCCGGGGACGCGGCTGAACTATGTCGACCAGGTCGTCCGGCAGGCGCGGTTCGACCGGCCCGCCGTGCTCGCGCTGAGCGAGGACGCCGAGCCGCGCGAGATCTCGTGGAGCGAGCTGATCGAGCAGGTCACCGCGTTCGCGGCCACCCTGCGGGCCCAGGGCGTCGAGGCGGGCGACCGGGTGATCGGCTACCTGCCGAACATCCCCGAGGCCATCGTCGCCTTCCTCGCCACCGCGAGCATCGGCGCGGTGTGGAGCGCGTGCGGCCAGGACTACTCGGCCAAGGCGGCGCTGGACCGGCTCGGCCAGCTCGAGCCGACCGTGCTGGTCACCGCCGACGGCTACCGGTTCGGCGGCAAGCAGCACGACAAGCGCGCCGACATCGCCGCCGTGCGGGACGGGCTGCCCGGGTTGCGCGCGACGATCGCGGTGTCGCAGCTCGGACTCGAGGTGCCCGGCGCGGTCGCGTGGTCGGACGCGGTCGCCGATCCAGGGCAGGGCGTGATCGAGACGACCGCGGTCGACTTCGATCATCCGCTGTGGATCGTGTTCTCCTCCGGCACCACCGGCCTGCCCAAGGGCATCGTGCACGGACACGGCGGCGTGCTGCTGGAACACCTGAAAGCCGTTGCCCTGCAATCCGATATCGGACCCGACGACACCTTCTTCTGGTACACCAGCCCCAGCTGGATGATGTGGAACTTCCAGATCGCCGGCCTGCTCACCGGCGCGACCGTGGTGACCTACGACGGCAGCCCGACCGCGGGTGGCCCGGACGCGCTGTGGCGCCTGGCCGCCCAGGTCAGCGCCACCGTGCTCGGGACCAGTCCCGGATATGTCCTCGGGTGTATCAAGGCGGGGTCGGTGCCGCGGACCGACCACGATCTGTCGGCGCTGCGCACTGTCGGGATCACCGGGTCGGCGCTGCCGGAGTCGAGCGCGCTGTGGCTGAACGAGAACGCGGGCGAGCACGTCCAGGTGAACTCGATCAGCGGCGGCACCGACGTGGTGTCGGCGTTCATCGGCGGCGTGCCCACCGTGCCGGTGTGGCCGGGCGAGCTGTCGGCGCCGTATCTCGGGGTCGCGCTGGACGCCTTCGACGAGGCGGGCGCGCCGGTGCGCGGTGCGGTCGGCGAGCTGGTGGTGACCGAGCCGATGCCGTCGATGCCGGTGCGCTTCTGGCGCGACGAGGACGGAAAGCGCTACCACGACGCCTATTTCGACACCTACCCCGGTGTGTGGCGGCACGGCGACTGGATCACCCTGACCGAGCGCGGCAGCGTCGTCGTGCACGGCCGTTCCGACTCCACCCTCAACCGGCACGGCATCCGGATGGGCAGCGCCGACATCTACCAGGTCGTCGAGCAGTTCCCGGAGATCGCCGAGGCCCTGGTGATCGGCGCCGAACAGCCCGACGGCGGCTACTGGATGCCGCTGTTCGTCGTCCTCGCCCCCGGCGCCACCCTCACCGACGACCTGAAGACCCGGATCGGCACCGCGATTCGCACCGAGGTCTCGCCCCGCCACGTCCCCGACGAGATCCGCGAGGCCCCCGGCATCCCGCACACCCGCACCGGCAAGAAGCTGGAAGTCCCGATCAAGAAGCTCTTCCAGGGCGCGGACGCGGCCCGCGTGGTCGAACGCAGCGCCGTCGACGACCCGTCCCTGCTCGACTGGTATGCCCGGATCACCCCACCCCACAAGGCATGAGTACTCATCGTGTCGGTGGTGCGTGTCACCATCGACACGATGAGCCGCCACACCACATTCCGATACTGCCTCGATCCCCCGGTCGAGCAGGAGCGGCTGCTCGACCGTCACTGCGGCGCTGCCAGGTTCGCGTTCAACCAGAGTCTGAGCACAGTGAAAGCCGCACTAGCCCAGCGGAGACGAGATCCACGGCACTCGGTGCCCTGGACCGGCTACGACTTGATCAATGCTTTCAACGCATGGAAAAAGACGGAAGCAGCGGGGCGAACTTTTGCCGTGGATCACGCCGGTGTGGCCGAAGTTCACGTGACGGGGCTGGCGTGGCGTTCCCACGTTTGCCAGCAGGTCTTCGAAGAAGCCGCCGTCGACTGCGGCCGCGCTCTGGCAGCCTTCACACACTCACGCACCGGGAAAGGCAAAGCCAGGCGAGTCGGGTTTCATCGCCTCGTTCCGGCTCCGCAACAAGCATCGTAAGAGCGGCCATGCGGCAATCCGGGTCGGTGATTCCGAGACTCCGCGATCGGTAACTCTGCCTGGATTCGGCGCAGTCAGAGTTCGTGATGACACGCGAAGGCTGCGACGAATGATCGCCAAAGGACGCGCGAAAATTCTGTATGCCACAGTCACTCGGCGGGCAGAGCGATGGTGGATCAGTCTGACCACCAACGCAGCCGACCTGCACCCGAATCGCCATCACCGACCCCGCGACCCCAGCGACCACGGCGGCTGGGTCGGAGTCGACCTCGGATTGTCGACGTTCGCGGTCGCCGCCACCGCCGATGGAGCGGAAGTCGCACGTCTCGGCACCTCGCCCAAACCACAGGCCGCCGCGCTACAGCAGCAACGTTCGCCTCACGAAGTCGTTGTCGCGGAAGCAGAAAGGGTCACACAACCGTCGAGTCGCCGCAGCAAGGCCCGCACGCCATCACGGTCGAATCGCACGTTCTCGCTATCACTTCATGCACCAGGTCGCCAACCTGCTGGTCAATACCCACGACCGAATGGTTGTCGAGGATCTGCATGTGTCGGGCATGCTCCGCAACCACCGGATGGCTCGTACGATCGCCGATGCCGGGTGGGCGAACTTCCTGCAGACAGTGCGCTACAAACAGGCATGGCGCAGCGGCACAATAGCGACTGCGGACCGTTTCTACCCGTCGAGCAAGCGCTGCTCGGTGTGCGGCTCCGTCAACGCGACACTGACGTTGTCGGATCGAATATTCCGGTGCGATTGTGGATACCACGCCGACCGTGATCGGAATGCCGCGGCGAACCTCGCACAGTGGCCCTCAGCTCAACTGGACCCACCACGATCCCCGGACCTCCGAGCAGGTGGCCGGGCTACCAATGTCCGCAGACGGGAGGGCGCTGACCGAGACCTTGCTGGTGTCGGTGAAACCGTCCTGGTTGAAGCGGAAACCGAGATTCTTGCCGACCATGGCATGATTCGACGACGCCCGAGAAGGGCGGTGTCCGAGCACCCGTGAGGTCCTTGGACATGCTGCAATACACTTCTGGCATGAATGTCGGCGAGTCTCGTGGTGCGCGTGGATCGGTAGTCGGCGGAGCGAAGGACGGTGTGCGACGGCGGCCGAAGAATCGGCGCGCGCAGATCGCGGCGACCTCGGCGATGGCGTTCGGCGCGGCCGGCTATCACGGGGTGAGCATGGAGGACATCGCCGCCGGGCTGGGGATCAGTTCGGCGGCGCTGTACCGGCACTACCCCAGTAAGTACGCGCTGTTCCGGGAGGAGCTGCTGCGGGTCGGGGAGGCGTTCACCGCCTCGATCACGGTGTCCGATGACGGGTCACCGATCGCGGCGGAACGGTTGCGGCACATGCTGACCGGGCTCATCGGCGCGACGGTGGAGAACCGCGGCACGGTCACCCTGGTGCGCTGGGAGAGCCGCTATCTCGAGCCCGCCGACCGGCTGGTGCTCGACGAGCAGCGGGCCTCGGTGCTGGTCGCCCTCGACGAGCAACTGGCGGTGCTGCGGCCGGAACTGACCGCACCGGATCTGCGGATGCTGTCCACCGCCATGTTCGGCGTGATCACCAGCATCGCCGACCATCACGCCGCGCTGCCCGCCCGCACGCTGAACCGGCTGCTGAGCGCGGCCTGTCTGGCGCTGGCCGGGGACGAATTGCCGCCCGCGGCAGCGGTTTCCGAGCAGGCGACCCAGGTCGAGATCCCGGAGTCGTTCAAACACGAACTGCTGCTGCGCAAAGCGGTCGAGCTGTTCCACGAGCGCGGCTACCCGAACGTGAGCGTCGAGGACATCGCCTCGGCCGCGGGTCTGTCCGCGGCCTCGGCGGTGTACCGGTTCTACCGCGGCAAGAGCGATATCCTCGCCGCCGCGTTCCGCCGCGCGGCCGACCGGGTCTCCGGCGCGATCGGCCCCGCCGTCGCGGGCACCCCCGACAGCGGCGCCGCGCTGGACGTGCTGATCGCCCAGTTCGTCTCCGACACCTTCGACGAGCGCGCGCTGGCGGTCGTCTACTACGCCGAGTTCGGCCACGTCCCCGCCGAGGAACGCGCGGTCCTGCGCAATATCCAGCGTCTCAGCGTCCAGGAGTGGGCCCGCCTGGTCCGCGAGGTGCGCCCCGAACTCTCCGCCGCCGAAGCCCGCTTCCTGGTCCACGCCGCCTTCGCCCTCGTCATCGACCTCAGCCAGATCTACGGCCCCGACCCCATCGCCTGCCGAGCCCGCGTAGCCCACCTCATGCACCGAACCCTCCTCGGCTGACCTGCGGAATTCACCCGTTGTGTGTGAGGGCGGGGGGTGGTGGCGTGTTTACGGTGGGCGTTCGAGGTGTCGGACGGAGCGTGTATGGGTGGTCGGGCAGGTGGCGAGGGTGGGCTGAGTCGGCGGCGCTTGCTGGGGTTGGGGGCGGCGGTGGGGGCGGCGGCCGTGGTGCCCGGGTGCGGGGGTGGGGAGCCGGTGCCCTCGGTGGTGACGTCGACGGGGGCGCCGGATGTGCTGGAGCTGGCGACCGAGGCGTATGTGTTCGGCTATCCGATGATCATGCTGGACATGATGCGGGCGGCGAGTGGGCCGACCAACACCTTCGATCACAGCGTGCTGCCCGATCCACTGGATCGCGGGGTGGCCCGGCTCAGCCATGACATGGTGTATTCGCAGGCGTGGCTGAATCTGGCGGACGAGCCGCTGGTGCTGCAGATCCCCGGGATGGAACCGGACCGGTATTGGCTGTTCCAGCTGCTCGACGGGTGGGGCAACACCGTGCACGACCTGAGCAGCGAGCAGCCGCGCACGGGGGCCGACGCCGAGGGGCCGCCGTACACCTATGTCATCGCTGGTCCGCGCTGGACCGGGTCGCTGCCGCCGCACACCACCCTGCTGCACATGCCGTCGGAGCTGGCGACGATCGTCGGCCGGATCCAGATCAACGGTGTCGCCGACGCGCCGCGGGTCAACCGCTGGCAGGAGGAGATCCGGCTGGTGCCCGCAGGTGCCTGGCAGCGCCGCGAGTACGACGCGACGATCAGCAGGGTGCACCCGATCGACCGCGGGCCGGAGCCGCCGGTCAAGCGGATCGCCGCGCTGGACGGGCGCACCTACCTCAATCGGCTCTGCCGGTTGATGGTCGCCGATCCGCCCGCGGCCGCCGACGCGCCGCTGATGGATGAGCTGGCCGCGATAGGTGTTGTCCCCGGTGGCACCGTCGACAACGAACCCGTCGACGTGCTCGACGAGGCAGCCCGCCGGGCCCACCGCCGGATCGCGGGCTGGACTGATCCGAACGCGCGCCGCGTCAACGGGTGGGAGATCCCCGTCGACCTGGGCACCTTCGGCACCGACTACCTGCGCCGCGCGGCGACGACGATGCGCTCACCCGGCAAGGCACCCCTGCGCGACGTGCTCTACGCCGAACTCTGGGCCCCGACGACCGACGACGCGGGACGACCCCGCCGCTACCGCATCCGCTTCGAGCCCGGCCGGTGGCCGCCGGTGGAGGCCTTCGCCGCGATCACCGCCTACGACCCCCAGGGCTTCCTGGTCCCCAACCCGGCCGGGATCTACTCGGTCGGCCACGCCCCGCCGGTGGTGGCGGGCCCGGACGGCACGGTGGAGATCGCCGTCCAGCACGCGGACCCGCGCCCCGGCACCCCCACCGGGAACTGGCTCCCGATCCCGGAATCCGGCGAGTTCTCCCTGACGATGCGCCTGTACGCACCCCGCGCGGCCGCGATCGACGGCGACTGGGAACCGCCACCGATGACCCCGGTGGCGTGATCACCCTCAGCCGATGGTGGCCCGCACCGGGACGGACGCGGCCGGGGCCGTGAACACCGCCACGTAGTAGTCCGGGACGACGCAGACGACCGGTTCGGTCGCGGTCAGCACCGGACGCAACCGTTCCGCCGAAAAGGCAAGGTAGGCACCGTCGTTGTGGCACCCGGTGAGGACGAAGGCGAACGCGCGATCACGCGCGGCGCGCTGCGACACCACCGAGTTCACCCGATGGGCCACGGTGGCATCGAGCCCGGCGGTGAACGCGGCGAGCTGATCCGGCTGCGAGACTTCCGCACCGCGCAGCGCGGCGCCGAGCGTGATGCGCTCGACATGGGCGAGGGTCGCGGGACCGGGTGGATCGGGACGGTCACCGCCGAGCCGGGTATCCGGGGGCACCTCGTCCCTCGGTAGCGCGAACACCGCCAGGATGTCCCACGGCGCCGCGCATTCCGGCGGCGGATTGTCCGCGCCGGTCAGGCGGACGGAGTAGTCCGCGGTGCCCTGGGTGGTCAGCTTCGCGCCGTCACCGGGCGAACACCCCGCGCCCCAGGAGAAGGCGAGCAGCGCTTCGGAGCCGAGGTCGCGGCGCGACAGCTGGTCCGCGAGCCGACCGGACCCGTCGCCGGGGAACCGCCCGACGAACTGGTCGATGTCGGCCTGCGACCGCAGAATCGTGTGGACATCGGGCAGTCCCCGGTCGGACTCGAACACCACCGGTTCGGCGTGCTCGACATCGCGGGCGGTGGACGTGCGCCGTGGCGGATCGGAGTCCGCCGACGAGGCGAACAGCGCCCCCAGGTACCCGCCTGCCAGCAGTCCCACCAGCAGCGCCACCACGATTCCGGACCGGTTGCTCGTCGTACTCCCCATACCCCACTGTACGTAGGGCGGCGGTCAGCCCTCGTTGGCCATCGCGGCGATGAGGGAATTGGGGCGCATGTCGAGCCAGTGGGACTCGACGTACTGGAGACAGGAGGTGCGGGTCGCGGCGCCGAAGGCGACAGTCCAGCCGCCGGGCACCGCGGCGAAGGTGGGCCAGAGGGAGTGCTCCCCCTCGGCATTGACCAGCACGTAGAACTGGGCGTTCTCGTCGTCGAACGGATTGCTCATCGGATTGCCTTCCTGAGGGGGTGGGGGTCAGCTCGCGGCGCGCTCGGCGGGGGTGCTGAGGTCGAACGAGTCGCTCGGGGCGTCGGGGTCGCCGGTGAGCAGACCCAGGGCGCGGGAGAAGCGGCGCAGCAGGGTCGCGGCGGCGCGGTCGTCGAAACGGTCTGTGCTGTATTCGAGTTCGAGGCCGAGATTGCCGTCGGGGTCGGCATGGGTGGAGACGATGAAGTGCACGCCGTCGGCCACCGTCGGTCCGTCGAAGCGCAGGGCGGTGAGTTCGAGGCCGGGGACGCCGAACGCCTCGGCGCCGGTGTCGAGGTAGCTCAAGGTCACCGCGCCGAGCGGCCCGGCCAGCGCGCACGACTCGCTGGTCGCCGCGGTGGCCGAGGACACCACGGGATCCGGTTCGGCGCACAGGATCTCGGACAGCGTGGTCGCGCCCGCCACGGCCGTGCCTGCCTGCCAGGCCAGCAGCACCGTCATCGCGGCCCGGACGACCGCGAACGGCGGAACCGCGTGCCGCCGCGACAGTTCGGTGATCCGCGCCCCGATCCCGGCACCGATCCTGGCCCGCATGCTCGCACCGTGGCCGAGCAGCGATTCCAGCGCGCCCACGGTCGCCGCGCCGGCTGCGCCGAGGCGGACGAGCGCGGCGGTGGTGCCGTCGATCTCCCAGCGCGCCAGCTCCCCGGTGCGGAACATCCGCTCCCCCGGAATGCCGAACGGGTTGGCGACGAACCGGTCCGAGGTGGCGCGCGGATCGTCGCGATAGCCCCGAGCCAGCTGCGCGCCGGACAGGTACAGCTCACCGGCGACACCGGGACTGGTCGGGCGCAGCCGCCCGTCGAGCACGTAGACCCGGCGATTCCATTCCCTGACCCGCACCGGCGGGGGCTCGGGGGTGTCCGCGCCGGGCGCGGCGGGATAGGTGAGGGTGACCGTGGCCTCGGCCCTGCCGTAATCGTGGTGCAGCCGAGCGCCGGTCACCGCGCCGAAGGCCCGCACCTCGGCCGCGCTGAGCGGCGCGCCGAGGACGACGACGCTGCGCAGCGAGCCGATCGCGGCGCGCAGGCCCGCGCGGTGCACGTGGTCGGTGAACGCGGCCAGCCGCGGCGGCGTGAAATCGGCGGCGGTGACGCCGTAGTCGGCGACCAGGCTCGCTAACCGCACGGGGTCGGGTGGTTCGGTCAGGACGACGGTGGCTCCGACCCGCAACGGCAGCACGTAGCCGTGCCACTCGGTCACCTCGCCGATGGCGGCCTGGTGCAGGTAAACATCGCGCCCGGTGAAGCCGTGCCTGCCCTGCATGCCGGTCAGCCGGTGCACGGCGGCGATGTGGCTGATGGTGATGCCCTGGGTCGCGCCGTGCGGGTACAGCACGAAGGCCGGGTGTTCCGGCAGCACCGGGGTGCGCCGTTCGGCCCTGGTGATCGGCTCGTCGGAATAGTCGGCGAGCGGCACGTCGTCGACCACGACCGACGGAATGTCGTACACCGCAGCGTGATCGCGCGAGCGCACGGTGAGCACCAGCGCCGGGTTCGCGACCGGCGGCAGCACGGCGGGACTGCTCGCGGTGTCGACCGGCACCACGGCGCCACCGGCCTTGAGCACGGCGTACATCGCCACCACCAGTTCCACCGAGCGCGGAACATCCACCAGCACAGCCGATTCCGGACCGATACCGAGCGCGGTCAGGTGCCGGGCCAGCTGGTTGGTGCGCCGGTCCAGGTCACCGTAGGTGATGATCGAGGCCGCGCCGCCCGTGCTCGGGGCGTGCACGACCGCCGGGTCGAAAGGGGTCGCGGCGGCCTGCGCTTCGAACTCGTCGAGCAGCAGCTCACCGGGCAGTCCACCGTGCGGCGCCGCGGTGACCTCGTCGGGGTCGACGCGGCCGACGAACTCGAGTTCGGCGGTCCAGCCGTCGCCCGGCGGCCTGCGCCGCACGAGGTCGCCGGTGGCGAACATCCGGTCGTCCACCGGGCCGATCGGGTTGGCCAGGAAGGTGGCGGCGGTGGCCTGGCGCCCGAGGTACCCGCGCGCCAATTGCACACCGGAGACGTAGAGTTCGCCGATCTCACCGTCGGGGACGGGGCACAGCTGCTCGTCGAGGATCAGCAGCTCGACATCGTCGGCGGCCGAGCCGAGCGGGACCGACTCGAGGTCGGCGCCGGTCACCTCGTGCGCGACGACCTCGCCCGCGGTCTCCGGCCTGCCGTAGACGTGCCACAGGGTCGCGCCGCTCACCGCGCGCAGCGCGGCCGCGGTCTTCGCGGGCAGCGGGGCGCCGCAGCTCAGAACGATTCGCAGCGAGTCGAGCCGTTCCTCGGCGTCGGGCAGCGCGGCTAGCGCGGCGAGCTGCTCGGGGTCGAAACAGGCTGCGGTGGCGCCGGTCTCGGCGATCGAGCGGGCCAGCGTGTCGCTCGTCGGCAGCACCAGGGTGGCGCCGGTCTGCAGGGCGAGCAGCAGCTCCCCCACGCTCGCCTGCTCGCTCAGCGGCGCGTGCCAGAGCACCGCGTCACCGGGGCCGAGACCGCAGAGCCGCTGGCGCCACACCGAATTCGCCTGGGCGGCACGGTGTCCGACGACCACGGCGCTGGCGCCCGACACGTCGACGATCAGGTAGGCCGGATTGTCCGCGCCCGGCCCTGGCAGGTCGTCGGCGCTGAGATCGGCGGCGGGCTCGGCGTCGATCCCCAGGACCGGGACGCCGGCGGGATGGGCCACCTCCGGCGCGGTGATCACCAGGACGGGCGCGGCGAGGGCGACGGTGCGCTGCCGCACGTCGGCGGGGGCGTCCGGGTCGAGCAGGACGAACGCGCCGCCCGCCGCGATCACCGCGTGCACGGCGACGACCAGGTCGGCCGAGCGCGGCAGCGCCACCGCGACCGTGGTCTCCGGCCCGACCCCGCGGGCGGCCAGGCAGACCGCCAGCGCGTCGACCCGTTCGCCCAGCTCGCCGTAGCTGAGCTCGGTCGCGCCGTCGCGCACCGCGACGGCATCGGGATCCTGGCGGATCTGGGTGGTGAAGGCGGCGAGCAAGGTGGCGGGATCACGCCTGCGCTCGTCCGCCGGGTCACGCAGCAGCGCGTCGAGCGAGACAGCCGCCGTGACCGAATCCGTGTGCGACATCAGAGTTGTCCTTCCGAGTCGTCAGCCGACCCCGACCGGGCGATCACCGCGGCGGCATCGGTCACCAGTGTTTGCAGAGTGGTGGTGAGTCCGGACGCGCCGAGTGCGGCGAGCACGCCGGGCACCAGCCCGGCCAGCGCGACGTTCACCAGCGCTTCGGGTTTCATCGCGGCGCCCATCGCCTTGCTCACCGCGGTGAGCTTGGCGTCGAGCGTTCCGAACGAGATGGCGTGCTCGCCGTGGGCGAATGCCACGGTCGCCGGCGCGAGCCGAGCCGCCGAGCCGACGAGGCCCGGGAGATCGGCGATGGTGTACGTGCGCGGACGCGGGGTCTTCTCCGCGTCGGTGCGCACATCGATCGCCCGCACGGTGACGGCCGGGTCGGCCGCGACGGCCGCGAGGACCTTGCGGAACCGCTCGGCCAGAATCCGGACGGTCGAGGCGTCGAAAAGGTCGGTGGTGTAACCGAAGTGCACGTCGAGCCCGTCGAGCGCACCGGCCGCGTCGTAGCGCTGCAACGCGGTCAGGTGCAGGTCGAACTTGGCTTCGCCGAGTCCGGGGTCCAGGGTCCGCACGTGCAGGCCGGGGAGTTCGATGCCACCGGGCGGCATGTTCTGGAAGGTGAGCATCACCTGGAACAGCGGGGTGTAGGCGGCCGAGCGGGTCCGGCCCATGGCGTCGACGACCTGCTCGAACGGCACGTCGGCGTGCGCGATGGCGGCGAGGTCGCGCCGCCTGGCCTGGGCCAGCAGATCGGTGAACGGCGCCCGCGAGTCCACCTCGGTGCGCAGGACGACGGTGTTGACGAACATGCCGACCAGGTCGTCGAGTTCGCGGGCACCGCGTCCGGCCACCGGCGCGCCGATGGTGATGTCGGCGCTGCCGGACTGCTTGGCCAGCAGCACCGCCAGCGCGCTGTGCACCAGGGTGAACAGCGTAGTGCCGTGTTCGCGGGCGACCTCGTCGAGGCGCCGGGTCAGGGTCGCGTCGATCTCGAACCGCTCTGCCGCGCCGCGCATCTCGCGCCGGGTGGCGCGGGGGCGGTCGGTGGGCAGCGCGAGCAGTTCGGGCGCGCCGGACAGTTCCCTGGTCCAGTAGGTCAGCTGCTGGGTGAGCACGCTGTCCGGGTCGGCGTCGGTGCCGAGCAGCTCGTGCTGCCAGGCGCTGAAGTCGCCGTACTGGATCTCCAGTGGGGCCCAGCCGGGTTCGCGGCCCTCGCTGCGATCGACGTAGGCGCGCACCAGGTCCCGGGTGAGCGGCGCGATCGAGTAGCCGTCGGCGCTGATGTGGTGCACCACGACGACGAGGACGTGATCGTTCGCGCCGAGCCCGTAGAGCGCCACCCGCACCGGCGGCGCGGCGGTGATGTCGAACGGCTGGGACACCAGGGCGGTGATCCTGGCCTCGACATCCGCGGCGGCGACCGGGATCGGGGTGAGTTCGACCGCGGCGGACCAGGCGGGCAGCACCTGCTGGACCGGTCCCGCCGCCGTGTCGGGGTAGCGGGTGCGCAGGGTGTCGTGCCGCGACAGCAGGTCGCCGACGGCCGATTGCAGGGCAGGCAGGTCGAGTTCGCCGGTCAGCCGGATGGCGGCCGGGATGTGATAGGCCGCCGACTGCGGTGCCAGCTGGTGCAGCACCCACATGCGCTGCTGCGCGGGCGAGAGGACCGCGGGTCCGTCGCCGGTGCGCCGGGTCAGCGGCGGGCGGGCGAGCGAGCGGTCCAGGCCGCCGAGCCGCTCGGCCAGCGCGGCCACGGTCGGGGCGTCGAACACCTCGGCCACCGGCACCTGCGCGCCGAGCGCGGCACCGAGCCGGGCGGCCAGCCTGGTCGCCATCAGCGAGTTGCCGCCGAGGGCGAAGAAGTCGTCGTCCAGGCCCGCGCTCGCGCAGCCGATCACCTCGGCGAAGGTCCGCGCGACCAGCTGTTCGGCCGCGGTGACCGGCGCGCGGAAGACCGCGTCGCCGAACTCCGGCTCGGGCAGCCGGGCCCGGTCGACCTTGCCGTTGGCATTGAGCGGCAACGATTCCAGCACCACCAGGGCGGCGGGCACCATGTACGCGGGCAGTTCGGCCGCGAGCTCACCGCGCAGTTCCGCCGCGATCGTGTGCTCGTCGCCGGGGGTGAGATCGGCGACCGCGGCATAGGCGATCAGGCGCGCACCAGCACGCTCATCGGTCTTCGCCACGGCGACCGCCGCGCGCACGCCTTCGCACCGCAGCAGCGCGGTCTCGACCTCGCCCAGCTCGATCCGGAAGCCACCGATCTTCACCTGGAAGTCGGCCCGCTCGAGGTACTCCAGGGTGCCGTCGGCGCGCCACCGGACGATGTCGCCGGTGCGGTACATGCGGGAGCCGGGCTGTCCTGTCGCCGCGAAGGTTCCGAAGGGGTTGGCGACGAGGCGATCTGCGGTCAGCGCTTGGCGACCGTAGTAGCCACGGGCGAGCTGGTCGCCCGCGAGGTACAGCTCACCGGCGACACCGACGGGGACCGGCCGCAGGCGGGCGTCGAGGACGTAGAGCGCACTGTTCCAGGCCGGTGTGCCGATCGGCACGACGTGCGAGGGATCCTGCGCCACTTCGTATTCGGTGATCGAGACGGCGGCCTCGGTCGGCCCGTACAGGTTGTGCAGGCGGGCACCGGTAGCGCGGGCCCGGAACTCGGTGGCCGTGGCGGCGGGCAGCGCCTCACCGATGGCCAGGACCGCGCGCAGCGAATCCGGCAGGGCCGGTGTGGCCTCGGCGGCCAGCAGCATGCCGACCAGCGACGGCACCGCGTGCAGCACCGTGACGCCATGCCGGGTCATGGTGTCGCGCAGCCGATCCGGATCGCGTTCGTCGCCGGGCCGGGTGACGATCAGTGCCCCGCCGGAGGTCAGCGGCGACCAGAACTCCCAGACCGAGAGGTCGAAGGTGGCCGGGGTCTTGAGCAGCACCCGGTCCGCGCCGGTCATCTCGAAGCGGTCGTGCAGCCAGGCCAGCTGGTTCACGATCGCCGCGTGCGGCACGGCCACACCCTTGGGCAGGCCGGTCGACCCCGACGTGAAGATCACGTACGCGGGATGGGCGGGCCGCAGTGGCGCGATGCGCTCGGCATCGGTCACCGGCGCGTCCGAAAGCTCCGACAGCGCAGTGTGATCCAGCTCGAACACCGGCACGTCCACGGCGATCGGCAGCCCGTCGGCGGCGGTGGTGAGCACGCACAGCGGCGCGGCCGTCTCGACGATGTAGGCGATCCGGTCGACCGGGTGATCGGGGTCGATCGGCACATACGCGCCGCCGGCCCGCACCACGGCGTGCATGGCGATCACCAGGTCCGGCCCGCGCCGCATGGCCAGCACGACCGTGCGTTCCGGGCCGACGCCCTCGGCGATCAGCAGCCGGGCGATCCGGTTCACCCGCGCGTCGAAGGCGGCGTAGTCCAGCGCCGTGCCGGTCGCGGCGTCGACCAGGGCGAGCGCGCCGGGGGTGGCGGCCGCCTGCCGCGCGCCGAGCTCAGCCAGCGTGACCGGTTCCACCGCGTGCGCGGTGGCGTTCCAGGTGTCGAGCAGCAGGCCGCGGTCGGCACCGAGCAGATCGAGATCGCCGACCACGGTTTCCGGTGCGACGGTGACGGATTCGAGGATGCGGCGCAGCTGAGCGGCGAACCGCTCGGCGGTGCCCGCGTCGAACAGGTCGCTCGCGTAGCCGAGCGCCAGCTCGATGCCCGCGGGCGCGCCGTCGGCCGTGTAGTGGTCGAGGGCGAACAGGTGCAGGTCGAATTGCGCGACACCGGAGTCGAATTCGATGTCCGAGATGGTCAGGCCGGGCAGCTCGAGCTGCCCGCGCTCGTGGTTCTGGAACGAGTAGCCGACCTGGAACAGCGGGTGCCTGGCGGTGGAGCGAGCCGGGTTGAGCACCTCCACCAGGCGCTCGAACGGGACGTCGGCGTGCGAGAACGCGGCGATGTCGGCGGTGCGGGCGGCGGCGAGCAGGTCGGTGAACGGCGCGTCGCCGGCGACCGGCGTGCGCAGCACCAGCGTGTTGACGAACATGCCGATGACCTCGTCGAGTTCGGCTTCGCCTCGGCCCGCGTTCGGCGTGCCGACCGCGATGTCGGCGGTCCCCGAGAGCCGGGCCAGCAGGGCGGCGAAGGCCGCGTGCACCACCATGAACAGCGTGGCGCCGTTGCCACGGCCGAGGGCGACCAGGGCGGCGTGCAGCTCGGCGTCGACGGTGAAGCCCACCTTGTCGCCGCGCAGGCTCTGCCGGGCCGGGCGGGGCCGGTCGGTCGGCAGGGTCAGCTGGTCGGGCAGCCCGGCCAGCTGGGCCTGCCAGTAGCCGACCTGCTGGGCGGCCACGGAGTCCGGGTCGGCCTCGTCGCCGAGCAGCTCCCGCTGCCACAGCGCGTAGTCGGCGAACTGCACGGCGGGCGGCGTCCAGCCGGGCGCGGTGTCGGCCAGCCGCGCGGTGTAGGCGCGCATCAGGTCCGCGACGAACGGCGCGATCGACGAACCGTCGGCGGCGATGTGGTGCAGGACCGCGGCAAGCACGAACTCGTGCTCGGCCGCGGCTCCCACCTGGAACAGGCGCAGCCGGACCGGGATCTCGGCGGTGACGTCGAAGGTGGTGGCGGCCAGCTCGGCGATCGCGCCGGGCAGGTCGGCCGCGGTGACGGCGACCGGCTCGAGCACCGGCACCGCCTGCGCGGCCGGGCTGATCGCCTGCACCGGCACGCCGTCGACCTCCGGGTACACCGTCCGCAGCGATTCGTGGCGGGCGACCAGATCGGTCACCGCCGCCCGCAGCGCGGCGACATCGAGGTCGCCGGACAGGCGCAGCGCGAACGGGATGTTGTAGGCGACCGAGGCGCGGTCGAAGCGGTTGAGGAACCACATCCGCTGCTGGGCGGGCGAGAGCGGCAGCTGCTCGGGGCGGGCCCGGCCGACCAGCGCGGGCCGGTCGACCTTCGCCTGCGCGTCCACCGCGGCGGCCAGCTCGCCGACCTGCGGCGCCTCGAACAGCGCGCGCACACCGACCCGGCGATCCAGCGCGGAGCCGATCCGGGCGACCGCCTTCGCGGCGAGCAGCGAGCTGCCGCCCAGCGCGAAGAAGTCGTCGTCGGCGCCGACCGGCTGATCGTCGGCGCCGGTGCGGCCGAGCACCTCGGCGTACACGGCGGCGATGATCTCCTCGGTGACCGTGGCCGGCTTGCGGTAGACGGTGGTCTCGAAGACCGGCGCCGGCAGCGCGGCCCGGTCCAGCTTGCCGTTGACGGTCAGCGGGATCCGCTCGACCGGCACGACCGCCGCCGGGAGCATGTGCTCGGGCAGTGTGCGGGCCAGCTCCTGGCGGATGGCCGCCGCGTCGATCCGGCCGGTGTCGGGCCCGGCGACCAGGTAGGCCACGATCCGCGGCTCGTCGACCAGGTCGGTGCGCACCAGCACCGCGACCTCGCGCGGCGCCACCGAGCTGTGCAGCAGCGCGGCCTCGATCTCGCCGAGCTCGACGCGGAAACCGCGCAGGTTCACCTGCTGATCGGCCCGGCCCAGGTACTCCAGATCGCCGTCGGCGGTCCAGCGGGCCAGGTCACCCGAGCGGTAGGCGATGCTGCCGGGGGCGCCGTAGGCGTCGGCGACGAACCGGCTCGCGGTGAGGTCGGGCCGAGCCAGATAGCCGCGCGCCAATTGCGCACCGGAGACGTAGATCTCGCCGGGCACGCCCACCGGCACCGGCCGCAGACGCGAATCCAGCACGCGCACCGTCAATCCCGCGAGGGCACCGCCGATGACGCTGGCCGAACCGGTCTCCGGGGTGATCTCCCGGTACGAGGCGTGCACCGTGGTCTCGGTGATGCCGTACATGTTCACCAGCCGCGGCGAGCGCGGGTACCTGGCGAACCAGCCGGTCAACCGCTGCGGTTCCAGCGCCTCACCACCGAAGATCACCGTGCGCAGGGCGTAGTCGCCCGGCGCGGCGGCCAGGTCGGCGGCGATCAGCTGGTAGAACGCGGACGGGGTCTGGTTGAGCACGGTCACCCGCTCCGCCAGCAGCAGCTCGCGGAACTGCTCGGGCGAGCGCGAGGTGTAGTAGTCGACCAGCACGATCGAGCCGCCGGTCAGCAGCGCGCCCCACAGTTCCCAGACCGAGAAGTCGAAGGCGTAGGAGTGGAACATCGTCCACACGTCCGACGGGCCGAAGCCGAAGTGGCGCTCGCTGTTGTCCAGCAGCGCGAGCACGTTCGCGTGCGGGATCACCACGCCCTTGGGGCGGCCGGTGGAGCCGGAGGTGTAGATGACGTACGCGGTGTTCGCGGGGACCAGCGGCGCGCGCCGGTCGGTCGCCGCCAGCGGCGCGGCCGCGAAGCCGGTCAGGTTCTCGGCGGCGGGGTCGATCACCGGGCCGCCGAACCAGTCCCTGGCCAGCCCGGTGGCCGTGTTCGCGATCGCGCACAGCGGGCGGGCGTCGTCGAGGACGTACTCGATGCGGTCGGCCGGGTAGTTCGGGTCGATCGGCAGGTAGCCGCCGCCCGCCTTGAGCACGGCCAGCAGCGCGACGGCCAGTTCCACCGAACGCGGAAGGGCGACGGCCACCAGGGTTTCCGGGCCGACCCCGGCCCCGACGAGGCGCCGGGCCAGCCGGTTGGACCAGGCGTCGAGCTGGTCGTAGGTGAGCGTGGCGCCCGCGGCCTTCACCGCGACGGCGTGCGGGTGGCGCGCGGCGATCGCGGCGAACCGGTCCAGCATGGTCTCGGCACCGGTGGCGACCGCGTCGCCGGTGGTGGCCCAGTCGTGCAGCATGCGCTGCTGTTCCTCGGCGCTGAGCAGCTGGATGTCACCGACGACGACGGTCGGATCGGCGACCACCGCGGCCAGCACCTGGGTGAACCGGCGAGCCAGCACGGCGATGCTGCCCGCGTCGAACAGGTCGGTGGCGTAGGCGATCTCGATGGCCATGCCGTCGGCGCGGCCGTCGACGTCGCCGGCTTCGGTGAGGGTGAACTGCAGGTCGAACTTCGCCACCGCGGCGTCGATGTCGATCGGCGCGACCCGTAGTCCGGCGGCGGTCAGCGCGGGCACGGTGAAGTTCTGCAGCACCAGCGCCACCTGGAACAGCGGGTGGCGGTTGCGCGCCCGCGCCGGGTCGACGGCGTCGACGATCTGCTCGAACGGGACGTCCGCGTGCGAGAGGGCGTCGAGGTCGCCGGCGCGCACGGCGTCGAGGGTGGTCTCGAACGCGGCGCGCGGGTCGATCTGGCTGCGCAGCACCAGGGTGTTGACGAACATGCCGATCAGCCCGTCGAGGGCGGCCTCGCCGCGACCGGCGACCGGGGTGCCGATGGCGATGTCGCTGCCGCCGGAGAGCCGGGCCAGCAGCACGGCCAGCGCGGCGTGCACGGTGCTGAACAGGGTGGCCTCGTGCTTGCGGGCAAGTTCGCGCAGCTCGCTGTGCAGATCGGAGTCGATCTGGAAGCGGTGCACCCCACCGTGGAAGCTGGACTCGGCCGGGCGGTGCCGGTCGGTCGGCAGCTCCAGCTGCTCCGGCAGTCCGGCCAAGCCGCGCCGCCAGAACGCCAGCTGCGCGTGCGCCAGCGAGTCGGGATCGGCGGCGTCGCCGAGGTTCTCGTCCTGCCAGAGCGCGTAGTCGGCGTACTGGATCGGCAGCGGCGCCCAGTCGGGGGCGTGGCCGGCGCGGCGGGCGGCGTAGGCGGTCATCAGGTCGGCCGCCAGCGGGCCGAGGGAGAAGCCGTCGGCGGCGATGTGGTGCACCACCAGCACGAGCACGTGCTCGTCGTCGACCGCGAACAGGGCCGCGCGCAGCGGGATCTCGGCGGTGAGATCGAACCGCACCGCCGCGCGGGACCGCAGCAGCGCGGGCAGTTCGGCCGCGCTGACCGGCTCGGCCCGCAGCGTGACGGGCGCGGCGTCGGCGATCAGCTGGGCGGCGCCGTCGGGGCCGTCCGGGTAGCTGGTGCGCAGGGTCTCGTGCCTGCCGATCAGATCGGCGAGCGCCGCCTCGAGCGCGGTGATGTCGAGCTCGCCGGTCAGCCGCAGGGCGACCGGGATGTTGTTCACGGCATCGCCCGAGCCGTCGGCGTCGGCGAGGTAGCGGTTGAGGAACCACATCCGGCGCTGCGCGGCCGAGAGCGGAATCCGCTGCGGGCGTTCACGGGTGGTGAGCTCGACCCGTCGCCCGGTGCCGCGCAGCGCGGTGCAGCGGGCGGCCAGCTCGACGACGGTCGGCGCGTCGAAGAGCAGCCGCACCGGCACCCGGGTGTCGAGCGCGGCGCCGAGGCGGGCCGCCACCTGGGTGGCGTTGAGCGAGTTGCCGCCGAGGGCGAAGAAGTCGTCGTCGAGGCCGACCTCCCGGTCGGCGGGGAAGCCGAGGACCGCGGCGAAGACGCCGGCCACGATCTGCTCCACCTCGGTGACCGGGGCGCGGAAGACCGCGGCCGCGAACACCGGCGCGGGCAGCGCCTTGCGATCGAGCTTGCCGGAGGCGTTGAGCGGGAACTCGTCGAGTTCGACGAAGGCGGCCGGGACCATGTAGGCCGGGAGCGTGCGGGTGAGCGAGGCGCGCACCCCGTCGACGTCGAGGTCGGCGGCGGGGACGAGGTAGGCCACCAGCAGGTCGTCACGGACGACGACCGCCGCCTGCCCGACCTCGGTCAGCCCACCGAGCGCGGCCTCGATCTCGCCGAGCTCGATCCGCAGACCGCGCAGCTTCACCTGGAAGTCGGTGCGGCCCAGGTATTCCAGCTCACCGTCGGCGGTCCAGGTGACCAGGTCACCGGTGCGGTACATGCGCTCGCCCGAGGCGAACGGGTCGGCGACGAAGCGGTCGGCGGTCAGGTCGACCCGGCCCGCGTACCCGCGCGCCAGCTGGGCACCGGCCAGATACAGCTCGCCGGGAACGCCGACCGGCACCGGGCGCAGCCTGCCGTCGAGGACGTAGACGCGGGTGTTGTGGACGGGCTCGCCGATCGGCACCGAGACGACATCGGCCGCTGTCACCTCGTGGAAGGTGACGTCGACGGCGGCCTCGGTCGGCCCGTAGAGGTTGTGCACCGTGGCCCCGGTCAGGGCGTGCAGCCGGTGGGCGGGCGCGGGCGGCAGGGCCTCACCGGAGGCGAACACCATGCGCAGCGCGGCGCACCGGTGATCGGTCGCCGGCGCACCGTCGATGGCCGCGACGAACACCGACAGCATCGACGGGACGAAGTGCGCGACGGTCACCGACTCGGCGTCGATCAGCTCGGCCAGGTAGGCCGGATCACGATGCCCGTCGGGCCGGGCCAGCACCAGCCGGGCACCGATCTGCAAGGGCCAGAAGAACTCCCACACCGACACGTCGAAGGTGGCCGGGGTCTTCTGCACCACGGTGTCGGCCGCGGTGAGCCGATAGGCGTCCTGCATCCACACCAGGCGGTTGACGATGGCGGCGTGCGAGACCACGACGCCCTTGGGCCTGCCGGTCGAGCCGGAGGTGAAGATCAGGTAGGCGGCGTCGGCCGGGGTCAGGGTGGCGAGCCGGTCGGCGTCGGTGATCGGCGCGGCCGGGTAGTCGGTGGTGTCGAGCTGTTCGAGCTCGAGCACCGCGACGGAACTCGTCTCGGGGAGGTCGAGTCCGTCGACGGCGCGGGTGAGCACGCACACCGGCGCGGCCGCGTCGATGACGTGCGCGAGGCGCTCGGCCGGGTGCTCGGGGTCAAGCGGCACGTAGGCGCCGCCCGCGGCGAGCACGGCGTACATCGCGACGACCAGATCGGTCGAGCGGCGGATGCCGAGGGCGACCGTGCGATCGGGCCGGACGCCGATCGAGATCAGCAGGCGGGCCAGGCGGTTCACCCGCTCGGCGAACTCGCCGTAGGTCAGGGACTCGCCCTCGAAGGTCAGCGCGATCGCGCCCGGGGTGCGCGCGGCCTGCGCCGTGAACAGCGAGACCAGCGTCATCGTCTCGTCGACCGGGTACGCGGTGGCGTTCCAGGTGTCGAGGATCCGGGTGCGCTCCGCGGCGCCGAGCAGGTCGATGTCGCCGATCACGACACTGGGATCGGCGGTCACCGTTTCCAGCACCCGCAGCAGGCGGGTGCCGAAATCTGTGATGGTCTGCGCGTCGAACAGGTCGGTCGCGTACTCGAAGCGGGCGAGCAGGCCGTCGGTGGTCTCGCGCAGCGTCAGCTGCAGGTCGAATTTGGCGGTGTGGGTGTCGATCTCGATCTCGGCGGCGGTCAGGCCGGCCAGTTCGAGTTCGGTCCTGGAGTTGTTCTGGAAGTCGAGCATCACCTGGAACAGCGGGTGCCGGGCGGTGGAGCGCTCGGGGTTGAGCGCCTCGACCAGCCGGTCGAAGGTGACATCGGTGGCGGCCAGTGCGCGCAGATCGCCGTCGCGGACCGTGCCGACGAGGTCGGCGAAGGTGACGGCCGGGTCGACCTGGGTGCGCAGCACCAGGGTGTTGACGAACATGCCGACCAGCTCGTCGAGCGCCTGATCGCCGCGAGCGGCCACCGGCGTGCCGATCGAGATGTCCTGCTGCCCCGACAGTTTCGCCAGGGTGGCGGCGAACGCGGCGTGCAGCACCATGAACAGCGAGGCCTGGGCATCCGCGGCCACAGCGCGCAGCCGCTCGGTGAGCGCGGCGGACACCGCGAAGGTGTGCCGGGCACCGCGCCCCGAGGCGACGGCGGGCCGGGGCCGATCGGCGGGCAGCGCGAGCAGATCCGGCAGATCGGCGAGTTCCGCTGTCCAGAAATCGATCTGGCGCGCCATCGGCGAGTCCGGGTCGTCCTCGGCGCCGAGGGCGGCGCGCTGCCACAGCGCGAAGTCGGCGTACTGCACGGGCAGTGGCGCCCACCCCGGCTCGGCACCGGACAGGTGGGCGGCGTAGGCCACCATCACATCGCGGGTCAGCGGCGCGACCGACCAGCCGTCGGCCGCGATGTGGTGCAGGACCAGCACGAGGACGTGCTGCTCGGCGCCGAGGCGCAGCAGGTGCAGGCGGACCGGCGGCTCCTGGTCCACCGCGAACGGCACCGCGGCGAGGGCGCGGACGCGGTCGTCGAGCGCGGCCGGGTGGACGGACTCGGGCTCGAGCGCGATGGTCAGCTGCTCGGCGTCGAGCACCTGCTGGAAGGGGATGCCGTCGACGGCCGGGTAGCGGGTGCGCAGCGCCTCGTGGCGGGCGAAGACGGCGGCGACCGCGGCGGTCATGGCGGCGTGGTCGATGGTGCCGGTCAGCCGGATCGCGGCGGCGATGTTGTCGGCGACGGAGTCGGCGTCGAACTGGTTGAGGAACCACATGCGCTGCTGCGCGTAGGACAGCGGAATCCGGTGCGGCCGTTCCCCCGCCACCAGCGGCGGGCGGGCCACGGTGGTCTCGGCCGTGCCGAGCGCGGCCGCGAGGCCGGTGACGGTCGGCGCTTCGAACAGCGTCTTCAGCGACACCGCGCGGCCGAGCGCGGCGCCGAGCCGGGAGGCCACCTGGGTGGCGATCAGCGAGTTGCCGCCGAGGGCGAAGAAGTCGTCGTCGGCGCCGACCCGCTCGACCCCGAGCACCTCACCGAACACCTGGGCCACCACGGTCTCCACGCCCGCGGCGGGCGCCCGGAAAGCGCGCGCGGCGAAGACGGGTTCGGGCAGCGCGCGGCGGTCGAGCTTGCCGTTCGGAGTGAGCGGCAGCGCGTCGAGCAGCACGAACGCCGACGGGACCATGTGCGCGGCGAGGGTGCCACGCAGGGTCGCGGCGAGCTCGGCGCCGAGGTCGGCCGATGCCGCGTCCGGCACCACGTAGGCCACCAGCTGGTCACCGCGATGCGCGTCGGCCCGCACCAGGACGACGGCCTGGCGCACCGACGGCTGGGCCAGCAGCGCGGCCTCGATCTCGCCGAGCTCGATCCGGAAACCGCGCAGCTTCACCTGGTCGTCGTTGCGGCCCAGGTACTCCAGGGTGCCCGCGTCGGTCCAGCGGACCAGGTCACCGGTGCGGTACATGCGCGCGCCCGGCTCCCACGGGCAGGCGACGAAGCGGCCCGCGGTGAGCGCGGCCCGGCCGCGGTAGCCACGGGCCACCTGCGCGCCGGCGACGTACAGCTCACCGGCGACACCGGCGGGCACCGGCTGCAACCGGTCGTCGAGCACCCACTGCGCGATGCCGCGCAGTGGCGTGCCGAGGGTCAGCGGCGAACCCGCCGTCAGCGGGGCGCTGATGTTGGTCGCGACGGTCGTCTCGGACGGGCCGTAGGCGTTGACGAACGCGCGGGGCACGGTGCCGCCGGTCCAGCGGGCGACCAGATCGGGCGGGCACGCCTCGCCACCGACCATCACCATCCGCAGGTCGTCGAGCTGTTCGGGATCGAGCACCGCCAGACCGGAGGGGGTCATCAGCGCGTGGGTGACCCGCTCCGCGGCCAGCAGCTGCGCCAGTTCGGCGCCGACGTGGCGGCCCATCGGCGCGATCACCAGGGTGGCGGCCGAATTCACCGCGAGCAGCAGCTCCATCACCGAGATGTCGAACGACGGCGACCCGACCTGCAGCACCCGCGCGTCGGCGGTGCCGAACATGCGCGCGGACTCCTCGGCGGCGAACCCTGCGATGCCGGCCTGGGTCACCAGCACGCCCTTGGGCAGGCCGGTGGAACCGGAGGTGTAGATGACATAGGCCAGGTGCGTGGCGCGCAGCGGCCGCACCCGATCGGCGTCGGTGATCGGAGCGCTGGAGCGGGCGGCGCACTCGGCCATCAGCTTCAGTTCGTCGAGCACCAGCCAGTCGGTGGGGCCGGGCAGCGCGGGCTGCGCCTCGGACACCGTAAGACCGACTCGCGCGCCGGAATCGGTCACCATATGGGTGATCCGATCGAGCGGGTAGCTCGGATCGACGGGCAGCCAGGCCGCGCCGGCCTTGGCGATCGCCCACACGGCGAGCACCGATTCGACGGAGCGCGGAATCCCGACCGCGACGATGTCGTCGGGGCCGACCCCACCGTCCACCAGCACCCTGGCCAGGCGCGAGGACGCCCGGTCGAGTTCCCGGTAGGTGAGGGCACGATCGCCGTCGGTGACCGCGATCCGGTCCTGGTCGGCCGCGACGGCGGCGGCGAGCAGGTCGGGCAGCAGGCCGGTGGCGGTGACGGGCGCGCCGCGCATGCCGGTGAGGCGGGCGTACTCGGCCCGCGACAGCAGCGGTAGTTCGCCGACAGGAGTGGCGGGCGCGGCGACGGCCGCGGCGAGTAGTCGGGTGAACCGCGCGCCCAGCTCGACGATCTCGGCGTCGTCGAACAGGTCGGTGGCGTAGAGGACGACGGCATCGATGCCCGCGGGTTCGCCTGCGGCGCCGCGCCTTTCGTCGAGGGTGAACTGCAGGTCGAACTTGGTGATGTCGAGTTCGATCTCCCGCACCGACACCGGCGAGCCGCCCAGCTCGAAGCTGGTGTCCAGGCCGGCCTGGAAGTTCAGCGCCACCTGGAACAGCGGGTGCCTGGCCTGCGAGCGCGCCGGGTTGACCACGTCGACCAGCCGGTCGAACGGGACGGTGGCGTGCGCGAAGGCCGCCAGGTCGGTCTCGCGGGTGTGCTCGAGCGCGGCGGTGAAACTCACGGCCGGGTCGATCTCGGTGCGCAGCACGAGGGTGTTGACGAACATGCCGATCAGATCGTCGATCGCCCGGTCGCCGCGGCCGGCTACACCGGTGCCGATGGCGATGTCGGTGCCGCCGCCGATCCGGGCCAGCAGCACGGCCAGCGCCGTGTGCAGCACCATGAACAGCGACGCGCCCGCCTCGGTGGCCAGCTCGGCCAGCTGCCGGTGCAGGCCGGCGCCGATGGTGAAGCCGGTCCGCGCGCCGCGCAGGCTCGGCGCCACCGGCCGCTGGCGGGCCGACGGCAGTTCCAGCTGATCCGGCAGACCAGCGAGAGTCCTTTCCCAAAAGGCGATTTCGCGCGAGGCGAGCGACTGCGGATCGGTCTCCGCGCCCAGCAGTTCACGCTGCCACAGGGCGTAGTCGGCGTACTGGACGCTCAACGGCGCCCAGCCGGGCTCGAGCCCGACGGTCGCCGCCTGGTACGCGGCCAGGACATCGCGCACCAGGACCTGGAGCGACACACCGTCGGCCGCGATGTGGTGCAGCACGACCGCCAGCGCGCACTCGCCCGCCGGGTCGGCCGCCGCACCCGCGACGACGAAGATGCGGGCCCGGAACGGCGCCTCGTGTTCGAGATCGAAACCGGCGGAGGCGAATCGGGCGAGTTCGGCGTCCAGCTCCGCGGCGGCCACCGTGGTCGGTTCCTCGACGCGGACGATCCCGGCGTCCCGCACGACCTGTTCGGCCACCTCGCCGCCGGGCACGTCCACCGCGGGGAACACGGTGCGCAGCGCCTCGTGCCGGTCGACGACCGCGTTCAGCGCCGCGACCAGCGCGGACAGATTCGCGGTGCCGCGCATCCGCACCACGAACGGCATGTTGTAGCCGGGGGCGGACGGATCGAAGCGATTGAGGAACCAGATCCGCTGCTGCGCGGGCGAGAGCGGGATCAGCGCCGGGCGCGGGCCCGCCGCGAGCACCGGCAGCTGAGCGGTGACACCCGCGTCGGCGCGCTCGGCGACCGCGGCGGCCAGCCGGGCAGGCGTGGTCGCGCCGAACAGGTCGCGGACACCGAGCCGGAGACCGAGATCGGCGCCGAGCCGGGCCGCCACCTGGGTGGCGACCAGGCTGTTGCCGCCCAGGGCGAAGAAGTCGTCGTCGCGGCCGACCCGGTCCAGACCGAGCACCTCGCCGAACACCCTGGCCACCGACTGTTCCACCGGTCCGACGGGTTCGGCGTAGGCGACCACGACGCGGGCGGGCGCGGGCAACGCCCTGCGGTCGAGCTTGCCGGAGGCGTTCACCGGCAGGGCGTCGAGCAGCACGAACGCGGCGGGCACCATGTACGCGGGCAGCGCCCGCAGCGCGGCCTCGCGCAGCAGGTCCACCGCGACCGCGCCCGGCTCGGCCTCCACCACATAGGCGACCAGCTGTTCGCCGACACCCGCGTCGTCACGCACGACGACGACGGCGCGTACCGCGCCCTCGACCCCTTCGAGCACGGCCTCGATCTCGCCGAGCTCGATCCGCAGACCGCGCAGCTTCACCTGGAAATCGGTGCGGCCCAGGTATTCCAGTTCACCGTGGGTGGTCCAGCGGACCAGGTCGCCGGTGCGGTACATCCGCTCGCCCGGCGTGCCGAGATCGGCGACGAACCGCCCGGCGGTGAGCTCGGGCCGTCCGACGTAACCCCGGGCGAGCTGTACCCCCGACAGATACAGCTCACCCGGAGCCCCGACCGGTACCGGCCGCAGCCGCGAGTCGAGAACATGGAGCCGGGTGTTGAACACCGGCGCGCCGATCGGCACCGTGGTCCGGTCCGCGTCGTTCACCTCGTGGAAGGTGACGTCGACCGCGGCCTCGGTCGGGCCGTAGAGATTGTGCAGCCGCGCGCCGGTGAGCAGCCGCAGCCGCTGCGCCAGGGCGGCGGGCAGCGCCTCGCCGGAAGCGAAGACCAGCCGCAGCGAGGTGCGCTCGGCGATCTCCTGCTGCGCCAGAAAGGCTTCCAGCATCGAGGGCACGAAATGCGCGACGGTGACGCCGTATTCGGCGATCACACCGCGCAGGTAGCCGGGATCGCGATGGCCGTCCGGCTCGGCGAGCAGCAGCGTCGCGCCGATCTGCAAGGGCCAGAAGAACTCCCACACCGAGACGTCGAAGGTCATCGGGGTCTTCTGCAACACCACGTCGACACCGTGCAGCCGGTAGGCCTGCTGCATCCACACCAGCCGGTTGACGATCGCGGCGTGCTCGACCGCGACGCCCTTGGGCAGGCCGGTGGAGCCGGAGGTGAAGATGACGTACGCGGGCTGTCCTGGACGCAGCGGCGCGGTGCGCTCGGCGTCGGTCAGCGGCGCGTCGGCGTAACCGGTGAGGTCGAGCGCGTCCACGGCCAGCACCGGCAGCGCGTCGGCGCCGGGCGCGCCGTCACGCGAGGTGGTGAGGACCACGGCCGGGGCGGCGGTGGCCAGGATGTGCGCGATCCGCTCGGCCGGGTGATCCGGGTCGATCGGAACGTAGGCCGCGCCGGCGGCGAGCACCGCGTACATGGCGACGACCAGCTCCGGCGAACGCCGGATACTCAGCGCCACCAGCGCTTCCGGGCCGATCCCGTCGGCGCGCAGCCGCCGGGCGAGCCGGTTCACCCGCTGCGCGAGCTCGCGGTAGGTCAGGGTCGCGGTGTCGTCACCGGCCATCCGCACGGCGACCTCGTCGGGAGTGCGGGCGACCTGGGCCTCGAACAGCGCGGGCAGCGTCGCGGCCGGCACCGCGCGCTCGGCCAGCGCGGCGGCGACGTCGAAGCCGGTCGCGTTCCAGATCTTGGTGCTGACCTGCAGTTCCAGCTCGGTCGCGACCTCGATCGCGCCGACCGCGGTGTCCAGGTCGGCGGCGGCGAGACGTTCGAGGAAACCGAGGAAGCGGGAGTGGTGCCGGGCCAGCGTGTCCGGGTCGTAGAGGTGCGGGTTGGCCTCGAAGTCGACGTGCACGCGATCGCGGTCGCCGTAGTAGACGTTGAGGCTCAGGTCCTCGATCGGGCCGGTGGACAGCACCCGGTAGCGGCCCGTGGTGGTGCCGAGGGTGAGGTCGCTGCGGAAGAGCATGAAGTTGGCGAGCGGGCCGAACAGCGCGCGCCGGGCGGGGCGGCCGTCGTCCTCGGCGTCGCGGCGGATGTCCTCGGCGCGGTAGCGCTGATGCCGCAGCGCGCCCGCCACCTCGACGCGGGCCGCGCGCAGCAGCTCGCCCCAGGTGGTGGCCGCGCCCGCCGCGCCGGTGGGCAGGCGCAGCGGGACGATATTGGACAGCATGCCCGCCGAGCGGCGCATCACGGCGGTGGTGCGCGCGGTGACGGGCAGGCTGAGCACCGCGTCCGGGCGGTCGGTGAGCCGGCCGAGGTAGGCCGCGAAGGCCGCGAGCAGCACCGCGGAGATGGTCGAATCATCGCTGGCGGCAATGGTTTCCAGCCGGTCGACGAGCTTCTCCGAGAGCCGTCCACCGGTCACCAGGTTGATCGCGGCGCGGGGCGCGGTACGGCTGTCGAGGCTGGTCGGGCTGTCCAGGCCGGCGATGCGCTCGGCCCAGTGCTCGCGGTCGTTGGCGAAGCGGGTGCTCTCGCGGTAGCGCTGTTCGCCGTCGACGAGCTCGGCCAGGTCGCCGGGAACCGCCGCCTTGGCCTCGGTCCCGAGGATCCGGGCGGTGTAGAGCTCGGCGATGCGCTGGGAGTTGGTGAAGGCGCCGTAGCCGTCGAGCACGATGTGATGTCCGCGCAGGTACCAGAACCAGCGGGCCTCGCCGACGCGCAGCACCGCGCCCGCCACCAGGCGGTCGGTGAGCAGGTCGAGCGGCGCGCCGAACTCCGCGCGCATCCACTCGTGCGCGGCGGCGACGGGGTCGTCGTGGTGGCGCAGATCGATCAGTGGCAGTTCGCTCTCGACCGGGATGGTGTGGTCGACGACCTGGTAAGGGACACCGTCGGATTCGCCGATGCGCACCAGCGGGGAACCGTAGGCGTGCGCGGCCTCGGCCGTGACCTGTTGCAGCACAGCCGCATCCAGCTCACCGGTGATGTCGACGTACTGGGCGATGGTGATCGGGACCTCGGGGTCGAGCAGCTGCGCGTACCAGACTCCCAGCTGGGCCGGTGTCAGCGGGAACGGTGCCGACGCCGTGGCGGCGACCTCCGCTTCCTGCGGTCGCGCGCTGAACCCACCCAACTCCGTACCGTGCACCAGAGCCTCCTCGAATCGCGAAAAAAAGCAGAGGCGAACCGTTTTCGGGCAGCACGAAGACACCTTGGTACTCCGTGGAGCGAGAAATTCGCCTTTGAGCGCGGTGGGCGCAACCGCCCCACTCGCGCAGGATCCCCGACAGATCATGTGGACGAGATCGACGGTCCTCCTGGACCGCCGGCGCGACGAACCGGTCTGTCCGTCGCGGGGTGCCTAGCTGTTGATCGTTCCTCCAACATCGCGGCCGCGGCCCGAACCTCGCGCCTCGGCTATGTCACTTACATCACATGGCTGCCTGTCCATGCATTGCAGACACTAGGCGGTCAGTTAATAAAAAGGAACTTTTTCCGATAAAAAACTCGGACAAACGTCCAGTCTCTCCGGGGAGGTTGCCACGACCTGGGCATCAGTGTGTGCCACACCACATCTTCGGCAGATGTGTGAGCTACCACACTTTCAGAACGGGAGACTATGAGCCGAAACGTTGCATCTGCGTTGCATCGGTACCGAGGCGCCGATCGAGCACCCGGATCTTGGCCTCGATCTGCGCATACAGGGGCGAATCGCGGTCGACGGTGGACCGGTACGCGGCCCACGCGGCGGCGTCGTCGCGGCCTTCCGGGCCCGCGGTCCACCGGCGCAGCACGCCGGGATCGGCGGAAGCGAGCACCGCGGTGCGCAACCGCACCCGAAGCTCGTCGCGGATGTCGCAGATGCCCGGAGCCGACGATCTCGGGAGCACCGGACCGGCGTACAAGCGCAATGCGGATTCGATATCACCGGAGTCGAGCGCGGCCCGCAGGGCCTCCACATCGGTTGCGACATGGACGCGCAGACGGTAGGGGCGCGATCCGACGACCGACGCGCCGATCACCGACCGCAGGCGCGACATCGCCGCGCGGATGGTGCCGTTGTCCAGATCGGTGTCGTCGAGCAGCAGCGCCAGATGATCGGCGCCGAGCCCCTCGGGATGTTCGGTGAGCAACAGCAGGATCTCGGCGTGCCGCTGGGACAGCGACACCCGCTCCCCCGCCACCGTCAATTGCGGCTGGCCGAGTCCGAGGACCTCGAGTCCGAGCCGGGCCGGTTCGCTATCGGCGGCCTGCTGGCCGGCGCGGCCGGGCTCGGCCGCGGGCACCCCGCGACCCGCCCGCATCGCCCGCAGCACCAGATCCATCTCGGCCGCCGTCGCCGCGGCCTTGACCAGAGCGAGGATTTCAGGCTTGGCCACCCGCATCCCGCCGGCAATCATCAGCACGCCGATCAACCGGCCGTCCGGCTCGTGCACGGGGGCCGCCGCGCCGGTGATCTGATGCATGCGATGGAGGAAATGTTCGGGTCCGTGAATCCACGTCGCCCGGCCGGTGCGCACGACGAGACCGACCGCGTTCGTCCCGATCCGGCGCTCGCTCAGATCGTCGCCTTCGCGCACGCCGATCTCGGCAGCGGCGGCGACCTGTTCCGGATGACCGTGCACCGACAGCACCCGGCCGAACTGGTCGGCGACCGTCACGATCAGTCCAGCCCGCGCCGCGTCCTGGACCAGCAGTTTGTCGATGAGTGGCATCAGCGCGGCAATGGGATGAGCATCCCGGTAACGCACCAGATCGGCACCACGAAGACCGCGACCGTCGAGTATGTCCGTCGGATCGATTCCACCACGCGTACTGCGCAACCAGGACTCGAGAACGAGCGGACGCAACAGGCCGGCCAGCTGGGTCAGCTGGTCACCACCGGCACTGAGAAAACCATGGGCCTGTGCGGCATAGGCTTCCAGAGCTCCGAGCTGTGCGCCCGACTCTGCCGCCTGCCGTGGGGGCCGCCCACCTGCGAGATTGCTGACCATTTGCCTTTCTTTCCCGCTACAAACTGTACCGGTGAGTTATCGGCAGCCTCGTCAGAAGTGTGGGTTTGTCCCGCAGGTCACATTGTGGTAGCAGATGTCACTTCGTCACACCCGGTGTCGACGGGCTATCACTGTGGCGAGCAGCACTGTCGCGGCCTGTGGGCCGCGGCCCAACGGGACGGGCACGATCGACAGATCGGCCACGGTCAGGCCCGCGATGCCGTGCACCCGGCCGTGGTCGTCGACCACGGCGCGCGGGTCGTCGGCGGGGCCCATCCGGCAGGTGCCCGAAAGGTGCTGGGACGTCCCCAGATGCGAGCGTAGCCAGGCGTCGTCGATGGTGCCGAGCGGCCGGTCGAGGATCCGCGCGGCGACCTCGACCCCGGCGCGCAGCCGGTCGCGGTCGGCGGCGGCGCGCAGATAGCCCTGGTCGATCCGGGCGGGAACGGCCGGGTCGGCCGAGACGAGGGTGAGTGTGCCGGTCGACTCCGGATACATCAGCGCGACGCCGAGCCGGCGCAGGCCCGGCGTGAACATCGGGGTATACGGACGCAGTTCGAGGTCGTCGAGTTCCAGGACGTATTCGAGGGCGACGGCGCTCGTCGTCGGCGCGGGCGCCGGGTACTCGACGCCGATCTCCGGATGGTCGGTGCACCACTGCCCCACCGGCGCGGGCCGCACCACCGGCACACCGAGCGAGCGCAGCAGCGGCTCCGGGCCGATGCCCGAGCGGATCAGCAGCGCGGCCGATTCCACCGCGCCCGCGCACAGGATCACCCGGTCGGCGTACGCCGTGCCGTGTGCGCGACCACGCGCCCACTCGACGCCGACCACCCTGGCGCCGCGCACCACCAGGCGGGTCACCATCGTCGCGCCCGCGATCGTGAGGTTCGGGCGGGCGAGTGCGGGATAGAGATAGAGATGGGTGAACGCGGGGCCCGCTCGGCGACCGTCCGCGATCGCCAGCGGCACGCGTCCGAAGCCCACCGCACCCGGTGGGTGACCGGGAATCTCGACTCCGGCGCGAGCTTCCCGGCCCGGGGGGCGCGCTTCGGGGCGGGCGTTCAGGTCGGCGATCTCCGTGAAACCCATCGCCGCGCACCGCGCAGCGAAGTCCACGCTGACCGGAGCCGGGTCGGCCGTGCGGCGGATCGGGATCGGACCCGTGGCGCCATGACCGGGCGCGGCGCCGAAATCGTGGTCGGTCTCCACGTCGCGGAGAAAGGGCAGCACGGCGTCGAACGACCAGCGCGCGCTCCCGGCCGCCGCGCTCCACGCGGCGAAGTCGGCGGCGGGCGGACGGACGAAGTAGCTGCCGTTGATCGCGCCCGAACCGCCGATCAGCTTGCCCCGCACGATATCTCCCGGGTACCGCCACACCACGGCGGATTCCGGGCCGACCGGCAGGTGCCCCGGATCGAGCAGCCGAGCGGGTACCTCGGCGGCCGAGGCCCAGACCGGTCCGGCCTCCAGCACCCGCACCGTCCGCGCGGGGTCGGCGCTGAGCTCGGCCGCGACCACGCAGCCCGCCGACCCGGCGCCGACGACGAGAGTGTCCGTCACGTGGGCGAACTCAGCGCGGCGGCACGCTCGGCTTGAGCGCCTCGAAGCTGCGGGCCCTGATCACGCCGAGCCACAGGCCGCTGCCGTAGGCCACGTCGTCGAGCCGCTTGTAGGCGACGTACCGCACCGGGTCGAGGCCGCCCGCGTCGCGGTGGGTGAACCAGTCGGCCAGACCGTCGGCCAGCGCCATCGTGATCGCGATCTTGCGGATCCGCCGGGAGGCGAGCACCGCGATCAGGGTCACCGGCCAGTAGTCCCGGCACATCGCCGAAGCCAGCCGCCACATCCCGGCGAAATAGCCGCGCGCCAGATACACCGCCGCGATGCGCGTCGGATTGTCCAGTTCGGTGAACACCCGCCGCATCCGGACGAGGGCGGTGGCCAGCGTGACCAGCCCGCCGAGCAGGCCCCACTTGGACAGCGTCGCGAAAAGGATGCTCGCCAGCACCGTCCAGGTCGGCACCGACAGCGGCGTGACCATGCCCGCGTGCCGCTTGCTCAGCGGCGCGGCGCCGGTGCCGTAGAACAGCCTGCGGCCGAACCAGGCGCGGAAGGCCACCCGGTGATCGTGGGCGACGTGCGCGGCGGGCTCGTAGCGCAGCCGCCAGCCCGTCCGTTCCAGCCGCCAGCACAGGTCGACGTCCTCGGCCACCTGCATCGACTCGTCGAAGCCGCCCTCGCCGAGCAGCGCGGCGCGCCGGGTCAGCAGGGCCGCGCTCGGGACGTAGGACACGACACCGCGCGCGTGCACCGCGGACTCGCGCCTGCCCAGATCGAGCGAGGACCGGGTGTGCTCGTAGCGGGCCAGCGCGTTGGACTCCTTGTCCAGCGCGACGATCCGCGGCGCGACCAGCGCCACCTGCGGATCGCTGAAGTGCCCGAGCATGACCTCGAGCCAGCCGCTGCGCGGCACCACGTCGGAGTCCAGGAACGCGACGAAGCCTGTTGTCGCCGCCCGTAATCCGGCATTGCGGGCGGCGGCCGGACCGAGCGGGGACTCGTGCCGCAGCACGGTCACCTGCCCGCGGCCCTGCCGCGGCGGGATCAGCACCGGCTCGTCGGAACCGTCGTCGACGACGATCACGTTGTGCCCACGCAGGGTGGCCAGCAGCCGCATCAGCCCGTCGGCGTTGTTGTACAGCGGGATGACGACGGTGACGTCGTCGAGCGAGGGCAGCAGTCGCGGCCGCGGGTTCGCCACACCGGAATCGAGCAGCCGGCGGGCGACGATCGCGGACTTGGTGTCGGTCACCTCCAGGTACCCGTCGCCGATCAGCTCGGCGGCCTCCGGGGCCAGGCGCATGATCCGCGCGGGCGATCCACCGATCAGGATCCGACCCCCGGAAAATGCGCGTACCCGTGGATCGATCCGTACCCCGAAGCCGTCGGGCAGACGATCATGGCGCATTCCTCGCATGCTATTCGCACTCGAGCTCGCAGACATCATCACCCCACAAAAAAGGAGGAAAGTCCGCCAGAAATGCCGCCGTGACCGAAAACCGGGCGCGTCAACAAGATCGGCAGCGCACTTTCGGCAACCGGCCTGTCTATCCGAGTGGACTCTCGTTGCACGCCTTGGCAGGAGCGCGCTTGACCGTCAACGGCAGCGAGACCCGACCACGGGTACGAACCGGGCGCGAATGGTCGACCGCGGGTCGCGGAATCGTGCGCCCCGGCATCGACAGCGCCGCTTCGCCGTAGCCCTGCACGCATTCCGGGTCGGGACCGTTGGCGGGCAGGCCGGTGAAGAACTTGGCCGCCATGCAGCCGCCACGGCACGCGTCGTAGTGCGAGCACTTGGTGCACGCGCCACCGTCGACCGGCTCGCGCAGCTCGGCGAACAGCTCCGAGGTGGTCCACACCGCGTCGAAACCACCGTCGGCGACGATGTTTCCGGCCTTGAACCGGTCGTGGATGGCGAACGGGCAGGCGTAGACGTCACCGACCGGGTCGACCAGGCACACCACTCGCCCCGCGCCACACATGTTCAGGCCGGGCAGCGCGGAACCGAACGCGGACAGGTGGAAGAACGAGTCGCCGGTGAGCACGCCCTCGCCGTTGGCGACGAGCCAGTCGTAGAGCTCACGCTGCTGTTCGGGCAGCGGGTGCAGTTCGTCCCAGACGTCGGCGCCGCGGCCGGACGGACGCAGCCGGGTCAGCCGCAGGGTCGCGCCGTAACGGTCGGCGATGGCCTTGAATTCGTCGAGCTGGGCGATGTTGTGCCGGGTCGCGACGACCGAGAGCTTCGCGTCCTTGAAGCCCGCGTTGTGCAGGTTCTCCAGGGCACGGATCGCGGTGTCGTAGGAGCCGGGGCCGCGTACGGCGTCGTTGACCGCGGCGTCGGCGCCGTCGAGCGAGATCTGCACGTCGACGTAGTCGCTGGCGGCCAGCCGCGCGGCGACCTCCTCGTTGATGCGAACGCCGTTGGTGGAGAACTTGACCCCGACGTGGTGGGCGGTCGCGTAGTCGACCAGTTCCCAGAAGTCGGGCCGCACCGTCGGCTCACCGCCGCCGATGTTGACGTAGAAGATCTGCATGCGCTCGAACTCGTCGATGAGCGCCTTGCACTGCTCGGTGGTCAGCTCGTTCGGGTCGCGGCGACCCGACGAGGACAGGCAGTGCACGCAGGACAGGTTGCACGCGTAGGTGAGTTCCCAGGTGAGGCAGATCGGTGCCGCCAGGCCGGATTCGAACCGGTCGATCAGCCTGCCGCCCTGGGTGGTGTCCGTGGAGGCAGGCAGGCTCACCGGCGTGACCGGCGTGACCGGGCCCGGCGCGGGCACGATCATGTCGGTGTCGGCCAGCTGTGCCAGCGCCTTGATGTGCGCGTCGGGCACGCCGACGCCCTTGGCTCGCAGCGCGTCCCGCACCGAGGCGTGGGCCGGCAGCGACTGCACCACGTCGACCAGATCGCGGCTCTTGAGGAACGAGAGCTTGCGGGTGCCGAAGTGGTACAGCAGCGCACCGAAGGACTCCGGGCGCAGCGAGACGCGCGGATGCAGCGCCCAGCGGGTGTCGAGATCGAGCACGCCTGCCTCCATGGTCAGTACACGCCGCACATGCCGTCGATGCTGACCTCTTCGATCAGCGTCTCGGTGACCAGGTCGGCGTCGGATTCGACGGTCGCAGGCGTTGCGTTCTCGGGCATGACTACCTCCATTGTGTTGCCGGTCACCGCCGACTTTAACGTCAGTGACTGCCATAAAGGGCGGAATTCGAAAATCTCGATGGCCGCGAGCGCCTCGGCGCACCCCTCTAGACTTCCGGGAGCAGGACGGGAACGCCGCCGGTGAGCCCGGTGGCAGTAGAGGTGAGGCGGAAGCTTGCGTAACCACGGAGGGGCAGGGAGCGGCGCGCATTCCACACTCTCGGAGTCGGAGATCGTCGAGGCGGCGCTGCGCGTCGTGCGCGAGGACGGCGTGGAGAAATTGTCGATGCGCAGACTCTCCCGCGAGCTCGGCGTCTCGCCGATGGCGCCGTACTACTACGTCGCCGACAAGCGGGAACTGCTCGATCTGGTGGCCAGCGCGGCACTGCTGGGGGTGCGTAAGCCCACCCGCGAGTCGGGGCCGTGGCAGGAGCGCCTGCGCGACCTCATCGATCAGATAGACGATAAACTGCGCAGGCATCCCGGCCTGGGCGACATCCTGCTCGAGCAGATGCTCGGCAAGCAGCTCGACCTGATCGACGCGGTGATGGAGATCCTGTTCGACGCGGGCTTCAGCGACCGCAACGTGCTGGCCGCGTATGCGACCATCCACACCTACCTGTTCGGGCGCAGCCGGGTGAATCCGCGTGACCGCTCCGCCCCCGCGGACGTGCTGTTGCCCGAGGCGGTGGCGCGGGCCACGAAGTACATGGCGGACCTGCGCGGCAAGTACTCCTACGACTTCGGGATGGAGGTACTGGTCGCCGGTCTCGAGGCACAGCTTGCCCTGCAGGCGCGTCCCGACCTAGCATGAAACTGAAACACGTTCTAGTTTTGTTCGAGAGGACGACATGACCACAGTCGAGGTTCCGCACGGTTCGCGCTCGGTGGTGCTGCGGGTCGCCGCGGTGATCGCCGAAACGGCCGACACCCACTCCGTGGTCTTCGAGGTGCCCGCCGACCTCCGCGAACGCATGGCCTACACCCCGGGCCAGTTCCTGACCCTGCGCATCCCCAGCGACCAGACCGGCTCGGTCGCGCGCTGCTACTCGCTGGCCAGCTCGCCGTTCACCGACGATCTGCCCAAGGTGACGGTCAAGCGCACCGAGGGCGGCTACGGCTCGAACTGGCTGTGCGACAACATCTCCGCCGGTGACGAACTCGAGGTGCTGCCGCCCTCGGGCGTGTTCACCCCCAAGAACCTCGACGAGGACCTGCTGCTGTTCGGCGCGGGCAGTGGCATCACCCCGGTGATGTCGATCCTGAAGTCGGCGTTGTCGCAGGGCAACGGCAAGATCGTGCTCGTCTACGCCAACCGCGACGCCGACTCGGTGATCTTCGCCGACGAACTGCGCGACCTGGTCGGCAAGCACCCCCAGCGGCTGTCGGTCATCCACTGGCTGGAACCGCTGCTCGGCCTGCCCACCGCCGACATGCTGGCCACCCTGGTCGCCCCCTACACCGCCTACGAGGCGTTCATGTGCGGCCCGAAGCCGTTCATGGACCTGGTCCACGACGCGCTGGCCACCCTCGAGGTGCCGCGTGCCCGCACCCACGCCGAGGTGTTCAACTCGCTGGCGGGCGATCCGTTCGCCGACCACGCCCCCGTGGAGATCTCCGACGAGGAGGCCGCCGACGCCGCGACCGTCGAGGTGGAGCTCGACGGACAGGTGCACGAGCTGTCCTGGCCGCGCAAGCAGACCCTCGTCGACATCATGCTCGACAAGGGCCTGGACGTGCCGTACTCCTGCCAGGAGGGCGAGTGCGGCTCCTGCGCCTGCACCGTGCTCGAGGGCAAGGTCGAGATGGGCAACGCCGAGATCCTCGACCCCGAGGACATCGAGAACGGCTACATCCTGGGCTGCCAGGCCCGGCCGGTCACCGACCACCTCAAGATCCAGTTCTGAGCGGGCGCGCCGCCTAGCGCATCGCGCGGTAGGCGGCGCGTTCCTCCGGGGTCAGGTGCTCGACGGCGTAGCTCAGCGCGGTCCGGCCCATCCGGGCGGCATTCGCGTCGAGGAATCCGGTGAGGACCGCGGGATCGACGCGTTTGCCGATCTCGCGCAGCATCCAGCCGAGCGCCTTCTGGATGAGGTCGCGGCGGTCGTCGAGCAGCTCGCTCGCCAGTTCCAGCGTGGTGCTCGGATCGCCCGCCTTGATGAAGGCGAAGGTGGACAGCAGCGCCACCCGCCGCTCCCACAGCGAGTCCCGCCGCGCCAGGTCGAAGAGCAGGCCGCGGTCCTTGTCGAGCAGCCACGGGCCGACGATGTTCTCGGCGGAGGCGTCGACCAGATCCCAGTTGTTCACCCGGCCCCGGCGCACCGCGTCCAGGTAGAACTCGACCATCTCCGCGCGCGCCGCGTCGTCGCGGGTGCGCGGTTTCGACGCCGCGGCGAAGCGGGCGTTCAGGACGAACAGCGCGGCCAGCCGTTCCTCGTGCACCGGGCTGTCGAGCAGGTCGCCGATCTGCTTCAGCGCAAGCGTGCCGAACTGTTTGGCGACCTTGCGCGTGGCGGGGACACGGACGCCGAGGAAGACATCACCCTCGCCGTACTCGCCCGCACCGGTCTTGAAGAACCGTTGCAGGTGGATGGCATCGGCGGGATCGGCTTGCTCGGCGAGCGCCGCCCGCACCTGCGCGGCAGTGGGGAGCTCGGACACAGGGCACCTCCGGCGTCGGGGAATTCTCTCGCATTCAACACCGGTAGGCCGACAGATCCGCGCCGACATCCGGCAGGCGTCGGCGCCCTCGTGGGGGATGGCTTCAGCCGGGCAGCGCGCCGACCACGCGGCCGGACTCGAAAGTAGCGGCGCTGCTGGGCAATTCCCCCGGCCTGCCGCTGGTGCGTACCGTGACGCTGCCGCTGCCGGTGGTCGGGCGGCCCAGCTCGTCCATCTTGCGGATCGTCTGGGCGGCGACGGCCTGGGCACTGTCGAACAGGCGGACACCGTCCGGCAGCGCGCCGATGATGGCATCGACGACCAGCGGATAGTGCGTACAGCCGAGGACGACACCCTCCACGTCGGCGGGAGTGCGGGCGGCGGCGTCGGCGATGGAATCGGCGATGGCGGGCAGGTCGCCGCGGTCGATGGCGTCGGCCAGGCCGTGGCAGGCCACCCCGACCACCTTCGCGTCACCGGCGAACCGGGCGATCAGGTCGGCCTGATAGCTGCTCGCGGTGGTCGCCGCGGTGGCCCACACGGCCACCGACCGGCACTGGGCCGCCGCGGGCTTGATCGCGGGCACGGTCCCGATCACCGGCACCGCGTCGCCCACCTCGGCCCGCACGTGCGCCAGCGCCGTCACGCTCGCGGTGTTGCACGGCAGCACGATCACCTCGGCGCCGAGTTCGAGCGCCTGGCGCGCCGCGCCGAGCACCCGCTCGACCACCCAGTCCTCCGGCTTGGGCCCCCAGGGCGCGCCGTCGGGGTCGAGCAGGAGCAGCAGATCCACGTCGGGACGCATTGTGCGCAACCACGCCGCCGTCGGCAGCAGGCCGAGGCCGGAATCGATAAGCGCGACGATCACGGGGTCCACCGTATTACAGGCCCGCGAAACGACCTGTCGCGACCGTATCCGCGCCCGGCTACACCAGTTCGATCTCGTCGAACCCCACCGTCAGGGTGTGCCGCCGTTCCCGCAGGACACCGCCTTCGCGGTGCACGCTCCCCTCCGCGAATTCCAGCCGCACCGTGGCGCGGCGGACATCGACCTCCTTGACCACACCGCAGACACCGCTGAACGGGCCCTCCGGGAAATAGACGACATCACCGGCCGAGTACTCGGTAAACCCCACGGCGCCACAGTAATCCAGGCCGGTGACAAGTTCGGCGGCCTCGGCCGGTTCTGTGCCGCCGTCCCGACGAATCGGCGCGGCGGCTGTGAACCTTTCCGGATCAGCCCGCGGCGGCGAGCAGATCGGCGACCGGGGTGTCGGTGGCCAGCTTGGCGCGCAGCTTCATCACCTGACCGGTCAGGCCGGCGCCGAGAACGGCGGTGAGGATGCCGTCGCGGGAGTAGTAGACGAGGAACTTGCGGCCGTCGTCGCTGACCACGGTGACGTCGTCGGCGGGCGACGGGGTGCCCAGCGCCTGGATCTTGACGTCGTACTGGTCGCTCCAGAAGTACGGCACCCGCGCCGCGGTCGGGGCCGCACCGCCGAGCATCGCGGTGACCAGCAGCTTCGCCTGCTCGCCCGCGCTGGTCCAGTGCTCGACGCGCTTGCGGACGCCGGTGTCGTGCTGCCAGGCGGCGACGTCGCCGACCGCCCAGACGGCGTCGGCGGAGGTGCGGCCCACCTCGTCGGCGAGCACGCCGCCGCCGGCGGACGGCTCGGCCAGTTCGATGCCGGAATCGGCCAGCCAGTCGGTCACCGGGACCGAACCGACCCCGATCACCACCAGATCGGCCTCGACCTCGGTGCCGTCGGTGAGCAGTGCGCCGCGCACCCGGCCGGCGTCGTCGGACCGCAGCGTGTCGACGCCGACGCCACAGCGCAGGTCGACGCCCTCGGCGCGGTGCATGCGACCCACCAGGCCGCCGATCTGCTCGCCGAGCACCGAGGCCAGCGGGGTCGGCTGCGGCTCGACGAGGGTCACCTCGACCCCCGCGGCACGGAAGCTGGCGGCCAGTTCGCAGCCGATGAAACCGGCGCCGATGATCAGCGCCCGGTTCGCGCCGTCCAGCTCGGCGCGCAGGGTCTGCGCGTCCTCGTGCGCGCGCAGCACGTGCACGCCCGCCACCTCGGGCAGCCCGGGCAGCCTGCGCGGCCGCAGACCGGTCGCGATGATCAGCTGGTCGTAGCCGAGCGCGCTGCCGTCGGCGAGGGCGATCGTGCGGGCGGCGGTGTCGACGCCGGTGACCGCGGTCCCGAGGCGCAGCTCGATGTCCTTCTCCGCGAAGAACTCCGGCGGACGCAGGGTGGTGTCGTCGGTCTCGCCGCGCACGAACTGCTTCGACAGCGGCGGGCGGTCGTACGGCGGGCGCGACTCGTCGCCGAGCAGCAGCACGCCGCCCTCGTACCCGGCCCGGCGCAGTTCCTCCGCCGTGCGCAGACCTGCCAGACCCGCTCCGACGATCACGATGGGCGCGCTCATACCTGTGTCCTCTCGGCATGTGCGGCGCCCGCCGCGCTCACGCGAGCCACCGCCGCCGGGAGCGACCGCCCATGCCATGTCCTTGTGTCGCGGGCCACTACGGCCCCCCGAATGTTTGTACCAGTGACCCCGCCGCAGGTGATACCCACGTCGCAACGCAACCGTGCCGGTTCCGATATCGACCGGGCGGTCAATCAGGAGTAGACCGAGGTCAGAAGTATTTTTCGTCTCTCGAGGAGGCAGTTCCCATGTTCACAGACAGCCGCGCACAGGATCTTCTCGCCGTCGTGCTCGGCGCATTCACCGCGCTGTCGCCCCTGTGGGTCGACACCAACGACAACGCCCGCTGGACCCTCATCGTGCTCGGCGTCCTCATCGCCGCGGCCGGACTGGTCCAGATGGCACGGGCGAGCATGACCGGCGCCGACTACGCGATGGGCCTGTTCGGCGTCCTGCTGTTCATCTCGCCGTGGGCGATGGACTTCACCGCGTTCAGCGGCGCATCCTGGACCGCATGGGTGGTCGGGGTAGTGACGGCGGTGGTGGCGGTCGCCGCGCTGCCGGCGATGAACGAGCGCCTGCACAAGATGGCTCCGCATCACTGATGCCGGGCCGACGCGTCGGGCGCCGCAACGCGAAACGCGATGGCGACGCCCGGCAACTCATTCTGGATGCCGCCGAGAACCTGTTCGCCGCACAGGGATTCGACGCCACCCCGACCGCGGCGCTGGCCGCGGCCGCCGGTGTGCCCAAGGGCCTGGTCTTCTACTACTTCCCCACCAAGAACGCGATCCTGTCCGCGCTGATGCGCGAACGCGTTCCCACCCAGCCGCTCGACGACCTCGACGCCGTCGTCGCCCCCGGTGATCCCGCCACCAGCCTGGTCAACCTCGACACCGCGATCAATCTGCGCGATCACCACTCCTCGGTCCTGCGCGTGATCATGTGGCGCGAGGCCGACACCCACCCCGACGTCCGGCGCACCCTGCGCAACCTGCGCGACCAGCTCCTCGACGCCACCGCCCGCGTCCTGCAGGCCAGCGTGCCGACACCGGTGCGCCCGAGCACCCTGCACGCGTGCGCGTCGGCCTGGGTCTCGGCCATGTTCGCCATCGCCAGCACCGACCGCCTGCACGCCCTGGACGGCGTCCCCGTGCCGACCCCCGACGATCTGCTCGATGTCGCCCAGGTGGTGGCGGCGGGGATGACCCAGCTGGGCTGAGGACCGTCCTCAGCCCAGCGCGGCCACCCGCTCGTCACCGGTCACCCCGACCGCGTCCCTCCCGCCCCGCAGGACCCGCACGGCCACCACACCCAGCACGACGTGCAGGATCGCGGCGACCGACGCGACCGCGTGCAATCCCGTGACGAACGCGCCGCGTGCGTCTTCGAGTACCGCGCGACCCATACCGGGCAGCCGCAATGTCTCGCCGAGCGTCGGCGCGAGATCGGGTCCGGCCAACCGGAACACCAGCGCGGCCAGCGAGCCGAAGACCGCGATCCCGAACGCGTTGCCCAGTTCGTTGCCGGTCTCGGCGAGCGCCGCGGCCGACCCGGCCCGCTCGGGCGGCACCGCCGCGACGGCGATCTCGGCCACCACACTGAACGAGATCCCGTAGCCGATACCGGCGACGGCGGTCGCGGCGATGTACCAGCCGCTGCCGCCCGCGTCGTCGGCGAGCAGCAACAGCGCCAGCCCCGCCGCGATGAAGAAATGCGCGCTGATCAGCGCGTTCGACGAGCCGATCCGGGCGACCACGGCCGGGGTCACGACCGCGGCCACGGTGAGCACGACAGCTCCGGGCACCGCGAGTGCCGCGGCATGGGCGACCGTGAGCCCGAGCACGGATTGCAGGTAGGTGCTCGCGAGATAGGCGGTCGCCGACCACGCCGCCAACGGCAGGAACCCGGTGACGATCGCGATCGCGAACACCGGATTGCGGAACAGCCCGAAGTCGACGAGCGGGCGCGCGAGCCGGAACTGCCTGCGCGCGAACCAGCCGAGCAGCAGCACGCCCGCCACCCCGGCCACCGCTGCGGCCACCGACGGACCGGCCGCGGCCGCGTGCTTCACCGCGTACATGGTGAGCAGCAGCCCGGCCGCCGAGGCGAGCACACTCGCCACGTCGACCCGGCCGGTTCCGGGTGCCCGCACCTCGCGCAGCAGGATCGGCGCCAGCAGCAGGAACACCAGCAGTACAGGCAGATTGAGCAACAGCACCGAACCCCACCAGAATCTGGTGAGGAGCTGCCCCGCCACGATCGGCCCGATCGCGAAGCCCGCGGCGAAGGTGGCGGCGAAGATCCCGATGGCCTGCGCCCGCGCGCGTGGATCGGCGAACAGGGTGCTCAGAATGGCCAGCGCCGACGGCAACAGCGTCGCCCCGGCCACGCCCATCAGCACGCGCAGGCCGATCAGGATCTCCGCGCTCGGCGCGAATGCCGCTGCCGCCGAGGCGATGCCGAAGACCGCCGCGCCCACCAGCAACAGCCGCAACCGGCCGTACCGATCACCGATCGCGCCGAAGGCGATCAGCAGCGAGCCGACCGCGAAGCCGTAACTGTCCAGGATCCACAGGGATTGGTCCGCGGACGGGGTGAGCGCGTCGGTGATCGCGGGCATGGCCAGGAACAGCACCGAACCGTCCATGGCGACCAGCAGCACCGGGCCGAGAATCACCAGCAGGCCGAGCCAGGCCCGCAGCGGTGTGGGTGGGGTGTCGAGTCGAGTCATGCCCCGAATCTGCGGCCATCCGCGCCCGGCAACCAGCCCCGGTGATGGGTACACCTCGCGGGGATACCCGGCGGCTCGCGCTCCTGCCTACGATCGGAAGGCATGGAGCTGGAAAGCCTCGGCACGTTTCTCAAGGCCCGCCGCGACCGGGTCACACCCGAGCACATCGGGCTGCGGACCTACGGCGCGACCCGCCGGGTGCCCGGCCTGCGCCGCGAGGAGCTGGCCCAGCTGGCCGGGGTCAGCGCCGGGTATTACACGCGGCTGGAGCAGGACCAGGCGGGAACGGCATCGGCGCAGGTCATCGATGCCATCGCGCGGGTACTGCGGTTGGACGCCGCCGAGACCGCGCACCTGCACAATCTGGCCGGATCGCCCGCCACGCCGCGGCTGACGCGGGCCGAGCCGGAACGCGCGCACCCCAGGGTCCTGGCCCTGCTCGACGCGCTCGGCGAGAGCATGCCCGCCGTGATCCTCGGCCGCCGAGGTGACGTCCTGGCCTGGAACCGCACCGGGCACGCCCTGTTCGCCGATCACCTCGACGTCGCCGCGCCCGCCGACCCGGCGGTGCGGCCGTCGGTCCCGCGCATGTTCTTCCTCGATCCACTCAGCCGGGACCGGCACCGCAACTGGTCCGAGCTGGCCCGCGTCCACGTCGCGTACCTGCGCCTGACCGCGGGCCGCTACCCGACCGACGCGCACCTGGCCGAACTGATCGGTGAACTCGCCATGCGCAGTACCGAATTCGCGACCCTGTGGGCCGAGGGGGAAGTCGCCGATTGCACCGTCGGCGCGATGCGCCTGCACCATCCCACCGTCGGCGATGTCGATGTCGACTACCAGGTGTGGTTGCAGCCGGACAGCCCCGACCACCGGCTCGAGGTCTACACCCCGCGCGACGCGAGCTCCGCCGACGCGCTGGGCCTTCTCGGCCGACACGCGGTCCGAGCCGGTGGCGCCGTGTCCGTGGACACGACGCCACCGGTGTCTTCTCAGCCGCGCGCGATGATCGACTCCGCGACACCGGCCGGAACCGGCGCGTAGGAGTCGAACACCATGGCGTAGGTCGCCCGGCCCCGGGTCTTCGAGCGAAGATCCCCGATGTAGCCGAACATCTCCTGGAGCGGAGTCAGGGCCCGCACGACGCGCGCGCCCGACCGCTCGGTGAGCTCGGTGACCCGGCCGCGCCGGGCGTTCAGATCACCGATCACCTCACCGAGGTACTCCTCCGGGGTGACGACCTCGACGGCCATCACCGGTTCGAGCAGCACCGGCTTCGCCCGCGCGACCGCGGCACGCACCGCCGCCGCTCCGGCCAGCCGGAACGCCAGGTCCGACGAATCCTGCACGTGGGCGGCGCCGTCGAGCAGCGTCACCCGCACGTTCACCAGGGGGAACCCGGCGAGCGCGCCGACCCGCAGCGCGTCCTGCGCGCCCGCGTCGACCGCGGGGATGTACTCCCGCGGCACGCGCCCACCGGCCACCCGGCTCTCGAATTCGTAGACCGCGCCGTCCTCGGCCACGTGCGGCTCCACCGCGATCACCACCTTGGCGAACTGCCCGCGCCCGCCCACCTGCTTGCGGTGGGTGTACTCGAACTGTTCGACGGCGGCGGTGATGGTCTCGCGATAGGCCACCCGCGGTGCGCCGATCTCGGCCTCGACCCGGAACTCCCGCCGCATCCGGTCGACCAGGATCTCCAGATGCAGCTCGCCCATGCCACCGATGACCGTCTGCCCGGTCTCGGCGTCGACCCGCACGGTGAACGTCGGATCCTCCTCGGCCAGGCGCGCCAGGGCGGTGCCCAGCTTGTCCTGATCCGCGCGGGTCCGCGGTTCGATCGAGACCGCCAGGACGGGTTCGGGGAAGACCATCGACTCCAGCACGACCGGCTGGTTCCGATCGCACAGGGTGTCGCCGGTGCCCGTCTCCTTCAGGCCGATGACAGCGCAGATCTGCCCGGCCTGCACCCGATCGACGGCGATCTCGGTGCTCGAATGCATCTGGAACAGCTTGCCCAGGCGCTCCTTTCGTCCAGTGGTCGAATTCAGTACGGTCGCACCGGGTTCGGCGCGGCCCGAGTAGACCCGCAGGTACACGAGCTTGCCGAAGAACGGGTGCAGCGCGACCTTGAACGCCAGCGCCGCGAACGGCTCGGCGACATCGGGTGCGCGCTCGATGTACGCGCCCTCCGGCGAGAACCCGTGCACGGCGACGACATCCAGCGGCGACGGCAGGTAGTCGACGACCGCGTCCAGCAGCGGCTGCACGCCGACATTGGCCAGCGCCGAACCGCACAGGACCGGGTAGGCGCGCGCGTCGATCGTCATCGTGCGGATGGCGGCCTTGAGCACGTCGACCGGGATCGGCGCACCGGCGAGGTAGCGCTCCAGCACCGCCTCGTCGGCCTCGGCGACCGCGGCCACCAGCGCCTCGCGGTGCAGTTCGGCCTCGACGCGCAGTTCGTCCGGGATCTCGACGATCTCGAACCGCGCGCCGCGGTCGGTGTCACCGCGCCACACCTTCGCCGTCATCTCGACCAGGTCGACGATGCCGTCGAACGTGCTCTCGGCGCCGATCGGCAGCTGGATCACCAACGGCCGCACGCCGAGTCGCTCCGCGATGGTCCGCACGGTGAACGCGAAGTCCGCGCCGAGCTTGTCCATCTTGTTCACGAAACAGATCCGTGGCACGCCGTAGCGATCGGCCTGCCGCCACACCTGCTCCGACTGCGGCTCGACACCTTCCTTGGCATCGAACACGGCGACCGCGCCGTCGAGCACCCGCAGCGACCGCTCCACCTCGACGGTGAAGTCGACGTGGCCGGGGGTGTCGAGGATGGTGATCTCGTGCTCGTTCCACCGGCAGGTGGTGGCCGCGGCGGCGATGGTGATGCCGTGCTCGCGCTCCTGGATCATCCGGTCCATGGCGGCGGTGCCGTCGTGGACCTCACCCAGGGTGCGGGTGACACCGGTGTAGAACAGGATGCGTTCGGTGGTGGTCGTCTTGCCCGCGTCGATGTGGGCGGCGATGCCGATATTGCGCAGGCGGGCGAGGTCGGTCCGTCTCGTAGTCATGGGAATCCCCCAGTACGTCAACTAGTTCGGTCGAAGAAGTCGACGCTCGACAGTTACGCGTTCCACCGGACGGCACGGGCATCGAATCACGCGCCGCCCCACCGGCGCCCGAGGACCCGATGCGAACTAGCGCCGCGACAGCGGACGTACCGTAACCATGCCCCAGTTCTACCCGCCCGGAGGCCGCGCTGTCCAAGGATTTCCAGGAGTTCCCGCTCCGCGGCGGCCGACCGGGACGGGTGGCGGGCATAAATCCACCGGCAAGGCAGTTCGTCTCGACGAGGGGACATCGCTGTTCGGGCGGTGGCCTCGGCCAGCGCGTCAGCCCACCCAGAGGAGACCCACCGATGACAGCGGCATTCGACCCGCACGATCTGCTCGCGGCAGCGAAGCTCGGCGTACTCGCCACCATCAAGGCGGACGGACGGCCCCAGCTGTCCCCCGTCACCCCCTACTACGACCGCGCGGCCGGGGTCATCTACGTCTCGATGACCGAGGGCCGCGCCAAGACCAGCAACCTGCGCCGCGACCCCAGGGCCGCCTTCGAGGTGACCGCGCCCGACGGCTGGTCCTGGGCCACCGCCGAAGGCAGCGTCACGCTGACCGGGCCCGGCACCGATCCCGACGGGCCGGAGGTCGCCGCCCTCGTCGACTACTACCGCGCCGCCGCGGGCGAACACCCGGACTGGACCGAGTACCGCGAGGTGATGGTCGCCGATCGCCGCGTGCTCATGGCGCTCACCGTCGAACACGTCTACGGCGCCAAGATCCGCTGATCGCCGGAACCGCCTCGGCGCCAAGAACTCTCAGGGCACTGCCAGAGCGGCTCGGTACCGTGGGCGAGACCAGCCCGTTCGTCATCATCATCAGGCAGGAGAAACCGTTGAGTCAGGAATCGTTGTTGCACCGGGTCGTGCGGGGGATGAACGCCGGCGTGGTCGCGCTGACCGAAGCCCCCGTCGTCGGCAAGTTCCTCGGTAAGGCGTTCGCACAGGTCAGCTACGTCGGGCGGCGCTCGGGACAGACCTTCAGCACCCCGGTCAACTATCGCCGCTCCGGGGACGAGTACATCATCGGCGTCGCGCTGCCCGACAAGAAGAAGTGGTGGCGCAACTTCCTCGGCGAGGGTGGCCCGGTCACCCTGCGCATCGACGGCGTCGACAAGCCCGGCCACGCGGTGACCCACCGCGACGACCGCGGCCGGGTCACCGTCCGCGTCCGCCTCGCCCCGGCCTGATCCCGCCGCTCAGCCGCCCGGCGTCGTCAGGAACGCGGTGACGTCGGGCGCGAAGCGCTCGTGCTTGATCGCGCCGAGGTGGTTGGTGTCCGGGTAGACCACGAGCCGGGCGCCCGGGATGCCGTCGGCGGTGTGCCGGAAGGTGTCGACGGAGTAGTACTCGTCCCGGTCGCCGCCGACCACCAGGGTCGGGGCGGTGATGTCGGCCAGCCGGCCGTCGAGGTCGAAGGTGTCCTCGGCCCGCACGAAGGCGAGGGTGTCGGCCGGATTCTTCGGCCGCACCAGCGGATCGGCCAGCCACGCGACCGCCCCGGCCAGCCGCGCCTTGACCGGCGACTCGATGCCCTGGGTGGCCAGGTGCTGCAGCGACCGCTTGCCCGCGGCCGCGGCCGTCGCGTACTTCATCTGTGATGCCCTGGCCGCGTCCTCGAGCCGATACCCCGACGAGGCGACCACCAGCTTGCGCACCGCCGCCGGCTGATCCGCGGCGAGCTGCAAGGCCAGCGATCCTCCCGAGGAGATCCCGAGCACGTCCACCGGCGCACCGAACTCCGCCAGCAGCCCCTCCGCGTGCTCCCGCGCGATATCGGCCATCGTGGTCCCCGCCGCCATCCCCGGCGCCCGATTCACCGCGTACACCCGAAAGTTCCTGGCCAGCGGCGCCATCGTCTTGACCTCCGCCCGCCGCACCAACCCCGTCGGATTGGCATGATCCGGCATGAACCACCGCAGGAACACCAGCGTCGGCCCCTCCCCGAACGCCAGATACGGCATCCCCCGCCCGAGCACGCCCTCGACAACCTCGAACCCCTGCACCACAGCCACGCGCACCTCCGTCCGTCCGATGAACTCCCGTGGACGCTACCGAGTACCGCGTCCGCGAGCGATGACCTCCGAGGTCATCGCGGTGGCTCCCCCGGAAACGCCGAACGGCGCCGCTCCCGGGGGAGCGACGCCGTTGCGGTGTCAGTCAGTCAGAGACTCACTTGATGATCTTCGTGACGCGACCGGCGCCGACGGTGCGGCCACCCTCACGGATCGCGAAACGCAGGCCCTCGTCCATGGCGACCGGCTGGATCAGCTTGACGGACATCTCGGTGTTGTCACCGGGCATGACCATCTCGGTGCCCTCGGGCAGGGTCACAACGCCCGTCACGTCAGTCGTACGGAAGTAGAACTGCGGACGGTAGTTGTTGAAGAACGGGGTGTGGCGGCCGCCCTCGTCCTTCGACAGGATGTACGCCTGGCCCTCGAACTCGGTGTGCGGGGTGGTGGTGCCCGGCTTCACGACGACCTGGCCACGCTCGACATCTTCGCGCTTGATGCCACGAACCAGCAGACCGACGTTGTCGCCCGCCTGGCCCTGGTCGAGCAGCTTGCGGAACATCTCGATACCGGTGACGGTGGTCTTGGTGCTCTTCTCGCGGATGCCGACGATCTCGACTTCCTCGTTCACGTTCACGATGCCGCGCTCGACGCGACCGGTGACGACGGTGCCACGACCGGTGATCGTGAAGACGTCCTCGACCGGCATCAGGAACGGGAGCTCGGTCTCGCGGACCGGGTCCGGGATCGACTCGTCGACGGCGTTCATCAGCTCGAGGACCGCGTCGGCCCACTTCTGGTCACCCTCGAGGGCCTTCAGGCCGGAGACACGCACGACCGGCGCGTCCTCGTCGAACTCCTGCGAGGCCAGCAGCTCGCGGACCTCCATCTCGACGAGCTCGAGGATTTCCTCGTCGTCGACCATGTCCGACTTGTTCAGCGCGACCAGGATGTAGGGCACGCCGACCTGACGGGCGAGCAGCACGTGCTCACGGGTCTGCGGCATCGGGCCGTCGGTGGCGGCCACGACCAGGATCGCGCCGTCCATCTGGGCGGCACCGGTGATCATGTTCTTGATGTAGTCGGCGTGACCGGGGGCGTCGACGTGCGCGTAGTGGCGCTTCTCGGTCTGGTACTCGACGTGGGAGATGTTGATCGTGATACCACGAGCCTTCTCCTCCGGCGCCTTGTCGATCTGATCGAACGCGAACGCGGCGTTCAGATCCGGGTACTTGTCAGCCAGCACCTTGGTGATCGCCGCAGTCAGCGTGGTCTTGCCGTGGTCGACGTGACCGATGGTGCCGATGTTGACGTGGGGCTTCGTCCGCTCGAACTTCGCCTTCGCCACTGTTGTCCTCCTGGACTAGTTAGTGCGTGCTTTTTTTGCAGCAGTGCGGTTATTAAGGGGGGTCGTGCTGACGCCCGGTTGCCGGGGCCAAGCGTACTTGGCCCCGGCAAGCGAATTACTCGCCGGTCGCCTTGGCGATGATCTCCTTGGACACGTTGGCCGGAACCTCCGCGTACTGGGCGAACACCATGGAGTAGTTCGCGCGACCCTGGGTCTTCGACCGCAGGTCACCGATGTAGCCGAACATCTCCGAGAGCGGAACCAGCGCCTTGACGACACGGGCACCACTGCGTTCCTCCATGGCCTGGATCTGGCCACGGCGGGAGTTGAGGTCGCCGATCACGTCGCCCATGTAATCCTCGGGCGTGATGACCTCGACCGCCATGAGCGGCTCGAGGATCACCGGACCGGCCTTACGGGCCGCTTCCTTGAGGGCCTGCGAGCCCGCGATCTTGAACGCCATTTCCGAGGAGTCGACGTCGTGGTACGCGCCGTCGAGCAGGGTGACCTTCAGGTTCACCAGCGGGTAGCCGGCGAGCACGCCGTACTGCATGGCGTCCTGGGCACCCGCGTCGACCGACGGGATGTACTCACGGGGCACGCGACCGCCGGAGACCTTGTTCTCGAACTCGTAGTGCGCGCCGTCCTCGCCGACGAAGGGCTCGACCGCGATGATGACCTTCGCGAACTGGCCGGAGCCACCCGTCTGCTTCTTGTGCGTGAACTCGAGCTTCTCGACGGCCTTGGTGATCGTCTCGCGGTAGGCCACCTGCGGCTTACCGACGTTCGCCTCGACCTTGAACTCGCGCTTCATGCGGTCGACGAGGATGTCGAGGTGGAGCTCGCCCATGCCGCCGATGACGGTCTGGCCGGTCTCGGCGTCCAGCTTGACCGAGAACGTCGGATCCTCGCGCGCCAGCTTCTGGATCGCGGTGCCGAGCTTCTCCTGGTCGGACTTGGTCTTGGGCTCGATCGAGACCTCGATGACCGGGTCCGGGAACGTCATCGACTCGAGGACGACCTGGTTCTGCGGGTCGGAGAGGGTGTCACCGGTGGTGGTGTCCTTCAGACCGATCACGGCGTAGATGTGGCCGGCCGACGCGGTGGTGACCGGGTTCTCCTTGTTGGAGTGCATCTGGAACAGCTTGCCCAGGCGCTCCTTCTTGCCCTTGGTCGAGTTGACGACCTGCGAGCCGGAGTCGACCTTGCCCGAGTACACGCGGACGTAGGTGAGCTCACCGAAGAACGGGTGCACCGCGATCTTGAACGCCAGCGCCGCGAACGGCTCGTCGACGTTCGGCTTGCGGGTGACGAGCTCCTCTTCCTTGCCCGGGATGTGGCCGGTGGTGGCCTCGACATCCAGCGGGGAGGGCAGGTAGTCGATGACCGCGTCGAGCATGGGCTGCACGCCCTTGTTCTTGAACGCGGAACCACACAGCACCGGGTACAGCTCGGAGTTGACCGTCATCTTGCGGATGGCGCCCTTGATCTCCTCGACCGAGAGCTCCTCGCCGCCGAAGAACTTCTCCAGCAGGGACTCGTCGGACTCGGCGACGGTCTCGAGCAGCTCCTGACGGTACTGCTCGGCCTTGTCCTTGAGATCGGCCGGGATCTCGACGACCTCGTACTCTTCGCCGAGCTTGGTCTCGCCCTTCCAGACCTTGGCGTTGTTCTCGACCAGGTCGACGATGCCCTCGAAGTCGTTCTCCGCGCCGATCGGCAGCTGGATGACCAGCGGCTTGGCACCGAGACGGTCCTTGATGGTCTGCACCGTGAAGTAGAAGTCGGCGCCGAGCTTGTCCATCTTGTTCACGAAGCAGATACGCGGCACGTCGTACTTGTCGGCCTGACGCCACACCTGCTCGGACTGCGGCTCGACACCCTCTTTGCCGTCGAACACGGCGACCGCACCATCGAGCACGCGCAGCGACCGCTCCACCTCGACGGTGAAGTCGACGTGCCCGGGGGTGTCGATGATGTTGATCTGGTTGTCTTTCCAGAAGCAGGTGGTAGCGGCGGAGGTGATGGTGATACCACGCTCCTGCTCCTGCTCCATCCAGTCCATCGTGGCCGCGCCGTCGTGGACCTCACCGATCTTGTACGTGATACCGGTGTAGAAGAGGATGCGTTCGGTAGTGGTGGTCTTGCCCGCATCGATGTGGGCCATGATGCCGATGTTGCGGACCTTGTTCAGGTCGGTGAGCACGTCCTGTGCCACGGAAATCTTCCCCGCTCGTTAGCTAGTTGGAATTCTCGGGAACGACCCTGGTTCGGGTCGTCACAATGTCAACGCCGGGGGCGGCACCGAAGTGCCGCGTCCCGACTGAAAGCCTTCCGGCGCCGACACTAGCGACGGGCCGGGCGGCAATCACCAGCGGTAGTGCGCGAAGGCCCGGTTCGACTCGGCCATCTTGTGGGTGTCCTCGCGACGCTTCACCGAAGCGCCGAGGCCGTTGCTGGCGTCGAGGAGCTCGTTGGCGAGACGCTCGACCATGGTCTTCTCGCGACGGGCGCGGGAGTAGCTGACCAGCCAGCGCAGCGCCAGGGTGTTGGCGCGGCCCGGACGGACCTCGACCGGCACCTGGTAGGTGGCGCCACCGACACGGCGGGGCTTCACCTCGAGGGCGGGCTTGACGTTGTCCAGCGCACGCTTGAGGGTGACGACCGGGTCGGTGCCGGTCTTCTCACGCGCCTGCTCGAGAGCACCGTAGACGATGCGCTCGGCGGTGGACTTCTTACCGTCCAGCAGGATCTTGTTGACCAGCTGAGTGACCAGCGGCGACCCGTAGACCGGGTCGTTGATCAGCGGACGCTTGGGTGCGGGGCCCTTGCGTGGCATATCAGCTCTTCTCCTTCTTGGCGCCGTAGCGGCTGCGGGCCTGCTTGCGGTTCTTCACACCCTGGGTGTCCAGCGAGCCACGGATGATCTTGTAGCGGACACCGGGGAGGTCCTTCACACGACCGCCACGGACGAGCACCATCGAGTGCTCCTGCAGGTTGTGGCCCTCGCCGGGGATGTACGCCGTGACCTCGACTGCGCTGGTCAGGCGAACACGCGCGACCTTACGCAGCGCGGAGTTCGGCTTCTTGGGGGTGGTGGTGTACACGCGAGTGCACACACCACGACGCTGCGGGCTCCCCTTCAGGGCCGCAGTCTTGGTCTTGGAGACCTTGTCGCGGCGACCCTTGCGGACCAGCTGGTTGATGGTTGGCATAGACCGGCTTTCCTTATTGGTAATTGCGGCTGTCGGAACACATGTCTTCAGTTCATCGAGCTTTCACTCGCACGTCCGACCGTGTTTCCGTTTACCCGCGGTCGGGCGTGTCGCGCGCAGCTCAGGGCCCTTTTTCTGGGCACGCTGGAACGTTCCGGCCGCTCTCGCTGGCCTACGTTCACGCACGAACTTGCCCGTAGCAATCCGGGCACAGGGATCCACGATACCCGCGTGCCCGAATCCGGGTCAAAGCGGGGTGGCCCGTCAAGGCTTCTACCGGGCCAGATCCAAGGTCAGCTCCACCAATTTCTGGGCGGCGGCGCACGGATCCGGATGGGCCGAACCGGGTTTGTAATTGATCCACCAGCCGACGACCCCGACATCGGCGGCCGGGGCGGTGACGCCGCAGGAGTCGTTGTCGTTCGGCCTGCGCACCTGCAGCGCCCTGCGGCCCTGCACGGTGATGTCGCCGGTGAGGTAGCCCAACTTGTCGTTGGTGGTCTTCTCGTTGTTCAGCGTACCCATCTCGTACCAGTTGAGCGTGGCCATGGCACTGCCGCCGGGGGCGTCCTCGATGTTCCACATGCAGACGGCGCCGCTGAACGAGGTGTTCACGTAGTCGGCGTTGCCGACGATCTCGCCGATCTTCTCGGGCGCGACCACCTCGCACTCGCGCAGCAGCTTGTCGAAGTTGGTGTTGATCGACTCGTCGCCGCCACCGCTGCCCAGTGGCTGCGCGGTGCCGGGAACCTTCGCACCACAGCCGGCCAGCGCCGCGGTGAGCACCAGCGCGGACGACAGGGCGGCGACGATCCGGCGCGCGCTCACTGCAGCCGTCCCACGGTCAGTTCGGCCAGTTGCCTGGCCTTGTCGCACGGATTGCCCGCGGCCGCGAACGCGCCGTACGACATCGACCACTCGAAGAAGTCGTCGTCCAGCTGAACGGCGAGATCACAGATCGTGCCGTCGGGGTCGAGGGCCTGGAAGCCGGGACGCCCGCCGACATCGATGGCCTGCGGGTTGCGGCCCACGTTGGACACCCAGGCCTTCTCCCGCTCGATCGGACTGCCGCGATAGGAGGCGAACGTCACACTGGGCGAGGACAATCCGGCCGACTCCCAGTTGCAGCCGGTGGCGTTCTTGTAGACCCGCGAGAGCTGGCCGATGCCGGCCATGGTGCGCACCTCGTCGTCGGTGACGTGGCCGCACTCGCCGACGAACGGGCCGAGCGAGGCCACCTTCGGTGGTGGTCGCATCGGGCCGGTCGGCGTATCGGAGTCGCCCCCCGATCCGCACGACGTCAGCACGACAACCAGAGCCATGCCGGTGATGATCGCCGAGGGGATCCGCATGCCATGAACTGTAATGGCAACGCCGCGGCACTCACAGGTTGCCGCGGGCCTCCTGCTCGCGTTCGATGGCCTGGAAAAGGGCCTTGAAATTGCCCTTTCCGAAGCCGAGTGAGCCGTGTCGCTCGATGAGTTCGAAGAAGACCGTGGGGCGGTCGGCGACGGGGCGGGTGAAGATCTGCAGCAGGTAGCCGTCCTCGTCGCGGTCGACGAGGATGCCGCGGCGCTGCAGCTCCCCCACCGGGACGCGCACGTGCCCGATCCGTTCGCGCAGTTCGGGGTCCTCGTAGTAGGCGTCGGGGGTGGGCAGGAATTCGACGCCCTCGGCGCGCAGCGCGTCGACGGTGGCGATGATGTCGCCGGTGGCCAGGGCGATGTGCTGGACGCCGGGGCCGCGATAGAACTCGAGGTACTCGTCGATCTGGGATCGCTTGCGGCCCACGGCGGGTTCGTTGAGCGGGAACTTGACCCGGTGGTTGCCGTTGGCGACGACCTTGCTCATCAGCGCGGAGTACTCGGTGGCGATGTCGTCGCCGACGAACTCGGCCATGTTCGTGAATCCCATGACGCCGCGGTAGAAGTCGACCCAGCGGTCCATCATGCCGAGCTCGACATTGCCGACCACGTGATCGATCGCCTGGAACAGCCGGGCGGTGCGCCGCTGATGGGTGGAGGTGCGCGCGACATAGCCGGGCAGGTACGGACCGTAGTACCGGGACCGGTCGACCAGCGTGTGCCTGGTCTCGCCGTAGGTGGCCAGCGCCGCGGAGCGGACGGTGCCGAATTCGTCGGTCGCGTCGTGTGGTTCGACCAGGATCCGCGCGCCGTGGTCGCGGGCCCAGGCGATGCAGCGGTCCACGTCGGGCACCTCGAGCGCGATGTCGACGATGCCGTCGCCGTGCCGGTCGTGATGGGCGACGAGCGGACTGTCCGGGTCGACCGCGCCCTGCACGACGAAGCGCGCTCCCCCACTGCGCAGCACGAACGCCTTGTGGTCGCGGTTGCCGGTCTCGGGACCGGAGTACGCCTCCAGCCGCATCCCGAACGCCGACTGCAGGTAGTGCGCGCTCTGGGTCGCGTTGCCGACGACCCACACCAGCGCGTCCCACCCGATCACCGGAAACGGATCGACACTGTCGTCGTGCTCGATCAGCCCGACGAGCTGCTGCTCAATGGTCATGACCTAGGAAATCTCGCCCCGGCCGAGCTAGGCAACTACACCGCCGAACCCTGAACAGGCTGACACGAGAAGCCACCGATTCCCCGCCGATGGTGGACAATTTGAATAGCACCCGACCGCGGACGGCACGGAGGTCTCCCGCATGCGCACGCCGGCGAAACTGGACGAACTCGATCTCGCGATCCTGACCGCGATGCACACGTATCAGAAGGCCGGAATCCTCGAGCTGTCGCGCCGCACGAAGGTCGCGCGGGCCACCGTGCAGGCGCGGATCAACCGGATGGAGGAGTCGGGGGTGATCGCCTCCTACGATCCGCAGATCGACGTCACCGCGGCCGGATTCGATGTGCAGGCCTTCGTGACGCTCGAGATCGCGCAGGGCGCGCTCGACACCGTCAGCGCCGAACTCGCGGCCATTCCCGGCGTGCTCGAGGCCTACGCGACCACCGGTTCCGGCGACGTGCTGTGCCGGATCGGCGCCGACTCGCACGCCGGTCTGCAAGCGGTGCTGCTCAGCATCGACCGGACCGGTTCGGTGGTGCGTTCGCACAGCGTGATCGTGCTGTCGACGGTGATCGCGCGGCGCACCATGCCGCTGCTGCGCACGCTGACCCCGGCGGGCACCGCGAAGGCGCCCGCCTACCGCGAGCCGCGCTGAACCGTCACTGCCTGCCCAGGCGGGTCAGCAGGCCGTGCACGTGCGCCTCGGCGGCCGCGCGGGCCGACTCGGGATGCCCGGATTCCAGCGCCTCGACGATGCGCCGGTGCTCGCGCAGGGCGACGCGGCGGTTGCGGGCCGAGCACCACAGGTCACCGCGGTAGAGGTGGGCCTTGGCTTCCAGCCGGGCCAGTTCGTCGACGACGCAGCTGTTGCCGGAGGCCTCCCGGATGAAGGTGTGGAACTCCAGGTCGAGCTGGGCGTCGCGGGCCGCGTCGGTGGCGTCGTCGAGGTTGGCTTCCTGGGCCGCGATGATGCTCGCGAGCTTGTCCAGGTCGGCCTCGGTGAGCCGGGTGGCGGCGGCCGCGGCGGCGAGCCCGTCGAGCGCGGCGCGGACCGCGAGGACATCGCGGATCTGCGCCGCGTCGACGGCGGCCACCTTCGCGCCCGCGTGCGGCGCGCTGACGGCCAGGCCCTCGTAGATCAGCTGCTGCACCGCCTCGCGGACGGGGCTGCGGCTGACCCCGAGCTGGGTCGCCAGCGCCGGCACGCTGAGCGATCGGCCAGGGGCCAGCTCGCCGGAGAGGACCATCTGCCGGATCTGCCGGTGCACCGACTGGCCGAGCAGCGCGGAGTTCATGCGCCGATTATCCCTGGGGCCGGTAGTTCGCCTGTACCCGCTGTTCCAGGAAGTCGGCGGCGGTGACGGGCGGGTACTTGCCCGCGGGGCCCTGGATGACCGCGTCGCGATCGGCCTGGGCGAAGTAGGCGATGCTGTAGCGCTCGCCCTGGTACTCGCCCTCACCCGGGCTGCGGACGCGGTGGAAGTTCGACGGCAGCAGGTCGTCGCTCCAGCGGGTCAGCATGTCCCCGATATTGCAGGTGATCAGGCTCGACGACGGGGTGATGGAGGTCCATTCCTGCTCGTCCATCTCCTTGCCGGGGCACACCTGCAGCCCGCCCTGCCCGTCGCGCTGGAACAGCAGGGTCAGGCAGTCGAAGTCGGTGTGCGCGCCCGCCCGCCAGCGGCCGGGGACGCCGCGCAGTTCCGCGGGCACCGCGAAGTAGTGCAGCAGGCGCAGCGCGCTCTGGTAGTCCGGCGAGGCGGGATCGTGCGCGGCGGTGAAGTGGTCGCGGGGCAGGCCGAGCCGGTCGGCGAAGCACGACAGCACCCGCATCGCCACCGCCCAGGCCCGTTCCTCGAAATCGAGGACACGGGCACGGAATCCGGCGAGTTCGGTCTCGCTGGGCCAGAGCTGATCCATGTGCGGCCGGGTGATCTGGTAGGACTCCTTCTGGTCCGGCACGCCGATCGACGGCCGCACCTGGCTCAGGCTCTCCCACCCCGCGTTGTTCTTCTTGACCAGCGGATACTGCCCTTTGACCGCCTCGGGCAGTGCGAAGAAATCGGCTGTCGCGCCGAACATCTCGTCGATCAGGTCCTGTGGGATGCCGTGGCCGGAGAGCTGGAAGAAGCCGATCTCGGTGGCGGCGGCCCACAGCTCCTCGGTGATCTCGGCGCGGCGGTTCTCGAAGTCGGTGAGGTCGACGACGCGGATCTCGCGGGCGTCGGTCTCCCGGCCGAGGCCGCCCATCTGCTTCTCGCGGGAGACCTCGGACAGGTCGTAACTGGTGGTCATGGGGTGACTCCTTATCCGGTGACGGAGATGGCGGGATCGAGGAATTCCTTGGTGACCAGGTCCTTCGCGGTCAGTCCGGTCGGCACGTTCGCGCCGCCCTTGCGCAGGATGGGGCCGAATTCGTCGATGATGCGCTGGACGCGGGCCTCGTCGAAACTGCCGAGGACACCGTCGGTGTCGTTGCCGATCAGGCCGCCGTCGATGAGGGCCGTCGACCCGAACGCGGCCAGTTCCGCGCTGTAGGGGTTGAGCTTGGGGTTCTTCGACACCACGTCGACGACGACGTCGTTGACCGGTGCTGGATCGGCCTTGAACCGCGCGGTCGCCTGCTGGATCATCGGCACCAGCTTCTGCAAGCAGGGCCGCAGTTCGGCGAGCTTGTCGGCGCGCACGTTCACGGTGCGGGCGTAGCCCTCGTAGCCGACGTCCTTGAGCAGCTGATAGGCGACGGGCTTGTTCCAGGCCCGCACCTCGTGCTCGTAGGTGAACGGCTCGGCGTTGGCGAAACCCTGCTGGGCGAAGGACGGATCGGTGACGAACCGCGACGGGGAGTTGTCGTAGGAGGCGTCGACCTGGTTCTGCTGCACCAGCCCGCGAGCGACCAGCCAGTCCGGGTACAGCTGTCCCTTCGACACCACAATCGGCTTGCCCGACTTGCCGATATCGGCGATGCCCTGCCACTCCGGGTGCGTCTTCGGATCCCACATCAGCATCTGCGGACTGTTGCGCAGCAGCGTGGTGACCGCGACGATCGGCTGCTGACCGGCGGCGGCGATGGCGTGCTCGGAATGGGCCAGGCCCAGCGTGATGCTCTGGTCGACATACATCTGCGACGGCACCGTCTGGAAGCCGATCGCCGGGCCGCCCGCCCGGATCTCCAGCTTCACCCCGGTGTCCTTGCCGTCGGCGACCAGCGGACCGGTGATCTTGTTGTTGTCGGCGTCGACCCGGTAGCCGGGACCGAGCAGGCCGAAGATCGGCCCGGAGTCGGTCTCCGGCGCCCATTGCAGCTGGACGACGACGGTGCTCGGGCAGGCCCCGGCGAGCTGCTGCTCGGCGGGCGCCGGTTCCAGTGCGACGGCGGGACCGTCGGCGGTGTCGTCGGAGCAGGCGGTCGCGGCGCCGGCCAGCAGCACGGCGAGCGCGGCGATGCCGACGCGCCGCAGGGGAAGTGTCTTCATGGTTGATCCTCTGTGCGGGGGGACGAGCTAGTGCGCGGAGTTGTGCCAGCGGCCGACGCTGACCTTCTGCACCACGGTGAAAACGGTGAACACGAGCACGCCGAACAGCGCGGCCAGCAGCAGCGCGCCGATCAGGTCCTCCGATTGCAGGCGGGCGCGGTAGGTGTCGAGCAGGGTGCCGATGCCGGGTTTGCCCTGCGCGAAGAACATGTCGCCGATGATCGCGCCGGTGACCGAGAGCCCGGCGGCGGTGCGCAATCCGGTCAGGGTCGAGGGCAGCGCGGCGGGCAGTTGCAGCGACCAGAGCCTGCGCAGCCTGCCCGCGCGGCCGAGGGTGAACAGTTCCTGGAGGTTGGCGTCGACGGATTTGATGCCGAACAGGGTCATCGCGATGATCGGGTGGATGGCGATGAGCACGCAGACCGTCGTGCGGGCGGCGAAACCGTAGCCCAGCCACAGCCCGATCAGCGGCACCACCGCGAGCACCGGAATGGCCTGCAGGACCACGGCATACGGGTAGACGACTTGTTCGATCGGCTTGGCCTGGCTCATCAGCACCGCGATGGCGACACCGAGCACCGCCGAGATCAGCAGCCCGGTGAGCGCGACGCGGGCGGTGACCGCCAGCGCCTCGACCATCACCTCGAGCTTGGCCGGGTCGGCGAGGGATTCGCCGAACACGACGTGTGGCGGCGGCAGCAGGAAGCGGCGGCTCTCGCTGAGCACCAGCATCGACACCGCGTACCAGGCGGCCAGCGCCAGCGCGATCGACACCGCGGGCGCGACGAGCACGCGGGCGAGCTTGCGGAGCTGTGGCACCGGCAGAGCCGGGCGCGAACGGGTGGGGGCGACGGCGCGGGCCGCGATACTGACCATCAGGCAGCCTCTTTCAGCGAGCGCGAGACGCGCGAGACGAGTTCGGTGAAGGCGGGGTCGAAGCGCAGCTCCCGGTCCCGCGGGTACGGCAGGTCCACATCGATCACCTCGTGGACGCGGCCGGGCCGGGCCGACATCACCACCACCCGCGAGGCCAGGAACACCGCCTCGGAGACCGAGTGGGTGATGAACAGCGCGGTGAAGGCGTTGTCGCGGTAGAGCCGCAGCAGTTCCTCCTGCATGTTCAGCCTGGTCATCTCGTCGAGCGCGCCGAACGGCTCGTCGAGCAGCATCAGCCGCGGTTCCAGCGAGAGCGCCCTGGCCAGCGAGACGCGCATCCGCATGCCGCCCGAGAGCTGGTGCGGCAGTTTGTTCGCGAAGTCGGCGAGACCGACCGCCGCGATGGCGCGCTCGACCCGCTCGCGGCGCACCGCCCGGTCGACCCCGGCCAGCTGGGCCGAGAGTTCGACATTGCGGCGGACCTTGCGCCACGGCAGCAGGGTGGCCTCCTGGAAGATGAAGCCGATCGAGTCCGTGCGGACCGCGACAGCGCCCGTGCTCACCGCTTCGAGTCCGGCGGCCAGGCGCAGCAGCGTCGACTTGCCGCAGCCGGACGGGCCGACCACCGCGACGAATTCGCCCTCGCGGAGGTCGAGGTCGATCTCGGTCAGGGCGAGCGTGCCCTCGTCGCCGCCGAATCGCTTGCCGACGCCGGCGAAGGAGACCTCCAGGCCGGACAGCAGCGTCCTCGCGTCGGCGTCGTTCACCGTGTCGTAGAGCGTCACCGTGATCACCTTCCCCTGCGGGTTGTCGATGTTGCGTGCAACTTGTGATTGACATCAGTGTGAATTGCCAGAATTACATGCAATGTGTTGTTCGTTTCCGACGTATTAACAATCAGCGCATGCGAAGCAGGCGCGACGCGAGGTCCTGCGCGTCGACCCGGGTGCTGACGCCGTCGCGGAGCACGGCCTCGCCGTCGACCCAGACGGTGTCGATCACCCGGGGTGACGCGGCGGTGAGCAGCGTGGCGCCGGGGTCGAGGACCGGCAGGCAGGCGAAGTCGCGATCGAAGCGGACCAGGGTGAGATCGGCGCGGTCGCCGACGGCGACGCCGGTGCGGGTCGGCCCGCCGAGGACGCGGCCCGCCGCGCCGGTGGCCATGTGCAGCATGTCGGCGAAGCCGAGCAGATCGGCCCGCTTGTTGGCCGCACGCTGCAGGAACGCACCGAAGCGCAGCGCCAGCAGCATGTCCTGGGTGTCGTTGCTGGCGGCACCGTCGACGCCGAGCGTCACGTCGACGCCCGCGGCAAGCAGCTCCGGCACCGGGGCGACGCCGCTGCCGAGACGCATATTGGAGACCGGGTTGTAGGACACGGCCACACCGCGCTCGGCGAAGACCGCGCGGCCGTGCGCGTCGAGGTTGACGCAGTGCACCGCCAAGGTGCGATCCCAGAGGAAACCGCTCGCGTCGAGGTAGTCGACGGCACCGGCGCCTGCATGCAATCGGCACATCTCGTCGTCGGTGGTGGTCTCCAGAACATGTATCGACACCGTCTTGCCGGTCGCCTTGGCGTATTCGCGGGTGGCGGCCATCCCCTCCGGGGTGAGGCAGCGGGGGTTGGGCACGGCCAGCGCGGTGGTGATCCGGGTGCCGCGCAGCTGCGCGTCGAGGGCGTCGACGTGGGCCAGCGCCTCGTCCAGCGGCTGCAGCAGGCGCGGATCCAGGCCCCACTTGCGGGTGCTGTCGGCGCGATCGGCGATGCCACGACCGAGCACGACCCGGATACCGAGCTCGTCGAGCGCCCGGATCATCGCCTGGTGGACCGCGTCCGACGGGTTCGGCCACAGGTGCTCGACCACCGTGGTGACCCCGCCGCGCAGCAGTTCCAGGCCACCGGCCAGGGCCGAGAGATAGGTCTGCTCCGGCGTGGCAGCGACCGTGAACTCACCGACGCAGCGCAACCATTCGAGCAGCGGCAGACCCTCACCGGCACCGCGCAGTACGGCTTGTTGCAGGTGGGTGTGGGTGTTGACGAAGCCGGGCAGCAGATAGCCGGAACCGCCGTCGAAACGGGGCAGACCGGCGTGTTCGGGACCGGCCGCCAGGGCGACGACGACACCGTCGCGGACGACGACTTCGCCGGGCGCCCAGCCCTGTTCGGTGTAGACGGTGACGTCGGTGATGACAACGGACGCGGGGGAACCCATGCGCGCACCTCTTCTGCGGATGCGGCTGGTTCGCCCGCCCGGATCAGCGGAGCACGTCGTCCGTTGCAGCCATGAACGTCGTGGCACCGACCCTAGGAAGCCGGTGTTGCCAGGGCGTTAAACGCGTGTCACGGCCGGACGTCCGCGCCGGGCGCGAGGATCTCCACGGCGGGCGCCGATTCCGGTTCGAGGAAGGCGAGCAGCGCCGCGGCCTCCGCTTCGACCTGCGCCGCTTCGGCTTTCGTCCAGGCGCGGACCGGGCTGATCCGCAATCGCGCGGTGCCGGACTTCACGAAGACCTTGTACATCCCGGCGAGGAAGCCGTCGATGAGCACCGGGGAGACCCAGGAGGCGAAGGCGCGCAGCGGCGGCGCGGAATCGTCGCCGAGGACGCGGCTGCGGTCCTGGTGGGACAGCAGCAGGTTGTCGTACCAGCCGAGCAGGCGGACCGGCGCGGGCTGATCGGGGTCGGCGAGGGTGAGGTCGGCGGCGTCGTAGAGGGTGCGGCCGCGTTCGTCGGTGTAGGTGCGGACCCGGTCACCCAGCGCGGCGACGGCCTGCTTCATGGCGGGCAGCCGGGACCAGGTCTGCATGTCCATCGTGCTGGCGGGCCCGAACGCGCGCAGGTAGCGCAGGATCAGTTCGGCCACCGGATAGTCCGGGTCGAGCGGGGCGCCCAGCCAGGGTTCGACCCGCGACCACACCGGCCTGCTGTTGTCGCGCCAGCGGCCGCGCGGCGGGGTCTGCAGGACCGGGAGCTGGTAGAGCCAGGTCTGCACGACCGGGCCGGGATCGCGGTCGGGGTAGAGCCTGGCCGCCTCGGTGCGCAGGTCGGCGGCGGCCATCGGCGCGTCGCCGAGCACGGATTCGCCGTGCGCGCGCAGCTCCTCGGGATCGAGACCGACCATCGCCCCGTAGTTGAAGCCCTTGCGGAACGGCACCTTCTCCAGTTCCGGCTGGATGTGCGGCGCGATCCGCAGCGCGTCCGGCGGGGTGACCAGGTGAATGGTGCCGCGCATCAGGGTGATCCGCACCAGCGACCGATCCTCCAGCCCCGCCGACACCGTCGCCGGATCGAAATCGGTGATCCGGCTCCACAATCCGACGAACGGCGGCGGCACATCCTGGGCCTGCAGGCCGATGAGGTGATCGCACATCTGCGGGGTGCTCAGCGTCGAGCGCTCCAGCAGGTGCTGACGCGCGAGCAGCGTCCGGTTCAGCACCCGATTCGACACCTGCATGCGACTCCTTCGACGGCCCGGTGACGAGGTGGACGATACTGGCCCACCCCGACCCGCGCTCAGCGCAGCTGGACGACGACCTTGCCGGTGGCGGTCCGGTTGTCCAGCGCCGCAACGGCTTCGGCGGTCTTCTCCAGCGGGTACAGCACCGGCTCCGGCGCGGGGATGGCGCCGGAGGCCAGCAGCGGCTCGACCTCGGCCCACTGTTCGGCCAGGTAGGTCGGGTGCGTCATCACCCACTCGCCCCACGCGGCCCCGACCACCTCGACGTTCTTGAGCAGCAGCCGGTTCACCTTCACGGTCGGGATCTCGCCCGCGGTGAAACCGACCACCAGCAGCCTGCCGCCGCCTGCCAGCGAGCGGACGCTGTCGGTGAAGCGGTCGCCGCCCACCGGGTCGAGCACGATGTCGACGCCGCGGCCGTCGGTGAGCTCCTTCACCGCGGCCAGCCAGCCCTCGGTCAGTACGACGTCGGTCGCGCCGTTGGCCTTGGCCACCTGCGCCTTCGACTCGGTGCTCACCACGGCGATCACCCGGCCCGCGCCCAACGCCCTGGCCATTCGCAGGGTGGAGGTGCCGATGCCGCCTGCCGCGCCGTGCACCAGCACCGTCTCGCCCTGGGCGATCCGGCCGCGCTTGGTCAGGCAGAAGTGCACGGTGAGGTCGTTGAACAGGATGCCTGCGCCGGCGTCGAGCGAGACGTTGTCGGGCAGCTTGAACACGGCGTGCTCGGGCGAGACGGCCACCTCGGCGACGGCGTTGCCGAGCATGGTCAGCGCGGCGACCCGATCACCAGGGCGCAGGGCTGAGCCCTCCGGCGCCTCGCGCACCACGCCCGCCACCTCGCCGCCGACGACGAACGGCAGGCCCGGCTTCATCTGGTACAGGCCGCGCGTCATCAGCACGTCCGGGAAGGCGATGCCCGCGGCGTGCACGTCGATCAGGACCCCGCCGGGATAGGCCACCGGCTCGGGCAGGTCGACGATCTCGATCGCCGACGGACCATCCAGCTTGCCGACCTGGGCTGCGCGCATTTTCCAAAACCTCTCTCGGTGACACCCTCTACCGCGAACATATCCCGGCGGGCCGATCAGCGATGGGCGAATTCCGTCACCGACTCGCTGGCCAGCACGGATCCACCCTTGACGATGGTGAGCCCGGCGGGACTGAGCTGATACTGCGTGCCGTCGGTCGGGTTGGTGGCGGTGAAACCGCCGCCGCCGGTCGGCACCGGGTCGTCGAGTTCGATGCCGAGACCGTCGCTGGCCCTGGCGCCCTTGTAGTAGTAGCGGTTGTCGCCGGTATGGCAGATGACCACGCGCGAACCGGTGGTGCGCGCGATCGTCATCGCGGCGTCGTTGTCGTTGCAGCGTGGGCTGTTCAGGAAGCCCTGGCCGTCGGCGCCGCTGACACTCGATTGCAGCGGCGGCACCGTCGTCCTGGTCGGGGTCGGCACGACCCGCGTGGTGGTGACGGTCTGGCTGACCGTCTCGATCACCGGCGGCGGGACGACCTCCCCGGTGGTCGTGATCGGCGGATCGGCGATGGTCTTCTGCTTGTCGTCACCGACGCTCAGCATCACCCACACCGCGACGCCGACGACCGCCACCACGATCAACGCGCCCAGTGCCCCGGCCAGGATCGGCGTCGAGGAACCGCGCTGCGGCGGCAGCGGCAGCGGCGCGGACGGATGGGTGTACCCGCCGACCCGGGTGGGCTGCTGCGGGGCGCCGACCTGGTAGCCCGGCGGCGGGGTCCACTGCGGCTGCGGACCGGAGACCTGCGGAACCACCACCTGGGGGCCGGACACGGTAGGCGGCGGTGGCGCACCGGTGTCGTAGGACCGGGGCCCGGTCACCGGGCCGACCACGGTCGCGGCCGCCACCTGCGGACCCGGCGCGGTACGCGGGGCGGCCCGCTCGCCCTGCACCAGCGCCGCGCGGGCGGCGCGGGCCAGGTCACCGGGGGTGGCGTAGCGCTGCCCCGGCCGCTTGGCCATGCCGCGATCGATCACCGGATCGAAGAACTCCAGCGCCGGGTCGACGGCGCTCGGGCGCGGCGGTGGCGCCATCTGATGCGAGCCGATCGCGCCCGCGAGGCTGTTCACCGGGTACGGGACCCGCCCGACCAGCGCCTCGTAGAGCACACAGGTGAGCGCGTAGGTGTCGACGGCGGCGGTCAGCGGCGCGTCCTCGAAGCGCTCCGGCGCCATGTAGGCCATCGAGCCGACGGCACTGCCGGTGCTGGTCAGCTGCGGATCGGAGTCGGTGTGGGCGATGCCGAAGTCGACCAGGTAGGCGAACATGCTGCTGGTGAGCAGGATGTTGGCCGGCTTCACGTCGCGGTGGATCAGGCCGATCTCGTGTGCGGCGTCGAGCGCGGCGGCGATCTGCTCCACCACCTGCACCGCCTCGCCGGGCGTCAGCCTGCCGTGCCGCTGCAGACGGTCCTTGAGATCGGTGCCCTTGACCAGCCGCATGTCGATGTAGAGGACGCCGTCGACCTCGCCCCAGTCGTGCACCGGGATGACGTGCGGTTCCTGCACACTCGCCATCGCGTGCGACTCCCGGCGGAATCGCTGCACGTAGACGGGGTCCCTGGCCAGCTCGCGGTTGAGTACCTTGACGGCGACAGTGCGACTCTTGGAGGTGTCGTAGGCCTCGTAGACCTCCCCCATACCGCCGACTCCGAGGAGTCTGCGCATTTCATAGCGCCCGAACATCGAGCCCGCCATCGCCCCGCCGGCCATTCCTGCAGGCTACCGGGAGCCGGTCGAATCCGATACCGCTTGCCCCGGCTCCGCGTGAGGGTGTGATCTGCGCCCCGTAAAGTCGTCAGCAGAACTACGCAAGAAGTCGCGGCACACCTGGTGCGCCGTGCAAGGAGCACACGTGTCACTCGAACAGCCACTGGCCCCGCTTCCCCAGGAGGGCATGGGTTTCGCCGCGGCGTGGCCCGTCCGGGCTGGCGACGTGGATCCCTATCACCGGCTGCGCTTCGATGCCGTGGCGCGCTATCTGCAGGACATCTCCTGGGACGAACTCCATCAGACGGCCCTGCACCGCACCGACCCCACCTGGATCGTGCGCCGCACCGTCATCGATGTCCTCCGGCCGGTCACCTGGCCCGATCAGGTGCACCTGACCCGCTGGTGTTCGAGCATGTCCACCCGGTGGACGAACATGCGCACCCGGATCACCAGTGACGGCGGCGGCCTGATCGAGACCGAGGGTTTCTGGATCAACCTCAGCGAGTCCAGCAACCAGCCCGCCCGGATCAGCGACGAGGGCCTGGCCTACCTGGCCCGATCCACCGATGAGCACCGGTTACGCTGGCGGCCCTATCTCACCGATCCGGCGCCGCGCGAATCCGACACCGATCTGCCGTTCCCGGTGCGCGCGACCGATATCGACCAGTACAACCACGTCAATCACACCTGCTACTGGCAGGCCGTCGAGCAGTTCCTGGTCGACTATCCCAAGCTGGTCGCCGGACCGCACCGCGCGGTCATCGAATACGTGGCTCCGGTGCTGGCCCGCGAGCACATCACGGTGCGCGGCCGCTACGAACCGGGTGACCGGACCGGCCGCCCGGTGCTGCGGCTGTGGTTCGTGGTCGGTGGGATCACCACGACCGTCGTCCGGATCATGCCCCTGCCGGACTAGCCCCGGCCCGCCGCGCGGACCGGGGCCTTCCGGCTAGCCCTTGGCCGCTTTGAGCAGGTCGGCGCGGGTGGTGAATTTGACCCGCGGCCTGCCCGCCGCCTTGCCCGCGGCCTTCTCGGCCTGGTCGATGGTCTTCCAGCCCTTGCGGTCGACCAGCTCCGGCTGCCGCTGCGCGAGCAGGGCCTGCAGCGCCGCCCGGTCACCGGTCGGCGCTGTCAGCTTGCCCGCGATGAAGTCGGCGATCAGCGCCTCCACCGTCTCCTCGGCGTCGACCCGGTTGGAGCCGATCACCCCGCGCGGACCGCGCTTGATCCAGCCGGAGACGTACACGCCCGGCACCGGCTCGGTCGCCTCGATGACGCGGCCGTGCTCGCTGGGCACGGTGCCGCGCCGCTCGTCGAACGGCAGGCCCGCGATCGGCACGCCGCGGTACCCGATCGAGCGCAGCACCAGGCCGGTGTCCAGCGACTCGGTGCGGTCGGTGGCGGTGGCCACCAATTGCCCGTTCTCCTCGGTCAATTCGTTGTGCGCGAACTCGATCGAGGTGGCCTTGCCCTCGCCGTGCACGGCGGTCGGCGTGGTCAGGTAGCGGAAGACGATCCGCTTGTGCGCCGGGTCGTGCTCCGCGGTGGCGTACTCCTGGGCGAGGGTGTACTTCAGCCGCAGCGACGGCTCGATGTTCGGGTCGTCCAGCAGGGCCTGGCTGTGCGGATCCAGGACCATATCGGCCGGATCGACGACGACGTCGACACCCTTCAGGTGCGTCAGCGACAGGAACTCCGGGGTGCTGTAGGCGGCCTGCAGCGGGCCGCGCCTGCCGAGGATCACCACCTCGCGGATGTTGCTGTTGCGCAGCGCGTCCAGGGCGTGGTCGGCGATGTCGGTCTTGGCGAGCTCGTCCGGGTCGACGGTGAGCACGCGGGCGACGTCGAGCGCGACGTTGCCGTTGCCGACGATCACCGCGCGCTCGCCGGACAGGTCGAACTCGCGATCGGCGAAGTCGGGGTGACCGTTGTACCAGGCGACGAACTCGGTGGCCGAGTGGCTGCCGGGCAGGTCCTCGCCGGGCACGCCGAGCTTGCGGTCGCTGGACGCGCCGACCGCGTAGATCACCGCGTGGTGGTGATCGAGCAGTTCCTGGTGGTCGATGTGCTGACCCACCTCGACGTTGAGGTAGTACTGCAGCGTCTCGCGGCGGAAGGCCGAGTCGAACATGTTCGCCACGTTCTTGGTGCCCGCGTGGTCGGGCGCGACGCCCGCCCGCACCAGCCCCCACGGGGTCGGCAGCCGGTCGAACATCTCGACCTCGACGTCGCTGCGGCGCAGCAGTTCGTCGGCGGCGTAGCAGGCGGCCGGGCCGGCGCCGACGATCGCGACGCGCAGCGTGCCCAGGTCCTTGGGCGGACGGGTCGGGGTGGCCAGCGGATCGAAGTTCGACTCCAGCGGGTGGCGCTGGAAGTAGGCGGCGTTGATCTCGCGGTACCTGGCCAGCGAGGCGAGCAGGTCGTCCTCGGAGAAGATGGCGTCCACCGGGCACGCGTCGACACAGGCTCCGCAGTCGATGCAGGTGTCGGGGTCGATGTACAGCATCTCCGCCGTGGCGAACTCCGGCTGATCCGGAGTCGGGCGAATGCAGTCGACCGGGCACTCGGTGACGCAGCTGGCGTCGTTGCAACAACGCTGCGTGATGACGTAGGCCATAGTGTGCAGATCCTCGAAATGTGTGGTCGGTGGCTCGAGACGTCGTCCGGAGCGGGCCCGCGGCGGGTGTGCCACGAACACATCTACGGTGACGCAGCTTTCAGTGTGCCTCGAGTGTGACCGCGACCTCACCCGCGGTCGGGATTACGGTGGTTCCCATGGTGGCGACCCTCATCCTGATGCGGCACGGAAAATCGGCGTACCCCGACGGAGTCGGCGATCATGCCCGCCCGCTGGCGCCGCGTGGGCAGCGGGAGGCGGCCCTGGCCGGTGCCTGGCTGCGGGACACCCAGCCACCGATCGACGCGGTGCGCTGCTCGACGGCCACCCGGACCAGGCAGACGCTCGCCGCGACCGGGATCGACGCGCCGGTGGAGTACACCGACGACATCTACGAGGCGAACCCGCACACCCTGATCGAGCTGATCCAGCTCACCGACGATGCCGTCGGCACCCTGCTCGTCGTCGGCCACGTGCCCGGAATCCCGTGGACCGCTTGGGAACTCGCGGCCAATCGCGACTCCGATCAGGCGACCGAGCTCAGCCGCAAATTCCCCACCTCGGCGCTGGCCGTGCTCGAGTTCGACCGGCCGTGGGCACAGCTGGACCCGGGTTCGGGTGAACTCACCTTCTTCCACGTTCCGCGCTGAGGCGGCCGCGGCTACTTGAGCAGCTTGCCGCCGACGACGATGCCGACCCCGAGCAGGGCGAGCAGCACGAAGGCGACGAAACCGTTCGTCAGCCACCACACCACGCCGAGCACCAGCACCACCGGCGCCACCGCGATCGCGGTGATCACCGGGCTCTCCTTGACCGTCTCCCAGGCCGATCGGGCCCTGACGCGGTCGATGTTCTTACCAGCCATGTGATCCAGACTACGTTTCTGTCGGCCACCGGTGCCATGCTGAACGGCATGGATTGGAAAATCGAGCTCGTTGCCATCCCGGTCACCGACGTCGATCGGGCCAAGGACTTCTACACCAGCATCGGCTTCAACGCCGATCACGACCACACCCCGAGCCCCGACATCCGCTTCGTCCAGCTCACCCCGCCCGGCTCGGGCTGCTCGATCTGCATCGGCCGCGGCCTGACCAGCGCCGCCCCCGGCAGCGTCGAGGGCATGCAGATGGTCGTCCCCAGCGCGCAGCAGGCCTACGAGCAGCTCGTGGCCGCCGGCGTGGAGGCCAGCCCGGTGCAGGACATGGGCTGGGGCCTGTTCACCTTCTTCGCCGACCCCGACGGCAACCGGTGGGCCGTGCAGGAGCTGCCGAAGTACAACTGAATTCGCTCGTCCCGCGAGAACAAGTCTTGCTTGGAGCGCACTCCAGGTGGATAGCGTCGGTGGGGTTCCACGAGAAAGGGACGAGCACGATGGACAAGGACGCGGCCCTGCGCACCACCGCCGGGGACGACGATCGCGAACGCCCGCGCTACTCGATCGGCCAGGTCGCCGAGCGCTCCGGTCTCAGTCGCGACACCCTGCGCTGGTACGAGCGGATCGGGCTGATGGGCTACGTCGGCCGCGACCACACCGGCAACCGGCGCTTCAGCGACCGTGACCTGGAATGGCTCGAGCTGATCAGCCGGTTGCGGCTCACCGGCATGCCGGTGGCCGACATGATCCGCTACGCCGAACTGGTCAGGGCGGGTGAGCAGACCTACCCGGAGCGGCTCGAGATGTTCCGGCAGACCAGGTCCGACGTGCTCGACAAGATCGCGGAACTCCAGCAGACCGTGGCCGTCCTCGACTACAAGATCGCCATCTACGAGGGCAGATCCGAGGCCGATCGGCCGGCCACGGGCACCGCGCACACGAGCGAAGGAACCGATACATGAGCACCACCGCGACGCTGCCGACCACCGCCCTCGGCACCGACGGCCCGCTGGTCGGCGTGCAGGGCCTGGGCTGCATGGGCATCAGCGAGTTCTACGGCGAGACCGACGAGGCCGAATCGCGCGCCACCCTCGAGCACGCGCTCGAACTCGGCGTCACCCTCTTCGACACCGCCGACATCTACGGCTCGGGCCACAACGAGGAGTTCCTGTCCGGGTTCGTCCGCGCGCACCGCGACGAGCTGGTGATCGCGACCAAGTTCGGCATCGTCCGCAAGGCCGACGACCCCGGCTACCGCGGCTTCGACAACTCCCCCGGCTACATCCGCGCCGCGGTCGACGCGAGCCTGCGCCGCCTCGGCATCGACACCATCGACCTGTACTACATGCACCGCCGCGATCCGCGGGTGCCGATCGAGGAGACCGTCGGCACGCTGGCCGAACTCGTCGCGGCGGGCAAGGTCCGCGCGCTCGGGCTCTCCGAGGTGACCGGCGACGAGCTGCGCGCCGCGCACGCGGTGCACCCGATCGCGGCCGTGCAGTCGGAATGGTCGCTGTTCTCCCGCGACGTGGAGCGCACCGCGGTGCCCGCCGCCGCCGAACTCGGCGTGGCCTTCGTGCCGTACTCGCCGCTGGGCCGCGGCTTCCTCACCGGCGCCTTCCGCACCGCGAACGACCTCGGCGACAAGGACTTCCGCAGGTTCCAGCCGCGCTTCACCGGCGACAACGCCGAGCACAACGCCGCGCTGCTCGCCCTGCTGGCGGCGATCGCCGAGGCCAACGGAATCACCAGGGCACAGGCGGCGCTGGCGTGGGTGCACGCGCGCGCCGAGGCGCACGGCCTGCCGGTCGTGCCGATCCCCGGCACCCGCAAGCGCGCCCGGCTGGCCGAGAACGTCGCGGCGGCCACGGTCCGGCTCACCGCCGAGGAGCTCGCGACGCTGGAGCCGATCGCCGCGCAAGTGGCGGGCAACCGGTACGCCGACATGTCCTTCACCTCCGCGGGCCGGGAGTAACCGTCGGCGCGCCGCGGTCCGACCGGCCGCGGCGCGCGGCGCTAGCATCGCCAGGGTGACCGAACGCCACGACCGCGTATGGATCGACAAGCAGCATCCGGCGATCTTCAAGGCACTCAGCGCGACCGCCGCCGAGATCCGCGCCGCCGCCGCGGCCGCGGGGATCGAGCGGCGGCTGATCGAATTGATCAATCTGCGGGTCTCCCAGATCAACGGCTGCCCGTACTGCCTCGACGTGCACGAGCACGCGGGCCTGGGCGCCGGCCTGTCGGCGCAGGAGATCGCGGTGCTGCCCGCGTGGCGGCGCGGCGGCACGTATTCGGCCGCCGACCGGGCCGCGCTCGGGCTGGCCGAGGCCGTCACCACGCTGCCCGACGAGGAGCGCACCGATCGGGAATACGAGATCGCGCGCGAGCATTGGTCCGATGAACAGATCTCGGTGATCGTCTGGATCGCCGTCGCGATCGGCGCGTTCAACCGCGTGTCGATCCTGAGCGCGCACCCTGTTCCGGTGCGGAAGGAGCGCAAGAAGATGTCCGAGACCACCCCCGCCGCCCAGCCCGCGTCGACCGAGCCGGAGCGCCGCGTCGTCAACAACCCGGAGAAGAACCGCTACGACGTGTTCTACGACGGCGAACTGGCCGGCTTCGCCGAGTACATCGAGCGCGACAACGACACCGATTTCATCCACACCGAGATCGACGGCGCGTACGCGGGCAAGGGGCTGGGCGGCGTGCTCGCCCGCCAGGCCGTCGAGGACGTGATCGCGCGCGGCCGCACCATCACCCCGCACTGCCCGTTCATCCGCGGCTGGCTCGACAAGCACCCCGAGTACGACGCGCACGTCGTCGGCAAGGGCATCGCCAAGTGAGCGATATGGAGCTCGATCCCGCCGAGGCGCTGTGCGAACCGTCGCCGAGTCCGGGACCGATCACCGAGCTGTACCCCGCCAGGGAGGTACCGCTGGGTGGCGTGCGCGGCGTATACGTGGAACGCACCCTGCCGCAACGTGATCTGCCGACCGTCGGCGCGTGGTGCTTCCTGGACCGGTTCGGCTCACCGACCGTCACCAGGACCGGCGCGTCGCCCGACATCCTGCCGCACCCGCACATCGGCCTGCAGACGGTGACCTGGCCGTTCGACGGCCGGATCCGGCACCGGGATTCGGTGGGCTCCGACGTCGAGATCGAGCCGGGTCAGCTGAACCTGATGACCTCGGGTCGCGGCATCGTGCATTCGGAATTCGGGGTCCCCGGCGCGCACGCGGGCAACGGCCTGCAGCTGTGGATCGCCCTGCCCGGCACGGCGACCGGCGTCGAACCGCATTTCGAGCAGCATCGCGAGCTGCCCGGGTACGAGGAACCCGGGCTGCGGGCCACCGTGCTGATCGGCTCGCTGGGCGGTGTCACCTCGCCGGCGCGGGCCTACACCCCGATCGTCGGGGCCGATGTCGTGCTCGACCCCGGCGCCGAGGTGCGGCTGCCGCTGGAACGCGCGTTCGAGCACGCGGTGCTGGTCATCGAGGGCACGGTCGTCGTGGACGGCACCGAGCTCACCGCCGGGCCCCTGCTGTACCTGGGCACCGACCGGGCCGAACTGCGCCTGGCGAGCACCGAGGGCGCGCACTTCGCCCTGATCGGCGGCGAGCCGTTCGCCGAGGAGCTGGTGATGTGGTGGAACTTCGTCGGCCGCAGCCACGACGAGATCATCGCGGCCCGCGATGCCTGGGAATCGCACGACACCAGCCGTTTCGCCGGGGTGGTCGGCCATCCGCCTGAGGAACGGATACCCGCTCCGCCGCTGCCGCCGCTGCGCTTGAAGCCGCGCAAGCGGGCCACCGGCTGCGCCCACCGCTGATCCGGCACCGCCTGCCGCGGCGCCGGATCGACGATCGCTAGCGGCCCTCGGCCAGCAGTACGTCGAGGGCGCGGTAGCTGTCGTTGAGGCCGCCTTCCATCCCCGAGGCGAGCATGCCCGCGCATTCCTCGGCGGTGTGGAAGATGCTGTCGGTGACCACCCTGGTGCGCCCGTTACCCAGGTCGACGAAGGTGGTCGAGTCGATCGAGATGTGCGCGGGCATGCCGTCCCATTCGAAGGACTGCACGATCCGCTCCTTCGGGGTGATCTCGCGGAAGCGGCCCTCGAACCCGTAGGACTCGTCGCCGTCGTGCTCGACGAAGCGCCAGTGCCCGCCCTTGCGGAATTCCCAGCGTTCGACGTCGACCACATGCCCGCGGCCCCACCAGCGCGAGAGCTGCTCGATCCGGCTGTAGGCGTTCCACACCCGGTCCAGCGGTGCATCGAAATCGCGTTCGATGTGGACTTCGCGGTCCGAGGTCGAGGTGATGACCGCGTCGTTGGTCGTTGTGCTCATTGCTCTGGCTCCGTTCGTTCGAGGAATTCACCGAGACGGTCCATCCGGGCTTCGAGCATCTGCCGATAACCCTGCATCCAGGCCACCTCCCGGTCGAAGACGTGGTCGCCGATCCGGCAGTACCGGACCCGCCCACGCTTCTCGGTGACCACCATGCCCGCGTTCTCCAGCAGACCGATGTGCTTCTTGATGCCGGTCAAGGTCATCTCGAAGCGCTCGGCCAACTCGCTGATACTGGCGGGCCCACGCCCGAGTCGCTCGAGGATGCCCCGCCGGGTGGGGTCCGCGAGCGCCCCGAACGAGGCATCCAGGAAGTCATACTGAACCATCCAGTTCAGTATTGCGCGCCCAGCTCCGACCGTCAAGGGCTGCCCGGAATTTCCGAAAACCATGGACCGCGCCCGGATTCGCCTACTACGCTTTGTCGTAGACAATGGCGTTCGAGGGGGTTCTCATGGACAAGACCACGTGCTGCATCGTCGGCGGCGGACCGGCGGGCACGATGGCGGGCCTGCTGCTGGCCAGGGCGGGCGTCGAGGTGACGGTGCTGGAGAAGCACCCCGACTTCCTGCGGGATTTCCGCGGCGACACCGTGCATCCGTCGACCGTGCGGCTGCTCGACGAACTCGGCCTCGGCCCGGACTTCGCCCGGCTGCCCCAGTCCGCGCTCACCAGGATGTGCATGTACGCGGGCGACCGGATGGTCGTCGCCGCCGATCTCACCCGGATCCCCGGCCGGTACCGGCACATCGCGATGGTCCCGCAGTGGGATTTCCTCGATCTGCTGGTCCGCGCCGCCGCCACCGAGCCGACCTTCACCCTGCGCATGCGCTCGACCGTCACCGGGCTGATCCACGAATCCGACATGGTCACCGGCGTGCGCTATCGCGACGCCGACGGCATCGAGCACACCCTGCGCGCCGATCTGGTGCTCGCCTGCGACGGCCGCGATTCGGTGGCGCGCGAGGCCGCCGGCCTGCGTCAGCGGACCGAGGACGTACCGATGGACATGTGGTTCTTCCGCATCCCGAAATCCGCCGACGACACCGAGGGCGGCGCGGTACAGGCCCGCTTCACCAGCGGGAACTCCGCGGTGGCGATCGACCGCGGCGACTACTACCAGACCGGCTACATCATCGAGAAGGGCCGCGACGCGACGCTGCGCGCGGCCAACGACGTGGCCTGGCTGCGCGACCGGATCACCGAACTGTTCGGCTGGTCCGCCGAGGCGACCGCGGCGATCGGCTCCTGGGACGACGTCAAGCTGCTCGAGGTGACGGTCGGCATGCTCGACCGCTGGTACGTGCCCGGCCTGCTGTGCATCGGCGACGCCGCGCACACGATGTCGCCGGTCGGCGGTGTCGGCGTGAACCTGGCGATACAGGATGCCGTCGCCGCCGCGCGCCTGCTCGCCCAGCCGCTGCTCGACGGCACGGTGGGCCTCGCCGACCTGGACAAAGTGCAGCGCAGGCGGATGCTGCCCGCCAGTTTCACCCAGCGTTCCCAGCGCGGCGAGCACGACCTGCTCATCGCCCCCGCCCTGCGCGGGACCCTGCACACCGCTCCCCTCCCGCTGCGAGTCGTCGACGCGGTGCCGGTCCTGGCCGGGCTCACCGCGTACCTGGGCGGTATCGGCCTGCGCCCGGAACACGCACCGGAGTTCGCCCGTCGTCCACCCACGGCCGACCTGTCCTCCGCGGCCCGCTGACCATCGGCCCCACGCACGCGCGCGACAGTCCGACAACTTTCCGAAAAGCGTGCCAGCGGTTAGGTTTGCCGCGACGGACGGGACGATCGGCTCCCGGATGGTTGGACAGCGGGAGGCTTGGCGGGATGAGGATCGGCACGGGGATCGGCACGGCGCTGCTGGCTATGGGGGTCACCCTGGCGGGTACGGGAGTGGGTGCCGCCGAGCCAGGGCAGCCCGGGATCACGCCGCTCCCCACCCAGACCACCGAGCCCGCCCCCGCGGGCGCTCAGCCCGGCATCCAGCTGCGCGGCGTCGACAAGGACGTGAACTACCAGGTCGGCGTGTCCGAGGACCGGCGCGCCGTGGTGACCACGCTCGACGCGGGCCGGTTCCAGCTGGTGCACGACGCGAAGGTCGTCACCGTCACCGATGCCGCGGGCACGGTGATCGCCGCGCTGCCGATGGTCGTGCGGCTCGGCGAGCACGAGGTGCCGCTGACCCCGGCCATCGACGCGGCGGGCACCAGCCTCACCCTCACCCCGATCGGCGAATCCGACACCCCGGTGCGCGACATCAGCGCCCAGGAACGCTTCTTCGCCGAGACCCAGCGGCTGCAGCCGGAGATCATCCAGGGCGCGGTGATCGGGGCCGCGATCGGGTTCGTCCTCGGGTTCCCGCTCGGGCTGTTCGTCCTCGATTTCATCACCGTGCCGGTGGCGACCGTGGCGGGTGCCGCGATCGGCGCGCTGGCCGGATACGCGCTGGCGGGCGGGCAGCCCGCCGTCGACACCGCGCTCGCCTACGTCACCGGGGCGCCCTGACGCCTCACGCCGGGCTGAGCCGCTGGGTGCCGATCACCCGCAGCAGCGCCATCTTCTCCGCGGCGTCGGTGCCGGGCCGGGGCAGGTAGACCAGCAGGCGCTGGGCCGCGTTCCGGGTCACCAGCACCTCGCAGACGGTGTCGATCAGCCCCACCTCGGGATGGACGAAGCGTTTGGCGTCGGTGACCCGCACCGCCACTTCGTGTTCGTTCCACAGCGCCTCGAATTCCGGGCTGTTGCGCCGTAATTCGGCGATGTAGTGGGTGACCTCGGGGTCGTCGGCCCGGCGCGCCGCGGTGGCGCGCAGGTCGGCGACGTGACTGCGACTGAGCCGCCCCCAATCATCTTCCGGGAAGACGGTTCTGGCGGCGTGATCGGTGAACCAGCGCCAGGCGTAGTAGCGATCGAGCCCGCTGCGGTCGCCGTGATCGCCCGCCAGCAGGGTGTGCATGCGGTTCTGCACGAGCACCTCACCCAGCTCGGTGACCACCGCGGCCGGCGTGTCGTCGAGCTTGGACAGCATGTGCAGCAGCCCGGGGCCGACGTGCTTGTCCCGCAGCTCGCGGTCCGGTGACGGGTGCCCGCACAGGTGGAACAGGTGGTCGCGTTCGTCGGCGCTCAGGCGCAGGGCCCTGGCCAGCGCGGTGAGCACCTGGGTCGACGGACGCGGACCGCGCGCCTGCTCGAGCCGGGTGTAGTAGTCGGTCGACATGCCGGTGAGCAGGGCGACCTCGTCGCGGCGCAGGCCCGGCGTCCGGCGGCGCACCCCGGGCGGCAGGCCCACGTCGGCGGGCGTGAGCTGTTCGCGGTGCCTGCGCAAGAAGTCGGCGAACTCGGTGCGGTCCATGCCTCCATGGTGCGCCGACCGCCCGCCGCCCAGCCAGGGACCGGCGATCCCCCGATGCGCGCTCTCTGCCGCGCGCCGCCCGGCCCGCGCAGGCTGAGGTCATGACGAACTCCCCGCACTCCCCCTCGACCACCCTCGGTACCGGCGGCCCCCGCGTCAGCCGCATCGGCCTCGGCGCGATGGGCATGTCCGGCATGTACGGCGCCACCGACGACCGCGAATCGACCGCCACCCTGCACGCCGCGATCGACGCGGGCATCACCCTCGTCGACACCGGCGACTTCTACGGCGCGGGCCACAACGAACTGCTGATCGGCAAGGCCATCGCCGAACGAGCCCGCGAGGACGTGCTGCTCAGCGTGAAGTTCGGCGCGCTGCGCGGCCCCGACGGCTCGTTCGCCGGCTTCGACGGCAGGCCCGCCGCCGTCCGCAATTCCCTCACCTACAGCCTCACCCGGCTCGGCGTCGACCACATCGACATCTACCGCCCGGCCCGGCTCGACCCCGATGTGCCGATCGAGGACACCGTCGGCGCCATCGCCGACCTGGTCGAGGCGGGCTACGTCCGCCACATCGGCCTGTCCGAAGTCGGCGCCGACACCCTGCGCCGGGCCGCCGCGGTGCATCCGATCGTCGACCTGCAGATCGAGTACTCGCTGATCACGCGCGGCATCGAGGACGAGATCCTGCCGGTGGCACGGGAACTCGGCGTCGGCATCACCGCCTACGGCGTACTCTCCCGCGGCCTGCTCAGCGACACCTTCCGCGCGGGTGGCGCGCCCGCCGACGCCACCGACTTCCGCACCCACAGCCCGCGCTTCCAGGGCGAGAACCTCACGCGGAACCTGCGTTTGGTCGACGCGCTCGCCGACATCGCCGCCGCACGCGGTGTTTCGGTGGCGCAGCTGGCGATCGCCTGGGCGCTGAGCCGGGGCACCGACATCGTCCCGGTGATCGGCGCCCGCACCCGGGCCCGGCTGAGCGAGACGCTCGACGCCCTCACCGTCGCCCTCACCCCGGCGGAACTGGCCGACCTGGAGGCCGCCGCCCCGGCCGCCGCGGTCGCGGGCGATCGCTACGCGCCCGCGCAGATGGCGGCGCTCGACAGCGAGCGCTGAGGGCCGTGCGGACTCTCCGCTACCGTTGACGGAAGGAGAGTTCACACGTTGTGAGTGGGTGGTGAGAGACGTGTTCGACCCGCTGGCCGATATCGATCGGGCCCTGGCCGAGCAGGCGGGCTGGACCTGGTTCGACGACTACCTGCTGTACACGTGCGGCGTGGTCGAACTGCTCGCCGCGGGCCACGGCGACCGGATTCCCTCCACCGCGACCAGAGTCCGGCTAGACCCAGGCGAGATCTGCTTCGCCGACGGCGGCGTCCAGTGGTTCACCTGGCGTGGACCGGGCACCGGCAAGTGGGTGCGCGGCCAGGTACGGGCCGACGGGCGGACCCCGCTCGGCGCCGTCGCGCACCTGGGCAACGCGGTGCGCAACGAGTCACGGCGGCTGCGGGCCGAGGCAGCGGCCCAACCGCGCTGGGTGGCCGAGCGCCCCGGGTCGGCGATGATCTCCGATCGGCGGATCCACCTGGCCAATCCGGAGCGGTCGTTCTCGCTGCACTGGTCGGCGCTGGAGAGCGTCGACCTGACCGCGCCCGATCTGGTCGGCTGCCGATTCCCCGACCGCGGCGGGGCCATGCAGCAGTTGCAGATCCGGAGTGCTTGGGCGCCACTGATCTTCGTCACCGCGGCCCTGCGGCATTTCCCCCACCATCCCCTGCTGCGCACCGGGACGTGGCTGCCCGCCGGCTTCGAGGACAAGTGCCATCTGGCGGGCAAGAAGTGCCCGAAGGTGCGCTCGCTCTAACGCTGCCTGGCCCGATAGGCCGCGACCGCGTTGCGGTTGCCGCAGGCGGTGCTGCAATAGCGGCGGGACCGGTTGCGGGACAGGTCGAGGACCAGGCCGTCGCAGGTGTCGTCGGCGCAGATCGACAGGCGGCTCAGGTCGTCGGCGCGGATCAGGTCGATCATGGCCATCGCGGTCTCGACGGCGATGCGGACCGGCAGCGGGGCCTCGGGCGGGACGGCGTGCACGTGGTAGTCGACGTCGCCGTGCCGGACCAGCTGCGGCACCGCGCGGTGCTCGGCCAGCGTCTCGTTCACCAGCACGACCGCGCTGTCCCGGTCGCTGGTGAGCATCCGGCGCAGCGGAGCGCGTAAGGCCCGGACCGCGGCCAGTTCCGCGGCGTCGCCGGTGTGCGCACCGGTGTAGACGTGCCGCACGAAGAACTCGTCGAGCTGGTCGGCGCCGGTGAGGGTGTCGGGGTCCTCCGCGGAATTGACCAGTTCGACCGCCGCCAGCAGCGCCGCCTCGGTGTCATGAGCGAAAACCACGTTGACATATTACCGCAGCCTCCTTACCGTCATTAGTCATGGCGACTTTGACTCATGACGGACTGGCGAGCAGCCGGATCCGCACCGGCCTGCTCTTCGCGCTGGCCTCCGCCACCTCGTTCGGCCTGTCCGGCCCGCTCGCGCGCGGCCTGATGAATGCGGGCTGGAGCGCGGCCGCCGTGGTCGCCGCGCGGGTGCTACTCGCCGGAGTCGTCCTGCTTCCCATCGCGCTCCCCCAGCTGCGCGGCAACTGGAATCTGGTGCGCGCCAACGCGACCCTGATCGGGCTGTACGGACTGCTCGCCGTCGCGGGCACCCAGCTGGCCTATTTCAACGCGGTCGCGCACATGGAGGTCGGCGCCGCGCTGCTGATCGAGTACACCGCGCCGATCGCCGTCGTCGGCTGGATGTGGGCGCGCCACCGCCAGCGCCCCGGCGCGGCCACCCTCGCCGGCGCCGCGCTCGGCATCACCGGGCTGCTGCTGGTGCTCGACATCCTCGCCGGGGTGTCCACCGATCCGATCGGCATCACCTGGGCGCTGGCCGCGATGATCGGCGCCGCGGCGTACTTCGTGCTCTCCGCCCAGGGCGGCGAGTTGCCCGGCACGGTGCTGGCGGCGGGTGGTCTGCTGATCGGCGGGGTCACGCTGGTCCTAGCCGGACTGGTCGGCATCGTGCCCCTGCGCGCAACCACCGCGACGGTCGTGTTCGACGACTTCAGCACGCCATGGTGGGTGCCGATCCTGCTGATCGGCGTCGTCACCGCCGCGATCGCCTACGTCACCGGCATCGCCGCCACCCGCCGCCTCGGCTCCCGGCTGGCCTCGTTCGTCGCGCTCACCGAGGTGCTGGCCGCACTGCTGTTCGCCTGGGCCCTGCTCGGCGAGGCGCCCCGCCCGATCCAATTGCTCGGCGGGGCGCTGATTCTCGCCGGTGTGATCATCGTCCGCCTCGGCGAACCCGAACCGCTGCCGGTCGGCGATCCCGAGGCGCGGGCCGTCGCCGAGGTGCCAGCGCGCCCCGAGGCCTGACCTACCAGCGGTAATCGAGGAACTTGCCGTCGAGGGTGATGACGACGCGGTCGCCGTCGGGGTGCGGGCGGCGGGCGATGTCGATGTTGAAGTTGATGGCGCTCATGATGCCGTCGCCGAATTCCTCGTGGATCAACGCCTTGAGCGCCGGGCCGTAGACCGAGACGGCCTCGACGAGGCGATAGATGGTGGGATCGGCCAGTTGCGCCGGGTCGGCGCCGCGCGAGGGCTGCAGGCGCAGGCTCTCCGCGACCGTCTCGTCGAGTTCGAGGAGCGCGCAGACCGCGGCCGCCTGCTCCTCGGTCATCGGGTGCTGGCCGAGCAGGGCCGCCGTCGTCCAGACCAGCGGCGCGCCCAGCGATTCCGCGATGGCGGCCCAGGTCAGGCCCTTGCGGATGCGGGCGGCGACGACGAGGTCGGCGGCGGCGGACTTGCTCATGATCGGTTGCATTCGGGCTCCTCGGTCGGGGACCCCGCCAGCCTGCCATCCGCCCACACTCGACCGCCATAGTGGAATACCACTATTTACCCGGCGGCAACTTCCGGTGATCGCGAGGCAATCTCGGCCGCGAAAACTACTGTGCTGGAAGCACTACGAAGGGGTCGTATGTCCTATCTCAAACCAGCGGACTTCGTCGAGAAGATGGTCGACGCGGGCGAAGCCAAGGCGTTCATGTCCACCAGGGACACCGTGATCCGCGCCTACATGGCGGGCGCGATCCTCGCCCTCGCCGCGGCGTTCGCGGTCACCATCACCGTCAACACCGGCCAGCCGCTGCTGGGCGCCGTCCTCTTCCCGGTCGGCTTCTGCATGCTGTATCTGCTCGGATTCGACCTGCTCACCGGCGTTTTCACGCTGGTGCCGCTGGCCCTGCTGGACAAGCGCCGCGGCGTCACCGTGCGCTCGATGCTGCGCAACTGGGGCCTGGTCTTCGTCGGCAACTTCGCCGGCGCGTTCACCGTCGCCGTGATGATGGCGATCATCCTGACCATGGGCTTCTCCATGGACCCCAGCGCCGTCGGCCAGAAGCTCGGCGAGATCGGCGAGTCCCGCACCCTCGGCTACGCCGAATACGGCGCCGCCGGCATGCTCACCCTGTTCATCCGCGCCGTCCTGTGCAACTGGATGGTCTCCACCGGCGTGGTCGCCGCCATGATGTCCACCTCGGTCTCCGGCAAGGTCATCGCGATGTGGATGCCCATCATGCTCTTCTTCTACATGGGCTTCGAACACTCCATCGTCAACATGTTCCTCTTCCCCTCCGGCCTCCTCCTCGGCGGCGACTTCTCCCTCGCCGACTACCTCATCTGGAACGAAATCCCCACCGTCGTAGGCAACCTCGTAGGCGGCCTCACCTTCGTAGGCCTCACCCTCTACGCCACCCACGCCCGCACCGCCCCCACCCGCCAACCCGCCGAGTCCGCTGGTTCATGAAGCTGTGCGAGTCCGACCCGGCCTCAGCAGCCTTGATCGAGCAGGCGTTGGACCGACTCGCCGCAGTCGGTCCCTCACTGGGCAGACCTCTGGTCGATACGCTCGAACACAGTCGGCTGAACAATTTGAAAGAGCTGCGCCCGGGCTCGCGTGGACGCTCGGAGATCCGGATGCTGTTCGTGTTCGATCCGGATCGCCAAGCGATCATCCTGGTCAGCGGAGACAAAGCCGGGCGGTGGTCCCACTGGTACGACGACGCGATCCCGTTGGCAGAAAATCGCTATGCCGACTACCGCGTCGAGAAGGCGAAGGAGGAACGATGACTGGCGCACGCAATTGGCGTGAGGTGAAAGAAGAAGCCCACCGGTTGCATCCGGAACTGGCTGACCCCGAGGTCCAGGCGGCAGCAGCGGCACAGTTGGATGGCCGAATCGCCGGGCACCACCTCAAGGAGCTCCGCCAGACGATCGGCAAAACGCAAGCCGAACTGGCCACCGCCCTCGGTGTCAGCCAGGCGAGAATCTCGCAGATCGAGAACGGCGACCTCGCCGCCATGGAACTCGACACCCTCCGCGCCTACGCCCGCGCCCTCGGCGGACACGTCGACATCAGCGTCAGCGTCGGACCACACACGATCAAGGTCGCTTGATCCCGTTCGAGGTGGGAACCGTGTGCGGATGCCACGGTCGCTACCGGCTCGGTGGAAGATGAGCGACGAGTAATTCCGCGATGCTGACGAGGTCCTTGCAGACCGCGTTCGGCTTTCGGTCGTTGTCGTCCCACAGTTCGATGCCAACGCGGCCGACCGGGATACCGTTCTTCGTGCCGAATGGCGTGTCGAACCCGAGCTCGCAGTAGCCGTCGTCGACATCGTGATCGGCGCCACCGAAGGACTTGGCGACCAGCAGTGCCTGCCGGTCCCGAACCTTGGCCGGTCGCGGAGTCGGGTACCAGCCGTAATGGCTGTAATACACCGCATGGAAAGCTTCGTCGGTCGACTCGATCGCCAAGGTGTACCCGTCCCCCTTCCATGCACATCGACTCCCCTTCCCCTCCTCACCTGTCTGCTCGGTCGCAGGCTGTAACCGCGCCTCCGCAATCGCGGATTCCGGTATCGAGCAGGGGTCCCACACCGGCTGATTCACCTCTTGCCTTGCTGTGCTGGTCGACGTCGCGGGGCGGGTCGCAGGTTCGCTCGTCGCGGTGGGCAGGGTCGGCGGGAGCTCGCGGGCGAGCTCAGCGAGGATCGCTTCGGCACCCGAGCTCAGACCGTCGCGCATCGTCGGGGAACTCCACACCGGCGGGGTCGAGCCACCGCTCCAGTCCATACCGGACGTGATGACCTCGATTCTGATGTTGTCGACCACCGCGGTCGCCCAACTTCGCATCGTTCCGGCGTTGTCTTCTACCCTGAGCATCGCGTCGTCGCCGATTCCGTCGAGCTGTCGCGGCGTGCCGAATCCCTTACGCTCCGGGGCATCCGAAGCCATGGGCGGTCTCGTTGTGCGATATTCCCCCGGCACCACCGGGCCACGGTCGAGGTTGATGGTCACGGTACGCAGCAGTGGCCCAGCTTTGGGCATGAATTCACCCGCTGGTACCGGGTCGGCGTCGAAGCTCACCGTGCAGATGAGCTCGTCCGCACCGAGCGGCGATCCGGTGTCCAACGATTGCAGCCGCGTCTCGGGTTTTTCGAGGTACCCGGCGAATTGAACCAGCGACTCTCGCGCTGCCACATCCACCTCCGCGCAGGACGACGGCAACGACGCGTACGACCGATCCTCGGGTACAGCGCTTCCCGGCATCCCGCTGTTTCCGGTCGAGCAGCCCGACGCAAACGCCAAGGCGCACAGGGCTATCAGCGATGGACGCGAGGTGGTGAACACCCGCAACAACTATCACACCCGGATCGACCTCGGGAAACAGATCGGCCCCGCTCCGGGAAGGAGCGGGGCCGAATTGTTGTGCCTGGCTAGGACTTAGCGGTAGTCGCTGAAGCCGTAGTCGTCCAGCGGCACCGCGGCGCCGGTGGAAGAGCCGAAGCTGTCCGGCGAGTAGTAGGTGTCGTCGTAGGACGGCACCGCGTACGCGGCGGCGCGGGCTTCTTCGGTCGGCTGCACCTGGATGTTGCGGTAGCGGTTGATACCGGTACCGGCCGGGATGAGCTTACCGATGATCACGTTCTCCTTCAGGCCGATCAGCTTGTCGGAGCGGCAGTTGATGGCCGCGTCCGTCAGCACTCGGGTGGTCTCCTGGAAGGAGGCCGCCGACAGCCACGAATCGGTGGCCAGCGACGCCTTGGTGATACCCATCAGCACCGGACGGCCGGAGGCGGGCTCGCCGCCCTCGGCCACCACGCGACGGTTCGAGGCCTCGAACTCGGCGCGCTCGGTGAGCGAACCGGGCAGGAACTCGGTCGCACCCGAATCGATGATCGTCACGCGACGCAGCATCTGGCGCACGATGACCTCGATGTGCTTGTCGTGGATCGACACACCCTGCGAGCGGTAGACCTCCTGGACCTCGTGGACCAGGTGGACCTGCACCTGACGGGGACCCATCACGCGCAGCACCTCGTGCGGATCGGCAGCGCCCTCGAGCAGCTGCTGACCCACCTCCACGTGGTCACCGTCGGCCAGCAGGCGCTCGGTGCCGTCGTCGTGCTTGAACACACGCAGACGCTGACGCTTCGAGAGCTTGTCGTAGACGACCTCGTCCGACCCGTCATCAGGGATGATCGTGATCTTGTAGAAGCGGTCGTCGTCCTCGAGCCGCACGCGGCCCGAGACCTCGGCGATGGGCGCCTTGCCCTTGGGCACACGAGCCTCGAAGAGCTCCTGCACGCGGGGCAGACCACCGGTGATGTCGTCACCCGCGACACCACCCTGGTGGAAGGTACGCATGGTCAGCTGGGTACCCGGCTCACCGATGGACTGGGCGGCGACGATGCCGACGGCCTCGCCGATGTCGACCAGCTTGCCGGTGGCCATCGAGCGGCCGTAGCAGGTGGCGCAGACGCCGGTGCCGGTGGTGCAGGTCAGCACGGAGCGGACCTTCACCTCGGTGATACCGGCCTCGAGCAGCGCCTCCAGGGCCGGGTCGCCGAGATCGGCGCCCTTGGCCACGACGACGTTGCCGCCTCCGTCGACCGCGTCGGTCGCCAGGGTGCGAGCGTAGGTCGAGGTCTCGACGTGCGCGTCCCGGATGAGCGAGCCGTCGGCCTGCTTCTCCGCGATCGGCACGACGATGCCGCGCTCGGTGCCACAGTCGTGCTCGCGCACGATGACGTCCTGCGAGACGTCCACCAGACGACGGGTCAGGTAACCCGAGTCGGCGGTACGCAGCGCGGTGTCGGCCAGACCCTTACGAGCACCGTGGGTGTTGATGAAGTACTCGAGCACGGTCAGGCCCTCACGGAACGAGGACTTGATCGGGCGCGGGATGAACTCACCCTTCGGGTTCGTCACCAGGCCCTTCATACCGGCGAGGGTACGGGTCTGGGTGAAGTTACCGGTCGCGCCCGAGTCGACGATCGTGATGATCGGGTTGTCGGCCGGGTAGTGCGAACGCAGCGCCGTACCGACCTCTTCGGTCGCTTCCTGCCAGATCTTGACCAGGGCGTTGTTGCGCTCCTGGTGATCGAGCGCACCACGCTGGTACTTCTTCTCGATCTGATCCGCCATGGCCTCGTACCGCTCCATGATGTCGGCCTTCTCCGGCGGAACGAGCACGTCCGACATGGAGACGGTGACACCCGAACGCGTGGCCCAGTAGAAGCCGGCGTCCTTGAGCTTGTCGACGGTCTGCGCGACGACGATCATCGGGTAGCGCTCGGCCAGATCGTTGATGATCGTGGCCTGCCGCTTCTTCGGCATCGGCTCGTTGATGAACGCGTAGTCCGCCGGGAGCAGATCGTTGAACAGCACGCGACCCAGGGTGGTCTCGGCCAGCCACGCGTCACCGCGGTGCCAGCCCTCCGGGAACAGCTCCGCCTCGATCTCGCGGGGCGGGCGCTGCTCGGTGAGACGCACCTTGATCATCGAACGCACGGTCAGCTCACCGCGGTCGACGGCCATCTGGGCCTCGGCGGGCGAGGAGTACACGCCCGACTCGGGCTCGTCCTTGCCGCCGGCCTGGTAGGTGCCGACACCCTTCTCGTCGAGACGGGTCAGGTAGAACAGGCCGGTCACCATGTCCAGACGCGGCATCGCCAGCGGGCGACCCGACGCCGGGGACAGGATGTTGTTCGACGACAGCATCAGGATGCGCGCCTCGGCCTGCGCCTCCGCCGACAGCGGCAGGTGCACGGCCATCTGGTCACCGTCGAAGTCGGCGTTGAACGCCTCACACACGAGCGGGTGCAGCTGGATGGCCTTGCCTTCGACCAGCTGCGGCTCGAAGGCCTGGATACCCAGGCGGTGCAGGGTGGGCGCGCGGTTCAGCAGCACCGGGTGCTCGGCGATGACCTCTTCGAGGACATCCCACACCTGGGGACGCTGACGCTCGACCATCCGCTTGGCGGACTTGATGTTCTGCGCGTGGTTCAGGTCGACCAGACGCTTCATGACGAACGGCTTGAACAGCTCGAGCGCCATCAGCTTGGGCAGACCACACTGGTGCAGCTTCAGCTGCGGACCGACCACGATGACCGAACGGCCCGAGTAGTCGACACGCTTGCCGAGCAGGTTCTGACGGAAACGACCCTGCTTGCCCTTGAGCAGATCGCTCAGGGACTTCAGCGGGCGGTTACCCGGACCGGTGACCGGGCGACCACGACGGCCGTTGTCGAACAGGGCGTCGACCGACTCCTGCAGCATCCGCTTCTCGTTGTTGACGATGATCTCGGGCGCGCCCAGATCGATCAGTCGCTTGAGGCGGTTGTTGCGGTTGATGACGCGGCGGTACAGGTCGTTCAGGTCGGAAGTGGCGAAGCGGCCACCGTCGAGCTGGACCATCGGGCGCAGCTCCGGCGGGATCACCGGAACGGCGTCGAGCACCATGCCCATGGGCGAGTTGCCGTTGGCCTGGAAGGCCGCGACGACCTTGAGCCGCTTGAGCGCGCGCAGCTTCTTCTGGCCCTTGCCCGAGCGAATGGTCTCGCGCAGGTTCTCGGCCTCGGCGTCGATGTCGAAGTTCTCCATCAGCTTCTGGATGGACTCCGCACCCATGGCGCCGGTGAAGTACTCGCCGTAGCGGTCGACGAGCTCGCGGTAGAGCACCTCGTCGACGATGAGCTGCTTGACCGACAGCTTGGTGAAGGTCGTCCAGATCTCGTCGAGGCGGTCCAGCTCGCGCTGGGCGCGGTCGCGCAGCTGACGCATCTCGCGCTCGCCGCCGTCCTTGACCTTGCGGCGCACGTCGGACTTGGCACCCTCGGCTTCCAGCTCGGCCAGGTCGGCCTCGAGCTTCTGCGCGCGGGCCTCGAGGTCGGCGTCGCGCTGATCGGCGACAGCCTTCTTCTCGACCTCCATCTCGGCCTCGAGGGTGCTGAGCTCGTTGTGGCGCAGCTCCTCGTCGACACCGACGATGACGTAGGCGGCGAAGTAGATGATCTTCTCGAGATCCTTCGGCGCCAGATCCAGCAGGTAGCCCAAGCGCGACGGAACGCCCTTGAAGTACCAGATGTGGGTGACGGGTGCGGCCAGCTCGATGTGGCCCATCCGCTCACGACGCACCTTGGCGCGAGTCACCTCGACGCCACAGCGCTCACAGATGATGCCCTTGAAGCGGACACGCTTGTACTTGCCGCAGTAGCACTCCCAGTCCCGGGTGGGGCCGAAGATCTTCTCGCAGAAGAGCCCGTCCTTCTCCGGCTTGAGCGTGCGGTAGTTGATGGTCTCCGGCTTCTTGACCTCGCCATAGCTCCACTGGCGGATGTCTTCAGCGGTGGCCAGGCCGATCCGGAGTTCATCGAAGAAGTTGACGTCTAGCACGTAACTTCCTTTCCCCTGTTCGGGTCGAATTCGAGCAAAAGTTCACTAGTTGATCGTGCGCGGTGCGCGGTGCGGGACGAGCCCGCACCGCGCGTACCACCTAGTTCGCCAGATCGTCGACTGTGGCCGCTTCGTTCCTGGACAGGTTGATGCCCAGGTTCGCCGCGGCGCGCTCCAGATCCTCGTCGTCGCCGTCACGCATCTCGATCGCGGCGCCGTCCGAGGACAGCACTTCCACGTTGAGGCACAGCGACTGGAGTTCCTTGAGGAGCACCTTGAACGACTCCGGAATGCCCGGCTCCGGAATGTTCTCGCCCTTGACGATCGCCTCGTAGACCTTCACGCGGCCGACCACGTCGTCGGACTTGATGGTCAGGAGCTCCTGCAGCGTGTACGCCGCGCCGTAGGCCTGCATGGCCCAGCACTCCATCTCACCGAAACGCTGACCACCGAACTGCGCCTTACCACCCAGCGGCTGCTGCGTGATCATCGAGTACGGACCGGTCGAACGGGCGTGGATCTTGTCGTCGACCAGGTGGTGCAGCTTCAGGATGTACATGTAACCGACCGCGACCGGGTACGGGAACGGCTCGCCGGAGCGGCCGTCGAACAGGGTCGCCTTGCCGTTCTCGTCGACCATGCGCTCACCGTCACGGTTCGGCAGGGTCGAGCCGAGCAGACCGGTCAGCTCCTCGTCGCGGGCACCGTCGAAGACGGGGGTCGCGATGTTGGAGTCGGCCGGGGCACCCAGCATCTCCTCCGGCAGGTTGGCCGCCCAGTCCGGGCGGGTGCCGTCGGTCGCCACGTCGACATTCCAGCCGGCCTTACCGATCCAGCCCAGGTGGGTCTCCAGGATCTGGCCGATGTTCATACGACGCGGAACACCGTGGGTGTTCAGGATGATGTCGACCGGGGTGCCGTCGGGCATGAACGGCATGTCCTCGGTGGGGAGGATCTTGCCGATGACGCCCTTGTTGCCGTGGCGGCCCGCGAGCTTGTCGCCGTCCTGGATCTTGCGCTTCTGGGCCACGTAGACGCGGACCAGCTCGTTGACACCGGGGGGCAGATCGTCGTCGTCCTCGCGCGAGAACACGCGGATGCCGATGACCTTGCCGGACTCGCCGTGGGGCACCTTCAGCGAGGTGTCGCGCACCTCGCGCGCCTTCTCACCGAAGATCGCGCGGAGCAGGCGCTCCTCGGGGGTCAGCTCGGTCTCGCCCTTCGGGGTGACCTTGCCGACCAGGATGTCGCCGTCGCGAACCTCGGCGCCGATGCGGATGATGCCGCGCTCGTCCAGGTCGGCCAGCACCTCGTCGGAGACGTTCGGGATGTCCCGGGTGATCTCCTCGGCGCCCAGCTTGGTGTCGCGGGCGTCGATCTCGTGCTCTTCGATGTGGATCGAGGTGAGAACGTCCTCTTCCACGAGGCGCTGCGACAGGATGATCGCGTCCTCGTAGTTGTGGCCTTCCCACGGCATGACGGCGACAAGAAGGTTCTTGCCGAGCGCCATCTCACCGTTCTCGGTGCAGGGGCCGTCCGCGAGGACCTGCCCCTTCTCCACCCGCTGGCCCTCGTCCACGATCGGACGCTGGTTGGAGCAGGTGCCCTGGTTCGAGCGGTTGAACTTGCGCATCCGGTAGGACTTGCGGCTGCCGTCGTCGGCCATCACGGTGACGTAGTCGGCCGAGACCTCCTCGACCACACCCGGCTTCTCGTTCACCACGACATCGCCGGCGTCGACCGCGGCGCGCAGCTCCATGCCGGTGCCCACGATCGGGGACTCGGAACGGATCAGCGGCACGGCCTGACGCTGCATGTTCGCGCCCATGAGGGCACGGTTGGCGTCGTCGTGCTCGAGGAACGGGATCATGGCCGTCGCGACCGACACCATCTGGCGCGGCGAGATGTCCATGTAGTCGACCTGCGCCGGGGTCACGAACTCGACCTCTTCGCCGGCGCGCCGCACGAGGACCTTCTCCTCGATGAAGCGGCCCTGCGCGTCGACCGGGGAGTTGGCCTGCGCGCGGACGTAGCGGTCTTCCTCGTCGGCGGTGAGGTACTTGACCTCATCGGTGACGGCGCCGTCGACGACCTTGCGGTACGGGGTCTCGATGAAACCGAACGGGTTCACCCGCGCGTACACCGACAGCGAACCGATCAGGCCGATGTTCGGGCCTTCCGGGGTCTCGATCGGGCACATGCGGCCGTAGTGCGACGGGTGGACGTCGCGGACTTCCAGGCCGGCGCGCTCACGGGACAGACCACCCGGGCCGAGCGCCGACAGGCGGCGCTTGTGGGTCAGACCCGACAGCGGGTTGTTCTGGTCCATGAACTGCGACAGCTGGGAGGTTCCGAAGAACTCCTTGATCGCGGCGACGACCGGGCGGATGTTGATCAGGGTCTGCGGCGTGATCGCCTCGACGTCCTGAGTCGTCATCCGCTCGCGGACCACGCGCTCCATGCGGGAAAGGCCGACCCGGATCTGGTTCTGGATCAGCTCGCCGACGGTGCGCAGGCGACGGTTGCCGAAGTGGTCGATGTCGTCGATCTCGACGGGGACCTCTTCGCCACCGGGGGCGGTCATCGAGCGATCACCGGCGTGCAGACGCACCAGGTACTCGATGGTGGTGACGATGTCTTCCTTGGTCAGCACCGAGGAGGTCACCGGCTCGTGCACGTGGATGCCGAGCTTCTTGTTGATCTTGTAGCGACCGACGCGCGCCAGGTCGTAGCGCTTCTCCTTGAAGAACAGGTTCTCCAGCAGGGTCTGCGCGGACTCCTTGGTCGGCGGCTCGCCCGGACGCAGCTTGCGGTAGATGTCGAGCAGCGCCTCGTCCTGGCCGGGGGTGCTGTCCTTCTCCAGGGTGGACATCATGATCTCGGAGAAGCCGAAACGCTCGACGATCTCCTCGGTGGTCCAGCCCAGCGCCTTGAGCAGCACGGTGACCGGCTGACGGCGCTTGCGATCGATGCGCACGCCGACGGTGTCGCGCTTGTCGACGTCGAACTCCAGCCACGCGCCGCGCGACGGGATGACGCGCACGCTGTGCAGGTCCTTCTCGGTGCCCTTGTCGATGCTGTGATCGAAGTAGACGCCCGGGGAGCGGACCAGCTGCGAGACGACGACGCGCTCGGTGCCGTTGATGATGAAGGTGCCCTTGTCGGTCATCATCGGGAAGTCACCCATGAAGACCGTCTGGCTCTTGATCTCACCGGTGTTGTTGTTGATGAACTCCGCGGTGACGAACAGGGGCGCCGCGTAGGTCATGTCCTTCTCTTTGCACTCTTCGATGGAGGCCTTGACCTCTTCGAAGCGCGGATCGGAGAACGACAGGGACATCGAACCGGAGAAGTCCTCGATCGGCGAGAGCTCCTCGAGCACCTCCTCCAAGCCGCCTGCGAGACCGACGTCGCCGCGTGCGGCCGCCTTCTCACGCCAGTCGGGGGTACCGACCAACCAGGCGAACGAGTCCGTTTGTAGGTCGAGAAGTCCGGGCACCTCCAAGGGCTCACGGATCTTCGCGAACGAAACCCTCAACGGGGCTCCGGGGATTCCAGCCTTGGTCTGGGTGGAGACTGCCAAGATGCGTCCTTCCAGCACCTCACGCGCGTCGCGTGGTGGTCCGCGACCGTCGCTTGTCTGCTACGAATTCCGCTGGTTACAACCCGAACGAAACCCGAACAGGCAGCAGCGGAAGTAACACCGGAAGGTGGAACTTACGTGTGCGAATCAAGGTGTGGACAGGAGGCAGCCAGCGCAACGTCCAAACTTACACCCACATATAGAGGGGTGTCAACATACCATCCGTGCGACCGCTCACACGGCAAACGCGCCGAACTCCCGTGACGCTGGCCGCGTCGGTCGTTCTGGGCGCTGGGGCCCCTGCGCAGCTGACACTGCTGTGAATAGGGTGACGGTTCGCGCGCGCCTCGTCAAGTGGCGCGGCGCGGTCTGTCCGAGAAGTGAGATCGCCTGGCGCGCTGGGCATCCCCGGCCGGAACCGCGGCTATTTTACTCGCGACACGCCGAAGACGCCAACCCGGGAAATGCCCGTTCAGCGGCTGTTTTCCGACATGAACGCAGCGAGCCCCGGCCGTGACGGCCGGGGCTCGCTGGTATCGCCGGGTGCGCTCAGCCGTTGATCTGGCCGTGCGGAATCGTCTTGCTGTCGAAGGCCGCGGTGGGGTGCTCGCTGCCGTAGGCGGCCATCACCTGGGTGTCGTCGGACTGGTCCAGCGACTCGCGGATGGCGACCTGCGCCGCGTGCGGCAGGGTGTGCATGATCTCGCGCACCCGCGCCTGACGACGGAACACGGCCTGGCGAACCGGCATGCCGGGCTCGGCCTTCATCTGCGGGATGATGCCCTCGATCTCCTCGGCGCCACCGTGGTGGTGACCGGCGTCGACGAGCGCCTGCTCGCGCGCCATCTGCGCCTCGTCCTTCTCCTCGGACATACCGATCGGGCCGATCATGCGGCCGTTGAGGAACTGCTTGACCACGGGCTCGTCGCTGGTCAGCAGCACCTCACGCGGGCCGAACATGACCAGCTGGCGGCGGAAGAGCATGCCGATGTTGTCCGGCACGGTACGGGCCAGGTTGATGTTGTGCGTCACGATCAGGATCGTGGCGTCGATCTGCGCGTTGATGTTGAGCAGCAGCTGCGCCAGGTACGAGGTACGCACCGGGTCCAGGCCGGAGTCGGGCTCGTCGACGAGGATGATCTGCGGGTCGAGGACCAGGGCGCGGGCCAGGCCGGCGCGCTTGCGCATACCGCCGGAGATCTCGCCGGGCAGCTTGCCCTCGGCGCCGAGCAGACCCGTCAGCTCGAGCTTCTCCATGACGATGCGCTTGATCTCGGTTTCCGACTTCTTCGTGTGCTCACGAAGCGGGAAAGCGATGTTGTCGAACAGATTCATCGAGCCGAACAGCGCGCCGTCCTGGAAAAGGACGCCGAACAGTTTGCGGATCTCGTAGAGCTCCTTGTTGGAGCAGGTGGTGATATCGGTGCCATCGATGAAGATGGAGCCACGCTCGGGCCGCAACAGGCCGATCAGCGACTTCAGGAACACCGACTTACCCGTACCCGAAGGGCCGAGCAGGGCGCTCACCTCGCCCGAAGGGAGCGTGATCGACACGTCCTGCCAAATACGCTGCGACCCGAAGGATTTGGTAACACCCTCGGTCCTGACCTCGACGCCCACGCCTACCTCCATTGTTGCCTGCGAGCAGCCCACCCCGCTGACCGCGCGCTTACATCACGGCGGTGCGTCACGACACTGTGGGTCCGGTCACTGTATCCCATCAGTGAGACAGGGCACACCCTTCATCTGACTGAAGAGTAACCCACCCGGTTGATACAGCGCGTATCACCATCCCATGTCGGGATGAACAACAAACGGGCGGCCCCCGAAGGGACCGCCCGTTCGCGAACGCGAAGCGCCGAATTACTTGACGGCAACCTTGGCGCCGGCCTCTTCCAGCTTGGCCTTGGCGGCGTCGGCGGCCTCCTTGGTGACCTTCTCCAGGATCGGCTTCGGGGCACCCTCGACCAGGTCCTTGGCTTCCTTCAGGCCCAGGCCGGAGACGATCTCACGGACCACCTTGATGACCTGGATCTTCTTGTCGCCGGCACCCTCGAGGATGACGTCGAACTCGTCCTGCTCCTCGGCGGCGTCAGCCGGAGCAGCGCCACCGGCGACCGCGGCGACGGCGACGGGGGCAGCAGCGGTGACCTCGAACTTCTCCTCGAACGCCTTCACGAAGGAGGACAGCTCCAGGAGGGTCATCTCCGAGAAAACGTCGAGCAGCTCTTCGGTGGACAGCTTGGCCATGATTGTTCCTTTCGGTAGTGAATGTCTGTTTGCGCGGGCGGTAACACCCACACGGGGGTATTACTCGGCAGCGCCTTCGGCCTGCTTCTTCTCCTGCAGCGCGGCGGCCAGACGGGCCACCTGACCGGCAGGAGCCGAGAACAGCCCGGCAGCCTTGGACATGTTGCCCTTCATCGCACCGGCCAGCTTGGCCAGCAGGACCTCGCGGGTCTCCAGGTCGGCGATCTTCTCGACCTCGGACACGGACAGCGCAGCGCCGTCCATGTAGCCGCCCTTGATGATGAGCGCCTTGTTGTCCTTCGCGAAGGTCTTGAGGGCCTTCGCGGCGTTGACCGGCTCACCCTGGATGAAGGTGATGGCGGTCGGTCCGACGAACAAGTCGTCCAGGCCCTCGACGCCCGCTTCCGCGGCCGCGAGCTTGACCAGGGTGTTCTTGGCGACGGAGTACGTGGCCTCGGCGCCGAGCGCGCGACGCAGCTCGGTGAGCTTGCCGACCGAAAGACCACGGTATTCCGTGACAACAGTGGCCGTGGAGTTCTTGAACTGCTCCGCGATCTCCGCGACAGCGGTGACCTTTTCAGGCTTCGCCATACTTCGCCTCCTCTCTGATGTCGGTTCGTGAACGCGCACTACCGAATTCAGGGGCCGGCGACAAAACTAACGCCCCGGACGCAAGGCGTACCGGGGCGCGAAAATATCGGCCTCAGCTCTCCCTGCGTGGGCCGCCGGCAATGTCGCCGGACCTTCGATCGACACCGCGCAAGCGACATCGACGACCAACGGTCTTCGGTAGAACGAATGGGTAGTCATCGAACATGTCGATGACCGGAGTCCACTGTACCGGCACCCGCCCCGATCTGCCAAAACGCCCCCGGCGGTGCCGGATTCGCCGACTTTCGAAGTGACCCAGCTCACATTCGATGGTTCGAAGTGGCAGCAATCTCACCGGAAAGGTGTTACGTTCGGTGACAGTAACCTGCTTCACTTCTCAACTATGGCAACCTCCATAGTCGCTCCACCAGTGCTGCTGGACCGGCGTCCGCAGCGATTCCTCGCACTCGTCGTCATCTGCCTGGCCGAACTGCTGGTCGTCCTCGACAACACCATCGTCAACGTCGCCCTCCCCTCCATCGGCGTCCAGTTGCAGACCGGCGTCTCCGGCCTGCAGTGGGTCGTCGACGCCTACACCCTGACCTTCGCCGGACTGCTGCTCGCCGCCGGCAACCTCGGTGACCGCTACGGCCGCAGGCGGATCATGATCGTCGGCCTGATCGGCATCGCGGTGATGTCGGTCGGCGGCGCGCTCGCCGGATCGATGACGCAGGTCATCGCGGCCCGCGCGGCGATGGGCGTCTTCGCCGCCGCGGTCTTCCCGGCCACCCTGGCCCTGATCATCAACATCTTCACCGACAAGCGCGAACGCGCGCTGGCCATCGCCGCCTGGACCGCGATGGCGGGCTTCGCCATCGCCATCGGCCCGATCTCGGGCGGCTGGCTGCTCGAACACTTCAGCTGGCACTCGGTGTTCTGGATCAATGTGCCGGTGGCCCTGGTCGCGCTGGTCGCGACGCTGATCTGGGTGCCGGAATCGCGCGCCGAACAGGTCGGCAAGCTGGACCTGCCCGGCATCTTCCTCTCGATCGCGGGCATCACGCTGGTGGTGTGGGCGATCATCGAGGCGCCGCACAACGGCTGGCTCTCGCTCACCACGCTGTGCACCGCGACCCTCGGCGCCCTGCTGCTCGCCGCGTTCGTCGTCTGGGAATTGCGTTCCACCGCACCGATTCTCGATATGCGGCTGTTCCGGAATCGCCGATTCTCGCTGCCCGCCTTGGCCATCGCGATCGGGTATTTCTCGATGTTCGGCTTCCTGTTCCTGATCACCCAGTATTTCCAGGGCGTGCGCGAATACACGCCACTCGAATTCGGTATCGCGTCTTTGCCGTTCGCGTTCTCGGTCGCGATCGGCGCGCCGGTGGCCACGCTGCTGGCACAGCGGGTCGGCACGACCGCGGTCCTGGTGATCGGCCTGCTGCTCACCGGGCTGGGGCTCTATCTCGGCGGCCAGGTCACCGTGGACAGCACTTACCTGATCGGGGTGCTGCCGTCGATGGTGTTCATGGCGCTGGGCCTCGGCATCGTGCAGGGCCCCGCGACGGAATCGATCATGTCCTCGCTCCCGCTGGACGAGGCGGGCGCCGGGTCGGCGGTGAACGACACCACCAGGGAGATCGGCGGCACCCTCGGCGTCGCCGTGCTCGGCTCGATCGTGGCCTCGTACTACACCAGCCGAATCGGCTCCAGGATCGACGCCATCCCGGTCGGCATCATGAACGAGCGGGAGAAGGAACTGGTCAAGGCGAGTCCGCTCAGCGTGCTCGAGCTGCGCAAACGCGAACTGGCCCCGTTCTTCGAGACCCAGCGCGAGAACCTCATCGTCGCGATGAAGTCCGCGACGCTACAGGGCGCGCACGCCGCCTCCCTCGTCGCCGCGGGCGCGGTGCTGGTGTGCGCGATCATCGTGGCGATCTTCCTGCCGTGGAAGCCGCAGGGCGGCGATTCGGTGCTGCTCGGCTGGCGCACCAAAACCGACGACCAGGACTGACCCGGAAAAACCGCGAGGGTGGGAACGCAGTGCGTTCCCACCCTCGTGGTCGATCAGGAGCTACCTGTCAGTCGAAGCTCACGCATCCTCGTCGAGGAGGTTGCGGGTGCGGTTCGGGTCCACCGGGATGCCCGGTCCGGTGTTGGTCGAAACCGTGATCTTCTTGACGTAGCGGCCCTTGGCGGTCGACGGCTTCACACGCAGGATCTCGTCCAGCGCGGCGCCGTAGTTCTCCACCAGCTTGGCGTCGTCGAAGGACGCCTTGCCGATGACGAAGTGCAGGTTGGCCTGCTTGTCGACGCGGAAGTTGATCTTGCCGCCCTTGATGTCATTGACGGCCTTGGTCACATCGTTGGTGACGGTGCCCGTCTTCGGGTTCGGCATCAGACCACGCGGGCCGAGGACACGCGCGATGCGGCCGACCTTGGCCATCTGGTCCGGGGTGGCGATCGCGGCGTCGAAGTCCAGCCAGCCGCCCTGGATCCGCTCGATCAGGTCCTCGGCGCCCACGGCGTCGGCACCGGCGGCCTCGGCCTCGGCGGCCTTCTCGCCGGCGGCGAACACGATGACGCGGGCGGTCTTACCGGTGCCGTGCGGCAGGTTGACGGTGCCACGGACCATCTGGTCGGCCTTACGGGGGTCGACGCCGAGACGAACGGCGACCTCGACGGTCGCGTCGGTCTTGGTGGTCGAGGTCTCCTTCGCCAGGCGCGCGGCGGCCAGCGGGGAGTACAGCTTGTCGCGATCGACCTTCTCAGCAGCGGCGAGATACGCCTTGCTTCGCTTTGCCATGATTCTCTGTCCTTAATGTTCTGGTGTCAGATGTGGTTTTCCGGGCCTGGCCGGCCCTCCCACATGGAGCGAGAGTTCGCTCAGCCCTCGACGGTGATACCCATCGAACGGGCGGTACCGGCGATGATCTTCGCGGCCTGATCGAGATCGGTGGCGTTGAGATCCTCGGCCTTGGTCTTGGCGATCTCCCGGACCTGGTCCATGGTGACCTTGGCGACCTTGGTCTTGTGCGGCTCGGCCGAGCCCTTCTGCACACCGGCGGCCTTGAGCAGCAGACGCGCGGCGGGCGGGGTCTTCAGCTTGAAGTCGAACGTCCGGTCCTCGTACACCGAGATCTCGACCGGGATGACGTTGCCACGCTGCGACTCGGTCGCGGCGTTGTACGCCTTGCAGAACTCCATGATGTTGACGCCGTGCTGACCGAGCGCGGGGCCGACCGGAGGAGCCGGGTTCGCGGCGCCGGCCTGGATCTGCAGCTTGATGATCCCGGCGAGCTTCTTCTTCTTGGGGGGCATCTTTCTTCCTTGGGTTTCGGGTTCCTTACGGTTGCCGTAAGCCTGTTGCGGGATCGCTCCCACGCCGGGTCCAAACCCGGCATTCGCGCACGACCGCGACACCGGGCGGAAAACGCCTGGCGCGGGTCTACACACGAACTGTCACACTCTACCGAACCGCGCCGAAGCGGCCGCAGCCGGGAGGGTCGATCAACGACAACGGCACCGCCGAGGCGGTGCCGTTGCGAAGCTGGTTCGAGCTAGATCTTGGAGACCTGGGTGAAGTTCAGCTCGACCGGGGTCTCGCGGCCGAAGATCGAGACGAGCACCTTGAGCTTCTGCTGCTCGGCGTTGACCTCGCTGATGCTGGCGGGCAGCGTCGCGAACGGGCCGTCCATCACGGTCACCGACTCGCCGACCTCGAAGTCGACCTCGATGATCGGCTTGGCCGACACCTCGCCGGTGGACTCCGCACCGGTCGATGTCGTCGCCGCCGCGGCCGCCTTCTTCTGCTGCGCACCGGCCGGGACCAGGAACTTCACGACCTCGTTGATGGTCAGCGGGGTCGGCTTGGCGCCGGGGCCACCGCCGGTCATACCGACGAAACCGGTGACGCCGGGGGTGTTACGGACCGCGCCCCACGACTCGTTGTTCAGTTCCATCCGGACCAGGATGTAGCCCGGCAGCACCTTGCGGTTGACGTGCTTGCGCTGGCCGTTCTTGATCTCGGTGACCTCTTCGGTCGGCACCTCGACCTGGAAGATGTAGTCCTCGAGGCCGAGGTTCTGCACGCGGGTCTCGAGGTTGGTCTTGACCTTGTTCTCGTAGCCGGCGTAGGAGTGCACGACGTACCAGTCGCCGGGGACGCGGCGCAGCTTGGCCTTCATCGACTCGACCGGGTCGGCTTCGGGGTCTTCCTCGGTGGCGACGGCCTCGACGACGGTCTCGTCGGCGTCAGCGAGCTCGGTGGTGGCCTCGACCTCGTCGGTGGCGTTCTCCGCCACGGCGTCGTCGACCGGGAACTCGTCGTTTGTTTCGTTCTCCGGGGTGCTCACTGGGGCACTCGCTTCCTGTGTCGTCACTACATCCTCTGGGCCGGGTCGGGGGCGCGGAGCGCACACTCCGCCGTTCCGGCCCGGGATCGGCTACCGGCGTCGGTGTCGGCGATCAGCCGAACAGCCAGTCGACACCCTTGATGAACGCCGTATCCAACCCGAATATGAACGCGACCATGAAGACCACGAACACCAGAACGACGGTCGTGTAGGTGACCATCTGCTTCCGGTTGGGCCAGATCACCTTACGCAGTTCCGCGATGACCTCTCGCAGGAACTTGATCAGCCGCTTGAACGGGTTGCCCGTGGACTTCCCCGCAGTCTTGTCCGCCTTGCGAGCGGACCGATCCAGCGTGGCCACCGAACCGGTGTCCACCGGCGCATCCGACGTGCGCGCACGGCGAGCTGTCCGCTTGCCGCTCGGCCGAGTGGCAGCGGCGGTATCGTCGCCGTCTTCGGCGCGAGTATCCCGCTCGTCGCTCACGTCGATCCTTCCTCGTCGCTGGCATTCAGGGCAGGGGCGACAGGACTTGAACCTGCAACCTGCGGTTTTGGAGACCGCTGCTCTGCCAATTGAGCTACGCCCCTTCGGTTGGACCAGCCTGAGCTGTCGTGCCCAACCACAGTCGATATTCGATTATCGAGCTCTGGTGCCACACAACATGCGCGCCGCTTCCATGGGGATCAGATCCCCGGGAAGATCAGCGCGCAGCAGCCGGTGACCCCAGAGTCCCGAGTGTACGTTACCGCGTGCGGTATTTGCCAATCCGGGACAGCCGACCAGGTCAGGACAGCTGAACGGTAGCCGTGGCCCGCCCGAAGATCTTCTTGCCCGCCGACTTCGCCGTGATGGCGACGACCGCGGTCCTGGTCTCCGGATCGACCGACTTCACCTTACCGGTGAACTCGACCTCGGCCGGTGCGTCGGAGCCGACGTAGACCGGGCTGGTGAAGCGGACGTTGTACTCCTTGACCGCGCCGGGATCGCCGAGCCAGGAGGTGACGAAGCCGCCGCCGAGACCCATCGTGAGCATGCCGTGCGCGACCACGTCGTCGAGGCCGACGAGCTTGACGATCTCGTCGCTCCAGTGGATCGGGTTGGCGTCACCGGAGACGCCCGCGTAGTTCACCAGATCGCCACGGGTGAGCCGGACGGTGCGCGGAGGCAGTTCATCGCCGGCCGTCACGCTGTCGAAGGACAGGGCGCGCGTACTGAAGAACGGCTCCGGCTGCTTGGTGACCGGATCCGGGGTGATCTCGGTGGGCAGGTCGGCGGGCGCGTGATGCGCGGGCTCCTCGAGGCCGTGCATCAGGATGTTGCGCACCGCGTCCGACATCGTGGGATCGATGTCACCGCCGCTGCGGCCGATGAGCGTGGTGTAGGTGGTGAGCACCAGCTCGTCGTCCTGCGCGGTGACGATGTTCTTGGTCACGATGATGTCGCCGCCGAAGGCCTGCCGGAAGGAATGCAGGTACACATCACAGGTCAGCTGGTCGCCCACCCGGATGGGGCGATGGAATTCCAGGATCTGGTCGGTCTGCATGATCTGGCTCAGGTCGTAGCCCGTGACGATCTGCTCGAACAGCTTGCGCTGGGCCAGGATGCCGACCAGCGAGATGAAGGTGAGCGGGGCGAGCAGGCCGTCGTGGCCGTGCTCGCGCGCGACCTCTTCCTCCCAGTGCACCGGGTGGTAGTCCTGGACGGCACGGGCGTATTCGCGCACCTTCTCGCGGCCGACCTCGTAGTAGTCGTCGACGCGGTAGTGGTGGCCGACCATCGCCGCGGCGTGCGCGGCGGGATCGACCGGTGCGGCGGCTGCGGCGGTGACCGCTTCGTCGGTTCCGGTGTTCACTGTCACACCGTGGACCTTACTCACACGTAGCCGGGTCACAACGTCGAGCGGGGTGTATTCACCCGCTCGGCCGGGTACTGTATCGCCCCCGCAAACGCACGAAAGGCCGGACTCTCGTCCGGCCTTTCGGCAAAGCTTGGTGAATCAGCGCGACTCGCGGTGCGCCCGGTGGGTTCCGCAGTTCGGGCAGAACTTCTTCAGCTCGAGGCGGTCCGGGTCGTTGCGCCGGTTCTTCTTGGTGATGTAGTTGCGGTGCTTGCACTCTTCGCAGGCCAAGGTGATCTTTGGCCGGACATCGGTGGACTTCGCGGCCACGATTTGCCTTCTTTCCGGTCTGGGCTGAGTCGTTATTGGTAGCGATGGCCGGACTTGAACCGGCGACACAACGATTATGAGTCGTTTGCTCTACCGACTGAGCTACACCGCCACGGCGGACCTGTTACGGTGGGCCGGCGGGAATGTCGGTCACCACCGGCAATCCGGCGAGCCCCCTAACGGAATCGAACCGTTGACCTTTTCCTTACCATGGAAACGCTCTGCCGACTGAGCTAAGGGGGCATGACTACGTGGCACAAGGTGTCTTGGTCGGCGAACCGATCCGAGCGACCCCGTGCTCCGGCGTCCTGAAAGAGATTACACACTTCCACCGAAGAGCACCAAATCGCCAGGTGAGACCCCATTTTTACCCCCTGGCAACCCACTGATCACGCACGAACATGGGTAACTCCCCCACCACCTCGACCCCGAGCGAGAACAACGCGAGCCCGAGACCGAACAGTCGAGCTACCGGAAGACACGCAAAATCTCGGGGAGGCGGGCCAGCACATACCAAAGAACCCCGCCGATCTGATGATCGACGGGGTTCGATGTGGCAGATGTAGGATTCGAACCTACGTAGGCTTTCACCGACAGATTTACAGTCTGCTCCCATTGGCCGCTCGGGCAATCTGCCTTGTGCGCCGTTTCCGGTGCGCTGAGCAGCTTACAACGAACCCACACCCACAATGCAAACCGCCTGCACAACGACCCTGCGAGCACGGTCGACGGGGGCATACGGGTACAACTGTCTCGGTGGCCGGCACACCTGTCGGCCCACCCGTTGGCAGACCGTGAGGGACAGGAGCGCAGTGTGGCTGATTCGTCATTCGACGTGGTGAGCAAGGTCGATCGTCAGGAGGTCGACAATGCGCTGCACCAGGCGGAGAAGGAGCTGAACTCCCGCTACGACTTCAAGGGCACCGATGCGGCGATCGCGTGGTCGGGCGAGGAAGCCATCGTGCTGACCGCGAACGCCGAGGAGCGGGTCAAGGCCGCGCTCGAGGTGTTCAAGGAGAAGCTGATCCGCCGCGACATCTCGCTGAAGGCGTTCGACGCGGGCGAGCCGCAGGCCTCGGGCAAGGTGTTCAAGATCACCGGCACTTTGGTGCAGGGCATCGACACCGAGAAGGCGAAGAAGATCTCCAAGAAGATCCGCGACGAGGGTCCCAAGGGCGTGAAGGCGCAGATCCAGGGCGAGGAGCTGCGGGTCAGCAGCAAGAAGCGCGACGACCTGCAGGCCGTGATCTCGCTGCTCAAGGGCGAGGACTTCGGCATCGCCCTGCAGTTCGTGAACTACCGATAGATCGGCGGCACGGCGGCGCTCAGTGCCGGTGGGTGCCGCCCGCCATCTCTTCGAGTCGCTTGATCCGCTCCGCCATGGGCGGGTGCGTCGAGTACCAGCGGGCGATACGGTCGCCGGCGCGGAACGGGTTGGCGATCATCAGGTGCGATTCGCTGGTGAGTTTGGGGTCCGGCGGCAGCGGAGCCACCTGGACGCCGCGTTCGATCTTGCGCAGGGCCGAGGCCAGCGCCAGCGGGTCACCGGTGAGTTCGGCGCCGGACTGATCGGCCTGGTACTCGCGGGAGCGGGACACGGCCATCTTGATCAGGCCCGCCGCGATCGGGCCGAGCAGCGAGACCAGCAGCACGGCGATGATGTTCGGACCCTGTCCGTCCCGGCTGCCGAACGAACTCGCGAAGAAGGCCATATTGGCCAGGCCGGTGATGATCGAGGCCATCGCGCCCGCCACCGACGAGATCAGGATGTCGCGGTTGTAGACGTGCGACAGCTCGTGCCCGAGCACCGCGCGCAGCTCCCGCTCGTCGAGCAGCTGCAGGATGCCGCTGGTACAGCACACCGCGGCATGGCGGGGATTGCGCCCGGTCGCGAACGCGTTGGGGGCGTTGGTCGGGCTGATGTAGAGCCGCGGCATCGGCTGCCGGGCCGTGGTCGCCAACTCGCGCACGATCCGGTACATGACCGGCGCTTCCAGTTCGCTGACCGGTTGCGCGTGCATCGCCTCGAGCGCCAGTTTGTCGCTGTTGAAGTAGGCGTAGGCGTTCATGCCGACGGCCAGCACGATCGAGATGATCAGGATCGCCGGGCTGCGGAACATCGCCCCGATGGCGACGATGAGCGCCGACAGCCCGACCATCAAACCGAAAGTTTTGATCCCATTGGGCATGATCGGAGAACGTGTCTGCGGCCGGGATAGTTCCTGGTCAGCCGACCCGTTCGATGGTGTAGCGGACAAGGCGGGTGAGGGCCTCGTTGGCCGGGCCCGCCGGGAGGGCGGCCAGTTCGGCGTCGGCGAGGTCGGCGTATTCCTGGAGCTTGGCCTTGGCCTTGGCCATGCCGGGTGAGCGACGCAGCAATTCCAGCGCCTCCTCGACCTCGGCGTCGGTGTCCAGCGGGTGGTCCAGCAGCGTGCGCAGGCGGTCGCTGTCGGCGCCGGACTCGCGCAGGGCGTAGAGGACGGGCAGGGTGTGCACGCCCTCGCGCAGGTCGGTGCCGGGAGTCTTGCCGGACTGCTCGGCCGAGGACGAGATGTCGATGATGTCGTCGGAGATCTGGAAGGCGGTGCCGACGGCGTCACCGAGGCGGGCCAGCCGCTCGACGTGCTCGGGGCCCGCGCCGGAGAAGGTGCCACCGAAGCGGCCCGCGGCGGCGATGAGCGAGCCGGTCTTCTCCCAGACCACGCGCAGGTAGTGCTCGACCGGGTCCTGGGTCTGCTTGGCACCCATGGTTTCCCGCATCTGGCCGGTGACCAGCTCGGCGAAGGTCTCGGCGATGATCCGGACCGCGTCGGGGCCGAGCGTCGAGGTGAGGCGGGAGGCGTGGGCGAACAGGTAGTCGCCTGCCAGGATCGCGATGTTGTTGCCCCACCGCGCGTTGACGCTGACCGCGCCGCGCCGCTGGGGCGCCTCGTCCATCACGTCGTCGTGGTAGAGCGTGGCCAGGTGCACCAGCTCCACCACCGTGCCCGCGGTGACCAGGGCCGGATCGGTGGGATTGGGACCGAGCTGACCGGTGAGCACGGTGAACAGCGGCCGGAAGCGCTTGCCGCCCGCGCGCGCGAGATGCAGCGCCGCTTCCTGCAGGAATTCCGCACCGTCGGAGAGTTCGTCGACGAGCAGTTTCTCGACCGCGGCCAGCCCGTCGCGCACGGTGGCGGCGAGTTCGGGATCGACGAGATCGACCCCGGCAACCACGGTGCTCTCGTCGCTCACAGCCGATGTGCTCATTATCTTCTCCCAGCGATGCGTCCGACCCCGACGGGTAGCAACCTAGCGTGTTCCGGCGCCAGGGCCGATGAACACGGTCACACAGTGACTATTCCCGGTGTACCCGACACTCTCGCACAGCGGCCGGGGGTGCCAGTATTGAGCCATGGGTTCACCGGATCTCACCCCCGCCGACCACGCGCCGCTGCCCGCCCACGTCGAGGTGCTGGTGGTCGGGGCCGGACCCGCGGGATCGGCGTCGGCGGCCTGGGCCGCGCGGGCCGGACGCGATGTCCTGCTGCTCGATTCCGCGGTCTTCCCCCGGGACAAGACCTGTGGTGACGGCTTGACACCGCGGGCGACCGCCGAGCTGGAGCACCTGGGTCTGGGCGAGTGGCTGCGCGCGCACACGGTGAATCACGGGCTGCGGATGGCCGGCTTCGGCCGGGAGGCGCTGCTGCCCTGGCCGGGCGGGTCGTTCCCGACCTACGGGAGTGCCGTTCCCCGAACCGAACTCGACGACAAACTGCGCGAGACCGCGATCAAATCGGGTGCGCGGATGGTCGACGGCGCCAAGGTCACCGAGGTGCTGCGCGAGGGCGAGCGGGTCGGCGGGGTGACCGTGCGGATCGGCGAGACCACCCACACCGTGCGCTGCCGGGTGCTGGTGGTTGCCGACGGAGTGCGCTCCCCCATCGGAAAGCAGCTGGGCCGCACCTGGCATCGGCGCTTCGCCTACGGCACCGCCGCGCGGGCCTACATCAAGTCGGGGCGCAGCGACGATCAGTGGATCTCCTCGCACCTGGAATTGCGCAATGCCGCCGACGAGCTGGTCCCCGGCTACGGCTGGATCTTCCCGCTGGGCAACGGCGAGGTGAATATCGGCGTCGGCTCGCTGGCCACCGAGCAGCGGCCCTCGCACATCGCGCTCAAGCCGCTGATCGAGCACTACACCCGGTTGCGCCGGGAGGAGTGGGAGCTCGAGGGCGAGTTGCGCGCGGTCGCGTCGGCGCTGCTGCCGATGGGCGGTGCGGTCTCGAACGTGGCCGGGGTGAACTGGGTCCTGGTCGGCGACGCCGCGGGCTGCGTGAACCCGCTCAACGGCGAGGGCATCGACTACGGCCTCGAAGGCGGGCACCTGCTGGCCGGGCTGCTCGACGAGCCCGATCTGAGCCGGGTCTGGCCGCGCCTGCTGCGCGAGCGCTACGGCCGGACCTTCTCGGTGGCACGCAGGCTGGCCGGGCTGGCCACGCACCCGAAGATGGTCCCGCTCGGCGGCCCGCCGGTGATGCGCTCGAAGTACCTGCAGCGCACGGCGGTTCGGGTGATGGGCAATCTGGTGACCGACGAGGACGCCGACCTCACCGCCCGCGCCTGGCGAGCCGCGGGCCTGGCCTCGCTGCGCGCCGACGAACTGCCACCGTTCAGCTGACGACGCTGTGAGCGGGACGGCGCGTCGACCGGTCCTTGCCCTGCTGCCGCATCTGCGCAGGGCCCGCGATCTGATCGATCAGCGCTACGCCGACCCGCTCGATCTGGACGACCTCGCCCGCGCGGCCGGGGTCTCCAAGTACCACTTCCTGCGCGCGTTCACGGCCGTGTACGGGCGCACGCCGGGCGCCTATCTGGCCGAGCGGCGGATCGAGCGGGCCCAGGACCTGCTGCGGGCGACCAACCTGACCGTCACCGAGGTGTGCATGTTGGTCGGGTACTCCAGCCTCGGCTCGTTCAGCAGCAGGTTCCGTCAGCTGGTCGGGGTCACGCCGAGCGAGTACCAGGCCAGGTTCGCCGACGGCGCGCCGCACATTCCGGGCTGCTACGTCTTCATGCACGGGCTCTCCGACCGGGTCCGGCCCGACACCGCAATTTCGGAGAAGCCCGGCGGCACCGGCCCGTCCTAGCCTCGGGTCATGACAACGATCACGAACGTTTCCCTGGTCACCGTGTATGTGACCGATCAGGACGCCGCCAAGCAGTGGTACATCGATAAGCTCGGATTCGTCGAGACGGCGGATGTGAGCATGGGCGACAACGGCTTCCGGTGGGTGACCGTCGCCCATCCGGAGCACACCGAACTCGAGGTCACGCTGATGGTGCCGGGGCCACCGCTGACCGACGACCTGGCCGAGGCGATCCGGCGGGCCCTCGCCGACGGCACGCACGGCGCGCTCGGGCTGCGCACCGCGGACTGTCAGAAGACCTTCGAAGAGCTCACCGCCAAGGGCGTCGAGTTCATCCAGCCGCCCGCCGCGCGGCCGTACGGCACCGAGGCCATCATCCGCGACAACTCGGGCAACTGGCTGGTCCTGGTCGAGCCGAGCGCGTGAGCGCGGTGCCGCCCGGCCCGGCGGGCGGCACCTTCCGGCGATCTATCTGGTGGCGAAGCGGTTCTCGATGAACTTGCGTTCACTGTTGAGCACGCGCTGGTGCAGCTGCTCGGCCAGCGGCTCGATCGCGCCGCCGACCAGCGGCACCTTCACGGTGACGGTGCCGACGACCTCGATCTCACTGCCTTCGGCGGTGGGACGCAGTTCATAGGTGCCCGACATCTCGGTATTGATGCCGCCGGTCTTGCCGGTGAAGCTGCCCTTGGCGACCTCGCCCTGCAGCGGCTGCCAGTTGTCGGTCCTGGACAGCACCAGATCGCTCTTGAGCACCTTGCGGACCAGGCCGGGGACCTTGTCCCGGCCGGGCGTTTCAGTCATATGGAGGCGAATCGAACCCGGCCCGTCGGGATGGGAGAGTTCGAGGGTCGCGGTCTCGGCGGCAGCGAATCGCTCCTGCCAGACCGCATCGTCGACGAGTGCCCGGTGAAGATCTTCGACCGGGACTGCGTAGGGCACGGTGAAGCTGAATTTTCGGGACATGGCGGCAACGGTACTGTGTGCCGGGTGTCGGATGTGAGCCTGTCGGAGCGGCGGACCAAGCGCCTGCGACGGGCGCGGACGTCGGTGCTGGGCGTGGCCACCGTGATCAGCGTGCTGATGGTGCTGCTGGTTCTCGCGGCCTGGCGCAACGACTTCGAGATCGAGCATCATCGCGGCACCACCTCCGGCGAGGTGCTCTCGGCGGGCAGGCTGCGGTCGGCGGTCATGTACGTGACGCCGGACAGCGTCACGCACAATCCGAAGGTCGGCATCCTGTATCCGACCAATCTGACGGCCGGGCAGCGGATCAATGTCGAGTACAGCACCCGCGACCCCGATCTGGTCCGGGTCGCCGGGCGCGACGCCCGGGTGGCGATCATCCCCGCGGCGTCGGTGATCGTGGTGGTCTGGGCGCTGGCGCTGCCGGTGCTGTGGCTCATCCGGCGCAAGCAGCGCGAGGCGTAACTTCGCCTGCTGTTCGTCCCGGCTTCACGTCTGTGTGGGGGTGTCGCGCGGTGTGGCGGTCACCCTGAGGTGGTGCGCGTAGCCATCGTGGCGGAGTCCTTCCTGCCGAACATGAACGGCGTCGTCAACTCCGTGTTGCGGGTGTTGGACCACCTGGACCAGCACGGACACGACGCGATGATCGTGGCACCCGACACCCTGCGCGGCGCACCACCCGCACCCCGCTTCCACGGCCGCTTCCCGGTGCACCGCGTGCCCGCGATGATGGTGCCGAAGGTCAGCTCGCTGCCGGTGGGGCTGCCGCAGCCCGGGATCACCGCCGCCATCGCCGCCTTCGATCCCGATGTGGTGCATCTGGCCTCGCCGTTCCTGCTCGGCGCAGGCGGGCTGGCCGCGGCGACCCGGCTCGATCTGCCCTCGATCGCGGTGTATCAGACCGATGTCGCCGGTTTCGCCAAGAGTTACGGCCTCGGCCTGGCCGCCCGCGCCGCCTGGGCGTGGACGCGCCGGATCCACGAGGGCGCCACCCGCACGCTGGCGCCGTCCTCGGCGGCCGCCCAGGACCTGGCCGAGCACGGCATCCCCCGGGTGCACCGGTGGGGACGCGGCGTCGACATCGACCGGTTCAACCCCGCCGCGCGCAGCGCCGACCTGCGGGCGAGCTGGCTGGGCGACGAAGACCGGCTGGTGGTCGGCTTCGTCGGCAGGCTCGCGCCGGAGAAGCACGTCGACCGGCTCGCGGCGCTGGCGGGCGATCCGTCGATCCAGCTGGTCGTCGTGGGTGACGGCCCGGAACGCGCGCGGCTGAGCAGGCTGATGCCCGGCGCGGTGTTCACCGGCGAGCTCGGCGGCAGCGAACTGGCCACGCACTACGCGAGCCTGGACGTGATGGTGCATCCGGGCGAGCACGAGACGTTCTGCCAGGGCGTGCAGGAGGCGCTGTCCTCCGGTGTGCCGGTGATCGGTCCGGACGCGGGCGGGCCGCGCGATCTGATCGCGCACTGCCGCAACGGCTACCTGCTGCCGGTCGACCGCTTCGCCGAACTGCTGCCCAGCGCGGTGTCGGCCCTGCGCGACCAGGGCCAGCGCGCCCGGTTCGCGACGGCGGCCCGCAAGTCGGTGCTGCACCGCACCTGGCCCGCGATCTGCACCGAACTGATGACCCACTACGCCGAGGTGACCGGCATGCGGGACCGCTTGCCGCGCTCGGCGTAGAGCGCCGGGACGCGCGCCGGATAAGCTCGAATCGTGGCGACAACAGAGCAGCGGGAACCGATTCGGGCATCGCTGGACAAGCAACCCCACGAGGTCGCGTCGATGTTCGACGGTGTGGCCAAGCGCTACGACCTCACCAACACGGTCATCTCCGCGGGCCAGGATCGATACTGGCGGTGGGCGACGCGCCGCGCGCTCGGATTGCGGCCGGGTGAGCGGGTTCTCGACCTCGCCGCGGGCACCGGCGTCTCGACCGTCGAGCTCGGCAAGTCGGGCGCCTGGTGCGTGGCCACCGACTTCTCCCAGGGCATGCTGGCCGCGGGCCGGTTCCGTCAGGTGCCGATGGTCGCCGGTGACGCGATGGCCTTGCCCTTCGCCGACGACTCCTTCGACGCGGTGACCATCTCCTTCGGCCTGCGCAATGTCGCCGATATCGACCTCGCGCTGCGCGAGATGCTGCGGGTGACCAAGCCGGGCGGCCGGGTGGTGGTGTGCGAGTTCTCCACGCCGGTGTTCGGGCCGTTCCGCACCGTCTACATGGAGTACCTGATGAAGGCGCTGCCGCGGGTGGCGCGCGCGGTCAGCTCCAACCCCGACGCCTACGTCTACCTGGCCGAGTCCATCCGCGCGTGGCCGAACCAGCGCAGGCTGGCCCGGCGCATCGCCGACGCCGGGTGGGATTCGGTGCAGTGGCGCGACCTCACCGGCGGTGTGGTGGCGCTGCACCGCGGCTACAAACTGGGCTGAACCGCCCCGATCCCGGGGTGAGTCCCGTCACCCCGGGGCCGTGCGCGACGCGCGGCGGTGCGCCGGAATGCGCCCTGATCAGGCCCGATATTCGCGGCCGGACCTCACGACCGAAATTTTGACGTGTGAGGTCGATTGTCACCTGGACATAACGTTCGGTAAATCGAGCGCAACGACAGGTGCGGATGATCGAAGGCATGACAGGGGAAGCTGACATCCGCGACACGGACACTGTGCGTTCACAGTGCTCGTACTGCGGCGTCGGCTGCGGCATCACCGTCCAGACCAAGACCGATCAGTCGGGTGCGCGGTTGATCGCCAAGGTCAGCGGCGACAAGCTGCATCCGGCGAACGCGGGCAGGCTGTGCACCAAGGGCGCGACGCACGCCGAGATGATGGCCGCCCCCGGCCGGATGGACACCGCCTACCACCGCCCCGAGCGCGGCCAGGTCCCCGTCCCGCTGCCGGTCGACGAGGCCGTCCACGAAACCGCCACCCGGCTGCGCGCCATCCTCGACGAGCACGGGCCCGACGCGATCGCCCTCTACGTCTCCGGACAGATGTCGCTCGAGGCCCAGTACCTGGCGACCAAGCTGGCCAAGGGCTATCTGCGCACCAAGCACATCGAGGCCAACTCCCGGCTGTGCATGGCCAGCGCGGGCACCGGCTACAAGCAGTCCCTCGGTGCCGACGGCCCGCCTGGCTCCTACGACGACTTCGAGCACGCCGACCTGTTCCTCGTCTCCGGCGCGAACATGGCCGACTGCCACCCGATCCTCTACCTGCGGATGGCCGACCGGCTCAAGGCCGGCGCCAAGCTGATCGTGGTCGACCCGCGCCGCACCGACACCGCAGCCCGCGCCGACCTGTTCCTGCAGATCGCGCCCGGCACCGACCTCGCGCTGCTCAACGGCCTGCTGCACCTGCTCATCGCCGACGGCGCGATCGACACCGCGTTCATCGCCGAGCACACCGAGGGCTGGGACGCGATGCCCGAGTTCCTCGCCGACTACCCGCCCGCCCGGGTCGCCGAGCTCACCGGCCTGGCCGAGGCCGACATCCGGACCGCGGCGACGATGATCGCCGAGGCGGGCGAGTGGATGTCGCTGTGGACGATGGGACTCAACCAGTCGACCCACGGCACCTGGAACACCAACGCCCTGGTGAACCTGCACCTGGCGACCGGCGCGATCTGCCGCCCCGGCAGCGGCCCGTTCTCGCTCACGGGCCAGCCCAATGCCATGGGCGGACGCGAGATGGGCTACATGGGTCCCGGTCTGCCCGGCCAGCGCAGCCTGCTCTCCCCCGCCGACCGGACCTTCGTCGAGACCGCGTGGGATCTGCCCGCCGACACCCTGCGCACCGAGGCGGGCCCCGGCACCATCGACATGTTCCGCGGCCTGGCCGACGGCGAGATCAAGGCCGCGTGGATCATCTGCACCAATCCCGTCGCCACCGTGGCCAATCGCAAGACGGTGATCGCGGGGCTGGAGGCGGCCGAGCTGGTCGTGGTGCAGGACGCCTACACCGAGACCGCCACCAACGCCTACGCCGATCTGCTGCTGCCCGCCACGCTGTGGGCCGAGGCCGACGCGGTGATGGTGAACTCCGAGCGCAATGTCACCCTGCTCCAGCAATCCGTCGATCCGATCGGCGACGCGCGGCCGGACTGGCTGCTGATCGCGCAGGTCGCCACGGCCATGGGCTTCCCCGGATTCGACTTCGCCTCGAGCGCCGAGGTTTTCGCCGAGATCCAGCGCTTCACCAATCCGGCCACGGGCTACGACCTGAGCGGCATGAGCTACGAGCGGTTGCGTGAAGGCCCGATGCAGTGGCCGTGCAACGACAGCGCCGCACCGCGCAATCCGATCCGCTATCTCAACGACGGCGTACACCAGCCGCTGCACGTCGAATCCGACGGCACCACACCGCGACTGGCGTTCGCGACCCCGAGCAGGCGCGCGGTGTTCTTCCCCCGCCCGCACCTGCCCGCCGCCGAACTGCCCGACGACGACTACCCGTTCCTGCTGAACACCGGCCGGTTGCAGCATCAGTGGCACACGATGACCAAGACCGGCAAGGTCGCCAAGCTGACCAAGCTCAACGGCGCTCCCTTCGTCGAAGTGCATCCCGAGGATGCGCGAAATCTGGATCTGCAGCCCGGCGACCAGCTCGAAATCGCCTCGCGCCGTGGCCGTGCCGTGCTGCCGGTGCAGATCAGCGATCGGGTCCGGCCCGGCGATTGCTTCGCTCCTTTCCACTGGAACGACGAACAGGGCGAATATCTGACGATCAACGCCGTCACCAACGACGCGGTGGATCCCGCCTCGCTGCAACCGGAGTTCAAGGCGTGCGCGGTGGCGTTGCGCCGGGTCGGGCCCGCCGCCGCTCCCGAGCAGGCGCCGGCCCAGCCCACCCAGCTGTCCGCCCCGCCGAGCGCGCATCCGCTGGCCGGGATCCTCGGCCTCGACGCGGGCGCCTCGCCGACACTCAGTGAGACCGAGCGCATCTACCTCGGCGGATACCTCGCCGCGTTGCAGTCGCTGCCGGTGTCCGGGCAGCCGGTGCTGCCCGCGAGCGCGCCGCTCTCGGCCCAGTCCCGTCTCTGGGTCGACGGGCTGCTGGCCGGGATGTACTCCCGCACCTCCGGCGCCACCGCCGACGCTCCGGCCGCCGATGCTCCGGCGGCCGCCCCGGTGACGGTCCTGTGGGCATCGCAGACCGGCAATGCCGAGGAACTCGCGGCCACCGTCGCCGCGCGCCTGTCCGCCGCCGGATTCCTGCCGTCGCTGCTCGACATGGATTCCTGCGAGCTGTCGGCGCTCACCGGCGACATCCTCATCGTCACCAGCACCTTCGGTGACGGCGGCCCGCCCGACAACGGCGCCGACTTCTGGAGCAGGCTCGAGGACAGCATCGTCCGGCTCAACGACGTCCGCTACGCGGTCTTCGCCCTCGGCGACTCCTCCTACGACGACTTCTGTGGTCACGGCCGCAAACTCGACCGCCTCTTCGCCGCGCGCGGCGCCAAGCCGCTGGTGCCCCGCGTCGACAGCGAACCCGACTTCGCCGATGCCGCCGAGCAGTGGCTCGACGACGTGCTCGCCGCGCTCGGCGGGTCGACGCCAGGCGACGACACCCCGCCGGAGGGGCCGGGCATCGACACCCCGGAGCCACACCAGGTTTCCGGCTCGTCGCTGCCCCAGCCGACCGGTCGCGGCGGCGCGATCGTGCTCGATCGCCCGCTCGCGCCGGCGCCCACCCGGGTCAAGCGCACCGCACCCGCGCCCTTCACCCGCCAGTCCCCGGTCCGAGCGATGCTGATGCGCAACGAAATCCTCAGCGCGCCGGGTTCGCCGAAGGAGGTGCGCCGCTTCGGTTTCGACCTGCACGACCTCGACGCCAGCTACGAGGTCGGTGATTCGCTGGGCGTCCTGCCCGCCAACGGCCCGGAGCTCGTCGAGGAGTGGCTCACCGCGACCGGCTTGGACGGCCGCCGCGTGATCGAGCTCGACGACCGCGAGCTCACCCTCGCCGAGGCACTGCGCACCCACTACGACATCACCAAGGTGAGCCAGGACCTGCTCGGCTTCATCGCCGAACGCAATCCGCACCCGCAGCTGGCCAAGCTGCTGCGGCGCGACAACCGCAACGAACTGGCCAACTACCTGTGGGACCGGCAAGCCGCCGACGTGCTGCGTGACTTCCCGGTGCGCACCGATCTGGTCGACTGGCTCGGCACCATGAAAAAGCTGCAGCCGCGCCAGTATTCGATCTCCTCCAGCCCACTGACCACCCCCGACGAAGTGCAGCTGACCGTCGGCGTCGTCCGCTACGGCGAGCCGGCGGGCAACTCCGCCCGGCGCGGCGGCGTGTGCTCGACCTTCCTCGCCGACCGGGCCGGCGCCGAGGTGCCGATCTTCCTGCAGCGCGCGCCGCACTTCCGTCCGCCGCTGGACCCGAACGCCCCGATGATCATGGTGGGCCCCGGCACCGGTATCGCCCCCTTCCGTGGATTCCTGCACGAACGCCGGGCCATGGGCGCGACCGGGCGCAACTGGCTGTTCTTCGGCGACCAGCACGCCGCCCAGAACTTCTACTACCGGGCCGAGCTGGAGGACATGTTCCGCTCCGGCTTCCTCACCCGGCTGGACCTGGCCTTCTCCCGCGATCAGCGCGAGCGGGTCTACGTCCAGCACCGGATGATCGAGCACGGCGCCGAGCTGTGGTCGTGGCTGCGCGACGGCGGCCACTTCTACGTCTGCGGCGACGCGGCCCGGATGGCCAAGGATGTCGACGACACCCTGCTGCGCATCGCCCAGATCCACGGGAAGCTGGACGAGGCCGGTGCCCTGGCCTTCAAGAAGCAGCTGGTCGCCGAGAAGCGCTACGTCCGCGACGTGTACTGATCACGCCGCCCGGACGGTCGGCGGATTCAGCCGGGTGAAGTCAGGCAGCCGGTGGTACGGGTAGTACGGGTACGGCGGCGTGGTCGCGCTCGCGGCGTCGAGGGCAGTCCGATGCTCCGGTTCCAGCTCCCAGCCGACCGCGCCGAGGTTCTGGCGCAGCTGTTCCTCGTTGCGGGCGCCGATCAGCACGCTGGCGACGGTGGGGCGGGTGAGCAGCCAGTTGAGGGCGATCTGCGGGACGCTGCGGCCGGTCTCGGCGGCGATCCGATCGAGGACGTCGACGATGTCGTAGAGGTGTTCGTCGTCCACCGGCGGACCCGCCTGCGCGGTCTCGTGCAACCTGCTGCCCGCCGGTAGCGGCTGGCCACGACGGACCTTGCCGGTGAGCCTGCCCCAGCCCAGCGGACTCCAGACGATCGCGCCGACACCCTGATCGGCGGCGAGCGGCATGAGCTCCCACTCGTAGTCGCGGCCGACCAGCGAGTAGTACACCTGGTGCGCGACCGGCTTTTCCAGGCCGAGCGCCTCGGCGGTGGACAGCGTCTTCATCAGTTCCCAGCCGGCGAAGTTGGAGACGCCGACGTAGCGGATCTTGCCCGCGCGCACGAGATCGTCGAGGGCCGTGAGGGTTTCCGCGAGCGGGGTGCCCGCGTCGAAGGCGTGCAGCTGGAACAGATCGAGGTAGTCGGTGCCGAGCCGGCGCAGCGACGCGTCGACGGCGCGGATCAGCCGGGCCCGGCCCGCACCGGCCTCGTGTGCGCCGGGCCCGGTCGGCAGTGCGGATTTGGTCGACAGCAGCACCTGCTCGCGCCTGCCCTTGATCGCCGCGCCGAGCACCTCCTCCGAGGCGCCGTCGGAATACACGTCCGCCGTGTCGAACAGGGTGACGCCCGCCTCCAGGCTGATATCGACCAGGCGCCTGGCCTGCGCCGCGTCGGTATCGCCCCAGGCGCTGAACAGCGCGCCCCGTCCGCCGAAGGTGCCCGCGCCGAAACCGAGCGCGGGAACGTGCAGACCCGATGCGCCGAGCCGCCGGTACTCCATGAGAACTCCTAAAGGGTCTATAGTTCCGTTAACACTTCGGACAGTACACCCGTTGCGCGCTAAATGAAACTGGAGTTCCGTTATGAATCACGACATCGCCTGGCCGGGGTCCGTTCGCCCAGGTGGACGCACCGCCCGGGTCCGCGAATCGGTCCTGCAGGTGGCGGGTGATCTGATCGCCGACCGGGGCTTCGTCAGCCTCGATCTGGCGGAGGTCGCCGCGACGGCTGGCGTCGGCAAGACGACGGTCTACCGGCGCTGGCGCACACCGGCGGGCCTGGTCGCCGATCTGCTCGTCGACATGGCCGAGCAGTCGCTGCCGCGCGCCGACACCGGTGCCCTGCTCGACGACCTGACCGCCAATGCCCGGCTGGTGGCGAAGACGCTCGCCGACCCGCGCCAGGGCAATCTGTTCCGCGCCGTCATCGCCGCGGCCACCGGCGACGAGGTCACCGCCACGGCGCTGCACACCTTCTACGACACCCGGCTCACCGAGTGGGCGCCCTGTGTCGAGGACGCCGTGGCGCGCGGCGAGGCACCCGCGGGCACCGACGCGCGCGCGGTCCTGTCAGCGGTGTCGGCGCCGCTGTACTACCGGCTGCTCGCCAGCGGTGACCCCATCGACGACTGCGCCGCCGATCAGTCGGCGCGGGCGGCCACCCTCGCCACGATCGGCGGCGCCTTCGTCCGCTGAACCGGCCTACTTCGAGACGAATTCGGCCAGCGCGCGCTGGTATTCGGCGAGGTCGGGCTCGGTGTGGATCTTCGGGTTGTCGCCCTTGGTGAGCGCCGAGAACGGGCAGTCGGGCGTCGACTTGCCCGCCAGTTCGACGGTCCCGACCGTGCGGCCGGTCCGTGCCTCGCGGATGGTCACGTCGTAGCGACCCTGATAGAGCGGCAGCGTGCTGCCGGTGAACTTGCAGTCGGTGAGGAACTTGCCGTCCTCGGCCTCGTCGAGGCAGGCGATGAGCTGCACGTCGGCGGGTTTCAGCCCGCGGCCGCCCCACTCGCGCGGCGCGTCGGAACCGCCGATCTCGGCCTCCGAGGTCCCACCCACCTGCTCGTCGACGAACGCGACCACCGGATGCGGTGCGGGCCCGCCGAATTCGGCCGCGGACGGGAAGAACTTGCCGCCCATGTCATGGCAGGCCGATTCCATGTCGCGCACGTTCGCCAGCTGGCCCTCGTACTCCTTCGGCGTCCAGAAGGTCCAGTACACCGCGTAGCCGACCGCCCCGATGACGGTCACCAGCGCGATCACTCCCACCACCCTGGACTGCTTGCCGAACAGCGGACCGGTGGCTCCGGTTCGCTTGCGCACCATGGCGACCACGATCGCGATCAGCGGCGCCAGCGCCAGCAGCGCGAAGATCACGGCGACGACCACGCTGCCGTTGGTGAAGGCCATCCAGGAGAACAGCCCGGCCAGGGCCATCAGGATCAGAACGAATTGCAGCACAACGAAACCCCCCAGGTTTACCGTCAAACGTGCTGCGACCGTATCAAACCCGCCGGTCCGCTGCGATCGCAGCCGGACGCCAGCCCGGATCGCGTCCGGTCAGCCCGAGCAGGCGGTCGAACGCGGGCGCTGCATCGGGCACGGCGACGACCGGACCGAATAGCCCGGGGGTGCCGTCCGGGTCGGTGTCGCGCAGGAAGTCGAGCAGGATCGCCAGATGGTTCGGATCGACAGTCACGGACTGTCCCGTGGCGACCGCGAGATCCCAGGCGTGCACGGTGACCTCGTCGAGCGCGACGGTGGCCATGATCGCCGCGGGCAGCACGACGCCACCGGCCTCGGCGTCGCCGTCCCAGGCCGCGGGGATCCGCCAGGCCTCGGTGAGCGCGGCGAGCTGGGCGGGGATCAGGGTGCGCCAGTCGACGGCCAGCGGGCTGTCCAGGCTCGGCGGCTCCGAACGGCCGACGGACTCCTTGGTGGCGGCCTGCCGGAAGGCCTCGGTCAGCCCGACGACGTGGGCGAGCACCTGGCGCACGGTGGTGTCCTCGCACGGCGTCAGGGCGTCGAGCCGGTCGTCGGGGATCCCGGCGACGACGTCGGCGAGAGTGCGGGCGGCGAGGGCGAAGTCGAATTGCGGTTCCATGGACGCTCCTGGGCGAGGACGGACTCGGTCACCAATGCAGACGACGCGAGCCGCGCGCTCTCATCGGCGCGCGGGTTGCCGAGCGCTGCCGATCGGCGCACGCTGGATGGCGGAACGATCAGCGACACCGTGCGAGGCGACAACCGAGGAGCACCGATGATCGACTACACCGCCCGGCCGCTCGACGAAGTCCCCGAGGCCGATCGGATCGAACAGGAACAATCGGCCTTCGCCGCCGACGATCCCGACGACCCGGCGTCCTTCGATGCCGCCCGATACTCCGACGAGATGGCGGCCAATATCGACCGCGACGCCGACACCGCGAACGCCGCCGACGTGATCGAGCAGACGATCCCGGTCCCCTACGAGGACGAATTCGTCGAGGAGCCGTGACCGGCCCCGCCTAGCCCGCGATCTTGGCGCGGACGGTGGCGTGCAGTTCGCGCAGGCTGGAGCGCTCCGTCGCGACCTCGAGCACGCGCAGTCCGTGCGCGTCGCCCGCCAGCTCCACGGCCAGCTCCGCCGGGTCGACCTGGCGGTGCGGGATGCGGTAGGCCGCGCACAGGGCGGCCAGGTCCATGCCGTGCGGGGTACCGAAGACCCGCTCGAACACGCCCGCGTACTGCGGATCACCCTGTTCGAGCAGCTCGAAGATGCCGCCGCCGTCGTCGTTGGCGACGACGATGGTGAGGTTGTCGGGTCGCGGCTCGCCACGGCCGATCAGCAGGCCGGACGCGTCGTGCAGGAAGGTCAGGTCGCCCATCAGCGCGACGGTGCGGCCGGGATGGGCCAGTGCGGCGCCGACCGCGCCGGAGACGGTGCCGTCGATGCCGGCGACGCCGCGGTTGGACAGCACCCGGACACCGGGGCGCGGATGCGAGACCAGCGCCGCGTCGCGGACCGGGTTGGAGGCGCCGAGCAGCAGCTGATCGCCCTCGCGCAGCGCGTCCATGACGACGGCCGCGACGTGCAGGCCGGTGGCCTTCGGGTGGGTGGCCAGTTCGGCGCGCACCACCGATTCCGCCTGCCGGTTGAGATCGGCGCAGCGCGCCAGCCACTCCGGTCGCGGCGCGCCGGTGGTGACCGCGCGGGTACCGGTGCCGACGACATTGCCGGAGACATCGGGCCAGCGCGGGCCGGTGGTGAGCGCGAAGACGGTGACATTCGGGTCGGCGAGCACCCGCGAGACCTGCCGGTGCAGGGTCGGGCGGCCGGTGATGATCGCCTGCGTCGGCTTCAGCAGCGGCAACGCGAGCGGATGCAGGGCGGGACCGTGCATCGGCGCCGTCGGCTCGGCCACGGTCGGCAGCTCGGCGAGTTCGGGCAGCAGGCGCGCGCCGTGGCCGGAGATGACGACGGTGTCGGGCGTCAGGTCGATGTCGAGCGGCACGTCGAGGGTGGCGTACTGGGTGGCGGTCCAGGGCTGTTCGCCGTCGCGGCCGGTGGGCAGCGGATCGTCGGAGAGCTCGGGCACCAGCGGCTCGCGCAGCGGGATGTCGAACTGCACCGGACCGGCATTGCCCGACCTGGTGCCGCGGGCCGCGGCGAGCACCCGGCACACCGAGGAGCGCCAGACGCTGTTCTGGCGCGGATAGGCCGACTCCCCCGCCTCGGCTTCGGCGAGCCCGAGGCTGATGGTGGCCCGCACCTGGCTGCCGAACAGGCCCAGCTGCTCGACCGTCTGGTTGGCGCCGGTGCCGAGCATCTCGTACGGCCGGTTCGCGCTGACCACGATCAGCGGCACCCGGGCGTAGTTGGCCTCCAGCACGGCGGGGCCCAGATTGGCGACGGCGGTGCCCGAGGTCATCACGACCGGCACCGGCCGCCCGGACGACACCGCGAGCCCGACCGCGAGGAAGCCCGCGGTGCGCTCGTCGATGCGCATGTGCAGCCGCAGCTGTCCGGCCACGTCCGCCGCCTGCAGCGCGAAGGCCAGTGGGGCGTTGCGCGATCCGGGGCAGAGCACGACCTCGCGGACGCCGCCGCGCACGAGCTCGTCGACGACCACTCGTGCCTGCGCAGTTGACGGATTCACAATCCCAGAGTGTCAGACCGGACCACACGCGTCTGCCCCCGGCCCGCGTTGTCTGCGTCACCGGCCGGGCGGACCGGCCACCGCAACCGGCGGATCGGCGGTACGGTCACGTGTTTCGACCGTCCGATATCGGCACCAGCCGAAGCGTTTCCGTAATTACGTGGGAGTTATTCCGCGACCGGGTGTCCGATATGCCGAAAAAGGGGAATTCGGCGACAGATTCACCCCTGCCGCCGAATTCCGGAAAAACACACACAGATCAGCTCAGGACGCGGCGGGCGCGGGCAGCAGACCGTTGATACCGGTGATCAGGTCGATGACGTTGACCAGTGCCGAGGTACCGCCGTCGAGCGCCGAGCTGCCCGAGTCGAGCACGCCGGCGCCGGCGGCCGAACCGGTGGTCAGGGCGGCCGAACCCGAGGACAGGTCGGCGGAGCCACTGGCCAGATCGGCGGAGCCACTGAAGGATCCGGTCGCCGAACCCGAGTCGGCGCTCGCGACGGCGACGGGACCGAGGAACATCACGGCGGCGGCCGCGGCGGCACCGGTGGCGGCGAGAGTCTTGCGAGAGATCATGGGACCGAACTTCCTTCTCGAACCGAACCGAGCGGAAAGGACATTTTCCGCGTCGCGGTAATTCGCCTTCCGAATCACCTGAAATCGAACGTAATCGATTCGGAACGGAAAGAGTCAATCGCGCGGAACCGTCGCCGCGCGTCCGGAATTGTCGGCAACCCGCGATTTTCCAGCTGTTCACCGACGGCGTTGCCCGGCTCACAATCGCAGCTCCGGAATTTACCGCCGACCGGGAAATGCTGTGGCGGCGACCGCCCCGTCCCCCGTTACGTGAGTGTGGTCACCCACCGACGCGAAAGGCCGGTGCGGACGGGTTCGCACCCGGGCCGCACCGGCCTCACGTTCGATCTGACGCGGGGGCTACCCCGCCATGGGACTCAGCCCGCGTGCTTCTGCACCAGGTCGGCCACCCGCGGCAGGGCCTCGACGACGTGCTTCTTGGCCGAGCCACGCATGGAGGAGTACACCTTCTGCAGGGCGGGACGGCTCGACGCGTCGGCGCGGGCGTCGGTGACGGCCAGCAGCGACTCGGCGACCTCATCGGACTTCGAGGTCAGCAGGTCGGCGAAGGTGCCCGCACCCGAGGTGGTGTATTCGGCCCAGTACGGCTGGAGCTGATCGAGCAGCTTCGGCGCCAGCGAGGCCAGCGCATCGGGAACGATGGTCGGGCTGATCTTCTTGACCGCCGCGTAGCCACCCTTCACGGCCAGGCCGGACGCACCACCTTTGTCCGAGACCTCGGCGTCGAGAACTTCGACGGCGTCGGCGAGAAAAGCCGGACGCTTGGTGTCGTCGAGCAGGGATTCAGACAGCGCTGCAACCACTTTCAGGTTCCTCCGGATCGGTTCGTTGAACGAGCAGCCGCAACTATACGCACCGGGTCCGGGAAACACGCGCCGACCGCTCGAGCTGCGGTGTTACGACCTCGTACCGGTCCGCCGGACGGTAGGGCAATAATCAGGGTCGTGACTTTCGATCCGAAGCTGTGGCGGCCCGTCCCCGGGTTCGAGGACCTGACCGACATCACCTACCACCGACATATCGAGCAGGGCACGGTGCGGGTGGCGTTCGACCGGCCGGAGGTGCGCAACGCGTTCCGTCCGCACACCGTCGACGAGCTCTACCGCGCGCTCGATCACGCGCGGATGTCACCCGATGTCGGCGCGGTGCTGCTCACCGGCAACGGCCCCAGCCCCAAGGACGGCGGCTGGGCCTTCTGCTCCGGCGGCGACCAGCGCATCCGCGGCCGCAACGGCTACCAGTACGCCGAGGGCGAGACCGCCGACACCGTCGACACCGCGCGCGCGGGCAGGTTGCACATCCTGGAGGTCCAGCGGCTGATCCGCTTCATGCCCAAGGTCGTCATCGCGCTGGTGAACGGCTGGGCGGCCGGTGGCGGGCACAGCCTGCACGTGGTCTGCGACCTGACGCTGGCCTCGCGCGAGCACGCGCGGTTCAAGCAGACCGACGCCGATGTCGGCTCGTTCGACGGCGGCTACGGCAGCGCGTACCTGGCGAAGATGGTCGGGCAGAAGTTCGCCCGCGAGATCTTCTTCCTCGGCAGGCCGTACACGGCCGAGGAGATGCACCAGATGGGCGCGGTGAACAAGGTCGTCGACCACGACGAGCTGGAGAACCTCGCGCTGGAGTGGACCGCCGACATCAACGGCAAATCCCCGCAGGCCCAACGGATGCTGAAATACGCTTTCAACCTGCTCGACGACGGCCTGGTCGGCCAGCAGCTCTTCGCGGGCGAGGCGACCAGGATGGCGTACATGACCGACGAAGCGGTCGAGGGCCGCGACGCGTTCCTGGAGAAGCGCAAGCCCGACTGGGCGCCCTACCCCTGGTACTTCTGAGAACGGACGGCCCCATGGACATTCTCAACAGCCGGATCATCGTGCGGCCCAGCGACTATGCCACCACGCTGGCGTTCTACCGGGACGGCCTCGGCCTGGCGATCGCGCGGGAGTACCCGGGCGGCACCGTGTTCTACGCCGGACAGGGCCTGATCGAGGTCGCCGGGCACGGCGGCAGCGGCGAGCCGGGCCGGTTCGACGGCGCGATCTGGCTGCAGGTGCGCGATGTCGCCGACGCGGCGGCGGAGTTGGCGCTGAAGGGAATTGCGATCGAGCGCGCACCCGAGCTCGAGCCGTGGGGACTGTGGGAGATGTGGGTGCGCGACCCGGACGGCATCGCGATCGTTCTGGTACAGGTTCCTGCCGAACATCCGATCCGGCGGGATCCGCGCTGGTCGGCGGAGTGAACGAGTGGTTATCGCGGCGGACCCGAGTTGCCGATCCGGGTCCGGCCGCGCACGATAGCTGCGAGCAAGCGCCCGACCGCCGTCGTCCGGAGCGCAGTGCGAGTCGTCGTCCATCTACTGAATCGCAGTCGCTATGCCTGCCTTGTGGCGAACGTTATCCCGGCAAACCGACCCGTTGGCCGGGTCTCGGCCGTCGCATGACACGATCGAAGCCGTGAGGGAGCGCAGCAAGCTGTATCCGGAGGTGGTGGCGTGAGTAGAACCCTGCGGACGCTGCAGATGCCGACCGGTTCCGGTGTCGGCGAAGTGCTTCCCCACCTGCGTCAGGCGCTCGACGGCAACGGCCCGGCGTGGCTGCCGATCCCGACCACCGATCGCCGCGAGGCGCGCAGGCTCTCCGACGCGCTCAAGCCCGGCGATCCGATCGACGACGACGTCGCGCTGGTGGTGACCACCTCCGGCACCACCGGTATCCCCAAGGGCGCGCTGCTCGGCGCCGAAGCCCTGCGGGCCAGCGGTAACGCCACCCACGACCGCCTCGGTGGACCCGGCAGCTGGCTGCTGGCCCTGCCGACCCATCACATCGCGGGCATCCAGGTGCTGCTGCGCAGCATCCTGGCGGGCACCGAGCCGACCGTGCTGGACGTGTCGGGCGGGTTCCTGCCCGAGGCGCTGGCCGGCGCCGTGGCCGCCATGCGCGGGCCGCGCCGCTACACCGCGCTGGTGCCCACCCAGCTGATCAAGTCGCTGGATTCGCCGGTGGCGGCCAAGGCGCTGGCCGAACTCGACGGCGTGCTGGTCGGCGGGGCGGCGACACCGCTGCCGGTCTACGAACGCGCGCGCGAGGCGGGCATCACCGTCGTGCGGACCTACGGCATGAGCGAGACCTGCGGCGGCTGCGTCTACGAGGGCGTGCCGCTCGACGGCACCGAGGTGCGGATCGAGGACGGCCGGGTGCTGCTCGGCGGCGCCATGATCGCGCACGGGTACCGCAATCTGCCCGATCATCCGGCCTTCGCCGAACCCGGCTGGTTCCGCACCGAGGACGCGGGCGCCTACGAGGACGGCGTGCTCTCGATCAGCGGACGCCTCGACGAGGCGATCATGACCGGCGGGCTGCTGGTGATTCCGCAGGTGGTGGAGGCCGTGCTGGCCAACCATCCCGGGATCAGGGAGTGCATCGTGCTGGGGTTGCCCGACGAGCGGCTGGGTCAGCGGGTCGCGGTCGCGATCGTGCCGACGCCCGGCGCCGCGCCGACGCTGGACGAGATCCGGGCCCACGTGGTCGCCGAACTCGATTCCATCGCCGCGCCGCGTGAGCTGGCCGTGCTGACCGAGATCCCGCTGCGCGGCCCCGGCAAGCCCGACCGCGCCGCCCTGCGCGAACACCTGCTGGCCAACACCCGGAGCTGACGCTCACCGGTCCCTTGCGTGGCCACGCCATCGCGACGCAAGGGCCGTGCAAGGCGGGCCGGGCACCGTAGGTCCCATGACTTACACACCCACTGCAGCCCTCGCCGTCGAGGCGGACGGTCTGGTCAAGGTGTTCGGCAAGCAGCGCGCCGTGGACGGGGTGAGCCTGGCGGTGCCGCGCGGCTCGGTCTACGGGGTGCTCGGACCGAACGGCGCCGGCAAGACGACGACCATCAAGATGCTCGCCACGCTGCTGCGGCCCGACGGCGGCAGCGCGCGGATCTTCGGCCACGACGTCGTCGAGCGGCCCAACGCGGTTCGCTCGCTGATCGGCGTCACCGGGCAGTACGCCTCGGTCGACGAGGCGCTCTCCGCCACCGAGAACCTGATCATCTTCGCCCGCCTGCTCGGCCTGAGCAGGCCCGACGCCCGCCGCCGTGCCGTCGAGCTGCTCGACGAGTTCGACCTCACCGAGGCGGCGAACAAGCCGCTGAAGAACTTCTCCGGCGGCATGCGCAGGCGCCTCGATCTCGCGGCCAGCCTGATCTCCACCCCGCCGCTGCTGTTCCTCGACGAGCCGACCACCGGCCTCGATCCGCGCACCCGCGCCCAGATGTGGGACACCATCCGCAGGCTGGTCACCGAGGGCGCGACCGTGCTGCTCACCACCCAGTACCTCGACGAGGCCGACCAGCTGGCCGACCGGATCGCCGTGATCGACCACGGCCGGGTGATCGCCGACGGCACTGCCGACCAGCTCAAAGCCTCCATCGGCGGGTCCTCGGTGCACCTGACGCTGCTCGATCGCGAACAGCTCGAGGAGGCCAAGCGCATCGTCGGCGACTTTCTCGGCGTCGCCGCGCAGATCAGCCCCGAGGCGGGCAGGCTCACCGCGCCACTGCCCGATCCGAATCTCACCGCCGACCTGCTGATCCGCCTGCGCGACTGGGAGATCGGCGTCGAGGAGATCACCGTCTCCAAGCCGACCCTCGACGAGGTCTTCCTCACCATCACCGGCCACCCGGCCGACGAATCCGACGACACCGAACGGAGCGCGGCATGACCGCTGTCCTCACCGCTCCCGCAGCCACCAAGGACGTCGCTCAGGTCAGCGACCGGGTTGGCCTGCGCGAGACGATCTCCACCTCGTTCACCATGGCCTATCGCGGCCTGCTCAAGATCAAGCACAATCCCGAGCAGCTCTTCGACGTGACGGTGCAGCCGATCCTGTTCACCGCGCTGTTCACCTACATCTTCGGCGGCGCGATCTCGGGCAGCGTCGAGGGTTACCTGCCCGTACTCATCCCCGGCATCCTCGTGCAGACCGTCGTGCTCACCTCGGTGGTCACCGGTACCCAGCTGCGCGAGGACATGGACAAGGGCGTGTTCGACCGCTTCAAATCCCTGCCCATCGCCCGGGTGTCGGCCCTGGCCGGCGCGCTGCTGGCCGACATGGTCCGCTACGGCATCGCCTCCACGCTGACGATCATCGTCGGCCTGTGCCTGGGCTACCGGCCCGGTGGCGGCGTCGCCGGGGTCGTCGCGGCCTGCCTGGTGGTCGTCGTCTGCTCGTTCGCGATCAGCTGGGTGTGGGCGCTAGTCGGCGTCACCGGCAAAAGCGCTGCCTCGGTGCAGGGCATCTCGATGATGGTGATGTTCCCGCTGACCTTCATGTCCGGCGCGTTCGCCCCGGTGAGCACCATGCCGGGCTGGATGCAGGCGATCAATCACGCCAACCCGGTGTACTACATGGTCAACACCTGCCGGGACCTGATGAACGCCAACGTCTACAGCAGTGACCTGCTGTGGTCGCTGGTCGGTTCGCTCGTGGTCATCGCGGTGTTCGCGCCGCTCACCGTGCGAGCCTACATGCGCAGGGCCTGAACCCGCGCGGACACAACGGCATCCGATCCGTCAGGGTCGGGTGCCGTTGTCGTGTCCGTCCAGGTGCGTGACGAGCTCGACGATGCGGGTGGCGGCCGCGAGCCTGCGCACCCCCGCCGCCGCGCGCTCGGCCCCGGCCAGCGCGTCCGCGCCCACCCGGTCCCGGTGCAGCGCGCGGTGGCGGGCCAGTTCCATCGACGGATAGTCCTGTCTGGCCGCCGAAGCCGCGGCGAGCGTGAACAGTTCGAGTCCCTCGGGGCGCCGCGGATCGGTCGTCAGCAGGTAGGAGCCGACCGCGCAGGCCACCGCGCCGATCTGCGGCAGGTCCAGGTACTGCGAGAGCCTGCGATCGGTGGTCGCGACGATCTGCGCCACCAGATCGTCCGCCGCCGGGGCCCGGCCGTGCAGCACATGGGCGCTGACCGCCGCCGCCGACACCATCAGCGCGCCGGGACCTGGGCTGAGCTCGAAATCGGGCCAGCCGAGCAGCTCCAGCGCCCGGCGGTAGTGCCGGAGACCGGCGTCGATGTCACCGTCGGCCAGCTCCAGCTCGGCCACCGCGGTCGCGACGGTCGAGAGCCGGTGATTGCGGCGGATGGTGGGATCGTCGACCTGACCCAGCCCCGAATCCGCCGACCGCAGGACGAAATCCAGCTCAGCGCGGGCCTGCTCGCGCTGACCGGCGCCGATCAGGACGGCCGACAGGAAGCACCGTCCCTCCAGGATCTCGTCGTCGACCCGCAGGCGGCTCATCTGCGTCAGCGCCCGGCGGTAGTGGGTGGCCGACTCGGCGTACCGGGCGGACTGACCGCACAGCTGGGCGAGATGCTGGCTCATCATCGCCGCGCCCCAGACGTCGCGCGACTCCATCTCGTCCAGCGCGCGGACGGCGTCGCGGGTCGAGCCCGCCACGTTCCCCGCGTTCTCCCAGAAGTTGGCCCGAGCGGCCAGGGCGGCCACCCGCGCGCTGCGCTCCGGCGCGTGGGCGCCCTCGGCCAGCAACCGGCCGAGGCGGAAGCCGTGCGGCCGCACCGTGATCAGCGCGCCGAGCAGCCGCAGACCCGGATCGAGGCCGGGATGCTGCAGCAGCCTGCGGGCGCGCATCCGCGCCAGCGCGACCGGGCGCGCGTCACCGCCGTTGTGGAACATCAGGTGCAGGCAGGTCAGCATGTGGGTGACCATCTGGAGATCGGCGGCCACCCCGGAGACGGGCCGCGGCGGCGGGATCGCGACCAGCCGCACCGCCCAGCCGATGAACTCCAGGTGCGCGCCCCGCATCACCCACAGCGTCGCGACCACCGGGAACACGGTGTAGACCGTGTCGGCGTCGGCGTGCGCGGTGGCCGTGCGCAGGACCGCGACCAGATTGTCCAGCTCGGCGGTCACCGCGAGCACCACCGGCACCTGGTCGACGGCGGGGTAGTCGCCGACGGCACCGAGCACGAAGTCCCGTGCCCACCCGGCCATCCGCTCGCGGACCAGCGTGGTCTCGGCGCCGTCGGTCACGGCGTCGACGGCGGCCAGCTGCTCGGCGCCGAACTCCCGCACGGTCTCGAGCATGCGGTACCGGATGCCGGTGCCGTCGGGATCGTCGAGCACGGTGAGCAGCGATTGGCCGACCAGCCCGTCGACCGCGGCGGCGACATCGGCGACCTCGGGTCCGGCCGCGACGACTTCGGCCGCGGACAGGATGAAGCCACCCGGGAACCGGGACAGCCTGCGCAGCACGATCTGCTGATCGAGGTCGAGCAGGTTCCAGCTCCACGCGATCACCGCGTGCAGCGTGCGATGCCGCTGCGGGGCGGCCCGATCGCCGCTGCGCAGCAGGGCGAATCGATGTTCGAGCCTGGCTTCGATCTCGGCGACGCTCATCGTGCGCACCCGGGCCGCGGCCAGTTCGATCGCCAGCGGCAAGCCGTCCAGGGTGCGGCACAGCCGCGCCACGATCTCGGGATCGAGCCGGACATCGGGGCGCACCGCCCTGGCCCGCGCGGTGAACAGGTCCGTGGCGGGCGAGCCCGCCGCGTCGATCGCCAACGGGGCCAGCGGATAGACGGATTCGGCGGTGATCGCCAGCGGGGAGCGGCTGGTCGTCAGGACCGTCAGCTGGGCACAACTGCCGACCAGATCGGCGACGACCTCGGCGGCCGCCTCGATCACGTGCTCGCAGTTGTCCAGGATCAGCAGGGTGGGCCGGGCGGCGAGCGCGTCGCGCAGTCGAGCGCGCTGATCGACCACCCGTCCGAGGCGGAGACCGCCCGGCTCACGGATCACCTCACCCAGGCCCATCACGTGCCCGATCGCCGCTTCGATGTCGACCAGGGCCTGCGTGCCCTGCGACTCAGCCCGCGCGCCTGCCGACTCGGCCCGCACGCTAGCCGACTCGGCCTGCGCGCTAGCCGACTCGGCCTGCGCGCCCGCCGACTCGGCCTGCACCGGGGCCAGCTCGACCAGCACCACCGGCATGGTGCCGGTGAGTCGTTCGCCGACCGCGTTCGCCACCCTGGTCTTGCCGGTGCCGCCGGGGCCGAGCACCGTCGTCACCCGCGACCGGCGCACCAGATCGGTGATCGCGTCGAGATCGGCCGCGCGCCCGAGCAGTTCGTTGGGGGCGGCGCGCAAGCCGAGGGAGGTGGGCGGGAGGGTGCGCGGTTGGCCGTTGGCGCGGTCGGCCATCGGAGCGACCGGGCTGCCGGGTAGTCCTGCCGCGGACGCGTCCCAGGTGCTCGTCGACCAGCCGTCGCGGGACCCGGTCGCACCTGTGGCGACTGCCCGCGCCGTGGGGTCGGCGATCGGGGTGCCGGGCAGTGCTGCCGCAGACGCGTCCCGGCCGATGCTCGCCGCCGACCAGTCGTCCCGGGAGTGCGGATCGTCGGCGCCTGTCCGTGCGGCCGGGTCGACGATCGCGGTGTCGGCGGCCGGTGTTCGGTCGCCCATGCCCGGGTTCGCCGGTGCCGACCCCGCGGCATCGCGCTCCGGGATGCCGGTCGCGGAGGGCCGCTGCCTGGCGCCTGGGAGCTCGATCGGATCGCCACGCAGCACGGCGGTATTGAGCGCGAGCAGGGTCGGGCCCGGGTCGGCGCCGAGTTCCTCGATCAGCCGCAGCCGGTAGGTGGCGAAGGTTTCCAGCGCGTCGCTGGTGCGGCCCGCCGCGGCGAGCAGGCGGATGAGCGTGGTGTGGGCAGGCTCGTCCAAGGGGTGCGCTGCCGCGTCGGCGGCAGCCAGCGGGAGGGCGGCGGCGACGTCGCCCCGCGCGGTGTGGGCGGCGAGCTCGGCGCGGTCGAGGTCGCGGCGCAGCTGGTCGGCGGCGGCGCGCAGGTCGTCGGCGGGACCGGATTCGGGCAGGTCGGCGCCCGGTTCGCCGCGCCACAGCGCCCGGGCGGCGGCGATCGCGGCGATGCTCGCCGCGGTCTCGCCGGTCGCGCGCAGGGCATCGGCGCGGTGGACCAGGGCGGCGGCCGCGGTCAGGTCGACGCTGTCGGCGGGCAGGGTCAGCCGGTAACCGGCCGGGCCGATCTCCAGCGCACCGTCGGGCAGCAGCGCGCGCAACCGCGACACCTGCGTGTGCAGGGCGTTCATCGGCGCCCGTGGCGGCTGGTCGCCCCACACCTCGTCGACGAGCGCCTGCGCGCTGCGGGCCCGGCCGGGACGCACGGCCAGCGCGGCCAGCAGCAGCCGGGCCCGCGCGCCGGGCAGCGCGAGCAGCGTCGCGTCGTCGCGGCGGATCGCGATCACGCCGAGCACCCCCACGACGATGGGGGCAGCGGCCACCGCGACGGTGGGAGGCGGCCCGTCGGGGCCGAGATGCTGTGCAGACATGCCGCAAGTCATCGTAGGCGAGCACGGCGACCGGCTCCTGTTCCACGCGGACGACCGGCGCGACACCACCGCCGCACGCCGCGAAAATGTCGGTACCCCGGCCTAGGCTGACCCGCATGGGCGACTTCGAGGTGACCCGGCGCACGACCATTGCCGCCGAACCCGCACGCATCCACGGTTTCATCGACGATTTCCGCCAGTGGCGACTGTGGTCGCCGTGGGAGGACGCCGATCCCCAGCTCGCCCGCACCTACACCGGGCCCGAGTCCGGCGTCGGTGCGCGCTACACCTGGCGCGGCAACCGCAAGGCGGGCGCGGGCGCGATGGAGATCAAGGCCGACGCCGTGCACGAGATCGGCATCGAGCTGGCGTTCGAGAAGCCGTTCAAGGCCACCAACTTCGTCACCTTCACCCTCACCTCGAGTGGCAGCAACACCGAGGTGACCTGGCGGATGACCGGCACCCACTCGGGCCTGATGGGCGTGCTCGGCAAGGTCTTCCCGATCGACAACATGATCGGCAAGGACTTCGACAAGGGGCTGGCCCGGCTCAAGACCATCGCCGAATCCGCTTAGGACACCGGCCGGGGCTAGGCTTCGATCCATGGCTACAGCAGCGGAATGGATCGAAGGCGCCCGGCCGCGGACGTTGCCGAACGCGATCGCGCCGGTACTCGCCGGGACCGGCGCGGCGGCGTCGATCGACGGGGCCGTCTGGTGGAAAGCGCTGCTGGCGCTGCTGGTTTCGCTGGCGCTGATCGTCGGGGTGAACTACGCCAACGACTACTCCGACGGCATCCGCGGCACCGACGACGTGCGCGTCGGCCCGCTGCGGCTGGTCGGCTCGAAACTGGCCTCCCCCACCGCCGTCCGCAATGCCGCGGTGCTCAGCCTGGCGATCGGCGCGGTCGCTGGCCTGGTCCTCGCCGTGACGACCGCGTGGTGGCTGGTCGTGATCGGCGCGGTGTGCCTGGCCGGCGCCTGGTTCTACACCGGTGGCAGCAAGCCCTACGGCTACAGCGGTTTCGGCGAGATCGCGGTGTTCGTGTTCTTCGGCCTGATCGCGGTGCTGGGCACCCAGTACGTGCAGGCACTGCGGGTGGACTGGGTGGGGCTGCTGCTGGCGATCGGTGTCGGCGCGTTCTCCAGCGCCGTGCTGGTCGCCAACAACCTGCGCGACATCCCCACCGACACCGAGTCGGGGAAGGTCACCCTCGCGGTGAAACTCGGCGACGCCCGCACCCGCACGCTGCACCTGGTGCTGCTGGTCGCGCCGTTCGTGATCAGCCTGGCGCTGGTGGCCCGCACCCCGTTGGCACTGGCCGGACTGCTGGCGTTGCCGCTGGCGATCCGTGCCAATGCCCCGGTGCGCACGGGCAAGGGCGGGCTGGAACTGATTCCCGCCCTGCGCGATTCCGGGCTGGCGCTGCTGGCCTGGTCGGCACTGAGCGCACTCGCCGTCGGACTGGCTTAGTCGTCGCCGTCCGGCACGAGGATGCCCAGCGCCCAGTTGACCAGCGAGATGATCACACCGCCCCAGAACGCCGCCCAGAAACCGTCGACCCGCAGACCGTAGTCGGACAGTTCGGTGATCTTCGCGGTGAGCCAGAGCATGCCCGCGTTCACCAGCAGCAGGAACAGCCCGAGCGTGAGGATCACGAACGGCAGGGACAGGAGCTTCACGATCGGCTTGATGACGGCGTTCACCGCGGTGAACACCGCCGCGACGATCAGGATCACCAGGGCTTTGCCCCAGTTGCCCGAATCGGCCGGGACCAGGATGTCGATCTTGTCGATCCACGCCGCCGCGGCCCAGATGGCAATGGCGTTGATGACCAGTCGAATGGCTAGCTGCATGGAGCCATGCTATTCCGGGAATCGGACATTGCGGCGGGTCTGACACACACCCGACACGGAATTCACGCTGCGCGGTCGAGCATTCCGTAGACGTCGGCGCGCAAGGCGGCGGCCCCGTCGCGGCCGCCGAGCAGGTCGGTGGTGGCCGGGTCGGCGGCGCGCAGAATGCCGAGCAACAGGTAGGCCGTGGAAATCTCGCGTTCCTTGCGGTGGATCGCCTCGCGCAGTGCGAGTTCGAGCGTCTTCTTGGCCGGGTTCGTGAACGGGATGTGCCCGGCGCCGAGCAGCCGGCCGAAGACGCCGCGCCGGACCTCCGGTTCGGCCCGGTCCCAGGCGTCGGGGCCGAAGTTCTCGGTGACGCTGGCCCGCACCGCGTCCAGGTCGATGCCGATCGAGCGCAGGGCCTCGGCGTCGTCGGCGCCCAGCGGTGGCGTGCCCGTCCGGGCGGCGAGCGCGGCCCGCGTCCCGTCGGCGGTGATGCCCCGCGCGTCGAGCACTGCCCGCAGGCCCGGTTCGGCGTTCGTGATCACGCCGAGCAGCACGTGCTCGGGACCGATCCGGCCGGCGCCGAGTTCCTTGGCGTCGTCCTGGGCACTGACGACCGCCACCCTGGCCTGTCGGCTGAACTTCTCGAACATCAGCGGGTACCGCCCTTCCGATTGTGTTTCTGATGCACCGCCTGCTTGCTCACCTCGAGCGCTTCGGCAATCGCCTGCCACGACCAGCCATGGGCCCTGGCATTGGCCACCTGGATGGATTCGAGCCGGTCGGCCAGCCTGCGCAGGGCGAGTACCGCGCGCAGGCCGACCGCCGGATCGGGATTGCCCGCCGCCGAGGCGAGCGTTGTTGCATCGGTCATGGCGTCAATTTTGATTGACGATTTCGGCGGTGTCAACAAAAATTGACGAATCACCGCAATCGGTAGACGAGCTTGGCGAACTGGCCCAGCTGTTCGACCTCGACCAGCCGCAGCCGATCGGAGAGCAGGCGGCGCGGCAGCAGCGGGGCGCCGCCGCCGAGCGTCACCGGCGCGACACCGACGATCACCTCGTCGAGCAGCCCGGCATCGGCGAACTGCCCGGCGAGATCGCCGCCGCCGATGATCCAGATATCGCGGTCACCGGCCGCGGCGACCATCTCCGCGTGCACCGACTCGACCCCGCCCGCGACGAAACGCACATTCGCGCCGGGGAACTCGGGCAGCACGCGATGGGTGAACACCCAGGTCGGACGGTCGCCGTAGTTGTCGTGCCAGGACTCGGGCGGTTCGTTGGCCACCATCCACTCGTAGGTCGTCGAACCCAGGCACAGCGCGCCGACGCCGCGCAGGAATTCGCCGACATCGCCGGTCGCGGTGCCCGCGTCGGGGACGGCCATCAGCCAGTCCAGCGAATTGTCGGGGTCGGCGATGTAGCCGTCGAGGCTGGTAGCGGTGTAGTAGCGGGTCGTCATGGACACCGATCCTGACAGCGAAACCTGACACCTTCGGTCAGGTTTCGCCGGTCAGCCGTGCCAGCGACCGGTGGCGGCGAATTCGGTGAGTACGGCGGTGGGTCCGGCCAGGTCGAGATGCTGGGCGTCGACCCAGGCGTCGTCGAAATACGTTCCGGCGTACCGGTCGCCGCCGTCGCACAGCAGCGTCACGACACTGCCGCGACGCCCCGCGGCGAGCAGCTCGGACACCAGATGGAAGGCGCCCCACAGGTTCGTTCCCGTCGAACCACCGACCCGTCGACCCAGCACCGTGCTGGCGTGACGGGCCGTCGCGACCGAGGCCGCGTCCGGGACGACGATCATCCGGTCGACGACCTGCCCGACGAAGGACGGCTCCACCCGCGGCCTGCCGATGCCCTCGATCCGCGAGGGCATCCCGGTCTCGTAGCCCGCGTCACCGGTCTCGTAGCCGCCGAAGAACGCCGAGTGCTCGGGGTCGACCACGGCCAGCCGGGTCGCGTGCCTGCGATAGCGGATGTAGCGGCCGATCGTGGCGCTGGTGCCGCCGGTGCCGGCGCCGACCACGATCCACTCCGGAACCGGATTGGTCTCCAGGGCCAGCTGCTGGAAGATGGATTCGGCGATGTTGTTGTTGCCGCGCCAGTCGGTCGCGCGCTCGGCATGGGTGAACTGATCCATGAAGTGCCCGCCGGTCTCGGCGGCGAGCCGCTTGGCCTCGGGATACATGTCGGGTGCCCGCTCGACGAAATGACATCGGCCACCCTGCGCTTCGATCAGCGCGATCTTCTGCGGCGACGTGCTCGCCGGCATCACCGCGATGAAATCCAGACCGAGCAGCTTCGCGAAATACGCCTCGCTCACCGCCGTCGACCCCGACGAGGCCTCCACCACCGTGGTGCCCTCGGTGACCCAGCCGTTGCAGATCGCGTACAGGAACAGCGAGCGCGCCAGCCGGTGCTTGAGGCTGCCGGTGATGTGGGTGGACTCGTCCTTGAGGTACAGCTGCACCGGCCAGCCGGCGGGCAGCGGGTACCGCAGCAGGTGGGTGTCGGCGGAGCGCTGGGAGTCGGCGTCGATCAGCCGGACGGCGTTGTCGACCCAGTCACGCGGGGCGCTGCGGTCGAGGCACTTCACGCGGTCGGCCCGTCGTCGTCACCTCGCAACCGGGCCCGCAGCTGCGCCTTGTCCTGGCGGCGGCGCGCGTCGACGACGGCGATGTCCTCGTTGACCTTCGTGCGCAGCTTCTTGAACAGGGTGAGCGAGAGCGGCATCGCGACGATCAGCGCGAACAGCGCGGCCACGATGATCGGCACCTCGACGCCGATGAGCTTGGCGACCCCGACGATCACCGCCGCGATCAGCACGACCAGCCCGAGCCGGGCCAGCGTGTAGAGGGCCAGATTGCGGACCAGCCGCTTCCCCGCGCCAGAACCTTGCTGACCAGTTGCTTCACTCACGCCCAACAGCCTAACCCCGCCGCGGCCTGGCCCGATGCAGCCCCGTTCGCGGCTTTTGTCTATTACTTCCCCTTTACCAACAGTAGGTGGTTCGACTACGTGGGGGTCGCAGTGCGACGATGGCGCCATCTGATGAGGGAACTGTCGAGAACGGAGAGGTTAGCTATGACTGCGATCACCGTCGGCGGCCAGGACACTCTGCTGACACCAGGCCAAGTAGCCGCAATGTTCCACGTAGACCCCAAGACCGTCACCCGGTGGGCTCATGCGGGCAGGCTCGGTTCGCTGCGCACGCCGGGCGGACATCGCCGATTCCGCGAGTCCGAGGTCCTGCAGTTGCTGAAATCGCTCACCACGGAGGCAGCACCCCGCTGACCCCACCGGCCGGCGCGAGTCCGCCACGGGCTCGCGTTTGCCAGGAATTTCCCTTCCGTTACGGATGTGCACACGGCGCGGACACGGCTACCCTCGATAGCAGGAGGTGAGCGACGTGACGTACCTGTTGGCACTCATCGCGATCGTGGCCGTCGCGGTGTTGTGCTGGAAGGCGTTCGGCCCGGAGAAGATCGGCCCGAGTTCCGGCCCGCCGTCGCGTCGGCCGATCCTCGGCCCCGACGACGACCCGGAGTTCCTCTGGCGACTCGGTAAGCAGCACCGCGACGATTCGGGTCAGTCCGACTCGTGATCCGCGCGCGTGACCTTACCCACATACCCCCCGATGCACCGCGAAAAACCCGGGTAGATAACGTATTCCGGTGATCGATGTGCAGCAGAGTTCCATCCCGACCACCTGGCGCGCGGCCGACGGCAGCGCCGTGACGTTCACCGAGGCACGGTCGGCGTGGACTCGCGCGGCACACGAGGTGCTCGCCGACACCGCGACCAGGTTCAACAACTTCATCGTCAACACCGAGCTGGCCGAGCTGGTCCAGGAGGAATCCGGGATCCGCACCCAGGTGAAGTGGCAGCACTGGCTGCCGGTCGTGCTGGACAAGGTCGCCGAGCACTGTCACAAGAACAACGAGCCGCCGCTGAGCGCGCTGTGCGTGCGCAAGAACCAGACGGTGGGCACCGGCTACCGCTACATCCTCGAACTCGCGGGCCTGCCCATCCCCGACGACCTCGAGATGCACGCCGCCGCCGCCCGCTGGCAGTGCTACCAGCACTACGCCACCGACCTCCCCGCCGACGGCGGCCTCCCCACCCTCCCCCCGAAGGTCGCGGCCCTGCGCCACCAGACCTCCCAGGACCTCGCCACCGCCGAAGCGGCCGAAGCCGCCGCCAAGCCCAAGCGCACCTCGACGTCCGCCCGCCGCACCGTCACCGTCCCCAAGCCGGAACCGGTCCGCAAACCCGTCTGCCTCAACTGCCACGTCGAACTCCCGGCCAACAAGATCTGCTACTACTGCTGATCCCCGATCACCCCCAAGGCCCGGCCGCTCCTCGAGCAGCCGGGCCTTGGGCGTTTCCGAGCAGGCTTCGGCAGAAAGACCCGGCCCCCGACGGTGTCCGGTCTTTCCGACTACTGCGGTCAGTACGCGTTGGCGGTGCAGAGCACCTCACTGATATGCGCCCCGGACAACTCGGCGGAACCGACGTTGGCCAGGACCGCGGGCGGGTGGAGTTCGGCGAGGCTGGAGTAGGCGTAGGCCAGCGCCTTCCGGCGGTCGGAACCCCACCCGGAGCCCACCGCGTAATCGGAATAGACCAACGCTCCACACCCGTCCGACCAGTCCACGAGAACGACACAGTCGGATCCGCCCATGAACTCGCACCAAGCGAGCGCCTCATCAACAGCCGCACCACGAGTTTCGGCGTCGACACTGGTGCCGTACACCCAGCTCTCCTCGCTGAACGCGATCGCCCCGTACAGATGATCCCCGTCCGCCTTCGCCGTCCCCGCCCCGAAGACCGACCCCGCCGCGAGAACCACACCCGCCACCGCGACAACGGCCCTACCCAACAATTTCATCGAGCACTTTCCTCTACGAACCACGACCGACACAAGACCCGCCGAATCATGTCGGATCACACTCTGATGCGCCCACTTCAACCCGCAGAATCACATCACCCGCCCTCGGCTATTACCCCGCCGAAGTTGATGCCTCCGCAATGGTGGCCGTACGGACGATGAACCGGACTTGGTCGCTGGTCGACACCGACCCGCGCAGGACTACCGTGGTGCGGCCATCATCGAGATGCTCGACGATGGCTATCTCGAGGGGGCACGGAATCGGGTACGGCGAAGACGGGGTGGGTTCGTCATCGCGCGAGGTGAAGAAGATCGGCAGCTTGTCGATGACGGAATGCACGACGCCGTCCGCATCGGCGAACTGGACTTCGATGACGCCGCCAGCGGTGCAGTCGTCCTCAACCCACCGAACGGCTGTCCCTCGCAGTGTTGGCACCCACGGATTGTCCCATCGGGCACCCGCGACCGCCCGGTGCAGCCGGACGACCGCGAAGACCTATGCCAAAGGCCCGGCTGCTCATTCAAGAGACCGGGCCTTGTTGTCCCGACCTGGGATCAGACGCAGGTCGGCATCCCCATGGACACGCTGGTGCCGGTGCTCAGGCAGCGCAGCAGCAAGCCGGGGAGCGCGGCCGAGCCCGAATCCGGGTCAGCGGACGCGGTGTACGGGGTCGCCGAGCCCGAATCGACGGCAACCGGCTCGACCGGTACCGCGGGTGCGGCGGTCGCGATCGCCGCGCCCGACACACCGCATCCCAGCGAAATCGCCACGGCCGCAATCACACTTACACTCCGACGACGCATGTCTTCCACCTCTCGAGCAACCAACAGACACCGAAACGGTAGCGCTGCCCGCCAAAAGTGAAACGCCCATACTTCCGTGGGCGGTACGGCTAGTTGAGACCCGCGTAGCTGTGCAGCCCGCTGATCACCATGTTGATGATGAAGAGGTTGAAGAGCATGGCGACGAAGCCGGCGATGTTGATCCAGGCGGCCTTGGTGTCGCGCCAGCCGGAAGTCGCCCGGGCGTGCAAATACGCCGCGTAGAGGACCCAGGCGATGAAGGAGCAGGTTTCCTTGGGGTCCCAGCCCCAGAAGCGGCCCCAGGCGGCTTCGGCCCAGATGGCGCCGAGGATGACGCCTGCGCCGAAGAGGGGGAAGCCGATGATGGTGGTCTTGTAGGCGAGCTGGTCGAGGGTGCGGGCGTCGGGGAGGCGGCGGGCGATGGTGCCGAAGATCGAGGTCGACTCCTCGCCCGCGGGCTGACGCATGCGGTACAGGTAGAGCAGGCTGGCGACGCCGGAGACCAGGAAGACACCGCTGCCGACGCTCACGATGGTGACGTGGATCGGCAGCCAGAACGAGCGCAGCGCGGGGACGACGGGCGCGGCGTCGGCGTAGAGGACGGTGCCCGCCAGGAACATCAGGATCAGCACGGGGACCAGCAGGAAGACCCACATGGACCGGTAGCGCTGATCGCGCAGGAAGTACAGGCCGATCACCACGGCGGCCGCGGTGGCCATGGTGGTGAACTCGTACATGTTGCCGAGCGGGAAGCGGTGGGTGGCGAAGCCGCGCAGCACGATCGAGCCGACGTGCAGCACCGCGCCGACCAGCAGCACCGAGAACGCCATGTTGCCGAGGCGCTCGGAGGTCGGCTTGGCGGCCGGTGTCTCGATGCGGCCGGGCAGCGACGGGTCGACGGGCGCGCCCGCGGTGACCAGCTCGCGCTCCGCGACCTTGTTGGCGCGCGCCGAGGCGTACTGCACCAGCAACAACACCAGCGCCAGGGCGTAGATCGCCATGGCCGACATGAAGGCGAAGTCGCTGTAGCGCGCCACCGTTTCGTCGATCGGCATCAGTTCTCCGTTTCCGCGTCCAGTACCCGCGCGCGCAGCCGGTCGAATTCGCCGCCCCAGCCCGCCTGATCGCTTCTGGCCAGACCGCCCATTTCTACTACGGTCCGTCGTTGATCCACGGTACCTGCCCCGGTCTCGGCGGGGTACGCCCGGATCCAGATTCGGCGCCGCTTGACCAGCAGCGACACCAGCAGACCCGCCATCATCGTCAGCGCGCTCACCAGCACCCACTGCTGCGCCGGATCGTGCGAGACCTGGAGGTTCACGAACTCCTTGGCGCCGTCGAAGGTGACCTTCGCGCCGTTGGGCAGGGTGGTCGACTCGCCCGGCCGCAGGTTGACCCGCGCTTCCTTGGTGAGCCTGCCCTGCTTGATCATCTCCGGGTCCAGCGCGAACAGCGACTGCGACCGGCCGGTGTCCAGGCCGGTGTTGCCGCGGTAGATGTCGACCGCGACGGCCGGATCGTCCATCGTCGGGAACGACGAGGTGAGCAGGCTGCCGTGGAACAGCGCCGTCGGCGCGAACAGGCCCTCGATGGCGATCTGGTTCTGGCGGCGCTCCTCGTCGGTGGCGTACATGCCGCCGGGCGGGTCGATCCGCAGGACGCCGCTGGACAGGAAGGTCCTGGCGTCGTCGGGGCGCCACTGGATGGTCTCGGTGCGGGTCTGCCCGTTCGGGAAGGTGACGGTGAACGTCGGCGCGAAACCGTGGCCATGCAGGTAGACGCGGTCACCGGCGACACGCAGCGGGTGGTTCACCCGCAGCTCGGTGGAGCGCCAGGTGTCGGTGCTCAGGTCTTGGCCCGCCTGGTACTCGATGTTCGAGGTGAACATCTCGGCCTGGCCGGTGGGCAGGTAGTCGGCCTTGAAGTCCTTGACGCGCACGCACAGCGGGGTCATCCCGGTGCCATCGTTGACATTGCCCGCGCGGAACGAGTCGAACACCGCGGGCGAGGTGGTGCAGAAGCCGGCGCCGTTGTCGGCGATCACGATGACATTGCCCTCGTAGCCGAACAGCTTGCCCAGCGCGATCGAGGCCAGCAGCCCCACCAGCGACAGGTGGAAGACCAGGTTGCCGAACTCGCGCAGGTAGCCCTTCTCGGCCGACAGCGTGACCTCGCCGGCGCGCTTGCCGGGCCGCACCTCGGTGCGCCAGCCGCGCAGCTGCCCGCGCGCCTGCTCGACGACGGCTTCGGCGTCGCGGTCGACGGTCTCGCTGAAGTGGTGCGGCAACCGGCCCAGGTTGCGTGGCGTCGGCACCGGCGGGGTGCGCAGGGCCCGGTAGTGGTCCAGGCAGCGCGGCAGGATGCAGCCGACGAGTGAGATGAACAGCAGCGCGTAGATGGCGGTGAACCAGAAGCTGCCGAACACGTCGAACAGCTCGAACCGGTCCATCCACGGGCCCAGCGTGGGACGGTCGGCGATGTACTGCTCGACCTTCTGCGTGTTCAGGCTGCGCTGCGGGAGCAGGGCGCCGGGAATGGCGGCCAGGGCCAGCAGGAACAGCAGCACCAGGGCGGTGCGCATGCTGGTGAGGCCGCGCCAGGTATTGCGGACCAGGGCCCAGGCCCGGCCCGGCAGGGACTGCCGGACGGGCGGGTTGGGGGTGGTCGGCGGAGTCAGTGTGTCAGTCATCAGATCGGGAGAGTCACCTCGGAGACGAACCCGTCACGCACCCAGCTGACGAACTGGTCCCATGCCCCCGTGACCAGCGCGACGCCGACGGCGACGAGCAGAACACCCCCGATTACCTGAATGGTGCGCGAATTGCGCCGCAGCCAGCCGACCCCGCGCAGGGCCCCGGCCGAGCCGAACGCCAGCACGACGAACGGCAGCCCGAGCCCGAGGCAGTACGCCACGATGAGCACGACACCGCGCACCGCGGTGGTGCCCTCGGTCCCCGCGGACACCGCCATCACCCCGGACAGCGTCGGCCCGAGGCACGGCGTCCAGCCCAGTGCGAACACCCCGCCCAGCAGGGGCGCGCCGACGATGCTGGTGAACCGGCGCGGTTCCATCCTGGTGTCGCGCTGCAGCGCGGGCACCAGGCCGATGAAGACCAGACCCATCAGGATCGTCACCACACCGCCGATGCGCTGCAGCAGCTCCCGGTTGACGTTGAGGGTCTGGATGACACCGAACACGGTGGCCGTGGCCAGCACGAACACCACCGTGAACCCGGCGACGAACAGTCCGGCGGCACCGGCCACCCGCATCTTGGCACTACGGCGCTGCGCGGTGAGCGTGCTCACCTGCGCGGCGCTGGCCGGTGGCGCCTCGGCGCCGACCAGCCCGGCCAGATAGGACAGGTACCCCGGCACCAACGGCACGACACACGGTGAAGCGAACGACACCAGGCCCGCGAGCAGGCAGGCACCCAACGCCAACAGCAACGGACCCGATGCCGCCGTCTGCTGGAAGGAATCCCCGACTGCGGCGAGCACCATCACTCGGAGGTGTCCTCGTCACGCTGCTCGTCGCGGGGCAACGACAGGGTGCGCTCGGTCTCGGCCGGTTCGGCCGGGCCGAAATCGAACAGGCCCGCACCGGCGACGCTGCGCGGGACGGTCGCGATGCCCGCCCAACGATCGTCGACGGTCCACCCCGCTCCCATGCGGCGCGCGCCCTGACGGGGGCGACACGCGGTCAGATTTCCGGGACGACGACGGCTCACTGCTTCTCCTCGGCGGCGATGCGCTCGACCACGGGCTGCAGATCTTCTGCCAATAGCGAGCGAAGGAAGACCGCGGCGACCCGGTGTTGACGATCCAGGATCAACGTGGTCGGAATGACACTGGTGGGAAAGTTTCCGCCGAGAGCGAGCAAGGTTCGCATCGACGGGTCGTAGATGGACGGGTATTCGATCTTGTTGTCCACTACGAAGTCCTGGGCTTTGTCCCGCTGATGGTCGCGGACGTTGATTCCCAGAAACGCGACGCCCTTGTCTTTGGTCGCCGCGTAGACCTTTTCGAGTGCGGGTGACTCGGCGCGGCACGGGCCACACCACTGTCCCCACAGATTCACGACCACGATCTGGTTCGGGAAATCGTCGACCGAGACGGTCTTTCCCTCGTTCATCAGATCGGGCCCCGAGAGCTTGCCGATCGTCCCGCGCGTGGCGGGCGGGTCGTAATAGATATCGGTTCTACCACCGGGCGACACGAATTCGAAGGTGCCGCCGCCGGTTGCCACCGCATCGGTACCTGTCGAGCAGCCCGCCGCCGCGACGATCACGAACAGCGCGGACAGGACGGCAGTGATCGCCCGCAGCCGATGGCTGTGGGCGGGGCCCGACGCGGTGGAGCGTGTCATGCGCCGTGAACCGAAGGGTCGGAGGCGCCCGCTGGTTCGGAGTACACGATGTCCACCAGGGTATCCCCGTGGTAGACCAGCGAGGTCAGCGAGGCGAGCGAGCACTGCCGGTTGCGCGGGTCGTGCCAGAGCCGCTGGCCCTGCAGGAACCGGCGCAGCGTCCACACGGGCAGCTGATGCGAGACCAGCACGACCTCGTGCCCCGCGCCCTCGACCCGCGCCTTGTTGACCGCGGCCAGCATGCGGTGCGCGATCTGCAGGTACGGCTCGCCCCAGGACGGGGTGAACGGGTCGCGCAGCTTCCACCAGTGCCGGGGCTTGCGCAGCGCGCCGTCACCGACGGACACGCGCAGGCCCTCGAAGGTGTTGCCCGCTTCGATCAGGTTCTCGTCGGTGCGCACGATGACGTCGTGGGCGGCGGCGATCGGTGCCGCGGTCTCCTGGGCGCGCTGCAGCGGGGAGGCGATCACCAGGGAGACGTCGTGGTCGGCCAGCGAGCGCGCGACGGCGGCGGCCTGCGATCGGCCGGTCACCGAGAGGCTGAAGCCGGGCAGGCGCCCGTAGAGGATGCCGTTGGGATTGTGCACCTCGCCGTGGCGCAGCACGTGCACGATGGTTTCCACGGTCGCGGGGTCGTCGTCGAGGGCGGGCGGCGCGGCGGCGGGCGTGGGATGCGGCGCCTCGTCACCGTCGACCTGGGTGGCGAATTCTGCGTCGGGCTGGTCGGAGCTCACGCTAGGGATCCTTCGGGGGTTGCGGCCGCGGCCGCGAGGGCGGCGGCGGGCAGAGCGGCGGCGATACGGTCGAACGCGTCCTCGTCGAGCGCCGCGGAGACGAACCAGGCCTCGAACGCGCTCGGCGGCGCGTACACGCCCGCGTCGAGCAGGGCGTGGAAGAAGGCTGGGTAACGCCAGGTCTGGCTCGCCTTGGCGGCGGCGTAATCGGTCACCGGGCGGTCGGCGAAGAACACGCTCACCATATTGCCTGCGAACTGCACTTGATGCTCGACCCCGGCCTCTGTCAGGGCTTTCGCGAACAGACCACCGAGCCGATCGGCGTTGCGGTCGAGGGCCGCGTACACCTCGGCGTCGGCGGCGCGCAGCGTCGCCAGCCCGGCCGCGACGGCGACAGGGTTACCGGAGAGCGTGCCCGCCTGATAGACCGGGCCGAGCGGGGCGAGGTTGTTCATGATCTCGGCGCGACCGCCGAACGCGGCGGCGGGCAGGCCACCGCTCATCACCTTGCCGAAGGTGTAGAGATCACCGGCGACACCCTCGCGGCCGTACCAGCCCGACGCGCTGACCCGGAAGCCGGTCATGACCTCGTCCATGATCAGCAGCGCGCCGTTGTCGTGCGCCAGCGTGCGCAGGCCCTCGTTGAAGCCGGGCAGCGGCGCGACCGCGCCCATGTTGCCCGCGGCCGCCTCGGTGATGACGCACGCGATCTGGCCGGGGTTGGCCTCGAACGCGGCCGCGACGGCGGCGAGGTCGTTGTAGGGCAGCACGATGGTGTCGGCGGCCTGGGCGCCGGTGACGCCGGGCGAGGTCGGCAGGCCGAGGGTCGCGACGCCCGAGCCCGCGTCGGCCAGCAGCGCGTCGACATGACCGTGGTAGCAGCCGGAGAACTTGACGATCTTGGACCGGCCGGTGAAGCCGCGGGCCAGCCGCACCGCGCTCATGGTGGCCTCGGTGCCGGAGTTGACCAGCCGGACCCGCTCGACCGGCTCGACCCGGGCCGCGATGGCCTCGGCCAGCTCGATCTCCGCCTCGGTGGGCGCGCCGAACGACAGCCCGCCGGTGGCCGCCCGCTGCACCGCTTCGACGACGGCGGGGTGCGCGTGGCCCAGGATCATCGGACCCCACGAGCAGACCAGATCGACGTAGTCCCGGCCGTCGGCGTCAGTCAGCGTGTAGCCGTTCGCCGAGGCGATGAACCGCGGCGTGCCGCCGACCGAATTGAACGCACGGACCGGGGAATTGACACCACCCGGGATCACCGAAGCGGCCCGCTCGAAGAGCCGAGCGGACATCGGAACCTGCGACGGACTGGCCTCGGCCGCGCGCGGAGAAGAACTCACGGATTCCAGTCTCTCAGCTCGCCTCGGCGCGCCGGACGACAGGGTGGAGCACAGTGACCCAGACCGCAGCGACCCACCGGCGACACGCCCGACACGCCGCCCCCAGGCGCGGATGATTTCGATCCGGGTGCGCTGGCCTGCGGCTACGCTGCGGGCTGCTCAGGCACTGAGCGGTAGACATCAGCTATCAGCGGAAGGGTATTTCATGCGTTTCGGCGTCACCAGCACTGCCCTCGGCGTGGGTTTCGCCGCGGCCGGAGTGGTCTTCGGCGCGGGCTCGGCCACCGCCTTCGCACCGCAGGTCCAGCCGGACCGGATCGGCGCCCAGCTGAGCCACGAGGAGACCGTCGCGCTCGGCGCCGGACCGATCCCGGCGCTCACCGCGATGTTCGTCCCCGCCAACCGGATCGGCGCCGGGCTGCACGGGGAAACGAACCTGCACCGCGACGCCGACGGCGGCATCCGCGCCACCCTGCGTCAGGTGGTGACGGAGGCGGCGAGCCATCCCGACGGCACCGTCACCGTGTTCCTGAACGCGCCGGGCACGCGCGGCGGCCGCGTCGTCGACGTCTACCAGCAGTGGGCCGGTTAGGTGTACATGCAGGGGACCTCGGCCGAGATCGTGTGCAGCTGGCACATGATGCCGTTGTAGATACCGCTCGAGCCGGTCTCCGGGGCGAAGCCACCGGCGGCCGGCTCGGCGATCATGGGGGTCAGGGGCAGGCCTGCGGCCTGGGCGGGTGCCGCTGCCAGGGCGATCGCGGCCGTGGCCGCGGCCGCGGTACAAAATCCTGCGATGAGCTTGGTCATCGGTGGTCCTCCGTGGTGCCCGCCGAGGCGGGCGGTCGAGATGTGTCCCGAATCCCAACGCGCGCATCGGGATTCGGCTGCACTCAGGACATCGGTTCGGCGGACCGCAGTGCTACAGATCCGGTCACGACCCGGGCGACGGCGTCGATCGCCAGCACCCCGGCGACGATGACCAGCGCCGTCGCGAGCAGCAGCAGGGGCGGCACGTAGCGAACGGCCTCGAATCCCGGGTGCTCGTCGGAGGTGACGAAGCCGGTGACCCGCCGCGCGTGGCTCCAGCTGTAGACCGCACCGGCCAGGCAGATCACGGCGAGGCCCAGCTCGAACAGCGCCGTGGCGATCCAGCGTCTCATCCTTGCGATCCTGCCAGGGCCGAGCCGAGTGCGGCGCGCAGCCCGGCGTGGTCGATCGCCCATGCCTGCACGATCCGGCCGTCGACCAGGCGCAATCCGATGCCGCGACGGCGCCGCGGCACGCCGCTGAGGGCGCCGAGCGCGCGGCCGTCGGCGGCGTCGTCGTCATCGGTGGGCAGCACGGCGGCGATCTCGGTCAGCGGCATCGACTCGACGCCCTGATGCAAGGTGGTGCCGGTCAGTTCGACCCGGGCGTGGGTGCGGCCCGCGATCACCTGCAGCACCGTGAAACCACCGATGGCGACGGCGCAGAACCCGAGGGCGAACCCGTGCAGGGTGCTGCCCGCGAGCCATTCCACCAGCAGGATCACCGCGCACAGCAGCGGGCCGTAGGCGACCGCGCGCCACCGCGCGCCGGGCTCGGAGAACAACACCATGGGAGGACCGCGGCGCCTGGGCGCCCGAGGATCAGCCGACCAGGCTCGGCAACAGGATCAGGGCGATGGTGACGACGGCCAGCAGGACCATCAAGCCGATGACCAACAGGTCGCGCCGCAGGCGGTGCTGCTGCTCGATCACCACGCGCATCATTGCCTCCGAATCCCCCGGTTCTGCCACCGGTCACATCACCGGGATTACCCCAAATCCCTGTGATCATGCTCACCATACACTGTGGCGTGTCAGTGACCAAAGACGTCGGCGTTCAACCTCGCGTTCACCGACGGTTCAGCTGGAAGTACTTCGTCGATTCCGGCCGGTAACTCAGGTACGCGGCGCCGACCGCCAGCACGCCCTGCACGATGGCGGTGCCGCCGGCGATCATCGTGGCCACCGAGGTGTCGCCGGAGAAGGCGAACATCGTGGCCACCGCGCCCATCCCCAGCCAGACCGCGACAACGGTGAGCACCGTGCGCGCCCAGGACTTACCTTTGCCGAGCTGCTGGGCGATCAACACGGTGACCCCGGCGAGCACGAGCCCGACGACCGCGGTCAACCCGAAGGCGAGCAGCACCATCACGTCGACCGTGGATGCGGGGAAATTCGGGTCGCTCTTGTGCATCTCGTCGAGGAACTGCTTGCTCAGCTCGTCGCGCTGTCCGGTCATGGTGGCGATGCCGGCGCCGGTGTAGACGACCCCGAGCCCGGACACGGCCCACCACAGCTGACGTGCGGTGCCGACATCCTCGGGCATCGGGCGGGTTTCGGGTTTCTGCGGTGGAACGATCACGACAGCCAGTGTGCAGCCTCGGTCGCCCAATAGGTGAGCACGATGTCGGCGCCCGCCCGGCGGATGCCGATCAGCGACTCCAGGACCGAGGCCCTGCGGTCGATCCAGCCGCGCTCGGCGGCGGCGGTGATCATCGCGTACTCGCCGGAGATCTGGTACGCGGCGACCGGGACCGTGGAGCGGTCGGCCACGTCGCGCAGGATGTCGAGGTAGGACATCGCGGGCTTGACCATCACGATGTCGGCGCCCTCGGCGAGGTCGAGATCGAGTTCGCGCAGGGATTCGCGACGGTTGGCCGGGTCCTGCTGGTAGGTGCGGCGATCGCCTTCCAGCGACGAGCCGACGGCCTCGCGGAACGGGCCGTAGAAGGCGGAGGCGTACTTGGCCGCGTAGGCGAGGATGGCGGTGTCGGTGCGCCCGACCGCGTCCAGGCCGCGCCGGATCGCGCCGACCTGGCCGTCCATCATGCCGCTGGTGCCGAGCAGGTCCGCGCCCGACTCGGCCTGGGCCAGCGCCATCTCGACATAGCGATGCAGGGTGGCGTCGTTGTCCACCGCGCCGTCGGCGCCGACGACGCCACAGTGGCCGTGATCGGTGAACTCGTCCAGACAGGTGTCGGCCATGACGACAGTCGCGTCGCCGACCTCCTCGGCCAGCGCGCGCAGCCCCCGGTTGAGGATGCCGTTCGGATCGCTGGCCTGGCTGCCGGTGGCGTCCTTGTCCTCGGGCAGCGGCACGCCGAACAGCATCAGGCCGCCGACCCCGGCGGTCACCGCTTCGACCGACGCCTTACGCAGCGAGTCCAGCGAGTGCTGATACACGCCGGGCATCGAGCTGATCTCGCGCGGTTCGTCGATGCCGTCGGCGACGAACATCGGCAGCACCAGCTGACGCGGCTCCAGCGTGGTCTCGGCGACGAGCCGACGCAATGCGGGTGTCCTGCGCAACCGCCGCGGGCGGTCGAAAGCGGTCATAGACCGCAGAATACGCCTGGCCACGCAGGCCCGCGACGGCGCCTACGCGGGGTCGCCGGCGCGGGCCACCTCGCCCAAGATCGACTCGAACGTGGCAAACACCGGGAGCGGTCCGGCCGAGTTCCAGGTCTGGTTGGTGAGCAGGATTCCGGTCACCGCGCCATCGTTGGACCAGGTGGAGCCGAGGCCGCCGGACCAGCCGTAGGAGCCGGCGCGCGGGCCGTCCGGCAGGTCGCTGAGCTGGACGCCGACGCCGTAGCCCCAGCCCGCGCTGCCGTCCGGGTTCGGCCCGCCGCGCGCGAGCTGTTCGGCGGTGAGGTGGTCGCGCGTCATCGTGGCCACCGCCGCTTCGGACAGGATCCGCTCGCCGTCGAGGACGCCGCCGTCGCGCAACATCCGGGCGAACCGGTGATAGTCGGCGAGGGTGGAGACGAGTCCGTCGCCACCGCCCTCGAACGCGGGTGGCGTGCTCCACTGTCCGTCGACCGGGTCGAAGACGACGCGCGTGTCATCGCGGTCGGCGTAGTGCGGACCGAAGCGGTCGCGCTTGTCGGCGGGGACGGCGAAACCCGTGTCGTCCATGCCGAGCGGACGCAGCACCCGCTCGGCCAGGAACTCCGAAAACGGCGTGCCCGCTGCCCTGGCGACCAGGAATCCGAGGATCGGCGCGCCGACGTGATACAGCCAGCGCTCCCCCGGCTGATATTGCAGCGGCAACGTGCCGAGCCGGGCCAGCCAGACATCGGGTGAGGGCAGCCGGGCCGGGGTGGGCGGACCCCAGCCGAGGCCGAGTTCGCTCCAGGCCGCGTCCAGCGGCTTGGGTGTGAAGTCGGCGAAGTCCATCCCCCAGCCGAGCCGGAAGGTGAGCAGGTCGTCGACCGTGATCGGGCGCCGGGCCGCGACGGTGTCGGTGATCTCGGCGGCCGGATGCGCCAGTACGCGGCGGTCGGCGAGTTCGGGCAGCAGCCGGTCGACGGGTTCGGCCGGGTCGAGCACGCCGTCCTCGATCAGGATCGCGGCGGCCACGGCGGTGAGCGGCTTCGTCATCGAGGAGATGCGGAAGATCGTGTCGGTGCGCACCGGGGCCGCGCGCGACTCGTCGAGATGGCCCGCCGTTCCGGTGCGCACCTCGTCGCCGACCGCGACCAGCCAGGCCAGGCCGAGCAGTTCCCCCGCCTCGACGTGCGTGCCGAGCCGTTCGCCGATCCCGTCCACCGTCATCGTGTCTCCTCCCGTGACATCGGTGCCCACTAGAACACACGGGTCCGACAGCCGCCCGGCGGCAGGCCGTCGCGACCCTGTGGATAACATCGAATCCCACTGGAGCTCAATGGCTTCCGCGAGAGATCGGCGAAACTTGTCGGACCCCCTCGCTACAATCGAAAGCGTGTTCGAGGGTTCCCGACGATCGGGGGCGGGACCCATTCGCGACGGGAGGACGCCATGAACGCCATTGCCGCAACGTCGAAGTCCGGTTTCATCACCGCACCGTATGTGCCGCTGGAGAAGAAGCGGCTGCCCGCGGGCAGGCCGCGGCGCTGGTACGTCACGCACAACCGCAGGCTCAAGGCCATGCGGTTGACGATCGCGCTGCTCGATTCCGGTGTGTACCTGCCGAATCAGGCGACCAACGAGACGATCCGCCGCACCGCCGAACAGATCGAGCTGCGCCCGCCGTCGGATGCCACCTGCCGGCTGGTCCGCACGCTGCTGCGCTACAGCCGATGATTCCGATACGCCGAAGGCCCGCCACGGTGGGCGGGCCTTCGGGCGGTCTCGGCAGGCTAGCGGCTGCTGCTGCGGCGGCTCTTCTTCCGCGGCGGCGGCAGCAGGCCCTCCGCGCGCAGGCGCGAGGCGTGCTCGGCCAGCGCCTCCACCAGCGGACCCACCTGCGCGGTCTCGGGCTGCACGTCCACGCGCAGGCCGAACTCGATCGCGGTCTCGGCCGTCTTCGGGCCGATGCAGGCGACGATGGTGCGCGCGTGCGGCTTGCCCGCGATGCCGACCAGGTTGCGGACCGTGGAGGACGAGGTGAACAGGACCGCGTCGAAACCGCCGGTCTTGATCATCTCGCGGGTCTCCGCAGGCGGCGGCGACGCGCGCACGGTGCGGTAGGCAGTGACGTCGTCGATCTCCCAGCCTCGCTCCCGCAGGCCCTCGGCCAGGGTCTCGGTGGCGATGTCGGCGCGCGGCAGCAGCACCCGGTTGACCGGGTCGAACACGTCGTCGTAGGGCGGGAAGTCGGCCAGCAGGCCCTCGGAGGACTGCTCACCGCTGGGCACCAGTTCGGGGTTGATGCCGAAGGAGCGCACCTTCTCCGCGGTGGCCTCGCCGACGCAGGCGATCTTCACGCCGGAGAACGCCCGCGCGTCCAGGCCGAACTCGGCGAACTTCTCCCACACCGCGCGCACCGCGTTGGTGGAGGTGAACACCACCCACTGGTAGCGGCCGTCGACCAGGCCCTTCACCGCGCGCTCCATCTGCGCGGGGCTGCGCGGCGGCTCGACCGCGATGGTCGGCACCTCCATCGGGATGGCGCCGTGGGTCACCAGCCGCTCGCTCATCTCGCCGGCCTGGTCCTTGGTGCGCGGCACCAGCACGGTCCAGCCGTAGAGCGCCCGCGACTCCCACCACGACATCTTCGAACGCTTGTCGACTTCCTTGCCCACGGTGACGACCAGCGGGCCGACCAGCTCGGAGGCGGCGTTGTTCAGCGTGGCCAGGGTGGCCTCGATGGTGCGCTGCTGCCGGGTGGTGCCACGCACCGTCACCGCGACCGGGGTCTGCGGGGCCAGCCCGTGCTCGACCAGCGCGCTCGCGGTCTCGGCCAGGTGGCCGGAGGTGGCGCTGAGCACCAGCGGACCGGGGGCGGCGGCCAGCGCCGCCCAGTCGACCTCGCCGCGCACATCGGCCTCGGTGTGCCCGGAACCGAGGGCGATGCCCGCGTAGCTGGGCACCGCGGAGCCGTTGGGCAGGCCCGGCAGCACCTCGAACACCATGTGCGAGCGGGTGACGGCGTTGACCTCGTTGATCACCGAATCGGTGGTCAGCGGATCACCGGCGACGACGCGCACCACATCGTGGCCGTTGCGGGCCTCGGCGATCAGCGTCTTGGCCACCTCGGCGGGCTCGCCGAGCGCGGGCCGCACGTCCACCGGACGCTCGCCGTCCTCGGCCGCCTCGACGCCGATGCCGATCAGCGCGAGCACGCCCTTGTCCACGTCGGGGTCGGTGAACGCCAGCGTCGCCCGCTCGAGCACCTCACGGGCGCGCACGGTCAGCAGGGCCGGGTCGCCGGGGCCGGATCCGACGAAAAGGATCCGCCCTGGTTGCTTCTTGGTGCCTCGGCTGCTCATCGGTTGTTCTCCATCGGGCTGGAATTGGTGAAGTCTGGGGCGGGAGTGTTCACCGCCTGTGTGGGGGAACCGACCTCCGGTTCCGGCTCGTCCGCGACGCTCAGCAGTGCGCGAGCGCCCAGATCCAGCAGTTCGCGCGCGAGCGTGCGGCCGAGCTCCTCGGCATCGGCGGGCGCGCCGACGATCGAGGCGCGCAGCACGTCGGAACCGTCGATCGCGGCGGCACAGGCCCGCAGCGACAGCTCCTCGAAGATCCGGCCGTCCTCGTCGATCGACTCGACGACCTCGGCGATCGCGCCGATCGGAGCGGTGCAGCCCGCCTCGAGCTCACCGAGCAGCGCGCGCTCGGCCACGACCGCGGCCCTGGTCGGCGCGTCGTCGAGGCCGGTGAGGATCTCGATCAGCTCCGGGTCGTCGCTGCGGCACTCCACCGCGAGCGCGCCCTGCGACGGCGCCGGCAGCATCTGCACCGGCTCGAGCGACTCGGTGATCGCGTCGGTCCGCTCGATCCGGGACAGGCCGGCGCGGGCGATCACGATGGCGTCGAGCTCGCCCTCGCTCACCTTGCGCAGCCGGGAGTCGATGTTGCCGCGCAGCGGGACGATGTCGAGGCCGAGGCCGAGCGCGCGCAGCTGGGCGGCGCGCCGCGGCGCGGAGGTGCCCACCCTTGCACCCGCGGGCAGCTCGCCGAGGACCAGGCCGTCGCGAGCCACCAGCGCGTCGCGCGGGTCCTCGCGGGGCGGGATGGCGGCGATGGTGAAGCGGGGGTCCTGGGCGGTGGGCAGGTCCTTGTAGGAGTGCACCGCGATGTCGATGCCGCCCGCGGCGAGCTCGTCGCGCAGCGCCGAGGTGAACACGCCGACGCCGATCTTCTGCACCGGATCCGACGACAGGTCGCCCGGCGTCTTGATGACGACCAGCTCGGCGGGCTGACCCGCGGCGATCAGCGCGTCACGGATGGTGCCCGCCTGGGTCAGGGCGAGCAGGCTGCCGCGCGTGCCGATCCGCCACGGCGCACGAATGCTGCCTGCGGTCACGGTGTCCTCTTCCTGCACTGTCGTGGTCATGATGCGTCCTGCCCGTCGCCGAGGTGTCCTGCGGTGAAGTCGTCGGCCAGCGCGGACTCCGCCGCAGCGACCTCCATGGGAGCGGCAACCGCTTGCACCGCACCGGGTTTCAGTTCGAACAGCTCACGCAGCGCCTCGGCGTAGCTGTCGCCGCCCGGCGTGGAAGCCAGCTGCTTGACCCGCACCGTCGGCGCGTGCAGCAGCTTGTCGACGACGCGGCGCACGGTGCGCGCCACCTCGTCGCGGGCCGGGTCGGCCAGGTCGGGCAGCCGCGAATCCAGCCGCAGCAGTTCGGCTTCCACCACTTCGGCGGCCCGCTGCCGCAGCGCGGCCACCGTGGGGGTGACCTCCGCCATGCGTTGCCCGGCAAGGTATTTGGCGAGTTCGTCGGCGACGATCTGACGCGCCGCGGCGGTGTCGTCGGCCGCGGCGCCCGCGGCCGGATCGCGCTGCAGCGATTCGATGTCGATGACGGCGACGCCGGGCAGCCCGGCCACGGCGTGTTCCACGTCGCGCGGCAGGCCCAGGTCGCAGAAGACCAGCGGCCGGTCGGCGGCTTCGGTGTTGACCCGCCCGGCGAGCGCGCGGTGGGTGTCGGCCAGGGTGACGACCGCACCGACCGCGCCGGTACAGGTGATGACGACATCCGCGGCCGCCATCGCCTCGGTCAGCCGCGACATCTCCACCGCTTCGGCGTCGACGCCGTGCATGCTGCGGCCGGTCTCGGCCAGGCGCTGTGCGCGGTCGAGCGTGCGGTTGACGACCACGATCCGGCCGATCCCGGCCCGCGACAGATGCGCGACGGCCAGGCCGCCCATCGCGCCGGCGCCGAGCACCACCGCGGTGCGCCCTGCCAGCTCGCCGACGACGCCGCGCGCCCGGTCCAGCGCCACCGACACCACCGACGCGCCCGCCCGGTCGATGCCGGTCTCCGAGTGCACCCGCTTGCCGACCCGCAGCCCGTGCTGGGCCAGCTCGTGCAGGGTGCGCCCGACCGCCTGCTGCCCATCGGCGCTGGCGTAGGCGCTGCGGATCTGGCTGAGTACCTGCTGCTCGCCGACGACCATCGAGTCCAGGCCGCTGGCGACCGCGAACAGGTGCTCGGCGGCGGCCTCGCTGTAGCGCACGTAGGCGTGCCGGGTGAGATCGCCGAGCGGCAGCCCGGAGTGCTTGGTGAGCAGTTCGCTGACCTCGCCGAGCCCGCCGTGGAAGGCGTCGACCACGGCGTAGACCTCGACGCGGTTGCAGGTGGAGACGATCATCGCCTCGGACACGTGGCTGGAGGCGAGCAGCCGGTCGACCAGCTTCGGGCGGTCGGCCTCGCTGATCGCGACCTTCTCGAGCACCGAGACCGGCGCACTCCGATGAGAAATTCCGACGAGCAGGACACTCATGACTGCGCCTCGCTGACGCTCGGCTCCGTCATGCGCGTCCGCACGCTGCTCTGTCGATTCGCTCGCTGGCGCTCGCTCATGGCGTGATCACCGATCCCTTGGTGCTTGGCTCCGTTGCCGAATGCGGGGTGGCCGAGTGCGGCGCGGTGCGTCGCGTGGGCCTGCCGCGCGCCGGTTCGACCGGCGCGGGGTGCGTGAGGGCGGGATGGTTCTGCGCCGGTACCCGGCGGGCGATCCGGCCGGATCCGGCCTGGGCCACCTCGGGCAGGGCGGGCGCGTCGTTGCGAGCGGCGTCGAAGGAGAGCATCTGCAGCTCCATCGCCAGATCGACGCGGCGGACCTCCACGTGGGCGGGTGCGCGCAGTTCACACGGGGCGAAGCTCAGGATCGACGGGAGCCCGGCGGCGACGAGCCGGTCGCACACGTCCTGGGCGGCCTCGTCCGGCACGGCGAGGACCGCGATGGTCGGCGCGAGCGCCGGGATCTGCTCGGTGAGCTGGTCGACATCGCGCACGACGAGACCGGCGTACGCCTGGCCGATCACCGCGGAGTCGTTGTCGAAGATCCCGACCACGGTGAAGCCACGTACCCCGAAACCGCCGTAGCCGACCAGGGCGCGGCCCAGATTGCCCGCACCGATCAGCACCACCCGATGTCCCTGTGACAGACCGAGCACATCTTCGATCCTGGTGCGCAACTTGGCTACGTCATAGCCGACACCCCGCACACCGTTGGGTCCGAGGAAGGAAAGATCCTTGCGCAGCTTGGCCGAATTGACACCCGCCGCGACAGCCAGTTCCTCACTCGATACGATGGCTACACCCTCGTCGGCCAACCCGGCGAGAACCCGGAGATAGGTAGCAAGACGAGTCACCGTGGCCTGGGGGATATCCCTCTGAAGAGCCTTGCCGGAGACGCCACCTGGCGTCTCATGCTGCTCTGTCACGTCGTCGGCTCCTCGTGCCGGGCCTGATCGCGGTCCGGTTCCTGTCGTTCGTTCACCGGTGGGGGTCACTGCGTCGCGAGAGCGCGACCGGTGCCATGGGGGGCTGTACAAACCCGGTCACCGCCGCTGCTGAGCGCGGCGGTGCGGATTGCGTGCCACCACCGTAACCGCTTGTGCAGGCGTTCACAAAGTCGGTGAAATTGGCCTCATTTTCCGCCGCGACCAGCGAAACGGCTCAGGTCGGCCCGCAAACGTGGCTCGTCGACGTCGAAATAGCTGTGTTCACGGCCATCCAACAGGACCACGGGCAGCCGATCGCCGTATTCTGCGCGTAGTCCGGGGTCGTCGGCCGCGGCCTCGTCGACGTCGACGGTGTGCACCGGGAGACCGAAATCACCACAGATCGTCTCCAATTGCGCCAGTGCCGTGGTGCACAGGTAGCAACCGGCGCGCGTCAACAGGGTCACGGTGGGTGTGGGATTAGTCATGAGCCCTATTTAATCCTCGAGCCCGCCGCGGCTTGTCGGTGAATCCGGTTACTGTGGACATGGTTCGCGCGACTAGCGGAGGGTACTGGTGCCGGAACGTTCGAAGGTGGCTAGGGCCGGATTCGTCGCAGGGCGATTCGGGGAGTTCCCTGCGCGGTGGCAACCCAGCCGCCTCGGCCAGGAACTGCAGGAACAGTTCGCACGGCTGCCCCGCAGCCCGTTCGGGCCGAGCGAGGAGGAGCTGCGCGCCAACCTGGCCGGTGAGGCCAGCGCCGACGCCGCGCTCACCCTGCACGAGTCCGAACTCGCCGAACAGGGCGAGCCGACGGGCCGGGAGGTACCCCGCGATCTGACGGCGGCGGCGTTCTTCGACGTCGACAACACCCTGGTCCAGGGCGCCTCGATCGTGCACTTCGCCCGCGGGCTGGCCGCCCGCAAGTACTTCAAGACCTCCGACCTGGTCGACGTCGCCTGGAAGCAGGTGAAGTTCCGGGTCACCGGCAAGGAGAACTCCTCCGACATGGCCTCGGGCCGGGAGAAGGCGCTCAGCTTCATCGCGGGCCGCCCGACCGCGGAGCTCGCCGCGCTCGGCGAGGAGATCTACGACGAGATCATCGCCGACAAGATCTGGCCCGGCACCCGCGCGCTCGCCCAGATGCACCTGGACGCGGGCCAGCAGGTGTGGCTGGTCACCGCGACGCCGGTGGAGCTGGCCAACGTCATCGCCAAGCGGCTCGGGCTCACCGGCGCGCTGGGCACGGTGGCCGAGAGTGTCGACGGCAAGTTCACCGGCCGCCTGGTCGGTGACATCCTGCACGGCCTCGGCAAGGCGCACGCGGTGCGCACCCTGGCCATCCGCGAGGGCCTCAATCTCAAGCGCTGCACGGCCTACTCCGACAGCCACAACGACGTGCCGATGCTCTCGCTGGTCGGCACCGCGGTGGCGATCAACCCCGACTCCGACCTGCGTGAGGTCGCCAAGAACCGGGGCTGGGAGATCCGTGACTTCCGCACCGGCCGCAAGGCCGCCAAGATCGGCGTGCCCACCGCGCTCGCACTCGGCGCGGCGGGCGGTGCGGTCGCGGCGGCGGTCGCCCGCCACCGGGAGCGCTAGGCGCCGCTACCCCAGCACGGTGTTGCGGCGCTTGGCCAGCAGTTTGTAGAGGGTCTGCTGGATGGTCTCGCGGACCTGGTCGGTGACCTCGAACATCGTCATCGGGTCGTCGGCCTCTTCCGGCTCGTAGGCCGTGGTGGCGATCGGCTCACCGAATTCGATGTACCACTTCGAGGGCAGCGGCACGGCGCCCAGCGGGCCCAGGTGCGGGAACAGCGGGGTCACCGGGAAGTACGGCAGGCCGAGCAGGCGGGCCAGCGGCTTGATGTCGGCCAGCTTCGGGTAGATCTCCTCCGAGCCGACGATCGAGCACGGGATGATCGGCACACCCGTGCGCACGGCCGCCGAGACGAACCCGCCGCGCCCGAAGCGCTGCAGCTTGTAGCGGTCGGCGTAGTTCTTGCCGACGCCCTTGAAGCCCTCGGGGAACACACCCGCGATCTGGCCGGAGCGCAGCAACCGCTCGGCGTCGGGGTGGCAGGCCAGCGTGTGCCCCGCCTTGCGGGCCAGCGCGCCGAGCAGGGGCAGCTCGAAGATCAGGTCGGCGGCCAGCAGCCGCAGCGCCCGGTGGCTCGGATGCTTGTCGTGGATGGCCAGCTGCAGCATCAGCCCGTCGAGCGGGACGGTGCCCGCGTGATTGGCGACGATCAGCGCGCCGCCGGTGGCCGGGATGTTCTCCAGGCCCGCGGCCTCGACCCGGAACCAGTAGTCCGACAGCGGCCGCAGCGCGGGCAGGATGACCGACTCGAGCAGATGCTCGTCGTAGCCGAACTCGTCGACCGAGTAGTCGCCGGTGAGCCGGCGGCGCGCGAACTCCGCGGCGTTCTCGATCTGGCCAGCGACGGTGTCGCGGACGAGGTCGGACAGGGTCTTGGGTGGCCGGGTTGGCATCCCCGGCCTGCGTTCACTCAGCGAAGTGACCGGGGTGGCTTGCCTCGGCTGGTCTGGCCAGCGGCGCGCCTGTGGTCGTTGTCGGGTCTCGACATTCACGTCGAGACGAATGACTTTCGCTCCCTCGTTCATGTATGCGCTCCCGAACCGGCCCCGATGAGGCCGAGCAGTTTGGTTTCCGCGGCGTCGATCCATGCCGGATCGAAGACGGGCCGCAACGCTGCGCCCGCGATGAAGTCGTCGAATGCCTGGACCGTGGTCCAGCGGGGGGTGAAACCGAGTTCGGTCCGCATGCGGGTGGTATCCAGCCCGCAACCGAAGTAGAAGTAGTCGGGTTGTTCACCGCTGAATCCGCGCATGACCGGGCCCATCAGTGTGCGCCCGACAGTGCGGAAAACGAAGAACGGCACCGGCGCGACAATGCGGCCCGCCCTGCGGATCGCCTGGGACATGGCCAGCGCGCCGTCGCCCGCGATATTCACCGTGCCGCCGTGTGCCCGAAATGCCGCGTGCACCAGGACGGCGACAGCGTCTTCTTCATGCAGCAATTGCAGCCTGGCTTCGCGCCCGAGGACGGTGGGGGTGATCGGCGAGCGCAGATATTGCACGCCCCGATCGGCCAGCCGGGGACCCACGATCGGCGCGAAACGCAGAATCGAGGCGGAAATATCGGGCCTGCGTCGCGCCATTCCGCGCACCAGTGCCTCGATATCGATCATGTCGCGCGCAAACCAACCGGCCGGTGGGGTACGCGCGCCCATTTCCTCGGTGAATTTCGCCGGATCCTTGGCGCTGCAGCCGTACACCGCCGAGGACGACCGGACGACAACGCGCCTCACCGACGGCGCCTTCTGACAGACCGCGAGCAACTGCATCGTGCCGAGGACGTTGAGATCCTTCATCACCGCGCGTCCGCCACCGGCGGGCGGACGGGTGAGCACGGCCGCGTGGACGACGGTGTCGACGTCGTTGCCCTCGACGACCTTGCGGATCAGCGGATTCCTGATGTCGGCGCGCACGAACTCGGCGCTGCCCATGCGACGGCGGAGCTCCCGGCTGGGGGTCATCGTGTCGACCGCGATGACGCGCTCGACACCCGGTTCCGCGGCGAGCCGGGACGCGACATTGCCACCGAAGAAGCGGCTGGCTCCGGTCACCAGCACTACCTTCGGTACGTGTCGTTCCCGTGTATCGGAACTCGGTCCTGGCCCCACTCAAAGCCCCCTGCTTCTCATGTTTTCCCGCGTACCAGAGTAGCCGCATTCGTGCCACCCACCGACACGATCAACAAGCTTTTAACGAGGTCGACTCGTCAGCGCATGACGAGATTCACAAACCTGATCTTTTCAAAACGAGAGCCCGCCACCTCGAAGGTGACGGGCTCGCGTGGCACGCAGGCTTACTTGCCGAGTTTGCGCCGCTGAACACGCGTGCGGCGAAGCAGCTTGCGGTGCTTCTTCTTCGACATACGCTTGCGGCGCTTCTTGATCACAGAACCCATAGGGTTTCCTCGCGTTTCTCTTCTCGGCATACACACGCGGTGTCGCGTGCGTCGTCTGGTGTCCGCGCCGCCGGGGCGCACCGGACACCACGAAGCGGTGCCACCGGCAGGCGGACACGAACCGAGGGTTCATGCTACCGGGACACCCGAGCAGCGACGAAACCGCCCTTGTGGCCGACCTGGGTCAGCCGGCGTCGAAGTACGACGTCTCCAGGTAGTCGTGCACCGCCTTCGCGTGCACCCGGAACGAGCGGCCGACCCGCACCGCGGGCAGTTCACCCGAGTGGACGAGCCGATACACCGTCATCTTGGACACCCGCATGAGATCGGCGACTTCGGCGACGGTGAGAAACTGTGTGCCACCGCCGATCACCGGTTGTCCCTGTGTGGAGCCGACCCGCGGACTCGGCGAACCCGATCCGCCGCCCGACGCCGGTGAATTGCTTGCAGACATTCTGTTCGCAGACATCATGGCACCATTGACCTCCGGCACGTCCGCGCCGCCGGCTTCCCCACCGGCGGAACAGACACGCACGTGCTTCTACGAGCTTAGCGGGACCAGTGGGATTACTGCGACGGGTGTGAGAAATCGGTTTTCATCCCGGGTACCCGATCGTCATTCGTTCGACGCGCCCTGTTCCGCGGAGCGTTGCTTGGAGGCGTGCAGCGCCTCGATGAACGTCGAGCGCAACGCGCCGCGCTCGAGCACCCGCAATGCCGCCGCCGTCGTACCGGCGGGCGAGGTGACCGCGGCCCGCAGATCTACCGCGTTCTGCCCGGTCTCGTCCAGCAGCGCCGCCGAGCCGATCATGGTCTGCACGACCAGCTGGGTGGCCACATCGCGCGCCAGCCCCAGGCTCACACCGGCATCGATCATCGCCTCGACGACGAGGAAGAAATACGCCGGTCCGGAACCCGACACCGCGGTGACCGCGTCCATCTGCGATTCGGCCACCGTCACCACCTTACCCACGGCCTCGAGCATCTCGCCGACGAGCTCGAGCTGCTCGGCGTCGGCGTAGCGGCCCGGCGCGAGCACGCTCATGCCCTGCCCGACCAGCATCGGGGTGTTCGACATGACCCGGACGACCGGGAAGCCCGCGGGCAGCTTGGACTCCAGCCGCGCGGTGGTGACACCCGCGGCCAGCGACACCAGCACCTGCTCGCTACCGGTATCGAGATCGGCCTTGGACAGATCGGTGAGCACCGAGTCGACATCGCCCGGCTTGACCGCGACGACGACGATGTCGGCCCCGACGACCGCCTCGACGACCGAACCGCTCACCCGCACCTTGAAACGCTCGGCGAGCTGCGCGGCCCGCGCGGCGACCGGCTCGACGACGACCAGGTCCTTGGTCGCCCGGCCGGACTCCAGCAATCCGGCGACCAGCGCCTCACCGATCCGACCGCCACCGACTACCGCAATTCTCGTCATGGAATCCAGGTTAGTGGTGCGGCACCCCTCAGCGCGCCGCCGGGATCAACGCCAATTGACGACTCTGCGCGACGACCGCGCCGGTGGAGTCGATGACCAGCTGGTCCTCGTCGAACATGCGCTCACCGACCTCACGGGCGGTCGCGATGACGCGCAGCCAGCCGGGAGCGGGGATGCGGCGCAGGTAGGTGGTCATCTGGACGGTCGGCGACCAGCCGAACTGGCCCAGGTTGATCGGCACCGGCGGGCTCATGTCGGCGGCCATCATGGCGAAGGCGGCGCGCACGCGCGGGTCGGCCTCGTCGCCGTCGAGCGGGCGGATCCACAGCCGGGCCCGGGGCGCGCCGGTCTCGCCGCGGGCGAAGTCGGCCCACTTCGCGTCGAGGTAGACCCGGGCCACCTCGCCGACGTGCACGATCTTGCCCATCGGCGAATCGGGGGTGTACTCGAGCGCGGTGGCGTCGGGCTCGGCGGGCATGTCGGTGGCGGTGTCGCTCCAGCGGGTGCCGTCGGCGTCGAGGTGGCCGAAGGTGAAGGCGGTGCGCACGAGGGTGCGGCCGTTCTGGATCAGCTCCGCGTCGGCGAGGCAGATCTGGCGGCCCTTCTTGCGGATGTGGACCGCGTACTCGACCTCGCCGGGCTCGGGGGCGCCGAGGAAGTCGGAGCTGGCCGCGATCGGCGCCATCTGCGCGAGCGAGGCGTCGGACTCGGTGAGCCAGCGGGTGGCCGCGGCGGCGCTGGCGGCGACCATGGTGCCGCCGTGCACCTTGGGACCGATGGTCCAGGCGGGTGCGATGATGCCGACGTAGCGCCCGGTCTCGGCATCGGTGGTGGGGAGTTGGGGGAGGGGGGCGGACAGTACGCAACGCGCGGGGGGGGGGGGGTTTGGGGGGATCGTCACGACAGGTGGGGGGTGTAGTGGGTTGTGTAATCGTAAAAAAAATAT
>NZ_JBFAHQ010000001.1:277568-785567 GCF_040654235.1 Nocardia sp. NPDC050718 | reverse complement strand
CCGCCGTCGCGCCGGGTCTCGGCAGGGGTGGGGGGGCGTGGGTCCGGGTCGACGACCTGACCGAACGGCGCGTCGGTCGCGAGTTCTCGCGTCATCGTCACTCCTGGTCGCGGTTCACTTCGGTTCGTACAGCGTACAAGCATGCTATGCAAGGCACCATACTGCGGCGGTGTGACGTAGCAGATGCCTCAGCTGAGGTCGGCGTGGGTGGCGCCGGTGAGGTGCCTGCGCGCGAAGTCGAGCGTGCGGCCGAGCAGAGCCGAGCGTTCGGCCGTGGTGCGCGCGGTCTGGGTGTTGATCTCGGCGACGGCGTGCCCGGTGAAACCGGTGTGCACCAGGTGCTCGCACAGCTGCGCGCACGGCTGGGTGCCGTCGCCAGGGACCAGGTGCTCGTCATGGGCGGCGCCGCGGCCGTCGGCCAGATGCAGGTGCACCAGGCCCTCGCCCATCCGCCGGGCCAGCTCGAGCGCGTCGGCGCCCGCGGTCGCGGTGTGCGAGAGATCGAGGGTGTAGTGCTCGAAACCGATGTCGGTCGGATCGAAGGACGGGCTGAACGCGCTCACCGCCGGACCGGGCCCGGAGCGGCGTTCGAGCCTGCGCACCGCGCCCTCGCGGAACAGCGTGTCGGCGCGCATCGGGAACATGTTCTCCACCGCGACCTTGACCGGATAGTTGGCCTCCAGCTCACCGACCTGATCGGCGAAACCCTTGGCGTAGCGGCGCTGCCAGCGGAACGGCGGATGCACCACCACGGTGTCGGCGCCGAGCGCCTGCGCGGTACGCACACTGCGCTCCAGCTTGGCCACCGGGTCGGCGCCCCAGACCCGTTGGGAGATCAGCAGACACGGCGCGTGCACGGCGAGCACCGGAACGCCGTAGCGCTTCACGTAGGACTGCACGGTCGCGATGTCCTGGCTGGCCGGTTCGGCCCACACCATCAATTCCACACCGTCGTAACCCAATTCGGCCGCGTAGCGGAACGCCGCCTGGGTGTTCTCCGGATACACCGACGCCGTCGAGAGCCCGATTCCGATATCCGCCCGCGCGTTCCCCACAGCCCACTCCCTGCTTCAGCTGGTACTGAGGAGAAAGGCTAGCGGTCCGAGCGTCACGAAGACGCCTACGACGACGGCGATCACAGTGCTGTAGATGTCGTCGGTGCGGCGCAGTATCCGCACCAGCGCCACCAGCCCGAGGATGACGACCATGGCCAGGGCCAGCGCGACCCAGGGCAGCGTCTCCCACATCGTCTCGAAACCCTTGAACAGCAACATTCCGGCGATCGCCGCGCCGACGCTCTGCCCGCCGAGGATCAGCCACTGACGGCGGTTGTCGTCCTCGGTGGCGCCGCGCGCCAGCTGGGAGAATCGCCCGCTAGCGCGGGTGGCCGCGACCCGGCTCGCCGCCCGCGACTTGGCCCGGCTCGCCACCTTGGACGCGGCGGCCTTGGTCGCGGCCCGCCTGCTCGCCCTGGTCGGCTTCGGTTCGGGCTCGTAGTCGTCGTAGTCGTCATCGTCGTAGCCGGTGTCGTAATCGCCGGTGGTGTAGTCGGTGTCGGAGTAGTCGTTGTCGGCGTAGTCGCGGTCGACGTAGTCGGACTCGGCGTAGTCGTCGGTGTCCGGCTCGGCGGCGCGGTTACCGCCGACGCGGTAGACCTCGGTGCGGGCGTCGGCGTCGTCGGCCTGCTGGCGCAGCAGGTCACCGGCCACCGACTGACCCGAGATCAGCGGCTGCTCCTGGCTGACCGGCGACCAGGCGGCCGTCGGGAAACCGCCGCTCTCGGGCGCGGACGGCGCCGGGTCGGGCCGGTGCCTGCGCGCCGACCAGGACGGCAGCCCACCGGTCTTGCCCGCGTCGGGCCCCGGCCTGCGCCGATCCAGCGACGGCCGCTGCTCGGCCTCGGGGGCGGGCCAGCCGGTCCCCCGCGCCTGCGGGACGTCGGGGGCGGGCGGGGCGTTGTAGGCCTGCGTGGCGTCGATGTCGGCGCGCGGGCCGAACTCGGGGAACGCGTTGAAGCCGGGCGCCGCGCCACCGGGAGCGGGGAAACCACCGAAACCGGATCCCGAGTCCTGGCGGCCGGGGAAACCACGGGCGGTGTCCGGGGCGGGAGCGGGGGGTTCGAATCCGGTCGGCGCCGCGTATCCCGACGCGTCCGGCGTCCACGGCGCGGGCGCCGCGGCGGCCTCCTCGGCGGCCTCGGCCGCGCGCCTGCGGGCAGCCCGGCCACCGGTGGCGGGCGGCGCCTGCGGCGGCTCGGGCAGCGGAGCGGGTTCGGGCGCCTCGTCCGGCTCGGCCCGGCGGCGACGGCCGCCACCGACCGCGGGCAGCGCGCCCGAGCCGAACATCTCGGCGATGCCGGGATCGACCGGCTGGGCCGAGCTGGGCGCGCCCAGCCGGCCGGGACCACGTCCGGCACCGCGCGAGCCCGAGTCGCGCGCCTCGGCGCGATACGGGCCGAACGGATCGGCCGACGAGCGCGGGCCCGCCACGCCGAGCGGATCGCTCGAATCGGGGGCGGAGAACCCGGACTGGGGATCGAAGCGGGTGATCGGCCCCGACATCGGCGAGTACGCCGGCTCGGCCGGGCCCGGCGGCGGATACGGCGCGGGCTGATAACTCGCGGGCGGTTCGTAGGCGGGCGCCGGCTCCGGCTGATAGGCGGGCGGCTCGGGCTCCGCGCTGGGCGCCGCGTGCGAGTTCGGCCGGACGGCCGCGTTCTCCCCCGTCAGATCATTGACCGAGAGCCCGCGACCACTGCGCCGCCGTCTGCCGCCCCCGCCGCTCGCCGGCGGCGACGCGCCCTGCGCGGCATTGCGCGCGAGTAGTTCGGCGACCGATAGCTGTTTCGAATCGTCAGCACTCATGCCGACTCCGCTCTCGCCACCGACGCGACCGGCGGGACGATGGACGGCCCCCCGTTCGGCTCGGTATCCAGCTTGCGCAGGATCAGGCCTTCACGCAGCGCCCATGGGCAGATCTCGATGCTGTCGAGCGACAACGCCCGCATACTCGCCTCCGCGACCAGTGCGCCGGCCACCAACTGCTGGGACCGGTCCGAACTCACGCCTTCCAGCTCCGCGCGGTCGGCCGCGGTCATCCGGGAGATGAACGCGATCAGCTGGCGCAAACCGGAGCTGGTCAGTGTACGGCGCACCCGAGGACCGGCGGCCGAGGGTGCCGCCCCGGTCAGCCTGGCCAGCGAGCGGAAGGTCTTCGAGGTGCCGACGGCCAGGTCTGGCTTGCCCGCTTCGATGATGGTCCGGGTGGGCGCGACGAGCTCGGCGTCGAGCCAATCGCGCAGGACCGCGATCTTGCGCTTGCTCGGCGGATCGTCGCGCAGCCACTCCCTGGTGAGCCTGCCCGCGCCGAGTTGCAGCGACAGCGCGACGTCGGGTTCCTCGTCGCCGCCGTTGGACATCTCCAGCGAGCCGCCGCCGATGTCGAGGTTGATGATGCGGCCCGCGCTCCAGCCGAACCAGCGGCGCACCGCGAGGAACGTCAGCCTGGCCTCGTCGTCGCCGGAGAGCACCTGCAGATCGACTCCGGTCATGCCGCGCACCCGGGCCAGCACCTCGTCGGAATTGGTGGCCTCACGCAGGGCCGATGTGGCGAACGGCATCAGCTCGACGCACTTGGAATTGCGCGCCAGATCGGCGAATTCCTCGATGGTCGCGATCAGCCTGGCCTCGCCCGCCTCGGTGATGCGGCCGTCCCCGTCCATGTTCTCCGAGAGCCGTAACGCCGACTTCGACGAGCTCATCGGCATCGGGTGACCACCACGATGCGCGTCCACCACGAGCAGGTGAACGGTATTGCTTCCGACATCGAGAACACCAAGCCGCACAGGAATACGGTACTTGGTGATCCGGTACTACAGGTCAGGCGACTGAACTGTTAGCGTCACAAGTTGTGACCGAAGGCGCATCTGGCACCGCGGAGACCGGGCTCCGACCTGGGCGAAAGATCGATCCGAGCCCCGAGGTCGAGCTCGACTTCCCACGCGAATGGATCGAGTTCACCGACCCAGCAAACGACGAGCACCAAATCGTCGCCGATCTGACCTGGCTACTCTCCCGCTGGTCGTGTGTATTCGGCACACCCGCCTGTCAGGGCATCATCGCCGAACGCCCCGACGACGGGTGCTGCTCGCACGGCGCTTTCCTTGCCGACAAGGACGATCGCAAGCGGCTGGCCGGTGCTGTGAAGATGCTCACACCCGAGGACTGGCAGCTGATGGGCGAAGCCACCGAGAAGGGCAAGGTCGTCAAGAAGGGTTACCTCGAGCTCGACGAACTCGAGGACGAACCGGCCCTGCGCACCCGCCGCTTCGACGGCGCCTGCATCTTCCTCAACCGCCCCGGTTTCGCCGCGGGCCCCGGCTGCGCGCTGCACATCATGGCGGTGCGCAAGGGCATCGAACCGCTCGAGGTGAAGCCGGACGTCTGCTGGCAGCTGCCGATCCGCCGCACCCAGGATTGGGTGGAGCGTCCGGACGGAGAACAGATCCTGCGCACGGTAGTCACGGAATACGACCGCCGCGGCTGGGGTCCGGGCGGCCTCGATCTGGACTGGTACTGCACCGGTTCGCCCGACGCGCACGTCGGCGCCAAGCCGGTGTGGCAGTCCTACGGCCCCGAGCTGCGGGAACTGCTCGGCGCGCCCGCCTACGAGGAACTGGCCCGGCTGTGCCGCCGGCGCGAGGGCCTCGGTCTGATCGCGGTGCATCCGGCGACGGTGGAGGCGGAACGCATCCACCCCGAGGCTCACATTTCGGATCAATCGGCGTGAAAACCTCGTAACCTGCTGGTTCACCCCGTGGTCATGCGGAAGTCACTCCGATCGGGTTGGATCGTTATCCATGTCGAAGAAAGCGCTCTCCCTGGCGACCCTCGTGATCGGCGCCACCCTCTCCATGACCGGCCTGGCCAACGCCGAACCGAACGGTGACCCGGCCAAGTACGCGGACTTCACCTCGAGCTTCGTGAACTACAACTCCCCCGAGGCCCTGACCGCGGCCCAGGACGGCAAGTACATCATCGTGAGCCCCCAGGGCACCACGACCACGATCGCCTGCCGTGGCACCGGCACCGACGTGGCGATCTACGACTGCATGCAGGAAGACCAGTTCGGCTGGTACAACCTGCGCAAGATCGACACCCCGCTCGGCCCCGCCTGGAGCTCCGTCTAAGTCCCTCCGAACACGAGAGCCCCGTCGGCGGACCGACGGGGCTCTGTTCGTTCGTGGGATCAGGCTTCGAGCTTGTACCCGAGGCCACGCACGGTGACCAGGTGCTCCGGCTTGGCCGGATCGGCCTCGATCTTCGAGCGCAGGCGCTTGACGTGCACGTCCAGGGTCTTGGTGTCGCCGACGTAGTCGGCGCCCCACACCCGGTCGATCAGCTGCCCGCGGGTGAGCACGCGACCCGAGTTGCGCAGCAGGTATTCGAGCAGGTCGAACTCCTTGAGCGGCAGGGTCACCTGCCCGCCGTTGACGTGCACCGTGTGCCGGTCCACATCCATCCGCACCGGACCGGCCTCGAGCACGCCGTTCTCGCTGCCGGAATCCAGCTCGTCGCCCGCGCCGCGGCGCAGCACCGCGCGGATGCGGGCGATCAGCTCGCGCGCCGAGTACGGCTTGGTGACGTAGTCGTCGGCGCCCAGTTCCAGGCCGACGACCTTGTCGATCTCGCTGTCGCGCGCGGTCACCATGATCACCGGCACGCCGCTGCGGGTGCGCAGCTGCTTGCAGACATCGGTGCCGCTCATGCCGGGCAGCATCAGGTCGAGCAGCACGATGTCGGCGCCGGAACGATCGAACTCGGCCAGCGCGGACGGGCCGTCGCCGACAACGGTGACGTCGAAGCCCTCCTTGCGCAGCAGGAACGCCAGCGGATCGGCCAGCGACTCCTCGTCCTCGACGATCAACACACTCGTCATCTGCGTGCCTCCACACCGTTCGTTCGTCCAGCGGGGGTGCGCTGGACAATGGTTTCTCTCGTGGCGAGCTCCGGCCCCTGCTCCGCGTCCTCGTCCCCATCGGTTTCCAGATGGGCGGGGATGCGCAGCGTGAACGTCGAGCCGGTGCCCAGTTTGCTCCACAGGGTGATCTCACCGTTGTGGTTGGCCGCCACGTGTTTGACGATGGCCAGGCCGAGCCCGGTGCCGCCGGTCGACCGTGAGCGGGCCTTGTCGGAGCGGAAGAACCGCTCGAACACCCGCTCCTGGTCTTCCTTGGCGATGCCGATGCCACGGTCGGTGACGGCCATCGCGACGTGATCGCCGCGCAGCGACCGGCTCACCGACACGTGCGACCCCTGCGGCGAGTACGCGATGGCGTTCTCGACCAGGTTCGACAGCGCGGTGACCAGCAGCGTCTCGTCGCCGAGCACTTCCAGCCCACTGGGCCGATCGGTGCTGACGGTGATGCCGGCGGCCTCGGCGGCGGTGCGCGACCGGTCGACGGCCTGCTGCACCACGGTGTCGACGTCGACCACGGCCAGATCCGGCAGCTTCTCGGCGCCCTGCAGGCGCGAGAGCGCGATCAGCTCGGTCACCATCTTGCCGAGGCGCCGCGATTCGCCGAGCACGCGCGAACCGAAGTGGCGCACGGCCTCGGGATCGTCGGCGGATTCCAGCATGGCCTCGGCCAGCAGGCTCATCGCGCCGACGGGGGTCTTGAGCTCGTGGCTGACGTTGGCGACGAAATCGCGCCTGGTCGCCTCCATGCGCGCCTGCTCGGAGTCGTCGTCGGCGAACAGCACGACGAAGCTGGTCTCCTCGCGCGAGAGCTTGCGGGCGACGCCGCGCACGGCGATCCGGCCACGGCCGGGCAGCGGGTTCTTGGCGGTGAGGTCGTATTCGGCGGACTCACCGGTGGCGAGCACCTTCTCCACGGCGGCCCACGCGCGTTCGTCGAGCAACCGATTGCGGACCAGGCCGAGTTCCTCGGCGCGCGGATTCACCAGGACCACGTCGCGGTACTCGTCGACCACGGCGATGCCGCTCTCGGAGGCGAGCACGATCAGGTCGAGCACCTGGGACATGGTCAGCCCGGTGTCTTCCTGGGTGCGGGCGGCCTGCCTGGCGTTGACATACGGGATCAGCAGGCCCCCGACTGCCAGTCCGACGACAGCCGCGAGGACTGCCAACAGCACGGCCTGCGGAACACTCACGCTTTGATCGTACGAGTGCCGACCGACGTATCGGTGGCGGGTCGTCGAAGTTTCGCGCAGGTCACAGGCCCTTGGCGTGGCGTTCTCGTGCCGTTCACCCGGCGGGCACCTGGAGTGTCCTCGGCGTGTCAGTCCGGCGGTTCGCCGTACATCGCGAGGGTCACCGCGGCCCCGTGCCGGTCGACCCATGCGCCGAGCGCATAAATCGGCTGGAGCAGATCGCGGCCCGCTTCGGTGAGTTCGTATTCCACTCGCGGCGGTGCTTCGGCATACCGCTGCCTGCGCACGAGCGTCATCTGTTCCATCCGGCGCAGCGTCTGGGTGAGCATCTTCTGGCTGATGCCCCCGACGGCGGTGCGAAGGTCACTGTGACGAAGCGGACCATCGCGCAGCATGTACACGATCACGGGCAGCCAGGAATTCCCGAACAGATCGACGCCCATCCTGGCGGGGCAGTCGGACTCGTAGTCGCCGTACGGCGCGTAGTCGACCCGTTCGGCCGGTTCCGCGGTCATGCGATCCAGCCTGCCACCGCCGAAAGGCACCCCGGAGTGCCTATCGGAATTCCTACCGTCGGTGTGGTCGATGCCATCGGGCGTCGGCAACCGCGAACCCTGGGAGTTCTCATGCGAATCGGAATCATCGGCGCCGGTGCGATGGCGGCCGCGCTCGGCGGCGGCTGGGCGGCGGCGGGCCACGAGGTGCGGATCGGCGCGCGGTCGGCCGAGGCCGGGCGCGCGCTCGCCGCCCAGATCGGCTCGCGCCAGCCGGTGCGGCGATCCACCGAGGTGCCGGGCATCGGCTCGGCGGCGACGCCCGTGGTCCACGCGGGCGACATCGCCTCGGCGATCACGGACGCCGACGTGGTGCTGCTGGCGGTGCCGGTGGACGCGCTCACCGCCGTGCTCGGCGAACACCGTGACGCGCTGGCGGGCAAGGTCCTCATCGATTGCACCAACGCCTTCCTGCCCGACGCGGCCGCGCCCGAGGGCGTCACCGCGTTCGTCCTGAGCGAGGGCGCGGTGACTGAACGCATCGCGGCGACCGTCCCGAAAGCCCACGTGGTCAAGGCTTTCAACCTGCTCGCCGCCGAGGTGTGGGCCGGACCGGACCGCGTCTTCGACGGCGAACGACTGGCCGTCCCGCTCTGCGGTGACGACGCCGACGCGCTGCGCACCGTGGCCTCCCTAGCCGAAGACCTTGCCCTGCAACCGTTCCCGGCCGGTGGCCTCCATCGGGCGAGATACCTGGAGGCCACCTCGGTCTTCACCGTCGGCCTGTGGTTCGCCGGTGCGAACGCGCGGGCCATGCTGCCACCGCTGTCGGCGGCATTCGCGGTGGCCGACGCCTAGGTCCAGCCACAAAACCCCAGCAGGACAAGCGTTCCGGATCTCAGTCGCCGCGCCCGGGGGCGGTCGCGATGGCTTCGATGGCGTCGATCAGGCGTTGCTTGCCCGCGGGTTCGATATGCAGATCCTGGAATCGCCGGTAGCTCAGGTAGCGGCCGTCGTCGGTGACGTCGAGCCAGGTCAGGTACCTGGCCGGGGTCGCGCGCTCGGCGTGCAGGCCCACCCTGGCCTCGATGTACCCGGACGCCGCGCGCGGCGACGCGGTGAGCCGGTGCATCCGCTCGGCGACGGAATCCGCTGCGCGCTGCCAGGATTCGAAGTGCGCGGCCAGGCGGTCGACGTCCTCGACGAGGTGGCCCGCCTGTCCCGCGGGCAGCTCGCCGAGGAAGGAGGCGAAGGCGCGCGTCACCATCCCGGCGCTGCCGGAGAACACCTCGACACTGTTGTCGTCGTACTGCCGGATCACCACACCGCGCTCCCCCGACCGCGCGCCATAGGCCCGCAGCCGGGGCCCGGCCTGATCGAAGACCGCCATCGCGGTGTCCGGTCGGGCCGCATGCCGCAGGACCGCGGTCAGGTCGGGGTCGGCGCCGGTCGGCCAGCGCTGCGCCGCGTCGCGGGCCAATTCCTCATATCGGCCCTGGGTCGGCGCGTCCGAAAACACGGTCAATGGGAAGGGGTACCGGTCGGCGCCGGTCTCCCCCTGCCAGACGAAGGCGAATTCGTCGGCGGTGAAGGTCCAGCTCACGATGCCCCCGCGCCGCCCTGGTCCGCGACCCGCGTCGACGGCGCGTCCGAGCCGATCGCTTCGGGCACCGCGGGAATCTCGTCCCCGAACAGCTCCGGCTGCACCCGGCGCAGATAATCGGGTGCGTTGTGTTCCTCCTCGTCGTCCTTACCGCCGCCGCGCGCACCCGGCGCGCCCATCATGCCCGGACTCATGCCACGCCCGGCCGCCGCGCCCGCCGCACCGGAAAGCCCTGCGGCAGCGAGGTTCTGGCCGACACCGGCCGGCGCCCGACCGGCGACGGACCCACCCGGCGTCAACGTGGCGCCACCAGGGCTCGAACCGCCCGGCGACCCCGACCCCGGCGAACCGCCACCACCCGGGCTGGTCCCCGGGGTGGTCGACGCCGGTGTCGTCGAGGCGGGCGTGGTGCCCGCCGGATTGGTGCTGCTGTCGTCGCCCTGCGAGTCGTCGGAACCGCCGCTGTCCTCGGTATCAGTTCCCGCCGTGGTGGTCTCGTCGTCGTCGGTCGTCGTCCCGGGTTGCGTGGTTTCCTCGGTGGTGCCGGGGTCCTCGCCGGTCGTCGTCCCGTCGTCGGTGGTGTTCCCGCCCCCGCCGTTGGTGGTGCCACCGTTGTTCGAGCCGCCACCACCGGTGCCCGGATCGTTGGGATTGACGGTGCCCGGCTGGGTGGGTGCGACGAAGGTCGGCACGTTCTCCCCAGCGGGGCCGTAGGTCGGCTTGTAGGTCAGGTTCATCGCCGCGATCGCCTGCATGCGCCGGTCTTCCTTCTCTCGGTCGGTAGCCGCCGCCGACCCGGGAACCGCGAGTTCCGCCAAGGTCGCGGGCACCGACGTCCCCGGATCGGCCACCACAGTCGCGTTGATAGGCGCCGGCACAGCCACTTTCACCGCCTCCGCGCCATAGGCCGCGGCCTTCACCCGATGCCCTACCGCCGACAGCACCATGTACACGTCCGTCGCCTCGGTGACGAACTTCCGCCCAGCAGCCTCACCGGCGGAGGCGAACTCGCCGTGCAGACTCGACGATGCCCGCGCGGTCTGGATCATCAGCCCGGTCACCGCACCGGAGATCTCGGTGAACATCGCGACCCACTGATCACCGAACTGCTGCATCACGCCGGGCTGCATCTGCTGCACGGCGTCGTAGATCTCCTGGTGCGAAAAACTATCGAACGGCTCGAATTCAGAGATGTACTTTGGATCGACACCGCCGTGACTGAGCGATTCCTGTTGCTTCTCAGCACCGGACTGCTGCTGTCGCCCGCTGACCTGCTGATCCAGTCCTGGCAGAATCACGCTCAGCGGATTCTGCGACCCTCCCCCGTCAGCCATGGTCAGTTCTCCTTACCGATGGATTTCTCTACGACCGAGGCGATTTCCATGATGTTGGCGCAGGGGTCGAGACCCTTGTTCTTACCAAGACTTTGAACAAGCGTCCCGACGATCACGACACCGGCGTCAGTCACCATGTGTACCTGGCACGCATCCTCGCCACCCGGCTGTTCGCGCACCAGCCCAGCCTGTCGACCGTTGACGGTCGTCGCCTCCAACCAGGCGCCGTTCTTCTTCAGGTTCTCGTCCCAGGTCGTGTTTCCCGAGTCGACGTGGAGTGCAAGTGTGTTCCCGGGGCTGTCGAACAGGCAGGTCAAGAACGTGTACTCCGCGACAAGATCCGGGCCACGCTTTCTGGACTCGGGTCGATAGCCAACTGACTGGATATCGGCATCGCTGATCCACGTACAGGGGTCGAAGATCACCGTTGGCCGTCCCGACGACCTCGTGTACTTGTTGTCCTGAGACGGCGGCTGCAGCTTTGGGTTCGTCAGCGTCGGCCGAGCTGGCGACGTCTCCGCCGCGCTTGCGGAACTCCCCGGCGTGTCAGAGGTAGCGCCGTCGTTGTTGGCGGCCGAGCCACAGGCCGATGCCGTTACTACGACAAGAGCACAGCCCACAGTCGTCCAAAATCTCATGTCATACCTGCCCTGGTAGGTTGCCCAGCGCCGACGCATTCAGTTGGTCCGCCTCGCTGAGGATTCCGGCAGCTTGGAGGTAACCGTCCGCCATACTGCGCGCGGCGGTCGCCATCTGCCCGAGGGTTTCCTTCGCTCGTGCCGCCTTCTCAGCGAAGCCGTCCTGCAACTCCTGCGCGGACTTCAGCGATCCGAAACCGTGGATGGTCCTGAGCACCTCCGCGTCCTTGACCCACCCATCGCACATGCCCGCGAACCGCAGGTACGACTGAGCCACTTCCCGAGCCGCATCCGGCTCCATCGTCAACTGCCCCGACGACGCCGCATTCCACAGCTGCGCGGCCGCATCCCCACCGATAGCCACAGGATCCCCTCCCAACGATGCCCACCCGCATCCTAGCGCCCGATCTTCCGCACACGATATAGGTGCTCGAGTGGTCACGGCGCACGAGACCGACCGCGGCCACCACCACCCATTCCAGCCCAGGCCGGTGCACCGATCGGCTGGTAGCCTCACGGCGGACATGGAACGGGGGAGAAATGTCGCGACCAGCCACCTATGCGGGGACCACCCGCCGTCGTGTGCGCCGCCCGACTCCCCGCCGCTTCGGCGCGTTCGTTCCGGTCACCAGAATCCGTCCCGGCGATCAGCTGAATGCTCCAGCACCGCCGAGCAGCGAACTCACTTCCGCCGGAGTGCGGTCAACCCATGGAGAACAATGCTGAAGGCCGACATCGACCAGATACGCGCTCTCACGGTGAAACTCACCAACGCGGGCGAAAGCATCGACGCGCTGGACGTCCGCTCCGGCGCGAGCTCGCTGGACGCTTCGCTCCCTGACGGCACGAACGACGTGAACGACGCGACGTTCTTGATTCCAGAGGCGGCGGCGCAGGCAGCGCTGGCGGTCGAAGGCGCCTTTCTGCGCGCGGCCGAGCGCTACAAGCAAGTAGCGTCCCTGTGCACCACGTGCGCGGACAACCTGCAGATGACCGACGAGGAATTCGGCCGCAAGCTCTCCGAACTGGACATCCACAGTGCATAAGCGTTCCGATGTCGAGAAGTGGGACCTGGAAGCGGTGAAGACTTGGGCAGGCCAGGTCGCTGCGGCACGCGGCGCCCTGGTGGTGTGCGCCGATACGACGATGACCCACATGCGGGACATGCAGGCCAGCTGGTCGGGCGCGACCTACCTGGCCGCGTATGACCGTGTCGCCGACGACCACACCCAGGTTCAGAAGCTCGCGCTGGAGGTCGACGAGCTGGTGACCGCTGTCAACGACGAGGTGAACAACGTCATCTCGCATCGCACGACGCTGCTGGGCAAGGTCGCGGACGCACAGGGCCTCGGAATGACTGTCGACGACGTGTGGAAGGTCATGGACTACGACAACGTCGAAGCCGACGTGCGCCGCGACCATCAGACCTTGATCAACAACGCGCTGTACCCCTTCGAGGACGCCGTCACCAAAGCGGTCCAGGCCATCACCAGCCAGGCGACCGAGATCAGGTCGGCAGGCGACCTGCTCGGTTCGAGCCTGGACGTGAGCGCAGCCGACACTCAAGCAGGACGCTTCGGCAAGGAGGACGGCACCGAGCTGGCCGAGGCCGTCAAGACCAACGACAAGGCCAAGATCGACGAGATCCTTGCCCAGATGCCCCAGCCTGCGCTCACCCAGTTCGAGATCGATCGGCTGGCCGAGGGCAACGAGGTCAACACACTCCCACAAAGCACCCAGGACTATTACAAGACGTTCTTTCAGGCTGCGGGCAAAGACGGCATCCTTGGCCTGAACGAACAACTCCTGGCACGCGAGAACGCCGGAGACACCAGCGCCGCCGCACAGCGCAACAACCTCGCCAACACTATCCTCGCCGTTTCCAACGAGAAAGTGGGAACTACCAACGGTTCAAAAGGATCGTACTCGAATCTACCACCGGACCTGCAGGAGCTCATCTCGGGTCGCACCGAGGATTTTACCGGCGCCTACAACGGCGACTATCAGCGAGAAAACCGCTTCGAGGAACTCGGCCAATTCGGCGAGCTTCTGAGCGAGTCTGATCCGGGTATGCAGCCCGGTAAACAGCTCGGAGTTGAACTCGGCCGCCAAAGCGAAAGCATGGTGGCGTATTTCGACACCTATGCGAAGAATACCGATGGCCAGCTCCCCCCTGGATTCAGCAGCGACGACAAGACGGCGGTTCAGGAAGGAGCGCAAGAACTTATCGCGATCGCCACCCGCAACGACGACGTGAGCTACTCACTGCTTACCGGAAACGATCTACCGCCGGCCCCTGATATCGGCTCAGAATACAAGAACGATCGCCCGTTCAACGCCGAAGAATTCCGGAACACCATGTTCCGGCAAGAATGGCCTGACGATGGCCAAGCGGCAGCCGGATTGCTGGACTGGATTGCGGAAGACACCCACAAGCCCGGCGAGGAAGGCCTGCGAGCTAATCAGGCACTCGCTGATCTGCCAGATTACTTCGCCCCCACCGGAAGCGCATCCGATGATTCGGTATCCGGACGGGCCGGACTCAAAGAGGAGGACGGCCAGACGGTCTTCAACCGTAGCGTCGATGCGTTCAGTACGAATCCGAAGCTGTCCGACACCATGGCGAATATAATGGGTAGCAATATCGATAAATACATCTCTGGCCACGCGACCGAAACCCGACTCGTGGATGATCCGACTCTGCCAGGAACAAATAATCGACTCGCTGAACTCACGACGACGGATGCCGACAGATTGCTATTTCTGGCGAGCCAATCCGAGGGCGGTCGACTCATGCTCGAGGTTAGCCGCCAAGAGTACGAATCCGCAATGATCGGACGAGCGTTGTCCGAAGGCGGAAGCAACCCCACCGAGTGGCTGAATACCAACGCACCCAACCTCGCACAACTGGACGGTCGGTACACGACCGCCATAAACAACGCGTTGACCTGGCAGGACGAGAAGAACAGCCAGACAGAGTTCGATGAGAAGACCGCAACCTTCGAGAACCGCCAAAAGGCAGGCGAGATCGTCAAGTCGCTTACTTTGGATAATCTGGAGATTCCAGGCCGAAACCCTGTAGGGGTGATCGGCAACGAGGTATTCGGGGTATTGAAGGACGAGGGATACAACGCCGCCATGGAGAAATGGAATCCCGAGCCCGAGAAGGAAGTCGTCGTACCACCAAATCCCTCCGCATTGACGACCCATTCCGAGAACGACATCAGATCCACAATCTTGCAGGAGATGATCAAAGAGGGCAGCCTCCCAGCATACGGGACCGATGCGAATGGAAATCGCGTCGATTTCCTGGACAGCAACGGACGCCTTGTAGATGTCGGCGGCTTGTCCGGTTCTGCCATAACCGCCTTCAACCAGACACTGACCGACCGCGGACTCAACGGCTATGTCGACAGGTACGGCGCGGACCATGCAGTCGCGCTGAGCACTGGGTTGGAAACAAAAACAGACGATCTCTACCAATACGTTACCGGCAAACCAATGCCCTCGAAATAGTAGGAGCAGGCGATATGACGAAATGGCAATGCACAGCAGTCGCAGCCCTATCGATCTTCGCTCTGGCGGGCTGCACGTCGAGTAGCACCGAGCCCGGTGACAAAACAACTACGACCGCGAAATCCACTGCACTCGACCCGTGTACAGACCTAACCGCCGGTTTCATAGAAAAATATGAAATGCAAACTCCCGGCCGACGAACAACGGAATATAACAACATTCCGGGATGCGAATACAAAAGATCCGTCGCCGAGCATTCGAAAGTATTCGTCGCACTCTACAAACCGTCCGAGGTATCAGCCAACGAAGCAGGCCTGCCACCGACAAGAACGGTAGCGATTGCAGGTTATCCAGCGGAGATATCGGGGTGGCGTGAAGCGCCCGCGCAGGCCGGCAAATACCTGTGCTCAGCCAAGGTTGAACTGAACGAACACTACCTGATGATCTACTATAGCGACGGCCTGCTTCCATTGCCCGACGAGGACTACTCATGCCGCAGAGCGACGGAGATGAGCGAGGACCTCGTTGAAATGGTAGTGGGACAGAAATAGCCGTCCATGGTGAAACCATACAAACGAATCCAAGGCTGCGACCGAGGATTGATTCCGCCACCCGGCTGAGGCCGAGGTCTGGCGATGTCGAGGATCGTCAGACCCGGTTGTTCAGGCGGACGAGCCCAGGACGAGGGCTGCGACCACGTAGCGGAATCTGGGCTATGAAAGCGGCGAAACCGAGGTGGGGCGAGGCCACACCCGACGCGTGCCGGTCAGGCGAAGACTTCGTCGAGGGTGTCGGCGGTGAGTACTCGCCGCGCCCACAGACGCAACCGATCCAGATCCGCCGTCCGGACCCGTGCCGACAGCTCGGCGGGCACAGTGCCGAACTTCTCGATCAGCAGCTCGACCAGGATCTCGGCTCTGCCCCGCGCTTCGCCACGAGCCTCGCCTCGTGCCTCGCCCTCGGCGCGCAGGCGCTCCGCTGTCGTCATGATCGCCTCCTTGGCGCGCGGACCGAGCTGTTCGATCACCGGATCCAGGTCTTGTTCGGGCGTATCGCCCACGATCAGGATATAGCTGAATGTCGGGCGGAGGTCGACGGTGGGATCGGCTTCCATGGCGCGTAGGTCCTCGACCAGCTCGAGCATGTCGTCACCGAGGTGGGCACTGCCGGGGGCGATCTTGTGCAGGATCAGCATGACGCGGGTGGCGGGGGTCAGGTCGCGGGCACGGAGCGCTGCCAGGTCGAGGGTCGCTACGTCGTCGAGGAGGAAGGAGAACCTCGGGAGCCACGGGCAGAGCAGCTCGTACGTGGATTCGTCCAGGTCCAGCAAGGGACGCAGTTCGGCCGGGGCCGTCCAGTGACGAGTTCGGCCGCTGTGCACGACCAGTGGGATCACCGCGGGAAGTAGTTCGGCGTCGGGGTGTTCGCGGCGGTGCTGGGCCCAGATGTTGACGACGTACTCCAGCATGCGCAGCGCCATGAAGCGGTCGTTGCCGGACTGGTGCTCGATCAGCACGTAGACGAAGGCGTCGCGGCCGTCGAGCTGGGTGCGATAGAGCAGGTCGCTGTAGCGCGATCGCAGCTCCTGCGACACGAAACTGCCGGGTTGCAGACGCAGCGACTCCAGGTCGAGCCGGGCGGTGATCGCCGAGGGCAGGGCCGCGCGGATTTCGCTGGCGGCATCGGCGGGCCGGGCCATGACACACCGGAAGTAGGCGTCGTGCGGATTCGACGGCGGCGAGACCATGTGAGCGAACCTACGCCGCTGGTGATGCCGATTACGAATCACTCAAATCGACCATGCGACAACCAGATACGAGAGACCACCTGGGATCCGGCGCTTCGGATCCCAGGGACCGGTCAGTCAGGCGGCGGCGCCGAGGCCCAGGGCTACCGCGACCGGGAGGAGGTAGAGCAGGGGGAAGGCGACGGTTTTGTACGAGCGGGCGCGGAGGACCGTGATGACCGCGCCGAGGAAGTAGAGGATGAGGGCGATGGCGGCGGTGATGCCGAGGGCGGGGATCCAGAGGCCGAGGAGCAGGCCGAGGGCGCCCGCGGCTTTGGCGAGGCCGAGGGGGGTCCACCAGGTTCGGGGGACGCCGTAGTCGATCAGGGGGTCGACGACGAAGGGGGCTCGGCGCAGGAGTGAGAAGGCCGAGAAGCCGACCCAGAGGGCGGCGATGACGGTGACGATGATGTACGCGGTGTGCATGGTTGGCCTCCTTCGGCAGCCGCGTTGTTCGCGGCGTCTACCGAGGTGACGACGTAGCCGAGGTGGGTGTGACATCGCGGGGCTGATCGCCGAATCCTGGGGTGTCACCTGGTGATTCGCCGGTCGGGGCCCGTACTCCGGTCCGAGGCGGTGGCAGTACCGCAGACCGATGCGCGTCGCGGGCGGCGATTTCTACCGTCGGATCATGCGTACCCGAGTTCTTGCTCTCGCGATCTGCACAACCGCCGTGCTGCTGTCGTCCTGCACGACCGGTGCGGCGGACCCACTGCCCTCAGGGGTCGCCGCCCGGGCTGACACCGTGCAGGCGGATCTCGATGGGCTGATCGGCTCCGGCGCTGTCGGCGCGCTCGCGACGCTCACCGACAACGGCACCATCGTCCTGGCCGCTGGCACGACCGACCTCGCGACGCCGATGCCCACCGATCCGCCACAGCATGTCCGGGTCGGCAGCATCACCAAGACCTTCACCGCGGCGGTCGTGCTGCAACTGGTGGCCGAGGGCAAGGTCGAGCTCGATCGGCCGGTCGATATGTACCTACCCGGGCTGCTCACCGGGGACGGCATCGACGGTCGCGTCATCACGGTCCGGCAGATCCTGGGTCATCGCAGCGGGCTGCCCGAGCCGATCGATGCCCTGGGCGTGAACGAGCACACGGCGGCGCGGCTCGGCCGCACCTTCACCCCCGCGCAGGAGATCGCCCTCGCGCTGCGGTACCCGGCTCGGTTCGCCCCGGGTGCGCGGTTCGAGTACACGAATACCAACTACATCGTCGCGGGGATGTTGATCGAGGCGGTGACCGGACGCGGCTACGGTGACGAACTGCGTGCGCGGATCGTCGCGCCGCTGGGGCTGTCGGGCACGTATCTTCCGGCTACCGGCGAGACCGGTCTGCGCGATCCGCATCCGGCCGGCTACACCACCGTCGACGGCATCGTCACCGAGGAGACGCTGATGGAGCCGTCGGTGCCGTGGGCGTCCGGTGCGCTGGTCAGCACCGGGGCCGACCTCAATCGCTTCTACACCGCGCTGCTGGCCGGTCGGGTGGTGTCGCTGACACAACTGCTGCCGATGCTCGACGGGGTCGATATGGGTGGCGACGACGGCATGTCCTACGGCCTAGGCGTCGGCTACACCCGGCTACCGTGCGGCGCCCGCTTCGTCGGCCACGTCGGTGGTGTGCGGGGCTTCACCGCCGTCTCCGGCGCCACGGAGGCCGGGCGAGCGGTCACCTTCTCCTTCACCGGCACGCCCAGCGCCACGGAGATCGGCACGCTGCTCACCCACGCGCTGTGCGACTGACCGGCAACAGACCGGCCCCGCACCGTGGGAACGATGCGGGGCCGGTCCGGGGAACGACTACTTGCCGCCCTGGCTGGCGACGGCGGCGGCGCCCGCGGCGGCGGCCTCCGGGTCCAGGTATTCGGCGGGCTTGACCGGGCGCAGGTTCTCGTCGAGCTCGTAGCGCAGCGGGATGCCGGTGGGGATGTTCAGGCTGGAGATGTCCTCGTCGGAGATGTTGTCGAGGTGCTTGACCAGCGCGCGCAGCGAGTTGCCGTGGGCGGCGACCAGGACGGTCTTGCCGGTGAGCAGCTCGGGGGCGATGGTGGTCTCCCAGTACGGGATCATCCGGGCCACGACATCCTTGAGGCACTCGGTCTTGGGGACCTCGATGCCCGCGTAGCGCGGGTCGCCTTCCTGGCTGTACTCGTTGTCGTCGGCGATCGGCGGCGGCGGCGTGTCGTAGCTGCGGCGCCACAGCATGAACTGGTCCTGGCCGTACTGCTCGCGGACCTGCTCCTTGTTCTTGCCCTGCAGGTCGCCGTAGTGACGCTCGTTGAGCCGCCAGTCGCGGATGACCGGGATCCAGTGCCGGTCGGCGGCGTCGAGCGCGTTGTTGGCGGTGCTGATCGCGCGGCGCAGCAGCGAGGTGTAGACGATGTCGGGCAGAACGTCGTGCTCGGCGAGCAGCTCGCCGGCCCGCTTGCCCTCGGCGATGCCCTTGTCGGTCAGGTGCACATCCACCCAGCCGGTGAACAAGTTGAGGGCATTCCATTCGCTCTCGCCGTGGCGCAGCAGCACGAGGGTGTAGGTCATGGGGTCATTCTGGCATTTCGCCGATACTTCCGGCCCACCCACCTGCTATGCGGGCGCACTGGCCCCGGGGATCACGCCGCGTCCGCCTCCACCGCCAGCACCCCGGCGCCGACGAGCGTCGCGCCGTCGGCCAGCGTCGACAACTCCACCGTGAGCCCGCGGACGAACTCCAGCCGCGCGTGCCGGGCGACCGCCGCGCGCAACGGCCCCCACAGCGGCTCGCCGGAGTGCGCGAAGCCGCCACTGATCACCGCGCGGTCCACATCGAGCAGGGCGGCCGCGCTGGAAACCGCCTGTCCGAGCGCGGTTCCCGCCCGCGCAAGCGCGGCGGTCGCCACCCGGTCGCCCCGGTGCGCTGCCTCGGCGAGCTCGATGCCGGTCGTGCCCGCCCAGCCGTGCTCACGCGCCCAGCGCACCGTGGACAGTCCGCTCGCCACCGCCTCGACGCAGCCGAACCCGCCGCAACCACACGGGGTGTCGTCACCCGGGACGACGATGTGCCCGAGATGACCGCCGTTTCCGGTGCGCCCCACCAGGACTCGCCCGTCCGCGATGATCCCGCCACCGACCCCGGAGGACACCGTCAGCGCCAGCCCGTCGGCCACCCCGCGCAGCCCGCCGACCCGATGTTCGGCCAGCGCCAGGCACGCCCCGTCGATAGCCAGCCGCACTGCTGCGGCCGGGAACAGCGCCCGCACGTGCTCGACGATCGCGAATCCGTCGCGCCACGGCGGCAGGTTCAGCGGACGGACGACACCGGCGGGCACGTCGACCGGGCCCGCCGAACCGATCCCGACGGCGGTCACCTCGGTGTCGCCCGCCACAACGCACAGCAGGTCGCGACAGGCCGTCCACGGGTCGTCGGTCGCGGTGGCCGCGCGGCGCACGCCACGCAGCGTGAAATCCGGATCGACCAGTCCCGCAGCGAATTTCGTCGCCCCGATGTCGAGTGCTAGTGCCGTCATCACCCCTCCTGTCCGCGCGGTGCCCGGCACCGTGTCGTCGCAGCCCAACAGGGCCGTGCGGACCACGCGATGTGAGGGATCACAGCATGTGGCACACGACACTTTGACTACTGGTTGGTACGCACGGCCCATTTTCGTTAGATACTTCGACGCGGGTCGGGTCTAGTCAGCTGGGCAGCACAACTCTGATGAAGGATAGCTGTGTCGAAATTTGTCGTACTGGTGTTGAGCCTGCTGTCGGTGGGCTTCCTAGCCGCACCGGCGGGGGCGAACCCGTTGTATCCGACCCCCGATCCGGATCCGTTCTTCGCGGCACCGAGTGACATCGCGGCGCTCGCGCCCGGTGACGTCGTGCGCAAGCGTCGCATCGACACCCTGCTCTACCCCGGGACCGAGGGCTGGCAGATCGCGTTCCGCTCCACCAACTCGGCGGGCAACGCGATCATGGGCGTCACCACCGTGCTGATGCCGATCGGCGTGAAGAACCCGCCGCTGGTGTCGTATCAGGCGCTGATCAACTCGATCGGCACCCGCTGCAACCCGTCGCAGTCGCTGTTCAACGGCGAACTGCAGGACGCGCCCGGCGCGATGCTGCCGTTGCAGCGCGGCTGGGCCATCTCGGTCCCGGACTACCTCGGCCCGACCGTCGCCTACGGCGCGGCCAAGCTCAGCGGCATGGTCACCCTCGACAGCGTGCGGGCCGTGCAGAAGGTCGCCGAGCTGGGTGTCGAGAACTCGCCGGTCGCGATCGCCGGGTACTCCGGCGGCGGCATGGCCACCGCGTGGGCGGGTGCGCTGCAGCCGACCTACGCGCCGGAGCTGAAGCTGTCGGCCGTGGTCGCCGGCGGCATCCCCGCCGACCTGGAGCTGATGGCCGACGCCCTCGGTTTCGCGCCGCACCCCGGCTTCGGCCTGGCCTTCGCCGCGGCGATGGGCATCGAGCGCGAGTACCCCGAGCAGGTGCCGGTCTCGGACCAGCTCAACGAGAACGGCCTGTGGTTCCGCGAGTTCACCAAGGACGCGTGCCGCCGGTTCCTGCTGTTCCACGGCATCTTCCGCAACGCCGAGCAGATGGCGGCGTCCAAGGAACTGATGACCAGCCAGGTCGCGCGCGGGGTGCTGCGCGAGAACAGCCTCGTGCACTTCACCGGCGCGCCCACCGCGCCGACCTACATCTGGCAGGGCAAGTACGACACCCTGACCCCGTACGGTCCGGTCGCCGAGTCGGTCGCGCACTTCTGCTCGAAGGGTGCCCCGGTGCAGCTGCAGACGATCGAGATCTCCGAGCACATGACCGCCGCCGCGGCCGGTTTCGTGGACGCCTGGAACTACGTCGAGTCCCGCTTCCGCAACGAGCCGGTACCGTCGAACTGCTGACCTGACACCGGGTACCCGTGCGCGCAAACACGCGGGTACCCGGTATCGACAGCCCTTGGCACGTGGTAGCACAAGGTGGCACTGCTCGCTAAGCTGGGAATATGAGTGCCCAGCCAGAGATCACCCAACGGGATCTACGGAACCGGTCCAAGGAGATCATGGACGCGGTTCAACACGGCACGTCATTCACGGTCACCCGTGATGGCCACCGGATCGGTGAGCTGATCCCCCTGCGGCGCCGACGCCGCTTCGTCAGCCGAGCTGACTTCGCCGCGATGTCGCGGACCTCTCCGGAGATCGATGTCGCGAACTTCCGCGCCGATCAGGCGATCGCGATGGACGACACGGCGGGCGACCCCTATGACGCCTGAGACACCCGAGGCCGGACTGCTCGACACCAATATCCTGATCCTGCGCCGTCGGATCGATGCGAACGAATTGCCTGATCAGATGGCGATCAGCGCCGTCACCCTCGCCGAGCTGTCCAGCGGACCGAATCAGGTTCGGCCCAATTCGGAACAGAACGACTACGACGAGATCGAAGAACGCGCCCGCCGGCTGGAGGTGCTGCAGCGCGTCGAGAGCGAGTTCGATCCGATTCCGTTCGATGTGGAGGCCGCGCGGATCTACGGGCGGGTTTCCGCTGCGGTGGTCGCCGTCGGCCGCAAACCACGCCGACGCGTCGCCGATCTGATGATCGCCGCGACCGCGATCGCCGAGGACCTGCCGCTGTTCACCACGAATCCCGATGACTACATCGGTTTGGAGAAGCTGCTGACCATCGTCGCCGTGACGCGACCGTCGAACGGGTGAGCTAGTCGCGCGGCGGCGCGGCCATGTCGTCCGGCGTCTGCGTGTCGATCAGATGCTCGAAGGCGCGCAGGTTCTTGAGGGACTCGCCGCGGGAGACGCGCCACTTCCATTCCTTGCGGATGGATTCGGCGAAGCCGAGTTCGAGCAGGATGTTGAAGTCGGTGTCGACGGCCTCGAGGATCTGGCCGAAGACGCGGTCGAGCTCGTCGGGGGTGACCGACTCGGCCGACATGCGGCCGACGAGGTAGATGTCGCCGACGTTGTCGAGGGTGTAGGCCACGCCGTAGAGGCGGCGGTTGCGGCGCAGCAGGTACTTGTAGACGCCTTCGAAGTTCTCGTCCGGCTTGCGGCAGACGAACGATTCGATGCGCACGCCGTGCTTGCCGACGGTGAGCATCACCGTCGTCTTGAGCTTGCGTTCGCCGGGCAGGACGACGATGAAGGTGTCGTCGGTGTGGCGGGTGTATTCGATCTCGCGGTCGCGCAGCGTGTCGTCGATGACCTGCGATACGGCGCTCACCTGCGTACTCCCGTCCGGCGCCGCCACAGCGCCCGCGATCTGGCCTGGCTGGTCTCGCCCGCGTGCAGGGCGATCGGGCCGCGTTCGGCGCGGAACCCGGCCATGGCGGCAGCGTAGCTGTCGAGCAGCCCCTCGGCGGTGTGCGCCCAGGAGAACTCGCTCGCGTGCGTGACGGCGGTGGCGCTCATCCGCGCCAGGCGATCGGGGTCGTCGAGCAGGGCGGCCAGCGCGTCAGCCCAGTCCGGGGTGCGGTGTCCCGGCACCAGCAGACCGGATTCGCGGTGCCGCACGGCGGTGCCGAGGCCGCCGACGTCGGCGGCGAGCACCGGGGTGCCGCTGGCCTGCGCCTCGATGGCGACCAGGCCGAAGGATTCGTTGTAGCTGGGCACCGCGACGACATCGGCCGCGCGATACACCTGCACCAGCCGGTCCGCGGGCTGCGGCGGCAGGAAGGTGACGTGGTCGGTGATGCCGAGATCGGCGGCCAGCTCGATCAGCGCGTCGGGGCGGGCAAGGCCGGATCCGGACGGTCCGCCGACGATCAGCACCCGCAGCTTGCGGCGGGGGTCGCGGCGCAGCAGCGCGGCCGCGGCGCGGACCAGCACGTCGGGGGCCTTGAGCGGCTGGATCCGGCCGACGAAGGCGACGACCTGCTCGTCGGCCCGCAGGCCGAGCTCGGCGCGGGCCGCGAGCTTGTCGCCGGGCCGGTACCGGGTCAGATCGGCGCCGGGCGGCACCACGTCGATGCGATCAGGCGAGGCGCTGTACAGGTCGACGAGCTGGCGGGCCTCGTCACCGGTGTTGGCGACGAGCCGGTCGGCCTCGGCGATGACCTGCTTCTCGCCGATCACCCTGGTCTCGGGTTCGGGAGCGTCGCCATCGGCGAGCGCGGCGTTCTTCACCGCGGCCAGCGTGTGCGCGGTGTGCACCAGCGGCACCCGCCAGCGGTCGCGGGCCAGCCAGCCGACCTGGCCGGAGAGCCAGTAGTGGGAGTGCACGAGGTCGTAGTGGCCGGGCAGGTGGCGCGCCTCCTGGCGCAGCACCTCGGCGGTGAACGGGCACAGCTGGGTGGGCAGGTCGTTCTTGTCCAGGCCCTCGAACGGTCCGGCGACGACGTGGCGCACCAGCACGCCGGGCCCCGCCTCGGCGACCGGCGGCAGATCCGACGAGGTCGCGCGGGTGAAGATCTCCACCTCGGTGCCCCGTTTGGCGAGCTCGAGCGCGGTTTGCAGCACGTAGACGTTCATGCCGCCCGCATCGCCGGTTCCGGGCTGCGCCAGCGGTGACGTATGCACCGAGAGCACCGCGATGCGGTGGGGCAAAAGTTCCGGACGACGCTGACTCACACCCTCCAGTGTGCACGCCGCGACGCCGCCGCCGACATCCCTACCGGGATCGGTGACGGTCGTCACAGCGTATTCGTGAGTGAGTTCACGTGTGTGTCGACACGAGCCTGCCGGATTCGCGAGATCGGTGCCAGCGAATTCCGGACATCGTGTTCGCGGCGGGTCAGCGGCGCAGCGCCTTGTCGAACATCGGCCAGGACTTGTGCAGATCCTGCTGCCAGTAGCCCCACGAGTGGGTGCCGTTGGGCCGCAGATCGACGGTCGCGGGGATGCCGAGCGATTGCAGCCGGTCGCGCAGCTGCTGGGTGCACGCGCCGGTGACCGCCTCCAGCGACGCGCCGAAGAGCAGCTCCATGGTCCGCTGCACTGGGTCGTCCTGGACACCGATGGTGTCGAACGGCCCGGGAATCCCGTTGCCGGAGGACAGATACACCTCGGTGCCGCGGAAGGTCTCGGCGTGCAGGTAGGGATCGTGCGCCGTCCACGCCGGATCGGTCGGCGGCCCCCACATGTTGCGGACGTTGCCGAGCCTGCTGCCGACCACCGCGCTCACGATCGCCTGTCCGCGTAGGTCACTGGTGCGCACGCACCCGCTGTAGGACCCAATCGCCCGGTACAACCCCGGTTCGGCGAGCGCGAGCTGGAACACCGCGGTGCCCGCCATCGACAGTCCCGCGATGGCATTGGCGCCGGTGCCGTCGAACGCGGCGTCGATGACCGGCGGTAATTCCCTGGTGAGGAAGGTGGTCCAGCGCTGCTTGCCGAGCACCGGATCATCGGTGCGCCAGTCGGCGAAGTAGCTGCCCGCGCCGCCGAACGGGATCACCACATTGACCTGTTTGTCCTTGAAGAACTCGACGACATCGGTGCGATCGAGCCAGTTCCCGTCGCTGCCGCCGCCGACTCCGTTGAGCAGATACAGCGTCGGCGCAGGCGAATTCGGGTCAGCGGCCCGCAGCACCCGCACCCTGGCGACGGTATCCATCGCGGGCGAGTACACCCCGATGTCGATGGTGTGATCGGCCTCGATCCGCCGATCCTCGATCCGCGCCGCGGGTTCCGCCGCGGCGGGACCGGCGGCCACCGTCCCGGCGAGCACCGCCAGCACCACCCCGGCGATCCGAGTGCCCACTGCCCGACCGAACATCATCGAACTCCACTCTCGACGCCGAACCCACTTCCTCTGCGATCAAACGGCATTCCCGAACGCTACACACGAATTCACCGAAACATTGTGACGATTACCAGAAGATTTATCGGCGCCCTGTGTGTTCGAACTCCTTAGGCCCGAAGCACAATCACAGTCGTATCACATCGGCCTCAGACACCAACCCGACCTGCTGAAACATTGCCGATGACCTGCGAGGAACCCGTTCCCATAGAGCGCAATATTGCGAACCCAGCGGACAGCCGGAATCGCCTCGAATTTGCTGTGAAAAGACTCACCGGACTCTTTTCCGAGGACCGGCGAGCACGCGATCCGGCAGCAGATATCCGATTCAGCCCACGCGCAGGGCGCGGGCGAACAGCGGCCAGGAGCGGTGCAGGTCGTCGGTCCAGTAGCCCCAGGAGTGGGTTCCGTTGGGGCGCAGGTCGACCGTGGCGGGGATGCCGAGTTCGCCGAAGCGGACGGCCAATTGGCGCGTGCACAGGCCGGTGACCGCGTCGAGCGCGCCGCCGACGAGCAGCTGATCGATCAGCTTCATGGTGTCGCCGCCGATGCCGGGGCCCACGGTGGTGTCGAGGTCGCCGGGCAGGCCGGTGCCGGAGGCCACGTAGATGGCCAGGCCGCGCAGCCGATCCGCGTGCAGGAAGGGATCATTGGCGGCCCAGAGCGGGTCGCCGGGTTGTCCCCACATGTTCACCGGGTCACCGTTCTGGCCGGAGACGACGGTGTTGACGATGGCGTGCCCCTGCGGACCACTCGTGGACACGCAGCCGCTGTAACTGCCGACGGCGCGGTAGAGCTGGGGCGCGGCCAGGGCCAGCTGGAACGCGGCCGTGCCCGCCATCGAGACGCCGGCGATGGCATTGGCTCCGGTGCCGCGGAATTCGGCGTCGATCACGCGCGGGAGTTCGCGGGTGAGGAAGGTCGTCCAGCGCTGGCGGCCGAGCACCGGATCGTCGGCGCGCCAGTCGGCGTAATAGCTGCCGGCGCCGCCGATCGGCATCACCACGGTGACCTGCTTGTCGGCGAAGAAATGCTCGGAATCGGTGCGGGTCAGCCAGTTTCCGCCGTCGCGCCAGTCACCGGTGGTGCTGCCGCCGTCGACCCCGTTGAGCAGGTACAGCACCGGCGCCGAGGAAGCCCGGTCGGCGGCGGGCAGCACGGCGACGTGCACCGGCCTGCCCATCGCCCCGGAGTAGACGACCAGGTCGACGACCCGCCCCTGCCCCGGCGTCGCCGAGATCAGCCGCGCGGCATCGATGCCGCGCGGATCGGGCGGCGCCGCGCCGGCGACCGCTTGGGCGCAGACCAGCCCCGCGACGAGAAGCAACCCACACCGTGCCAGGACGCCCATGCGTCACCTCCCTGCCCGGCCGAGAACGAGACCGTGCGAGAGAGGTTAGGCAGGTCAGGCTGCCCGCACCCGCATTTCTGAAACATTGATAGTTCACAGCAAGGGAGGCGCCGCGCGGGCGCCGGATCTCAGTCCAGCGCGTCGATGAACGCGCTGACCTCGGCGAAGAAGCGCGGCCGATCCTCGATGAAGAGCCCGTGCTGGGCACCCTCCCACAGCGAGATGCTGGCGTTAGGGGCATTGTCGGCGATGTACTGCCCGTTGGCCGCGGGCACCACCGGATCCTCGGTGCCGTGCAGGACCAGGACCGGGATGTCGAGGCCGCGCAGGGTGCCGGTGTTGTCGACGGTGCGGTAGAACAGCGCCTTGCGGACCGAGGGCGGGGTGGCCAGGCTGGTGCCGAACAGCCGCTGGGCGTCGACACCCTTGTCCGCGCCGGGACCGGTGTTGGCATTGCCGAACACCGAGAAGCCGCGCACCGCGCGACCGGCCGCCTCGTCGAAGACACCCGGAATCGCCTTCTCCATGGCCGGGCCGGGCGCCGCGCCGGGCACCTTCGGGCCGATACCGGCCTGCGACCCGCAGTAGACGGCCGCGGCGACGGCGGCGCTGCCGTGCGTGGCGAGGTAGTCGGTGGCGACGATGCCGCCGTAGGACCAGCCCAGCAACACCGCGCCCGATTCGATGCCCTCGGCCGCCAGCACGGCGGCGACATCGCCCGCCCATGCCTTGGGATCGTCGTAGCCCGCGCCCGGATCGTCGGAGTAGCCGTGCCCGCGCAGGTCGACGGCGACGACCCGGTAGCGCTGGGCCAGATCGTCGGCCGCCCCACCCCAGCAGCGCAGATTGCCCGCCCAGCCGTGCAGCAGCACCAGCGGCCTGCCGGTCTCCGGGCCGCTGACCCGGTAGACGATCCTGGTTCCGTCGGCACTGACAGCATCGCGAATAGCCATGCCGACAGGCTAACGCCGGTACACATCACGGTGATCCCAGCCATGGCGACGGCGAATCCACGGCGAATAGGATCAATCCACATGAGCACTCGCACCGCCGTCGTCACCGGAGCCAGCTCGGGAATCGGTGAAGCCACCGCCCGGGAACTCGCCAAGCAGGGCTACCACGTCTACGTGGGTGCCCGGCGGTTCGATCGGGTGCGGCGCCTCGCCGAGGAGATCGGCGGCACCGCCGTCGAGCTGGATGTCACCGTCGAGGAGTCGGTGCGCGCGTTCACCGACTCGATCGACCGGGTCGACGTGCTGGTCAACAACGCGGGCGGCGCCAAGGGCCTGGCCACGGTCGCCGAGGCCGACCTCGACGACTGGCGCTGGATGTGGGAGACCAACGTCCTTGGCACCCTGCGCCTGACCAAGGCGCTGCTGCCGAAACTCGTCGACTCCGGCGACGGCCTGATCGTCACCATCACCTCCATCGCCGCCTTCCACGCCTACCCGAACGGCGCCGGCTACACCTCGGCCAAGCACGCCCAGGCCGTGCTGCACCGCACCCTGCGCGACGAGCTGCTCGGGCAGCCGGTGCGGCTGACCGAGATCGCGCCCGGCGCGGTGGAGACCGAGTTCTCCCTGGTCCGCTTCGACGGCGACGCCGAGCGCGCCGCCAAGGTCTACCAGGGCATCGATCCGCTCTACGCCCAGGACATCGCCGAGATCGTCGGCTTCGTCGCGAGCAGGCCCGCGCACGTGAACCTCGACACCATCGTCGTCAAGCCCCGTGACCAGGCGGGCCCCGGCAGCTTCGCGCGACGCTCCTGACCTGCGGCGTTCAATCCCCGGACCGGGCAACCGAATCCGGGGGCAGCACCGCCCGAGTGGCGGCCCGGCCCGTCGGGGCCGATACTGCCCAGGACCGGCCGACGGCATAGCTACGAATTCGCTACCAGTTGGGGCGGTCGCTAGCATCACCACGTTTGCCGATAGCCAGTCTTAGGAGTGCTCCACCGATGCGCAGTATCAAGTCCGTGTTCGACGGGTTCAAAGACTTCCTGATGCGCGGAAACGTCATCGACCTCGCGGTCGCGGTGGTCATGGGCACCGCCTTCACCGCCGTCGTCACCTCGTTCACCAAGGGCATCGTCAACCCGCTGCTCGCGGTGTTCGGCTCGTCCAACGAGCTGGGCCTCGGCGTCCAGCTGATCGCCGACAAGCCGGCCACCTTCATCGCGCTCGGCCCGATCATCACCGCGTTCATCGACTTCTTCATGGTCGCCGCGGTGCTGTACTTCGTGCTGATGCTCCCGATGAAGTCGCTGAAGAACCGCTTCGGCACCACCAAGGCGGCCGAGCCCACCGAGACCGAACTGCTCATCGAGATCCGCGACCTGCTGGCCAAGCAGCAGGGGCTCAACACCGATCAGACCGAGACGCTGAGCAAGGAACGCGCGAGCGAGTCCGCCTAGCGGATAATCGCCCGCATGAGCCAACCACCGGACGGGCTACCGATCTACCGCGTGCTGACCGGCCCGGACGACGAGACGTTCTGCCGCCGGGTGAGCGCGGCGCTGGCCCTCGGCTACGAACTGCACGAGGGCCCCGCCGTCACCTTCAACGGCACGAACGTCATCGTCGCCCAGGCGGTGGTGTGGCCGACCGGCTAGCGACGCGGCAGCAGTAGCGCCGGGATCATCGCCAGCGCGATCATCACCGGGGCGATCCAGTAGGTGTGCTGGAAAGCCTCGGCCAGGGCCGGGGCCAGCTCGGCGCGTTCGACCTGGTCCATGCCGTGCAGGGCCTGGAGCCCGCCGGTCACCGGGAGCAGCGCGCCCAGCGTCACCGAGCTCACCGCGGTGCCGACCGCCATGGCGGTGGTGCTGATCATGTTCAGCACCGTCGACCCGGCCGGTTGCTGTTCCCGGCTCAGCGGCCGGGTGGCGGTGGTGATCACCGGCATCATGGTGCCGCCGCCACCGGCGCCCATCAGCAGCATGGTCAGGCCGAGCGCCCAGTACGGCGCGTCCGCGTCGAGCTGGAGCACGAACAGCACGAAACCGGTGAGCGCCACCGTGATCGACACCGGCAGGTAGCGACCGGGCGGAATCCGATCGATCAACCGGCCGGCCACCTGCATGGTGGCGCCCGACGCCAGCGCGAACGGAATCCCGAGCGCGCCCGCCACCAGGGCCGATTCACCGCGGACCACCTGGAAGTACAGCGGCAGCAACAGCATCGACCCGAAGTAGCCGCTCGCGAACAGCGCGAGCAGGGTCGCGGAGATCCCGGTCGTGCGGTTGCCCAGGACCCGCAGATCCAGCAGCGGCACCGGCGTGCTCAGCGAGCGCAGCACGAACGCGACGATGAGCCCGGCGCCCGCCGATAGCGGCACCAGCACCGACGCCGAGACGAAGCCGGCGTTCTCGCCCGCGGCGGTCACGCCGTAGATCACCAGCGCCAGGCCCGGCGACATCAGCAGCAGGCCGATCACATCGAGCGGCCGCGGCGGCTCCGGCGCGTCGTCGGGCACCACCCGGGCCGCCAGCACCAGCACCAGCGCGCCAAGCGGCAGGTTCAGGAAGAACATCCAGCGCCAGGACACCTCGTCGATGAGGTAGCCGCCGATCACCGGACCCAGCAGCGGGCCGACCAGGATCGCCAGGCCGAGGGTGCTCATCAGGCGCCCCAGCCGCTCCGGTCCGGCCGCGCGCAGCAGAATCGTCATCGCGACCGGCATCAGCAGGCCGCCGCTCGCGCCCTGCACCAGCCGGAACGCGATGAGCGACTCGATGTTCCAGGCCAGCCCCGCCAGTACCGAGCCGACCGCGAACGCGGCGATCGCCGTCAGATACAGCCGTTTGGCGCCGAAGCGGCCGACCAGCCAGGCCGAGGTCGGCACCACGGCGCCGAGGGCGAGCGAGTAGCCGGTGGCCACCCACTGGATCGTGCTCAGTCCCGCGTCGAACTCGACGGAGAGCTTGTTGATGGCGACGTTCACAATCGTCTGGTCGAGCGTCGCCATGATCATCCCGACCACCAGCACCAGCGCGATGCGCATGGGGTCGCGGGTGCCGGGCGGGGCGGTCGCGGTCCTGGTCAGCACGGCGATCACTTCCCGTACGGGCGGACGGCGCGGGCGGCGCGCAGGGCTTCGGCCCACCAGATCAGCTGGTCGAGCAGGACCGCGGCGGCGGCTTCGGCGGCGTCCGGATCGGTCAGCGCGCCCGCGTCGTCGAATCTGCCCCAGGGGTTGGGGAGGGCGACCGAGTCGCGGACGGTGACCGCGTGCAGTTCGGCGAAGACCGGCCGCAGGTGTTCCACGGCCCGCAGCCCACCGGAGATGCCGCCGTAGGAGACGAAGCCGACCGGTTTCGCCTGCCACTCGGTGTGGTGGGTGTCGATCAGGTTCTTGAGGGTGCCCGGGTAGCTGTGGTTGTACTCGGGTGTCACTACGACGAAGGCGTCGGCGCGGGCGAGCTTGCCGGTGGCCTCGGCCACGGACGGATGCTCGGCGGTGGCGCCGAAGGCGCTGGGCAGTTCGACCCGACCGGTGTCGACCACGTCGACCTCGATCGTGTCGCGCAGCGACGCCAGCCGGACGAACCAGTCGGCGACCGTGGGACCGAAGCGCCCCTCCCTGGTACTGCCGATGACGACGACGACCCGCAGCGGGCGAATGGCGGTGCGGGCGTGCTCAACCGTGGCGCTCATGTGTTCCTCCGACTAGGTGGCGGCCGCGTGGCCGCCGCTGCGCACAACGGTGCTACCTCAACTTCCCTTCAGGTCAAGCGGAGACTTTCCACCTCTTGACCGGAATACCCCCCATGGGTATATAGTTGCATCAGTACGCAGATAACAGACCATGCATGTCCGGGAGGGACGACCATCATGACCACCTCGCTGTTCGCCCACCGGGACTACCGCCTGCTGTTCACGGCGCAGGTCGCGGCCCTGTTCGGGACCGGGCTCACCACGGTCGCCCTCGGCCTGCTCGCCTACGAGCTGGCGGGCGGCGACGCCGCGATCGTGCTCGGCACCGCGCTGACGCTGAAGATGGTCGCCTACGTCATCGTCGCCCCGATCGCGGGCGCCTACGCGGGGCTCCTACCGCGCAGGCAATTCCTGATGGCGCTCAACGGCATTCGCGGCGGCATCGTGCTGGCGCTGCCGTTCGTCGACCAGATCTGGCAGATCTACGTGCTGATCACCCTGTTGCAGATCGCCTCGGCCGCCTACACCCCCACCTACCAGGCCGTACTGCCGGACATCCTGCCCGACGAGCGCGACTACACGAAGGCGCTCTCGGCCGCCCAGCTGGCCGCGACCATGGAAACCCTGCTCAGCCCGATGCTGGCGGCGCTGGCGCTGAGCGTGATCAGCTTCCACTGGCTGTTCGTCGGCACCGGTATCGGCTTCGCGGTCTCGGTCGCCCTGGTACTGACGGCGCACATCCCGAACGCGGTGGTGGGCGACGGCGCGATCGGGCAGCGGCTCGCCGCCGGCCTGCGGCTGTTCGCCGCGACCCCGCGACTGCGCGGCCTGCTCGGACTGAACCTGGTGGTCGCGGCCGCCGGCTCGGTGGTCATGGTCAACACCGTCAACTACGCCCGCGACGTGCTCGGCGGCGATCAGTCCGGCGTCGCGCTGCTGCTGGCCGCCAACGGCTTCGGCACGATGCTCGTCGCGCTGACCCTGCCCAAGATCCTGGACCGGCGCGGTGAACGTCCGGTGATGCTGTCCGGCGCGGCCGTGCTGGTCACCGGCCTCGTCGCCGCGATCACGCTGTCGACCACGAGCATCGGCGACTGGAGCTGGGCCGCCGCCCTGGCCACCTGGGCAACCATCGGTGTCGGCACCGCCCTGGTCCTCACCCCAACGGGCCGCGTCCTGCGCCGCTCGGCCCAGCCCGAGGATCGCCCGGCCATCTTCGCCGCCCAGTTCTCCCTGTCGCACCTCGCCTGGTTGATCACCTACCCGATCACCGGCTGGCTGGCCACCACCGCCGGCTTCACCACCACCTGGGTCACCCTGTCGGTCATCGCCGCCCTCGGCGCCGTCGCGGCGATCCGGCTGTGGCCCCGCCAGGATCCCACCGAGATCACCCACATCCACGAGCTCGGCACCGTCGACCCGGCCATCCTCACCGATGCCGTCGAAATCACCCCCGGCCGCTACCAGCACACCCACTCGTACGTGATCGACCGCAACCACCCCCGCTGGCCCAGCCGCACCCCGGCCCTGGTGTGACGAAACACCGGCGGAACAGCGCACCCCGCACGCGTTCAGCGTGCGGGGTGCGTCGGCATCCGGACCATGGCACGGCGAGCGCTAGCGTGGCCCGGCGGCCGATCCGCCCGACGAGGAACCGGCGGGCAACGCCGACATGGACTGCCAGGTCGGCCAGTCGATGGCCCAGTCGTAGATGTCGCCGTCGGCCTGGGAGAGCCCGATGGAGGTGCCGGTGACCTCGACCGGGTCGCCGTAGCGGGCGGTCGGGAAGTAGGCCTGGGCGTCGGCGGGTGAGAGGTTGATGCAGCCGTTGGTCACGTTGGACGAGCCCTGGGCGGACAGGGATTCCGGATTGGCGTGGATGAATTCGCCGTTGTTGGAGATCCGGACGGCCCAGCGCTCGCGAACGTTGGTGTAGTACGGCGGATTCGACATCATGAAGTCCTCGTACTTCTCGGTGACCACGTGGGTGCCCGAGCGGGTGACGTTGCGCGGCTCGTTGCCCTCGCCGTAGGAGACGGCGAAGTCGAAGACGGTGACGCCGTCGCGGACCACCTGCATGCGATGGCTCGGGGCGTTGGCGATGACGATCTGGCTGCGGCCGATCGTGAAGTCGGAGGTGAGGTCGGAGTCGCCGTACGCGCCGCCGCCGAGATCGACGCCGTACAGCTTGGCCGCGACGTGCACGGTGGTGCCGGGAGTCCAGTAGTTCTTCGGCCGCCAGTGCACCCGCGAACCGCCGTCGTCGGGCAGCCACGCCCACGAGCCCTCGGTGCCCGGGTCGGTGGTGACGGTGAGCGCCTTCTCCACCGCGGCCTTGTTCGTCACCGGGCCGGTGAACTTGATGATGATCGGGGCGGCGATACCGACCTCCTGGCCGTCACCGATATTGATCGTGGCCGGGATCGTCGACTTCGGTGTCAGCGTGCGGAAGGTGCCGTCGATCGGGACCGGCTTGCCGTCGGTGCCGATCGCGGTGCCGGTCCAGGTGTAGGTGGCGTCGTAGCCGAGCGGCTCGGTGACCTGGTAGCTCGCGCGATCGGGGCCGAAGGTGCCCGCGACCTGCTTGCCGTTGGCGTTGGTGAGCGCGATCTGGTCGATCCGGCCGTCGGCGACCGTCACCGACACGGGGGTGACCGGCGCGACATCGGTCGCCCCCGCCGCAGGCGTCATGGTGACCCGCGCGACCGGCCCCGCCGGCGCGGCGCCGCCGCCGGACCGGTCGATCGTGCAGCCGGTCAGCACGACCAGCGCCGCCAGCAAGATCACCGCAACCACGGGGCGCCCGCGCCGAACACCCACGCCACCGCTGTCGGCGGCCAACGCGCGCCGGACATGCCGAACTGCCGTCCCGCGCGCACGCAACGAGGCGGTTACCGAAGGTTTGCTCACGGCATCGAATGTACGCCGGGCTACCGACCGCGCCGCGGCGCCGCCGGGCTCAGAGGGTGAGGCCGACCGTCACCGGCTCCGGTTCCAGCGTCACGCCGAAACGGTCCTCGACGCCGGCGCGGACCGTGCGGGCCAGCGCGGCGATGTCGGCGGCGGTGGCCGCGCCGCGGTTGGTCAGCGCGAGGGTGTGCTTGGTCGAGAGCCGGGCCGCGGCCTGCTCGCCGGGGAAGCCCTTGGCGAATCCGGCGCGTTCGATCAGCCAGCCCGCCGAGAGCTTGGTGCCGTCGGGCGCGGGGTAGGTCGGCACCGACACCTCGCCGAGGTGCGCGGTGATGGCCGCCATGACCTGCGGCAACCGGTCCTCGGCCACGACGGGGTTGGTGAAGAACGAGCCGGCGCTCCAGGTGTCGTGGTCGGCGGAGTCGAGCACCATGCCCTTGCCCGCGCGCAGCCGCAGCACCTCCGCGCGCACCGCCGCGGCCGGGCGGGACTCCCCGTCGCCCGCGCCGAGCACCTTGGCCAGTTCGCCGTAGCGCAGCGGCGCGCTCAGCCCGGACGGGTCGAGCCCGAATTCCACCGCCAGCACCACCGCGGCGTCGCTGTGCTTGAGCACGCTGGTCCGGTACGCGAAGCCGAGTTCGCCCGGCTCGGCCCAGCGGACCTCGCCGGTCGTGCGATCGAGCAGCCGCACCCGGCGCAGCAGCGTGGACACCTCGGCGCCGTACGCGCCGACGTTCTGCACCGGCGTCGCCCCGGCCGAGCCGGGAATCCCCGACAGGCATTCCAGTCCGCCCAGGCCGGCCGCCACCGTCGCCGCGACGACCTCGTCCCAGTTGGCGCCCGCCTCCGCGAACACACTGTCGGCACCGATCCGCACGCCGGTGGTCGCCACCCGGACGACGACCCCGTCGAAGCCGGCGTCGTCGATGAGCAGGTTCGACCCACCCGCGATCAGCAGCACCCGGATACCGGCCGTGTCCAGCGCCGACACCGTGGCGATCAGTGCCTCCGTGGTGCCGCACTCGGCGACCAGCGCGGGCCCGCCGACCCGCAGGGTGGTCAGTTCGGACAAACGCACCGATTCCCGCACCACCGCGCCGGTATCGGCGAGGAGGTCACGCACCTGATCGGCGGACACCACCTGTGTTGTTCCCACGTTTGAAGACGGTAGCCTGTCGCGCATGGCTACACCTCTGGCGTACACGGCTCGCTACACCAAGCCGGTCGCGGCCGTGCGCGCGGCGTTCTCCGACGAGCAGTACTGGAAGGCCCGTATCGAAGAGGTCGGCGGACCCGGCGCCCGGCTGGATTCCTTCAGCGGCACGGGTGACCAGGTGCGCGTGCAGATGGTCCAGTCGATCCCCGCCGATCAGCTGCCGCCCGCGATCACCGCGGTCCGCCCCGGCGACCTGGTGATTCCCCGCACCGAGAGCTACACCGGCACGACCGGCACCATCGAGGCCCACGTCGACGGCGCGCCCGCCAAGGTCAACGCCACCGTCACCCTGACCGACGAGGGCACCGGCTCGATCGCCACCGTCAGCGGCACCATCGAGGTGAAGATCCCGCTGTTCGGCGGCAAGATCGAGGCCGCGATCTCCGAGCACCTGCTCGAGCTGCTCGGCAACGAAGCGGGCTTCACCGAACAGTGGCTCGCCACCCACTGACCCGCACAGCCACCGGTCCGGGGCGCCCGTGTCGAGCGCCCCGGTAACGTGTCCCCTCATGGCACGTCGACTTGACTACTCCGCCCGCTACCCGCTGCACACCACCGAAGAGCTCTACGCGGCGCTGCAGAGCAGGGAATACTGGGAAGCGCGCGTCGCCGAGATGCGGAAGTACTCCCCGCACAACGAGGTGATCAGCCACGAGGTGAGCGACTCCGGCATCGAGGTGGTGCTGGCGCACACGCTGCCGCGCGAGATGCTCCCCGAGATCGCCCAGACGGTGATGCGCAAGGACATGGTCATCACCCGCAAGGAGAGCTGGGGCCGGTTCGACCACGACGAGACCGAGGGCCGCTTCTCCGCGTCCATCCCGGCCGGTCCGGGCAGCCTCACCGGTGACATCCGGCTGTTCCCCACCGAGACCGGCGCCACCATGCGGTTCTCCCCCACCGCCAAGGTGTTCATCCCGATGGTCGGCCCGCGCCTGGAGCAGCTGATGCTGGTGAACCTGGTCGACCTGTTCCGGGCCGAGCAGGAGGAGACCTCGCGCTGGCTGGAAGAGGCCGCCGCGAAGAAGTCGGTCTGACCCACCCGCAGGAGAGACGACCGCCGTGGACCGCAAACGACCGGCACCGGTCGGCACGATCACCCGCGGCACCACCGGCGTCAACCGCCTGCGCCGCAGCGACCGCTGGCTGACCAACGACGACCTGGTGACCGACCGCCTGCGCGCGGCCGCCGATCCGCTGGTCGTCGACCTCGGCTACGGCGCCGCGCCATGGACGACGTTCGAACTGGCGGCCCGGCTGCGCACCGTCCGCCCCGATCTGCGGGTGGTCGGGCTCGAGATCGACCCGGCCCGGGTCGTCGACGGCCGCGACGGCGTGCGCTTCGCCCGCGGTGGCTTCGAGCTGGCCGGGCTGCACCCGGTGCTGGTCCGCGCGTTCAACGTGCTGCGCCAGTACCCAGAGGACGCCGTGCCCGACGCCTGGGCCCGGATCCGGTCGAACCTCGCGCCCGGCGGCCTGTTCGTCGACGGCACCTGCGACGAGCTCGGCCGCCGCTGCGCCTGGGTGCTGCTCGACCGGCAGCGCCCGCTGTCGCTGACGCTGGCCTGGGATCCGTTCACCGTCGAGCGCCCGTCCGATATCGCCGAGCGACTCCCGAAAGTGCTGATCCACCGCAACATTCCGGGCGAACCGGTGCACGCGCTGCTCACCGCGGCCGACCGCGCCTGGGACCGGGTGGCGGCGCTGGCGCCGTACGGTCCGCGCGTCCGCTGGCGCGGCGCGGCGGAGCTGTTGCGCGAGAGCGGGTTTCCGGTGCGCGCGTACCGGCGCCGGATGCGCGACAACGTGCTGTCGGTGCCGTGGCCGGTGGTCGCGCCGAACGGCTGGTCAGACGCCGGTTAACGCCCGGCGCACCCGGGCGGCCGCGCGCGGGGCGAGTTGCTGTCCACCCCACCAGATCTCGTCGATGTCGCAGCGGTGGATGGCGATCGCGTCGGCCACCACCTCGTCCAGCGCCGACTGCGAGATCTCGGTCTCGGCCAGATCGAGCACGGTGCGCACCGGCGTGGTGACCAGGAACGGCCCGGCCGATTCGACATCGGGCCCGTCCAGCTTGCGCCGGGTGAGTACCAGGCGTGGCGTCACCGGCGGGCGCCCCGCCGACACCGACAGATGCAGGAACCGCGGCTGCAACCGGCCGATCCCGTGCAGCTCGGCCGCGCTCTGATACGACACCGCCGCGGCGCCGTCGAACCAGGCCGCCCACATCGCGTACTCGTCGAGCGGTCCGGCCCGCCACTGCGCCAGCCGCATCATGCCGACGCCTGCCCTGGTCACCGATCCGTCGCCGAGCGCGGCTCTGACCTGCAGTTCACAGCCGGTTCGCAATACCTGACGGGTCGTGAAGAAGCCCGCGTGCCGACCGGCGAGCCGCCGCAGCACACGCCACCGATGATCCGCCGTCCCCTGCACCCGGCGCACACCCTCGCCAGTCATGGATCAAGGCTACGCCCGGTGAAGTGCTCCAGGTCACACTTTGCTGCGAAGGCTTTCACGCCCTCCTCAGAGCAGACACAGAAAGATCCGGAAGAATCCGATGCCATGACCACGCAGACACCCCAACGCCCCAAGGTAGGTCGGCGCACGCTGGTGATCGCCTTGGTCGTGGTCGCCGCGCTGCTGGTGGCCGCGATCGTGGGCACCGAAGCCTATGCCCGCCATCAGATCTCGCGCTGCATCAGCAGCTCGTTCGAGCAGCAGATGGGCTCGAGCATCGACGTGGGCTTCGGCCCGAAGCCGATGCTGCTCACCTACCTCGACGGCAAGGTCGGCTCGGTCACCATCGACAGCGAGGACAACAAGTTCGGTCCCGCGGTCGGCATGGTGGTGCACGCGGAGTTCGACGACATCGAGCTCACCGACCGCGGTCGCGGCGGCGGCACCATCGGCAGCTCCTCGGCCGAGGTGACCTGGAACAACGACGGCATCCAGCAGACCCTCGGCGGCATGGTCAGCGGCGTGACCTCCTCACGCACCACCGGCGTGCTCACCCTCGACGTGATCGGCGGCCTGGCCCAGCTGCAGGTGCAGCCGATGGTCCGCGACGGCAATGTCGTGGTGGAGACCAAGTCGGCGCAGCTGCTCGGCATCGGCCTGCCCACCGACCTGGTGCAGGGCATCGTCGAGACCTTCACGCAGAGCCTGCAGAGCTACCCGCTCGGCTTGCGCGCGCAGGAGGTGCGGGTCACCGACGACGGCGTCACCGTGCTGCTCGCGGGCGGCAAGACCACGCTCGAGTCCGCGCCGAGCGGTCAGCAGGCCGAATTCACCTGCTGATGGCGTCAGCCGGGGAAACCGTCGAGCACCGCGGCGGACTTGGACAGCCCGAGCCGGGTGGCGCCCGCCGCGATCATCGCGGCCGCGTCCTCGGCGGTGCGGATACCGCCACTGGCCTTGACCCCGAGCCGGCCGCCGACGGTCTCGGCCATCAGCCGCACCGCGTGCACGCTGGCCCCGCCCGCCGGGTGGAAACCGGTGGAGGTCTTCACGAAATCGGCGCCGCCCTCCTCGGCGGCCCGGCACGCGCCGACGATCGCCTCGTCGGTGAGCGCGGCCGATTCGATGATCACCTTGAGCACGGCGCCGCGATCGGTGGTGGCCTCGCGCACCGTGATGACGTCGGTGAGCACGGCATTGAAGTCACCGGCCAGCGCGGCGCCCACGTCGATGACCATGTCGACCTCGGCCGCCCCCTGCTCGACCGCGAAACGCGCTTCAGCACCCTTGACGAGCGAGTGGTGCTTGCCGGACGGAAAGCCGGCGACGGTCGCGACGACCAGCCCGGGAGCCCGCACCGGCAGCATCGAGGGCGACACGCAGATCGCGTACACGCCGAGCGTGCGCGCCTCGGCGATCAGCTCCTCGACCTGGGCCGGAGTGGCTTCGGGGGCGAGCAGGGTGTGATCGATCATCGCGGCCACGTCGGCCCGGGTCAGCGGTGTCGAGACGGTCATGGACTCGAGCATGACACACCGCAACACGGCGGCCGCCGCGCAGGCCGCCACGCAAACAGCGTTGCGCGGGTCTACCCAAATCCGGGAGACTTAAGCGTGGCGGTTTTCGACCGGCGCCGGCCGCCGAGGATACGGAGACGATTGTGCTGATCCGTCGAGAGACCCCTGCGGACGCCGCGGCCATCGCCGCCATCCACCGCGACGCCTTCACCCCCCACTACGCCGACGACCCGTCGATCACCGAACCACCCGAGGTGGCACTGGTCGACGCGCTGCGCACCGACGAATCGTGGATGCCGACGCTGTCACTGGTCGCTCTCGAGTACGAGACGGTCGTCGGGCACCTGTGCCTCACCAGGGCCGGGATCGGCCCGTTCCCGGTGCTCGCGCTCGGCCCGCTCGGCGTCGATCCCGAACATCAGAAGACCGGGGTCGGTTCGGCGCTGATGCACGCCGCGCTCGGCGCGGCCGACGCGCTCGACGAATCGGTGGTCGGCCTGGTCGGCAATCCCGACTACTACGCCCGCTTCGGATTCGTGCCCGGCGCCCGGCTCGGCATCGTGCCGGACGAGGCCGACTGGGCCGAGTTCTTCCAGGTGCGGCCGCTGACGGCCTACGACCCGGCCGTCACCGGCGAATTCCGCTACCCGGCACCGTTCTACGACCTCTGAGGACTACTCGAAGACGACCGTGCGGCGGCCGTGCACCAGCACCCGGCCCTCCAGGTGCCAGCGCAGGCCGCGGGCCAGCACGACCCGCTCGATATCGCGGCCCTGCCGCACCATGTCGCGCACGTCGTCGGCGTGGTCGACCCGGATGACGTCCTGCTCGATGATCGGCCCCGCGTCCAGCTCGGCCGTGACGTAGTGGCAGGTCGCGCCGATCAGCTTCACGCCGCGAGCGTAGGCCTGGTGATACGGGCGCGCGCCGACGAACGACGGCAGGAAGCTGTGGTGGATGTTGATCGCGCGGCCCGCCCAGTGCTCGCACAGCTCGGCGGGCAGCACCTGCATGAAGCGCGCGAGCACGACGGCGTGCGGATCGTGCCCGTCGACGAGGTCGCGGACCTGCTCGAAGGCCGGGCCGCGCTCGGCCGGGTCCTTCGGGAACGGCACGTAGTGGAACTTCACGCCGTGCGCCTCGGTCATCCCGGCCAGGTCGGGGTGGTTGCCGATGACGGCCTCGATGGTGGCGGGCAGCTCGCCCGCGGCCGCGCGGCCGAGCAGGTCGTGCAGGCAGTGGCCGTCCTTGCTGACCAGCAGCACCGCCCGCCGCGGCGCCCCGGAGTCGTGCAGCTGCCAGTCGGTCTCCGGACCGAACTCCGCGGCCACCTCGGCGAAGCGGGCGCGCAGTTCGTCGATGCCGAACGGCACCGTCGCGGCCTTGACCGCCTGCCGGGTGAAGAACCAGCCGATGTCACCGTCGGAGTGGTAGCCGGCCTCCACGATCGAGCCGCCGAACTCGGCGATGAACGAGGAGATCCGGGCGATGATGCCCGGCCGGTCCGGGCAGCCCAGGGTCAGCACGAACCGGCGGTCATCCGAGGTCACAGGGGCAGAACTCATCCGCCCATCCTCGCAGGCGCTCAGGCCAGCGCGCGCACAGGCTCACGCACGGCGGCCAGCACGCCGCGCAGCTCGGCGTTGAACAGGTCGTAGCGCTCGACATTGCCGAGGTGCCCGGTGGGGAGCACCGTGAACCCGGCGAGGTTGCCCGACTCGCGCAGCAGCTCGGCCAGCCGCTCGGCGTGCAGGGCCGGGGTCATGTCGTCGCGATCGCCCGCCAGCACCGTGGTCGGCACGCTGAAGTTGCGCGCGGCGTCGCCCAGGTGCAGCTCGGCGAGCAGCAGGCCGTAGCGCGACCGGGTCATCATCGGACACCCGCGCACCACCGACAGCGCGTAGTTCAGCTTCTCCGCCGTGGTGTCCAGCGTCATCACCTGACGGGCGAAGATCCAGCGCACCGGCTTGATCGGCGGGAAGACCACCGGCGTGCCGAGGATGAGCCTGCCGAGCCAGTCCGGCGTCGGCATCTGGCGGCCGCCCAGGATCCGCAGCGGCTTGTTCAGCCCGGGGACCATGGTCGAGACCTCGACCAGCGAGTGCGCGCCGGTATTGGTGAGCACGACGGCGTCGGCCTGCTCGGCGACCCGCTCGGGGTAGCGGCCCGCCCAGGCGATGAGCGTCATGCCGCCCATGCTGTGGCCGACCAGGACCGCGCGCTGACCGGGCAGCAGGACCGCGTCGAGCACATCGCACAGGTCGTCGGCGAGCAGATCGGTGCTCGGGCGCGCGTAGCCGTTGGTGCTCTCACCGTGGCCGCGCTGGTCGTAGGCGACCACGCGGTACTCGCCGGCGAAGGCGTTGATCTGGGCGTTCCAGTATTCGATGGAGCAGGTCCAGCCGTGCGCGAACACGATGACCGGCGCGTCGACAGGCCCGTAGGCGTGCACCCGCAGCCGGGCGCCGTCGGCGGTGACCACGGGGATCACCTCGGCGGGCACGGTCGGCGGATCGAACGCCGCGATCCCGTGGGTTCGGGTCCGCAGATCGGCCCGGTGGGCCGCCAGGGTGGTCTTGACCACGAGGGACGCGGAATCGACCAGGTTCAGCAGAGCCGTCGGCAGCTTTGCACGCATCGGCACACTCCTTTGTGTTACTGCCAGATACAGTAACACCGCGTACCGCTAACCGCGAGGGATCGGCGCCGGGAATCCGGCGCGTGTCGTCACCAGCGCGGGCCGCGCTGCACCTCGTCGACCTTGGGGCGCACATCCGCGAGGTAGACACCCGTCGCGATGATCGCGATGAACGAGGTCAGCATGCCGAAGCCGGCGATGCCGAGCAGCAGGAAGACCAGCGCGCCCGCGAGGATCGCCAGCCAGATCGGCTTGGTCATCTTGTCGACCGCCGTGAAGGCGTCCGCGCGCTGCCGCACGGCGTGGATCAGCGCGAAGACCGTCGCGCCGAAGGCCGCCACCCACAGGGCCAGCAGGATCAGCGACGTCAGACCGTTCACCATGTTCACTCCCCCATCATACGAACAGCGGCCCCGCTCACCACTGGTGCGCGGGGCCGCTGTTCGCGGTGGAAGATCAGGCCTTCTTGGGGGCGGCCTTCTTCGCGGGGGCCTTCTTGGCCGGGGCCTTCTTGGCGGCGGGCGCCTTGGCCGGAGCCGGGGCGGGCTCCTCGGTGCTCACGGCGACGACCTCGGCGTCGACGACAGCCGCGACCTCGTCGGCGACGGTCTCGGCCTCGGCCTTGCCACGGCCCAGCAGGTCGGTGACCTTGGCGAGGGCATCCTCGGCGCGGGCGGAGGCGTCCTTGTACAGGCTCTCCACGCGGCCGATCTGCTCGTCGACGGCCTGGTTGGCGCGCAGCCGGTCGACGGTCTCCTCACCGCGGACGGCGAGGTCGGCGTAGATGTCGAGCGCCTGGCGGTAGTACTGCTCGGCCAGCTTGCGCAGCTCCTCCGGGGTGAACTTCTCGCGCAGGTCGGCGAGGTCCTCCGGCAGCTCCGACGGCAGGCCGGCGATGCGCTCGCGCAGGGTCTCGAACTGGGCCTGCACGTCGGCGGGCACGTTGGCGATGCGCTCACGGGCCTCGTCGACCCGGGCCTGGACGTCGGTGGCGCCGACGCGACCACGGACGTCGGCGACGACGTCGTTCACGGCGGTGTAGAGGGCGTCACCCGCGCCGACGGTGGCGAACAGCGGCTTGGTCACGGTAGCGGTCTTCTCGGTCATCAGTCTTCGTTCTCCTGGCGTGGCGGAGTGTCAGTTGTCGTGAACGAAACGTCGCTGTCCCGTTCGATCCCCCCTGAGCCGGTTTCTTCCCCGTTTTCCCGGCGAAACGACTCATAGATTTCCAGCAACACCTGTTTCTGCCGCTCGGTCACCGAAGTGTCCGCGAGCAGGGCGTCCCTGACCGGGCTGTGCGGACGCTGCTCGAGATATCCGGCCCGCACATACAACACCTCCGAGGACACCCGCAGCGCCTTGGCGATCTGCGCGAGTACTTCGGCGGAAGGGTTGCGCAATCCGCGTTCGATCTGGCTCAGGTACGGATTGCTCACCCCCGCCAGTGCGGCGAGCTGACGTAAGGACACCTGCGCTGCTTCACGCTGGGACCTGATGAACCCTCCGATGTCTTGTGCCGCGTGCGCTACACGTCCCTCGGGCTGGTCTGCCATCACTCACCTTCTGGCGGTTGTACGGTCAATACTAAATCAGGGTGCTAGCTATTGCAAGCACTTCTGTTAGCACAGGTTCGGCTAACGGTTCGGCTCAGTGGAACAACAACTGCGAGATCGTGTAGATGGCCAGGCCTGCCAGCGCGCCGACGACCGTTCCGTTGATCCTGATGAACTGCAGATCCCGGCCGACCTGCAGTTCGATCTTGCGGCTCGCCTCGTCGGCGTCCCAGCGCGCGACGGTGTCGGTCACCAGGGTCGTGATCTCGGCCGAGTAGTTACCGACCAGATAGCGGGCGCCGCGATCGATCCAGCCGTCCACCTTGCCGCGCATGGCCGGGTCGTCGCGCAAGCGTTCACCGAGCTGCTGCACATTCTCGGCCACCTTGCGGCGCAACGTGGAATCGGGGTCCTCGGCCGACTCCAGGATCAGCCGCTTGGCCGCGCGCCACGTCGCCTCGGCCATGCCGGTGATCTGCTCGCGGCCCATGATCTCGGCCTTGACCTTCTCCGCCTTGGCGATCATCGCGTCGTCGTGCTGCAGGTCGTCGGCGAAATCCTGGAGAAAGCGATCGGCGGCCTTGCGCAGTTCGTGGTCGGGATTCGAGCGCACCTTCCAGGTGAACTCGACCAGCTCCCGGTAGATCCGCTCGGACAGCAACGTGTTGACGAATTTCGGCGCCCACTGCGGCGCGTCCCGCAGCACGATCCGGTCGATCGTCTCCTGCGAACCCAGTGCCCACTGATGCGCGCGCTCGGCCAGCAGATCGATCAGCGGCAGCTGGCGATTGTCGGCGATCATCTCCGAGAGCACCCGGCCGATCGGCGGACCCCACAGCGGTTCGGCGATCCGCTTGACGATGGTGTTGTCGATGATCTGCTCGACGTCCTCGTCACGCAGCACGCCGACCACCGCGGTCAGGATGGTCGCGCTCTCCTGCGCCACCCGCGCCGCGTGGCCGGGGTCGGCCATCCAGGTCCCGACGCGCAGCGAGATCTGCGCCGAGTCCAGGCGCGCCGACACCACGTCCGGCGCGAGGAAGTTGGTGCCGACGAAGGCGCCGAGGCTCGACCCGAGCTGGTCCTTCTTCTTGCGGATGATCGCGGTGTGCGGGATCGGCAGCCCCAGCGGGTGCTTGAACAGCGCGGTGACCGCGAACCAGTCGGCCAGCGCGCCGACCATGCCCGCTTCGGCGGCGGCCCGCACATAGCCGACCCACTCACCACCGCCGCCGCGCGATTCGAGCCAGCGGCAGAACAGGTACACGACGCTGGCCACCACGAGGAACCCGGTGGCCAGCGCTTTCATCTTGAAGAGGTCACGTTTCTTGCCCGCCTCGTCGGTCATGACCGCGAAACCCGCTGGTCGCGCGGCGGGCTCGGTGCGCGGCGCGAGAACCGCCGTGTTGCCGGGAGCTTTCTCCATAGCCCCCATTCTGCTGTGCCCGTCGCGAGCGCGCCGCCGCGAACCCGCGTGGCGACCACAGAACCGCCCGGTTTGTCTTACGCGCGGGTAGACCAGCGGTGTGGTAAATGCCGCAACCTCGGCCAAACGAGCGCTACCCCACACCGGCGCGCCTAAGCTGTAGAACCAGAGACGCCACATCGATTAAGGGGGCTGTTCTGTCCACCGAAGACCTTGTCGAGATCGGCGAGCAGACCGGTCGCGCCACCGTACGCGGCGGCGGTCCTGTCGACGGCCGCAAACGGCGGTGGCGGCAGCACAAGATCGACCGGCGCGAAGAGCTGGTCGACGGCACGCTCAACGCCATCCGCGCGCGCGGCAGCCAGGCGGGCATGGACGAGATCGCCACCGAGATCGGCGTGTCCAAGACCGTCCTGTACCGCTATTTCGCCGACAAGAACGACCTCGTGCACGCGACCATGCAGCGGTTCATCGAGACCACGCTGCTGCCCCGCGTCTACGGCGCGATCAACCTCGACGCCGACGAGTACCAGCTGGTGCGCGCCGCGATGACCGAGTACGTCGGCACCGTCGACGACGACCCCGAGGTCTACCGGTTCATCATGAGCAACTCCGCGGGCGACAAGTCCTCGCTGGCGGAGTTCGAGCGGCTCTTCGCCGAGGTGGTCACGGCCGTGCTCGTCGACCGGGCCGGCGCCAAGGGCGTGCGCACCGACGGCGCCATGCTGTGGTCGTATGTGCTGGTCGGCGGCATCCAGCTGGCCACGCACTGGTGGACGACCACCGAGAAGGCGATGCCGCGCCAGGACGTCATCGACTACCTGACGATGATGGCGTGGTCGGCGATCGAGGGTGTCGCCAAGGCGGGCGGGTCGCCCGAGTACTTCACCTCGCAGAGCCACGAACTGCCCGAGATCCCCGTTCAGCCCTCCTGACCGGGCGATCCTCGCGTTCGCCGGAGCCGGGCTCGACATCGCGGCTCGGTTCGTTACGCTGAACCGAGCGGGGCGCTGTGGCTTGCGTCACCGCGGGTGGTCGCGCGCGCTGTATGGGCGGTGACCGCCCTGCGCGTCGGCACCAACGGAGGTACCTCGATGGCGAAAAACGTGCCGACATCCCGGCTTGCTCGCGGGACGAAGCTGGGGGCAGTAGCGGCGAGCTCGGTGATCCGCTCGAAGAAGACCAGGCTGTCCATGCGCGGGCGGTCCGAGGCCGTGCGCGCCCGGATGGCCGAGGAGTCGATGATCCGCACCACCGAGCAGGTGGTCATGGTGCTGGGCACCATGAAGGGCGTGGCCATGAAACTCGGCCAGATGATGTCGGTGCTCGATCTGGACCTGGTGCCGCCGGATCATCGCGACCGGTTCCAGCAGCGGCTGGCCGTGCTGCGCAACGCCGCCCCGACCGTCTCGTTCGAGGCGATGCGCGCGGTCGTCGAGGAGGACTTCGGCCGCCCGCTGACCGAGGTGTTCGCCGAATTCGACCCCGAGCCGATCGCGGCCGCCTCGATCGGCCAGGTGTACCGGGCCACCCTGCACGACGGCCGGGCCGTCGCGGTGAAGATCCAGTACCCCGGCGTCGACGTCGCGGTGCGCGCCGACCTGAAGAACCTGACCATGTTCCGCCGGGTGCTGGCCTCGGCGATGCCGTGGATCACCCCGGCCGTGCTCGACGAGCTGAAGCTCAACATGGAGGCCGAACTCGACTACGTGGCCGAGGCCGTCACCCAGTCCGAGATCGCGCACCTGTACCGCGACCACCCGTTCATCGTCGTCCCCGACGCGGTGCGCGAGCTCACCACCACCCGCGTGCTGGTCAGCGAGTTCATCGAGGGCACCGGCTTCGAGGACATCCGGAATCTGCCCGCCGCCGAGCGCGATCGGGTCGGCGAGATCATCTACCGCTTCTACGTCGGCTCGCTGTTCACCTTCAACGAGTTCTGCGGCGACCCGCATCCGGGCAATGTGCTGCTGGCCCGCGACGGCCGGGTGGCCTTCCTCGACTTCGGGCTGTTCAACCGCATGGACCCCAAGCTCGTGCACTTCGAGATCCTGTGCCTGCGCGCCGCCGCCGAGGACCGCGCGGAAGATCTGCGGCAGTTGATGATCGACCGTGGCGTGATCGATTCGCCGGACGAGATCGGCGCCGAGGAGTGTCTCGAGTACGTGCTCGCCGCCTCCGAATGGTGCCTGGTCGACGAGGAACTGACCATCACCCCCGAGCTCGCCAGCGGCGCGTTCCTGCTGGCCGTCGACCCGAGGGCCAGCGAGTTCACCGGCATGAAGCAGCAGAACCTGCCGCCGGAGCACCTGTTCTCCCGCCGGGCCGACTTCCTCACCTTCGGCATGCTCGGCCAGCTCGACAGCACCAACAACTGGCACCTGATCGCCCGGGAATGGCTCTACGACGAGCCGCCGGTCACCGAACTCGGTCTGGCCCACCGCGATTGGCTCGCCACCCATCCGCCGAAACCGACGAAGAAGCCGCGCGCCCGCAAGGCGAGCACTCGATGAAAGGCGCCCCTGTGCCGCAGTCCCGCGAATTCGACCTGATCCTGTTCGGCGCGACAGGTTTCGTCGGCAAACTCACCGCCGAATACCTGCTCACCGCCGCCCCCGCCGACGCGCGGATCGCGCTGGCGGGCCGCTCGGCCGACAAACTCGCCGCCGTGCGCGCCGACCTCGGCCCCGCCGCGGCCGGGTGGGAACTGGTTCTCGCCGATTCGAACGATCCGGCCTCGCTCGCCGCGATGGCCGAGCGGACCAAGGTGGTGGTGACCACGGTCGGTCCGTACCTGCGCTACGGACTGCCGCTGCTGGGCGCGTGTGCCACCGCGGGCACCCACTACGCCGACCTCACCGGTGAGCCGCTGTTCATCCACGACGCCATCGAGCAGTTCGAGCAGGTCGCGGTGGACTCCGGCGCCAAGATCGTGAATTCCTGTGGCTACGACTCGATTCCGTCGGACCTGAGCGTCTACGAGCTCTACCGCGCCACCGTCGCCGACGACACCGGCGAACTGGAGGACACCACCCTGGTGGCCTACCTCAAGGGTGGGATGAGCGGCGGCACCATCGATTCCGGCCGCGCCATGATGGAGGACATCGCCGCCGATTCCGGCCGCGGCAAGATCCTGGCGCACCCGTACTCGCTGAGCCCCGATCGCTCGATGGAGCCCGATGTGGGCCGTCAGTCCGATCAGGCGCTGGCCCGCGCCGACAGCATCGATCCGAGCCTGGACGGCTGGGTCACCACGTTCATCATGGCCTCGCACAACACCAAGGTCGTGCGCCGCACCAACGGCCTGCTCGGCTGGGCCTACGGCAAGCAGTTCCGCTACCGCGAGGTGATGAACGCGGGCCGCTCGGCGGCGGCGCCGCTGGTGGCGGCGGGTATCGCGGGCGGCATCGTGGCGGGCATGGCCTCGGGCGCGGTGCTCTCGCGTGTCTCGTTCGGCCGCAAGCTGCTCGACCGGATCCTGCCCAAGCCGGGCACCGGCCCCAGCGAAAAGGCCCGCCTCAGTGGCTGGTTCACCATGAAGACCTTCGCCCGCACCAGCTCCGGCGCCAAGTACCAGGCCACCTTCTCCGGCACCGGCGACCCCGGCTACCAGGCCACCGCCGTGCTGCTCGGCCAGGCGGGCCTGAGCCTGGCCTTCGACGAACTCCCGCCGCGCGCGGGCATTCTCACCCCGGCCTCGGCCATGGGCGAAGCACTCACCGAGCGGCTGCGCGGCGCCGGCATGACCATCGAGGTCGCGCGGCAGTGAACCTCGCGCGCAAGACCATGAACGCGCCCGCGCTGGCCGCGGTCTACGAGCACGCGTGGCGACCAACGCTGTTCTACCTCGCCAGCGGCCGCACCACCGGCAGCGATCGGCGCGAGGCCGTCGACACGCTGCGGCTCGGCGGCGGCAAGAAGGTGCTCGACCTCGCCTGCGGCCCCGGCAATTTCACCCGGTACCTGAGCGAGTTCCTGTCCGGTGACGGCTTCGTCACCGGCCTGGACTACTCCGAGCCGATGCTGGCCAAGGCCGCCGCCGACAACGCCGGCCCCCGGGTCGGCTACGTCCGCGGTGACGCGCGGGTGCTGCCCTTCGCCGACGGAACCTTCGACGCCGTCTGCTGTTTCGGCGCCCTGTACCTGATCCCGGATCCGATCGCGGCCACCCGCGAGATGATCCGGGTGCTCGCGCCGGGCGGCCGGATCGCGATCACCACCAGCTACCGCGAGGACAACCTGTTCGGCCGGGCCAGCACCATGGCCGCGGGCCTGAGCGGGCTGCGGCTGTTCGACCGCGATACCTTCCCGCGCCTGTTCGCCGAGGCCGGATTGATCGAAATCGACCAGCGCGTGCACCGTTTCATGCAGTACGTCGACGCCACCCGGCCCGCCTGAGCCTGATCGGGGTTGCCCGGCGGTAGCCTTCGCCGCATGGACACGCTGAACTCGGTCGTCGTCGATGTCAACGACGTGTTCTGGAACTGGCTGCTGATCCCGCTGGTGATCGCGGCGGGGCTGTACTTCACCGTGCGCAGCGGTGTCGTGCAGTTGCGGATGCTGCCGGAGATGCTGCGGGTGGTCGCCGAGAAGGGGCAGCCCGCCGCCGACGGCAAGAAGTCGGTGTCGGCGTTCGGCGCGTTCAGCATCTCGGCGGCGGCGCGGGTCGGCACCGGCAATATCGCCGGCGTCGCCACCGCGATCAGTGTCGGCGGACCGGGCGCGGTGTTCTGGATGTGGGCGATGGCGACCCTCGGCGCCGCGTCGGCCTTCGTCGAATCCACGCTCGCCCAGCTGTACAAGCGGCCGGAGCACGAGCCGGGCACCTTCCGTGGCGGGCCCGCCTACTACATGGAGTACGGGCTGCGGCGGCGCTGGCAGGGCCTGATCTTCGCGGTCATCATCACGGTGACCTTCGGTTTCGTGTTCAACGCGGTGCAGTCCAACACCATCGTGGCGACGACCAGGGCCTCGCTGTCGGGCCTGGACGGCGACTGGTTCCCGTTCGCGGTCGGGCTCGCGCTGATCGCCCTGCTCGGCGTGGTGATCTTCGGCGGGGTGCGCCGGATCAGCCACATCACCGAGGTGCTGGTGCCGATCATGGCGATCGTGTACCTGCTGCTCGGCATCGCGGTGGTGGTGCTGAACATCGACGATCTGCCGCGGGTGATCGCCGATATCGTCGGCGGCGCGTTCGGGCTGCGCGAGGTGGTCGGCGGCGGGATCGGCGCCGCCATCGCGCAGGGCATCCGGCGCGGCATGTTCTCCAACGAGGCGGGCCTGGGCTCCTCGCCGAACGCGGCGGCCGCCGCCGACGTCTCGCATCCGGTGAAGCAGGGGCTGGTGCAGTCGCTCGGCGTCTACTTCGACACCCTGCTGATCTGCTCGATCACCGCGTTCATCATCCTGACCAGCGATCCCGACCTGTCCGAGCGGCGCAGCGCCGACCTCACCCAGAGCGCCCTGCAGCACAGCCTCGGCACCTGGGCCGGGCACGTGCTGACGGCGGTGGTATTCCTGCTCGCGTTCAGCTCGATGATCGGCAATTTCTACTACGGCCGGGCCAATATCGAGTTCATCACCGACCGGCCGCAGGTGCTCACCGCGTTCCGGGTGGCGGTGCTGGTGGCCGTGTTCGGCGGCGCGCTCGGCTCGGTGAGCCTGATCTGGAACCTGGCCGACGTGTTCATGGGCGTGATGGCGCTGGTCAATCTGGCCGCGATCATCCCGCTCGGCGTCGTCGCGTTCCGGCTGCTGGCCGACTACCGCGCGCAGCGGGCGGCGGGCGCCGACCCGGTGTACACGCACCGGCCCGAGATCGCCGACCCGGCCGGTGTGGCCTGCTGGCAGGCAACGATTGCGTCGAGCTTGCCGGTCGATCGCGCGCAGTAGTGGTAGGCATGGGAAATGGCGAAACACTGGGCCGAACCCGTCACCACCGCGCTGCGGGCCGACGGCCAGCGGATCATCGACCTCGACACCTCGGCGACGCCGGGCTTCACCGGTGACAAGGCCCGCGGCAAAGAGCTGCTGACCGAGCGCGCCGCCGTCCTCTCGGACCTGCAGGAGAAGCTGTTCGCGCACGGCCGCACCGGCGGCAAGCACAGCGTGCTGCTGGTCCTGCAGGGCATGGACACCGCGGGCAAGGGCGGCATCGTGCGCCACGTGATCGGCTCGGTCGACCCGCAGGGCGTCGACCACGCGTCCTTCGGGGTGCCGACCGAAGAGGAGAAGCAGCACGACTTCCTCTGGCGCATCCGCAAGCGCCTGCCCGCGCACGGCCAGATCGGCGTGTTCGACCGCTCGCACTACGAGGACGTGCTGGTCGTGCGCGTGCACGACCTGGTGCCGCAGTCCGAATGGGAGCAGCGCTACGGCCTGATCAACGCCTTCGAACACGAGGTCGCCGACGCCGGGACCACCATCGTGAAGGTGGCCATGTTCGTCTCGCTCGAGGAGCAGAAGCGCAGGCTGCGCGAGCGGCTGGAGCGCCCCGACAAGTACTGGAAGTTCAACCCCGCCGACATCACCGAACGCGGCTACTGGCCCGAGTACCAGAAGGCTTACCAGGCGGTGCTGGAACGCACCAACACCGATCACGCGCCGTGGTACGTGCTGCCCGCCGACCACAAGTGGTACGCGCGCCTCGCGGTGACCGAATTGCTGATCGACGCGCTCAACGGCCTGAAACTGGATTGGCCGCCCGCCGATTTCGATGTCGCCGAGCAGCTGCGCAGGCTCGACGAGTCCTGATCGGATCGTTGAAGAAACTCTCAGGTTCGGCCCGCATGATGTCCCCGGTGGGGAGACCACGAACGAAAGGCGTGTGACGACGGTGAGCACGGGCAAGCAGAATCCGCTGGCGGCGGCCGAAGCAGCCGACAGGAAGCGCAAGATCGCGATCCAGGTCGGCGTCGCCGCCGTCCTGGTGGCTCTGGTGGCGGCGATCGGCATCGGCATCGCCGTCAAGAAGTCCGACTCCGACAGCAGCACCACGTCGGCGGCCCAGCTGCCCGCGACCGGCGGGTCGGTGACCGAGTCCGGCGCGGTGCGCATCGGCAACCCGGACGCCAAGGTGAAGGTTCGCGTCGTGGCCGACCTCCAGTGCCCGGCCTGCAAGCAGTTCGAGGCCGCCAACGGCGAGGCGCTGGCGCAGGCCGCGGCCGACGGCACCGCCGTGATCGACTACCAGATCATCTCGTTCCTCGATCGCGCGTCCACCACGCAGTACTCCTCGCGCGCGGCCAACGCCTCGTTCTGCGTGGCGAAGTCGGACGCGAGCAAATACCAGAACTGGCTGCAGACCATGTTCGCCAAGCAGCCCGCCGAGGGCACCGCCGGGCTGAGCAACGAGCAGCTGATCCAGATCGCGACCGAGGTGGGCTACACCGATCCCGCGGTGGCCACCTGCATCAACGACAAGCCGTACAACGACTACATCACCCAGGTCACCCAGGAGACCCTGAACAGCGGCGTGCAGTCGACGCCGTCGGTGTTCGTCAACGGGCAGCTCATCCAGTCCGACGCCCTCTTCACCGAGAACGGCATGGCGTCCGTGATCGCCGACGCGGCCAAGTGATCACCGCCCCCGCCCGCTCGGCGTGGCTGCTGCTGATCGCCGGGCTGGCGGGGTGGCTGGCCTCGTTCACACTGACCGTCGAACGCTTCAAGCTGTTCGTCGACCCGAACTACGTCACCTCGTGCAGCATCAATTCGGTGCTCTCGTGCGGGTCGATCATGAAGACCGACCAGGCCGCGGTCTTCGGTTTCCCCAACCCGCTGTTCGGCATCGTCGGTTTCTCGGTGGTGGTGACCCTCGGCGTCCTCGCCGTGGTCGGCGTCGGCTTCCCCCGCTGGATCTGGGGCGGCCTCTGGCTCGGCACCGTCCTCGGCGTCGCCGCCATCTGCTGGCTCGTCTTCCAGAGCCTCTACCGCATCAACGCCCTGTGCCCGTACTGCATGGTCGTCTGGGCGGTCACCCCCCTCCTGTTCGCCGTCACCACCCAGGAAACCTGGGGCCGCTCCCGCGGCATCATGGCCATCCTCGCCGAATGGCGCTGGACCCTCGTCGTCGTCTTCTACGCCGTCGTCCTCCTCCTCGTCTTCCTGAAGTTCCAGGACTACTGGCTGAGCCTGGTCTAGTTCGGGGTGCCTTCGGCGAGGACTACGTCGATGGTGCGGGTGGTGCCGTCGGGGGCGATGATGTCGAGGCGGATGCGGTCGGCGGGTTTGCGGGTGTTGATCGCGGAGCTGAGGGCTCGGGCGGTGGTGATGGGGCGGCCGTCCAGGGCGGTGATGATGTCGCCGGTGGTGATGCCTGCGGCGCGGGCGGGTTGGCCGTAGAAGGCCCAGTTGACCTGGGCGCCCGCGGGTTTCGCGTCGACGACCTGGACGCCGAGGGTGGCGGTGGGGCCGATGTGGACGGTCTCGGTGGGGGTGCCGGAGCGGATCTGGGCGACCACCCGCATGGCGGTGTCGATCGGGACCGCGTAGCCGTTGGCCTGCTTCGGTGGCTCGCCGTCCGGGCGCTCGCCGGAGGCCGCGGTGATCACGCCGACGACCGCGCCCGAACTGTCGGCCAGCGCGCCGCCGGACTGCCCGCCGACGACGGGCGCGGCGACCTGCACCATCCCGCGCAGCGACTTGCGGGTCAGGTCGGCGGAGTTCATCGCGACGATGCTCGCGTCCAGGTCGGTGATCGGCCCGGCGACCGAGGTGGGTGCGCCGCCGTCGCCGCCCGCGTCACCGATGGCCAGCACGTCCTGGCGGATCCGCAGCTCGGCCGACGACCCGAGCCGGGCGGTCGGCAGGCCGGACGCCCCGGTCAGCGACAACAGCGCGATATCGGCGGTCGAGTCGTACCCGAGCACGGTGGCCGCGTAGACCAGCCCGTTCCCGATGTCGGTCACCGAGACCTCCTCGGCGCCTTTGATCACGTGATGGCTGGTCAGGATCTGCCCGTCGGGGGTGAGCACGATCCCCGAGCCTGCGGCGGCGGTCCCGAACAGCGTGGCGTCGACGGAGATATTCACCAGCACGGGCTGCACCTGGGCCGCGACCAGCGCCGGGTCCAGCGGAACCTGCGGCGGCGCCTGCACGACCGCGACATAGTCCTCCGCGTGCGGCTTCCACGGAAGTACCAGGTCACCGCGGTATCCCAGAAACGCGCACACGCCGATCAGCGCGACGACCAGCGTCGCGAACACCCGTCCGACAGCGTGCACGCGCCCGTCCTCTCTCGCGAGCCGACACTTCCATTGTGACCCGGATACACAGTCATCCGGTATCGATCCGGCCGCGCCTGTTGGCAAACGACGCATGCGGCGGTAGGCATGACTCCATGAGTACCGCAGCCGCCTACGCCATCCCCGCCCCCGACGGGTCCTTCGAGAAGGTCACGATCGAGCGCCGTGAACTCGGCCCCGACGACGTCCTGATCGACATCAAGTACGCGGGTATCTGCCATTCCGACATCCACACCGCCCGCGACGAGTGGGGCGGCAGCAAATACCCGTGCGTGCCCGGCCACGAGATCGCCGGCATCGTCGCGGCCACCGGCTCCGCCGTGCGCAAGTACCAGGTGGGCGACCGGGTCGGCGTCGGCTGCCTGGTGAACTCCTGCGGCAAGTGCGTGCCGTGTCTGGCCGGCGAGGAGCAGTACTGCACCAACGGCGCCACCTGGACCTACAACACCCCGGTCCCGGAGTCCGTGCAGCCCGGTGGGTACACGATGGGCGGATACGCGACCCAGATCGTGGTCGGCGAGAGCTTCGTCGTCGCCATTCCCGAGGGCATCGGCCTCGACGTCGCCGCGCCGCTGCTGTGCGCGGGCATCACCCTGTACTCGCCGCTGCGGCACTGGAACGCCGGGCCGGGCAAGAAGGTCGCGATCATCGGCATGGGCGGGCTCGGGCACGTCGGGGTGAAGATCGCGGCGGCGCTCGGTGCCGAGGTGACGGTGCTGAGCCAGTCGCTGCGCAAGCGCGACGACGGCCTGCGGATGGGCGCGCACCACTACTACGCCACCAGCGACCGGGAGACCTTCCGCCAGCTGCGCGGCTCGTTCGACCTGATCATCAACACCGTCTCGGCGAATCTGCCGATCGACCACTACCTGCGCCTGCTCGCGCTCGACGGCACCCTGGTGATCCTGGGCCTGCCCGATCAGCCGATGAGCGTCACCGGTCGCAACCTGGCCGCGTTCCGCCGATCGCTGGCCGGCTCGATGATCGGCGGTGTCGCGCAGACCCAGGAGATGCTGAACTTCTGCGCCGCGCACGGCATCGGCGCGGAGATCGAGCTGATCTCGGCCGACGAGATCGATTCCGCCTACGAGCGCGTCGTCGCCAGCGACGTGCAGTACCGCTTCGTCATCGATACCGCGACCATCTGAGCCCCGCGCGCCAGCGCGCGGAAATCGGCGCGTCCTCGGTACCGTGACGTGGTGGCCGACGACGATTCGACTTCTGGTCCCGCCGCACCGGCGACCGGCCCCGCGCTGCCCGCGTTCTGGACGGTCCGCACGCCGCCGCGCTGGCTGCCGCGGTCGCTGCTCTACGCCGCGCTCGCCGTCGCCGGGCTGATCGCGGCGTTCTGGATCCTCGGCAAACTGCAGGGCCTGCTGACCGTGCTGCTGGTCTCGCTGTTCCTGGCGTTCGCGATCGAACCCGCGGTGAATTGGCTTGCCGCCCGCGGTGTTCGGCGCGGCGCGGGCACCGGCGCGGTGTTCGGGGTGCTGCTGCTGGTGATCGTCGCGTTCGTGTGGACGCTGGGCGCGCTGCTGATCAGCCAGGTGACGATGCTGGTCGCCAACGCGCCCGGCTATGTGCAGGACGTGGTCGACTGGATCAACAAGACCTTCGACCAGGACCTCTCCGGCGACGACCTGACCAAGTACGCCTCGGAGTGGAGCTCGACGATCGAGGGCTACCTGGTCGGGCTGGCCGGAAACGTCTGGGGCATCGGCACCGTCGCGATCGGCGCGATCTTCCAGCTGCTCGGCGTCTTGCTGTTCACCTTCTACTTCGCCGCCGACGGCCCGCGCTTCCGCACCTGGGTGTGCTCGCTGCTGCCGCCCAAGCAGCAGAAGCACGTGCTGCGGGCGTGGGACATCGCGGTCGAGAAGACCGGTGGCTACATCTATTCGCGCGCGCTGCTGGCGCTGTGTTCGGCGATCGCCCACTATGTCGCGCTGCGGGTGCTCGATGTGCCGTCGGCGTTCGCGCTCGCGCTGTGGGTCGGCGTGGTCTCGCAGTTCATCCCGACCGTGGGCACCTATCTGGCCGGCGCGCTGCCGGTGCTGGTCGCGCTGGTGCACGATCCGATCAGCGCGCTGTGGATCCTGCTGTTCATCGTCGGCTACCAGCAGTTCGAGAACTACGTGCTGCAGCCACGGATCACCGCGACCACCCTGGACATGCATCCGGCGGTGGCCTTCGGCGCGGTGATCGCGGGCGCGGCGCTGCTCGGGCCGACGGGCGCGCTGCTGGCCATCCCGGTGACCGCGACGATGCAGGGTTTCGCTGGCGCCTATGTGCGGCGCTACGAGGTCGCCGAGGACGCCGAGACCCCGGCGCCGCCGAAGAAGAAGCGCAAGTCCAAGCAGCCGGAGCCCACCGACCAGGCCGAGGAGTAGGCCGGTCATGGCGATCCTGCTGTCCCTGGTGTCGATGCTGTCGACGCTGTTCGGCGGCTTCGTCGCCATGCGGATCGGCGACCGCAGGCACCTGGTGCTCGGGCTGGCCGCGGGCGTCATGCTCGGGCTGGTCGCCTTCGACCTGATCCCGGAGGCGCTCGAACAGTCCGCGGGCGAGGTGTACGGCGTGCCGGTGGTGCTGATCGCGGCGGTAGCCGGATTCCTCAGCATCCACATCATCGAGCGCGCGGTCGCGATCCACACCGGCCACGAGAGTGAATTCGGCTCGCACCACCACGGATTCGAGTCGGTCGGGTTGCTCGCCGCGGCCGGCCTGATCTTCCACAGCACCCTGGACGGTTTCGGCATCGGGATCGGTTATCAGGCGGGCGCGACCGTCGGCCTGTCGGTCGCGATCGCGGTGATCTGCCACGACTTCGCCGACGGCTTCAACACGTTCACCATCCCGACGCTGTACGGCAACGCCCGCAAACGTGCCCTCACCCTGCTCGGGCTGGACGCCATCGCCCCGGTCGTCGGCGCGATTCTCGGCACCCTGATCCACGTGCCAGAGGAGTGGATCGGCCTGTACCTCGGCTATTTCGCCGGTTTCCTGCTCTACCTGGCCACCGCCGACATCCTCCCCGAGGCGCACGCCGAGCATCCGTCCCGGCTGACCCTGCTGAGCACCGTCACCGGCGTCGCCGCGATGTTCGGCGTCGCCGCGATCAGTCACTGAACCAGGCGCACAACGGCTTCCACCGAGGACTCGACCAGGGCATCGTCGAGCGGCAGGTGACCGAACAGCGCGCGGAAGTAGATCGGCGCGGCCACCACGTCGAGGACGAAGTCGAGATCGATGCCCGGGTCGACCTCGCCGCGCGCCATGCCCGCGCGCAGGGCGGCCGCGGTGCTCGCCCGGCGCGGTTCGAAGACCGTCGCCAGGAAGTGCGCGCGCAGCTCGGGGTCGTTGGCGAGGTCGGCGACCAGCGCGGGCAGTACCCGATCGAGCGAGGTGTCGCGCAGCGCCGCGACCAGATCACGCAGGGCCACGGTGAGATCCGCGCGCAGGTCGCCGGTATCGGGGGTCGGACGCACCCCCAGCGCGTCGGCCACCACCGCGACCACCAGGTGCCGCTTCGACGGCCAGCGCCGGTAGATCGCGGGCCGGTGGATCCCCGACCTGGTCGCCACCTCGCCGATGGACAGGTCGGCGTAGCCGTTGTCGTCGAGCACCTCTCGGGTCGCGGCGAGTACCGCGGTGTCGATCCGATCCTCGCGCGCGCGGCCCGGCATCAGAACACCGGCCGCGGCACGAGCATGACGATCCAGCCGTCCGGATCGGGAAAGGCCATGCCGCCGTTGGCCGCCCAGTACGGGTTCTCGGTCGGGACCGGTTCGGCGCCGAACTCGCCGAGTCGGCGGACCGCGTCGAACATCGCGGACTCACCGTCGAAGTAGAGCACCAGCAGGTTCTCAGCACTCGGCGCGGCGCCGGGGCTGCCGTCGACGTGGGTGGTGAATTCGAGGTGGTAGTCGGTGCCGGGCAGGCCGAGCATCACCCCGTCGTAGCCCGCGTGGTTCTCGAAGCGGTAGAGCTCGCGCAGCCCCAGCCCGTCGACGTAGAAGCGCACCACCTCGTCGAGCCGGTCCGTCGGGCGGGCGATCCGGACCTGCGCGACGCGCAGGGAATCCGGCCAGGTCGTGGTGTCCATGCCAAAACAGTACAGTACGTACCGTAATGCAACCAGGGTTCAGGTCAGGTCGTGCAGCAGCTCGGTGAGGGTGAGGCGGAGCTTGTCCATGCGGGAGCGGCTGTAGAGGGCGGTGTCGTATTCGAGCTGGAGGGTGAGGCGGCCCGCGATGGTGAAGACGGTGAGCTTCGGCGGCATGGCCGGGCCCATGGCGAAGACGTCGTCGCGCAGGAAGGCGAGGTCGTCGGGGAACGAATGTGGCCGCAGGCGGCCGATATTGGAGATGGCCAGGGTCGGCGGGGTCGCCAGCAGGGCGGCGGTGAACTCGTCGGCGACCCGCTGGACGGCGAGCGGAAAGCGGGCGGGTTCGCGACGATCCAGTCCGGCGCGCAAGCCGTCGTCGACCAGCCGGGCCAGTTCGAGCGGACCGGCGTCGTCCGCCGCGCACACGAGCAGCCCTGAGCCCGAGGCGTAGTTGACCATGGTTTCCACCGGCACCGGCGGCCGCACCGCGCCGCGCACATCGGCCGCGTAACCGAAGAACAGCGGCAGCGGGCCCGGCTCCGGGAACCGGGTGCGGACGGCGGCCAAGGCCGCGCCGCTGACCACACTGTTCACCGAAACCCCCTGCTCGCGAGCCACTGCCACGAGGTGGGCGGTCGCCTCGGCGGTCAGCTCGATGCGCTGCATGGCGAATCGGCCCAGCGGGTCGGCGCCCGTGCCGTCGCCGTCGCGGGGCAGCATGCGCGGGGCGTCGCCGGGCCCCATCGTCGTCGCGCCCGCCCGCAGGTCGTCCAGCCACGCCTCCGCGTCGGCCGCCGTCACCACCTCGGCCAATCGGGTGTCCATCGCGGCGGGCAGACGCTGGTCCGGGTCCGCCTGCGGCACAACACCTCCGGTCACATGCGCGGTGTAGTGGCGCCACAGCCGATCCAGCAGCGCGAATCCCGATCTGCCGTCGGAGATGCCGTGATGGACGACGAGCACGATCTGCTGCCGCACCCCGGCTCGCAGCAGATACGCGCGGAACAGCCCGTCGCGCCAGTCCTGCGGCGTGTTGAGCAGTGCGAGGTACTCGGGCTCGTCGCCATCGAGCACATCGAAGCGGGGACGGAAACCGTCGTCACGAACGAGCCGGCCGTCCGCCACCCGGCTGCGCAACAGCGGGTGCGCGGCGGCGAGTTCGTCGAGAACACGGCGCAGGACCGCGAGGTCCAGCGTGCCGTAGACGGTGGTGCCGAGGAACAGCGGCATGCCCGCGGTGGGCACGGTGCCGAGCGTGGTGCCGGTGCCGAAGTAGGTGGATTCGAGGAAGGAAATCGGGCGCTGATCGGTCATAACGCCAACATACAATCGTTTCAAACACTTGTCACTGACGTTTGTTTGAAACTGATGTCACAAACAGGCGTATGCCCACCTTGCTATCGTGCCCGGGTGGGAACCCGAGAAGATCTGCTCGACGCGGCCAAGCGCTGCCTCGCCGAACGCGGCTACGCCCGCACCACCGTGCGCGATATCGTCGCCGCCTCCGGCACCAACCTGGCGGCCATCAACTACCACTTCGGCACCCGCGACAAGCTGCTGCAACAGGCGATGCTGGAGTCCAGCGCCGCCGCGGTGCAGCACATCCTGGACTCACTGCCCGCCGACGACCCGGCCGACCCCACCGCCCGGCTCGAGGACTTCTGGCAGCGCCTGATCACCTCGTTCGGCGAAGACCGCGCACTCTGGCAGGCCAACGCCGAATGCCTCAACCAGGCCCTGCACTCCCCCGAACTGCGCGCCGAGCTCGCCACCGCCCAGGAACTCGCCCGCACCGGCCTGTCCCAGTCCTTCGGCGCCGACAGCGATATCGGCGCGGTCCTGCAGACGATGATCGGCGGCCTGCTCCTGCAATGGCTGATCGACCCCGACCACGCCCCCACCCCCACCCAGCTCACCGCAGGCGTCCAGGCCCTGCTCCCCCGGACATGACGATGGGCGCACCGGATTCCGGTGCGCCCATCGTCTGGGGTTCTACTCCGCGGGTGCGACCTCCGCGGCCTCCGCGGCCAGGGTGCGGCGGCGCACGCGGCGGGCGGCGGCGACCATGTTGCGCAGCGAGGGCTCGAGCTGCCAGTAGTGGCGGGTCTTCAGGCCGCCGTCGGGGTTGGCCCAGAGCCGTTGCGGGGTCACCGCTTCGGCGGCCTGGGTGAGCAGTTCGTCGAGCTCGTCGATGTCGGGGATGCGGGCCGAACGGCTCTCGTAGACGCCGGGGCCGACGCCGTGGCTGAGGCCGTGGCCGGTCGCGGCGTCCTCGGTGAGGGCCTGCATCACCCATTCGATCGAGCGGGTGGCCACGATCGCGGTGACGTCGGCGTCGAGCTGCTCGATCGCGTCGACCACCTCGGTGCGGCCGGAGTAGCCGATGTGGGTGTGGATCTGGGTGTCGGCGCGCACGCCGGAGGTGGCCAGCTTGAAGGCGGCGACCGCCCAGCGCAGGTACTCCTCGCGGCCCTGCGGACGCGGCGGCAGCAGCTCGCGGATGGCGGGCTCGTCGACCTGGATGATCGCGATGCCCGCCTTCTCCAGGTCCACCACCTCGTCGCGGATGGCCAGGGCCACCTGGTCGGCCGTCTCGTAGAGCGGCTGATCCTGGCGCACGAACGAGCGGGCCAGCATCGTCACCGGGCCGGTGACCATGCCCTTGACCGGCTTGTCGGTCAGCGACTGGGCGTAGGTGGTCCAGTCGACCGACATCGGCGCCGGCCGCGACACGTCGCCGTAGACGATCGGCGGGCGCACGCAGCGCGAGCCGTACACCTGCACCCAGCCGAAGCGGGTGGTGGCGAAGCCGTCGAGCTGCTCGGCGAAGAACTGGATCATGTCGTTGCGCTCGTGCTCACCGTGCACGAACACGTCGAGGCCGATGTCCTCCTGGAGCCGGATCGTCGCCTCGATCTCGGCCTCGACCTGCTTGCGGTAGTCCTGCTCGGACAGCCTGCCCTGGGCCACCTCGTGGCGGGCCTGGCGCAGCTTGCCGCTCTGCGGGAACGAGCCGAGCGTGGTCGCGGGCACCACCGGCAGGTTCAGCCGTTCCTGCTGGGCGGCGCGGCGCTCGATGTAGGGCTCACGCTCACGCATCTCCGGGGTCACCGCGTACACGCGCTGGCGCACGGCGTGCTTCTGCTTGAAGTGCACCTCGGTCGGGCGCTTGCGCCAGTTGTCCGACGGGCCCTCGGTGAGCGCCTTGGCCAGCGAGACCACCTCACCCACCTTCTGCTTGGCGAAGGCGAGCCGGTCGGCGACATTGCCGTCGATGTCGTACTCGGCGAGCACGTCGTAGGGCACGTGCAGCAGCGTGGTTCCGGTCGACACGACCAGGTCGGGGCAGACCTCGGCGATCGAGTTCAGGTAGTTCAACGTGACGAAACGATCGGCACGCCAGACATTGGTGCCGCCGATGACACCGGCGTACAGCCGCTTGCGCTTGATCCCCGGGATCGCGGCCAGCTCCTCCGGCGTCATCCGGTAGGACGCCAGGTCGACGCCGATCGCCTCGACATTGCTCGCCGCCAGGATGCGCAGCGCCTCACCGAAATCGCCGTACTGGCCGGTGACCAGGATGCGCGGGCGCAGCGGGGCCTTGGCCAACCGCTGGTAGGCCTTGTCGAAGGCGGCCAGCTCGGCGGCCGAACGCTCGCCGGTGAAGCAGGGTTCGTCGAGCTGCACGCAGGTCGAGCCGCGCTTGGCGAGGATCTCGAACAGTTCCTCGTAGAACGGCAGCAGCTTGTCGAGCAGGCTCAGCGAGTCGAACTCGGTCTCGCCCGGCACGTGACCGGCCTTCGACAGCAGCAGCAGCGACACCGGGCCGAGCACGACCGGGCGCAGCTCGATCCCGCGCGCGATCGCCCGGTCCCACTCGTCGAGCAGGGCCTCGGGGTGCAGCGAGAACGTGGTGTCCGCGTCGAGTTCGGGCTGGCGGTAGTGGTAGTTGGTGCCGAAGAAACGCACCAGCTCCAGCGGCGGCAGGTCCGGGTTGCCGCGGGCCATCAGGAAGTAGAAGTCCAGGGGGTGCATGCCCTCCTGGTGCTCCTTGAACCGCGACGGCACGGCGCCGAACAGCAGCGCGTTGTCCAGGATGTGGTCGTAGAAGGAGAAGGTGTTGCCGGGGACCTGGGTCAGCCCGGTCGCGGCCAGCTCGTTGAACTGGCGCTCCTGGATGTCACGGCCTACCGCGAGCAGTTCCTCGCGCTCCAGCGATCCGCGCCAGTACGCCTCGAGCGCACGCTTGAGCTCGCGGTGCGGACCGATCCTCGGGTATCCGAGAACGCTCGACCCGAATCCATCGGTGACGTTGACCATGACCGGGATACTCCCTTTCGATCACCTGCGCGGTCACCCGGACGCTCGCCGGTCCCCGCGCATTGCTGCGCTCGACATATCGCCGGGCCGCGCTGGCGCGTCCGGCTACAGCAGCTTAGGCCGCGAGCGCGACCCTTCGCTGTTCCCCCTGCAAACACCCCCGAAATGGCCGAAGGCCACCGTCATCGGGTCGTTGGTGATGACGGTGGCCTCCGGGGAGCAAACCCCTACTTGCCGTACTGGTAGAAGCCGGCGCCGGTCTTCTTGCCCAGCAGGCCCGCCTCGACCATCCGCATCAGCAGCGGCGGAGCCGAGTACAGCGGCTCCTTGAACTCGGCGTACATCGAGTCCGCGATCGACTTCACGGTGTCCAGGCCGACCAGGTCGGTCAGCGCCAGCGGGCCCATCGGGTGGGCACAGCCGAGCACCATGGCCTTGTCGACGTCTTCCTTGGTGGCGAAGCCCGACTCGACCATCCGGATGGCCGAGAGCAGGTACGGCACCAGCAGCGCGTTGACGACGAAGCCGGAGCGGTCGGCCGAGCGGACGACCTGCTTGCCCAGGATGTCTGCGGCGAACTGCTCGGCGCGCTTGGCGACCGGCTCGCTGGTCTTGAGGGTGGTGACCAGCTCGACCAGCGGCAGCACCGGCACCGGGTTGAAGAAGTGCAGGCCGACCACGCGCTCGGGGTTCGCCGTGGCGACCGCGATCTTCATGATCGGGATGGAGGAGGTGTTGGAGGCGAGCACGGCGTCGGGGTCGGTGACGACCTTGTCCAGCTCGCTGAAGATGGCCGTCTTGACCTCTTCGTTCTCGACAACGGCTTCCACGACCAGCTGACGGTCGGCGAAGTCGCCGAGATCGGAGGTGAAGCGCAGCCGCCAGGCCGCCTGCTCCCGCTCGCGCTCGGTAATCTTGCCGCTGCTCACGCCACGGTCCAGCGAGCGCAGGATCCGAGCGCGGCCCGCAGCGGCGAGTTCGCGACTGGTCTCGTAGACGAGGACGTCGACGTGCGCGCGTGCGCACACTTCCGCGATGCCCGCGCCCATTTGTCCGGCGCCGATGATGCCGACGCGCTGAATCTTCTCGCTGCTCACGTCCCGCTCCTGCTGTGTGTCTGGCTCTGGGGTGGCTGGGGTGGTCATGACGACCAAGTTATAGGGATGCCCTCCCACGCCGGGGCTGTTCGGCGTGGGAGGGCGTACACCCCTACCGAGGTAGAGGAATGGTGTTGCTAGTCAAAGCAACCCCGGCGGATCAGTGGAACTGACCCTCTTCGGTGGAGCCCTTCAGGGCAGCCGTCGAGGTGTTCGGGTCCACGGTGGTGGCGATGGTGTCGAAGTAGCCGGCACCGACCTCACGCTGGTGCTTCACGGCGGTGAAGCCACGCTCGGCGGCAGCCTTGAACTCGCGCTCCTGCAGGTCGACGAACGAGGTCATGCCGTCGCGGGCGTAGCCGTACGCCAGGTCGAACATGCCGTAGTTCAGCGAGTGGAAGCCGGCCAGGGTGATGAACTGGAACTTGAAGCCCATCGCGCCGAGCTCACGCTGGAACTTCGCGATGGTCGCGTCGTCCAGGTGCGCCTTCCAGTTGAACGAAGGCGAGCAGTTGTAGGCCAGCAGCTGGTCCGGGAACTCGCTGCGGACGGCCTCGGCGAACTTGCGCGCGACCTCGAGGTCCGGCACGCCGGTCTCCATCCAGATGAGGTCGGAGTACGGGGCGTAGGCCTTGGCACGCGCGATGCAGGGCTCGATGCCGTTCTTCACACCGAAGAAGCCCTCGGCGGTACGGGTGCCGTCCAGGAACTCACGGTCGCGCTCGTCCACGTCGGTGGTGAGCAGGGTGGCGGCCTCGGCGTCGGTGCGGGCGATGATCACCGACGGCACGCCGGCGACGTCGGCGGCCAGGCGCGCGGAGGTCAGGGTGCGGATGTGCTGCTGGGTGGGGATCAGCACCTTGCCACCGAGGTGGCCGCACTTCTTCTCCGACGCCAGCTGGTCCTCCCAGTGGACACCGGCGGCACCAGCGGCGATCATCGCCTTCTGCAGCTCGTAGGCGTTCAGCGCGCCACCGAAGCCGGCCTCGGCGTCGGCCACGATCGGGGCCAGCCAGTTGGCGACCGAGTTGTCACCCTCGACCTTGGAGATCTCGTCGGCGCGCAGCAGCGCGTTGTTGATGCGACGGACCACCGACGGGACCGAGTTCGCCGGGTACAGCGACTGGTCGGGGTAGGTGTGGCCGGACAGGTTCGCGTCACCGGCGACCTGCCAACCCGACAGGTAGATGGCCTTCAGGCCGGCGCGGACCTGCTGCACGGCCTGGTTGCCGGTGAGGGCACCGAGGGAGTTGATGTAGTCCTCGTTGTTGACGAGGTCCCACAGGATCTCGGCACCACGACGGGCGAGGGTGTGCTCCTCGACGACGTTGCCCTGCAGGGCGACGACCTGCTCGGCGGTGTAGTTGCGGGTGATGCCCTTCCAACGGGGGTTGGTGTCCCAGTCGTTCTGGATCTCCGCAGCGGTCTTCGGGGTGCCGACAGTCGACATCTCTGACTCCACTTCCTCGGTGTGGTCGGTGCTCCTACGGTCCAGCCGTGAAACAACCGGCGGCTTAACGCTTTCGGTTGCGCGGCTCGTACTGCTGAAGCAATTTGCAGGCTTGCTAGGGCTAGCTAGGGCCTGAGGGGTGTACTTCCACACGATGGCACACCAGGAAATAGCCGTCTACCTGTTGCTTATGTGAATCTCAGCTAGGTTTGCCGCCGCGTTTGCTAACTTTGCGAAATTTGCGGGCTAATTGCAAGCACCCATCCTACCGACCGGTAGCGCTGACCAGGAGTTTTAGCATAACGCCCGTACTGTTAGCGCTGCCCGCCCGGGCACTGCCCGACACGCCCAACTCTCGCACCCTGTGACCTGTTTCACACACCACGCCGGGCAGGAATGGTGTGCGTGTCGTCACTGAATATCGCCCCACCCCGGAAGTAGGGGCAGCCGACGGCGTCCTGGACACTCGTCCGCGAAGACGAGAGGGTGACCCCATGAGGATTTCGAGGATCGCGGCGACGTCGAAGGTCGCGCTGGCGGTGGTCGCGGCGACGGCCGCGGTGAGTCTGGTGCCGACGGCGGCGAGCGCGCAGCCAGGACAGCGGGCCGGGAGTGTCGTCGGCGTCGAGACGCTGTCCGCCGCGGCGACGCTGCCCGGCGCGGCGCGGGCCGAGCGGCTGATCTACCGGTCGACGACGGCGGGCGACCAGCCGACCACCACCAGCGCGGCCGTGTACCTCCCGGCGGGCGCGGCGCCTGCGGGTGGGTGGCCGGTGATCGCGTGGGCGCACGGCACCGTCGGCCTCGGGGACGACTGCGCGTACAGCGTGGCCGGGCCCGCCGCGGTCGAGCGCGACCGGGCCTACCTCGGCACCTGGCTGAACCAGGGGTACGCGGTCGTGGCGGCCGATTACGCGGGCCTGGGTGGTCCGGGGGCGCATCCGTACCTGAACGGCGTGGTGGAGGCGCACAACGTGGTCGACGCGGTGCACGCGGCCACCGCGCAGTACCCGGCGCTGTCGAACAAGTGGGCCGTGGTCGGCCAGTCCCAGGGCGGCGGCGCCGCGGTGTTCACCGCCCGCTACGCCACCGAGTTCGGCGGTCCCGCCCTCGACTATCGCGGCGCGGTCGGCACCGGCGTGCCCGCCTACATCGAGGACGTCATCCAGCTGCTCGGCCCCGGCATGCCGCCGATGGCGCTCAGCGCGCACCTGTCGGCGTACGTGCTCTACATCCTCAACGGCCTGCGCACCACGTTCCCCGAGCTCGGCATCGACGGCCTGCTCACCGAGTCCGGCCGCGACTGGGTCGCGCGCGCCGAGACCGCCTGCATCGGCCCGCTCGGCGACGAGCTCGCCGCCGCGAAGCCCAGCCTCGGCAGCCTGTTCGCCCGTCCGATGTCGTCGATCCCCGACGTGCACGGCCTGCTCTCGCGCTACATGGGCCTGCCCGAATCCGGCTACGACCGACCCGTGTTCCTCGGCCAGGGCCTGCGCGACACCGACGTCGTCACCCCCGAGACCCTGCGCTTCGCCGCGGTCCTCACCGCGAACCGGCAGCCGGTCACCGTCCGCACCTACCCCACCGACCACGACGGCACGGTCAACGCCTCCCTCGTCGACTCCCTCCCGTTCGTCCGCGCCCTCTTCGCCTGAGCACGAGACCCGGCCCCGCCGTTCAGGGCCGGGCCTCGCCCAGCACCGCGCGCACGGCCGCGGCGTACGCGGCCGGGTGCGTGAGGTTGCCGTTGTGGCCGCCGGGGAATTCGACCAGCGGCGTGGCGCGCAGGTCGGCCAGTTCCCGTGCGCATTTGTGGTCGAACACGTGGTGTGCGGTGAGATGGCGCGGATCACTGCGCGAAGCATCGACATCGGCGACGATCGACGACTGTTGCGCCGTCAGACCGACTGTGTGACAACTTGCCGATGACGAGGTCAGTTTCGAGCTCCCGCAACTGCGCGCACCCCGTGGGAAGCCCGTATCAACACCAGGGGATCAGCAACAACCCGCGCTACGAGCACGCCCTCGATGAGATTTGGCAATCGCGCTGTGGCCGTGCCGAATACAGACGCTCAGTCGCCAGACTTGGATCGCCAGTGGATGTATCGCTTCAAGATCGGTGCACTTGCTCGTCACCAGATCGACACCACGCTACGCCCAGATAGGGTCGGGCTGCATGAGCCAGGGGGATAGCCATGTACAGCGGAAACATCGATAAAGACCTCAATTCGAGCGATCCAGACGTTCGGGTCGAAGCCCTAATAGAGTTGATCAAGCGCGATGATCGAACCTATGCGAGAACTGTAATCGACCTTTTCTCCGAACCGGACGAAGCCGTGCGGAGCGAAGCAGTGCGTGCCGCAGGGTATCTCGGACGGGACACCCCGGATACCGTTGGTCCATATTTGGTTACCATGCTGTCCGATTCAGATGAGATGGTTCGCAGCCAGGCGGCGGACGCCCTGGGCCTTGTAGTCTTTCCTCCTGCCGCCGCGCCACTCAGTGAACGTCTGAAATCCGACCCATCCTGGATCGTGCGGGCAGCAGCCGCGGAATCTCTCGGAAACTATGGCGGCGGGGGTTTGATCGAGTTGATGAACCGGGCCCTCGACGACACGGAATATCTCGCCGTTCAGCGATACGCGATCGAATCTTTGGGAAAATCGAACGGGTATCTCCCCCGCGCCGAGATGGAACGCCTGGTCACGGAGCTCGGCAACGATCCAGAACTCGGCGTTCAAGTGCGCGTAGCCGCGTACCGATTCGGCATCGAAGAACAGCTCGAGTCCTTGAAACTTTTGGCCCCCGTGATCGACGAGCCCCAAACAGATTTCCTCATGAATGACTTCTGGGATATGCTCGGCTCTCCGCGCCCACCAAGCCTATTCAACGATACTAAAACTATCAGTCAGATTCTCGATATCGTGGTCGTGCGCTGGCCGGTCTGGACGTCTAGGGCCGAGGAGATTCGCCGCGTGGTGCGGAGAAGTTCACCGCCTAACGGTGATTGAAGTTCGCAAACCTCTTCGCGTGACCACGAGCCCCAGCCCCAACCTTCAAGAATGGGAACGGGCCTCGGCCAGCACCGCACGCACAACGGCGGCATACGCGGCCGGGTGGGTGAGGTTCCCGTTGTGGCCACCGGGGAATTCGACCAGCGGCGTGGCGCGTAGGTCGGCCAGTTCGCGTGCGCATTTGTGGTCGAACACGTGGTGCGCGGTGGTGCGCCCGGTCGCGGGGACGATGCGCGCCGGCGAGTCGCGGAGCGCGGCGACGTCGATGTGGTCGGCCCGGGCGGCGGTGAAGTCGTGGTCGAGGAAGTACTCGAAGTTGCGCGCGCGGTCGGCGTCGATCGGTGCCAACCGCACGCCCGGTTCGATCTCCTGGTTCGCCGGATCGATGCCGAGCGTGCGCACCATCGGCGCCAGTGCCGCTCGCCAGCCCTGCTCGCGGAAGACCTCCTGACATTCGGCCAGCTCCGCGAGGTGATGCGCGCGCTCGGTCGCGGCGAGCAGCCACGGACTCACCGGCTCGTGGGCGATCAGTGTGCTCAGCTGTCCCGGATGACTGACCGCCAGGTGCAGGCCGATCGACGCGCCCATGCTGCACCCGAGCATCGCCACCGGCGCGTCGGTGAGCGCGGCCAGCAGCCGGTGCGCGTCGTCGGCGTGGGTGGCGATCGATGCGCCTGGCGTGCCGTGGATCCGGCTGCGTGAGAGCCCGCGCCGGTCGTAGGTGATGACGGTGAAGTCCGCTTCCAGCTCCCGCACCAGCGCTTCGCTGCGCCGCGCGTCCCCCTCACCGCTTTGCGAGATCAGCAGCGCCGGTCCGCGACCGCGCACCTCGTAGTACAGCTCGGCGCCGGGAACCGGCAGCGTGTCGGCGTGAATCATGCTCATGCCGTCCACCGTAATTCATCAAATTTGATTCATCAATGGTGATTCATCAACTGTGATGTACCTTGGCGGCATGGATGGAGTCGAACTGTTCCTGCTCGGGCGGACGCTGATGAAGATCGGCGAGGAGGCCCTACCCACCGAGGGACTCGGCGGCGGGCACCGGCCGGTACTCGTCGTCACCAGCGACATCGTCGCCCATCCGGACAGCACCGTCGGCGAGATCGCGCGCCGCACCGGACTCCCGCAGAGCGCGGTGTCCACGGCCGTGGCCCGGCTCGAGGAAGCCGGCTCGATCACCACCGACACCGATCCGCGCGACCGCCGCCGCACCGTCATCCGCCCGGCCGACCGGATCTCCGCCCGGGTCGCCCAGATCCGCGCCTCCACCATCGACGCCGCCGTCACCGCGGCGCTCCCCACCGACGACCCGGCCGCGACCGCCGAGGTGCTGAACGCCCTCGACATCCTTGCCCGGCACCTGCGCCCGAGAGCCACCACAGCGCAATAGAAACGGCACGCCCCGAGTTCGCTACTGCGGCGAAATGGAACCGGCATGCCCCCGAGTTCGCTACTGCGGCGCGACAAAGAACGGCCGCGCCCCCGAATTCGAGAGCGCGGCCGGACTTCTCACACCATCGGCGGATGAACCTTGCGCCAGTGCTCGGCGATATCGATCCGCCGGGCGACCCAGACCCCGTCGTGCGCCTGCACGTGATCGAGGAACCGTTCCAGCGCCGCGGTCCGGGCCGGGCGGCCCGCGAGGCGGCAGTGCAATCCGATCGACAGCATCTTCGGACTGCCCTCGGCCCCTTCGCGATACAGCACATCGAACGCGTCGCGCAGGTGCGCGAAGAACTCGTCGCCATTGGCGAAGCCGGCCGGGGAGGCGTAGCGCATGTCGTTGGTGTCGAGGGTGTACGGGACGACCAGGTGGTTCTGGCCGCGCACCTCGGTCCAGTACGGCAGATCGTCGGCGTAGGAGTCGGAGTCGTAGACGAAACCGCCGTGCTCGACCACCAGTTCCCTGGTGCTCGGCGAATCGCGCCCGGTGTACCAGCCCAGCGGTGCCGCGCCGGTCAGCTCGGTGAGCACGCGCACCGCCTCGGCCATGTCGGCACGCTCGATATCGCGATCGATGAGCTGGTAGGACTTCCATTGCAGCCCGTGACAGGCGATCTCGTGGCCGAGCTCCCGGAAGGCCGCCACCGCTTCGGGATTGCGCTGCATGGCCCGCGCCACGGCGAAGACGGTCAGCGGCAGCCCGCGCCGCTCGAAGGCGCGCAGCACCCGCCACAGCCCGGCGCGGGAACCGTACTCGTAGAGCGATTCCATGCTCATGTGCCGGTTCGGGAACGCCTCGGCCGGGGTCATCTCGGAGAGGAACGTCTCCGAGTGCGGTGACCCGTCGAGGACGTTGTTCTCCCCGCCCTCTTCGTAATTCAGCACGAACTGCACGGCCACCCGCGCGCCGTCCGGCCACTGCGGGTCCGGCGGATTCGGCCCGTAGCCGACGAAATCCCGGATATCACTCATGCGCCCAGCTCCCCGAAGAGCCGCAGCCGCGCGAGCCCGCCGTCGGGATAGATGTCGAGGCGAACCTCTTCCACCGAGGCGGCGGCCGGGGCGAGCGCGAAGCGGTGCCTGGTATCGGGCAGCAGGTCGGTGCGCGGCAGCAGTTCGACCTGGGTGCCGTCGTTGGTGAAGCCGGTGAGCGCGGCGGCACCGGGGCTGTTGCCGAGGAAGCAGGAGGTATCGATCTCGGCGAGCCGGATAGCGCCGGGGCCCGCCAATCTGATGCGCACCCAGTCGTTTCCGTCGTCGCGGCGCCGTGCGGTTTCCCAGCCGTCGCCCATGACCCTGGCCAGGCCGGGGTAGAGCAGCTGGTTCGGTGAGCTGTAGAAGCGGTTGGAGCAGTCCAGGACCAGCGCGCCGTTCTCCAGCGCGGCCAGGTCGAGCGGACCGAGACCGAGCAGCGCCGGATCCGGCCTGCCCTCGCCGTGCACGCGCAGCCGGGCGACGCCGCCGTCCGGGTGCATGGTGAGTTTCACGTGGGTCCAGCGATTCTCGTCGACGACGGCGAAGGGGTTGCGGCTGTCGCCACCGACCTTGACCCGGTCGAGCAGGGTGACCCAGTCGGTGCGGGCGGCGATCTCCTCGGCGGGCGGATAGCCCTCGATCGCCAGCGCCGACAGCGAGACCTCGGGCGGGTAATTGCCCTTGAACCAGGCGGTGTCCACCACGACACCGCGGATCACGCCCGGCACGCCGAGCCGCACGATGGCGCTGTCGTCGCCGGGCCTGCCCCGGTGCCGCCGGGTCTCCCAGCCGTCGTAGACCTGCCCCTTGTGCCCGAACGTGGCGGGCTGGTACTCCGACGGACCCGGGTTGACCAGGTTCTCCTTCTCCGCGAAGAACTCGTCGTTCGCCCAGATCACCGAACCACCGAGCGATCGAACCGCCAGGTCGGGGAGCAGCGTGAAATCGTCGCCGCCGAGGTGTGTGGTCACCGTTGCCTCCTATGCCTCAGGTGCTGCGGGCTCACGCCCGCCATGGGGGTACTGCCTGTGCGTATCGCCGCGCTCGAATCAGCGTCGCGCCGCGGCCATCCGGTCGCGACATCGACCGAGCCGCATGGCGTTGGCCTGCCGATGCCCAGGCACTCCCCGGTGTGTCATCGCGGGTCCGGTGCCGAGTAGGTGCGCGCGGCCAGCGCCTCAAGCACCGGGACGGTGAGTTCGGTGGCCCGCGTGGCGAGTTCGTCGGCGGTGACCGCGCCGCAGCGCAGGCCGCGCAGCACGGTGGTGGCGAGCGCTTCGGCGGTGGCCGGCTCGTCGAGCACCCCGCCGGAGCGCCGGTCCAGGTAGGCCTGCAAGCGGGGGACGGCGACGTCGGTGGCAGTGCGGAAGAAGTCGTAGGTGGCCAGCCAACGCGTGATCAGGTGTCCGGGATGCATGTCCCAGCCCTGGTAGTAGCCGCGCCGCAGGGCCCGCTCGACCAGGCGGTGGTGATTGCGGAAGGCGCCTTCGGGGTCGGCGTCCGGCACGATCTGGGTGGACCCGTCGCAGATCCATACCCCGGTCTGGGCGGCCGCGACCTGCATCACGGCCTTGGCGTGGTCGGCCGCCGGATGGTCGAGAGCCTGATCGGTGGCGGCGATGCCGCAGGCGGCGGTGTAGTCGTAGGTGCCGAAATGCAGTGCGCTGCATCGTCCGTCGGCGAGGGTGATCATCCGGGAGATCGGCGCGCTGCCGTCGGGCGCGATGATCGCCTGGGGGCTCTCGATCTGGAGTTCGAAGCGCAACGTCCGCTCGGGCAGCCCGTGCACCGCCTCGATCCCGGCGCACAGGTCGACGATCGCCGAGACCTGTTCGGCCGCCCTGATCTTCGGAACGGTGAACACGAACCCGGGCGCCACCCCACCTGCCGCGTCGAGCACGAGTTCGAGGGTGCGCAGGGCCCGCCTGCGTTCGCCTGCGGCCAGGCCCTTGGTCCGGACGCCGAACGAGGTGGGAGCGCCGGGCCGACCGGCCCAGCTCGCCAGCGCCTTGCCCGCGGCGGTGGCGGCCGCGTCCTCCTCCGCGTCGGCGCGGAAGCCGTAGCCGTCCTCGAAGTCGATCCGCAGGTCCTGCACCGGCTGCTCGGTCAGCCTGCGACGCACCGCCGACAACGCGTCGGTGACATCGAGGCCGACGAGGAAATCGGCGTGCCGGTGCAGCAGTTCGAGCGCGGCAGCGCCCCACTCGGCCGGGGTGTCGGCGGTGGCGCGGTCGGCGCCCACGTAGGCGGTGTGCACCGGCTGGATCCGGTCGCCCGCGCCCGGGTAGCGCGTCCGCAGACCTGCGTCGACGGCGTCGAGGGTGGCGTCGATGCGGGCGCGGATATGTTCGGGTAGCTGGGAGTTCACCCGGCGGCTCCTTCCTTGATGATCCGCCACACTCGGTCGGCGGTCATCGGTAGTCGGTCCGGTCGGGCGCCGACGGCGTCGCGGATCGCGTTCGCCAGTGCGGGCGCGACCGGGTTGTAGGGGGACTCACTCATCGATTTGGCACCCAGCGGGCCCAACTCGTCACTGGTTTCGGCGAAATACACCTCGGTGCGGGGCAGATCGGCGAACTGCGGAATGTGATAGTGCCGCAGTGTCCGGGTGGTCACCACGCCCGCGTCGGTACGCATGTCCTCGTAGAGCGCGGTGCCCAGCGCCTGGGCGACGCCACCCTCCACCTGGCCGCGCAACTGCACCGGGTTGACCACCGTGCCCGCGTCCGCCACCTGGATCGATTGCAGAATCCGCACCTCACCGGTGCTCGGCCGGACCGCCACCCGGAACGCGTGCACATTGAAACTCACCGAGCGTGGCGTCCCCGCGTGCGTGCCGTGCGCGACCAGCTCGCCGTCGGGGAGCAGTTGTTCGGCGGTCATGAGGTCGGTGCCGCACCGCACTCCGCCCGCCTCCAGCACACAGTCGCGTTCCGGGTGCCCGCTGACCTTCGCGGCCCTGGCCAGCAGCATCGCGCGCAGCTCCAGGGCGGCCGCGTAGGCGGCCTTGCCCGCGACCATCGTGCCGGTGGACCCGAACGCGCCGGTGTCGTGCCCGACGACATCGGTGTCGGACTGCCGGATCCGGATCCGGTCGGCGGTGGTGGCCAGCGCGGTCGCGGCCAGCTGCGCGTGCACCGTGGTGGTGCCGTTGCCGAATTCGGCGGTGCCGACGCCGATCTCGTAGGTCCCGTCGGCCAGCAGGCGCGCGGTGGCGTCGGCGTGGTGGCCGCGCGGTGGCACGGTGGCGATCATCGCCACCGCCATGCCCTCGCCGATCCGCCACTCCGGCGCAGGCGCGGCGACGCCGTTGCCCCGGCGCAGGGCCCGCTGGGCGGTGTCGAGGCATTGGTCGAGGCCGTAGCTGCCGAAGGTCAGGTCGCCCTCGTCGACCTCGGCGCCGGTGAACCGGTCACCGGGCACGACCACATTGCGGCGGCGGAATTCGAAGGGGTCGATGCCGAGTTCGCGGGCGAGTTCGTCGATGGCCGACTCCACGCCGAAGATCACCTGGCCGAGCCCGTAGCCGCGGAACGCGCCGGAGGGAATGTTGTTGGTGTACACCGCCTGTGCGTCGACCCGCTTGTTCGGGCAGCGGTACACCGCCACGGATTCGCCGACGGCGTGGAACATCACGCCCGCGCTGTGATTGCCGTAGGCGCCCGCGTCGGTGAGCACGTCGACCGCGAGCGCGGTCAGCAGGCCCGCCGCGTCGGCGGCAGCGGTGACCGCGACCCGCATCGGATGACGGCAGGTGGCGGAGGTGAATTCGTCGGTTCTGGTGAACTCGTACTGCACGGGATGCCCGGTCCGCAGCACCGCCAGCGCGATCAGGTCCTCGGCCAGCATCTCCTGCTTGGCCCCGAAGCCGCCGCCGACCCTGGCCGCGAACACCCGCACCTTGTCCCGGTCCAGCCCGAACACATGGCACAGTTCATCGCGCACCAGGAACGGGACCTGGGTGCTCGTCCGGATGACCAGCCTGCCCGCGTCGTCCAGCCAGCCGATCCCGCCGTGCGTCTCCAGATGCACGTGCTGCACGCGCGGCGAATGCCACACCCCGCTGACCACTTTCGCGGCCCGCTCGATCCCCGCCTCGAAATCTCCGACCCCACCGTGGATCTCGGCCACCAGGTTGCGTTCCGGGTCGGCGATGCGCGCCGACTCCGGTTTGTCGGCGTGGAGCTTCGGCGCGTCCGCGGCGAGTGCGGCCGCTGGCTCGAAAACAGCGGGGAGCACCTCGTAGTCGACCCGCAGTGCCCGTACTCCGGCGCGCGCGGCGTCGAGCGTCTCCCCCACCACCGCGGCCACCCGCTGGCCCGCGAACCGCACCGTGCGATCGAGAACGAAGGTGTCGCCGGGATCGTCCTCCCGCAGTTCGTGCCGGGCCGTCGAGAAGGCCGTGGTCGGCGCGTCCGCGTGTGTCAGCACCAGCCGGACACCCGGAACAGCCTGCGCCGCAGCGGTATCGATGGCCACGATGCGCGCGTGCGGATGCGGACTGGCCAGCACCGCCAGGTGCCACGGCGCGACGGGCGGCATCCGCTCACCCGCCCCTGGCACCACATCCAGTGTGAACGCCTCCGCGCCACGCACGATCCGCGCACCCGCCGGTGCCCGCACGCCGTCGCCCATCTGCCCCGGACCGTGCCTACCCCGCATTGCCGCCTCGACCGCCTCCACCGCGGAACCGCTGAACTCCGGGCCCTCCGCCGCCGACACGGCGGTGACCTCGGCCTCCCCCAGCCCCGACCGCCCGGCGGACGCCGCGAGCGCGGAGCCGACACCCTGATCGCCAGGAGCCGGAGCGTCCACCGCCGACCTGCGGGGTTCGGGGGTGGACGTAGTTGTGCACAATGCTGCACAGGATCCCGTCAGCGCGTCGCCGATGGCGCGGTATCCCGTGCAGCGGCACAGGTTTCCCTTGAGCAACTCGGCCCGTTCGGCATCGATGACGGCGGAGTGATCGGCCGGTGCCGCGGAGTCGCCATCGCCGGTCCGACCGGCCGCCAGACCCGTCGCCGTCACCACCATTCCCGCAGTGCAGAAACCACACTGGAACCCGGCGTGCTCGACGAAGTTGCGCTGCACCGCGTTCGGTCCGTCGTCGGCCAACCCGGCGGCGGTGGTGACGCTGCGACCGTCGACACGGTGGGCCGGGATCAGGCAGGAATGCACGGCCGTGCCGTCGAGCAGGACCGAGCAGGCGCCGCAATCGCCGGAGTCGCATCCCTTCTTGACCGCGAGTTCGCCCTGGTCGCGCAGCAGGGTGCGCAGGCATTGCCCGGGCCGCGCGGTCGCCTCGACCGCGCGTCCGTCGATCTCCAGTCTCATGAACCACCTCCTGGTGCCGTGGTCAGCACGAGCCGGCCGCGCAGGCCGCCCTCGGCGAGCCGGGTGTGGGCGCGCGCCGCGTGTTCCAGCGGCAGCGTGTCGGCCACGCGCAAGGTGAGGTCGTAGGCGGCGAGGGTGGCCAGGGCGGCACCGTCGGCGCTGATCCAGGTGTGGTGAACGCGGATGCCGCGCAACGGGATCGGGTCGGCGCCACCGACGACGGTGACGAAGGAGCCACGATTGCGCACGGCGGCCAGCGCCCTGGTGCTCAGGCCCGCGGTGTCCAGCACGGCGTCGACCAGGGCTCCCGTCCTGGTCACCGCGTCCACGGGATTCACCGCCGCCGCTGCTACCCGGATCCGGACCTGCCCCGGTCCCGGCACAGGGACGGGAACGTCGACGAGTTCGAGTGCTTCCGGTCCGCCGAAACTGTGGACGACCACTGCGCGCATGATGCTGTCTCTCTCTTCCGTAGGTACTTGTCGAACCTAGGGAGAGCTACTCTCTATCGGGAAGTACGCACCGCGAAGTGCGTACCGCACGCGAGGGAGAGCGATGACCACACGCACCGCCGCCGAGCGCCGCGCCGAGGCGGGCGCGGCCTACAACGCCTACGTGGCCGCGTGCCCGGCCCGGCAGCTGCTGGACCGGATCGGCGACAAGTGGGTCAGCCTGGCGATCAACGCGCTGGCCGACGGTCCACTGCGCTACAGCGAGGTCAACCAGCGACTGGCCGGGGTGAGCCAGAAGATGCTCACCCAGACCCTGCGCAATCTCGAACGCGACGGTCTGCTCACCCGCACCGTGCTGCCCGAGGTGCCGGTCCGGGTGGACTACCGGCTGACCCCGCTCGGCCTGGAACTGCTGCCGGTCATGCGGACCATCAAGGGCTGGGCCGAGCAGCACATGGATCAGGTGCTGGTCGCCCGCGCCGCCTACGACGCGCGGTCCTGAGGTCACGCCGTCCCCCTGAGTTCGGCGGCCACCTCGGCGGCCAGCAGCCCGGTGACGTGCGCGCGCCAGTCCGGCGCGCCGTGTGGGTCGTCGAACCACACCTCCGGTTCCAGCTCGGTCAGCGCGACCGCGAGATCGAATTCGGTGGGGACCGTGTCGAAGTCGAGCACCACCGGCCGCACCGTCGACGCGGTGACAGTGATCGCGCACCGACCGTCGGCCTCGCGCCTGCCCATCACCACCGCGCCCGAGCGCCCGAGCGGGGCCAGCGCGATCTTGCGAAAGCTGGTGCGCGCCAGCAGACTCGCGGTCGGCACCAGGAAGGACCGCACGACCGCTCCGGCGGCCAGGATGTTCTCCCCCGGCCCGGTCACGAAGTCGCGCAGCGGAATCCGCCGTTCACCACCGCCGCGCGGCCAGATGACGGCGGTCGCGTCGAGTGCCACCAGCGCGCCGAGGACCGCACCGGCGGGCAGCGACAGGCAGACGTTCCCGCCGACGGTCGCGGTGCGCCAGATCTTGTGCGAGGCGAGCAGCGCCCGGCAGGACTGCGCGAACAGCGCCGTCCCCGGCCACCCCGGTCGCAGCACGTCCGACCCCAGTTCCCGGCCGGGATGCGCGCCGGCGAATTCGGCCAGCGTGCAGGTCGCGGCGATCTCGAGCCCGTCGCAGCGCTCCAGCAGCGGCGCCCAGCCGAGCGTGGTGATGTCGACGAGCCGATCGAGCCGATCGTGCGGTTCGGAGAACAGGAAGGTGCCGCCCGCCAGCACCGCACTACCGGCGCCGACCTGTGCCAGGTCGGCGCGGTCACGGGCGAGAACCACCTCTCGAACAGTGTCCAGATCCACGTTCACCTCGCTTACCTCACCGGCCACAGTAGGGGCCGGGAGTTGCCACGATGTTGCGCGAAACCCGCGCCGGATTGCGGCGCGGTTAACCCGGTGTACGTCATCCAGTGTGCGCCGAACTCGGCGTAATCGCAGTTCAGCGCACCGACCGGGGGAACGGCCAGATCTTCGGCCCGCCCGTTCGCGCTCACGCACCGGCCAGCAGCGTCGCCTGCGCCTGGGCGACATCGGCACCGACCGCCGCCTCGTCCACCGTGGTGACGACACCGTTGCGCACCACTTCACGCCCGTTCACCAGCAGCGCCGCCAGCGGCGGCGCCGACCCGAGGACCAGCGCGACGACCGGATCCTCGATCCCCGCGTGCGCGGGCGTGTCCAGCCGCCACAGCGCCAGATCGGCCAGCTTGCCCGGCTCGATCGACCCGATCTCCGCGGCCCGGCCGAGCACCCGCGCACCGCCCATGGTCGCCAGCTCCAGCGCGGCCCGCACGGTCATCGCGCGCGGCCCGCCGACGGCCCGCGCGTACAGCAGCGCGTTGCGCGGTTCCTCGATCATCGAGCTCGACTCGTTGCTGGCCGCGCCATCCACACCGAGACCGACCGGCACGCCGGCGGCCACCAGATCCGCGGTCCGCGCGATGCCCGCGCCGAGCCTGCCGTTGGAGGTCGGGCAGTGCGCGACGCCGGTCCCGGTGCGCGCCATCGCGGCGATCGCCGGATCGTCGAGGTGCACGGCGTGGGCGTACCAGACGTCGTCACCGAGCCAGCCGAGCTGTTCCATGTACTGCGCCGGGGTGCACCCGAATGTCGACTGGCAGAAGTCCTGCTCGTCGATGGTCTCGGCCAGGTGGGTGTGCAGCCGTACCCCCGCCGACCTGGCCAGCGCCGCGGATTCCCGCATCAGATCGGCGGTCACCGAGAACGGCGAGCACGGCGCGAGCGCGATCCGCACCATCGCGTCGGCGGACGGGTCGTGCCACCGCTCGATTGCCGCGCTGCTCGTCGCGAGGATGTCGTCGATCGACTCGACCACGTCGTCGGGCGGCAGCCCGCCCTTGCTCTGGCCCAGATCCATCGACCCGCGCGCCGGATGGAACCGCAGCCCGACCGTCGCGGCCGCGCCGATCTCGGCGGCGAGCAGGTCACCGCCGCCGCGCGGGAAGACATAGTGATGATCCGACGACGTGGTGCAGCCGCTGCGCGCCAGCGACACCAGCGCGCCGGTGGCGGCCACCCGCACCGACTTCTCGTCGATCCGCGACCACACCGGATACAGCGTGGTCAGCCATTCGAACAGGGTGTTGTCGGCGGCCAGCCCCCGGGTGATCCACTGGTACAGGTGGTGGTGGGTGTTGACCAGCCCCGGCGTGAGGACACACCCGCGTCCGTCGATCCGCGCCACCTCGGGCCCGAGCTCCGGCGGCGCACCCGCGCCGACCGCGTCGATCCGGTTGCCCCGCACCGTGACCCAGCCGTCGCGGTATTCGGTGCCCGCCGCGTCGACGGTCACCACCGCGCACCCGGCGATCAGCAGATCGGGCGCGCTCACGGCTGCCATGCGATCCCCTCCTCCGGTGCGTCCGCGCGCCGCAAGGTCGCGTGGATGGAGCCGTAGGGGCGGTCCGCCGCCCAGAACACCTCGCCGTTGTTCTCGACCCCGAAGCGGGCGAGGTCGTAGTCGAAGTGGTGCTTGTTCGGCGCCGACAACCGGATCTCGGCGAGCATCGGGAATCGTTCCAGCGCCGCGGTTCCCATCGCGTGCAGGGTCTGCTGGAGCGCCTTGGAATAGGTCGACGCGAACAGTTCGAGCAGCGTGGCCCGGATGCCGTCGTAGGTCTGGTCCCAGTCGAATCCGCTGGCCTCGGCGAAGCGCCACTGCACGATCAGCGAGGTGGCCAGCACCCGGTCGTGGGTGGGGGCCAGGGTCGTGTACTCGTCGGTGAGGAAGTCCGCGAACTCCGACCCGGTGGACTTGAGCACCACCAGGTCCTTGATCCCGCCGATCACCCAGGTTCGCTGGTCGGCGCCCTTGCCCGCCACCGTCACCGCGGCGGTGCGCACCTCCGGCCCCTGCCGCACCCAGGTGTGGTCGTGTTCCTTCCCGTCGATCGATACCCGCTGCCACGCATAGGACTCCACATCGATCCGCGCGCTCGACACGGGCTCCACGGTGTCGGTGAAATGCTTCGCCAGCGCGATCGCGTAGTCCTCGACGGTGTCGAGTCCCGGCCGCTTCGCGAAGACGAAGGCCATGTTCTTCTGGGTGTCGGTGGGCAGGACGTGACGCTGGTCACCGTCGGTGTAGGCCGCCGCGAAATCACCACGGAGGGTGGTCGAGACGTTCACATCGCGGATCTCGTGGCGCGCGTTCTCCTTGTAGAAGCGCACCACCCGGTTTTCGGCCTTGCCGTAGCGGTTGTCGACCAGCTCGATCGGACCACTCAGTGCCATCTGGTTGCTCAGCTCCCTCGGTAGGTGGAATAGGCGAACGGCGACAACAGCAGCGGCACATGCAGATGCGGCTGCTCACCCACCGTGAAAGCGACGCAGACCTCGGGATAGAAGGTCTCGACTCCCTGCGCCGCGAAATAGCTGCCGGTATCGAAGAACAGGCGGTAATCGCCCGGATTCAACCCGGCGGCAAGCTCTTTCACCCGGCCGTCGGCATCGGTCAGCGCCTCGGTGAGCCGCTGATCGCCGCGGGTCAGCCAGACGGCGACCCCCGCCGCGGGCACCCCGCGCACGGCGTCGAGCACGTGCGTGCTCAGCCCGGTCACGACGACGCCACCAGTCGGGCGAGCCGAAGCCGATTGATCTTTCCCAGTTCGGTGCGCATGACCTGCCTCTCGGTCGACGGATCGTTGTCCAGCCGCGCCCGCAGGACAGCGAGCAACTCCTCGCCGTCGCGCCCTGCCGCGCAGACCAGATAGATATGGCCGAACTTGGCCTCGTAGTCGCGGTTGCCCGCGGCCAGCGCGGCCTTGACGTCGGCACCGGCGACCCCGGCCTGCTCGCGGGCCGAGGCCGCCGAGGTCGGGCGATCCCCGATCCGCGGGTGACCGGCCAGCGCCGCGTCGAGCGCGGCGTCGTCGAGCGCGGCCGAGGCGGCATCGGCCGCCGTGAGCAGCGCGTCCGTGCTGGCATAGGGCCGCGCGGCGGCGATCGCCCGCGCCCAGCCCGGTGCGGAGCAACAGGCGAGCAAGGCCGCTTCGGCGGCCGCGGCGGAGAGCGCGTTGAACTCCGCCAGGCCGATCGATTCGCTCGTCATCGATCCAGCATCTCCCCATCACCGACCGCGGGCCACCGATGTGCGGTCGGTCACGTCGGCGTGTCGTCGTCCTTGCGCTCCCCTGCTGTAATCGAGCGGCAACATTGCGCAATTACCTTCACCGTCATGCCCCCGATCGACCCTCCCGTGCCGTCGGCGTGCACGGGTGTCGTCCTCGCGGCGGGCGCCGGCACCCGCTACGGCAAACCCAAGGCACTCGCCGAAGACGGCGCCTGGCTGCGCGCGGCGATCACCGCCCTGCGCGACGGCGGCTGCGCTCCGGTGATCGTTCTGCTCGGTGCCACCGGCCCCGATCCGGCCGCCGTGCACCTGCCGCCGGAGACCGAGTGGCGGTGGGTCGCGGACTGGGCCACCGGCCTCTCCGCGACCGTGCGCGCGGGTCTGCGCGCGGCCGCCGAGGCGGGCACCCGGTATGTGGCGTTCCTTCCCGTCGACACCCCCGATATCGGAGCCGATGTGGTCGCCCGGGTACTCGCCGCGGCCCGCGCGAGCGAGAGCGGACTGGCTCGTGGTGTGTTCTCCGACACACCTGGCCATCCCGCTGTGATCGAGAACAAGCACTGGGACGCCATTTCGGCGGAAGCCGTAGGTGATGCGGGAGCTGGTTCCTATTTGGGCGCCAGTCAGGATATGGTGTGCGTCACGTGCGACGACTTGGCGACAGGGAACGATCGCGATTTCCCGGTAGTCGGCGCACGGTGATCGGAGTTTTGAGATATGCGCGATATCGTCGATGACCTTCTGCGAGTGTGGCATTCGGGCCGTACCGGCGGCCTCGCCACCGTGGTCCGTACCATCGGCACGAACGCGCTGCCGATCGGGTCGGGAATGCTCGTCACCCCCAATGGCGGAGTCTTCGGATCCATTGCTTCCGGGCGCCTGGAGGAGACGGTCTACGAGGCGGCACTGGAAGCCGCGCAGACCGGCATCCGGCAACTACGCCGCTACAGCCTGATCACCGGAATGGAATCGGGATCCGACGACGGCGAACTGGTCGATATCTTCATCGAGCCGTTCTCCTGCCGCGATTTCCCGGAATTCCCCGCTATCGCCGCCGATATCCAGGCCCATCGCCGGGTCACCGTGTTCACCGTGGTGTGGAACCAGGATCCCGATGTCATCGGTCAGCATCTGGTCACCGATCGCAAGCACGCCACCGAGCTCGTCGCCCTGCCCGAGTCGGACCTGTTCGTCGCCTCCTACTGCCCGCCGCCGCGCCTGATCATCTTCGGCGCCAACGCCTACGCCGCCACCCTGGCCGCCCAGGCCAGGATGATCGGCTACCGGGTCAGCATCTGCGACTCGCGGCCCGAGTTCGCCGACCCGGCCTCGTTCCCCGGCGCCGAGGTCGTCGTGGACTGGCCACACCGCTACCTGAACACCCTCTCGGCCGCGGGCGAGATCGACAGCAGCACCGGCATCGTGGTGCTGGCCAACGAGCCCCGCTTCGAGATCCCGCTGCTCACCGTCGCCTTACGACTACCCGAGCTGGGCTACCTCGCCGCGCTCGGCTCGCCCGCCGACCAGGCCCGTCGCCTCGACGACCTGCGCGCGGGCGGCTTCGACGAGCCCACCCTGGCCCGCCTGCACGTGCCCGCCGGCCTCGAATCGGGCCCGCGCACGCCGGCCGAGACCGCCGTGTTCGTCACCGCCGACTTCCTCGCCTCGCGCGCGGGCCTGCGCCTGGCGGCCCGCCGCGACTACGGGTCGGCGGCGGTCGGCCTGGCGATCTAGGACTACTTCAACCCGGGGTTCTCCGCGTAGACCTCGCGCAGGATCGACAGGTCGAACAGCTGCTCGGCCTTGATGTCGATCTTCGCCGTGCGCAGCGCGGCGATGTTCTGCTCGATCAGCGCGTCGGTCATCGACAGCAGACCGTCGGTCTTGGTCGAGGCCGAGACGACCAGGTCGTTCTGCGCGATGGCCTCCTTGGTCTGCTCGCCCAGCTCGAGCTTCTGGTCCTTGCCGTACACCTCGACGGCCAGCCGGGCCGACTCGGCGGGATCGGCGACCGCGTCGCGCCAGCCCTTGATCTCGGCGATCAGGAACGCCTTCAGCTTGTCGCGCTCGTTGTCGATGGTGTCCTGGGTGACCGTCAGCGTCTCGGCGACCAGTGGCAGGCCGAAATCGGCGAACAGGAAGTGGTCGTTGGCGAAGCCCTTGGCGGCCAGGGTGATCGGCTCGTTGGTCACGTAGCTGACCCAGCCGTCGACCTCGCCGTTGGCCAGCGGGGTCGGGTCGAACTGCGCGGGCACCACCGTCACCTCGCCCGGCTTGATGCCGTTGGCGGCCAGCAGGGCGCTGAAGATCAGCTGGTTGGTGTCCTGCACGCCGATCTTGCGGCCCTTCATGTCCGCGGGCGACTTGATCGGCTTGCCCGCCGAACTGACGATCGCGAACGGATTCTTCTGATAGGTCGCGCCGACGATCTTGGCGGGCAGTCCCTCCAGGATCGCGGGCGCGGTGGTCTGCGGCGCGGACAGCCCGATCCATACCTTCCCGGTGTCGAGTCCGGCCTCCACCGAGGTACTCGCCGCGCCACCCGCGATGAGGTCTACCGCACCGAATCCCGCATCCTTGAAATATCCCTTCGAATCGGCGAAATACTCACCCGCGAATTCGATGTTCTTCAGCCACGACAACTGCACCGCGACCTTGCCGTATTTCGAGCCGTCGGCGCTCGAACCGTTCGACGAACTCCCCGAACTGCTTCCGCACGCGGCCAGCAGTCCGGCCCCGCCGAGCGCGGCCCCGGTCAGCGCGGAATAGCGGAGAAAGGAACGACGGTCGATACTGTTCATGCGCCGAATGTAGTTTCGGTGCGTTTCGTTCTCTTTGCGTCTGCGTTCCGCCGCTATTCTTTCCCGATCAGGCCCGCCCGGCGCTCGGGCCGAACCGCGCGAGCACCAGATTCTCGACGACGCCGACGATCGCGTAGAGCAGCACCGACACCACCGTCACCACCACGATCGAGGCCCACAGCCGGTTGTACTGGAACATCGGAATGGCGCGCACCAGACTGGCGCCCAAACCCGTTCCGCTGCCGAGCCATTCACCGAGCAATGCGCCGATCAGCGCGCCCGGCACCGAGACCCGGGCCGCGGCGAACACCGAGGGCAGCGCGGCGGGAACGGCGACCATCCGCAGCCGGGTCCACCGCGAGCCGCCGTAGGCGGTCACCAATTCCATGGCCTGCCTCGGCGCTTGGCTCAGCCCGGTCATGATCATCACCAGCGCCGGGAAGAACACCACGATCGCGGCCAGTACCGCGACACCCACCGTGCCGCGACCGAAGACCAGCACCACGATCGGGCTCAGCGCCACCAGCGGCACCGAGCGCAGCAGCATCGCCACCGGCATGAACGTCTGCCGCACAGCCGAATACAGCACGAACAGCGCGGCCACCCCCAGGGCGCCGAGCATGCCGACGGTGAAGCCGATCGCGGCGTCGCGCAGGGTGATCGCGAGGTCGTCGAGAATCGCCTGGCGGGCCGTTTCGGCACCCGGCGCGGTCACCAGGTAGCGCCAGATGTCCGACGGCGTCTTGCCGACCCGCGGCCCGATCTGCGGGAACGCCCGCAGGAACAGCGACCAGATGACCAGCAGCAGGATCAGCGAGGTCGCCAGCGGCAGCAGGAATCGCCCGATCCGGCGCAGCACGGTGGTCGTCATCGCCGCTCCTCCGTACTCGCCGTCCACGGCGTGATCAGTCGCGCGGCCACCGCGACGAGCAGATAGCCCAGCCCGGCCAGCGCGGCGGCGGCCAGCGCCATGCCCCAGGTGCGCGGCACGTTGTAGGCGGTCTGGGCGGCCGTCAGCGCGACGCCGATCCCGCTGTCGACACCGCCCAGGTATTCGCCGATGATCGCGCCGAGCACCGCTGACGGCGCGGCGATCTTCAAGGCGGCGAACGTATTCGGCAGCGCCGCGATCGCCCGCACCCGGTACAGCCGCTGCCAGCGACCGCCGCCGTAGGCGCGCACCAGATCCAGGCTCGCCGGGTCGGCCGAGCGCAGGCCGGTGACCGCGCCGACCATGGTGGTGAAGAAGCAGTACATGGCGGCCAGGAACACCGTCGGGGTGCGGCCGCCGAAGACCACCAGGATGATCGGGCCCAGCGCCACCAGTGGCGTGCAGTAGCTCAGGATGGCCAGCTGGGTGGCCAGCGGCTCGATCCGGGGGATCAGCATGATCAGGGCGGCGAGCCCGATCGCGAGCGCGTTGCCCCACAGGAAGCCCTGGAGCGCGCCCGCAGCCGTCACCCGGAAGTTCGGGCCGTACAGGCCCCAGCCGTCCGACCACATGGTCGACAGCACCCGCCAGGGCGTCGGCACCGTGCCACCGGCCACGCCAGCGGCCGCCAGCACCCACCACAGCGCGATCAGGGCGGCGACGCCCAACGCGCCCGCCATCCGGTGACCACGGAATCCCCCTCCGAGCCGCGCGCGAATCGCGCGCACCGGCGGCTGCCCGCCCGTTGCCGCCACCGGCGGCCCCGACCCCGCGAGTGCCTCACTCATGCCACACCACCGCGGCCGAACAGCAGCTCGGACAGGTAATCGCAGAGCTTGTGGAATTCCGGGGTCCGCATCATCTCGGGCGTCCGGGGGCGCGGCAGGTCGATCTCGACCAATTCGAGCACCCGGCCGGGACGCGGGCTCATCACCGCGACCACATCGGAGAGGAATACCGCTTCCCCGATGCCGTGGGTGACCATCAGCGTGGTCGCGGGCTTCTCGGTCCAGATGCGCAGCAGTTCCAGGTTCAGCCGCTGCCTGGTCATGTCGTCGAGGGCGCCGAACGGTTCGTCGAGCAGCAGCACCGACGGCTGCACCACCAGTGCCCGCGCGATCGAAACCCGTTGGCGCATACCACCGGACAACTGCGCGGGCTTGGCCTTCTCGAAACCCTCCAGGCCGACCAGCGCGATCAGCTCGGCGATCCGCTCCGGTTCGGCGGGCAGCCCGGCGACCTGCAGCGGCAACCGGATGTTCGACTCGACGCTGCGCCAGGGCAGCAGCGCGGAATCCTGGAACGCGATCCCGAGCTGATGGCCGCCGCGCAGCCGCTCGGGCGTCAGCCCGTTGATCGTGGCGGTGCCCGCGGTGGGTTCGTCGAGACCGGCCAGAATTCGCAAAACGGTCGATTTGCCGCATCCGGACGGGCCGAGCAAGGAGAGGAATGCGCCGTTCGCGGTCCGCAGATCGACCGAGTCCAGCGCGCGCACGGTATCGCGACCCACCCGGAACGACTTGCTCAACCCGCTGATCTCGATCCCGGCCGACGCGCCGCCGGGGATTTCCTTACCCATGGCCGTCACCATAAGAGCGGCTGGTTGCGGCGGTATTTCCGATTCGCGGGCAGTATTGCGCGGTCGTTAACCGTGCTCGAGGTCACGGCGAATTGTGAACCAGTAACGATTCTGTCCCGCCGGAGGACATAGAGTGTCGGAGGATCTGACAGCCCCGCAGCCGTCGAGCGCGCATCGTTCGGCCAAGGGGGGAAGCACTGCGATGACGGAGCCGACACGGCCCGTGGACTGGAACCGACTGTTCGATGAAGCTCTCTGCTGTACGTACCGTGGCCGCCTTGCGCACCACCGCCGTAGCTCTGACCGCCGCGCTGTCGGTGGCCGTGATCGCGGGCGGCGGCGCCGCCTCGGCCGAACCCGAGAAGCCCTCTGCCGTGTCGTCGATCGTCAAGGACGGGCGCACCTGGCACCTGAAGGTGTACTCGGCGGCCATGAAGAAGGACATCACCGTCGACGTGCAGCGGCCGGTCGACGAGTCCAAGCCCGCCCCCAACCTCTACCTCCTCAACGGCCTCGACGCCGGTGAGGGCACCGCCAGCTGGGCCGCGCAGACCAACGCGCTCGGCTTCCTGGCCGACAAGCAGGTCAATGTCATCCAGCCGGTCGGCGGCCGCGGCAGCTACTACGCCGACTGGCAGAAGGAAGACGCCCGCCTCGGCCTGAACAAGTGGAACACCTTCTTCACCCAGGAGCTGCCGCCGCTGCTCGACAGCACCCTCAACTCGACCGGCCTCAACTCGCTGGCCGGCCTGTCCACCTCCGGCACCTCGGTGCTGCAGCTGGCCGAGGCCAAGCCGGGCCTGTTCAAGTCCGTCGCCGCCTACTCCGGCTGCGCGCAGATCGCCGACCCGATGGGCAGGCAGTTCGTCAAGTTCTCCGTGGAGACCTGGGCCGGTGGCGACACCGAGAACATGTACGGCCCGGACAACGACCCGGCCTGGGTCGCCAACGACCCGGTCCTCAACGCGGAGAAGCTGCGCGGCACCAACCTCTACATCTCCAGCGGTAGCGGCCTGCCGGTGATGGAGGACGTGCGCTACTACACCGAGGGCAACGGCCCGATGGGCGTGGTCAACCTCGGCCTCGGCGTCGCGATCGAAGCCGCGACCAACGCGTGCACGCAGAACCTGAAGACCAAGCTGGACTCGCTGGGCATCCCGGCCACCTACATGTTCAACCCGGTCGGCACCCACTACTGGCCGTACTGGGAGCAGGCGCTGCACGAGTCGTGGCCGATGCTGGCCCAGGGCATGGGTATCTGATTCTCCCGTAGAACCGAAAAGGGAGGCGTCCGATCGGGCGCCTCCCTTTTTCGTCTGCTCAGGTCGTTCGGATGCTCAGGTCGGCAGTGCCGAAGGCCGGACCGAGAGCCCGGACCGGATGAAATAGGCGATCTCGTCGCAGATCTCGTCGACCGAGATCGCGTCACCGGGAACGGTGGCGTGCACCATCTCCTGCGCCAGCGAATTCACCGCGCCGATCAACGCGAGCGTGAACAGGTGCACACTGCGCGATTCCGCTTCCCCGCGCGCGGCGGCCCGCTGGGCCTCCCTGGTGAGCAGGCCGGAGACCGATCGCCGCTGCGCGCGCCGCCACTCCTCCACCGCCGGGCTCACCCCGACCACCTCGACGTAGAAGACCCTGGCCGCGCGCCGATCCCGGCAGGTCACGGCGAGAAAAGCCCGGAAGCTCTCCACCACGCGCACCACCAGCGGCTGCTCGCTGGTGTGCTCCAGCGCCTCGTCGACCCGGTGCAGCGCGGCGGTGTTGAGCCGGTCGACCAGGGCGATCAGCAGCGCCTCGCGGCTGCCGATGTCCTCGTAGAAACTGCGGGTCGACACATTCGCCGTCGCGCACAGGCGCTCGATCGAGGTCGACGAATAACCCTGGGTACCGAATAGTTCCAGTGCTGCATCGGTCAACCGGTTTCGCCGCATGGCTACTCGCTGCTGGCGCGACAATCCACCGTAACTACGACCACTATCGGTTTCATCCACACGCCGAACCACCCGTGCATGCTAGCGCGCACCCGGCGGGCATCCGGGCGAATCGGAAATTGGTGCTGCCACGAATTCCGCTGGCACAGCGGAATTGTCGCGCCGGTAACTCAGTCCTGTTCCGGCGCCGGTTCACCCTCGTCCAGCGGTTCGGCCAACGGCCAGCCACCGGCGGCCAGATGCGAGGCCACGCGCGAGACGTCGTCCGGCGCGGGCTGCTGCTTGGCGAAATCGGCGATCGCCGCCGCGATCTCGGCCTCGCTGATCGATTCCCGGTTCGGATTGGCCTCGATCAGCTTCTCGCCGATGACGACCACCTCGTAGTCGGTGAGGTGCCGGTGCAGAACCGCGAACAGTGCGACATAGTCCGATTGCGGGATGCCCTGCGGATATCCGGCGCGCAGCCAGCCGAGCACCCGCGAGAGCAGGTTGCGCCGAACGGCGGGCGTGGGAGTCGGATCTGTCATCGCGTCCTCGCTCATGCTGTTTCCTTTCCGCATGCTCGGGCGCCCTGCGTGGTTACGCGGGCTGCCTCCTCCGGGCGCTGACCGCTCATGCGGCCCCGAACAGATGGATGCCGAACTGATGGGCGATGAAGGCCTTGGCGGTGAACAGGATTCCGGTGATCACCACCATGACGATGACGACCACGCAGATCAGCGCACCGGCCAGCGCCGGGTAGTTGCGGCGGACGCGACCGTCGGCGTCGACCGTCTCCGCCTGGGCCCACCACCGCACGGCGAAGGCGAAGACCGCGGGCACGCCGGCGCCGAAGACCAGCGCGGCCAGCACCACTTCCCACAGTGAACTCAGATTCGTGATCACGGATTGCACGATCGCTCCTTTACCCGGCGTGGTGCTGTTCGACCGACGACGGCGTCGCCGCGGGCGGCACACCCTCGGGCCACTCGTTGACATTGTGGGTGCCGACCGGGTCGCGGCGCGACCGCAGATAGATGCCGAGCGCACCGCCGATCAGGATCGCGAACACCACCAGCACGCCGGGCAGGCCACCGATGAGGTGCGCGATGGCCCAGCAGATCGCGCCGACGATGCCCGCCATCGGCAGCGTCAGCAGCCAGGCGACGGCCATCCGGCCCATCACCCGCCAGCGCACCTCGGCGCCCTTGCCGATGCCGGTGCCGAGGATCGAGCCGGTCGCGGTCTGCGTCGTCGACAGCGGCAGGCCGAAATGCGCCGAGGTGAGGATGATCGCCGCCGAGGTGGACTCGGCGGCCATTCCCTGCGGCGACTCGATCTCGACCAGGCCCTTGCCCAGGGTCCGGATGATCCGCCAGCCGCCGAGGTAGGTGCCGAGGGCGATCGCCACCGCGCAGGCCGCCATCACCCACAGCGGCATGTGGTCGTCCTTGTCGAGCGTGCCGTAGGCCACCAGCGCCAGGAAGATGATGCCCATCGTCTTCTGCGCGTCGTTGGTGCCGTGGGCCAGCGAGACCAGCGACGCCGACCCGATCTGGCCCCAGCGGAAGCCCTCGTTCGCCTTGTCCTCGTCGACGCCACGGGTGATCCGGTACACCAGGAAGGTGGCGATGGCCGCGACCAGCGCGGCGATCACCGGGGCCAGGATCGCGGGCAGCACGATCTTGATCAGCACGCCCTCCGAGCCCGACGCCCAGATCACGCCGTTCCAGCCGAGCGCGGCGATCGTGGAGCCGATCAGGCCGCCGAACAGCGCGTGCGAGGAACTCGACGGCAGCCCGAGCAGCCAGGTCAGCAGGTTCCACAGAATGCCGCCGACCAAGCCGGCGAAGACGATGACGAGCAGGTCCTGCCCGCCCACGTCGTTCAGCTGCACGATGCCCTTGGCCACAGTCGCCGCCACCGATACCGACAGGAAGGCGCCGATCAGATTCAGCACGCCGGAGAGCGCCACCGCCACGCGCGGCTTCAGCGCCCCGGTGGCGATCGAGGTCGCCATGGCATTGGCCGTGTCGTGGAATCCGTTGGTGAAGTCGAATGCGAGAGCTGTGACGATGACGATCAACAGGACCATTAGTTCGGCGCTCACCCGAACAGTGTGTCGTATGCCGATACCGGATTGCCAAACTGTTGCAGGTAAGTCCCCGACGGGTCAGCTCACGACCCCCAGCGCGCGCACCGCGTCGATGGTGTCGGCCTGCTCGGGCTCCTTGTCCGGCCGGTAGCGCAGCACCCTGGCGAAGCGCAGGGCGACACCGCCCGGGTACCTGGTACTGGCCTGGACACCGTCGAGCGCGATCTCGACGACGAGCCGCGGGCGCAGGAACACGGCGTGCCCGTCGGTGTGGGTCTGGTGCCGGGGGAACTCCGCGGTCTGCCAGCGCAGCAGCTCGTCGGTGAGGCCCTTGAACGTCTTGCCGACCATCACCGGCTCGCCCGTCTCCGGGTCGCGCGCGGCCAGGTGCAGATTCGACAGGAACCCGGTGCGCCTGCCGTAGCCCCACTCCGCGCCGATCACCAGCAGGTCGAGGGTGTGCGCCGGTTTGATCTTCTGCCAGGCCTTGCCGCGCCTGCCCGCCGCGTACGGCGCGTCCAGCGCCTTGACCATCACGCCCTCGTTGCCGACGGCCAGCGCGTCGTCGTAGTACTCGGCGGCCGCCTCGGCGTCGGGGGCGACCAGCGCCGGGATGACGTGCTCGCCCGCCACCCCGGCCAGCGCGGCGCGGCGGGCCCGCAGCGGTTCGTCGATCAGGTCGACGCCGTCGAGGTGCAGGCAGTCGAAGAAGTAGGGGTGCAGCAGCAGGTCCCTGGCGTCCTCGCCGACGGTCGCGAACCGGCTCATCGTCTCCTGGAACGGGCGCGGCCTGCCCGCGTCGGTCAGCGCGAGGGTCTCCCCGTCCAGGACCACGCTCGCGCAGTCGAGGCCGGCCACCAGCTCGACCAGCTCGGGCACGCTCGCGGTGATGTCGCGCAGCGTGCGGGTGAAGACCCACACGCGCTCGCCGTCGCGGTGCACCTGGATCCGGGCGCCGTCGAGCTTGTGCTCGACGCTCACCTGCGGGCCGAGTTCGGCCAGCGCCTCGTCCAGCGAGCCGCCCGGTGACGCGAGCATCGGCGCGACCGGCCTGCCGACCTCGAGCCGGAACGCGGTGAGCGCCGCCTCGCCGCCGGTGACCGCGGCGACGGCGGTCGCGGGCAGCTGACCGGACAGCATGTGCGCGCGCCGCACCACCTCGACCGGGATGCCGGTGGCCAGCGCGAGCGCATCGACGACGACCGCGGTGAGCGCGCCCTGGCGCAGTTCCCCGGTGAGCAGCCGGATCAGGAAGGACTGTTCGTCCTCGGTCGCGGCGGTGAACAGGGCCGTGAGCAGTTCCCGCCTGCGCAGCGTCGAGCCGGTGCCGCTGAGCCCGGTGAGTTCGGTGAAGACGCCGTCGACCTCGCCGACGGTCAGCCGCGGCTCGCCACTCGGCGGTGTCTCCAGGCCCGCCACCGTGCGCCACCCCGCGCCGATCCGGCCCTGCACCAGGTCACCGGAGAGCCAGGCGACGACGGTCCCGATCTCCGCCGGGCCCGCGGCGGCGAAGAGCTCGGCCAGCGCGGCGATCTTCGCCTTGCGCGACCTGGTTGCCCGCACGGCCGCCGAGGCCGCGACGACATCGCTGACAAGCACCCGACGACGGTAGCGCGACGGTGTGACACATCGCTCAGCCCACGCTGTTAAGAATCCATTGGCAAGGTTGCGAAACCGCCCATAAACTGGACATATGGCCAAGACCTATGTCGGTGCGCGGCTGCGCCAGCTGCGGACCGAGCGCGGGCTGAGCCAGGTCTCGCTGGCCCAGAAGCTGGAGATCTCGGCCAGCTATCTCAACCAGATCGAGCACGACGTGCGGCCGCTGACGGTGCCCGTGCTCAAGCGGATCAACGAGGTCTTCGGCGTCGATCCGGCCTTCTTTTCCGCCCACGACGACACCCGGCTCATCGCCGAGTTGCAGGAAGTCGTGATGGACGCCGAACTCGGCATCGAGGCCGACACCCAGGAGATCGCCGACATGGTCTCGGCGCATCCGAGCATGGCGCGCGCCCTGGTCGCCATGCACAACCGGTACCGCAACACCAGCGCCCAGCTGGCCGCCGCCACCGAGGACCGGTTCTCCGACGGTTCCGGCAGCGCCGCGATCAGCAAGCCGCACGAGGAAGTGCGCGACTACTTCTACCAGCGCCAGAACTACATCGACGAACTCGACACCGCGGCCGAGGACCTCACCGCGCGCATCCGGTTCCACGGCGGCGAGGTGAGCACCGAGATCGTCCGGCTGCTGCGCGCGCACGGCGTGCGGATCGTCGAGCGGATCGACCTCGGCGAGGGCGTGCTGCACCACTACGACCCCGAGACCAAGCAGCTCGAGATCTCCCCGCACCTGTCCGGCGGGCAGCGCACCTTCAAGCTCGCCGCCGAACTGGCCTATCTCGAGTGCGGGCCGCTGCTCGACAAGCTGGTCGAGGAGGGCAATTTCGCCTCCGAGGCCTCGCGCAAGCTGGCCATGCTCGGCCTGGCCAACTACTTCGCCGCGGCGACGGTGTTGCCCTACACCCACTTCCACGAGGTGGCCGAGGACTTCCGCTACGACATCGAGCGCCTGTCGGCCTTCTTCTCGCAGAGTTACGAGACCATCTGCCACCGGCTCTCGACGCTCCAGCGGCCGAGCCTGCGCGGCGTTCCGTTCTCGTTCGTCCGCGTCGACCGCGCGGGCAATATGTCGAAACGCCAGTCCGCCACCGGTTTCCACTTCTCCGCCAGCGGCGGCACCTGCCCGCTCTGGAACGTCTACGAGACCTTCGCCTACCCCGGCAAGATCATGACCCAGATCGCCCAGATGCCCGACGGCCGCAAATACCTCTGGGTCGCCCGCACCGTCGAACGCCGCGCCACCCGCTACGGCCAGCCGAGCAAGACCTTCGCCATCGGCCTCGGCTGCGAACTCCGCCACGCGGGCCGCGTCGTCTACGCCGACGGCATCGACCTCGGCGAAGCCACCGCCACCCCGATCGGCGCCGGCTGCCGCGTCTGCGTCCGCTCCAACTGCCCCCAGCGCGCCTTCCCCCCACTAGGCAAGGCCCTCGACATCAGCGAACACCGCAGCTCGGTCTCCCCCTACCTGATCAAGTAGGTCAGAAGGCTTCCTCCGGGATGGACATGATGTCGTTGTCGAGGGTGGCGAGGATGTTCTTGGTGGCGGTGAGTTCGGGGAGGACGTTCTTGGCGAAGAAGCTCGCCGCGGCCACTTTGCCCTGGTAGAAGGGGCGGTCTTTGGGAGCGGCGTCGGCGGCGAGGGCCGCGGCGGCGATGTCGGCCTGGACGAGCAGGCGCCAGGCGATGAGCAGGTCGCCGACCGACATCAGGAAGCGGACCGAGCCGAGGCCGACCTTGTAGAGCTCGGTGGGGTCGGTCTGGCCCGCCATGGCGTAGCCGGTGAGGGTGGACGCCATCGCGCCGATGTCGGCCTGGGCGGTGCGCAACAGGGCGCGCTCGGTGGCGAAGCGGCCGGTGTCGCTGTCCAGGTAGGCGGTGATCTGCGCGTTCAGGTGCGCCAGCGCGGCGCCGCGATCGCGAATGATCTTGCGGAAGAAGAAGTCCTGGGCCTGGATCGCGGTGGTGCCCTCGTAGAGCGAGTCGATCTTGGCGTCGCGGATGTACTGCTCGATCGGGTAGTCCTGCAGATAGCCGGAGCCACCGAAGGTCTGCAGCGACTCGGTGAGCAACTGGTACGCCCGCTCCGAGCCGACGCCCTTGACGATCGGCAGCAGCAGATCGTCCACCCGGTGCGCCAGCTCCGCGTCTGCGCCGGAGACGAGCTGTGCCACGTCCTCGTTCTGATGCGCGGCGGTATACAGATACACCGCGCGCAACCCTTCGGCGTACGCCTTCTGCATGGCCAGCGACCGCCGCACATCGGGGTGATGGGTGATGGTGACGCGCGGCGCCGCCTTGTCCGCCATCTGCGTCAGATCCGCGCCCTGCACCCGCGTCTTGGCGTACTCCAGCGCGTTCAGGTACCCCGTCGACAACGTCCCGGACGACTTCACGCCCACCGTCATCCGCGCGTTCTCGATCACCTTGAACATCTGCGCGATGCCGTTGTGCACGTCGCCGACGAGCCAGCCCTTGGCAGGCACCGCGGTGCCACCGAAGGTGACCTCACAGGTCGGCGAGGACTTGATCCCCATCTTGTGCTCGACCCCGGTCACGTACACGCCGTTGCGGTCACCGAGCTCGAATGTCTCAGGATCGAAGAGGAACTTCGGCACGTAGAACAGCGACAACCCCTTGGTGCCGGGACCGGCGCCCTCCGGCCGGGCGAGCACCAGGTGGAAGACGTTCTCCGCGATCTCACCCACGTCACCACCGGAGATGAACCGCTTCACGCCCTCGATGTGCCACGATCCGTCGGGCTGCGGCACGGCCTTGGTCCGGCCCGCGCCGACGTCGGACCCGGCATCGGGCTCGGTGAGCACCATGGTGCCCTGCCACCCGCGCTCGAATCCGCCACGCGCCCAGCGCTTCTGCTCCTCGGTGCCGACCTCGTAGAGCACCGAGCCCATCAGCGGGCCCATATTGAAGAAGCTGGCCGCCGGATTGGCGCAGATGACGAGCTCGTTGATCGCCCACATCAGCACGTTCGGGGCGGCGGTGCCGTCCATGCCCTCCGGCATGCCGAGGCGGAACCACCCCGCCTCCTGCACCGCGGCCACCGTCTTGCGTAACGGTTCGGGCACGGAGATGTCGAAGGTGTCCGGATGGAAGACCACGGGGTGCCGGTCGGCGTCGGCGAACGAGTCCGCGATCGGCCCCTCGGCCAGCCGTTCGACCTCGGCGAGAATCTGGCGCACCGTCTCGGAATCCAGGTCGCCGTAGGCGCCGGTATCCAGGAGCTTGTCGAGGTTGAGCACCTCGAACAGATTGAACTCGATGTCCCGCACGTTCGCCTTGTAGTGCCCCACGTGGCGCCTCCTCGACTGACCACACACGGCCCGAGTGCCGCGTGCTCCGGCTGTTCGACGTCGTACGAATTCGAAGCGTGCCGCACCGTGGCGTCCCTACGCAACCGTAGGCGCGCAGCCGCCCGCATCCGCCGCCGAGCAATTGTTCACATGGATGAAACAGACGAAACGGACACGTGACCGAGAGATATTCCGGTGCAACAAGTTCCCTCTACTGTTCCGCTCACGAATACAGCCGCTGTATACAACTCGGTGTACATCCAGTCACCGGGGCAGACCGCGGTGGTGTTCGTTGTGGCGCGTGTGGCGCCGCCGTTACACCTGATGAGGAGAACCGCCCCATGTATCGATCCCGTTTGGCCAAGGCACTCGCGGTGCCCGCCGCGGTGGCCGTCACCGGCCTGTTGCTCACCGGTTGCGGTGCCCGTGACGACGCGTCGTCCGGCTCGACCGCCGCCTCGTGCGTCGACACCACCAAGGACACCATCAAGGTCGGCTCGCTGCACTCGCTGTCCGGCACCATGGCCATTTCCGAAGTCACCGTTGCCAATTCGACCAAGCTGGCGATCGACCAGATCAACGCCGCGGGCGGTGTGCTCGGCAAGAAGATCGAGATCGTCCTCGAAGACGGCGCCTCCGATCCGAAGACCTTCGCCGAGAAGGCGGAGAAGCTGATCAGCTCCGACTGTGTCGCCGCGGTGTTCGGCGGCTGGACCTCGTCGAGCCGCAAGGCCATGAAGCCCAAGTTCGAGAGCCTGAACTCGCTGCTCTACTACCCCGTGCAGTACGAGGGCCTGGAAGACAGCAAGAACATCTTCTACACCGGCGCCACCACCAACCAGCAGATCATCCCCGCGCTGGACTACCTGAAGCAGAAGGGCATCAAGTCCCTCTACCTGGTCGGCTCGGACTACGTCTTCCCGCAGACCGCCAACCGCGAGATCAAGGCCTACGCCGCGGCCAACGGCATCGAGATCAAGGGCGAGGACTACACCCCGCTCGGCTCGACCGACTTCTCCACCATCGTCAACAAGGTCCGTAATGCCAAGGCGGGCGCGGTCTTCAACACCCTCAACGGTGACTCCAACGTCGCCTTCTTCCGCGAGTACACCAACGCGGGCCTGAAGGCCGCCGAGATGCCGGTGGTCTCGGTGTCGATCGCCGAGGAAGAGGTCGCCGGCATCGGCGCGCAGAACATCGCGGGCCAGCTGACCGCCTGGAACTACTACCAGACCGTCGACACCCCGGTGAATAAGAAGTTCGTCGCCGACTACAAGGCCGCCTTCGGCGCCGACAAGCCCACCTCGGACCCGATGGAAGCCGCCTACGCCTCGGTCTTCCTGTGGAAGAACACCGTCGAGAAGGCCAAGTCCTTCGCCGTGGCCGACGTGCAGGCCGCCGCCGACGGCGTCAGCTTCGAAGCCCCCGAGGGCACCGTCACCATCGACGGCTCCAACCACCACATCACCAAGACCGCCCGGATCGGCGAGATCCGCCCGGACGGCCTGATCTACACGGTGTGGGACTCCGGCAAGGCGATCACCCCGGACCCGTACCTGAAGTCCTACGACTGGGCCAAGGGCCTCAAGTAAGTAGCCCGACAGGTGTGGGACGCGCCGTCCGCGGCGCGTCCCACACCGCCCCATTTCCAAGGAGTCCGCTGCAATGGACGTGCTGATCGGCCAGCTCTTCACGGGGTTGAGCCTGGGATCGATTCTTCTGCTCGCCGCCCTCGGTCTGTCGCTGACCTTCGGTCAGATGGGCGTCATCAACATGGCGCACGGCGAATTCATCATGGCCGGCTGTTACACCACCTACGTTGTGCAGCAGGTCTTCTCGTCGGCGGGCGTCTCGCTGGTCGTCTCGTTGTTCATGGGCTTCCTGATCGGCGGCCTACTCGGCGCCGCCCTGGAAATGGGCCTGATCCGCTACATGTACGACCGTCCGCTGGACACGCTGCTGGTCACCTTCGGTGTCGGCCTCGTGCTGCAACAGGCCGCGCGCGACATCTTCGGCGCGCCCGCCAAGAACGTGCTGGTGCCCGAATGGCTCAGCGGCGGTATCACCATCGCGGGCGCGGTGGTGCCCAAGACCCGCATCTTCATCCTGGTGCTGGCGATCGTCGCGGTGACCGCGCTGGCCGCCGTGCTCAAGACCACCCCGATGGGTCGCCGCATTCGCGCCGTCGTGCAGAACCGCGGCCTGGCCGAAACCTCGGGTATCTCTTCGCGATTCACCGATATCAGCACGTTCTTCATCGGGTCCGGCCTGGCCGGTGTCGCCGGTGTGGCGCTGACCCTGATCGGCTCGACCAGCCCGACCATCGGCCAGAGCTATCTGATCGACGCGTTCCTGGTGGTCGTGATCGGTGGCCTCGGCCAGATCAAGGGCACGGTGATCGCGGCGTTCGCGCTCGGCCTGCTCAACTCCTTCATCGAATACTCGACCACCGCGTCCATCGCGAAGGTCATCGTGTTCGTCCTGATCGTCATCTTCCTGCAGGTCCGCCCGCAGGGCCTGTTCACCGTGCGGACGAGGAGCCTGGCATGACCGCACTCAAGGACCGTCTCAGCGCCTACCCCCGGCTGACCCCGCTCGCCGGTTTCGCCGTCGCCGCCTTCATCCTGTTCGCGGTGGCACCGGCGGTGCTCAGCGACTTCCGGCTGAACCTGCTCGCCAAGTTCCTCTGCTTCGCCATCGTGGCGGCGGGCATCGGATTGGCGTGGGGCCGTGGCGGAATGCTCACCCTCGGCCAGGGCGTGTTCTTCGGCATCGGCGCCTACATCATGGCCATGCACATGCAGCTGGCCGACGCCGCTCGCCTCGGCAACGACGTCCCGGAGTTCATGGAGATCTCCGGCATCAGCGAACTGCCGGGGTTCTGGCAGCCGTTCACCTCGGCGCCGGTGGCCATCCTCGCCATCCTGGTGCTGCCCGCGCTGGTGGCGGCCGTGCTCGGCTACGGCGTGTTCAAGCGCCGGGTGCGCGGCGCGTACTTCGCCATCCTGAGCCAGGCGCTGGCCGCGGCGCTGGCCATCCTGCTCACCGGGCAGCAGGCCATCGGCGGCTTCACCGGCCTGTCGGACTTCCGGTCCTTCTTCGGGTTCCGGCTCTCCGACCCGGCCAACCGCCAGATGCTGTTCTTCATCGCCGCGGGCACGCTGCTGCTGGTCGTCGCGCTGATCCGCCAGCTCAACCGCAGCCGCTACGGCGAACTGCTGGTCGCGGTGCGCGACGCGGAGGAGCGGGTGCGCTTCCTCGGCTACGACCCGGCCAACATCAAGATCGTCGCCTACGTGGTGGCGGCGTTCCTGGCCGGGATCGCGGGTGCGCTGTTCACCCCGATCGTCGGCATCATCTCCCCCGCCGACATCGGTGTCGTCCCGTCCATCGCCTTCCTCATCGGGGTCGCGATCGGTGGCCGCACCACGCTGCTCGGCCCGGTCCTCGGCGCGATCGGCGTCGCCTGGGCGCAAACCTCGCTCTCGGAGTCGTTCCCGTCGGGGTGGACCTACCTGCAGGGCGTGCTGTTCATCGTGGTCGTCGGGTTCATCCCCGCCGGACTGGCCGGACTGTGGCCGCTGTTCAAGGGCTGGTGGCAGAGCCGGAAACCGGAACCCACACCCGCACCGGCGCCGGCCGAACCCGCCGTCGTCACCGAGGAGAAGGTGGAAGCGCGATGACCACACACGAGCCCAAAGCGGGCGGCAACGCGGGCATGGACAGCGACTACCTCGAAATCCGTGGCCTCTCGGTGAGTTTCGACGGATTCAAGGCGGTCACCGATGTCGATCTGACGGTGCTGCAGGGCGACCTGCGGTTCCTGATCGGTCCCAACGGCGCGGGCAAGACCACGCTCATCGACGCGATCACCGGCCTGGTGCCCGCCACCGGCTCAGCGCAGAAGTCGGGCACCGAGCTGCTCGGCAAGAAGGTGCACCAGATCGCGCGGCTCGGCATCGGCAGGACCTTCCAGACCGCGAGCGTGTTCGAGCAGCTCAGCGTGCTGCAGAACCTGGATATCGCAGCGGGAGCGGGCCGTTCGGCGCTGTCGCTGCTGCGGGCGCGCAAGTCGGTACTGCCGAGCATCGAAGAGGCCCTGGAGACAACGGGTCTCACCGCGCTGCGGGACAAGCCCGCCGGGGTGCTGGCACACGGGCAGAAGCAGTGGCTCGAGATCGGCATGCTGCTGGTGCAGAACGCCTCGGTGCTGCTGCTCGACGAACCCGTCGCGGGCATGAGCGCCGAGGAGCGCGAGGAGACCGGAAATCTGTTGCGCCGCATCGGCGGTGACCGCGTGGTCGTCGTCGTCGAGCACGACATGGACTTCATGCGCTCCTTCGCCACCTCGGTCACCGTCCTCGCGGGCGGCAAGGTGCTCAGCGAGGGCAGTGTCGAAGAGGTGCAGGCCGATCCGAAGGTGCAGGAGGTCTACCTCGGCACCGCGGCACTGGCCGGGGACGCGACGAACAAGGAGTCGGCCGATGCTTGAACTACACGACATCCACTCGGGCTACGGGCGCACCGAGGTGATCCACGGCGTCAGCCTGACCGTCCCGGACGACAGCGTGGTCGCCATCATGGGCCACAACGGCGCGGGCAAGACGACGCTGCTGCGCACCGCGGTCGGCCTGCTGCCGACCAAATCGGGCACGATCACCTTCGACGGCGACAAGATCACCAAGCTGTCCCCGTCGCAGCGGGTCAAGCGCGGCATCGCCTACGTGCCGCAGGGGCAGCAGAGTTTTCCCCAGCTGACCACCGCCGAGAATCTCCAGGTCGTCGCCGACGGGCGCAAGCGCGGCAAGGCGCTGATCGAGGAATCGCTGGAACTGTTCCCCGCCCTGCGTGAGCTGCTGACCCGCAAGGCCGGGCTGCTCTCCGGCGGTCAGCGCCAGCAGCTGGCCATCGCCCGCGCCCTGATCACCGAGCCCAAGCTGCTCATCCTCGACGAGCCGACCGAGGGCATCCAGCCCTCGGTGGTGGCCGAGATCGAGCGCACCATCATCGATCTCACCCAGCGCGGTGGCCTCAGCGTGCTGCTGGTGGAGCAGCACATCGGCTTCGCGCTGCAGGCCGCGCAGCACTACTACGTGCTGCATTCGGGGCATCTCGGCTCGTCGGGCGAGGGCGGTGCCGGTGCGGAATCCGCGGTCCGCGCGGCGATGGCGATCTGACCGCAGGCCATGAACCGCAGGGGGCGGGTGTCTCTGGCCGAGCGCGTCTACCTGGCGCTGCGCGACGACCTCGCCACCGGGACCGTCCCGCCGACCGAACGACTACGCGCCGAACGGCTGGCCCAGCGGTACGGCGTCTCGCGCACTCCGGTGCGCGAGGCGCTGGCCCGGCTCCAGGCCGACGGGCTGATCCAGCGCCACCAGGACGGGCTCTATCTGTACCGGCCGCGCCTTGCCGAGCTGGACGAGCTCTACGAGCTACGAATAGTGCTGGAGGCCCGTGGTTTCCAGCGCATCGATGCCGCCGACTCGGTTCAGCCGCACAGTCCCGCCTCGCACGATCTGCCCGCCGTGCGCGCGGAACTGGAACGCTGGCGCGAGTACCGGGACACCCCACCGGAACCGGGGCCGGAGCTGGTGGCGGCCGACGAGCGATTCCACACCGAACTACTGCGGGCAGCGGGCAATTCGGCCCTCGCCGACGCGCTCACCGCGGTCTATGTGCGGGTGCGCCCGGTCCGCACCATGGACGTGCCGACCGCCGAGCGGGTCGCGGCGATGACGGCCGAGCACATCACCATCGCCGAACAGGTCCTGGCCGGCGCGGGCGAGGCGGCCCTGCACACCCTCACCGCGCACATCGATTCCTCCCGCGCGCATGTCCGGGTGCGCGCCGAGCAGGCGATCGCCTTCACCAAACTCGGTCGCGCCGTGCGGGATTGAGCGCTCAGCAGCCGTTCTGGAACGGCCAGCACTCGACCGGCCGCTGACTGGCCGGCGTCGAGGACGGCGCCCTGGTCGTGCTCTGCGAGGTGTCCGAGCTGGGGCGCGGCTGCGGCGAGTCCCGCAGCAGGGCCTGGCCGACCACCAGGAACACCACGAACACCCCGAGCACGGCCACGGCGAACAGGATCAGCCCGACCAGCTTCCCGCGCTCGGCAGGCTGGGCGGGCGGCGGCGGCTGGATCGGTTCGGTGAACCTGCGCGGCTGCGGCGGGAGCGGCGTCGGCGCGGGGCGGCTGCCCGCGAAACCGTCGGCGGCCAGCTCGGCGCGCGGCGGTGTCAGGGTGCCGACGCCCAGCGCGGTGCAGGTGGTGAGCACCCGGTCGATGGTCCAGGCCGGGGGCCCGGCGGAGAAGCCCTCGAGGTAGACCCGCAACTCGTGCGCGTCGACGGTATTGGCGACCAGCACGTCCAGCCCCGGTCGCAGCGCCGTGCGCGCGGGCCGCACCACCACGCCCCGGTACGGCACCATCACCACCGCGCCGCTGACATGCCTGCTGTCCTGCAGCGCCTGCTCGAGCGCGACGCGCACGGCGTGGATCCCGTGTTCGAGCCGGTCGGTGAGGCCGCCCGAGGGGTCGGCGTCCAGGTCGAGCGGGCTGTCGCTGATCGTCCACTCGCCCGCCGCCGAGACCGCGAGCAGGCCGCTCTGCCGCCGCCGGAAGCCCTTCACCTCGATGACCGTGATCCCCCGTGGCGTCACGACCACCGCGCCGAGCCTGCGATCGCCCACCCGGCAATCCACCAGCGCGAGCCCCGTGCTCGGATAGGCGCGCAGGCAATCCACGAACTCCCGCTCGGCGCCGGTGAGCTCCGCATCCGGCCTGATCCGAACCAGCATTCCGATGTTCCCCTACCAGTGCTGCGACCTCACACCGCCGCTGCGCGCTGCGGTACCCACCGATCATGACGCGCAACTGTTGCGAAAACCACTGGAAACCAAAGAAAACCGGCACGACTACCGCAGTCGCCGTCAGGATCCCGTACCGGCGAGTACGCTGCGAACCGGCCGGGCGAGCACGAGCAGACAGGTGGAGATGTGATGGATCCAGCGCCCCTACCACGGGTTTCCCCGGGACGGTTCGCCGAACTCGGACCGATCAACTGGGTTGTCTGGCAAGTGCTTTCCCGCGCGTCGGGCACCGACGACGCGCACCTGTTCAGCACGCTCGGGCGCACCGGCGGGCTGTTCCGCGGCTGGCTGCACTTTTCCGGCAAGCTCATGCCGGGCGGGCGGCTGCCGCGCGCCGAGGCGGAGCTGGTCATCCTGCGGGTCGCGCATCTGCGCGCCTGCGACTACGAGACCGACCATCATCGCCGCCTCGGGCGCAGGGCCGGGCTGACGGCCGTGGAGATCGACCGGGTCGCCGCCGGACCGGACACGGAGGGCTGGACGCCGCGGCAGCGGGCGCTGCTCACGGTCGTCGACCAGCTGGTGACCGGCCGCGATGTCGACGACGCCGCGTGGGCCGGGCTCGCCGCGCACTACGACGAGCGGCTGCTCATCGAGATCGTGCTGCTGATCAACCAGTACGAGGGCCTGGCCGCCACCATCACCACGCTGCGGATCGACCGCGACAGCTTCTGACCATGTGACGCAGGTCATACAGCGGAACCGGCGGCCTCCTCGCCATCGTTAACCCATGCAGATCACCGGCTCCGCCATCTCGCTCAATGTCGCCGACCCGCAGGCCTCGGCGACGTTCCTGATCGACCACCTCGGCTTCACCGAGCAGATGGCCGCCGACGGGTTCGTCTCGCTCCAGCGACCCGATGCCGGGATGAACGTCATCTACCTGCGCACCGGCCTGAGCACGTTCAAGCCGGCGCGCATCGCGGGCAGCGCGGGCGACGGCACGCTGGTGGTGTTCGTCGTCGACGACATCGACGCCGAATACGAGCGCCTGCGCACCGCGGGCGTCCCGATCGAGACGCCCATCGAGACCGAGGAGTGGGGCGAGCGCTACTTCCAGCTGACCGACCCGAACGGGATCGTCATCCAGCTGGTGCAGTGGGTGTGATCAGCGGCGCGCCACGCGCAGCGCGGCCACGATCATCGGGATCTGCAGCGGCAGCCGCGCCAGCACGCCTGCCTTGAACAGGCCGGGCGCCTTCGGGTTGCCCACCACGTCGACGGCCATCTGGATGTTCGCCGGGAAGACGCCGATGAACAGCGCCGCGGCCAGCCAGCCGCCGAGGCGACGGGTGCGCGGCACCGCGAGCGCCGTCGCCACGCCGAGCTCGGCGACCCCGGAACCGTAGGTGTAGGCCCGCGGGTTGCCGGGCAGCTGCGGCGGCACGATGCCGTCGAAGGGCTTCGGCGCAACGAAGTGCAGGACGCCCATCACGAACAGCAGCCCGCTCAGGTAGGAGTGCGTGCGTCGACGGGGAGTTTCGGTAGCCACACCCGAACTCTGCCACACGGCTCCCCGTCGGCCCACCCCCGGAAATCAGCCGAGGACGGCGCGGAACGCCTCGGCGGGCGGGGTCACCGGGCGGCCGAGGAGCTTGGCCAGATCACCGGTGCGGACCTCGAGCAGGCCGTCGGCGATGCCCGAGTCGGCGTCGGCCAGCGCCGCCGCCACCGGCTCGGGCAGGCCCGCCTGGCCGAGGACGGTCGCGTAGTCGGCTTCGGCGAGATTCTCGTAGCGCACCGGGGAGCCGGAGACCTCGGTGAGCACGGCGGCGATGTCGGCACCGCTCAGGGCCTCGTCACCGCCGAGCTCGTAGACGCGGCCCTCGTGGCCGTCGGTGGTGAGCACGACCGCCGCGGCTTGCGCGTAGTCGGCGCGCGGAGCGCCGGAGACCTTGCCCGCGCCCGAGGCGCCGGCCAGCACCCCGGTCTGCGTGGCGTGCGCGGCGCCCGCCGCGTAGTTCTCCCAGTACCAGCTGTTGCGCAGCAGGACGGTCGGGATCGACGCGGTGGCGAGTACTTCCTCCGTGCCGCGGTGCTCCTGCGCGAGGATCATCCGATTGCCGTCCGCGACGGGAATGCTGGTGTAGGCGAGCAGCCGGACACCGGCGCGCTCGGCGGCCCGGAGGACATTGGTGTGCTGGGCGACCCTGGCACCGAATTCGTTGCCGGAGACCAGCAGCACCCGGTCGACGCCGGCCAGCGCGGCGTCGAGCGCGGCGGGGTCGTCGTAGCTCGCCTGCCGGACCTGCGCGCCACGTTCGGCCAGGTCGGCGACCTTGGCGGGATCGCGCACGATCGCCACCGGCTGTTCGCCCGCCGCCAGCAGGGCCTCCACGACGAGCCTGCCCAGCTGTCCACTCGCTCCGGTCACCGCGACAGTCATGATCTACCTCCAGGGTTGGTTCCGATTTTCTAGTACTAACTATTAGTAAGCACTATGCATTCCGCAAGCACTCTGGTCAAGAGCGGTACGATCGGCGGTATGAGCACGCAGCCCTCGTCGACCGACGACGATCAGGCGCTGGAAGCCGACGTCTTCGCGCGCAACTGCCAGTCGCGGCCGGTGCTCCAGAACGTCGCCAGCCGATGGGGTGTGCTGGCCCTGGTGGCGCTACGCGAAGGCCCCTACCGGTTCAGCGCGCTGCGCAGACGGGTCGACGGCGTGAGCGAGCGGATGCTGTCGCAGACCCTGCAGGGGCTCGAACGCGACGGGATGGTGCATCGCGAGGTACTCGAGGCCATCCCGCCCCGCGTGGAGTACACGCTCACCGAGCTCGGCGCGCAGGTGGCCGAACGCCTGGAGTCGCTGATCGTGGTCCTGGAGACCAACATGGACACCGTCCGCGCGGCCCAGGCGAACTATCACCGTTCCGCCGCTCCGCGCGGCTAGGCGGGCGCTCGCCGCAGCAGGTCGGACACGGTGGTGAAGTCGTAGCCGCGCGCCCGCAGGCCGGACACGATCTCCGGGAGCGCGGCGGCGGATTCGCGGCCGTGCATGACGTGCAGCAGCACGATCGAGCCGGGTTTCGTCTGCGCCAGGGTGTCGTCGACGATGGCGGCGCGGGTGGCGCCGCCCGCGGAATCGGGTTCGACATCCCAGGTGACCGTGGTGCGGTCGTGCTCGGCGAGATAGCTCGGCAGCGCCCAGAGCTTCTTGCCGTAGGGCGGGCGGAAGGTGATCGGGCCCTGGTAGCCGGTGCGGCGGATCTCGGCGTCGGTGCGCTCGATCTCCGCGCGCACCGTGTCACCGGAGATCAGCACCATACGGCGGTGCGAGTACGAGTGGTTGCCGATCTCGTGGCCCGCCGCCGCGATCGCGGCACCGTAGTCGGGATGGGCGGCCAGGTCGTCGCCGATCAGGTAGAAGGTCGCCGGGACCCGCAATTCGGCGAGCGTGCGCAGGATCTCGGGGGTGCGTTCGGTCGGCCCGTCGTCGAACGTCAGCGCGACCAGCTTCTCGTCGGTGTCGACGCGATCGACCAAGCGGCCGGTCAGCTGGTAGGTCCGCGAATTCATGAGCACGTACAGCCCGGCGACGATCACCAGCAGCAGCGCGACCGCCGCGGCCCCACCGATCAACCACTTACGCATTGCTGTTCCGCCTCTCCGCGTATTCAGGCCAGACTAAGGCGCGAGGGGCGTGAGCGTTGGCGGGCGGCGGCGGTTCACCGGGTCGGGTCAGCCCGTGCCCGGTGAGTTACCCATGTTCGTTCGTTCGGACGTTGCTCAGTCGATGACCTGGGTGATGTCGCCGGGGTTCAGGTAGTCGAAGAAGCGGTGGGCACCGTCCTCGGTCATCCGCACACAACCGTGCGACTTCGAATTGACCGGGCCGACATGGAATGCCATGTCACCGTTGAAGAAGGTGGCCCAGCGCATCGGCGCGTTGTGCATCGTGCTCCAGTGGAATTCCCGCTTGAAGGAAATCCGGGTGACGGCGGGCGGAGTTTCGTATCCGGCCATCCCGTGCGAAATCGGCGTCGGGCCGAAGATCACCCGGCCGTTGTCGACCAGCCACGCCTCGTTCGTCGACAGCCGCATGCACGCCCTGGCCTCGACCACCGGGCACGGGGAGGCCGTCGGGAGGATGGCGGGAACGCCGGGAACGTCGGGGCCACCGGGGAAAAGCGGTTCGGCCATCGCGGGTGCCATGGTTCCGAATCCGGCCACCGCCACCAATGCCGCAACACGAGCTACCCAACCGAGAATGCGCATACGAGTCCGTTGCCTCTCAACCGTGCCCGCCACCCGCGAGCCGCCGGGCGAGGGGACCATCTCATGGAACACAAACATGTCGAACACGAGCGTGGAACTATCACCAGAGGTGCCCTCGCATCATCGGCCACAGAACGCGATTCACCAAATCAACGCCCGTAATTTTGACCGAAAAGAAATACACGGAATTCGTGTCGCCGACACGAACGAGGGGCGGTCGCCCGGCGACCGCCCCTCGTGTCCTCGACAGATCAGAAGTTGATCATGTGGCCCGCGAGGCCGTGGATCGCTTCCTGCAACGCTTCGCTGAGCGTCGGGTGGGTGTGCACGTTGCGCGCGAGCTCGTTGACCGTGAGGTCCCACTTCTGGGCCAGGGTCAGCTCGGGCAGCAGCTCCGAGACGTCGGGGCCGATGAGGTGGCCGCCGATGAGCTCGCCGTGGGTCTTGTCGGCGATCAGCTTCACGAAGCCGGTCGGGTCGGCCAGACCGTGCGCCTTGCCGTTGGCGGTGAACGGGAAGGTCGCGACCTTCACGTCGTAGCCCTCGTCGCGGGCCTGCTCCTCGGTGAGACCGAAGCTGGCGACCTGCGGCTGGCAGAAGGTGGCGCGCGGCATCATCCGGTAGTCGCCCAGGGTCAGCGTCTCGGCACCGGCGATGGTCTCGGCAGCGACCACACCCTGCGCCTCGGCGACGTGCGCGAGCTGCAGCTTGGCGGTGACGTCACCGATCGCGTAGATGCCGGGCACATTGGTGCGCATGTACTCGTCGATCTCGATGGCGCCACGGTTGGTGAGGGCGACACCGGTGGTCTCCAGGCCGTAGCCGTCGACGCGGGGCGCGAAGCCGACGGCCTGCAGCACCTTGTCGACGGTGACGGTCTCGACCGCGCCGGACTTGTTGTCCTTGATCTGGACGGTGACCTTGGAGCCGTCGTCGTCGATCGTCTGCACGGCGGCACCGGTGGTGATGGTGATGCCGAGCTTCTTGTACTGCTTGGTGATCTCCTTGGAGACGTCCTCGTCCTCGTTGGGCAGCGCGCGGTCGAGGAACTCCACGATCCGCACGTCCACGCCGTAGTTCTTCAGGACGTAGGCGAACTCCATGCCGATCGCGCCCGCGCCGACGATCAGGATCGAGCCGGGCAGGTCGCGGGTGAGGATCTGCTCCTCGTAGGTCACCACGTTGGCCGAGAGCTGGGTGCCCGGCAGCAGCTTGGTGGTGGTGCCGGTGGCGATGATGACGTTGTCGAACGTGATCGTCTCGACGCCGCCCTTGGTGAGGGCCACATCCAGCGAGTTCGGGCCGGTGAAGGTACCGAGGCCGTCGAACTCGTCGATCTTGTTCTTCTTCATCAGGAAGTGCACGCCTTTGACGCGCCCGTCCGCCACCTTGCGGCTGCGGTCGAACGCCGCGCCGAAATCGAAGCTGACCTCACCGGAGATGCCGAAGGTCTTGGCTTCCTTGTGGAAGATATGGGCCAGTTCGGCGTTGCGCAGCAGTGCCTTGGACGGGATGCAGCCCACGTTCAGGCACACGCCACCCCAGTATTTCTGCTCGACAATCGCTGTTCGCAGGCCGAGTTGAGCGGCACGGATCGCGGCGACGTATCCGCCGGGACCAGCGCCGAGAACGACGACATCGTAGTGGGAAGTCACGACCCCGAGCCTAACTCTGTTCCGGGGAGTTCACCCACCCGTCCCCCACTTCGGTGAGGTGCGCGCGAGCGGGCGCTACGGGCCGCCGAGCACCTTGCGCAGAGTGACGGCCACGGCCTCGAGTTCGGCGGCGCTCACGTTGGCACCGAGCCGACGTTCGATGCCGGCCAGATAGTGCGGCGCGGCCTCCCGGAACCGCTGCCTGCCGAGGTCGGAGATGGCGACGAGCGCGGACCGGCCGTCGTCGGGGTTGGACTCGCGGCGCAGCAGGCCGTTCGCCTCCAGTTCCGCGACGAGGCGGCTGACCCTGGTCCGGCTGAGGACGACCTTCTCGCCGAGGTCGCTCATCCGCATCGGTCCGGCCGCGTCGAGTTCCAGGAGGACGTCGTACCAGGTCAGCGGCAGTCCGGTGGCCCTGCGGAGTTCGGCGTCGAGCTCGGGGACGAAGGCCGCGTGCACCTGGAGCAGCGCGGCCCACGCGGCGACCGCGGCACGACGGGACGGCTGATCGGTGGGCACCGGACCAGCTTAGCCACTTGCGTGCGTGCGCACACAACTAGTAGCGTGTGCACGCACATAAATTTCCTCCGAACGACCGAGGTGGACCCATGACCGCACTCATCACCCGCGACGAACTGGCCGCGGAGATCGCGGCGAACACCGTGACCGTGCTCGACGCGCTGCCGCCGGACTACTACGCCAAGGCACACCTGCCCGGCGCCCTCAACCTGGTCGAGGACGACGTCGCCGACCGCGCTCCCGACCTCCTCCCCGACCGCGACGCGGCGATCGTGACCTACTGCTCGAACGCGGCGTGCGGCAACAGCCAGGTCGTCGCGAGCAAGCTGGAGGCCCTCGGCTACACCAATGTCCGCAAGTACCGCGAGGGCATCCAGGACTGGTCCGAGGCGGGCCTGACGGTCGAAACGTCGGCCTGACCCCTCGGCGTTCGCCCGGTCACCGTGGCCGGGCGAACGCGCACCGGCCCCTTCGCGTCGGCACAGTAGGGTCGCAGAGGTGAGTGGTGTTGCGGCGGAGGGGATCGGTAGCCGCCTCGACGGCACGGTGTCCACCCACCTCCTCCGGCTGCTCCTGCGTGCCGCGCGGGCCGCGGGCGTCGCCGAGGACCAGCTGGCGCGCGTTCCCGGCACCGACGAGGTGATCCTGAGCGGCGAGCTCAACCGGATCCCGATGACCTCGCTGCTGCGCCTGTGGGAACTGATCGCGCAGGCGCGACCCGGCGCCGGGTCGGGGGCGGCGATCGCCGCCGCCGCCCCGCTCGGCTCCCTCAACACCTGGGACTACCTGGTGACCACCGGTGCGACACTGGCGGATTCGCTGCGCGCCGCCCAGCCGTATCACCGCCTGGTCACCGCGGCCACCGAGGGTTTCGACCTCACCGGCGACGGCGATCTCACCATCGGCTACCGGACCTCGGCGGGCGATCCGGCGGTGGCCGCGGTGGTCAACGAGTACGTCCTCGCCTACTACCTGCGCCGCGCGGGCGAAGCGCTCGGGCGACCGCTCGTGCCGACCCGGGTCAGCTTCGGCCACGCCGCACCGGCCGACCGCACCGGCCTGATCGCCGTATTCGGTACCGCCGACATCGAATTCGACGCGGAGTCGGACGCGATCACCTTCCACGCCGACGACGCCACCGCCCCGCTCGCGCGCGCCGACCCGATGCTGTCGGACCTGATGCGCAGCCACGCCGACCTGGTCCTGACCTCCGCCCGCCCGATCGCGGGCCCACTCGACGCCTTCCGCATCGCCCTGGGCGCGGCCCTGGACGCGGGCGACCCGGCCCTGCCCCGGGTCGCGAAAAGCCTCGCCATGAGCCAGCGCACCCTGCAACGCCATCTCGCCGAGCACGGCACGTCCTGGCGCGACGAACTCGACCTGCTGCGCTACGAGCGCGCGCGAGCTCTGCTCGACCAGGGCCACAGCACCTCGACCGTCGCGCAGCGCCTGGCCTTCACCGACGACCGCGCCCTCCGCAAGGCCTTCCACCGCTGGACCGGCGCCTCGCCGACGACGAGCCGCTAGTCGGGATCGCCGGGCCGCAAGGTCTTTCCGATCTCGTCGGCGAGCAGGAAACTCGCCAGGCCGTGGCCGTGCTTCTCCCGGCGCACGAGCGAGATGATGTTCACGTCGAAGGCGTCGCGGACATGCCGGAAGGCCAGCCGACCGTCCCGCAGTTCCTCGGCGACGTCGAATTCGCTGAGAAAGGCGATGGCCTCGCCGGACATCGCGAGCCGTTTCATCGTCTCGATCGAATTGGTGTGGAACGCGGGCTGGATATCGAGACCGGCGTTGGCGAAGGCCTCGGCGACGATGCCGTGGATCACCATCGAGCGGTCGGCGAAGATCAGCGGAAACGGCGTGCACTGCGCGAGCGGAATCGTTTCCATCGGGGCCAGTGGATGCTGCGGCGAGACGACGACGCCCAGCCGCGTGTTCATCTGCCAGCAGACCTCGAGCTGCGACGACGGCGGGATGTTGAAGCCGAGGCCGAGGTCGGCCTCGCTGTTCTCGATCGCCTGCACGATGTCGAGGGTCGACATGGTGCGGATCGAGATCCGGATCTGCGGATGCCTGGCACGAAAGGTCGTGGCCGCGGTGGCGACAACGCTGCTGGCCAGGCCGGTCATGGTGGCGATCACGACCTCACCGCTGCCGAGGGCGCGCAGATCACGGATGTCGGCCACGGTCTCGCGATACTGCCGCAGCGTCTGCCGGATGTGCACGAGCAGCGCCTCCCCCGCCGGGGTCAGGCGCATGCCGCGCGGCAGCCGTTCGAACAGCGGCTGGTCGAGTTCGGCCTCCAGCAGCAGGATCTGCCGATTGATCGCCGAGGGCGCGACATGCAGCCGGGCACCGGCCGCGCGGATGGACCCGAGCCGCGCCACCTCGTCGATGTACTGCAGCAATCGTGAATGGAGCACCGCTCACCTCCCGGAATTAGTGTACGAAAATTTAGTACACGTCGTGCGAAAACGAATGCTTGTGGGCAACGGTACCGATCGCGTCCAATCGATACACGCACCCGACAGTGCGGGAATATCGAGGTGAGGACCGCTATGCCCCAGCAGAATTCGACGACCGACGCACCCTCGGCGACCGAGGTTTCCACCCAGGACGATCACGTCCGCAGTATCTTCGCCATCCTGGAAGGCGAGCAGGAAGCCGACCTGCTGCTGCGCAATCTGCACATTCTCGATGTGCACAGCGAAACCGTGTACCCCGGCACACTTCTCGTCCACGGCGGACGCATCATCGCGCTCAGCCCGGACGAATCGATCGTGCGTTTTCGCGAATCCTTCGACGGCGAGGGGCTTTACGCGATTCCCGGCCTGATCGACGCGCATCTGCACTTCGAATCCCAGCTCGCGCATCCGGCGGCTTTCGGGGAGGCGATCGTGCCGAGCGGCACGACGACGGTCTTCGGCGAGACCCTCGATTTCGCCAGCGCCGCAGGCGAGGAGGCCGTCGAGGCCGCGCGGGCACTGTTCGCCGATCACGACAAACTCCCCTACCGCCTCTATGCCTTCGCTCCGGGAAAGAAGACCTCGCCCGAGGTGACCGAGGCGATGCTGGCGATGGATCCGGTGATCGGTCTCGGCGAACTGGCCCACCTGTCCTATATGACCGGCAATGCCGACGATTTCCGCAAATCCGCGCTCGGCCGCGCGAATGCCGGATTCGTGAACTGCCACTGGGGTGTCACGTCGCTGTCGGACATGCTGCTCAATTACATGCCGGCGATCGGCGTCGACAACAACCACGACGTGTGGAATGAAGCCGATATCGAGAAGAGCATCCGCTACGGCCTCAACACGCAGATCAAGTTCGGCGTCGGTAGTCCCGAGGTCATTCGAACGATGTTGCGCGCCATCGTGAAACGTCGCTGGCCCGCCGAGAACTTCCAGCTCTGCGCCGACAATATCTCCGTGGACCGGGTCCTGCGACAAGGCCATATCGACTGGGTCGTCTCGCTGGCCGTGGAGATGGGGATGCCGCCGATCAAGGCGATCAAGATGGGCACGCTCTATGCCGCGCGCTCATTCCACAAGGACCGTGATCTCGGCTCGCTGAGCCCGGGCCGATTCGCCGACATCGTGCTCACCGACAGCCTGTCCAAGATCAACCCGCGCTACGTCTTCAAGGGCGGCAAGCTGGTGGCCGCGGACCGGCGGCTGCTGGAGCCCGTCGGCATCGACTACTCGGTCCTGGCCAAGCGGCCCCGCCCCGGACTCGGCGACCTGCGGCCCGAACTGCTCGAGCTCACGCCGATCGAGATCTCGGCCGACGGCACCCTGGCGAAGGTGCTGCTCTTCGACGTCTACGGGCGCGGGCATCGCAAATTCGCGCAGGAGGTGTGGGTTCCGTACCGCGACGGCGCGGTCGTCCCCGAACACGACGGGGCGCGGCTCAACCGGATCTCGATCGTGCAGCGCTACGCCGACGGCCCGCGGCACATCGTGAACGGCCTGTTCCAGGGCGTGTCGATCGATCGCGGCGCGGTCTCCACGTTCTGGCCTGCGCCGTCGGCCTACTTCGTGGTGGCCGGCGCCGACAGCGCCGAGATGTGCGACAACCTGCACCGGCTGGACGGTCTCGTCGGCGGCTGCGTCGTCACCGAGGACCGCGAGGTGAGGGCCATGCTGCCGCTGGACTTCTACGGGGTCATGGCCGATATGGACCTCGCCGAACTCGTCGAAGCGACCAGGTCGATCGACGACGCGCTGCTGAAGCTCGGCCATCACAACGAAGGTGAACCGGTCGTCAACAAGCTGCTGACGCTGTTCATCTCGCTCGACCGCTTCGGCTTCATGAAATAGCCTCGGCTACCAGAGCAAGGGATCCACCGCTATGCAGCACGACAACAACGCGGCAGTCATCGACAACGGAAACAAGGTGCGCCGCTGGATCACCTACGTCGCCGGCATCTACATCCTCACCCTCGGCCTCAGCCTGGCCATCAGGGCCGGGATCGGCATCTCCCCGCAGAGCAGCCTCACCCGCACGATGACGCTGGTGTTCACCCCGCTGAGCCAGGGCAACTACAACCTCATCCTCGAGATCATCATGCTCGGCCTGACCTTCCTGGTCAGACCGAAGGCCTTCAAGGCGAGCTACCTGCTCTCGATGATCCCGGCGCTGGTGCTGGCCCTCCTGCTCGATCTCAACCTGTGGCTCACCGACTGGATCCACCTCGAGCCGTACGTGGCCAACCTGGTCCTGCTGGTCTTCGCCGACGCGATGCTCGCCCTCGGCCTGTTCCTGATGATCCGCGCGAACCTCATCCTGATGCCGATCGACCTGTTCGTGAACACGATCCAGCAGAAGACCGGGCGCAAGTGGGGCAACATCAAGACCGTGTTCGACTGCACGCTGCTGGCGATCTCGGCGTTGATCGGCCTGGCTTTCCTCGGCGCACCGCATTTCATTCGCGAGGGCACGATCATCAACGCGATTCTCGTCGGACAGTACGTGAAGGGGTACTTCTTCCTGGTCGAGAAGTTCTCGGCGCGCAAGCGCCCGGCCGTGCCGGTGCCCGTCGCCGACTAGCCGACCCCGTCACCGCCCGGTCCTGTCGTGAACGGACCGGGCGGTGGCGTCCGCGGACCTGGGAGCGCGGGCACGGCCGCCATAACGTAGTCGGCACCGGAGAAAAACACCGGCTGACCTCGAAAGAAGGCTCGATCATGTCGAACTCGACCAGCGCCGCGCTGCCCACCACCACCCGGGAGATCCACCTGGCCGCCCGGCCGGACGGCGCTCCCGTCGCCACCGATTTCGCCCTGGTCGAGCGCCCGCTGCCCGAGCTCGCCGACGGCCAGATCCTGGTCCGCAACACCTGGATGTCGGTCGACCCGTACATGCGTGGCCGGATGGACGACAAGGAGTCCTACATCCCGCCGTTCGAACTCGGTGCGGCACTGGACGGTTCGGCCGTCGGTGAGGTGATCGCCTCGCGCTCGGCCGAGATCGCGGTGGGCGCCACGGTCTCGCACTTCGCGGGCTGGCGGGAGCACGCTGTCGTCGACGCGGCCACCGCGACGCCGATCGACCCGGAACTGGCCGCGCCGCAGCAGTTCCTGAGCGTGCTCGGCACCACCGGCCTGACCGCCTACGCCGCGCTCACCGATGTCGCCCCGGTGCGCCCCGGCGACACGGTGTTCGTCTCGGCCGCGGCGGGCGCGGTCGGCAGCGTCGCGGGGCAGCTCGCCAAGGCGCTCGGCGCGAAGCGGGTGATCGGCTCGGCGGGCGGGCCGGCGAAGACCAGGACGCTGCTCGACGAGTTCGGTTTCGACGCCGCCATCGACTACCGCGCGGGCGATCTCGGCGGGCAGCTCGCCGCGGCCGCGCCCGACGGCGTCGACGTCTACCTCGACAGCGTCGGCGGCGAGCACCTGAAGGTCGCCATCGAGGCGCTCAACCAGCACGGCCGGATCGCACTGGTCGGCGCGATCAGCGGCTACAACGGCGCGGGCGCCCAGCAGATCCCGGACCTCTACCTGGCCGCGACGAAGGAGGCGACCCTGCGCGGCATGCTGGTGACCAGCTACTTCCCGCTCTTCGGCGAGTACATCGGCAAGGCGGCGGGCTGGCTCGCCGACGGCACCCTGCGCACGACCGAGACCGTCTACGAGGGCCTCGACCAGGCCCCCGCCGCCTTCCTCGGCGTCCTCACCGGCGCCAACACCGGCAAGATGCTGGTGCGCCTGGGCTGAGCAACCCGCCCGGGGCACCGGCCTCGCGCGCATCGGCCCGCACCCGGCTCGGTGACTCGCCACCCCGCGAGGCACCGAGCCGACGCGAGATCACCCGAGGGCGTCAGTCGCGCCAGACCTGCCCCGCGACTCTGGCGAAGTTGCCGCCGAAGATGGCGGCGCGCTCCCCGGCGTGGAACCCCCGGTCGGCCAGCAGCTCGTCGAGACCGGGGGCACCGGATTCGCCGAGCAGGTCCTCCGGGGGAACCCATTGGAGCGGGCCCCATTTCGTGTACGACTCGGAGAAGGCGCCGGGGTTGGCGCGGATCTCGTCGTTGAACTCCTCGCCGTCGAAGGAGTAGTCCGAGCCGACGCCGATGTGGTCGAGCCCGACCAGGTCGACGCCGTAGCGGATGTGGTCGGCCATCGCGGCGAGGCGGGCGGCGTGGTCACCGGGGGCGTTGTGGCCCAGGAAGATTCCGACGCCGTTGATGCCGATCACGCCGCCGGTCTCGGCGCAGGCGCGGGCCTGATCGTCGGTGATGTTGCGCGGATGTGCCCACAGGGCAGCGAAATTGGAGTGACTGTAGATCATCGGGACGGCGGTGTGGGTCGCGATGTCGAGGCCGGTGCGCCGCGAGCAGTGCGAGCCGTCGGCGAACATACCGACCTCGTTCAGCTTGCGCACCAAGTCTTTTCCGTAGCCGGTGAGGCCGGTGTCGGCGGTGTCGAGGCAACCGCAGCCCGCCGCGTTGGCATGGTTGTAGCTCGGCAGCAGCGAGCGCACGCCGAGCCGGTAGAACAGTTCCACATTGTCGAGATCGCCGCCGAGCGGGCCGGAGTCCTCCAGGTCGAAGGCCAGCGCGATCGCGTCGTCGGCGCCGATATCGGCGCGGCGCTCGACCAGCCGGAAGCGCGGATCGGCCGCCGCCTGGTCACGGAACCGGTGCACCAGTTCCAGCGAATCCGCGGTGGTCTGGGCCGAATACCCGACATTGACCGAGAGATACGACCCGAGCGGATACCGGGCGAGTTCGCCGATGCGCGCCGTGTGATGCAACGGCAGACAGCAGTGCTGCTCCCACAGGAAGGGCGCCATATTCACCTCCGGTCGTTGTTCGTGACCTGCGATCCTACGTTTCGCAACACATCCGGAACCGGAGCGACGCTAACGCGATGTCTGATTAGTCCGATTAATCAGTACCTTCCTCCCACTGCCCGAAGGCGGTGCGACATGCGTCGCTTCCTCGTCCTGTTCACCACGCTCGCGGCCTGCGCGAGCCTGTGGACCCTCCCCGCTGCCGCCGCCCCGTCCTCCTGCGGCGTCACCTGGGGCTCGCTCGACAAGTCCAGCGCGAACTACTCCACCGCGACCGTCGGCGCTGTCCGGTCCGGCCGCCACGACTGCTTCGACCGGCTCGTCATCGACCTGTCGGGCCCGCGGGCCGGCTACCGCGTCGGCTACGTCGACACCGTGACGATGGACGGCTCCGGCGCCACCGTCCAGTTGCGCGGCGGCGCGTACCTCCAGGTGATGGTGCAGGCCCCGGCCTACGACGGCGCGGGCAACAGCACCTACCACCCGGCCGACCGCACCGAACTCGTCGACGTGCGCGGCTACCCGACCTTCCGCCAGGCGTCCTGGGCCGGCTCGTTCGAAGGCCAGACCACCCTCGGCCTCGGTGTCCGCGCCCGGCTGCCGTTCCGGGTCACGACCCTCGACGGTCCGGCGCGCGTGGTGATCGACGTCGCCCACGCCTGGTGACGGCGCTCCAGCGGCCGGACGACCCCCGGGCGGTGAGCTGGCGGAGGATGCGATCCGCCACATCGGCAACAATGTGGGGATGAGCGGCGTTGAGCAGGACGTGACGGATCCCTATCTCTGGCTCGAGGATGTGACCGACGAGGCCGCGCTGGACTGGGCGCGGGCCCGCAACGAGGTCGTGGCGCGACGGTTCGCGGCGACGGAGCGCTTCACCGCGCTCGAGCAGCGCGTCCTCGCGATGCTCGACGACGACACCAAGATCGCCTACCCCGGTCGGCGCGGACCCTGGCTGTACAACTTCTGGCGCGACGCCGAGCACCAGCGTGGCCTGTGGCGCCGGACCACCTTCGAGTCCTACGCGACCGATGATCCCGAGTGGGACGTGCTGATCGATGTCGACGCGCTCGCCGAGGCCGATGGCGAGAACTGGGTCTGGTCGGGGGCTGCGGTCCTGCGGCCCAGCCAGGAGCGCGCCATCATCCACCTGTCCCGGGGCGGCGCCGACGCGACCGTCGAGCGTGAATTCGACCTGACGACAAGGGAATTCATCGCACCGGCGGACGGTGGGTTCTACCTGCCGGAGGCCAAGTCCCGGATCGGCTGGATCGACGCCGATACCGTCTATGTGGGAACCGATTTCGGACCCGGCTCACTCACCGATTCCGGGTACCCGCGCATCGCCAAGCGCTGGCAGCGCGGCACCGAGTTGTCCGCGGCGGAGACGGTGTACGAGGGGAAGCCGGGCGATGTCTCGATCAGCGCCGGCTACGATCGCCACCCCGGCTACGAGCGACACTATCTGCACCGGTCGACGGACTTCTTCAACAGCGAGGTGTCCCTGCTCGACGACGGCGAGTGGCGGTTGCTCGAAACGCCGACCGACGCCGACGTCGACTGGTACCGCGACTGGCTCCTGGTGCGCCTGAAGACCGCCTGGACGCCGGGCGCGATCACCTACCCGCCCGGCGCCCTGCTGGTCACCGACGTGAACGACTTCCTCGCCGGTGCACGCGAATTCGAGGTGCTGTTCACCCCGGACCCGCACACCTCGCTGGAGACGTGGGGCTGGACCGAGAACCACCTGATCCTCACCACCCTGCGCGATGTGCAGACCGGGCTGCGCGTGCTCACTCCCGGCCCCGATGGCTGGACCAGCGCCGAACTCGCCGACTCCCCCGCCATGTCCTCCACGTCGGTGAACAACCTCGACCCGCTCGAGGGCGGCGACGAATTCATGCTCACCACCACCGGTTTCACCACGCCGACAACACTGCTCAGCAGTGCCATCGGCGATCAGGCCACCGTACTCAAGCAGGCGCCCGCCTGCTTCGACGCCACCGGCATCGAGACCGAGCAGTTCTTCGCGACCTCCGACGACGGAACGGCCGTGCCCTACTTCGTGATTCGTCACCGTGACCGTCGCGGCACGCCGAGCCCGACCATCATGAACGGCTACGGCGGCTTCGAGATCTCCAAGACCCCGCAGTATCTCGGCTCGGCGGGCATGGCCTGGCTGGAGCGCGGCGGCACCTATGTGATGACCAATATCCGCGGCGGCGGCGAATACGGCCCCGAATGGCACACCGCGGCGCTGAAAGAGCACCGGCACCGCGCCTTCGAGGATTTCGCCGCGGTCGCCCGCGATCTGGTGACCCGCGGCATCACCACCCCGGACCGGCTCGGTGCCATCGGCGGCAGCAACGGCGGCCTGCTGATGGGCGTGATGCTCACCCGCTACCCGGAGCTGTTCGGCGCGATCGTGTGCCAGGTGCCGCTGCTGGACATGCGGCGCTACCACCTGCTGCTGGCAGGCGCGTCCTGGGTGGCCGAGTACGGCGACCCGGACAAGCCCGAGGAATGGGCCTACATCAGCGAATACTCGCCCTACCAGAACACCGACACCGACCGGCAGTACCCGCCGATCCTGCTCGCCACCTCCACCCGCGACGACCGCGTGCACCCCGGGCACGCGCGAAAGATGGCGGCGCTGCTGGAATCCCAGGACCGGACCGTCTGGTACTACGAGAACATCGAGGGTGGGCACGGCGGCGCGGCCGACAACAAGCAGTCGGCCTATCTGTCCGCGCTGGTCTACGAGTTCTTCACGCAGATGCTGATGGAGGGCAGGCGCTCGGCGTAGGCGCTAGCGGTCGCGCAGCCACTTCTCGACGACGTCGACCGTGGAATCCGGATTGGTGATCCAGCCGTTGTGCCCCAGCGCTTCCGGCTGGAACCACCGGGTCACCGGCGCCGCGGGCAGTTTGCTCAGCAGGTGGTCGGCGGAGGTCTGCGGGGCCAGGTCGTCGCCAGCCACCGTGATCGACAGGACCGGGAACTTCAGCCGCGAGATCCGTTCCTCGTAGTCGATATCGGCGCCGACGGGCACGAAGCGCCCGGTCCGGGCCAGCCGCGCCCAGTCCGACATGAGCACCTTGGACTGCCTGCCGTAGGCACGGCGGCCGAACATGTCGCCCGGCCAGAAACCGGCGAGATTCGAGGCGACCGCCACCGCGGCCGTGCCGACCAGCACGCCGGGACCGAACACCCCGCGATAGCCGCGGAAGTACGGCGTGCCGGAGGCGACCAGGATCAGCCCGGCGATCCGGCCGCGCGCCCTGGCCGCGTACAGGACGGCGAGCTGCCCGCCCATGCTGTGCCCGAGCAGGTACGGCGTGCTCCCGGGGAACCGGTCGCGCACGGCCTGCAACATCGCCGGGAAGTCGACGGCGGCCAGTTCGTGGTAGCCGTAGGCGCTGTCGGCGTCCGGGCGGTGGGTGCTGTCACCGTTGCCGCGCAACTCGCCGATGGCCACGTCGAAGCCGCGCTGGGCCAGCCGGTCGCCGAAGTATTCGTAGAACTCTCCTGGCACGGCGAGGCCGGGCACGATGACGACGACCGGCCGCGGCGCGTCCGGGGTCACCGGATGTCGATGCGGGCCACGGGCCGGGATGAGCCGCACGGGCAGGGTGGTGCCGTCGGGCACCTGGATCGGGACGACCTCGACCCGGGGCATCAGGCCCCTACCGCACCGAGGATCACCCGGCTCAGCACTTGGATCACATCGTCGAGCGGCGGCCGTGGCTCGGAGCCGCTCCAGCCGTCGACGACGTAGTTGACCGCGCCGATGATCGCCAGCACGCGCAGCTCGTAGTCACCGGACGGGATCTCGCCGTGCATGGCGGCGTCCTCGGCGGCACTGGCCAGCAGCGAACCCCACACCCGGCGCAGCTCCAGCCGGAACTTCTCCACCTTGGGACCCGCGCCGACCACCTCGACGAGCGCCACCCGCGCCTTGCGCGGATCGGCGCCGATCGCCTCGACGTAGGCGCGCACGGCGGCGTCGATCTGCTCGAGCACCGTCGCGTCGGTCTTCGCTTCGAGAGCAGTGGCGACCGCTTCGCGCGATTGCCGATCGATCTGCTCGTACAGTTCCAACAGCAGCGACTCGCGGCCGGTGAACTCCTCGTAGAACTGACGGGACGAGAGTCCCGCGTCCTTACAGATGGCACCGACCGAACTGTTGGCGTACCCGTCGCGCGCGAAGACCGTCAGGCCTGACTCCAGAAAACGCGCACGCCGCTGGCGTTGCCGGTCCTCTACGGGTTGCCCGGCATACATTCGTCCCGTATTCGCATCCTGTGACATTGTCGCTGACAATACCGAAGGGCCCGATCCCCTCGTCATGGATCGGGCCCTTCGGCCGCCCTTCCGGCTTACCGCGCGTTAGCCGAAAGTTGGCTACAGTCCGCTCAGTTGCCCGAGGCCTGCGCAGAACCGGTGCTGAGCGAGCTGGTGAGCAGGCCGAGCAGCAGGCTCAGGATGTTGCCGTCAGAGCTGTCATCGGTGATGTTGTAAAGCATGTGTCACTCCAAGTTGGTGCTTTGTGACTACGTTGTCACTGGCCATTTGCCGTCTCGGACGATACCGAGGCAAATGTGAACAGGGAGTGTTTTAGAGGAATTCCCTAGAACTTTTTTGTCACTTGGCACAAGCCCCAGGAACTTCCGGCTCACCCATCGATCCGGACCGTCGCCCCGCCGCCGCGCATCGTCGGCGCGCTGGGACAACCAGAATGTGAAACGGGATTGTACCGACGCGCGGCAGTGGCAGCCGTCGAACCGCGAAGTACTCGCCATCGCCCGAATTCGGCAGCGCGGCCGCGACCTTCGCCGCTGCGCGGGTACGTGGCGGCCGAGGGGCTTGCCGAGGCCGGTCGGGCGAACCATCCTTACCGGATGAGCGAGAAGCCGCCGGAGGTCGAGACATTCGTCGGATCGGCGCGCGAGTACTGCGCGGTCGTCGAGGGGCTCGGCGGCGAATGGGAGCCGGCGGCACTGGCACGGGTGCTCGTGCCGGTGCTGGCCGGGCTCGTCGCCGCCGGGTGCGCGCTACCGCAGGTGGAACCGACCTCGACCGCGGTGCCGGATTTCATCAGCCGCGAGCGGTGGTTCGAGCGCTTCGAGCGGCTGGGCGAAGTCCTCGGCCGCACCGATCACTACTGGTCGAATCTCGACCTGACCTCCGAAGCTCCGGTGAGCGCGGGCTCGCTGGCCGACGACCTCACCGACATCTGGCGCGACCTGCGCCACGGTCTCGACGCGCTCGACACCGGATCGAATTGGCGTGACGTGGTATTCGAGTGGCGGCTGTCCTTCATCGCGCACTGGGGCAGGCACGCCGTCGACGCGCTGCGTCCGCTGCACGCCGCCCTGCGCGCCGACCTCCTCCGGAAATAGGGGCCGCCCCCTGGCATGCTCTCCCGCATGACCGCGAACGAGGACGACGACACCGACTACGTGCGGGTGGTGTTCCGGCTGCCGGAGGACCCCGCGGGCTGGCACGCGTTCAGCACGGAGCGGATGTGGGCGGTGCGGCTCGACGAGCGGCGGGTTCGGCTGGACAACATCCCTTTTCACGCGCGGGCCGTCGCGCTCGGCGATGTGGTCGCGGTCGAGGCGGACGACGAGGGTGTGCTGTGGGCCGGTGAGGTGCTCGAGCCGTCGGGGAACTGCACGATCCGGGTCATCCCGGCCGAGGGGTGTCTGCGCGCCGAGGTCCGCCAAGCCGTGCTCGACGCCTTCGAACCGCTCGGCGTCGAGGGCGAGGGCAGCGGCACCGGCCTGGTCGCCCTGAACGTCCCCGCGCGCAGCGACCTCGAGGAAACCAAAGCCACCCTCGCCCAGGGCCACGCCGACGGCCTGTGGATCTACGACATCGGCGCCGCCACCGAGCAATGGCGCACCGCCACAACGGCACTCGCCGACAACAACCCCAGCGACCCGCCCCCGGCGTCCTACGGCCTCGCCTTCCCCGCCGACCTCGCCGCCTTCGTCTACAACACCGTCGCCACCGGTGAGCGCCCCGCCCTGGTCGTCGTCCGCGACCCCGACGGCGAATGGATCATCGGCGACGGCTCCGACGCTCCCCTCGCCGCCGACACCGCCACCGTTCTCCCCATCCAGCACGTCACCGACACCGACTCGTCCGTCCTCGAACTGGCCGCCCTCCCACCAGCCAAACTCGCCTGGCGCGACCACCCCACCGACCCCTGGACCATCGAGGACTTCACCTACACCGACGAGGACACCGACCACCCCGAGTAGCGGCGGAGTCTCGTCGACCGGGCTCGAACCGGCGTCCACCCGGTCCGAGCCGGGCGCTCTACCACTGAGCTACGACGAGACCTCCGCCTGTGCTGTCGACCGGGCTCGAACCGGCGTCCGCCCGGTTAGGAGCCGGGTGCTCTACCGCTGAGCTACGACAGCTCCGCGATCGTGCCCCATCAGAGGTGCGGGTGTCCACCGGATTCCGCGGACAGTTCGGCGGCGTAGCCGGCCTTGACCGGCTTGCCGCTGAACGCGCCTGCGCTGCGAAGCAGCATGGCCCACAGCGGATCCGCGACTTCGACGCCGTGCACCAGCTCCGGCGTCGGGCGGAAGGTGCCGACCCGGCCCGGTGGTTTCGGCGCCGTCCAGCCACCACGCTCCGGATCGACCGCGGCGGCCGCGCAGGCCGCGCGGACGTCGGCCGCGGTGCAGGCGGCCCGGCCCGCGAGCACCTCCCACGGCAGTGGCAACGCCGCCCAGACCCGGGTATCCGGGTGCGGGCCGGATCCGGCCGCACTGTGCCATGCCGCCAGGTCTCCCGCGATCAGCATCATCGCCTTGCCGGGACAGACGGAGTCCAGCAGACCGGTGGCGCCACTCGCCGCGAGGCAGGACAGCCAGGCCGCGCGGGCCGCATTGTACGCACCGCACAGCAGATTCCAGGTCGAGGAGTCGTTGCCGCGGCGGACCACCATGCCCTGCCGGTCGAATTCGCTGGAGTTCCACACCTTTTCCAGCATCTCGGCCGTCGCGCGGAGCACGGCGGACCACCGGCCGACCAGCAGTCCCCGCTGTTCGTCGGTGAGGTGATCGAGCACCTCCGGCGTCGCGTAGGCCTGGGCGATCATCCACCAGTCGGTGTCGTCGTTTCCGCGGCAGCGGGCGAACAGGAGCTCGGCGACCTCGTCGAACGGATTCGCACGACCCTCCAGGGTGAACTCCCGGCGAAGCTTGCGCTTGGCCGTGTAGTAGGCGACGAAACAGGCCGCGTTCGGGTCGGCCCGGAACCGGTCGAGCGTGAGTTCCGCGGCGAACCCGGCGCGCGCCCGCACCGCGAGCTGCCTCTTGCGCTGCTCGGCCGCCAGCTTCTCCGCCTTGGCGGTCAGCCTGGTCAGCGCCCGGAATCGGCGGTTGTACTGACGCTTGGAGACGTCCATGCCGGCGTCCGCACGCTGCTGCCTGTTGAGCCGATCGGCCAGGAAGTCGGTGCGTCGCGGGTCGAACCCGATCTCGGCACCGATCGACTCGGCGAAGGCCAGGAGCGAGGCCGGGGTGTCGGCATCGACCTTCGCGGTGACATCGAAGAGCCTGCTGGTCGCCGCGACCTGGTGCGCGCCACCGACCGGACGCGCGAAATCCTCGGTCATGGAACTCAATCCGTCCCACCTCCGCGCCGCCTCCGCGACCCCGGCCAGCCGAGCGTGCTCATCGCTGCGCAGATCCCGTTTCAGGCAGTACAACGCGAGCCGCGCCACACTCTCCGGCCGGTACCGCGCGTCCAACGACCGATGCAACTCGACCAGCGCCTCATCCCGCCCCATCGTCATGCGGTCGATCATCACAAGTCCCGACGTCGCGCTGCAACGCCAATTCGGCGGGTAGGTGGACGATCATCGTTATGGTTGCAACGACCACTACCGTGGTGGCAGAATGGCCCGCACATGGTGCGGGATATGGATAGTGCTCGGGACAGCCTCGAAGGGTTGTCGGTGGGAGATGCGTTGGGGGCGCAGTTCTTTGTGCCCGGTCGGTCGGTGGCCGAACTGATGGGCGGGCGGGTGCCCGCTGGGCCGTGGGAGTGGACCGATGACACCGAGATGGCGTGTTCGGTGTTCACCGAGATCCGGGCGCGGGGGCGGATCGATCGGGACGCGCTGGCGGCCGTGTTCGCCGATCGGTGTGAACCGTATCGGGGGTACAGCGGCGGGACAGTCGCTGTGCTGCATCAGATTCGGGATGGTCGGCCGTGGTCGGAGGCGGCGGGGGCGTTGTTCGACGGGCGAGGGTCGTGGGGGAACGGTGCGGCGATGCGAGTGGGGCCGCTCGGGGCGTATTTCGCCGGTGACCTCGATCGGGCCGCGGCGGAAGCGGCGTCGGCGGCCGAGGTGACGCATCGACACCCCGAGGCGATCGTTGGAGCGATGGTTGTCGCGGTGGCGGCGAGCTGGGCGGCGGCGAGTCGCGGAACGGACCGCGCGCCGGAGGAACTCCTGGCGGCGGTGGAGCCGTACCTGATTCCCGGGCGGACGACGAGTGGGGTGCGGCGCGCCGGGGAACTGCTCGGGCGGTCGATCGCCGAGGCCGCGTACGAGCTGGGCAACGGCGCGCAGGTGAGTGCACAGGACACGGTGCCGTTCACGCTGTGGGTGGCGGCGAGCCACCTCGACGACTATGCGGCCGCGATCACCGCGTGCGTCGCAGCCGGTGGTGACGCGGATACCACTGCGGCGATCGTCGGCGGAATCGTGGCCGCGCGCACGGGGATCGGGACGCCGGGCGGTGTGCCCGAGGACCTGGCGGGCAGCCAGGGAAGCGCTGCCGGCCTGGGTGGGGTGAAGGCGCGATGTGACGACGCCCGCACAGGCCAGGGGCGAGCTGCGGAAAATCCGACCGGGGGCGGAGGGTTCGCGGGTCGACGATGCCTATGCTGTGCGTGACAGACCGTCACACCCATCCCGGAGGCACCGTTGCCGAACAATCTCGAAGCCAGCATCGACATCGCCGCAGCGCCGGAGAAAGTGTGGTCGATCCTGGCCGACCTGCGCCGCGTCTCCGAACTCAGCCCGACGACGCTCAAGATGATCGCCCTCGGCGGCGTCCGTGACGGCGCGTTCACCGTCAACGTCAACAAGGTCGGCTGGAAGATCTACCCGACCACCTCGCGCATCGTGACCTTCGAGCCGAACAAGTCCTTCGCGTTCCGGATGAACGAGAACCGCACGGTGTGGCGCTACGACCTCGTGCCGACCGCCACCGGCACCCGGGTGGTGGAGACCCGCACCGTCGACGCCAAGGGCCTGCCCGGCTGGCTGCGCGGGACCATCAAGGTGGCGATGGGCGGCGAGCAGAAGTTCGAGGCCGACCTGGTCGCCGGGATGCGGGAGACGCTGAGCAAGGTCAAGGCCGCCGCGGAGCGCTGACCGCACGACACCCCGAGAGCCCGCCGGATGATCCGGCGGGCTCTTCGTCGTTTACGGGGGTCAGAGGTCGGCGCGGATCTCGTCGAGCGCCTCCGCCGTGCGGGTGAGCAGGGCCGTGACCGCGGCCAGTTCCGCGGCGGTGAACCGCGCGGCGAGGTCGCGTTCCACCGCGACGGCGCGGACGTCGGCGGCCGCGGTCACCTCCCGGCCCGCTTCGGTCAGCCGGGTCTCCAGCACGTTCTTGTGCCATTCGTGCGGTGTCCGCTCGACCAGGCCGCGGTCCTGCAGGTTGGTCAGCACGGTGTTCATGGTCGGCGGCGTCACCCCGGCCAGCCGGGCCAGCGCCGCGGCGGAGATGCCGGGGTTCTCGGCCAGGTGCAGCAGGGCGCTGTACTGCGGAACGGTCAGCCCGGCCGGCTTCAGCGCGGCGGTCTTCGCCGCGATCAGGGACTGCTCGGCGCGCTTGATATACGTGCCGAGCCTCTCGGCGGCGGGCATGGACGTCATGGGTGCATGCTATCCGCCCATCATCTCGTAATGCCCTTGACGATCATTAGAACTCTAACTTACATTCCTGCCTATTGCTTGATGTCTGGCATTACATCACTGAGAGGCTTCATCATGATCAGGACCAGCGCCACTCTCGCCCTGGCCGTCGCCTGCCTGTCCCTCACCGCGTGCGGCACCGCCGCCACACCCCGGCTGAGCACCGCCTACGAGCTGCCCGGCAGCGCCGTCTATCCCGAGGGCATCGCGGTGGACGCGCGCTCCGGCGACAGCTATGTGGGCTCGTTCGCCGACGGCGCCGTCTATCGGGCCACCCCGGGCGCGACGCGAGCGGAGGTGTTCCTGCCCGCGGGCGCCGACGGCCGCAAGACCACCAACGGCCTGCGGGTCGACCGGAACGGCAGGCTGTGGGTGATCGATTCGAGCGCCGGCGTCGCCGTGTACGACACCGGGTCGCGCGCGCTGCTGGCCTCGTTCGCGGTGCCGGACAGCGCGCCACGATTCGTCAACGATCTCGACTTCGGCGCCGACGGCACCGCCTATCTGACCGACAGCGTGCGCAATGTCGTCTACCGGGTGAGCCCGGACCGGGTATCGAAGGGCAGTGGGGACTTGGACATCGGTTACGACCTGAGCCCGGTACTCGGTCCGCGCGATCCGCAGGTCTACGAGCTGAACGGCATCGTCGCCGATCCGGCGGACGGGTACCTGCTGGTCGTCGCGATGTCGGCGGGCGAGCTGTACCGGATCGATCCGAGCGGCGCCGAGCCGATCCGCAAGGTCGCGCTGACCGGTGGCGACGTCCGCCACGGCGACGGCATGGAACTGCGCGACGGCACCCTGTGGGTGGTCCACAACACCGAGAACACCCTCAGCCGGTGGACCGTCGCCGACCACGGTGCCACCGCGACGCGCGTCGCCGAATTCCACGATCCCGCACTGGCTGTCCCCACCACGATGGCGCACGTCGGCGATCGGGCGCTGGTCGTGTCGTCGCAGTTCGACAAGGGCGGACCGCTGGGCGACACCGGGACGCCGGGGACCTTCGTGGTGACGGCGGTCGACGGGTTCTGATCAGGTCTCGGCGACGAATTCCCGCAGTACCGCGACGAATTCGTCCGGCTGCTCGACCTGCGGGGAATGGCCGGCGTGTTCGACCAGGTGGGTGCGCGCGCCCGCCGCGGCGTAGCGGTCCAGGGTGGCGGTGCTGTCGTAGAGGTGGTCGTGGCGGCCGTGGATCGCCAGGACCGGCAGGTCGAGGGCGGCGGCCCTGGCGTCGAGGGGACGCGCGGCGAGGTCGTCGCCCCGGGGACCGGCGGCGTAGGCCAGGCCGGCGGGCACGGCCGCACGGAAGTCGCGCACCACCGCGTCGGCCAGGCCGGGCGCGGAGTCGTAGCGGAAGCGCGGCGCGAACGCGGTGCGGTTCGCCAGCCGGACCACCAGGGCCGGTGTCCAGCGCTGCGCCAGCCGGACCGTCCACGGGCGGACCACCCAGGTCGCCACCGCCGGGATCGCGGCGATGCGGTAGTCCGGCGCCTGGCCGACGACCACCGCCCTGGCCACCCGCGGGGAGACCGCGGCGAGCTCGAGGGCGATCTCGGCCCCGAACGAGTGCCCGACCACCGTGACCCGGTCGAGGTCCAGCTCGTCGAGGAGTTCGACGAGCGGCGCGGTCCGGACGGCGGCCGTGAAATCACCGGAGCCGGCGCCCTGATCGTGGACGTCGACGCGGATCACCCGGTACTCGCGCGCCAGCCGCTCGGCGACCGCCGCGAACCAGTCGACCGAGCCGGGGATGCCGTGCACGAACACGATCGCCGGGCCGGTCCGGGGGCCTTCGTCCAGAAACAGCACCCGTCCAGACTATCGAGACCGATCGGTTCGATCCCTGCCCCGTTCAGTCAGCGTGGCGCATCCTGCGCTCGGCGCGGGCCATCATGCGCGGGACCAGCCTGCGGTGCCCGATGCCGACGATCGTGAAATACAGCCCCCCCAGCGGATTTCGGTAGCGCACCAGCGTGGTGAGGGTGACGCGACTATCGACGACGCGGACCGAAGCGACGAAGTCGAGCATCGGCATGGCCTTGCCGGTCAAGTGTTCGGTGTCCGACACCGCCCGCTCGGGAAAGGCGTTGCGGCCGAAGATCGCCCGGGTCCAGGCCGCCGGGTCGGTGGTGGCGCCGGGCGGCACGTCGACGGAGTAGGCATCGGCGTAGTCGGGGTCGGCGATGGCCGCCTCGGCCAGCGGCGCCGCGGTGACGATCGGCATGGTCAACCTCCATACTGTCCCGTATGGATTCGACCATACGGTAGCGTATGTGAATGCCGCAAGAGGGGAACGCGAAGTCGGCGGGGCGCCGGCTCACCGCCGACGACTGGGCACAGGCCGCGCTCGAAGCCCTCGGCGAGGGCGGCCTGGTCGCGGTCGCGGTCGAGCCGCTGGCGAAGCGCCTCGGCGCGACCAAGGGCAGCTTCTACTGGCACTTCAGGGACCGGGCCGCGCTGGTCGACGCTGTTCTCGCACAGTGGGAGCGGCGCGGCACGCAGGACGTCATCGACGAGCTCGATCGATTGCCAGGGCCCGCCGAACGATTGCAGCAGCTGTTCACCCATGTCATCGACTACGCCGCGCACGGCAGGGAAGATCTCGCGCTGCTCGCTTCGGTGGATCAGCCCGCCGTCGCCGCCGCGATGCGCCGGGTCGCCGAACGCCGGATCGCCTACGTCGCCGCGCAATTGCGGCTGCTCGGGGTACCCGATCCGCAGGCGGCCACCCGCGCGGCGGTCGCCGTCAGCATCTATCACGGGTTCAATCAGCTGGCCAGGGTCGCGCCGGGGACGCTGCCCGCCACCGACGAACTGGTCGACGCCGTGCTGCTCCGGCTGCTCGATCCGGCGGCGCCGAATCAGTCGGATTGACAGCGCGTTCACCCCGCGTAGCAGCCGATTTCGGGATCGAGGCGATGATTGTCGATGCACCAGTGGCGGTATTCGGCCTCGTCGAATACGCTTCGCCGCGGATGAAAACGCCTCATGGAGGGACGAGTGATCACTCCGAACAGGGCGGAGGACGTAGCCGAAGCCCGGCATACCGTGCCGTTGACCCAGCTGATACACCTGATGGCGGAGTATCAGCACCTCGGCGCGCACCGTGACACCTTCCTCGCGACCCCGGCCGACGACACGTTCGTGCGCGGCTGCGGCATCGTCGCGGGGAGCATCGCCACCATCGGCGTCATCTGCACGGCCGTCGGCGCCTGGCAGGGTGGCGTCGCGCTGCTGACGATCGCCGCGGTCCCGGTGCTGCTGGCGTTCCGCCGCGGAATCCTCAACCGGCAGAACCGCGCCGCCCGCATCGACCTGTTCGACCACGGCGTCACCGTCTACCGCTCCGGCCAGCGCGTCGCCGGATTCCGCTGGGACAGCACCGAAGTCCGCCAGCAGATGATCCCGTTCCACGACACCATGCCGGTGTCGTACTACCTGGAGCTCAGCGGCCCCGGTGGCGTCGAGGCCACCGTCGACGAGGAGGGCTTCGCCCGCGCCCGCGAATGGGCCAGGGCCATCCAATCCGCCGTCACCGCAACCCAACTCCCCGCCGCCGTCACCGCCATCGACAACGGCGACACCGTCGCCTTCGGCGAGCTCGCCCTCTCCCTCGACGCCCTCACCTACAACGGCGAGGCCTTCCCCTGGGAGAACATCCAGCTCATCGACGCCCGCAGCGGTCACATCCGCATCAAACTCGCCGGCATGTGGATCTCCCTGACCCCCGTCAGCACCATCCCCAACTTCTACATCTTCAACGAACTCGCCGAAAGACTGCGATTGACCCCGGTGGGGTGAGGTCCGCCCACTTACCGCCTCGGTCGGTCGGTGCATACGGTGTCTATTGGACGCGTTGGCCAGAGGTGTGGACACTGGAATCGACATCGAACCCGAGTTCCAGAAGGGGCGGATGGCGTGGAACCGTCGGAGGCACCATTGGATTCGCCGTTCTCGTTCAGCTGGTCTGAGTACATCACCTGGTATCAGCGAATCAAGGCGGACCAACTCGATCCCGCAGCCAAAACCTTCGACCGCATCCTGACCAGCGCCCTCGATCAGCAGTTGCCACAGTTCGACCGACACCGAATCAGGGTGGCGACAAGCCGGGTCAAGGACCCAGCACGACTCTGGGCGAAGATGACGAAGCGTAAGTACCACGGACAAATCGTTTCGCTGGAGTCGATTCCGGAAGCGATCGACGATCTGGTCGGCTTCCGGGTCATCTGCAACAACCTCAGTGACGTGACTCGTCTTCAGGACATCCTGGCCGATCTCCCGTCATCCGATACGAGCGATGCCTACTCGTTGGCGATCGAACCGAACTCCACCAAGGACTACTTCGATAGCCCAAAAGAGTCCGGCTATCGCGCTTACCACGTCAACCTGGTGACCATCGTGCCTGGCTTCGACAAACACGCACGTGTTCGTGGCGAACTCCAGGTTCGCACGCTCCTGCAGGACGGCTGGGGTGAACTAACCCACGAAGACACGTACAAACCCGGTGTTCGGCTTCCCGATCTCGCCACGACGATCGCCCGGCGTATGGCCGACCTCCTCGCGACTGTCGATGATCTGGCCCAGGACCTTCGCAACGAACTCGATCGGATCGCCGAACGGACGATCGCTGACGAGGAATCCAGCGATGTACGCCCAACCGAGAACCATTCGAAAGTAAAGGCTTCCGAGACACCTCCCCCACCGCAGATCAGCAATGATTCCCGCGAGGCTCTGTACGACGGCGTTCGCACCATCGTTGCCAGCCTCAAACATCCGGCCTTGCTCACCGACGTCGCACAGCAGGTGCAGTCGAAGTTCGGAACCGATCTCATCCGAGGTTGGGCAGGCCATGGCTCCTTTCGCGATCTGCTGACCGCCGCAGTCGCTGACGTCCATATCGCCGGCACCCCGGCCAGAGTGGTTCCGCCGGGTACTCCACGCGACGAGATCGTCGACCTCAGCACGAGAACCGATTTCGAGATCCCGATGATCATCCGCAAGCTCCGGGTCAAGGATCGCAACACTCCAGCGGTCGGGCGGCGCCAGATCTCCCAGGTTGTGACAGCCGTACGCGACACCGTGACCGCAACCGTGTGGCGCGAGCTGGAACTCGCTTCAGATGGCCTGACCGGCATTCGCGACGTGAACAAACTCAGCCAGCGAGCACGGACAGCGGCTTCCGAGCGCGGGGAGATCGTCAGCCGACCTCATCTCGACTACGTGTTCAAAGCGCTGCTGTGGAACCACTGCCTGAAGGCTGATCTGACCGTCGAGGAAATCAGGGAGTGTCTGGCCACCCATCTGATCTCGCGCGCGAACATTGTCGGGATACCCGTCGAACCCGAAGATCCACGGCGAGTCCGGCAGTGGCTCGCCCAGGAGCAGTGAACACGCCCCTGCATCGATGCGACTACGTGCTATAATCATGCCCGATCGAGATTACTGCTATCGATGGCAATGCCTTCGAGGAATTTCGGTCCGAACTCAAGACATAGGACGTCGAGCCAAACAGCTTGGCTGAAAGGCCACTCCGGTCGACCACCGCAGCGACGGTACCGCCGCAACGCTGCAAGGAGTCACCTCCTACGGGATTCGATTGAATCGGCCTGCCGCAGAAGTCGAAGGAGCCGTGCCAGGGCGAGTCGACGACATATGTTCCAGCAGATAGCCCCGTTCACCTGGGGCTATCTTCGTATCTGGAGGCAGATGTCATGACCGCCGCTGATCCGCAGGTTGCTTTCCAGGCACTGCAGAACATCATCTCCGAGTGGCGCGAACTCGGCCGCATCACCACAACCGCGGGCTTGAAGCCAGCTATGCAGGACGCGGTCGAAGGTTTCTCCGAGCAAAAGTACGGATTTGATACGTTTCGTGATTTCATCTTTGCAGCCGAGCGGGCCGGGTGCGTGCAGGTTCGCCGACTTTCCAACGGCCACAACCTTGTCGGCCTTCCCGGGGAGACATCCGAGGCCCTGGATCAGGTAGCGGCCATGACCAGGCCTGCCGAGCCCAGCAGCACGGCGGGGACCACATCCGATGCGTCGGGCAACCGCATGATCAAGTCCGATGTGTGGTCGGTATTCGTCGATTGGCGTACTGGACTTCGACGACTCTGGGATCGAGAAGGTCAGCACGCCTTCATGTTTCCGACCGTGGACGGCAAGCCTGCCTGGGAGTCCTCAGCAGAGCGCTTCATCGAGATCCCTGCGGTCGGTCTCGACCAACAGGTGGCTTGGATGCGAGAGTGGACGAACACTCTGCCCGAACCTGCGCGATCGGAACTGGCGAAGTCGCTGGCTTCGTCGGCACCGAAAGGTGAGTTCCGCCGCGAGTTGACCAGGCTGGGACTGAACACTCAGTGGCGGGCAGCTCTGCAACACAACGTTTTCGAGCACCTTTCCAACTGGGCTGCCGAGCAGAGCATTCCACTCACGCACTTGCTGGACAACCGACAGACCAACGCCGTCAGCGCTCGGACGGCCACCACGACGTCATCGCCGACTCCGCCGCAGGTCATCTCCCGAGGGCCAGTCCCGAGGCCTGAGACCACGCGGCAGGGCGGAGATGTCGAACGGCTACGGCAACGTCTGCATCGAGCGATCGATCGCATGTCCCTTGCCGAGCTCGCAGCACTGCCTGTTCGCGCCGAACATCTGCTGTACGACGACTGACCCCGGTGGGGTGAGGGCTTCACCGCACCACGGGATCACCTAGTCGAGTCCTTCTTCGCCAGGTCGATCAGCGCTGAGCAGCCTGCCCACAGCAGGACTGCGCCGATCGCGACCTTGACTCCGTCGATCACATTGTTGAAGAACTTCACGTCGGAGTAGTTCGCACCGGATTTCGACATCGAGCAGCCGTCGCCGGGGTTCATGTCGTAGCTGGAGAAGTCCAGGACGAAGACGTTCCAGGTGTGGCAGGTGACCACGTCGTTGCGCAGGCCGAACAGGCCCGACACGATGAACCAGCCGCAGATGATCCCCATCAGGACGCAGAACACCCAGTACTTGCGGACCGTACGGATGATCGTCGGCTTCATCTCCCCCACACCTCCGAGGCTAGCCGACCCGGTGGGGTGAGGTCGGGACAGGCCGAAGGCCGGTTCACTCGGGAGTGGACCGGCCTTCGGTGACTTGCGGGAACTACGGATCCGGGGGGATCAGAAGTCCATGCCGCCCATGCCGCCGGTGGGGTCGCCCGCGGGGGCGGCCTTCTCCGGCTTGTCGGCGACGACGGCCTCGGTGGTGAGGAACAGGGCCGCGATGGAGGCCGCGTTCTGCAGGGCCGAACGGGTGACCTTGACCGGGTCGGCAACGCCGGCGGCCAGCAGGTTCTCGTAGACGCCGGAGTCGGCGTTCAGGCCTTCGCCCTCGGGGAGGTTGGAGACCTTCTCGGCGACGACGCCGGGCTCGAGGCCGGCGTTGAAGGCGATCTGCTTCAGCGGGGCCGACAGCGCGACACGCACGATGTTGACACCGGTGGCCTCGTCGGCCGACAGGCCGCTGAAGCCGTCCAGCGCGGGGGCGGCCTGGAGCAGGGCCACGCCACCACCGGCGACGATGCCCTCTTCGACGGCAGCCTTGGCGTTGCGCACGGCATCTTCGATGCGGTGCTTGCGCTCCTTGAGCTCGACCTCGGTGGCGGCACCGGCCTTGATCACCGCGACACCGCCGGCCAGCTTGGCCAGGCGCTCCTGCAGCTTCTCACGGTCGTAGTCCGAGTCCGAGTTCTCGATCTCGGTGCGGATCTGCGCCACGCGGCCCTTGATGGCCTCCGCGTCGCCCGCGCCCTCGACGATGGTGGTCTCGTCCTTGGTGACGACGACCTTGCGGGCCTGGCCCAGCAGCTCCAGACCGGCGGTCTCCAGGGAGAGGCCGACCTCTTCGCTGATGACCTCGCCACCGGTCAGGATGGCGATGTCGGCGAGCTGTGCCTTGCGACGGTCACCGAAGCCCGGGGCCTTGACGGCGACGGACTTGAAGGTGCCACGGATCTTGTTCACGACCAGGGTCGACAGGGCCTCGCCCTCGACGTCCTCGGCGATGATCAGCAGCGGCTTGCCGGCCTGGATGACCTTCTCCAGCAGCGGCAGCAGGTCCTTGACGGTCGAGATCTTCGACGACACCAGCAGGATGTACGGGTCCTCGAGGACCGCTTCCTGACGCTCGGGGTCGGTCACGAAGTAACCGGAGATGTAGCCCTTGTCGAAGCGCATGCCCTCGGTGAGCTCCAGCTGGAGACCGAAGGTGTTGCTCTCCTCGACGGTGATGACGCCTTCCTTGCCGACCTTGTCCATGGCCTCGGCGATGAGCTCACCGATGGACGCGTCGCCGGCCGAGATACCGGCGGTGGCAGCGATCTGCTCCTTGGTCTCGACCTCCTTGGCGGTGTCGAGCAGCTTGGCGGTGACGGCCTCGACGGCCTTCTCGATGCCGCGCTTCAGGCCCAGCGGGTTGGCGCCGGCCGCGACGTTGCGCAGGCCCTCACGCACGAGCGCCTGGGCGAGCACGGTGGCGGTGGTCGTACCGTCGCCGGCGACGTCATCCGTCTTCTTGGCGACTTCCTTGACCAGCTCGGCGCCGATCTTCTCGTACGGGTCCTCGAGGTCGATCTCCTTGGCGATGGACACACCATCGTTGGTGATCGTGGGGGCGCCCCACTTCTTCTCGAGCACGACGTTGCGACCCTTCGGGCCCAGCGTCACCTTGACAGCGTCGGCGAGGGCGTTCAGACCCCGCTCGAGACCGCGACGGGCCTCTTCGTCGTACGCAATTGTCTTGGCCATTGCGTTGAGATCCTCCACATGTCTATGGCTGACACACGAGACGACCACAGGTTGGATCGCCCCAAAGTACGCTGGCCAGGTGCGGTGCCCGCGACGGACGACCGAGGGTGTCGATGGATCCCGATCTCACCGTCCCGACCTGGCACTCAACAGACGTGAGTGCCAAAGCCATTTTTAGCACTCGGGTAGTGAGAGTGCAAGGTCGCGCCCGACGGGAGGACCGCGCCGGGCGCGTCCGCCGCCTCAGGACTCGTACTCCGCCGCGGCCAGGAACTGGTTCAGCAGCTCGACGAGCTCGGCTTCTACCACAGCCTTGTCCAGGCCGAGGCCGCTGAGCACGCCCGTGCCGTTCTCCTGCTCGAGCAGCGCGAGCAGGATGTGCTCGGTGCCGATGTAGTTGTGACCGAGGCGCAGCGCTTCGCGAAAGGTCAGCTCCAGCGCCTTCTTGGCGTCACCGTCGAACGGGATGAGCGCGGGGATGTCGTCGGTCGCGGGCGGCAGCGCGGCGAGGGCCGCCGCGCGGACCGCGTCCAAACTCACGCCCCTGGCCACGATCTCCTTGGCCGCCAGCCCCTCGGACTGATCGATCAGCCCGAGAATGAGATGACCGAGGGTGATCTGGTTGTTGCCCGCAGACCTGGCCGATTCCTGGGAGCCGACCACGACCTGCCGCGCCCGGTCGGTGAACTTGGCGAACCCGGCCTGCGGGTCCATGGCCGCCGCGTCACCGGGCTGCTTGGGGACGAAGCGCTTCTGGGCGGCCTGCTTGCTGACGCCCATGCTGACGCCGATGTCGGTCCACGAGGCGCCGGAGCGGCGGGCCTGGTCGACGAAGTGGCCGATGAGGTGGTCGGCCACCTCGCCGAGATGGCCGGCGGCCACCACGGCGTCGGAGAGCTGGTCGAGAACGTTGTCGGGACGGGCCTTCTTGATGCCGTCGATCAGGTCGTCGAGGCGAATGTTCGAAGTGCTCATGCGTCAACTCTAAGTTGACGATTCGCTCTCGTCAACCATTGGTTGACGACATGTCGATGGCACCATGTCCGCATGGGGAGATTTCGGCGCACGGCCCGGTGGGCGCTGCGCATCGTGGGGATCGTCGTGACACTGGCCTGTGTGATCGGCCTCGGCCGGTTCCTGTGGCCGCAGCCGGGCATCGACGCGCAGCCCGGGTCGGCCGAGCGTCAGCTGGCGTTCCTCCGGGACGCGCTCGACGACGGGGCGGATGTCGCCGCGCAGCGCCAGTTTCCGGAGGGGCACTTCTTCCTGAACGCGCTCTACGGGCTGTCGTGGGTGCAGGCCGCGCGCACCGATCCGGCTCTGCGCGAGCAGGCGTTGCGCGAATCCCGCTGGGCGCTGCAACGAGTGGAGTCGGCCGACGGGCGGGCGGTGTTCAGCCCGGCACTGCGGCCCGCGTACGGGGTGTTCTGGGCGGGGTGGACCAACTGGTTGCGCGGGGCGATCCTGTCGCTCGATGCCGGCGATCCCGCCGAGGTGCAGCGGTTCGAAGCGCACAGTGCCGAGATCGCGGCGGCGTTCGCGGCGTCGGAGACACCGTTCCTGCAGGCCTATCACGGGCAGGCGTGGCCGGTCGATTCCACCGTGGCGGTCGCGTCGCTGCGGTTGCACGACAGGCTGTTCGGCGAGCGATTCGGCGCGGTGACCACCCGGTGGCTGGACTCGGCGCGGGCACACCTCGATCCGGCCACCGGCCTGCTGCCGCACGACGTCACGCCGGACGGAACCCAGCTCGACGGTGCGCGGGCCACCTCGCAGACGGTGATCCTGCGGTTCCTGCCGGAACTCGACGCCGACTTCGCCCGCGACCAATACCGCCTGTTCCGCGACCAATTCCTCACCTACCCTGGTGGTTTCGGACCCGCGCTGCGCGAGTACCCGCGCGGCGTGGACAAGCCGGGCGATGTCGATTCGGGGCCGCTGGTCGCCGGGATCAGCCTGTCCGCCACGGTGGTCGGGCTCGGGGCCGCCCGGGTCAACGGTGACCACGAGCTGGCCGCCGCGCTCGGCGCCGAAGGCGAACTGCTGGGGCTGCCGGTGGATCTGCCCGGCTCCAAGCGGTACGCCTTCGGGCTGGTGCCGATCGGGGACGCGTTCGTGGTGTGGTCGTCGACCGCTCGACCATTCACCACGGAACCAGCTGCGGGCGAGCTGGATCTGCGCTGGTGGTGGCGGGTGCCGTGGCTGATCGTGCTCGGCGTGCTCGCTGTCGTCCCCTGGATCGGGTCACTCGTCGGAGCGCTCAGGAGAAACCCCGCCGCCCTCGGCCCGCGCGGGTAGCGAGCGGCTGGGGGCGGACGAACGGCTCCGCCCCCGTCGCTCAGCGCAGGCCGGCCGCTCGGCCCGCGATGCGGACGATCCGCTCCTTGACCCAGGCACCGGCGCGTCCACAAACGACACGGTTCGCCGGGCTGTCGTCGGCGTTGAGGAACTGGATGACGGCATCGTGGCGGCCCAGGCTGATGCACTGCAACTGGTAGCGGAAGGTCATCGGTTTCGGCTCGGCGCCGCCCGCCCTGGCGACGATCGCCGTGGCGACATAGGAGCCCGCGGGCAGGGCGGTCGCGCAGGCCATCCGGAGGGGACGGTCGCCGGGGCCGTCGATCAGCGCGGCGTCGCCCGCGGCGTAGACGTCGGGGTGGGAGATCGAGCGCAGGGTCGCGTCGGTGCGGATGCGGCCCTGTTCGTCGACGGTGAGGCCCGCACGGCGGGCCAGGTCGGGCACGGTGAAACCGGCGGTCCAGACGACGGCCGCCGCGGACAGCACGGTGCCGTCCACCAGGCGGACACCGTCGGACAGCACCTCGGCGACCTTGACGCCGGACCGGACCTGCACGCCGAGCCCGGTCAGCGTGGTGCGGATGTGCTCGGCGGCCGCGGCCGACAGCCAGCTGCCCGGCTCCTCCGAGCCCAGCAGCGTGACCCGCGAATCCCGCTGCGACTCCGCCAGTTCGGCCGCCAGCTCGATGCCGGTCGAGCCCGCACCGACGACGATCACCGGACCGGCGGGCAGTGCCCGCAGATCCTCGGGCGTGGCGACGGAGTGCGCGTATTCGGCGACGCCCGGCACGCTCGTGCGGTCGGCGGCACTGCCGAGGGCGTAGACGAGGGTGTCGTAGCCCATCGACCATTCACCGTCGAGCCACACCCGCTTCGCGTCCGGATCCAGGGCGGTGACCCGCGCCCGCACGAACTCGACACCCTTGCGCTCCAGCAACTCCCGCAGGTCCCAGCGCCCGATCGACTGGCCGGCGGCCGCCTGGTGCAGCCGCACCCGTTCGACGAACTCCGCGCGCGTATCGACCACCGTGATCGTGGTGTCGCGTGCCTTGCGCGCCAAGCGGCGGGCCGCGCTGAGTCCCGCGTAGCCCGCGCCGAGGACGACGATTCGCTGCTGCTGCCCGGTCATGGTGTGGCTCCTCTCGACAATGCCGACACCCTCCAGACCGGACAGCCCGCGATTTCCTGACAGGTCGAGGACGTGATCCGGGTCACGCCTCGGCAGCGACCAGAAAGCCCAGCTTGTCGGGATTGACGACGATGCGGATCGCGTCGACCCGGCCGTCGGCGTCGAGCTCGAAGAGCATGACCGAGCTCGCGACGACCCCGTCCGCGCGCACCACCAGCGCGGGTTCGCCGTTGATCTCGTCGACCGAGAACGAGCTCGCCGGGGTGAGGAACTTGTTCAGGCCGACGAGGTAGCGCGCGACCGGATCGCCGCCGTGCACCGGGCGCCGGGCCGCGGTGATCTTGCCGCCGCCGTCGGCGGTGGAGACCACGTCGTCGGCGAGCAGCGCGCGCAGGGCGGTGACGTCACCGGTCGACGCGGCGAGCAGGAACCGGTCGATCAGCGTGCGGGCGTGCGCGGGTGGCACGGCGAAGCGCTGCTTGCCCGTGCGCACCCGCCCGCTCGCGCGGTGCAGGATCTGCTGGGAGTTGGCCTCGGTGAGGTCGAGCATCGCGGCGATCTCGGCGTGCGGGTAGCCGAACGCTTCGCGCAGCACGAAGACCGCGCGCTCGACCGGGCTGAGCCGTTCCATCGCGGTGAGCAGGGCCAGCGAGATCGACTCGCGGGCCTCGACCGTCTCCAGTGGGCCGAGGACGCCGCGACCGGTCGGGACGGGTTCGGGCAGCCACGGGCCGACGTAGGTCTCGCGGCGGGCGCGGGCGGAGACCAGCGCGGTGCGGCAGAGATTGACCGTGACGGTGGTCAGCCAGGCTTCGGTGTTGCCGATCTCGGCGCGGTCGGCGGCGGCCCAGCGCAGATACACCTCCTGCACCACGTCCTCGGCCTCACCGGCGGCGCCGAACATGCGATACGCGAGCGCGAACAATCGCGCCCGGTGCCCGAGGAACTCCTCGACCTCGTCGGAATCCACGCTTCCCCCTTCATCTCCGCCGCCGTGGCGACGCACCCACCGATGCCGGATTCGGCGCGGTATCCCGCTCCCCGGATACCGCGCCGACAGCCGACAACCTCGCGGCCCGCGGGCCGCCGAAACTCAGTCCCGCGGACGACGCAACCGCAACCGGGCCGACCCGCGGATCGCCGGACGCCGGATCTGCGGGATCCGGCTCTGCGCGCGCCGCTGAGCCCGCCGCTCGGACGGCTTGTGCTGCCAGGTCTCCGGCCGCGCCGCGACCCAGCGCGCCGAGCGCCAGGCGAACGGGATGTGCGCCAGGTAGAGGCCGACCAGGATGAGCAGCAGCACGATCGGGTAGGTCACCAGCAGGGCGGCGGCCAGCGCCACCAGCACCAGCAGACCCGCGGCCGCCTGCGGGGCGACCGAGACCGACTTCATCGCCAGCGTCGGGATGGTGCTCACGCACAGCAGCGCGGCGAAGATCGTCCACGCGGCGACGAAGGCGAAGCCGTCCCACCAGCCGTCCCCGAACTGCACCTTCAGCGCGATCGGGACCAGGGCGATCAGCGCGCCCGCCGGCGCGGGCACGCCGACGAAGTACTCACGCGCCCAGTTCGGGCGGGAATCGTCGTCGAGCAGGGTGTTGAAGCGGGCCAGGCGCAGCACCAGGCTCACCGCGTACAGCAGGGCGACGATCCAGCCCGCGCTGTAGCCGTCGAGCAGGGTGACATAGAGGACCAGCGCGGGCGCCACACCGAAGGAGATCGCGTCGGAGAGCGAGTCCAGTTCGGCGCCCATCTTGCTGGTCGCGTCGAGCATCCTGGCCAGCCTGCCGTCGAGGGTGTCGAGCACGGCGGCGGCGCCGACCATGGCCAGCGCCACGTCCAGCTCGCCGTCGAGCCCGAATTTCACCGCGGACAGGCCGGCGCACAGCGCGAGGATGGTGACGACGCTCGGCAGCAACCGCACCGAGCGCGGGCGCTTGCGGCGGGCGGCCTGTTCGATCATCCCAGCACAGCCAGGACTGTTTCGGCCCCGATCGTGCGCTGGCCGGGGGCGACCAGCAATTCGGTGCCCACCGGGAAGTACGTGTCGACCCGCGAGCCGAACCGGATCAGGCCGTAGGTGTCGCCGATGGTGAGCACGTCGCCCGCGCGCGCGTCGCAGACGATGCGCCGCGCGAGCAGACCGGCGATCTGCACGACCACGACCTGCTTGCCGTCGGCGGTGTCGATCACCATGCTGTTGCGCTCGTTGGCGTCGCTGGCCTCGGGCAGGTCGGCCGAGAGGAACTTGCCCGGCTGATGCAGCACCTCGCGCACGGTCCCGGACACCGGGACGCGCTGCACGTGCACATCGAGGACCGACAGGAAGATGCTGACGCGCGGCAGCGGCTGATCGCCCAGGCCGAGCTCGGCGGGCGGCACCGCGGTGTCGACGAGGGCGACCTCACCGTCGGCGGGCGCGACGACGACGCCCGCCCGGTTCGGCGGCACCCGGTGCGGATGCCGGAAGAACGCGGCGCAGGCGGCAGCGGCGGCGAGACCGGCCCGGCGCACCCATTTGTTCCGTCCGCCGACGACCGCGACCGCGAGCGGCGCCGCGACGAACGGCAGGCCGGCGGGGTGTAGCGGAGGTACAGCGGCCCGCACCAGGTCGACGACATGGCCGACGCCGGTGGTTTCGGGCGTGCCGGGCGGAGTGGGGCGGCGTGCCACGGGCTCCCTCTTTCGTGGTGTGACGACAACGCAAGCGTTCACACCTTACGGGAACCCCGCCGCATCCACCCGTGGTCAGTGTGCCGCTTTACGCCCTGTGAACAGCTTCACCAGGAACAGCAGGACGCAGGCGCCCGCCAGACAGGTGAAGAAACTGAAGATCCAGCCCGCCCCCTCGACATCGACGCCGAAGAGACTGAGGACGAATCCGCCGAGCAGACCCCCGACGACGCCGACGACGATGTTGAGCAGGATGCCCTGCTGCGCGTCGGTCTTCATGAACTTGCTCGCAATCCAACCGGCGAGGCCGCCGATGATGATCCAACTGATTATCCCGAGTCCAAGCATGGTGTCCTCGTTCCCTCGATGGGTCGGCGAGCAATCGCCTTGTCTCCAAGGTATACCCCGGACCAGTTGTGACATAAGACACGAATCGGCCGAGCGAACGCGCTAATATGAGGAAGCCTCATGTCTGCCCGTTCACATGTTGTCCACGCGGGAGTCATGGGCGATGAGCGACGGATTTCGATGCTTCGGGTACACCCAGCGGTGCGACCGCAGGTTGACAGGTACATAGGAGACGCAACATGGCTGCTCGAATCGCCCAGACGACTGGGGCTGAGCACACCGCGATTCTCGGGTTGGGCGTCTACCGCCCGGCCCGGGTGGTCACGAACGACGAGGTCGCGGGGCCGATCGACTCGAGCGACGAGTGGATCCGCACCAGATCGGGGATCAAGACCCGGCGCTTCGCCTCGGCCGAGGAAACCATCCAGACCATGAGCGTCGCCGCCTCGCGCGACGCCCTGGCCGCGGCGGGCATGGCGGCCGACGAGGTCGACTGCGTCATCGTCGCGACGTCGACCCATCTGCTGCTCACCCCGGCCATCGGACCGCAGATCGCCACCGAACTCGGCATGACCGGCGCCGCCGCCTTCGATATCTCGGCGGGGTGCGCCGGGTTCTGTCACGCCCTGGCGCTGGCCTCGGATCTCGTGCGCGCGGGCACCTCGAAGAACGCGCTGGTGATCGGCGTGGAGAAGCTGACCGACACGGTCGACTTCACCGATCGCTCGACGGCGTTCCTGTTCGCCGACGGCGCGGGCGCGGTCGTCGTCGGCCCGGCCGAGGACCAGGGCATCGGCCCGACCGTCTGGGGTTCGGACGGCACCCAGCACCACGCCATCCGGCAGAACAAGGACTGGATGGAGTTCTTCGCCGAGATCGACGAGAAGGGCACCGACGCGGTGCGCCCCTACCTCGCGATGGAGGGCACCGCGGTGTTCCGCTGGGCGGCGCACTCGCTGGAGAAGGTCTGCCGGGACGCGATCGACCGGGCCAGCCTCACCACCGAGGACCTCAACGCGATGATCCCGCACCAGGCCAACGGCCGGATCATCGAGATCATGGCCAGGGTGCTCCACCTGCCCGCGGACTGCGCGCTGGCCAACGACATCGAGGACTCCGGCAACACCTCGGCAGCGTCGATCCCGCTGGCCATGGAGGCGCTACTACGCAAGGGCGAGTCGAAGCCGGGCGACACCGCCCTGCTGATCGCCTTCGGCGCCGGACTGTCCTACGCCGCACAGGTTGTCACGCTGCCCGACTGGCGCTAGCCCGACCAGCAACTTCGCCCACCGCGACGGTGGTCTGCCCCCGCGCAGGCCACCGAGCGGTGGGCTCGCCGTGTCCACGCTGTCCCGCTTGCACCAACTCGGACATGCTGGCAAACTCTTCGCTAATCGCCGTTGCTGATCGACGATGCTCAGCTCCCAGCGTTCCCGTCGTCAACCCGAGGTGATCGGCCGTGAAAATGCGCTCCTTCCTGCCACGCAGGCACACCAACGACGTCCCGCTGCTGCCGACCATCGAGCCGGAGGACGGCTCCGTGCTGCGCGCCGCCCTCACCCGCCGCAAACGCGACGAACGCCTCGAACGCCTGCTCACCCCCAGCGAACTGGATCTGGTGCTGCACAACCAGCTCTGACCGCGCGCGACGGCGCGGCACCGCCGCGGAGGGGGATACTTCTCTGGTGAGCACTCCAGCGGTAACCAAACCGGCCATTCTGAGCGTCGACGACGATCCCGGGGTCTCCCGGGCGGTGGTGCGTGATCTGCGCCGCCGCTACGGCGCGGACTACCGGATCCTGCGGGCCGAGTCGGGACCGCAGGCGCTCGAGGCGCTGCGGGAGATGAAACTGCGCGGCCAGCCGGTCGCGGTGCTGATCGCCGACTACCGGATGCCGGGCATGGACGGCATCGAATTCCTGGAGCAGGCGATGGACCTGCATCCCTACGCGCGCCGCGTCCTGCTGACCGCCTACGCCGACACCAACGCCGCGATCGACGCGATCAACGTCATCGATCTAGACCACTACCTGCTCAAGCCGTGGGACCCGCCGGAGGAGAAGCTCTACCCGGTGCTCGACGGCCTGCTCGACGCCTGGCGCAGTGCCGAGCAGCGCCCGGTGCACGAGACGAAGGTGGTCGGCGATCGCTGGTCGCCGCGCTCCTCGCAGGTGCGGGAGTTCCTGGCGCGCAACCAGCTGCCGTATCGCTGGTACCCGGTCGACGAACCGGAGGGCGCGCGGCTGCTCGAGGCGGCGGGCGCCGATCCGCTGGCCTGTCCGGTGGTGATCACCGCGGCGGGCACCGCCCTGATCCAGCCCAGCGACAGCGAACTCGCCGAGAACGTCGGCCTGACCGTGCAACCCAGCGGTGACTTCTACGACCTGATCGTGGTCGGCGGCGGCCCGGCCGGGCTCGGCGCCGCCGTGTACGGCGCATCCGAGGGACTGCGCACGGTGCTGGTGGAACGCACCGCGACCGGCGGGCAGGCCGGGCAGAGTTCGCGGATCGAGAACTACCTGGGCTTTCCCGACGGCTTGTCCGGCGCGCAGCTGGCCGATCGGGCACGGCGCCAGGCCACCAAGTTCGGCGCGGAGATCATCACCACTCGCGATGTCGTCGGGCTCGAGGTCAACGGATCGGCGCGCACGGTGCGCTTCGCCGACGGCGGCACGCTGTGCGCGCACACGGTGCTGATCGCGACCGGCGTCGACTACCGGCGTCATCCGGCCCCCGGCGTCGACGAATTCACCGGCCGCGGCGTGTACTACGGCTCGGCGATGACCGAGGCGGCCGAGTGCGCCGAGCAGGACGTCTACATCGTCGGCGGCGCCAACTCCGCCGGGCAGGCCGCGGTGTTCCTGTCCCGCAATGCCCGTCGCGTGCACATCGTGGTCCGCGGCGACGCGCTGGAGAAGTCGATGTCGCACTACCTGATCCAGCAGATCGCGCAGATCCCGAACATCGTGGTGCACACCGAGACCGAGGTGGTCGGCGTCGACGGCGACGATCACCTGGAGCGGATCGTGCTGCGCGACAACCGCAACGGCACCGAGGACAAGGTCGAGGCGCAGCGGTTGTTCCTGTTCATCGGCGCCGCGCCGCAGACCGGCTGGCTCGACGGCGTCGTCACCCGCGACAACGCGGGCTACGTGGTGGCCGGACCCGACCTGATGGTCGACGGCGCCCGCCCGCCGGGCTGGGAACTGCCCCGGCCACCGCATCACCTGGAGACCAGCGTCCCCGGCGTCTTCGTTGCCGGGGACGTGCACGCCGAATCGGCCAAGCGGGTCGCCTCCGCGGTCGGTGAGGGCGCCATGGCGGTCATGCTCGTCCACCGGTATCTGGCATGAGAGGACAGCGCGAATGACCGACAGCATGCTGATCTGCGATCCGAACGAACTGCGCACCCTGTTCCTGTTCGAGAAGCTCGACGACGACCAGCTCGCGCAGCTGTGCGAGGCGGGCCGGATCGAGTACATCGACCCGGGCCCGGTCTACCGCGAGGGCGAACCGGCAACCTGCTTCTACGTGCTGATCGACGGCGCGGTGCGGCTGACGAAGCTGTCCGGCGGCATCGAGATCGAGATCAACCGCACCGACCACCGCGGCGTGTACGCGGGCGCCTGGATGGCTTACCTCGGCGACAAGGTGAGCCAGGACTACGCGGGCTCGATGTACGTCGAGCGGCGCTCCCGGTTCCTGGTGCTGGCGGCCGCCGACTTCGCGCGGATGGTCAAGGACTGGTTCCCGATGGCGGTGCACCTGCTCGAGGGCGCGTTCTACGGCGGGCAGAAGTCCAGCCAGCGGATCGCCGAGCGGGAGCGGCTGCTCGCGCTCGGTTCGCTCTCGGCCGGGCTCACCCACGAGCTCAACAACCCGGCCGCCGCCGCGGTGCGGGCCACCGCGGGCCTGCGCGAACGCGTCGCGGGCATGCGGCACAAGCTCAAGATGATGGCCACCGGCAAGTTCCCGCCCGAGGCGCTGGTGCACCTGGTCGACCTGCAGGAACAGGCGGCCGAGCGGGTCGCCAAGGCCCCCGATCTGTCACCGCTGGAGGCCGCCGACCGGGAGGATGCGCTCGCCGACTGGTTCGACGACCACGGCATCGCCGACGGCTGGAACCTGGCGCCGACCTTCGTCCAGGCCGGCCTGGACATCGACTGGCTCGAGGGCGTGCACGCGACCCTGGAGGCGTGCCAGGCGCAGGTCTTCGAGGGCGCGATCCGCTGGCTGAACTACACCATCGAGACCGAGCTGCTGATGAACGAGATCGGCGACTCGACGGCCCGCATCTCCACCCTGGTCGGCGCGGCCAAGCAGTACTCGCAGATGGACCGCGCGCCCTACCAGGTGGTCGACCTGCACGAGCTGCTCGATTCCACGCTGGTGATGCTCAACCGCAAGCTCGGCGACGGCGTCCAGGTGGTCAAGGACTACGACCGCGCGCTGCCGCCGGTCCCCTGCTTCGCCGCCGAACTCAACCAGGTGTGGACCAACCTGATCGACAACGCGGTCTACGCGATGGGCGGCGCCGGCACCCTGACGGTGCGCACCTACAAGGAGAACGATTGCGCCGTCGTCGAGATCGGCGACACCGGGCCCGGCATCGCGCCCGAGGCCAAGGGCCGGATCTTCGAGCCGTTCTTCACCACCAAACCGGTCGGTGACGGCACCGGACTCGGCCTCGACATCTCGTTCCGGATCGTGGTCAACAAGCACAACGGCGACATCCGGGTCGAATCCGAACCGGGCGACACCCGTTTCATCGTCCGCCTGCCGCTCGATCCCCAGGCGGACAACGACAGCACCCCGTCGAACACAGGAGATCAGTGATGGCCGAAGAGTTCGAAGGTATCGATACCAGCGTCCCGCCGAGTGGCGCCGGTTGCCAGGAGTGCGACGCCGCGCGGGGCTGGTGGGTGCATCTGCGCCGCTGCGCCGAATGTGGGCACGTCGGCTGCTGTGACAGCTCGCCCAGCCAGCACGCGTCGAAGCACTTCGCCTCGACCGGGCATCCGTTCATGCAGAGCTACGAGCCCGGCGAGGACTGGTTCTACAACTTCACCACCAGCGAGATGTACAGCGGTGGTCCCGAACTCGCGGCGCCGACCAGTCACCCGGTCGGCCAGTCCGTGCCTGGACCGGCCGACCGGGTGCCTGCGAACTGGCAGTCACTGGTCCACTGAGCAGCGCTACGGCGTGATCCCGGCGGCCTCGGCGACGGTCTTGTCGGCGTTGCCCGGCGCGAGGCAGACCAGCTTCGCGGTACCGAGTGCCACATTCGGGCTGCCCTCGAAGGGGCTGCCCGGGTTGGCCGCCAGGATCTGCTCGATCGCCTGCTTCTCACCGTCGGTGTCGAGTTCCTTGAACTGACCGCAGGTGATCTTCGCGCCGGTGGCGGCGGCGGTGGGTGCGGCGCTCGACGTCGTCGTCGCGCCCGCCTTGGTCGTGGTGGTGGCACTCGCGCTCGCGCTCGAGGTCGGTGTGCCCTTGCGCAGCCCGCTCGCGTCGGCGGTGTCGTCGGAACCGCATCCGGCCACCGTCAAGCACAACGCCCCAGCAGCCAGGACGACGAGGGAGATTCGATTCATCTGCAGCTTTCCCCGGTGGATCGCGGCGCCGGCACCTCCGGCGCGTCCGGTGCAGCGTACCGGCTGGTTGCGGTGGTTCGTCATGTCAGCCACTTTCGCCCCTCGACCTTGCGGTCTGCCAAAGGATCGCTCATCGCCGGAGCGAATTCGCCGGGACGCGGCAGAATGGCACAGTGGCTGAACTCTCGCTGACCGCCCGGCTCAACCCTTCGGCGGCCGATGCCCGGCGCGGGGTGGTGCGCCTGCACCCCGAGACGTTGACCGCGCTCGGCCTGCGCGAATGGGACGGCATCGGCCTGACCGGCGCCCGCAGGACGGCGGCGGTGGTGGCCAAGGCCCCGGCGGGCACCCCGCCCGGCGTGGCGCTGCTCGACGACGTGACGCTGTCGAATGTGGGGCTGCGGGAGAACGCGGCGGTGACGGTCGCGCCGGTGACGGTCTACGGCGCCAAGCAGATCTCGCTGAGCGGATCGGCGCACGCGACGGCCAGCATCCCGGCGGCCACGCTGCGCCAGGCCCTGCTCGGCAAGGTCGTGACGGTGGGCGACACGGTGTCGCTGCTGCCGCGCGATCTCGGCCCCGACATCAGCTCGGCGGCCGCGACCCAGGCGCTCTCGCGCGCCTTCGGCATCGCCTGGACCACCGAGCTGCTCACCGTCACCGCGATCGATCCGATGCCGGGACCGGTGAGCGTGCAACCCAATTCGGCCGTCGGCTGGGGCCGGGGCCCGGCCGCGATCATGCACGCGATGGAACGCGACGCCGATCCGGGCCAGAACGGCCTGCCCGCGGACGTGGTGTCGGTGAGTTCGGGCAGCGCGCCGATCCAGGTGGAGGAGCTGGCCGGGGTGCAGGGGCAGGCGGCCAAGCTGTCGGAGTGGCTGAGCCTGGCCCTCGACGAGCCAGAGCTGCTGAAAACACTGGGGGCACCGGCACACCTGGGTGTGCTGGTCACCGGACCGGCCGGGGTCGGCAAGGCGACGCTGGCCAGGGCGGTCGCCGCGCCGCGCCGGGTGGTGGAACTCGACGGGCCCAGCGTCGGCGCGATGGAGAGCGGCAGCAGGCTGCGCGAGGTCGCCGAGGCCGTCGGTGACGTCGCCTCGGGTCAGGGCGGCATCCTGCTGATCACCGATATCGACGCGCTGCTGCCCGCCGAAGCCGAGCCGGTCGCCACGCTCGTCCTCGATCAGCTGCGCGCCGCGATGCGCGCGCCGTGTGTCGCCCTGCTGGCCACCACCGCCCATCCGGCGCAGGTGGATTCGCGTCTGCGCGCGCCGGACCTGTGCGATCGCGAACTCGCCCTGCCGCTGCCGACGGCGGTGGTCCGGCGCGCGCTGCTCGAGCAGCTGCTGCGCAAGGTGCCCGCCGGCACGCTCGACCTGGATCTGGTCGCCTCGCGCACACCGGGTTTCGTGGTCGCGGACCTGGCCGCGCTGTGCCGGGAGGCCGCGGTGCGCGCGGCCGGGCGGGCCAGTCGCGAGCAGACCGAGCCCGAACTCGCGCAGGACGATCTGGTCGGCGCGCTCGACGTCATCCGGCCGCTGTCGCGTTCGGGGACCGAGGAATTGGCGATCGGCTCGCTCGACCTCGACGACGTCGGCGACATGGTGGAGACCAAGCAGGCGCTCACCGAGGCGGTGCTGTGGCCGCTGCGGCATCCCGATTCCTTCGCCCGGCTCGGCATCGACCCGCCGCGCGGGGTGCTGCTCTACGGTCCGCCCGGCTGCGGCAAGACCTTCCTGGTGCGGGCGCTGGCCGGGACCGGTCAGCTCAGCGTGCACGCGGTGAAAGGCGCCGAGCTGATGGACAAGTGGGTCGGCTCCTCCGAGCGGGCGGTGCGCGAGCTGTTCCAGCGCGCCCGCGATTCGGCGCCGTCGCTGATCTTCCTCGACGAGGTGGACGCGCTGGCGCCGCGGCGCGGGCAGAGCAGCGACTCCGGGGTCTCCGATCGGGTGGTCGCCGCGCTGCTCACCGAACTCGACGGCGTGGAACCGCTGCGCGATGTGGTGGTCCTCGGCGCGACCAACCGCCCCGAGCTGATCGACCCCGCCCTGCTGCGGCCGGGACGGCTGGACCGGCTGGTGTTCGTGCCGCCGCCCGACGCCGCGGCCCGGCTCGACATCCTGCGCACCGCGGGTCGCTCGGTGCCGCTGGCGGCCGACGTCGACCTGGCCGCCCTGGCCGAGGACCTCGACGGCTATTCGGCCGCCGACTGCGCGGCCCTGCTGCGCGAGGCGGCGCTCTCGGCGCTGCGCCGCGATATGGCGGCCGCCGACGTCACCGCCGAGGACGTCGCGACCGCGCGGGCGAGCGTGCGGCCGTCGCTGGATCCCGAACAGGTCGAGTCGCTGCGCCGGTATGCCGAGAGCCGGGCCTGACCGATCCCGAATCGTCGACAACGTCGCAGCTAGACGGGCCTTTCGGCGAGTATCGTCGAACTGTGCCCACGTTCGGGGATGGTGTGGATGCGGTCACGGCGTTCGCAGGTGCCGCGATCGCGGGAATCGCGCTGTTCGTGCCGTTCACCTCCCGCTCCAGCACGGTGATCGACACCCCCTATCAGGTCGCCGGGTGGGCCAACAGCGTTCCCCGCGCGACCACCCTCGGACTCATCGTCGCCGTCGTCGTCGCCGCGCTGATCCGGCCCGGACTCGACTGGCTGGTCGCCGCCTGCGCCGCCGCGGCGCTGGGGTTCAACTACTTCGTCGGCCACACCATGGACTCGGCCGAGGTGCTCACCACCCAGAACTATGTGAACGCGCTGTTCGGCGGCGTGATCTTCGGCGCCCTGTGCCTGTGTTCGCTGCGCTTGCGCTGGGCCGCGGCCGGTTTCGCGCTCGGCTCTGTGGTGGTGTTCGTGTACGGCGAGGTGATCGCGCTGGTCACCGAGAACATGCTGACGACGACGGACCGGGCGGTGCACAGTCCGTCGGGGCTGATCATCGCCGCCGTCGTACTGCTCGCCGTGAACACCGTCCGGCACCGGCACACCATCAAGCCACCCGCCGGGCCGTCGGCCACCGCCGAGCTGCCGATGATCCCGATCGTGGCCGCGACGGTCCTGTCGCTGTCGCTGCTGCTGGCCACCGAATGGCTGCAGCGGGAGTTCGCCGAGGGACCTCAGGGGTTCTGGCGGATCGCGCTCGCGGTGACGGTCACGGTCGTCGCCGCGTTCGTCGCGGCCACCCTGCTGCCCGGCCGCGACGGTGCGGGGGTGCTGGTCGCCGTCAGCCTGGCGGCCGCGGGCGACTCGGTCATCGACGGCCCGAGCCTGGGCTGGAAGATCGTGCTCGTGCTCGGCGCGGCGGCGGCGGGCATCCTGGCCGGGCAGCGGTGGGCCTCGCCGTGGGCCGCGCTGTGTTTTGTCGCCGCCATCTGCGTGTTCGTCACGTTCTCCGCCCGCCTGCCGTGGACGTTCGCCTGGACGGCAGGCGCGCTGGCGCTGGCCGTGGTCGCCGGGTACGTGTTCGGCTCGATCCGGGTCGCCCACGGGCCCAGCGCCGTGCTCGGCCTCGGCGCGGTGTACCTGCCGTCGATCCTGTGGTCGATTCCCACCGGTCTGCGGAACTGGCCGACCGGCGCCGCCCCGGTGTCCGAAGCGACGGCGGGCCGGGTCGCGCTGGCCATCACGATCGGCGGCGCGGCCGCGCTGCTGCTGCTGTACCGGATCCGGTCGGACGAGCCGGCGCCCGCGGCATAGCCGTACCGGCGATCCGATCGTGATATCCCAGGTAGGGCGGTTTGCGCCGGTATCGTCGAAGAGGTGCCCAAGATCCGGGATGGTCTGGACGCGGTGACGGCGTTCGCCGGGGCCGCGGCGGCGGGAATGTCGCTGTTCCTGCCGTTCACCTTCGGCGCCGAGTCGGTCGACTCGCCGTACCGGGTCACCAGCCTGATCAACAGCGTGCCGCGCGCGGCGGCGCTCGGGCTCATCGTCGCCGTCGTCGTGGCGGTGCTGGCCCGGCCGATCACCCGCCCCGGGCTGGTCTGGCTGGCCGCCACCTGCGGGGCGCTGGCCCTGGCGATCAACTATTTCATCGGCCGGACGATGACCTCGACCGACGTGCTCACCACACAGAACTACATCGATTCGCTCTGCGGCGGCGTGCTGTTCGGCGCGCTCGGCATCTGCGCGCTGCGCTTGCGCTGGCCCGCGGTCGGCTACCTGCTCGGGGTCGTGACGGTGTTCGTCTACGGCGAGGTCGTCGCCGTGTTCAGCTCGAACACCTCGGCCACGGCCAGCAAGTCGGTGCACACCCCGGCCTGGCTGGTGATCGCCGCGGTCGTCCTGCTGACGCTGAACACCCTGCGGCACCGGCACGGCATGATGCCCGGTATCCCCCGCCTCGCCGCCGACCTGCCGATCACCCCGATCGTGGCCGCCACCGTGCTCGCGCTGACGCTGCTGGTCGCCACCGACTGGCTCGATCGCGAATTCGACGACCTGAACGGCAACACCTGGCAGATCACGCTGGCCGTGGTGGTCACCCTGGCCGCCGCCTTCGCCGCCGCCACCCTGCTGCCCGGCCGCGACGGCGCGGGCGTGCTGATCGCGGTCAGCCTGGGCGCCGCGGCCGACTCGCTGGCCGACGCGACGAGTCTCGGCTGGCATCTACTGCTCGTCCTGCTCGTCGCCACCGCCGCCATCCTGGCCGGGCTGCGCTGGTCGAGCCCGTGGGCCGTGCTGCTCGGCGCGGCCGTGATCTGCCTGTTCGCCACCGTGGCCGAGCGGTTTCCGTGGGCGTTCGCGTGGACGGCGGGTCTGCTCGCGCTGACCGCCGTCGCGGGCTTCGCCGCCGGTTCGCTGCGGGTCGGCTACCTGCCCAGCGCCGTGCTCGGCCTCGGCGCGCTGTACCTGCCGTCGATCCTGTGGTCCATTCCCACCCGGCTGCGGCACTGGCCGACGGGCACGACCTCCGTCGACGAGAGCATTCCCGGCTGGGTCGCGCTGACCATCACGATCGGCGCCGCCGCCGGGCTGGCCGTGCTCTACCGAATCCGGCCCGCCGACAACGAATCCGCGCCGCGGCGATAGCCGAACCGTCGGCGACATGGCCGACGCGACAGCGCCGGTGCCGCGAAACCCGGCACGATCGCCCGTAGGATCGGGGCGCACTACTCGACCGCCACCGAAAGACGGAGGAGGAGTTGCTCGCCGTTCTACTCGCCCACGCGCTGGCCGCACTGGTGGCCCCGCTGTGTGTACGAGTGCTGGGCCGCAACGCTTTCTACCTGCTCGCCCTGGTTCCGCTCGGCAGTCTGGGCTGGGTGCTCGCGCACTGGGGCACGACCGTGCGCACGCATGTGCAATGGGCGCCGCAGATTTCGATGGACATCGACCTGCGCTTCGATTCCCTCGCCGCGGTGATGTGCACGCTGGTGCTCGGCATCGGCGCGCTGATCCTGGCCTACTGCGGCCGCTACTTCGATCGCGACGAGGTCAGGCTCGGGGTCTTCGCCGCCGAGCTGATCGGTTTCGCCGGTGCCATGTTCGGCCTGGTCACCAGCGACAACATGCTGCTGCTGTACGTGTTCTGGGAAATCACGACCGTGCTGTCGTTCCTGCTGGTCGGCCACTACGCCGAGCGGGCGGTGAGCAGGCGGGCGGCGATCCAGGCGCTGCTGGTGACCGGTGCGGGCGGGCTGGCGATGCTGGTCGGGATCATCGTCCTCGGCAACCGCTACGGCAGTTTCCTGCTGTCGGATCTGCTCGCGACCGCGCCGCCCGGCGGGACGGCGGTCTCGGTCGGGATCGGGCTGGTACTCATCGGCGCGATCAGCAAATCGGCGATCGTCCCGCTGCACTTCTGGCTCCCCGGCGCGATGGCCGCGCCGACCCCCGTCAGCGCGTATCTGCACGCGGCCGCGATGGTGAAGGCGGGCATCTATCTGGTGGCCCGGCTCGCGCCCGCCTTCGCCCAGACCCCGCCCTGGCACGCGATGCTGCTGCCGCTCGGCCTCGTCTCCATCCTGCTGGCCGGCTGGCGGGCGATGCAGGTATACGACCTCAAGCTGGTGCTGGCGTTCGGCACCGTCAGCCAGCTGGGCCTGCTGATGACGATGATGGCGATCGGCACGCCGGACGCGGCGCTGGCCGGGATCACCCTGCTGGTGGCGCACGCGCTGTTCAAGGCCTGTCTGTTCATGGTGGTCGGCATCATCGATCACGGCGCGGGCACGCGCGACCTGCGTGAGCTGTCCGGGCTCGGGCGGCGGGCGCCGTGGTTGTGCGCGACCGCCGTCGTCGCCGCGCTGAGCATGGCCGGGATCGCGCCGCTGCTCGGCTTCGTCGGCAAGGAGTCGGCGCTGACCTCGGTGTGGTCGGCGGAGGTGCTGACGACCCCGGTCAAGCTGGCCGAGCTGGCCGGCATCGCGATCGGCTCGGCGTTCACGGTGGCCTACAGCACCCGGTTCATCTGGGGCGCGTTCGGCAAGACCGCGGATCCGGCCCGCCCGATGACCTGGCACGCGCCGGGCGCGCTGCTGCTCGCCCCGCCCGCGGTGCTCGCCGTGGCGGGCGTCGCGGGCGGGCTGGACACGACCGACGTCGACCGCTGGCTGAGCCCCTACGCCCACACACTGCCCGGCGAACTGGACGCCCATCTCGCGCTCTGGCACGACCTCACCTGGCCGCTGGTGCTGACGCTGTTCATCATCGCCGCCGGTGTCGCGCTGTTCCTGATCCGCGGCCGGATCGACGAACCGGTCCATCCGCGCCTCGGCAACGCCGACCGCGCCTACGACGCCGCGCTGCGGGCGATGGACCGGCTCTCGCTGAAGATCACCGGCACCGTGCAGTCCGGCTCGCTGCCCGCCAGCCAGGCCACCATCCTCGGCACCCTGATCGTGCTGCCGACGGTGCTGCTGGCGCTGGGCACCCGGACCGGCGTGGAACTGCGGCTGTGGGATTCGCCGCTGCAAGCCGCGATCGGGGCGATCATGATCGCGATGGCGCTGGCCGCGACGGTGCTGCGCAACCGGTTGGCCAGCGTGCTCGTCGTCGGGGTCACCGGGTACGGCTGCGGCGTGATCTTCGCGCTGCACGGCGCGCCCGACCTGGCGCTGACCCAATTCCTGGTCGAGACGCTGACGCTGGTGATCTTCGTGCTGGTGCTGCGCGCGTTCCCCGCCGAGATCGCCGAGGACCAGGCGACCGCCTTCAAGGTCCGCCGGGCACTGCTCGCGATCGGCGTCGGGATCACCGTCGCGGTGCTGGCCGCGTTCGCCACCGCCGCGCGGCGCGCCGAACCGATCTGGCAGGCCATCCCGGACGCCGCCTACCGGATCGGCGGCGGCAAGAACGCGGTGAACGTGCTGCTCGTCGACATCCGCGCCTGGGACACCCTGGGCGAGATCTCGGTGCTCGTCGTCGCCGCGACCGGCGTCGCCTCGCTGGTGTTCCGCAGCAGACGCTTCGGCAGCGCGCCCCGCGCGGCCGACGCGCCGAACTACGATCCCGACGCGGTGAGCTGGCTGCCCGCCGCCCGGCTGGTCGACCGGCGCTACCGCTCGATGGTCCTGCAGATCACCACCCGGCTGATCTTCCCCACCATCATGGTGCTGTCGGTGTACTTCTTCTTCTCCGGGCACAACGCGCCGGGCGGCGGCTTCGCGGGCGGCCTGGTCGCCGGGCTCGCGCTGACCCTGCGCTACCTGGCGGGTGGACGCTACGAACTGGGCGAGGCGCTGCCGGTCGACGCCGGGCACCTGCTCGGCGCCGGGCTCACCCTGGCCGCTGGCACCGCGACCGCCTCGCTGCTGCTCGGCGCGCCGCCGCTGTCCTCGGCGATCATCGAGGTGACGCTGCCGGTGCTCGGCCACATCAAGCTGGTCACCGCGATGTTCTTCGACCTCGGTGTCTACCTGGTCGTGGTCGGCCTGGTCCTCGACGTGCTGCGCAGCCTCGGCGCCCGCCTGGACAAGGAACTCGTATGAGCGCGAACCTGATTCTGCTGATCACCATCGGCGCGCTCACCGCGTGCGGGGTGTACCTGCTGCTCGAGCGGGTGGTCTCGAAGATGCTGCTCGGGATGATCCTGCTCGGCAACGCGGTGAACCTGCTGATCCTCACCATGGGCGGCCCCGACGGGCGGCCGCCCATCCTCGGCAGTTCCGACACCGCGCACGAGGGCATGGCCGATCCGCTGGCCCAGGCCATGGTCCTCACCGCCATCGTCATCACCATGGGGCTGGCCGCGTTCGTGCTCGCGCTGGCCTACCGCTCCTACATGCTGACCACCAGCGAGGACGTCGACAACGACCCCGAGGACGCGCAGATCGCCGCCCGGCGGGAACAGGAGGATCCCGAACAGTGACCCTGTCCCCGGATCTGCTCCCCGCCCTCGCCGCGCTGCCGGTGCTGGTCCCGCTGCTCGGCGCCGCGGCGACCCTGGTGTTCGGCCGCCGCCCACGGCTCCAGGCGATGATCTCGCTGAGCGCGCTGACGTGCGTGCTGGTGATCAGCGCGCTGCTGCTGTACCTGGCCGATCGCGACGGCACCACCGCGGTCCAGGTGGGCGGCTGGCCGTCGCCGATCGGGATCACGCTGGTGGTGGACCGGCTCTCGGCGGCGATGCTGCTGGTGTCGGCCTTCGTGCTGCTGGTGGTGTCGATCTACGGTGCGGGCCAGAACATCTCCGACGGCGACGAGCACCAGCCGACCTCGATCTACCGGCCCACCTACCTGGTGCTGACCGCGGGGGTCTCGACCGCGTTCCTCGCCGGCGACCTGTTCAACCTGTTCGTCGGCTTCGAGGTCCTGCTGGTCGCCTCGTTCGTGCTGCTCACCGTCGGCGCGACCGAGGAGCGCATCCGCACCGGCATCGCGTATGTGATGGTGTCGATGGTGTCGTCGCTGATCTTCCTGATCGGCATCGGCATCACCTACGCCGCCACCGGAACCCTGAATCTGGCGCAGCTGGCCGTGCGCCTGGACGCCACCCCGAGCGGCGTGCGCACCGCCTGCTACGCGGTGCTGCTGGTGGCGTTCGGGATCAAGGCGGCGGTGTTCCCGCTGTCGAGCTGGCTGCCCGACTCCTACCCCACCGCGCCCGCGCCGGTGACCGCGGTCTTCGCCGGTCTGCTCACCAAGGTCGGGGTGTACGCGATTATCCGCACCCACACCCTGTGGTTCCCCGACGGCGCGTTCGACAACATCCTGCTGGTGTGCGGACTGGCGACGATGCTCGTCGGCATCCTCGGCGCGATCGCGCAGACCGATATCCGGCGACTGCTCTCGTTCACCCTGGTCAGCCACATCGGCTACATGGTCTTCGGCATCGGCCTCGCCACCACGGCGGGGCTGACCGGCGCGGTCTTCTACGTCGCCCACCACATCCTCGTGCAGACCGGGCTGTTCCTGGCCGTCGGTCTGATCGAGCGCCAGGCGGGGTCGGTCTCGCTGCGCCGGATCGGCGGGCTGGCCACCGCGAGTCCGCTGCTCGGCGTGCTGTTCCTGGTCCCCGCGCTGAATCTCGGCGGCATTCCGCCGTTCTCGGGGTTCATCGGCAAGGTCGCGCTGCTGGAGGCGGGCGCGGCCGACGGCAGCGTGCTGGCCTGGGTGCTGGTCGCGGGCTCGGTGATCACCAGCCTGCTGACGCTGTACGCGGTGGCGCGGGTGTGGAGCAAGGCGTTCTGGCGACCGCGCGAGGAGGCGCCGGAGGGTCATCTCACCGCGGCGAAACCGCCCACCCTGGTGGAGGATTCCACCGATGTGCACTACGAGGACCGCACCGACCCAGGCCGGATGCCCGCGCTGATGGTGCTGGCGACCGCGAGCCTGGTCACCGCCGGGCTGGCGCTGACGGTGCTCGCCGGGCCGATCCTCGGCATCGCCGAACGGGCGGCCGCCGACCTGGACGATCCGGCGGTCTACATCGGTTCGGTGCTCGGATCGGAGCCGCGATGACGCTCGGGCGGCTGGTCAACCGCGACAACGTGCTGCGGATCGGGGTGCTCGCGTGGCTGACCGCGGTCTGGGTCGCGCTCTGGGGCGACCTGAGCGCGGCCAATGTCGTGGCCGGCTTCGTCGTCGCGCTGATCGTGGTCTTCGCGCTGCCGCTGCCCATGGTCCCGGTGACCGGCCGGTTCCATCCGCTGTCGTTCCTCGAATTGATCGTGGTCAGCGCCTATTACGCGCTCGAGTCGAGCGCGCAGGTGGCCTGGTTCGCGATCCGGCCCGCCGGTCCACCGGTCTCCGGTGTGCTGCGCGTGCACCTGGGCATCCAGTCCGATCTGGTCCTGGTGATGGCCACCGACCTGCTGAACCTGATTCCCGGCACCATGGTGCTCGAGCTGGACCGGCCGCGGTGCGTGGTCTACGTCCACGTGCTCGACGTGGGCAGCGAGAAATCGGTGCTGAAGTTCTACCGCACCACCCGGCGATTGGAGCATCTGCTGATCAACGCCTTCGAACGGCCGAGCGAACGCCGCAGGCTCGACCCTGGCCCGGAGGTGCGGTCATGACGGTCGTCGCCGTGCTCGCGGGCATCCTGCTGACCGCCGCCGCGGTGATCACCAGCTACCGGGTACTGGCCGGGCCGAGCACCCTGGACCGGGTCGTCGGGATCGACTCGCTGATGGCCATCGCCGCGTCCGGGCTCGCGGTCTGGGCCGCCTACAGCAACGACACCACGGTGATCCCGGCCATCGTGGCGCTGGCCCTGGTCGGCTTCCTCGGCTCGGCCGCGGTCTCGCGCTTCCGCGTCAGGGACGACCGATGACGGCGTGGGAGTGGGTCTCGGCCGTGCTCATCCTGACCGGCTGCGTGCTCGCGGTCACCGCCGCCATCGGCATCGTGCGCTTTCCCGACACCCTCACCCGCATGCACGCCGCGACCAAGCCGCAGGTGGTCGGGCTGGTGCTGGTGATGATCGGCACCGGCATCGACATCAGGGGCGACGTCAACGTCTGGATGCTGGTGCTGACCGGCCTGTTCACCATCATCACCGCGCCCGTCATCGCCCATCTCCTCGGCCGCACCGCCTACCGTGAACAGCGGCACCGCGACGGCCTGCTGCGGATCAACGAGCTCGGCCGCGACGCCGACGACTAACCGACGACCGGCGCGAGCTCCCGCCGCGGCGCCGCCGCGAACCAGGTCGCGTGGAACGCCGCGGCCACCGCCGCCAGCAGCCCGAGGACGACGGCGCCCGCGAGCACCGGGTATTCGGCCATCGGCACCGCGAGGTACCGGAACGACAGCAGCAGCGCGGCGAACACCACCGCGCCGAAGCCGACCATCCGCACCCGGAACGCGCCCCAGCCGCGTTCGGGCGCCCGCAGCGCCGACTCGACGGTCAGGCACAGCACCGCGCCAGCCACCAGATCGACGCCGTAGTGGTACCCGAACCCGAGCGTGGCGGCCACGGTCGCGGCCAGCCAGAACGCGCCGCCCCAGCGCAGCCAGGCCGGCGCCCGTGACCCGTCGACATCGCGGCGGGTGTGGATGAACAGCGACAGCGCCCAGGCGGTGTGCATCGACGGCATGCAGTTGCGCGGGGTGAACGCGTCGAACGGCAGCGCGGCCGGGTTGTGATCGATCGGCGGCAGCAGCGAGGGCCAGAAGTTGCCGACCTGGAAGCCGTGCCCGTCCGCGCCGAACGCGAACATCGGCCCGACGACCGGGAACAGCACGTAGAACAGCGGACCGACCAGACCGAGCACCAGGAACGTGCGGACCAGGTAGTGCGTCGGCCACTCCCCCGTCGGGACGACCCGGCGCAACTGCCACACCGCGACCACGATGGCGGCCACCGGCAGCTCGATGTAGACCCAGTGCAGCACGCCGTACACCTCGGGCCCGAGCACCTCGAGCACCCGGCCGAGGACCCAGGACGGGTCACCGAGCGCGTGATCGGCGAGGACCAGGTATTCGTCGAGCACCGAGGGCCGCACCGCCGAGGTGACGTGCAGCCACACATCGCCCACCTTGGTCGCGAGCACCAGCAGCGCGCCCAGCGCCGCCGCCTTCAGCGCGTCGGTGCGTTCGCGCCCACGCCAGCGCACGGCCGCCACGATCACCAGGCCGGTCAGGACGATGGTCGGTCCGTTGCCGACGGTGAACGGCTTGCCGTCGAGCAGCCGCAGCGCGACGTAGATCGCGTCGACCCCGATCGCGGCGGCCACCGCGTACAGCCGCCTGCGCGCGTTCACCCCGACGAGGGCGAGCAGCAGACCGGCCCACGGCACCGACATCGATTTCGGCGTCCCGATGTAGTCGCGCGCCAGGCTCGCGAGCGGGCCGTCGAACCCGCTGACCCAGGCGGCGATCTGCAATCCGACCAGCAGCGCGAGCACCGCCGACACCGCGACGACGGCGAGGGTGCGTGGCTCACGCAGACGGCTCCGTTGGGCGGCACCCCCCGCATCGGTGCGCGGATGTTCGACAAGCATCCAGCCATCGTAAACGGCGGGTTAACGCCACCCCGCCGTGCAGCTGAACGCTACTGATCCAGCTCCCGCACCAGCGAATCCACGACGGCGACAAGATCACCCTGCGATTGCGCCGCGACTCGGCGTTGCCGCTGGTAGGAGGCACCGTGGCGGGGAATGTCGGCGACCGAGGCCAATTCGTCCGAGCAGCCCAAACGCTTGGCGGTCGGCTCTAGTTTGTTCAGCAGTTCCATCAGATCGTCTGTGACCAAACGCTCATTGCTGGCGTCGTCGACGATCACGATCGCGTCGAGCCCATAGCGCGCGGCGCGCCATTTGTTCTCCTGCACGTGCCACGGCGGCAGCGTCGGCAGGTCCTCGCCCGCGTCCAGCCTGCGTTCCAGATCGACGACGAGGCAGTGGATCAGCGCGGCCACCGCGGCCAGTTCGGCCCGGCTGGACAGCCCGTCGCACACCCGGATCTCGATGGTGCCCCACTTGGGCGCGGGCCGGATGTCCCAGTGCATGCCGCCGAGCTGTTCGAACACACCGGTTTTGAGCTGGTCGTGCACGAAACCCTCGAACTGCGGCCAGTTCTCGAACTGGAACGGCAGCCCGGCGGTCGGCAGCTGCTGGAACATCAGCGCGCGGTTGCTGGCGTAGCCGGTGTCGTCGCCGGACCACATCGGCGAGGAGGCCGAGAGCGCGAGCAGATGCGGGTACGACAGCAGCAGCGAGTTCAGGATCGGAAAGACCTTGTCCCGGTGCGAGACTCCCACGTGCACGTGCACGCCCCAGATCAGCATCTGGCGGCCCCACCACTGGGTGCGCTCGATCAGCTCGTCGTAATGCGGTGAGCGGGTGAGCTGCTGGGCCGACCACTGCGCGAACGGATGGGTGCCCGCGCAGAACAGGTCGACGCCGAGCGGATCGGCCGCGCGGCGCACCGCGTCCATGGTGCCGCGCAGGTCCTCGACCGCGCCGCCGACCGTGTCGTGCACACCGGTCACCAATTCGACGGTGTTGCGCAGCAATTCCTTGGTCACCTGGGGCGTGCCGTCGTGGGCACGCCGGTCACCGACGGCGTCGAAGACCGCCGAGGCGGTGTTGGACAGATCGCGCGTCACCTTGTCGACGAGCGCGATCTCCCATTCGATGCCGATGGTGGGCCGGGGCGAACCTGGGAAGGGTACCGACTGGATTGCCCCGGCCATGTGCGTCTCGCTAACCGACCACGCCGCAGGCGACCCGGGAGCCCGCGTCACCGGTGGACAGCGTGGTCTCGTCGGGGCCGGTGCCACCCTCGCGGGTGTACCGGGACGGGATGTTGCCGAAGTTGTCGGCGCCGGAGTGCACGATCAGCGCCTTGCCCTTGATGTTGTCCAGGGTGACGGTGTCGGTGCGGGTGACCAGCTTGGCGGTGCCGTCGGCACCGACCTGCAGCGAGGTCAGGTCGCCGCTGGCCGGGTGCGCGTTGGCCGCGCCGACCTGCAGATGACCGCCGGCCGAGGTGAAGTCGCCCTCACAGGTGCCGTTCTGGTGGAAGTGCAGGCCGTGGAAGCCCGGGGTGAGGCCCTGCGCCTCGACGGTGACCACCAGGTGGCTGCCCTCGGTGACGAAGGTCGCGGTGCCGACGCTCGCGCCGGAACCCGACTTGAGCTCGGTCTTCAGGCCGCCGGCCGCGGGCGCGCCGTGGTCGCCGCCGCCGTGGTTCGCGGTCGTCGGGGTGCCGTGGCCGCCGCCGTGCTCGGTACCGGAACCCGCGGGCGCGGGCGAGCTGGTCCACACCGGCGGCGTGGTTCCCTTGACGTCACTCGACTCCTGGCTGTTGGAGCAAGCGGCGAGCCCGAACGCGGCAACCGCCAGCACCGGGGTCACAATGCGCCAGGACGGGCGACGAGTTGTCGACGTGGCCATCAGGGAACTCCTTTACGAGTACCGAGTTTAACGAGTAAAGCTGGGTGGACAGGGGCTGTACCGCTCAAGATGATGCCACAGCGCACGTTCCCCACTCGGCACCGCGTGCCGAGCCTCGTTCAGCGACCGGTCAGTACGACGACAACGCCCGGCGAGGTGTCGCCGGTCTTCGGCGCGACGGTCCCGCCGATCTCCGCGGCGATCTCGGTGGCCGCGGCCTTGTCGCCCGCGCCGCCGCCGTAGAACACCGTGGTGGTGGTGAGGTTCTCGCCGCTGTAGTTGCCGGTGCTCACGTTGCTCCAGCCCGACGAGGTCAGCTCGCCCGCGGTGCGCGCGGCCAGGCCGGCGACCAGGCTGTTGTTCAGCACCCGCACGGGCACACTCTGGTCGACCGTGGCCGCGGGCGCGGTGCTCGGCGCCGCCGTGGTGGTCGGCGCGACCGTCGTCGTGGTGGTCTTGGCGGTGGTCGGGGCAGCGGCCGCGCTGGTGGTCGTCGCGACGGCCGTGGTGGCCGGCGCCTGCGCGACCACGCTCGACGTCGTCGTCTCGGTCGGCTCGGCCGAATCGGCGGAGTCGGCATCGGAGTTCGACAACGACATCGCACCCAGACCCGCGAAAACGATGGCCAGGGCGATCAACACCATCGCCAGCGCGCGCAGCGGCGGGCCGCCGGGGGTGGGATTCGGGTTGCTCACCCGCGCAACCCTAGTCGCAACCGGTGCTGTGTGGCCCTCATGTCAGACCTGGAAACCGAGTCGGCGTGCTGCGCGAGCCTTCTGCCTGCTGGCCCGCAGCCTGCGCAGGCGCTTGACCAGCATCGGGTCCGCCGCCAGCGCCTCGTCCTTGTCGACGACCGCGTTGAGCACCTGGTAGTACCTGGTGGCCGACATGGCGAACAGCTCGCGGATCGCGTCTTCCTTGGCGCCCGCGTACTTCCACCATTTGCGTTCGAAGTCGAGGATGTCGAGCTCACGGCGACTCAGCCCGCTGCCTTCGTCGGGGGCCGTGTCCTGTGTGGTTCCCGCCTCGATGTTGCGAGCCGCTGCGCCGTCCATCTTGCTCCCTCGCCGAGTATCACGAGATGAAAATGACGCTTGCACGTCGCGGATCATTCAACCACGCAGGAGCCGGATCCTCCGAGCGATGTCCCGGCGTGTTGACTACGGGCCAGTAGGGTGTCGTACCCCACAGGGGCCGCCGCTCACCCACGCGCGCGACCGGCGATAATGGCGCTCATGGCAATTCTCCCGATCGTGATCGTCGGTGACCCCGTCCTCCACAACCCCACCGCACCGGTGACGGAGACGCCGGCCGAGCTGGCCGACCTGATCGCGGACATGTACGACACCCTGGAGGAGTCCAAGGGTGTCGGCCTGGCGGCCAACCAGGTCGGGGTCGGCAAGCGGCTGTTCGTCTACGACTGCCCCGACTTCGACGCCGCGGGCAAGCCGATCCGCCGCAAGGGCCTGGTGATCAACCCGGTGCTGGAGACCTCCGAGATCCCGGAGACCATGCCCGATCCCGACGACGACGAGGAAGGCTGCCTGTCCGTGCCGGGCGAGCAGTTCCCCACCGGTCGCGCCGACTGGGCCAGGGTCACCGGGACCGACGAGAAGGGCGAGCCGGTCGACATCGAGGGCACCGGCTTCTTCGCCAGGATGCTCCAGCACGAGGTGGGCCACCTCGACGGCTTCCTCTACGTCGACGTGCTGATCGGCCGCAACGCCCGCGCGGCGAAGAAGGCGATCAAGCGCAACGGCTGGGGCACACCGGGTCTGAGCTGGATCCCCGGCACGGTGCCCGACCCGTTCGGCCATGACGACTGAGATCCCGCTCGGCCGCCGCGTCGTCATGCGGTACCAGCTCCCCGAGGGCTATCCCCAGCCGCTCACCGATGTGATCGGCGAGCTGGTGTCGCTGAGTCCGCCATCGGTGCGGACCGCCGAGGGCGAGCTGGTCTCGGTGGCGCCCGATCGGGTCGTCGCGCTGAAGGCCCTGGGGCCGCGGCCGATTCGCACCAAGGAGATCCGCTCGCTGGAGACCGCGGCGGCCGCCGCCTGGCCCGGCAGCGCGCATCTGTGGATCGACGGCTGGCTCGCGCGGGCGGGCGACGGTTACACCGGGCGCGCGAATTCCGCTGTGCCGCTGGGTGAGTCCGGCGTGCCCGCGGTGCTGTCGATCGACACCATGCACAAGATCGCGGATTGGTACACCGCCAACGGACTGCCGCTGCTACTGCAACTGCCCGATCGGCTGGCCCCGGTGCCGCCGGGCTGGAACACCTGGAGCGAGACCGTGGTCCTCGGGCTCGACATCGCGAATTTCGTCCTGCCGCAGGGCCCGTCGATGGTCAAGATCACCGGCGCGCCGAGCGAGAGCTGGCTGCGCACGCACCGGTATCGCGGCGAGATCCCGCTCGATCCCGCCGTCCGGGAACCGGACGTCGCGGTGCTCACCTCGGTGATCGACGGCACGCTCGGGTTCGCCTCGCTCGGCCTGCCGGAGGCGCTGGCGATCGGCCGCGGCGCGGTCACCACCGCGCCGGACGGCAGACGCTGGGTCGGGCTGACCTGTGTCGCGGTGGCGACCGCGCACCGGCGCAACGGCCTGGCCTCGCTGCTGTGCGCCGAGCTGATCCGCTGGGGCGCCGAGCACGGCGCCACCCATGCCTACGTGCAGGTGGAGGTAGGCAACGCCACCGGACTCGCGCTCTACCGCGAGCTCGGCTTCCTGGAACACCACAGCTACCGCTACGCCGCGCCGCCGAGCGCGTCGTAGGAAAGGACCGCGACCCGTGCGTCTCGCCACCTGGAACGTCAACTCGATCCGCTCCCGCGTCGATCGGGTGACCGCTTTCCTCGACCGCCACGACATCGATGTCCTGGCGATCCAGGAGACCAAGTGCCGCGACGACCAGTTCCCCTACGAGCAGTTCGACCAGGCGGGCTACGAGGTCGCCCACGTCGGGCTGAACCAGTGGAACGGGGTCGCGATCGTGTCCAGGGTCGGGCTCACCGACGTCGAGACCGCGTTCTCCGGGCAGCCCGGTTTCGACAAGAACGCCGGTGACTCGCTGATCGAATCGCCGGTGGTTGAGGCCAGGGCGATCGGCGCGACCTGCGGCGGGGTGCGGGTGTGGAGCCTGTACGTGCCCAACGGCCGCGCGCTCGACGACCCGCACTACGCGTACAAGCTCGACTGGCTGTCGACCCTGCGCGAGCGGGCGACCGACTGGCTGACCGAGGACCCGGCGGCGAAGATCGCGCTGGTCGGCGACTGGAACATCGCCCCCACCGACGACGACGTGTGGGCCCCGGAACTCTTCGAGGGCAAGACCCACACCTCCGCGCCCGAGCGGGCCGCGTTCCAGGGCATGCTCGACAGCGGCTTCCGCGATGTCATGCGCCCGTTCGCGCCCGGCCCCGGCGTCTACACCTACTGGGACTACACCCAGCTGCGTTTCCCCCGCAAGGAAGGCATGCGCATCGACTTCATCCTGGCCTCCGCCGCCCTCGCCGACCAGGTGAAGGACGCCTCGGTCGACCGGGAGGAGCGCAAGGGCAAGGGCGCCAGCGACCACGCCCCGGTCATCGCGGAGTTCTCCGACTGACCCGGCTCGCGGCGCCCGAGCGGTACCGTGGATGACAGGATCATCCGACCTGCGACGTAGCGGGAGGTGTGCTTGTGGCGTTCTATCGGCAGCTCGGGTCTGTGCCACCGAAGCGGCATACACAGCATCGGGATGGGAGCGGCAACCTCTATTACGAGGAGCTGATGGGCGAGGAGGGCTTCTCCGGTGACTCCTCGCTGCTCTACCACCGTGGCCTGCCGCCCGCGATCGTCGACTCGACCGTGTGGCAGCTCCCCGATCAGTCGCTGACGCCGAATCACCCACTGCGCCACCGTCATCTGCGCCTGCCCGCGCTGTTCCCCGGTGACACCCCCGCCAGGACCGACCCGGTGACCGGCCGCAGGCTGCTGCTGGCCAATGCCGACGTGCGCATCTCGTATGTGGTCGCCAAGGGCGCGTCCCCGCTGTACCGCAATGCCATCGGCGACGAGCTGGTCTACGTCGAATCGGGTGCGGCCGTGGTGGAGAGCGTGTTCGGCGCGGTCCCGGTCCGGCAGGGCGATCAGCTGATCATGCCGCGCGCGACCACCCATCGCTGGCTGCCCACGGGCGAGGAACCGTTGCGCGCGTACGTGATAGAGGCGTCCAGCCACCTCACCCCACCCAAGCGCTATCTCTCGAAATTCGGCCAGCTGCTGGAGAATTCGCCCTACTGCGAACGGGACCTGCACGGTCCCGCCGAACCGCTGCTGGCCACCGGCACGGAGGTGGAGGTGCTGGTCAAGCACCGGCCGGGCGCGGAGGTGGTCGGCACCAGGATGATCTACGCGACGCACCCGTTCGATGTGGTCGGCTGGGACGGCTGCCTGTATCCGTACACCTTCAACATCGCCGACTTCGAACCGATCACCGGCCGGGTGCATCAGCCGCCGCCAGCGCATCAGGCGTTCGAGGGGATCAACTTCGTGGTCTGCAATTTCGTGCCGCGCAAGGTGGACTATCACCCGCTGTCGATTCCGGTGCCGTACTACCACTCCAATGTCGACTCCGACGAGATCATGTTCTATTGCGGCGGAAACTACGAGGCGCGCAGGGGTTCCGGGATCACCCAGGGTTCGGTGTCGGTGCACCCCGGCGGTTACGCGCACGGCCCGCAGCCCGGCGCCTACGAACGCAGTATCGGCGCCGAGTTCTTCGACGAACTGGCGGTGATGGTCGATACCTTCCGGCCGCTACAGCTCGGGGAGGGCGCGCTGGCCTGCGAGGACCCGGCCTACGCCTGGACCTGGTCGGGCCGCGGACCGGGGCTGCGATGAGCGGGCGGCTGCTGCGGGTGGAGGTGGCGCCGGACTCGCTGTTCGGGCCGGAAAACCTGCCCTACGGCGTCTTCGCGCCGCCGGGGGGCGGCTTCCGGGTCGGCGCCCGGCTGGGCGATACCGTGCTCGACCTCGTCGCGCTGCTCGGCGATCCGGTCTTCGCCCAGCCGTCCATGAACGCCTTCCTTGCCGCCGGGCCCGACCACTGGCGGACCGTGCGTGACCGGCTGCGGGAGCTGGCCGACACCGAGCTGCCGATCGAGGCGGTGCACCCGGTCAACGGCGTGGAGATGGCGCTGCCGATCCACATCGGCGACTACGTCGACTTCTACGCGAGCATCGACCACGCCACCAATCTCGGCAGGCTGTTCCGGCCGGACAGCGAACCGCTGCTGCCGAATTGGCGGCATCTGCCCGTGGGTTACCACGGCCGGGCGGGCACCGTCGTGGTGTCGGGGACGCCGATCATCCGGCCGCTGGGTCAGCGCCGCACCGATTCGGCCACACCGGATTTCGGGCCGTCGCGGCGGCTGGATATCGAGGCCGAGCTGGGTTTCGTGGTCGGCACCGGGTCACCGCTCGGCGTTCCGGTGCGCGTCGACGAATTCAGCGACCACGTCTTCGGCGTCGCCCTGGTCAACGACTGGTCGGCCCGCGACATCCAGGCCTGGGAGTACCAGCCGCTCGGCCCGTTCCTCGGCAAGTCGTTCAGCACGTCGCTCGCGGCGTGGATCACCCCGCTCGCCGCGCTCGCCGATGCCCGCGTCCCGCTGCCGCCACAGGACCCGCCACCCCTGCCCTACCTGCGGGGCAGCGACGATCACGGCCTCGACATCGACCTGGCCGTCAGCTGGAACGGCGAGGTGGTCGCACACCCGCCCTATGCGCGGATGTACTGGTCACCGGCGCAGATGCTCGCCCATCTCACCGCCAACGGCGCCTCGATCCGGCCCGGGGACCTCTACGCCTCCGGCACGATCTCCGGACCGGAGACCGACCAGCGCGGGTCGTTCATCGAATTGTCCTGGGGCGGTGCGCAACCCATCGCCGTCGGCGACGAATCGCGGACCTTCCTCGCCGACGGTGACACCGTCACGATCACCGCAACCGCGCCGGGCACCGCGGGCCGCCGCATCGGCCTCGGCGAGGTCAGCGGACGAGTCCTGCCCGCCCGCAATACGTGATCCAGGACGTCTTCGCCCTGCTGCGGCAGGCCCTGTTCGGCGGTTCGTCCACACCGTAGCGAGCAGCGGGCAGGTACTCGACAACCGCCCAGGGGCGGAGATGGTAGTGGTACAACCTCCACCTTGGGGTGGTATCGAGCATATTTCTTTGCGGGATACGGTGACGTCCGACGATCCCTAGCAGAGAGCTCGACGATGTTGACGAGAATCGCCCGCGCCGCCGTGGCCCGACCACGACTGGTCGTCGCGGTCGCCCTGTTGCTGATGATCCTGAGCGGCGCCATCGGCGCCACCGTGCACTCGCACATGAAGTCGGGCGGATTCGTCACCGATGATCTCGACTCGGTGCAGGCGAGCCAGTACCTGAGCGACCATTTCCCCGGCTCCGAGCCGAACTACGTGCTGCTGGTGACCGCCGAGGACGGCGCCGATTCGCCCGCCGCGCGCGCCGCCGCGGACACCGCGATCGCCCAGCTGCGCGGCCACTCCGACATCGTCAGCGGGGTGCAGTCGTACTGGACCTCGCGCCCCGATCTCCAGCAGGCGCTGCGCAGCAAGGACGGCAAGCGGGCGCTCATCCTGGCCAGCATCGAGGGCGACGACGCCCAGCTGCCGGACCGCGCGGGCAAGCTCAGCGAGGAACTCCGGGTCGACAGCGGACCGGTGACGGTCGAAGCGGGCGGGCTCGCCGCCTCGTTCTCCGATATCAACACCCAGATCAGCAAGGACCTGGTGATCGCCGAGGCCGTCGCCATCCCGGTGACGGGCCTGCTGCTGGCCCTGGTGTTCGGCAGTGTCGTGGCCGCGGCGCTGCCCATCGCGATCGGTCTGTTCGCCATCGCGGCGGCGCTGGGCATCCTGCGCGTGCTGACCGCCGTCACCGACGTGTCGATCTTCGCGCTGAACATGACCACCGCGCTCGGGCTGGCGCTGGCGATCGACTACAGCCTGTTCATCGTCAGCCGGTACCGCGAGGAGCTGACCGCGGGCGCCACCCCGGCCGCCGCGGTGCAGCGGGCGATTCAGACCGCGGGCCGCACGGTGGTCTACTCGGCGCTGGTCGTCGCGCTGTCGCTGTCGGCGCTGCTGGTGTTCCCGCAGTACTTCTTCAAGTCGTTCGCGTACGCGGGTATCGCGGTGGTCGCCGCCGCCACCGCCGCCGCGGTGATCGTGCTGCCCGCGCTGCTCATCCTGGTCGGCGACCGGATCGACGCGATCGACCTGCGCGCACCACTGCGCAGGCTGTTCCGGCGGCCGCCGCGGGTGGACAAGCTGCCCCAGCAGACGTTCTGGTATCGCCTGGTCACCGCCGTGATGAAGCGGCCGCTGCCGATCGCGCTGGCGACCACCGCGTTCCTGCTGCTACTCGGGTCGCCGTTCCTCGGCGTCCAGTTCGGCTACCCCGACGACCGGTCGCTGCCCACCGGCGTGGCCAGTCGCGAGGTCGGTGACGTGCTGCGCACCGAGTTCGACGCCGACATGGCCGCGAGCGCGACCATCGTGCTGCCGGAGTTCCACGGCACCCCCGCCGAGCTGGACGGCTATGCCCTCGCCTTGTCCAAGGTGCCGGACGTGCCCGCCGTGCTCAGCAGCGCCGCCGTCTATCGCAACGGCTGGCGGGTGGCCTCGGGCGTGCCGGAGATGTCGGACCCGACGGCGGGCGCGTACCTGTCGGTCGCGACCACGCTCGACCCCTACTCCGACGCTGGCCGGATCCAGCTCGACGCGATCCGGGCCGTCCCCGCACCCTCGGAGGCCCTGGTCACCGGTCCCGCCGCGCTCAATCAGGACTCCGTCACCGCGATCACCGGCAAGCTGCCGCTGGCCGGCGCACTGATCGCGATCACCACCCTGGTGCTGCTGTTCCTGTTCACCGGCAGCGTGGTGCTCCCGGTGAAGGCGCTGGCCCTGAACATCCTGTCGCTGGCGGCGACGTTCGGCGCGATGGTGTGGATCTTCCAGGAGGGCAACCTGTCGGGGCTGCTCGGTTTCACCGCCACCGGCACGCTCAACCTGGCCATGCCGATCCTCATGTTCAGCCTGGCCTTCGGCGCCTCGATGGACTACGAGGTGTTCCTGCTCTCCCGGATCCGGGAGGAATGGCTGGCCGGACCAAAGACGACCGAGGGCAATACCGAGGCCGTCGCCATGGGTGTGGCCCGCACCGGCCGCATCTTCACCGCCGCCGCGCTGCTCATGAGCATCGTCTTCCTCGGCGTGGCGACCTCCGGCGTGTCGATGATGAAGCTGTTCGGTCTGGGCTGCGCGCTGGCCGTGATCAGCGACGCCACCGTCATCCGCGGCCTGCTCGCGCCCGCCCTGATGCGGATGATGGGCACCTGGAACTGGTGGGCGCCCAAGCCGCTGGTGCGGCTGCACGACCGGTTCGGGCTGCACGAGGCCGACGAGCCCACCCTCGACAAGGTCGACCGGCCCGAGCCCACCCCGGTCTCGGTCTGAGCCGAGCGCGGCCCGCGCGGGACTTCCCGAGCGGGCCGCGCACCACGGCGGGTATCGTCGGCCCGGAAAATTTCACACACGCCAACGGGGGCTCGCACCAGCGGGCTGAGAGGACGGCTAGCCCATTTCTCGGGCGATCAGGGCCGTCGACCGTATGAACCTGACCGGGTAATGCCGGCGTAGGGAGGAATCACCATGGGCACAGCCACGTCTTCGACCGGGGCGGTCGACACCGTCACCACCGGGCCGATCCAGGGCAGCGTCAAGCACTACCAGGAGGTCGACGACCTGCGCATTCCGGTGCGCCGGATCAACCTCACCAACGGCGAGCACTTCGACGTCTTCGACACCTCCGGCCCGTACACCGACGACAACGCGGTGATCGACCTCGAGGCCGGACTGCCGAAGCTGCGCGACGAGTGGGCCAAGCCCGCCGTCGACGGCCCGCCGACCCAGCTCGCCTGGGCCCGCCAGGGCATCATCACCGCGGAGATGCGTTTCATCGCCGCCCGCGAGGGTGTCTCCCCAGAGCTGGTGCGCGACGAGGTCGCCGCCGGTCGCGCGGTCATCCCGGCCAACCACAAGCACCCCGAGCTGGAGCCGACCATCATCGGCAAGAAGTTCCTGGTGAAGATCAACGCCAATATCGGCAACTCGGCGGTGACGTCGTCGATCGCCGAAGAGGTCGAGAAGATGGTGTGGGCCTCGCGCTGGGGCGCCGACACCATCATGGACCTGTCGACCGGCAAGAACATCCACGAGACCCGCGAGTGGATCCTGCGCAACTCCCCCGTCCCGATCGGCACCGTGCCGATCTACCAGGCGCTGGAGAAGGTGAACGGTGATCCCACCAAGCTCACCTGGGAGATGTACCGCGACACCGTGATCGAGCAGTGCGAGCAGGGCGTCGACTACATGACCGTGCACGCGGGCGTGCTGTTGCGCTACATCCCGCTGACCGCCAAGCGGGTCACCGGCATCGTCTCGCGCGGTGGTTCGATCATGGCCGCGTGGTGTCTGGCGCATCATCAGGAATCGTTCCTGTACACGCACTTCCGTGAGCTCTGCGAGATCCTCGCGAAGTACGACGTCACCTTCTCCCTCGGTGACGGCCTGCGTCCCGGCTCCATCGCCGACGCCAACGACGAGGCCCAGTTCGCCGAGCTGCGCACCCTCGGCGAGCTCACCAAGATCGCGAAATCCTATGGCGTGCAGGTGATGATCGAAGGCCCCGGCCACGTGCCGATGCACAAGATCGTCGAGAACGTGAAGCTCGAGGAAGAGCTGTGCGAAGAGGCGCCGTTCTACACCCTCGGCCCGCTGGCCACCGATATCGCGCCCGCCTACGACCACATCACCTCGGCCATCGGGGCCGCGATCATCGCCCAGGCGGGCACCGCGATGCTCTGCTACGTCACGCCGAAGGAGCATCTGGGCCTGCCCAACCGCGACGACGTCAAGGTCGGCGTGATCACCTACAAGATCGCCGCCCACGCCGCCGACCTCGCCAAGGGGCACCCGCACGCGCAGGACCGCGACAACGAATTGTCCAAGGCGCGTTTCGAATTCCGCTGGCACGACCAGTTCGCGCTCTCGCTCGACCCGGACACCGCTCGCGAATACCACGACGAGACGCTGCCCGCCGAGCCCGCCAAGACCGCGCACTTCTGCTCCATGTGCGGTCCGAAGTTCTGCTCCATGCGGATCTCCGCCGACGTGCGCGAGTACGCCGAGAAGCAGGGTCTGACCGACGTGGCCGCGATCGAGGCTGGCATGGCCGAGAAGTCGGCCGAGTTCGCCGACCAGGGCAACAAGGTCTACCTGCCCGTCGTCTGATTCCGGGGTCCCCGGGACCGGCACGGCTCTGCCGCGCCGGTCCCGGCCCTGTCCGGGGCTAGCATTGTTCCGGCACAGAGCACCTGTGCGCAGCCTTTTCTGTACCGACCGGAAAGGGATCACTCGCATGTGCACTTCGTTCACCGTCACCGCCGCGGACGGTTCGGTCACCGCCGGACGGACCATGGAATTCGCCTTCGATCTCGAATCGCGCCTGCTCGTCTTCCCCCGGGGCATGTCCTACCAGGCCAAGAGCCCCGATCCCGACGCTCCCGGCTATTCCTGGCGCGGCTCCTACGGCACCGTCGGCATGAATCTGCTGGACCGGGAATGCCTGCTCGACGGCATGAACGAAGCCGGGCTGTATTTCGGCGCGCTGTACCTGCCGAACTTCACCGAATACCAAGCGGTGCCGGTCGGCCGCGAATCCGAGTCGATGTCGCAGATTCACGATGTCGGCAATTACCTGCTGTCCACCTGCGCGTCGGTGAGCGAGGCGGCGGCCGCCCTGGAACGGGTGCTGGTGTGGGGCCAGCCCGATCCCGGCACCGGGCAGCCCATCGAACTGCACTACACACTGCACGACGCGAGCGGCAATTCGCTGGTCGCCGAATACATCGACGGCGAACTCCGGTTGCACGACAATCCGCTGTCGGTCCTGACGAATTCGCCCCCGTTCGAATGGCACCTGCTCAACACCGGCAATTACGTCAATCTCTCCGCCGTCAATGTCCCCGACCTGCCGCTGTCGGGATACGACGTGAGCGCCCTCGGCCAGGGCAGCGGAATGCTCGGCCTCCCCGGCGATTTCACCCCGCCCTCCCGCTTCGTCCGCGCGGTCGCCCTCACCCAGGCCGCCGAACCGGCCCCCGACGCACCCGGCTCCGCCATCGTCGCCGCCCACATCCTCGACAGCTTCGACATCCCCAAGGGCTTCGTCCGTGCCGGCGACAGCGGCCCCGACTCGATCGAATACACGGAATGGTCGGTCATCGCCACCCTCGCCGCCGACCACCGCCGCTATCTCGTCCGCTTCTACGACAGCCCGGTCTGGTGCGCGGTCGACCTGGCCGAACTCGACTTCGACCAGGCCGGGGTCACCACCGTCGACACCGGAGCGGCCTGGTGCGTCGACATCACACCCTCGACCTGACCCGGGTCCGGGGCGTGAAGGCTCACCAGTCGTCGAGGTAGTAGAGGGTCAGGGAAACGGTGCCGTCGGGAAGCTCCCTGAGGCTGATGCTGGTTTCGTGGCGGTCCAGGGGCCAGCCTTCGATGGGGCACTCGCCCCACCAGTAGCCGTCGGTGGGGGTGGTTCCGCGGTTGTGTTCGAAGGCGCAGGAGCGGGTGTCGGTGAAGTGGCCGCGGAGGCGGTCGGTGATCTGGGCGGAGGTCGCGTCGGTGGCGCCGATGGCGAATTCGCGGGTGCAGCTGCTGTTCGACGAGAGGGAGGCGCAGTAGCCCGGCGCGGTCGAGCGCACGGAGAGTTCGGCGGGCAGCGGCTGGATCGCGTCGGCGGGCGGTATCCAGGACCAGCGGCCCATGAGGGTGAACATCGGGACGATGTACACCATCGCCAGCACCACCACGACGCAGCAGACATTGCTGATCACGTAGCTGATTCGCCGACGGGTCGCAGTGGCCGGTGCCTCGTCTTCCACCTCGTCCTCGACCGACGGACCCGCCACCAGCACGGCGATAGTCAGGCACACCAGGGCGGCCAGCATCGTGGCCTGTCCCTCGTAGAAGACCCACCGGCTGATCACCGCGTACTGCGCGAACGCGAGCGCGCCGAGCACCCCGAGCCCGATCAGCAGGCCCCGCCGGGTCGCGGCGATCAGCGGCCAGAGCACCAGCGGCAGGAAGAGCAGACTGAACCACACCACAAGGCGACCGTATTCGAGGGGCCCGGTGGTCCGCATGCGATAGCGGCGCGACCCCACGGTGGGCTATCCGCGCCCAGCACGACCAGACCGGCAGGTGCTGTCCTATCGACTTTCGTAGGGGGTGACAGCGCCGTTCGGCGGATTCGCCGGGGTGGGCCGGATACCTAGGTTCGTGGCATGGGAAGCAGAGCGAGGGTGTTGGCGGTGGTCGCCGGGGTTGTCGTCGGACTTGTCGTGCCTGCCGTGGCGGTGGCGGAGCCCGCACGGATCACTGTGTCCACCAGAGATTTCGACGATTATCTCGCGAAGTCGCTGCGCGATACCGGACTGCCGGGACTGTCGGCGGTGATCACCCGGAACGGGGAGATCGTGCACGCGGCGGGCTACGGGCGGGACTCCACCGGGGCGGCGATCACGGCGCGGACGCCGATGCGGATCGCCTCGCTGACCAAGGCGTTCACCGCGACGGCGGTGATGATGCTGGTCGAGGACGGGGCGATCGGGCTCGACCGGCCCGTGGCCGAGCAGCTGCCCGGGTTCCGCACCGCCGACGCGCGCTCGGATCGGATCACGGTGCGGCAGTTGCTGAATCAGACCTCCGGATTCGCCGATCGGACCGTCGACATCCGCGCGACGGAGTCCGCCGATTCACTGGAGCACTACACCGCCACGCTGCGGACCGCCCGGCTCGCCGCCGAACCGGGCACCCGATGGGCGTATACGAACGTCAACTACAACCTCGCGGCGCGGCTGGTCGAGGTGGCGAGCGGGTCGGATTTCGGAGAGTTCCTGCGGCAGCGGATCTTCGACCCGCTCGGCATGCCGGACAGCGCCCTCGGCGACGACACCATCACTCCCACCACCGGTTTCAACTCCCTGTTCGGCCACTGGACCGCCCGCGCCGAACTGCGGGGCTTCCTCGACGACAGCGGCAGCGGCGGGGTGGTCACCTCGGCGGCGGATATGGGCCGGTGGCTCATCGCCCAATCCGGCGACGGCCCACCGCTGGTCGGCGCCGACAGCCTGGCGCTGATGCACGCGCCGACCCCGGTGCGCGATTACGGCATGGGCTGGGGCCTCGACACCGAGCACGGCGCGCCGCTGCTGACCCACTCCGGCAATCTGTTCACCTACACCTCGGCGGCCGCGCTCGACCCGGCCACCGGCTACGGCTTCGCGGTCCTGGCCAACAGCGCCGCCCTCCACGACGACACCTACGCGATCCTCACCGGCCTGGTCGCGCTGGGCCGGGGCGAGCCGCCCGAACCGCTCGTCGACGCCAGGCTGCGCATCGAGGCCGCGCTCGCGGCGGTCATGGCGGGCGCGCTCGGACTGGGCGTCGCCGGGGTGCTCCGCTCCCGGCGCTGGGCCGAACGGCGTGGGGGCAGCCGGTGGTGGTGGATCGCGCTGCGCTGCGTGCCCGCCGCCCTGCCGATCGTGCTGTTCGCGAGCTGTCCCCAGGCGATGTCGGTGCTGATGAACGGACGGACGGTCACCTGGGCGCAACTCACCTATTTCCCCGCACCGCTCACCATAACCCTGCTGACCTGCGCGTTCGCCGGAGCCGTCACCCTGATCGCCCGGCTGTCGCGGCTGCGCTCACTAAGCTCGAGCCGATGAGGAACTACGCCGGACTCGCGCTGCTCGCGGGCGTGTGCGCGCTCAACGGGTTCTTCCTCGACGCGCTGCCCGCCTGGCGGCAGGCCGTGTTCGCCGGGCTCGCGGTCGCCGCGTACCTGTACGGCCGCCGGGTGCCGGTCGCGCGGGGCTGGCTGGTGCAGGCCGTGGTCGCGGTGCCCGGCCTCGGCTACTGCGCGGTGGACTTCTCGATCGGGCTCGGGGCGATCCTGAGCCAGACCGTGTTCGTCGTGCTGCCGTGGCTGGCCGGACGATTCCGGCGGCAGCAGGCCGCGCTGGTCGTGGCGGGCCGGGACCGGGTGGCCCGGCTCGAGCAGGAACAAGCCCTGATCGCCGAGCGTGTCGCCCTGCGCGAGCGCGCCGCGATCGCCGCCGACATGCACGACTCGCTCGGGCATGACCTCGCCCTCATCGCCCTCCAAGCCGGGGCGCTCGAACTGTCCACCGATCTCCCCGAGCCGGATCGGGCTGCCGCGCAACGCCTGCGGGCCTCGGCGGTGGCGGCGACCGATCGGCTGCGCGGCACCGTCGCGGTCTTGCGGGACGGCACCGCGCCGTCCGTCCCTCGCGACGAACCCGTCGCAGTCTTGGTGGAGCGCGCGATCGACGCGGGAATGGCGGTCGATCTACATCTGCCGAACGACGGTGAACCGTTGCCGCCCTTGCTCGACCGCGCGATCTACCGGGTGGTCCAGGAATCCCTCACCAACGCGGCGCGCCACTCACCCGGTGCCCCGGTGACGGTCACCCTCGAACAGACATCGGCGCAAGCGACAGTCACCATCGCCAATCCCCTGCGCGACAACATCACCCGGCATCCATCGCGCGGCTGCGGTGGCTCGCTCGCACGACCCGACCGGAAGGACGCGGGCGACGATGACGGCAGCGGACTCGACGGCCTGCGTGCACGCGCACGCCTCGCCGGTGGCACGATGACGGCGGGCGTCGAGGGTGCCATGTTCGTGGTGCGCGCTCGATTTCCCACGGCGGCACCGTGATCCGGGTCCTGCTCGCCGACGACGAGGCGATGATCCGCGCCGGGATCCGCTCGATCCTCGGCACCGACCAGGGGATCGAGGTCGTCGCCGAGGCAGCCGGCGGCCGGGAAGCCGTCGACCTGACCATCGCGCACCGACCCGATGTCGTGCTGATGGATGTGCGGATGCCGCGCCTGGACGGACTCGCGGCCGCCGCGGCGATCCGGGCGATGGCACCCGAGATCGCCGTCGTCGTCCTCACCACCTTCGACGAGGACGACTACGTGACGGCGGCGCTCGACGCGGGCGCGGCCGGTTTCCTGCTCAAGGCCTCCGATCCGCGCGAACTGCTGCTCGCCGTGCACGCGGTCGCCGACGGCGGCGCCTACCTGTCGCCGCGTATCGCGAAGAAGGTGATCGCGCGCTGGGACGGCGGCGGTTTCGCGAACAAGACCGCGGCCCGGGCCCGGATCGCCGAACTCACCGACCGGGAGCGGGCGGTCCTGGCGGGCGTCGGCCGGGGGCTGGCCAACCAGGACATCGCCGCCGCACTGTTCGTCGCGGAATCCACGGTGAAGGCCCATGTCAGCGGCATCCTGCGCCGCCTCGGCCTGACCAACCGGGTCCAGGCCGCCATCCTCGCCCACGAGGCGGGGCTGACCGGGCGCTGAGCTAGCCCAGGATTTCGGGGGCTTTCCCCGTGCGCCCCGGTCAGTAGGGTACTGACATGCAAGCTCGCACGAAACGCTTCGTCGCCGGCGCCGCCGCGGCCGCCGCCCTGTCCCTCGCCGCCCCGCTCGGCACCGCCCAGGCCGCGACCCCCGTCGCCGACTCCGGCTCCGCGGCCCTCGGCTGCACCTCCACCGACATCAACCCCTGCCCCATCCGCCCCCTCCTCGACCTGCTCACCGCCCTGACCACCGGCTCCGCCGGAGGCGGGCAGTAGCCTGCGGTAGCGTCGGCGATATGGCCGATGCGTTCTATCTCCCCGATCCCGCGGACCCGAACCGGTTCGAGTCGACCGAGCTCACCCGCGGGCCCTGGTCGCCGGACGCGCAGCACGCCGGTCCGCCGTCGGCGCTGCTCGGACATGTGATCGAGCGGTGCGAGCCGCGCGAGGGGTTCCAGGTCGGGCGGGTCGCGGTGGAGATCCTCGGGCCGGTGCCGCTCGCGCCGCTGACCGCGACCGCCGAGGTGGTGCGGTCGGGGCGCAGCGTTGAGCTCATCCAGGCGACGTTGTCGTCGGAGCGGGGGCCGGTGATGCAGGCCAACGCGTGGCGGCTCAAGCGCAGTGAGCCCGCGCTCGATCTGCCGGTCGAATTCCTGCCGAGCGGCACGCGCCCGCTGCCGACGGCGACCGAACCCGAGGTGTTCCCCTCCGATCAGGCCATCGGATTCCACACCGGCATCGAATACCGTTTCGCCTCAGGCTCTTTCGGTCGACCGGGGCCCGCGGTGTGCTGGATCCGGTTGAAGTACCCGATCGTCGCGGGCACCACGCCGAGCCCGCTGGAACGGACGCTGGCCGCGGCCGACTCGGGCAATGGGGTGAGCTCGGTGCTCGACTGGGCGAAGTACCTGTTCATCAACACCGACCTCACGGTCACCCTGCACCGACAGCCGGTCGGCGAATGGGTGTGCCTGGACGCGGTGACCCATCCGCAGCCGCACGGCATCGGCCTCGCCGAATCGGCGCTGTTCGACGAGACCGGACCGATCGGGCGCAGCACGCAGACGCTGCTCATCGCGCCGCGCGGCTGATCAGCGCAGGGCGTCCAGGTTCACCAGGTCGTCGTTGCCGTGCTTGCGCAGTTCCGATTCCGCGGTGCTGGTGCGGCGGAACGGATCGCCCTGCCCGGTGGTGAGCAGGCCGCGCAGGCTCGTGGTGATGTAGGCGCCCCAGGCGTTGGAACACACCTCGTAGCATTCGCCCGCGGGCACCAGACCCCGATGGGTGAAACGGATTTCGGTGCCGTCGGCGCCTTCGGTGATATCGAAGACGACGTCGGTGTCCTCCCATTCGGTGGTGTCGGCGATGAACGCGAGGTGCGAGTCGGTCACGTGCCAGACCAGGCGGCGGCCGGGCACGGACTCGGTGGTGGTCATGGTGCAGCGGTGGATGCCGGGGACCTCGAACAGGTAGCTGTCGCCGACGGTGCCGGTGCTGCCCTCGATGGTCTCCGACCACCAGGACCAGACGTCGTTGACGGCGGCGAAGGCCTCGTCGGGGGTCTTGTCGACGGTGATGGTGACGGTGAAATCGGTGTCGCTCATTGCTTTTCCTTTCGGCTCAGCCGTCCAGGTGACGGCGGAGCGCGTCCAGTGGGCCGTCCCAGTCGCGCGCCAGCGCGGCCAGGAACTGTTGGGCCACTCGCATGGGTGCGGAATCGAGGCGATAGCGCACGCGCCGCCGTTCGCCGGGTTCCGCGATCACCAGGCCGGCGTCTGCCAGCAGGGCGAGGTGTTTGGCGATCGCCTGCCGCGTGATCGGCAGGCGATCGGCGAGGTCGGTCGCGGTCGACGGCCCGTCCGCGGCGAGGGCGGCCAGGACCGACCGCCTGCTCGGATCGGCCAGCGCGACGAAGACCCGTTCGGCGGTGGCCTCCAGCTCAGGCCGCATCGAGGTACTCGACGAGCTCGCCCAGCTCGCTCTTCCAGCCACCGGTGTTGCCCTCGAACGCCTCCTTGTACTGCGCGTCGGGCAGCTGGGCGAAGCCGGCCTCGATCACGGTCAGCCTGGTGCCCGCGCCGACCGGTTCGAGGGTGAACTCCACGTAGGTGCGCCGCGGGTCGTCATCGGGCAGGCCGTAGATCTGCCAGGTGTAGCCGAAGACGTTCGGCTCCTCGACCCGCTCGACCCGCATATTGGCCACGTGACCTTCCTTCCAGGTCATCTTGGCTTCCCCACCCGGGCGCAGGTCGATGGTGGCGGTGTTGCCGAACCAGCTCGCCAGCCCTTCGGCGGTGGTGAGCGCCGCCCACACCTTGGCGGGCGGATGGGCGAGCTCGACGGTTCGCACGATCTGATCAGGGAATCCCATGATGTTCTCCTCGTCAGTAGCAACCATTTGGTTGCAACTCAGAGTATGGCAACCGATTGGTTGCGTCAAGGGTCAGTGCCCGCCGGTGACCCGGAACCCGCGCGGGACCAGCCACACCGCGCCGACCGCGACCAGCGCGACGACGATCGCGGAGATGTAGGACGTCGTGGTGAGCGCGGTGTCGAACGCATGACTCGCGGCGTCGACGAGCTGGGTGTGCGCGGGTTCGGGCAGTTCGGTGGCCACCTCGTAGGCGCCGCCGACCGAGCCGCTCGCCTGCTCCACCTTGTCGGCCGGGACCGGCGGGTTCGCCATGTGCTGACTGAAGATCCTGGCGTGCAGACTGCCGAGCAGCGCGACGCCGAAACCCACCCCGACCTCGTAGTTGGTCTCCTCGACCGCACCCGCCTGACCGGCCCGATCGGCGGGCACGGCGCCGACGAGGACGGCCGCCGCCGCGGTCACCGCCATGCCGTCACCGAGCCCGAACGAGACGAGCACCAGCGCGACCACCGGATAGGTCGTCGGCTCCGGGCTCACCGCCAGCAGCAGGAACCCCAGCGACACCGCGCCGAGGCCGACCCCGAGCACCGCGCGGACGCCGAACTTGTCCATGAGCATCGGCGTCAGCAGCGAGGCGGTGAGCAGCGTGAGGGCCGCGGGCAGCATCCGGATGCCTGCCTGCGACGGGCTGTAGCCGTGGACGTATTGCAGCCACAGCGAGACCAGGAACATGGCCGCGCCGATGGCCATCATGGCCAGCAGGGTCGCGACGGCGGCCGCGGTGAACGCGCCGTTGCGGAACAGGCGCACGTCCAGCAGCGGGTCGTCGGCGGTGAGCTGGCGGCGGACGAACCAGTACATCGCGCCGATACCGACGAGCAGGATCACCCAGTCGACCGGTCCCGCTTCACCTTTCGCGAGATGCTTGATGCCCCAGGCCAGGCACACGATGCCGATCATCGACAGCGCCGCCGCGAACCAGTCGAGGCTGCCCGCCTGCGGCGCCCGGTATTCCGGCAGCACCCACAGCCCGACCACCACCGTCACCAGGACCACCGGCACATTCAGCCAGAACGCCGAGGACCAGCCGAAGTGCTCGACCAGGAAACCGCCGATGATCGGCCCGACCGTGGCACCGACGCCTGCCACCGCGGCCCAGATCCCGATGGCCATCGTGCGCTCGCGCGGGTCGGTGAAGATATTGCGGATCAGCGACAGCGTCGATGGCATCACCATCGCGCCACCGATCCCGAGCAGCACCCGGCCGCCGATCAGCTGGGCCGCGCTGCCCGCGGTCGCCGCGACCACCGAGGCGATGCCGAAGAGCACGAAACCGCTGATGAACAACAGCTTTCGGCCTACCCGGTCACCGAGCGCGCCCGTGGTGATGAGCAGCCCGCCGAGCACCAGACCGTAGATGTCGATGATCCACAGCTGCTCGAGCGGACCCACCTGGAGATCGTCGATGAGCGAGGGCAGCGCGACATTGAGAATGGTGGCGTCCATCGCGACCAGCAACAGGCTGGCGCACAGCACCCCGAGCATCACCCACCGGATGGCACCGTAGGTCTTCGTCGTCTCGCTCACCATGCCGCCTCACCGCCGATTCCTGGTCGTGACCGGTTTCCGGATCCGTGGCGCTCGATCCGCTGCTCAACCTACCGAGTCGGCGGCGGTTCCGACCGGAGCGAGCGCGGCGGCGCAGCGCACGCTCAGCGTTCGGGCAGCACCGCGTCGATGAGGGTGCGCGCGGCCCGCCCGGTGCGCTCCCGGTCACCGGTGATCACCCGATCCTGGATGATGCCGCGCAGCCCCGAGACGAGCAGGGTGGCGACCACCTCGGGATCGCTCACCAGGCCCGACCGGCGCAGCGCGGCGGCGAGTTCGGCGACGAAGGTGGCGATGGCCGCGTTCGCGTAGTCCTGATACGGCGAATCCGGCGCGCACGCCGCGCCGAGCACCTGGAGCAGCACCCGCACGCTGTCGGCCTCGGCGCCGTCGGTGTTCAGGTCGAAGAAGCCGAGGAGCCTGGCGCGCAGCCGCGTCACCTCGGTGACGTCGGCGAAGACCGCGGCCAGGTCGGGGCGCTGCGTCGCCAGCGCCTGGACCAGCAGTTCTTCCTTGGTGTCGAAGTAGTAGATGAGCATGCGCGAGCTGGTGCCGAGCGCGGCCGCCAGCGGGCGCAGCGACAGCTCGGCCAGGCCGTGCGCGGCGATGTACGCCACGACGCCGGCCAGCAGGTCGGCGCGTTTGCGGTGGTCGAGGGGACGAGCCATGGGTTGACTGTAGCGACTGCTACAGGTATTCATGACGGCGTGACTGTACCGATCGCTTCAGAAACTCGGCGCGGCGTCGTGGTGACCGCGTACGCGGCGACCACCGCCCTCGCCGACACCATGGACGAGACCTGGTCGCGCCTGCTGCGCGGGGAGAGCGGAATCCGCGCGCTGGCACCGGAATTCCTCGCCGAGCACGACCTGCCGGTCCGGATCGGCGGACCGCTGGTCACCGCGCCCGACGCGGAGCTCACCCGGATCGAACAGCGCAGGCACTCCTACGTCGAGCGGATGGCACTGGTCCTCGGCCGACAGGTCTGGCAGGCGGCGGGCGCGCCGGAGGTCGACCCCGAGCGGCTGTCGGTGGCCATCGGCACCGGGCTCGGCGGCGGTGACGCGCTGATCGATGCCGTCGACGCGATGCGGGCGGGCGGCTACCGCAAGGTCTCGCCGCTGGCCGTTCCGATGGTGATGCCCAACGGCCCCGCGGCCACTGTCGGACTCGAGATCGGTGCGCAGGGCGGTGTTTTCGCGCCGGTCTCGGCCTGCTCGTCGGGGTCGGAGGCGATCGCGCACGCGTGGCGGCTGATCAGTACCGGCGAGGCCGACGTGGTGGTCACCGGTGGCGTCGAGGGCCATATCGACCCCGTTCCCATCGCGGGTTTCGCGATGATGCGGGCGATGAGCACCCGCAACGACGAGCCGGACCGCGCCTCGCGGCCGTTCGATCGCGACCGCGACGGCTTCGTCTTCGGCGAGGCGGGCGCGCTGCTCGTCCTCGAATCCGAACAGCACGCGCGAGCCCGTGGGGCGCGGATCCACGCGAGGGTGCTCGGCGCCGGCATCACCTCCGACGCCTTCCACATCGTGGCCTCCGATCCGGCGGGGGCCGGGGCGGCGCGCGCGATGCGCAAGGCGATTCGGACCGCGGGCCTGCGGGATTCCGACATCGACCACGTGAACGCGCACGCGACGTCGACCTCGGTCGGCGACGCCTCCGAAGCCACGGCCATCACCGCGGTCACCCCCGACGCCTCGGTGTACGCGCCGAAATCGGCGCTCGGTCATTCGATCGGTGCGGTGGGCGCGCTGGAGTCGGTGCTCACGGTTCTGAGCCTGCGCGAGCAGATCGTCCCGCCCACACTGAATTTCGACCACCCCGACCCGGCGGTCGAACTCGACATCGTCGCGGGCACGGCCCGCCCGCAGCGCATCGACTACGCGCTCAACAACTCGTTCGGTTTCGGCGGGCACAACGTCGCCCTGGCGTTCGGAAAAGCGTAGCGGCGCCGCCGATCACGCCTTGTCGAATCTGGTGTCGACGAAGGAGGCGAAGTCGACCTTGCCCGGGATGGCCTTGGCCGCGGTGAAGGCGTCGGCGATCTCCTGCTCCGATGCGATCACCTGATCGGTGAGCTTGATCGGCTCCTTGATCGAGCGGGTCCAGGTGGTGCGGGACGCGTCGACGCTGATCTGGGTGAGTTCGGCGTACTTGGTCGACCAGGTGTCGAGGTTGTCCGAGGACCACTTGGTGGCGGCGGCGTAGCGCTGGAAGAAGTCCGCGATCGCGGCCGACTTGCCCGCGTCGGCCACGGCGTGCTTGCCCGCGGCCCAGAAGTTGTAGCCGTTGGCGGCCTGATCGGCGGTGGCGATCGGCTTGGCGCCGATCTCCTTCTCGGCGATCGCGGTGTAGGGATCCCAGGTGGCCCAGGCGTCGACGTCGCCGCGGGTCAGCGCGGTGTAGCCGTCGGCGGGCGCCAGGTAGACCGGCTCGATGTCGCCGAGCGACAGGCCCGCCTTGCGCAGCTGCAGCAGCAGATTGGCGTTGGCCGAGCTGCCCTTGTAGACGGCGACCTTCTTGCCCTTCAGCGCCGCGACGGAGCCGATCGAGGAGTCCTTGCCGACCAGGATCGCGTCGCCCTTGCCGGTCGCCGAGAGCGCGCCGACGATCTTGATATCGGCATCGGACGCCGCACCGAAGATCACCGGGGTGTTGCCCGTCTGCGCGATGTCGATGCCACCGGCGCTTGCCGCCTCGACCAGCGGCAGGCCCGCGGTGAAGGTGGAGAACTCGATCTTGTAGGGCAGGTTCTCCAGCTGTCCGGACGCCTTCAGCAGCACTTCGATCGAGATCGCCTTCTGGTCACCGACTTTCAGCGTGACGGTGCTCAGGTCGACCGGGCCCGACGGCGCGGCGTCGGTCGCCGCGTCGTCCCCGCAGGCGCTCAGCGAGAGCGCGGCGACGACGGCGAGGGCGAGCCCGGCCAGGCGGGACTTCGGAGTGCGTTTCACGGGAACAACTTTCGTGCGGGGGTGGAAATCTCAGTGGGTGACGCCGAGCAGGGCCAGCAGGCGCGTCGCGTACTCGGCGACCTCCGGCGCGGCCGCGGTGCGCGGTCGCGGCAGCTCGATGGGCACCTCGGCGGCGATGCGGCCCGCGTCGAGGACCAGGACGCGGTCGGCCAGGGTGATCGCCTCGAGCACGTCGTGGGTCACCAGCAGCACACCGAACGCGTGCTGGGCGTGCAGGCCGAGCAGCAGCTCGTGCATGGCCAGGCGGGTGAGCGCGTCGAGGGCGCCGAAGGGCTCGTCGAGCAGCAGCAGGGTCGGCTCGGCCACCAGCGCGCGGGCCAGCGCCGCGCGCTGGGCCTCGCCGCCGGACAGGGTGAGCGGCCAGGCGTCCGCGCGCCCGGCCAGGCCGACCTCGGCGAGCAGATCACGCGCGGCCCGCTCGTCCGCGCGCCGGTTGCGCGGCTTCGGCCTGCCCAGCGCGACATTACGGACCACCGGCTGCCACGGGATCAAGCGCGGTTCCTGGAACACGATCGTCGGCCTGCCCGCGCCGGAAATCGCACCGCGACCGGCGGTATCGAGTCCACCGAGGATGCGCAGCAGCGTGGACTTGCCCGAGCCGCTGCGCCCGACCAGCGCGACGATCTCACCCGCACCGATCTCGAGGTCGATCCCGTCCAGCACCGTCCGGTCACCGAACTTCTTGCCCAGAGCGGTGATTCGGGTGGCGGGGGCGCGGTCGGCGGACTTGGCCGAGATGGGTGTGACTGCGGCGGCGGTCATGACGGGATCCTCGCGGTAGAGCGGCGACGGGTGGCGGGCCTGCCGAGGGCCGGGACGGGGTGGGTCCGGCGATCGGCGCGGGGAGCGGGGGCGGACATCAGCGCTGGACCGCCGGGCGCCAGCGCAGGGCGCGGCGTTCGAGCAGGCGCACGATGGAGTCGGTGGCCAGGCCGAGCAGGCTGTAGATCACCAGGCCGAACACCACGATGTCGGTGCGCAGGAATTCGCGGGCGTTGTTGACGACGAAGCCGAGACCCGCGCTGGCATTGATCTGTTCGGCGACGATCAGCGAGAGCCAGGCGATACCGAGACTCTGCCGCACGCCGACCAGGATCTGCGGCAGCGCGCCGGGCAGGATCAGCAACCGCAGCCGTTCGGCCAGGCCGAGTCGCAGGGCGCTGCCGAGCTCGAGCAGCTTGGGATCGAGCTGGCGGATGCCGGCGAAGGTGTTGAGGTACAGCGGGAAGAACACACCGAGGGCGATCAGGTAGACCTTCGGTTCCTCACCGATGCCGAACCAGATGATGAACAGCGGGATCAGGCCGAACAGCGGGATCGTGCGGATCATCTGCAACGGCGGATCGACCGCGTACTCACCGATCTTGCTCAGCCCGGCCAGCACGCCGAGGGCCAGCGCCAGCACCGCGCCGAGCACGAAGCCGTAGAGCGCGCGCTGGCCGGAGACCAGCAGCGCTTCCCCGAGCTGACCCGAGCGGAAGGTCTCCAGCCCCGCGTCGAGGACGACCGAGGGGGCGGGCAGCTTCTTGGCCGGAATCCAGCCGCTGGTGCTGCCGATCTGCCAGATCAGCAGCAGCACGACCGGCGAGAGCGCGCGCAGGAAGCCGGAGCGGCGGTACAGCGGGATCCGTCGCTCGTCGGTTTCGGTGGGGCTCGCCAACAGCATTCGTGCATGGTGCCCGGCCGCACGGGTCGCCCGACAGGGTTCGGATCAGCTCGAGGATTTCTCGGCCCGCGCCGAGATCTGCTGGACGGCCCAGCCGTTGCCGTCGGGATCGCTGAAGAAGACGAAGCCGACATTGTCGAGCGGATGCGGTGTCGGCCTCGGGTTCTGACCGAGTGACTGCACCTCGGTGACCTCGACCCCACGGGCCACCAATTCGGCGTGCGCCCGCTCGATGTCGGGCACCACCAGCTGGAGCCCCTTCAGCGAACCGGGCGGCATCTCGGGCACCGCGCCCTTGCCGATGACGATCGAGCAGCCCGAGCCCGGCGGGGTGAGCTGCACGATGCGCACGTCGTCGGAGATCACGGTGTCGTGGTCGACGACGAAGCCGAGCTGATTCGCGTAGAAGTCCTTGGCCCGGTCGATATCGGAGACCGGGACGATGACGACTTCCAGGGTCCAGTTCACGGAGTGCCTCCCGAGGTGTGGTTCGGTCACGCGGTGGTGCCGAGTCTGCCATCGGCACCGGCTCGACGCGGGCTGAACAGGCTGTTCACAGCCTGCGCTCCCAGCGCCAGGCGTATTCGCCCTCGGCGGGCGGCGGACCGGGGAGGTCGCCCTCGGCCGTCATGCCGTCGAGCAGCAGGGCCAGCACCCGCTGGCGGAGCTCGGCGGTGCGCACCGGATCGGGCATGGTCACCGCGGCGCACGCCTCCAGCAGCAGCCCGACGTCCTGCGGATCGAAATCGGCCCGCAACCGGCCACTCGCGTGTGCCCTGCGCACCAGCTCCACGCCCGCCTCACCCGCGTGGATGACGTCGGGCAGCATCGAATCGTCGGGGGTGAAGGTGCCGGCGAGCTTCACCGTCAGCGAGTGCACGTCGGCCTCGACCACCCGTTCCAGGAAGCCGACGAAGCCGCGCCAGCCGTCCGGATCCGCCAGTGCCGCATCGGCTTCGGCGTTGAACCGGCGCAGCCCCTCGTGGCACAGCGTGCGCAGCAGCACCTCCTTGCTCGGATAGCGCCGGTAGAGGGCGCTGATGCCGACGCCGGCGCGGTCGGCGACGGCCGCGATCGGCGCGGTCGGATCGTCCAGGAAGACGGCGCGGGCGGCGTCGAGGATGAGTCCGTTGTTGCGCGCGGCCTGCGCCTTGCGGCCGGACAGGCGGGGCTGAGCTGCGGTTTCGGTCTGGTTCGGCATGAATCCCAGAATACCACTTGAAACGGAATGATCCGTTCTGCTACGTTTGGAACAGAACGAAGCATTCCGTTTCGAAAACAAGGAGTCGACATGACCGCCACGGCCACCATCACCCCCTTCCGCATCGACGTGCCCCAGGCGAAGCTCGACGACCTCGCCGCCCGCCTGCGCGGCGCCCACTTCCCGGACGAGCTGCCCGGCGTCGGCGACGCCTACGGCGTCCCGGCCAACCGCATCCGCGCCCTCGCCGAGTACTGGCTCGAGGAGTTCGACTGGCGCGCACTGGAATCCGAGCTGAACGCGTACCCGCAATTCACCACCGAGATCGAGGGCGAGAACATCCACTTCCTGCACATCCGGTCCTCGCGGGCCGACGCGACGCCGGTGATCCTCACCCACGGCTGGCCGGGCTCGATCCTCGAGTACCTGGACGTGATCGCCCCGCTCACCGAGCCGGAATCGGCCGAGGATCCGGCCTTCCACCTGGTCATCCCGTCGCTGCCGGGCTTCGGTTTCTCCGGCCCGACCCGCAGCACCGGCTGGAACCGCTACCGCACCGCCCGCGCCTGGGCCGAGCTGATGGCGCGCCTCGGCTACGAGCGCTACGGCGCCATCGGCAACGACGGCGGCTCGATGGTCTCCCCCGAGCTCGGCCGGATCGCGCCCGAGCAGGTGCTTGGCGTGCACGTCACCCAGCTGTACTCGTTCCCGTCCGGCGATCCGGCCGAGTTCGAGGGCCTCTCGGAGGCGGATATGGCCGCGCTGGCGCACCTGCAGTGGTTCCACGAGAACAAGATGGCCTTCAACACCCTGCACAGCCAGCAGCCGCAAACCCTGGCCTACGCCCTGGCCGATTCGCCGGTCGGGCTGCTCGGCTGGAACGCGCAGCTGTTCGGCGAGTCGATCGACGCGCGGTTCGTCGTCGCGAACATCGCGCTGTACTGGCTCACCGGCACCTCGGGCTCGTCGCTGCGGTTCTACTACGAGGACGCCCACGCCACCGAGCACCCGACCGAGCCGACCACGGTGCCGACCGGGCTGGCCATGTTCGCCGGTGACTTCCAGTCGATCCGCCGGTTCGCCGAGCGCGATCACAGCAATATCGTCAGCTGGAATTCCTACGACACCGCCGCCGCGACGGGCGGCGCGAACGACGCGGCCGGACACTACGCCGCGCACGAGGCGCCCGAGGTGCTGGTCGGCGACATCCGCCGATTCTTCGCCGGCCTCGCCTGATCCGGCTTCGGTGCCGCGGCCCACGCTCCCCTCATCGGCGCGTGGGTCGCGGCCCATTCGAATCATGCACCAGCGCAGTGTTATACGCGCACCAAAGAACGCAATCAGTGATGCTCGTGCAGGTCGCCCCAGGCCGGGAAGGGATCGGCGAAGCCGGCCCACCCGGCCGGACCAGCGGCGAACTCCGCGTCGGTGAGCAGCGCGGCGTCGAGGGCGCGCCGGACCGCGGACGCGTCCAGGCGCACGCCGATGAACACGATCTCCTGACCGGCGGGCACGTCCAGCGACGACCACCACGCGCCCGGCTCGAAGGTCAGGTTCGGACCGGCCTGCGACCAGATCGCGGCCAGCTCGGGGCGGCTGGCGATCCAGCAGAATCCCTTGCTGCGCAACATCCCCCGCAGCCCAGACAGCGCCTCGGCCAGCCGGTCCGGATGGAACGGACGATCGGCGGTGTAGGTGAGGCTGCTGATCCCGTATTCCTCGGTCTCGGGCGTGTGACCGCCGGCCAGCTCCTCGGCCCAGCCCTCGGCCTCGGCGGCCACCACCGGGTCGTACCGGCCGGTGGCGAGCACCTCGTCCAGCTCGACCACGCCCTTCTCCGTGCGCAGGATGTGCGCCCTCGGGTTGAGCCTGCGGACGGTGGCCTCGACGGTGGCCGAAGCGTTCGCGCTCACCAGGTCGGTCTTGTTGATCAGCAGCACGTCGGCGAACTCCACCTGGTCCACCAGCAGATCCGCGATGGTGCGGGTATCGCCCTCGCCCGCTTCGAGTTCCCGCTCGGCCAGCGCCTGACCCTTGACCAGCTCGGCCAGGAAGGTCGACGCGTCGACCACGGTCACCATCGTGTCGAGGCGGGCCAGCTCGCCGAGGCGGAAGCCGTCCTCGAACTCCCAGTCGAAGGTCGCGGCCACCGGCATCGGCTCGGAGATACCGGTGGACTCGATCACCAGCTGGTCGAACCGGCCGTCGCGGGCCAGCCGGGCGACGGCCTCGATCAGGTCCTCGCGCAGCGTGCAGCAGATGCAGCCGTTGGTGAGTTCGACCAGTTTCTCCTCGGTCCGGTCCAGGTGGCCCTGGCCCGCGACGAGCGCGGCGTCGATATTGACCTCGCTCATGTCGTTGACGATGACCGCGACCCGGCGGCCGTCCCGGTTGGCGAGGATGTGGTTGAGCAGCGTGGTCTTGCCCGCGCCGAGAAACCCGGACAGGACGGTGACGGGCAGGTGCGCGGTGGGAGCGGAGTTGGTCACGAGTTAATGATAATGGTTTTCATTTGCTGTTCGCGGGTGGGGTCTCCGCACGGCGCGCCCGGTCGTAGGGTTGGGGCGTGAAGATGTTGCCGCTGACCCCCGATGGCCAGACCCCTGTTCGCGCGCTCACCATCGCGGGAACCGACTCCGGCGGCGGCGCCGGTATCCAGGCCGACTCGCGGACGATGGCGCTGTGCGGAGTGCACGCGTGCGTGGCGGTGGCGGCGGTGACCGTGCAGAACACGGTGGGCGTCAGCGGGTTTCACGAGATCCCGCCGCACATCGTGGCCGACCAGGTGCGGGTGGTCGTCCGCGATATCGGGATCGGCGCGGCCAAGACCGGCATGCTGGCCTCCACCGCGATCATCGAGGCCGTCGCCGAGGTGTGCCGCGAGGTCGGGATCGGGCGCGACGCGGCCGTGCCGCTGGTCGTCGACCCGGTCGCGGCGTCGATGCACGGCGACGCGCTGCTGCACGCCGAGGCGCTGGACGCCGTGCGCAACACCCTCATCCCGCTGGCTACGGTCGTCACCCCGAACCTCGACGAGGTCCGCCTGATCACCGGCATCGAAGTGGTCGACGACGCCACCGCCCGCAAGGCCGCCGAGGCGCTGCACGAGCTGGGCGCGCAGTGGGCGATCGTCAAGGGCGGGCACCTGCGCTCCTCGGAGTACAGCACCGACCTGCTCTACGACGGCGACACCTTCCGCGAGTTCACCGCGCCGCGCATCGCCACCGGCAACGATCACGGCGGCGGCGACACCCTGGCCGCGGCCATCGCCAGCGCGCTGGCCAACGGCTATCCGGTGCCCGACGCGGTCGCCTTCGCCAAGGAGTGGACCTACCGCTGCCTGGCCGCGTCCTACGATCTCGGCGCCGGCCACGGGCCGGTTTCGCCGCTGTGGCGGCTGCACACCGACGCCTAGCGTGGCGTCGCGAACTTGTCGGTGGGTGGGTTCATACTGAACCCATCGCACCCACCACCGGTTCCAACGACGCAGCCGGCGAGAACAACGGAGTTCGCCTCGGGCGCGAAGACTTTCAGCCGACGACGAACGCGTCGCGCAACGGTCGCGACGGATCGATCCTGACTCCGTTGAACCGTGCGTGCGCCAGGGCCAGCGCCGAGATGCTCTCGGCCAGATAGTCGACGAATCGCTCCACCGGCATCGCCGAGACCTCGCGCTGATTCGCGCCGAGCCACCAGTCCGTGGCCGAGGCCACCGCGCCGAAAATCGAATAGTTCACCAATTCGATCCCCGCCACGTCGATCGATTCGGTCGGCAGCAGTTCGGCGAAGAATTCCGCGGCGCGGCGTGCCGATTGCCTGGCCGCGACCAGCGCCCGTTCCGTTTCCTTGGCCTGCTGGCTGAAATGGCTGTGCAGCATGAACCGGAAGACGTTCGGATGCTCGGAGACGACGGCCACGTATTCGGCGGCCGCGCGCCGGACCAGGTCGGCGACGGAATCGTCGGTGAGATTCACCCCGCTGAGCATCCGCTCCCACAGCATGTCGCGGACCCGGTCGACGATCGCGTTGTAGAGATCGGTCTTGTCCTCGAAATGCCGGTAGAGCTTCGGCTTGGCCGCGCCCGCCTCCTTGGCGATATCGCCCATGCTCACATCGGGGCCGACCCGATCCAGCGCGCGGAACGCGGCGTCGACGAATTCGATCCGGACCTGCACCCGGTGTTCGCGCCACCGTTCCGTCCGCGCGTCGACACGACGGACCGGCTCGTCTGCTTTCCGGTAACCGCGTGTCACGGTCAGCAGCTTATTGGCGTGGTCGGCCTGGGTGCTGCGCGGGGCAACATTTGCCGGACCGGCAACCTTTCTTGCGGAATTGCCGCGGGTGCCCGCACCATCGAATCGTCTACGCGTCCGCCGACCGACAGGAGCCCCGATGACCGAGACCGCGCCCACCCCCGAACAGTTCTGGGAGGACTTCTACCGCGAGCGGGACCAGATCTGGACCGGTAACGCCAACAAGACCCTGGTCGGCGAGGCCACCGAGCTGACGCCGGGCACCGCCCTCGACCTCGGGTGCGGCGAGGGCGGCGACGCGATCTGGCTGGCCCGGCAGGGCTGGCAGGTCACCGCGGTCGACGTCTCCGCGACGGCGCTGGAGCGGGGCGCGCGGCACGCGGCCGACGCGGGCGTTCGCGTCACCTGGGAACGCCACGACCTGCAGACGAGCTTCCCGGCGGGCACCTTCGACCTGGTCTCCGCGCAGTTCCTGCACTCGCCGGTGGAACGCCCCGACGAGCGCGCGACCATCCTGCGCCGGGCCGCGGCCGCCGTCGCACCGGGTGGCTCGCTGGTGATCGGCAGCCACGCGCACTGGCCGACCTGGGTCACCACCCCGCCGCACGACGTGTCCTTCCCGACCATCGAGCAGATGCTCGCCCAGCTCGACCTCGGCCCCGAGTGGCACGTGGAGACCGCGGGCCTGATCACGAGTCCGTCGAAGAGCCCCGACGGCGTCGAGGGCGAACGCGCCGACAGCGTGCTGCGCGTGCGGCGCGGCTAGTCGGCGGCCGCCTTGGGCAGCGCGTCGCCACCGCTTCGGCGGGACAGCAGATAGAGCACCCACATGACGATCGGCAGCAGGATGTCGGTCCACAGCGGGACGCCGATGTTGTACGGCTTCGTGTTGTCCTCGGCGATCCAGAAGTAGATGTGCCCGGCCGCGTCGCCCCAGTACTGAATGGTCAGGACGACGATCGTGCACAGCCAGAAGTGGCCGCGGAACCAGTAGGCCATGATGCCGACCACGCCGATGGCCAGATCGCCCATGGCGTTCTCCCATTGGAAGCCACCGTCGCCCCGGGTGTAACCGATCTGCTCGGCGACATTCGCGCCGTCGAAGATGTGCGCGGCGGCGCCGAGCACCGAGGCGATGCCGACGACGGCCACCATCCACCAGACCAGGTGGATATCGACCGCGCGGCGGCCGGGCTGACGCCGGCTCTGGACGAACGCGCCGACGAGGGCGACCAGCACCGCGATGATGGTGGGCATCGCAACGCCTCCGACTCGGTAGTCGAGCACTGTTCCAGCAGGTAGTCGAGCCTTTCCAGTGTAGCGGCCCGGATCCCCAGGAACCTCCCAGCTCTGTCCCAGCTCGGTGGCAGCGCCGCCGTCGATGGTAGGTTCCATGACCCAGACCGAGGCCGAGCCACAGCCCACGCAGAGCCGCCGCGCGCCGGTGCTCGACGTGGTGATTCCCGTCTACAACGAAGAGACCGACCTGGGCGTGTGCGTGCGCAGGCTGCACGCCTACCTGCGGGACGGGTTCCCGTTCACCGCCCGGATCACGATCGCCGACAACGCCAGCACCGACGCCACCCTCGAGGTCGCGCGGCTGCTGGCCGCCGAGCTCGACGGCGTGCAGGTGCTGCACCTGGACGCCAAGGGCCGCGGCCGGGCGCTGCGGGCGGCGTGGGCGGGGTCGGACGCGACGGTGGTCGCGTACATGGACGTCGACCTGTCGACCGATCTGAACGCGCTGCTGCCGCTGGTCGCGCCGCTGGTGTCCGGTCATTCCGACCTCGCGATCGGCACCCGGCTCGACGCGTCCTCGCGGGTGGTGCGCGGACCCAAGCGCGAGATCATCTCCCGCTGCTACAACCTGCTGCTGAAGACCACCCTGCGCGCGCACTTCTCCGACGCGCAGTGCGGTTTCAAAGCCGTGCGCACCGATGTCGCCCGTGAGCTGCTGCCGCTGGTGCGCGACGGGGAATGGTTCTTCGACACCGAACTGCTGGTCCTGGCCGAACGCGCCGGCCTGCGCATCCACGAGGTACCCGTCGACTGGATCGACGATCCGGACAGCCGGGTCGACATCGTCGACACCGCCCGCAAGGACCTGCGCGGCATCTGGCGGCTGACCAGGGCGCTGGCCACCGGCGCGCTGCCGTTGGACGAGCTGCGCGCCGCCGTCGGCCGCGAACCGCTGGTGGCGGGCGTGCCGCTCGGGATGGTCGGGCAGCTGGTGCGGTTCGCGATCGTCGGCGTCCTGTCCACGCTCGCCTACGTGGTGCTGTATCTGCTGCTGCAACCCTTCGTCGGCGGGCAGGGCGCGAACCTGGTGGCGTTGCTGGTGACCGCGGTCGGCAATACCGCCGCCAACCGGGCCTTCACCTTCGGGGTGCGGGGACGTGGTGACGCGATGACGCACCAGTTCCAGGGCCTGGCCATCTTCGCGTTCGGCCTGGCGATCACGAGCGGTTCGCTGTTCGCGCTGCACCGCTGGGCACCGGCGGCACCCGTCGCCGTGGAGCTCGGCGTCCTGATCGCCGCCAATCTGCTCGCGACGCTCACCCGATTCGTCGGACTGCGCTGGGTGTTTCGGAACGCGACCGTAGAGGCCGTCACCGCCGAGCCGTCGCGACGCGTCTCCGTGGAGGCGAACCGATGAGCACTACGCCGTCCCCCGTCGGCCGAGGCCACTCGTCCCCGCAGGCGATCACCGAGCCGATCACGCGCATCGGTGATGTCGGGTCCGACCGCGCGACGATCACCGCCGAGCGGGCGGATTCGGCACCCGGCAGTTCGGAGGTTTCCCGATGACCGCCACGATCGCGTCACCGCGGACAGCGAGCACCGTGCCCGACCCCGCGCCTCGACCCCGCTGGGAACTCCCGGCCTTGGCGGTTCTGCTGCTCGGCACCACCGTCGCCTATCTCATCAATCTCAGTGCCAACGGCTGGGCCAACGACTTCTATGCCGCTGCGGTGCAAGCGGGTTCGCGGTCGTGGGAGGCGTTCTTCTTCGGCTCGTCCGACGCCGCCAACTCGATCACCGTGGACAAACCACCCGCCTCGCTGTGGGTGATGGAACTGTCGGTGCGGCTGTTCGGGCTCAACAGCTGGAGCATGCTCGTGCCGCAGGTGCTGCTCGGCGTCGCGACGGTCGCGGTGCTGTGGGCTACCGTGCGCCGATCCTTCGGCCCCGCGGCGGGTCTGATCGCGGGCACGGTGCTCGCGGTGACACCCGTCGCGGTGCTGATGTTCCGGTTCAACAACCCCGACGCCCTGCTGGTCCTGCTGATGACCGCGGCGGCCTGGGCGATGACCCGCGCCGTCGCCGACGGGCGCTGGCGGTGGCTGCTGCTCACCGGCGGCCTGATCGGCTTCGGCTTCCTGGCCAAGCAATTGCAGGTGCTGCTCGTCGTGCCCGCGCTGGCGCTGACCTACCTGTTCGCGGGCCCGCCGCGGCTGGGCAAGCGGATCGCGCAGCTCTTCGCCGCGGGCGCCGCGATGGTGGCCGCCGCGGGCTGGTGGCTGCTGACGGTGGAGCTGTGGCCCGCCGACCAGCGACCGTGGATCGGTGGGTCGCACGAGAATTCGATCATCGAACTGACCCTCGGCTACAACGGGCTCGGCCGGTTGAACGGCAACGAGCGCGGCAGTGTCGGCCCCGGCGGTGAACTGCCCGCCGGTGGCAACGGCATGTGGGGCAGCACCGGGATCACCCGGCTGTTCGAGCCGGCGCAGGGCGGTCAGATCGCCTGGCTGATCCCGGCCGCGCTGGTCGCCCTGGTCGCCGGACTCGTGCTGTGCGGGCGGGCGCCACGCACCGACCGGCGCCGGGCCGCGCTGATCCTGTGGGGCGGTTGGCTGCTCGTCACCGGCCTGGTATTCAGCTACATGGCGGGGATCTTCCACCAGTACTACACGGTGGCCCTCGCACCCGCCGTCGCCGCCTTGATCGGCATCGGCGCGGTACAGCTGTGGGGCGCACGCGACCGGCTGTGGGTCCGCCTGACCTGCGCCCTCGCCATCGGCCTCAGCACCGCCACTGCGTGGATACTGTTGTCGCGCAGCGCTTCCTTCCAGCACTGGTTGCGCTGGACCATCCTGGCCCTCGGCGTCCTCGCGACCATCGCAGCGGCCTTCCCGCTGGCCCGCAGACAAGCGCTGATCGCCGCCATCGCCGCCACCTTCGTCGGCCTCGCCGGCCCCGTCGCGTACTCCATCGACACCCTCGCCACCGCGCACTCGGGTGCGATTCCGTCGGCCGGGCCGAATGCCGGTGGGATGCACGGGTTCGGGGGTCGTGGTGGGCCTGGTATGCGGCCCGGGGGTGATGGACGGATGGGCGCGATGCCGGGGACCGACGGTGCGAATTCGTCAGGTGGCGGCGCCGCGCAGGGTGGTCAGCTGCCGGGTGGCGCGAACGCGCAGGGCGGCTTGCCGCCGGGTGGCGCCAACGCGCAGGGCGGCTTGCCGCCGGGTGGCGCCAACGCGCAGGGCGGCTTGCCGCCGGGTGGCGCCAACGCGCAGGGCGGTCTGCCGCCGGGCAGCGCGAACACGCAGGGCGGCTTGCCGCCGGGCAGCGCGAACACGCAGGGCGGTCTGCCGCCGAGCGGTGCCACCGCGCAGGGCGGTCTGCCGCCGGACGGCGCCAACACTCAGGGCCGTCAGCTGCCGGACGGTGCCAACGCACAAGGCGGTCTGCCCTCGGGCGGCGCGAATACGGAGGGCGGCGGTATGCCGTCGAGTGGAGCTACGGGTGGCGGTACGCAGTCGGACGGTGGTGCGGCCCAGCAGGGTGGTGCCGGTGATCAGATGATGGGTGGGCCCGGTGGGCTGCTCGGTGGCTCGCTTCCGAGCGAGCGGATCGTCAGCCTGCTCGAGCACAACGGCGAGAACTACACCTGGGTCGCGGCGACGGTCGGTTCCAACAGCGCCGCCGGATACCAGCTGGCCACCGAACTGCCGGTCATGCCGATCGGCGGCTTCAACGGCAGCGACCCCTCCCCCACCCTCGAACAGTTCAAAACCTATGTCGCCGAAGGCAAGATCCACTACTTCGTGGCGGGTGGCCGGGGTGGCCCCGGCGGGAACAGCGAGTCGACCAGCTCGGCCATCACCGCCTGGGTGACGGCGAACTACACGGCCACCACGGTCGACGGCGTGACACTGTACGACCTCACCCAACCGAAGTAACCGGCAGGCCGAACGCCCACAGCCGCAAGCACACTCGAGGCAGGGCCGGTCGGATCACAGCGATCCGGCCGACCCTGCCTAGATGCCGAGTCGACCAGCCCAGCCTCGGTACCGAGTCGTCGGCCCCGGTTTCACCGGCCACAGGCAAGTCGGCCCCCCGGTTTCGCCCGGCCGAGATGCCGAGTCGTCGGACCAGGTTTCACCCGCATGCAAGCCGGCCCCTCCGGTTTTGCCCGGCAGCGATGCCGAGCCGACCGGCCGGGCTTCGCCGGTGCCGCCCGCAGCGGGGCCGGCGTCGAGTATCCGGCCGCAGCCGAGAAACATGCTGCCCTGCAAGGCATGTCGGCTCGTCCGTACCCGCCGGACAGGCAGCGGCTCGGCAGTCGGTTGCCTTGGGGCACTGCGCTTCACCCGGCAACGACGGGCTCGCTCGCCGCGACCCATTCGGTGAAGGTCGGGCCCGCGAGGGTGGCGTGGGCGGACGGGAGGAGGGTGCCGTTCTCGAACTGTTCGCGGTCGGGGTTGGCGTTGTCGGAGACCTCGATGACCTGGCGGGCGTCACCGCGGGCCGCGAACAGGGCGGTGGCGGCGGTGGCCATCGTCTCCGGCTGGGGGCCTGCGATCTCGGGGAACGGGATGTCTTCGGCCGGAATCGGATTCGTCGCGAGGTCGACCAGTGCCTCGGCCACCGTGCGGGCGGCGACCAGCTGGGTGCGCATCGCGGGCAGGTAGGCGACCGCACCCTGGGTGCCCCACTGAGCCATCACCTCGACGAGTTCGTGGAACTGCGCGGCGCGCAGGATCTGCACGGGCACAGCCCCCTTCAGCAGTTCCTGCTCGTGGGCGAGCTTGGCGGCGTTGTACCCGGCGAGGGAGCCATCGATGCCGATGATGGAGACCACGACGAGCCGCTCGACCCCGGCCCGCTCGCCCGCGGCGTGCAGGTTGCGGGCCGAGGCGGTGAAGAACTCCGTCGCCACCTGCTGGTCGGCCGACGGGGTGCTGGACGCGTCGATCACGAGGTCGACGCCGGTCAGCGCCGCGTCGAGCCCGGCGCCGGTCTCGATATCGACTCCGTTCGCGCGGGAGAACGCGACCACCTCGTGGCCGCGCTCGGTCAGCACGTCCACCACGTGCTTGCCCAGCCTGCCGGTCGCCCCCGCCACCGCGATCTTCTTCCGCTCACCCATGATCCGCTCCTTCTTCGCTTCTTTCGCGTTCACAGAGACGACGAAGCGGGGGCGGGGAGTGTGACATCAGGATGATCCGAGACTCCCGCGTGGCGCTACCCAGCGGTGATTGAGGTCGACGACCGAGGCGACGGCTTCGAAATCGGCGTCGTAGTGGACCAGGACCAGGCGGTGTTCGACCGCCAAGACCGAGGCGAGCAGGTCGTGGATGCCGACCGATCGGTGCCGGCCAGTGCGCGCCAGTTCCCGCTGAACCACGAAAGCACTGTGCCAGTGTTCGTCGTTCGTGGGCAGGTACTCGTAGACCGCCCGCCGCCGAAACCGGATCTCCTCGTAGTCCGCGGGGCTGCGGGCGCTGTAGAGCGCCTCCGAATCGAGCGCGGCGCACGTCGCAACCAACCCCGCCTTGATCAGCGGAGCGAGTTCGGCGGCGACTTCCGGATGACTCATGCGCGCGGAAGCGCTCGTATCGAGCAGGTAGCGCGCCGTTATCGCCATACGTCGTCGCGCCGATCCTTGTCGGCCATCTCGGCCATACCCCCGTTGATCAACCACTCGACTTCACGGGCACGGGCGCGAGCCACCACGGCCGAGTTCAACGCGGCGCGAACGGTATCGGAGACGCCCGAAGTGCCGAGCGCGGCTTGCGCGGACTCGAGTAGTTCGTCGTCGATCTCGATCAGCCGTTTGGTCATGTCACAGTCCCTCGATATATCCCCCATGCCGGAAGTATATACAGATAACTGCGCAGGTCACAAGGGTTGATCGGCGGTGTGCAGCGCCGCGTGCAGGGTGGATGCCCACTGGTCGACGATCAATTTCCGTCGCGCCGAGTCGTCGGTGAGGACATCGGCCAGCCCGAGCCCACGGGCCAGGTCGAGGGTCGCCTGGACCAGGTGATGGTTGACCGGATCGGAGTCGTCGACACCGAGCGCTTCGACCGCACGCCGGTGCGCGATCCGGCCGAACCTGGCCTCGAGCGGGACGATGCGTTCGCGCAGCGCCGGGTCGGCGGCGGCGTGCGTCCACACCTGGAGGGCCGCCTTGAACAGCGGCGAGGTGTAGGACTCGACCAGCCCGGAGACGACGGCGCGGGTGCGGCCGACACCCTCGGCGACCTCGCTGATGGCGGCGGCCTCGGCGGCCGACTGATCCATCCTGGTGTCGAACATGTACTCGAGCGCGCCGGTGATCAGGTCTTCCCTGGTCGGAAAATGATGCTGGGCGGCACCGCGCGACACCCCGGCCCGTTCGGCGACCACCGACACGGTGGCGGCTGCCCAGCCGGTCTCGGCCAGGCAGTCGATGGTCGCCTCGAGCAGCCGCTGCCGGGTGGCCCGGCTGCGGTCCTGCTTGGGTTCGTGGGGTGTCGCCATCGGACTATTGTGCCCAGCTGGGCGGGCGCTTCTGGAAGAAGGCGGTCATGCCCTCGATCACCTCGGGGGTGCCGAAGAAACCGGCCGAGCGCTGTGCGAGCTCCTCGGCCTCGGCGTCGAAGCGCGCGAGCAGGGTCGCGTTGACCAGCTTCTTGGACTCGGCCAGCCCCTGCGGCGAACCCTTGCGCAGCTCGCCACACAGGCGCTTCACCTCGGCGGCGGCATCGGCGGCCGCGATGGTGACCAGACCGATCTCCCGCGCGGTCGCGGCGTCGAACTTCTCGCCGGTCAGGAAGTAGCGGCTCGCCGAGCGCTGGTCCATGCGCGGCACCAGGGTGAGCGAGATCATGAACGGCGCCATGCCGATGCGCACCTCGGTGAGGGCGAAACTGCTGCCGGGCCCGGCCACGACGAGATCGCAGGCGCCGATGATGCCCATGCCGCCGGCCCGGACATTGCCCTCGATCTGGGCGACGACCGGCTTGGGCGAGGCGAGAATCCCGCGCAGCACGTCGATCATCACGCGGGTGCGCTGATCGGCCGCGGTCGCCGGATCGGCGGTGCTCGCCTCCTTCAGGTCGGCGCCCGCGCAGAACGTGTCGCCGGTGTGTGCCAGCACGATGCCGCGGACGGCGGGATCGGTGTTCGCCGCGTCCAGTCCGGCCAGCAACTCGCGCACCAGCTTCGACGAGAGCGCGTTGCGGTTGTGCGGGGAATCGAAGGTCAGCGTGGCGAACCCGTCGACGACCTCGTAGCGGACGAACGGTGTTTCCGTCGCGTCACTCATCGGGACTCCTGTTCATCCGGGAGGAACGGCGGCCGCCCACCCGGGCGGCCGCCGGAGGGCCTAGTACGAGCGTGGGAGACCGAGCGAGTGCTGGGCCACGAAGTTCAGGATCATCTCCCGGCTGACCGGCGCGATGCGCGAGATGCGCGCGGCCTGCAGCATGGCCGCGAGCCCGACCTCGCGGGTCAGACCCGAACCGCCGTGGGTCTGGATCGCCTGGTCGAGTGCCTTGATGCTGGCTTCCGCGGCCGCGTACTTGGCCATATTGGCCGCCTCGGCGGCACCGAACTCGTCACCGGCGTCGTAGAGCACCGCGGCCTTCTGCATCATCAGCTTGGCCAGTTCCAGCTCGATCTTGACCTGGGCCAGCGGATGCGAAATGCCCTGGTGCGCACCGATCGCCGACTTCCAGACCGTGCGCTCCTTGGCATATTCCACCGCCCGGTCGATGGCGTAGCGGCCGAGGCCGACCGCCATGGCCGCGCCCATGATGCGCTCGGGATTCAGGCCGGCGAACAGCTGGGCGATGGCGGCGTCCTCGGACCCGACGAGGGCATCGGCGGGCAGGCGCACGTCGTCGAAGAACAGCGTGAACTGGTTGTCCGGCTCGACGATGTCCATCTCCTGGACGTTCTTCACCAGGCCGGGCGCGTCGACCGGCACGATGAACAGCGCGGGCTTGAGCTTGCCGGTCTTGTGGTCCTCGGTGCGCGAGACCACCAGGATGGCCTCGGCCTGATCGACACCGGAGATGAAGATCTTGCGGCCGTTGAGGATCCAGTCGCCGCCGTCACGCCGGGCGGTGGTGGTGATCTGATGCGAGTTGGAGCCGGCGTCGGGCTCGGTGATCGCGAAGACCATCTTCGACGAGCCGTCGGCCAGCTTGGTCAGCCACGTCTGCTTCTGCGCGTCGGTGCCGTACTTGGTGATGATGGTGCCGCAGATCGCCGGGGAGACGACCATCAGCAGCAGCCCGGCGCCCTGCGCCGCCAACTCCTCCTGCACCAGCGCCAGCTCGTACATGCCCGCGCCACCGCCGCCGTACTCCTCGGGCAGGTTCACGCCGAGGAAGCCGAGCTTGCCCGCCTCGTCCCACAGCTCGGTGAGCGGCTCGTTCTTGCGCGAGAGCGGCAGCACGTAGTCGCGGTAGTTGTACTTCGACGCCAGCGCGGCGACCGCCGCGCGCAGCGCCTTCTGCTCTTCGGTTTCGTGGAAGCTCATGCCTGCTCCTGCTCTTCTTCCTCGACGACGGCGAGGACGGTTCCGACCTCGACCTGCTGGCCGACGGTCACGTTGAGTGCACTGAGGACGCCGGTGGCCGGCGCGACGATCGTGTGCTCCATCTTCATGGCCTCCAGCCACAGGATGGGCTGACCCTGGGTGACCTGGTCGCCCTCGGCGGCGCCGAGGCGGATCACGCTGCCGGGCATGGGCGCGAGCAGCGAACCCGCCGCGACCTGCTCCGACGGGTCGGTGAAACGGGGCAGCCTGCGCGCGGCGACCGGGCCGAGCGGCGAGTCGACCGCGACGAGGTCGCCGTAGCGGGCGATCTCGAACTGGCGGCGCACCGGACCGCGCTCGCCCGGCACCGCCAGCACCACGCGCTCGGGCGTCACCGAGATCAGCGCGAGGCCGTCGTGGCCGTCGACCTCGATGTCACCGGCCCTGGTGAACCGGTACCGCACCTCGTGCGTGCCGCTGGTACGGCTCTCGTAGGACTTGCGCTGCGGCTGCGAGGCCAGATTGCGCCAGCCGCTCGGAGCGAGCTTGGCGAACCGGTTCGTGGTGTGCGCCAGCGCCGCGTCGGCGAGGGCGGCGGCCACGATCGACAGCGCTTCGTCGGCGTCCGACACCAGCGGCGCGGACAGCGCGGCCAGGTCGTGGGTCGCGAAGAACGCGGTGTCGGTGTCACCGGCCAGGAACGCGGGATGCCGCAGCACCCGCACGAGCAGGTCGCGGTTGGTCACCAGGCCGTGGATCTTGGCCCGCTGCAACGCGGTGGCCAGCAGATGCGCCGCCTCGGCCCGGGTTTCGGCGTAGGAGATGACCTTGGCCAGCATCGGGTCGTAGTGCACGCCGACGAGCGAGCCGTCCACGACACCGGTGTCGAGCCGTACGCCCGCCTGCTCGAGGACGGTGAACTCGCCTGCGGTGAACGGGATCTCGATCCTGTGCACCGGACCGCTCTGTGGCTGCCAGTCGTGCGCGGGGTCCTCGGCGTAGAGCCGGACCTCGATCGAGTGGCCGCGCTGGGCGGGCTGGGTCGCGGGCAGCGGCAGACCCGAGGCCACCTGCAACTGCAGGCGGACCAGATCCAGGCCGGTGGTCTGCTCGGTGACCGGATGTTCCACCTGGAGACGGGTGTTCATCTCCAGGAAGAAGAAGTCACCCTTCTCGTCGGCCAGGAACTCGACGGTGCCCGCGCCCTCGTAGCCGATCGCCTCGGCCGCCAGCCGGGCCGCCTCGAAGAGCCGATCGCGCATGCCGTCGATCTTCTCGACCAGCGGCGAGGGCGCCTCCTCGACGACCTTCTGGTGCCGTCGCTGGATCGAGCACTCCCGCTCACCGACGGCCCAGGTCTTGCCGAAAGTATCGGACATGACCTGGACTTCGATGTGGCGGCCGGTCTCGAGGTAGCGCTCGCAGAACACGGTCGGATCGCCGAAGGCCGACTCCGCCTCGCGCCGCGCGGCGGCGATCTGATCGTTCAGCTCGCCCAGCTCACGCACCACGCGCATACCGCGACCACCACCACCGGCGGACGCCTTGATCAGCACCGGCAGGTGCGCCTCGGTGACCTCGGCGGGATCGAGCTCGGCGAGGACGGGGACACCGGCCGCGTCCATCATCTTCTTCGACTCGACCTTGGAGCCCATCTGCTCGATCGCCGCGACCGGCGGACCGATCCACACCAGGCCGGCGTCCAGCACCGAGCGCGCGAATTCGGCGTTCTCGGAGAGGAATCCGTAGCCGGGGTGGATGGCGTCGGCCCCGGCCGAGAGCGCGGCCTCGATGATCAGCTCGCCGCGCAGGTAGGTCTCGGCGGGGGTGTTGCCGGGCAGCCGGATGGCCGCGTCGGCCTCGGCCACGTGCGGGGCCGCGGCGTCGGCGTCGGAGTAGACCGCGGTGGTGCCGATCCCCATCCGGCGGCAGGTGGCGAACACCCGGCGCGCGATCTCACCACGGTTGGCAACCAATACATTCGTAATCGCCATGTCGCGCCTCACATTCGGAAGACGCCGAAGCCCTCGGCGCCCTGGATCGGGGCTGTGTGAATGGCCGACAGGGCCATCCCCAGCACGGTGCGGGTGTCGCGGGGGTCGATGATGCCGTCGTCGAAGAGCCTGCCCGACAGGAACATCGGCATCGCCTCGGCCTCGATCTGCGCCTCGACCATGGCGGCCAGCCCGGCGGCCGCCTCCTCGTCGAACGGCAGGCCCTTGGCCTCGGCCGCGCCGCGCTGCACGATGGTGAGCACGCCGCCCAGCTGCGCGCCGCCCATCACGGCCGACTTCGCGCTCGGCCAGGCGAACAGGAAGCGCGGGTTGAACGCGCGCCCGCACATGCCGTAGTGACCGGCGCCGTAGGACGCGCCGACCAGCAGCGAGATGTGCGGCACCGTCGAGTTGGCGACCGCGTTGATCATCATCGCGCCGTGCTTGATGATGCCGCCGTGCTCGTAGTCCTTGCCGACCATGTAGCCGGTGGTGTTGTGCAGGAACAGCAGCGGCGTGTTCTTCTTGTTCGCCAGCTGGATGAACTGGGTGGCCTTCTGCGATTCCTCGGAGAACAGCACGCCGCGCGCGTTGGCCAGGATGCCGATCGGGTAGCCGTTGATCTCGGCCCAGCCGGTGACCAGGCTGGAACCGTAGAGCGGCTTGAACTCGTCGAAGTCCGAACCGTCGACGACGCGGGCGATCACCTCGCGCGGATCGAACGGGATCTTCAGATCCGAGGGCACGATGCCGAGCAGTTCCTCGGGATCGTAGAGCGGCGAGATGACCTCGGCGCGCGGCTCGGGGCCCTGCTTCTTCCAGTTCAGCCTGCGCACGATGTTGCGGCCGATCCGGATCGCGTCCTGCTCGTCGGCGGCCATGTAGTCGGCCAGACCCGAGGTGCGGGCGTGCATCTCGGCGCCGCCGAGGGTCTCGTCGTCGGAGTCCTCACCGGTGGCCATCTTCACCAGCGGCGGCCCGGCCAGGAAGACCTTCGCGCCCTCCTTGACCATCACCACGTAGTCGGACATGCCGGGGATGTAGGCGCCACCGGCGGTCGAGTTGCCGAACACCAGCGAGATGGTGGGAATGCCCGCGGCCGAGGCCTGGGTGAGGTCGCGGAACATCGCGCCACCCGGGATGAAGACCTCCTTCTGCGTCGGCAGATCCGCGCCGCCGGACTCGACCAGCGAGATCACCGGCAGCCGGTTCTGCTTGACGATCTCGTTGATGCGCAAGGTCTTACGCAGGGTCCACGGGTTGGAGGTGCCACCGCGCACGGTCGGATCGGGCGCGACGATCATGCACTCGACGCCCTCGACGATGCCGATCCCGGCGATCGTGGACGCGCCGACGTGGAAGTCGCTGCCCCAGGCCGCGAGCGGGCACAGTTCGAGGAACGGCGAGTCCTCGTCGAGCAGCAGTTCGATGCGCTCACGGGCGGTGAGCTTGCCGCGCTTGTGGTGCCGGGCCACCTTGTCGGGGCCGCCACCGGCGATCGCCTTGGCGAACTCGGCCTCGACCTCGGTGAGCTTGGTGGCCATCGCCTCGGCGGCGGCGGTGTACTCCGGCGACGCGGTGTCGACGGCGGAACGGAAGGTCGTCACGACTGGTACCCCAATACTTTCGACGCCAGCATGGTCAGGATCTCGTTGGTGCCACCGCCGATGCCGATGATGCGCACATCGCGGTAGATGCGCTCCACCTCGGACTCGCGCATGTAGCCCATGCCGCCGTGCAGCTGGACCGCCTGGTTGGCGACCCATTCCGCGGCCTCGACGGCATTGTTCTTGGCGAAGCAGACCTGGGCGATCTGGTTCGTGTCCCCGGCGACGAAGCGCTCGACCAGGGCCCGGGTGTAGGTGCGCGACACGTCGACTCGCTGGGCCATCTCGGTCAGCGTCATCTGCACCTTCTGGCGGCTGATCAGCGGGCGGCCGAAGGTCTCCCGGTCGCGGCACCACTGCACGGTCAGGTCGAGGGCGCGCTGGGCCAGCGAGTACGCCTGCACCGCGAGGCCCACCCGCTCGCTGACGAACGCGTTGGCGATCTGTGCGAAGCCGGTGTTCTCGCCGCCGACCAGGTTCGCCGCGGGCACCCGCACGTCGACGTAGGACAGCTCGGCGGTGTCCGAGCACAGCCAGCCCATCTTCTCCAGCTTGCGGCTGACGGTGAAGCCGGGCGTCTCGGTGGGCACGATGATCAGCGAGACGCCCGCCGCGCCCGCGCCGCCGGTGCGGACCGCGGTGACGACGAAGTCGGCCCGCGTGCCCGAGGTGATGTAGGTCTTGGCGCCGTTGATGATGAAGTCGTCGCCGTCGCGCACCGCCGTCGTGGTCAGGTGGCCGACGTCGGAGCCACCGCCGGGTTCGGTGATGGCCAGCGAGCCGATCAGATCACCGCGCAGCGTCGGCACGGCCCACTTCTCGATCTGCTCCTGATTGCCGGAAGCGATGATGTGCGGCAACGCGATTCCACAGGTGAACAGCGAGGCCCACAGCCCGCCGGAGGCACCGGCGAGATGGATCTCCTCGCCGACGATCATCGAGTCGACGATGCTGCCGCCCTCGCCACCCGCCGATTCCGGGTGCTCGATGCCGAGCAGGCCGAGTTCACCGGCCTTCTTGTGCAGTTCGCGGGGCAGTGCGCCGTCGCGTTCCCAGGTGTCGAGGTCGGGCAGGATCTCCCGCTCGACGAAACCGCGCACCGTGGCGCGCAGTTCCTTACGTTCCGGTGTGTCCCAAACAGATGTCATGCGAACAGCTCCGTCGGCATATCGATGTGGCGGGAGCGCAGCCATTCGCCGAGCCCCTTGGCCTGCGGGTCGAACCGTGCCTGGTAGGCGACGCCCTTGCCGAGCAGACCGGAAATGATGAAGTTGACGGCCCGCAGGTTCGGCAGCACGTGCCGGGTGACGGTCAGCTCAGCCGTCTCGGGCAGTAGTTCCTGGAGCTTGCCGACCGTGAGCGTGTGCACCAGCCAGCGCCACTGCTCGTCGGTGCGGACCCAGACGCCGATATTGGCGTCACCACCCTTGTCACCGCTGCGGGCCAGGGCGATGGTGCCGAGCGGGACGCGAGCGGTCTCCGAAGGCGGCAGGTCGGCGGGCAGCTCGGGTTCGGCGACCGGTTCCAGCACCGCGGTTTCCGCGGCGGGCTCGATGGCGACGCGGGTGCCGTCGGCCAGCACCGCGGTGTGCGGCACCTCGTGCGCGTCGACGAAGCCCGGCGTGAAGACGCCGTAGGGCGAGCCGTTGCCCGGCAGGGTGGTGAAGGTCGCGCCCGGGTAGCTGGCCAGCGCCAATTCCACGGCGACATTGGAGAATCCGCGGCCCACCTTGTTCGGGTCGGGGTCGCGCACCACGCAGCGCAGCAGCGCGCTGGCCTGCTCCTCGGTGTCGGCGTCGGGACGGTCGAGCCGGGCCAGGGTCCAGGTCAGCTCGGCGGGCTTGGCGGGCAGCCAGGCTTCCAGCTGTCGTTGCGCCAGCGCGGCCTTGGCCTCGATCTCCAGGCCGGTGAGGATGAACTCCATCTCGTTGCGGAAGCCGCCGAGGGTGTTCAGCGAGACCTTGAGCTGCGGCGGCGGCGCCTCACCGGTGACGCCACTGATCAGCACCCGGTCCTTGCCGTCCTGGCTCAGCTCGATGCTGTCGAGGCGGGTGGTGACGTCGGGGCCCGCGTAGCGCACGCTCTGGATCTCGTACATGAGCTGGGCTTCGACGGTGTCGACGGTGACCGCGCCGCCGGTGCCGTCGTGCTTGGTGATGACGCTCGACCCGTCGCGGCGGATCTCGGCGATCGGGAAACCGGGGCGGCCGAGGTCACCGAGCTCGGTGAAGAAGGCGAAGTTGCCGCCGGTGGCCTGGGTACTGCACTCGATCACGTGACCGGCGACCACGGCACCGGCGAGGGCGTCGTAGTCGGTGCGGCCCCAGCCGAAGTGGGCCGCGGCGGGACCGACGATGACGGAGGCGTCGGTCACCCGGCCGGTCACGACGATGTCGGCGCCGGAGTTCAGGCACTCGACGATGCCCCACGCGCCGAGGTAGGCGTTGGCGGTCAGCGGCTGTCCGAGGCCGAGGTCGGCGGCGCGGCCGATCAGGTCGTCGCCCTCGACGTGCGCGATCTTGGCGTCCAGGCCCAGGTCGGCGGCGACCTTGCGCAGCCGCTCGGCCAGCCCGGCCGGGTTGAGGCCGCCCGCGTTGGTGACGATCTGGACGTTGCGCTCCAGCGCGAGGGCCAGGCAGTCCTCGATCTGCTTCACGAACGTCTTGGCGTAGCCGAGGCTGGGGTCCTTCATCCGGTCGCGGCCCAGGATGAGCATGGTGAGCTCGGCGAGGTAGTCGCCGGTCAGCACGTCGAGGTCGCCGCCCTCCAGCATCTCGCGCATCGCGCTGAGCCGGTCGCCGTAGAACCCGGAGCAGTTTCCGATCCGGATCAGGTCCGGGTCCGCCGAGAGTGCACTCATGAACCCCAGGATCACATCGGTTCAGAAAAAAAGCAAGCATGCGTGCTTGTTAATTGCGGGCAATCCACCAGGCAAGATGGAAGCCATGTCATCGGTCCTCCTCTTCGCCCTGGCCGGCTTCCTGCTCGGCGGCGCCTACACGACCTGGAAGAACAACCGCGCGATGTCGATCGCCCTGATCGCCGCCGCCGTCCTCGCCGCCATCGGCGCGGCCCTCTGGCTGCAGTAGCTGGACGGCGCTGACCACCAGGCCGACGCCCACCCAGCAGGCCTGGCGCGCGTACCAGCGCGAACAGCAGCGTGGCTGAGCTCAGCTCGGGGCGCTGAGCTTGAAGATGCGGACGTCTTCGGGGACGCCGTTGAGGGGGGCCGCCCAGAAGTTGCGTTTGTAGGGCTTGACGGTGGCGCCCAGTTCGTCGAGGGTTTCCGGGCGCAGGGCGGCGAGGGTGGTGCTGGACAGCATCGTGTTGCCGTTGCCGCCGGCCTCCATCATGCGGGCGGCGATGTTGACGTCGACGCCGAGCCAGTCGCCGCCGATCTCGCGGGGGGAACCGGTGTGCAGGCCGACCCGCATGCGGGGCTTGTAGCCCTCCACCTCGACCGCGGCCAGGTTGCGGCGGGCGGCGACGGCGGCGCGGACCGCGCGATCGGGGGACGAGAAGACCGCCATCAGGCCGTCGCCCATGCGCTTGACCACCTGACCGCCCCGCTCGGCGATCGGCGGCTCGATGGCCTTGGCGACCTTGCGCAGCAGTTCCAGGGTGCGCTCGTCGCCCGCGGACAGCGACCAGCTGGAGAACGCGACCAGGTCGGTGAACACGATGGTCACCTCCTCGGTACCGCGACCGCGGCCGATCCGCTCGAGCGCGGCCTGCCACACCTGGAGCGCGCCGAAACCGATCTCCCTGGCCGCGCTGGGCGTGCCACCCACGATCTTGTCCGCGGCACGGGCGACCGCGCGGGCGCCACCGGGACCGGAGACCGAGAGCGGATCGCCGAACGCCGGGTCACCGGGGAGCTGCTGACGAGCCTTGCGCACCGCACCGATCACATCGGCACGCCGATTGGCCGCCTGCAATTTCGAGGAGAACTGGACGCGCCGCCGACCGGACCGGGCATCGTCGGCGTCCGACGTCTCGGACCGCTCATTTTCGGTGGGCTCCAACGGGATAACCACCTCCGCGGCAGCGTCACGCCGCCGCGGATCAACCCCGCCAGAAGGCGTTTCACTCACGCCCAGATCGTACCTGTTCCGGCCCGCTGCTCTTCCAGACGAAAAGAAGCCCTCGGCGTCCGGGCAGCGGACGCCGAGGGCGGTCCCGGGCATCTGCGAGGGCAGCCCGGGACGTTTGTCAGGCGTCTCGGCGGTTGATCATCACCAAGGCACCGGCGAACACGATCGCCACGAACACAGCGAAGTAGATCAGACTGCCCCACACGCCCCAGTGCCAGTTGCCCGAAACGTCCTCGACGGTCAGGAATCGGTTGGCGTTCTGGAACGGCAGGAACGGCTTGACGGTACGGCCGAAGCTGCCGAACGCGCCGAGCAGACCCTCCAGCAGCAGCGACCACAGCACGATCAGCGAGATCGCGGCGGCGGACTGGCGCACCAGCACGCCGACGCCGATGGCGAGCACCACGCACAGGAAGGCGTAGATCGGGATGCCGTAGATGGCGCGCCAGTTGCCGTCGAGCACCAGCTCCGGCGCGTCGTCACCGACGAACAACTTGGCCACCACGAAGGCGATCAGCGCGAGCACGCCGGTCAGCACCGCCGCGTACCCACCGACCAGGCCCGTCTTGGACAGCACCACCTTCGTGCGGTTCGGCACCGCGAGGAAGCTGGCGCGGATGACGCCGAAGCGGTATTCGCTGGTGACCGTCAGCGCGGCCATGATCATCAGCACCATCACGCCGAAGCCGGAGACACCGGAGACCACCACGCTCGGGGTGAGCAGCGTCGGCACGTCCCCCGGCTGGGTGTTCTCGGCCTTGGTGACCAGGGCGATCAGCACGGCGAGGCCGATGCCGAGGAGCACGACGATCGCCGAGCACCACCAGGGCGACCGGGTCGAGGTGAGCTTGATTCGTTCCGCAGCGAGCACGCCCATCAGAGCGCACCTCCCATCACCTGGTCGAGGCCCGCGCCGTGGTACTCCACGGCGCCGCCGGTCATCCGCATGAACGCCTCCTCGAGCGACGCCTGCTGCGGCGCCAGCTCGTAGAGCGTGACGTTGTTGGTGCCCGCCACCTTGCCGACCTCGTCGCTGGTCACCCCGGCGACGATCAGCGCGGCGTCACCCTCTTCCCGCACGGTCATGCCGTGCGAGGTGAGCAGGCTGCGCAGCTGGTCCAGCTGCGGGCTGCGGACCCGGACCGACTGCTCGGAAGCGCGGTCGATGAAGTCCTTGGTGGTGGTGTCGGCGATGAGCTGACCACGGCCGATGACGATCAGGTGCTCGGCGGTCTGGGCCATCTCCGAGAGCAGATGGCTCGACACCAGCACGGTGCGGCCCTCGGCGGCCAGGCGCTGCATGAAGCGGCGGATCCAGAGGATGCCCTCGGGGTCGAGGCCGTTGACCGGCTCGTCGAACAGCAGCACCTTGGGGTCACCGAGCAGCGCGCCGGCCAGGCCGAGCCGCTGGGACATACCCAGCGAGAAGCCGCCGGCGTTCTTGCCGGCCACCTCGGACAGGCCGACCAGCCGCAGCACCTCCTCGACCCTGGACTTGGGGAGGTCGTTGGAGGCGGCCAGCCACTCCAGGTGCGCGCGCGCCGATCGGTTCGGATGCACCCACTTGGCATCCAGCAGCGCGCCGACCTGGGTCAGCGGACGCTCCAGATCCTCGTAGCGCTTGCCGTCGATCAGCGCGGTGCCCGAGGTCGGCCGGTCCAGGCCGAGGATCATCCGCATGGTCGTCGATTTACCGGCACCGTTGGGTCCGAGGAACCCCGTCACCTGTCCGGGATGGACGGTGAACGAGAGGTCCTGCACCGCGACGGTCTGGCCGAATTGCTTCGTCAGGCCCTTCAGCTCGATCATGCGCCCCAGCTTGCCGCACGAAGATGGCGAGCGCGTCGCCGTGAGGTCGCGAGTCGGGTCATCCTCGAGGATGACCCGACCCCGAGACGGGGACTACCGGGCTGGGGAGGAAGCCTGAGCCCAGAAGCGCTTGGGGATGCGGCCCGCCTCGCGGGCCAGGTAGCCGGCGCGGACGGCGGCGGCCATGGCCGAGGCCATCAGTTCCGGGTCGCGTGCCCTGGTGACGGCGGTCGCCAGGAGGACGGCCGAGCAGCCCAGTTCCATGGCGAGGGCGGCGTCGCTGGCGGTGCCGATGCCCGCGTCGAGGATGACCGGCACGCCAGCGGCGGCCACGATCATCTCGATGTTGTGCGGGTTGCCGATGCCGAGGCCGGTGCCGATGGGGGCGCCGAGGGGCATCACCGCGGCGCAGCCCGCGTCCTCGAGCCTGCGGGCGAGCACCGGGTCGTCGTTGGTGTAGGGCAGGACGACGAAACCGGCGTCGACCAGCTGTTCGGCGGCGTCGAGCAGCTCGAACGGGTCGGGCAGCAGGGTGCGCTCGTCGGCGACGACCTCGAGCTTGACCCAGTTCGTCTCCAGCGCCTCGCGTGCCAGCTGCGCGGTGAGCACGGCCTCGGCGGCGGTGCGGCAGCCCGCGGTATTGGGCAGCAGGGTGATGCCGAGGCGCTGGAGCAGGTCGAGCACGCCCGTGCCGCCCGCCGCGTCGACCCGGCGCATGGCGACGGTGGTGAGCTCGGTGCCGGAGGCGATCAGGGCCTCTTCGAGGACGGCCAGGTTCTCGGCGCCGCCGGTGCCCATGATCAGGCGCGAGCCGAACTCCTTGTCCGCGATCCGCAGCGGTGCCGGCTCAGCCACCCTGCACCGCCGTCAGCACCTCGATGGTCCAGCCACGGCCGACCGGCTCGTCCCAGCGCGACTTCGGGAACACCGCGCCGTCGACCGCGAGGGCAACGCCCTGACACGGCAGTTCGAGCCTGGTCAGCAAGTCGCGGATGCTGAGCGGCTCGGCGAACTCGTGGTCGACACCGTTGACGGTGACGCCGATCGGGATGGTCGAGGTCATCGAACTCCTCCTGGGGACAGCCGCAGCGCCGGAAAGCGTTGCGGTGATGCGATCTCCGCGATGGCGGACGACTCGGCGTCGAGCAGTCCGGGGACGAGGGTCGCGGTGAGCGCGAGGGTGAGCATGCCGTTGCGGCCGTGGCCGGTGGCGGCGACGACCCGGTCGTCGAGCGCGCCGAGCAAGGGCAGGTTGTCGGGGGTGCCCGGCCGCGAGCCCGCGTTCGCCTCGGCCAGTTCGTATTCCGCGATGCCGGGCAGGATCGCCTCGGCGTCGGCGATCAGGTCGCGGACCCCGCCGACGGTCACCGCGGTGTCGAACCCGGCCTCGTATTGGGTCGCCCCGACGACGATCCCGTCCGCGCGCGGCACCAGATAGACCTGCCTGCCGTGCACCCTGGCCCGGATCACCCGGCTCGGCGCCGGTTGCACGCCCGGCCGGTGCCGCAGGCGCAGGATCTCGCCCTTGACCGGGCGCACCGGCAGCCCGGGCCACAGCTCGGCGGAGTGCGCGCCCGCCGCGAGCACGACCCGGTCGTGTGGCAGGTCGGCGAGGGCGGTGACGGCTTCGGTCCGGATCAGCACCCCGGCGCCGGCGCAGGCGGCGCGCAGGGCGGTCAGCACCCGGCGATTGTCGACGGCGGGTTCGGTGGTGGCCAGCAGCCCGGCACGCACGGTGCGGGCCAGCGCCGGTTCGAGCGCCCGCACCCCGGCCCGGTCGAGGACGCGCAGGTCGTGACCGAATCCGGCGAGCCAACCGGCGACGGTACGCAGGTCGGCGGCATCGGCGCCGTCGAGGGCGACGGTGAGCGTCTCCTCGGCGACGAACACCGACTCACCGGTGATCGCACGCAGCCGCTCGGCGAAGGCGGGCCAGGCGGCCAGCGCGGCGGCGCCGAAGGCCAGCACCCGGTCCTCCCCCGGCCAGCCTTCCGACAGCGGCGCGAGCATGCCGCCCGCCACGAACGACGCGCCCGAGCCGGGCGCCGGATCGAAGACGGTGACGGTCCAGCCCGCCTCGGCGGCCTGCCATGCGACAGCGAGTCCGACGGCGCCGCCGCCAACGACCGCCAGAGTCCGCATCACGTTCCACCTGTCTTTTTCCGCCTACCGAACGCCTCGGCGTTCGCGTCTCCACGGTAGCGCGACTACCGTCGACACTGTGCAGCCCTCCCATCCGAATCGTTCCGTCCCGCCCAGGGAGCGCCTGTCGAACGCGCTGCTGTATCTGTGCACCGACGCGCGCCGGGAGAAGGGCGATCTGGCCCGTTTCGTCGATGCCGCGCTAGCCGGTGGCGTCGACATCGTCCAGCTCCGCGACAAGGGGTCGCCCGGTGAGGCCGAGTTCGGCCCGCTGGAGGCCAAGGCCGAGCTCGGCGCGCTCGCCGAGATCAAGGCCGCGACCCGCAGGCACGGCGCGCTGCTCGCGGTGAACGACCGCGCCGATATCGCGCTGGCCGCCGGCGCCGACGTCCTGCATCTCGGACAGGGCGATCTCCCGCCCGCCTACGCCCGCCGCATCCTCGGCCCCGACGTCGTCATCGGCCGGTCGAGCCACAGTCGCGCCCAGGCGGGCCTGGCGGCGATCGACGGTCATCTCGACTACTTCTGCACCGGCCCGATCTGGACGACCCCGACCAAGCCGGGCCGCCAGGCGGCGGGCATCGACCTGGTGCGCTCCACCGCCGACGGGCACCCGACGATGCCGTGGTTCGCGATCGGCGGCATCGACACCGAACGCCTGCCCGAGGTGCTCGCCGCCGGTGCGCGCCGGATCGTCGTGGTCCGCGCGATCACCGCGGCCGCCGATCCGGAGGCGGCGGCGCGCGAGCTCAAGCAGGCGCTGGTCGCCGCGGCGGGATAACGAATTCAGGTCAGCAGCGCGGTGAGCGCCTCGGCCAGGTCATCGCTGGGCTCCGGGCCGATGGTCACCTCGTCGCCGGGTCCGTCGGTCTGCGCGTGCAGCCAGAAGAACCCGCGATCGGCGAGTTCGACGGTCCGAGGCAGGTCGGCGACGGGCTCGGCGGCGAAGCGCAGACGCAGCGGCACCGCGCGCAGCTCCACCCACGCCGCGGCGAAACCCGGGTGCAGCGGGAGGTCGTCGACCTCGTCCTCGGCCACCCAGACCAGCTCGGAGCTCTCCTTGTTGGCGACGGTGGGCAGCGGGAACTCGGCGTCGGCCAGCACGGTGGTGTAGGTCCAGCCGCTCGGCGCGGTCATCGTCAGCCGTTCGGCGCGCACGCGCAGCGCGTCGGCGGTGATGCCCGCTTCCTCCCAGGCCTCCCGGACCGCGGCGTGCTCGGCGCTCTCGTGGGAATCGCGCGCGCCGCCCGGGATCGCCCAGGTACCGCCCTGATGACTCCACGGCGCCCGGTGCTGTAGCAGCACCGCCGACCCACCCCGGGGCAGCGGCGCGCGCAGCAACAAACCCGCCGCGCCGTACTTGCCCCAGTGCCGAACTCCGCCCGGACTGTTCGACCAGCCGTCTCCGTCACCGCGCATCCAATACTCTTTCCTCCGTAGCAGCCGAGCAGCAACCGCTTCGGGAGTGTCTGAGGGGCTGCGCCACCGGTAGGACCACAATAAACTCCGCACCACGAGGGGTGCGCGGACAGCACGGGGAGGTGAACGATGGTCGAACCCGGGAATCGCGATGCCTCGACCGAGGTCGCGGCCGTTCGTTCCGGCCCGTCGTCGCAGGCCACGCAGGGTGCACAGGGCTCGGTGGCGGCCGCGGCCGAGCCGGTGACGGGCCGCCGCGCCGCGTTGCGGAAACCGGCGATCGTCGTCGACCGGCCGCCCGCGCCGGATGTGAAGGCGCTGCGTGCGCAGTTCCACCCCGCCCGGATGCGCGGCTTCGTGCAATCGTCGCCGGGCCGGCTGGTGGCTGCCGGACTGGTGCTGATGGTGCTCTGCGTCACGGCGGGCGCGGTGACTTCGACGACCGTCAGCGACCGCCAGCAAGCTCTCGGCGTCCTGCTCGACGACACCGAACCCGACGCTCACTCGGCCAATCACCTCTACACCTCGCTCTCCATCGCCGACGCCGCCGCGGGCACCGCGTTCATCGCGGGCGGGCTGGAGCCGAAGGCCGTGCGCGACCGCTACACCCAGGCCATCGGCGAGGCCGCCGCCGAACTGGTGACCCAGGCCGGGCATATCTCCGTCGAGGAGGCCGCCGACCCGTCGGGCACCGATCGCAAGCTCCGCACCGGCATCGCGACCGGGCTGCCGGTCTACACCGGCCTGATCGAGACCGCGCGCGCCAACAACCGCAACGGCTACCCGGTCGGCGCCGCCTATCTCAGCGAGGCGTCGCACCAGATGCAGACGACGCTGCTGCCGATGGCCGAGGAGCTGGAGAACCACCGCCTCGACGCGGTCACCGCCGCCCAGCACCGGCACGTGCTGCCGCCGTGGCCCGCGATCGTCCTGCTGATGGCGACCCTCGGCGCCCTGCTCTGGGTCCAGGTGGAGCTGGCCAAGCGCTCGCGCCGGGTGTTCAACATGGGTCTGCTGATCGGCACCGGCGCGCTCGCGCTGACGCTGGTGTGGACGGTGGCCGCGGGCTCGGTGTCGGCGGTGTCGATGATGCGCTGCCGCGACCAGGGCGCGGTGCCCGCCGCCCGGCTGGCCGAGAGCCGCATCCTGGTGCAGCAGGCCAGGTCGGCGGAGATGGTCAAGCTGGTCCGCCGCGACGCCACCGGCGACTACGACCGCATCTTCGACACCAACACCACCCGGCTCACCGAACTGCTCGCCGGCTACCCCCAGGACGCGCCGGCGCGCACCGAGGTCGCCGACGCCCGCGCCGCGCTCGCGCGCTGGCAGTCCGCGCATCAGCGGATGAACGACACCCTCGCGCGCGGCGATTTCACCGGCGCCGCCGCGGTCGCCACCGGACCGAGCGCCGCCGACGCGGCCGCCCAGGTCGACGCGATCGACCGCGCCCTGGACAAGGCCGCCGCGGCGACCAGGGACACCCTGCGCGACAAGGTCTCCCAGGCCATCGACGTGCTGGCCTTCCTCGCCCCCGGCGCGTTCGTCCTCGGCATCGTCGCGGCGGTCTGCGTCGCGCTCGGGCTCTGGCCCCGGCTGCGGGAGTACCGGTGAGGCGCGGGCGGATCGCCGCGGCGCTGCTGCTCACGGCGGCGGCGCTGCTCGGCGGCTGCGCCGACAGCACCCCGGCACCGGACGACAACAGCGTCTACTCCGAACCGCCCCTGCCCGCCAAGGCGATCCCGATCGGCACCGACACACCGGTGCCCGCCCGCGGCGGCGAGCAGTGCGGCGACCCGACGGCCAGCCTGCGCCCCAGCACCTCGCGCGGTCCGACGATCGACGCCATCCGCGCCCGCGGCAGGCTGATCGTCGGCCTCGACGCCGGCAGCAACCTGTTCAGCTTCCGCGACCCGCTGACCGGCCGGATCGTCGGCTTCGACGCCGACATCGCCCGCGAGATCGCGCGCGACCTGCTCGGCAACCCCGATCTGATCGAATACCGCAGCCTCGCTTCGGAAGAGCGCGAACGGGCGCTGCAGGATCACACCGTCGACCTGATCGCCAAGACGATGACGATCACCTGCGAGCGCCGCCAGCGGGTGGCCTTCTCCACCGTGTACCTGCGCGCCGACCAGCGCGTGCTCGCGGTGAAGAACTCCGGCATCAACAGCCTGGCCGACCTGGCGGGCAAGCGGGTGTGCGTGGTGCGCGGCACCACCTCGCTCGACCACATCCGCCGCGATCAGCCCGCCGCCACCATCCTGACGGTGCCGACCTGGGCGGACTGCCTGGTGGTGCTGCAACAGCGCCAGGTCGACGCGGTGAGCACCGACGACGCGATCCTGGCCGGCCTGGCCGCGCAGGACCCCTACACCGAGGTCGTCGGCGAGAGCATCAGCGCCGAGCCCTACGGCATCGGCATCCCGAAGGGCGACGACGACCTGGTCCGCTTCGTCAACGCCACCCTGGAGCGCATCCGCAACGACGGCACCTGGACGCGCATCCACCGCCGCTGGCTCGCCTCCCTCGGCGAGACGCCGAGCCCGCCCGCTCCGAAGTACCAGGACTGATCGACGATGACCACACCGACGAACGGTGAACCGGCGCAGGAGGATCCGGCGCGGCAGGAACCGACCCAGCTGACCCACCGGCCCGAAGGCGAGCTGCCCGGCGGCTGGACGCTGCCGCCCGCTCCGGCCGACGACGAGACCATGCCGCTACCGATCCAGGCGCCGCACGCGCCTACCGAGATCGCGGTCAGGCCGGCCGCACCGGACCAGCCACCGGCCACCCAGCGCGCCGCGCACGCGGTGACCGAACCGCCCGGCACCCAGGCGACCCCGCCCCGATCCGGTTCCGGCGACGCCGCCTGGCCCTCCGGCGCGCAGACCGGGCCGAGCACGTCGAGGTCCGGGCGCAGTGTGCGCACCGCCAGGTCGCGCCCCACCCGCAGGCTCGGCGCCGGCCTGGTGCCGATCCCCACCGTCACCCCGGCCGACCCGCGCGAGGCGGTGCTGGCCGATCCGGTGGTCTCGGAGGGCAGGCGGTTCTGCTGGCGCTGCGGCGACCCGGTCGGCCGCTCGACCGCGACGCACGCCGGGACCTCGGCCGGGCAGTGCGCCACCTGCGGCGCCGCCTACGATTTCCGGCCGTCGCTGCACGAGGGCGACATGGTCGCCGGGCAGTACGAGATCCAGGGCTGTATCGCCCACGGTGGGCTCGGCTGGATCTACCTGGCCATCGACCGCAATGTCAGCGACCGGTGGGTGGTGCTCAAGGGCCTGCTGCACGCCGGTGACGCCGAGGCGCAGGCAGTCGCGGTGGCCGAGCGCCAGTTCCTGGCCGAGGTGGCGCATCCGAGCATCGTCAAGATCCACAACTTCGTCGAGCACACCGCAGGCGACGGATCGAGCACCGGCTACATCGTCATGGAGTACGTCGGCGGGCACTCGCTGCGCGACATCCTCGACGCCAAGCCCGTCGGCGAGCGGATGCCGCTGGCCGAGGCCATCGCCTACGTGCTGGAGATCCTGCCCGCGCTGGACCACCTGCACTCGATCGGCCTGACCTACAACGATCTCAAGCCCGACAACGTGATGATCACCGAGGACCAGGTGAAGCTGATCGACCTGGGCGCGGTCGCCACCATCGAGGCCTACGGAAACCTCTACGGCACCAAGGGCTTCCAGGCGCCCGAGATCGCCAGGACCGGTCCGACCCCGGCCTCCGACGTGCACACGGTCGGCCGGACCCTGGCCGCGCTCACCCTGGCGCTGCCCACCGAGCACGGCCGCTACCTCGACGGCATCCCCGACCCCGCCGACGAGCCGCTGCTGGCCCGCTACGAGTTCTTCCACCGGTTCCTGCTCACCGCCACCGACCCCGATCCGGCCCGGCGGTTTCCGTCGGCGCGGGCGATGTCGGCCCAGCTGGCGGGGGTGCTGCGGGAGATCCTGGCCTACGACACCGGCGCCGAGCATCCCCAGCTGTCCACCGTGTTCAGTCCCCAGCGCACCAGCTTCGGCACCGAGGAACTGATCAGCCAGACCGACTCCTACCTCGACGGCGTCGGCCGCTCACCGCTGCTCGACTCCGGTGATGTGGTGGCCGCGCTCCCGATTCCGCTGATCGACCCGGCCGATCCGTCGGCGCCGCTGCTGGCCGCGACCGCGAACCTGGACCCGGAGCGGGTGCTGGAGGCCCTGCACGAGGCCCGCGAACGCGCCGAGGCCGACCCGGACAACGCGCCGGAGACCCTGGCGGGCGAACTGGTCTTCGCCGAGGCGCGCGCCCGCCTCGAACTCGGCGAATCGGCCGCGGTGCTGCACCTGCTCGACCGTGTCTCCGGCGAATCCGATTGGCGCGCCGACTGGTTCACGGGTCAGGCGCACCTGCTCGAACTCGACTACGAGGCCGCCTTCGCCGCCTTCGAGGCGGTGCTGCGGGTGCTGCCCGGCGAGATCGCGCCCAAGCTGGCCCTGGCCGCCACCGCGGAACTGATTCTGCAGCACTGGGATTCCGACGCCCCCGAACAGTGGCGAGCCTTCGCCGAGCGCTACTACGACACCGTGTGGCGCACCGACCGCGCCGTCGTGAGCGCCGCTTTCGGCCTGGCCAGGCAGCTGGCGGTGGCGGGCCGGGTCGGCGAGGCGGTGCACGCCCTCGACGACGTCCCCGCGGCCTCGCGGCACTTCACCACCGCCCAGACCACTGCGATCCTGTTGCTGCTCACCAGCGCCCCCGTCGACCGACTCGACGAGCAGGTGCTGCGCCTGGCCGCCTCGCGCGCCCAGTCCATCCCGCCCGGCGAGCACCGATCCACCCTCATGCGCACCCTGGTGCAGGGCACGGCACTGGCCTGGCTACAGGCCGGGAACACCCCGAAGCGCAAGGACGCCAAGCTCTTCGGCCGCCCCTTCGACGAACGCGATCTGCGCGACGGCACCGAGACCGGCCTGCGCGCGCTGGCCCGCAACGCGCCCGATCGCGTGCACCGCTACGCCCTGGTCGACCTGGCCAACTCGCTGCGCGCGAAGTCCTGGTTCTAGGCGGAACCGCCGACCAGCGCGTATGCGGCCCTGGCGATCGCGAGTTCCTCGTTGGTCGGCACCACCAGCACGTGCACCGGCGCGAATTCCGGCGAGATGTGCCGGACGCCGGGGGTTCTGGTCTCGTTGCGGACCGGGTCGACCTCGATGCCGAGGTTCGCCAGGCCGGCGAGGGCGTCCGCGCGCACCGACGCGCTGTTCTCCCCCACGCCCGCGGTGAAGACGATGGCGTCGACGCCGCCGAGTTCCACCAGGTACGCGCCGAGGTAGCGGCGCAGGCGGTGGATGTAGACGTCGTAGGCCAGTTTCGCGGCGGCGTCGCCGTTGTCGATGAGCTGCTGTAGCTCGCGGAAGTCGTTCACCCCGGACAGGCCCTTGATGCCGGAGTTGCGGTTGAGCAGCTGCTCGACCGCAGGCAGATCCAGCCCGGCGACATTCATCAGGTGCGGCATGATCCCGGGGTCGAGATCACCCGGCCTGGTGCCCATCACCAGGCCCTCCAGCGGGGTCATACCCATGGTGGTGTCGATCGCGACGCCCCCGGCCACGGCCGAGGCCGACGCCCCGTTGCCGAGGTGGAAGACGATCTGGTTCAGCCCCCCGACCGGCCTGCCCAGATATTCGGCGGCCTTCGCCGACACATACTCGTGCGAGGTGCCGTGGAAGCCGTACTTGCGGACACCGTGCGTGGCAGCCAGTTTCGCGTCGATCGCGTAGGTCTTGGCCGCCTCCGGCAGCGTGTGGAAGAAGGCGGTGTCGAACACCGCGACCTCCGGGATGCCGGGCAGCAGTTCCCTGGTCGACTCGATGCCGACCACATTGGCCGGGTTGTGCAGCGGTGCAAGGACCGACAGCTCGTCGATGGTGCGCAGCACCTCGTCGGTGATCAGCGTCGGCTGCCAGAACACCTCGCCGCCGTGCACCACCCGGTGCCCGACCGCGCCGATGCCGATCGTGGTCAGGTCGATGCCGGTCTCCTGGAACATCTCGAACGCCCGGCGCAGACCGGCCCGGTGATCGGCGATGACGCCCTCGTGCACCAGCTTGCGGTCACCGCACTCGTGCACGATCCGCCCGCCGTGCGACTCACCGATCTTCTCGACCAGCCCGGAGGCCAGCACTTCGGCCGAGCCCGCGTGCAGCAGCTGGTATTTGATGGAGGAGGAGCCGCAGTTCAGCACCAAAACCATGTCGCTCAAGCGTCTTCTCCCTGGGCCTGGATGGCGGTGATCGCCACGGTGTTCACGATGTCGGCGACGAGCGCGCCGCGCGAGAGGTCGTTGACCGGCTTGCGCAGACCCTGCAGCACCGGGCCGATCGCGACCGCGCCCGCGCTGCGCTGCACGGCCTTGTAGGTGTTGTTGCCGGTATTGAGGTCGGGGAAGACGAAAACCGTTGCCCGCCCGGCCACCTCGGAATCAGGGAGCTTGGTGCTGGCCACCGTCGGCTCGATCGCCGCGTCGTACTGGATCGGACCCTCCACCGGCAGTTCCGGTGCGCGTTCCCGCACGAGCTCGGTGGCGACCCGGACCTTGTCGACATCGGCGCCGGACCCCGAGGACCCGGTCGAGTACGACAGCATCGCCACCCGCGGGTCGATCCCGAACCGGGCCGCGGTGCCCGCCGAGGAGATCGCGATATCGGAGAGCTGTTCCGAGGTCGGATCGGGGACCACGGCGCAGTCACCGTAGGCGAGAACGCGATCGGCCAGGCACATCAGGAACACACTCGACACGGTGGCCACGCCGGGCACCGTCTTGATGATCTCGAAGGACGGCCGGATGGTGTGCGCGGTGGTGTGCGCGGCGCCGGAGACCATGCCGTCGGCGATCCCCTTGTAGACCATCATGGTGCCGAAATACGAGATGTCGGCCATGGTTTCGCGGGCGCGCTCGAGCGTCATGCCCTTGTGCTTGCGCAATTCGGTGTATTCGGCGGCGAATTCGTCGAGGTAGCCGGAGGTGCGCGGGTCGAGCACCTGCGCGGCGGCGATGTCGACGCCGAGTTCGGCGGCGCGGGCGCGCACCGCGGTCTCGTCGCCGAGGATGGTGAGGTCGGCGATCTTGCGCTGCAAGACCCGGCCCGCGGCGCGCAGGATGCGGTCGTCGTCACCCTCGGGCAGCACGATCCGCTTGCGATCGGCCCTGGCCCGCTCGATCAGCCGGTATTCGAACATCTGCGGGGTGACCACGTTCGACGGCGGTACCTGGATGCGCCGCAACAGTTCCGGCGCGTCGACGCGCTCTTCCATCAGCGCCAGCGCCGTGTCCACCTTGAGCGGGCTGCCCGCCCACATCCGGCCGCGGGTGCGGTGCACCGCGCTGGCGGTGTCGTAGGTGCCGAGTTCGGTGGTGAGGATCGGCAGTTTGGGGTGCAGGCCCTCCATCAGGCGCGCGATGGCCGGATGCGGGCGGATGCCGCCGTTCATGATGACCCCGGCCAGCGACGGAAAGCCCGCCGCCTCATGGGCGTTCACCACGCTGAGCAGAACATCGGAGCGGTCGCCCGGGGCGATCACGACCACTCCGTCGGATAGTCGTTCCAGGATGTGCTCGGCGGTCATGCCGCCGACCATGATCCGCAGCGCCTCGCGCTGGAGCAGTTCCGGGTCGCCGCTGTAGATCTCGCCGTCGATGGCGCCGCACAGCTCGCCCATGGTCGGCGCCATCAGCAGCGGCACCTCCGGCAGCGTCCACGACGGCACCTCGAAACCGGCCAGGGCGCTGCCGATCTCGTCGATCTCGTCCGGCGCGCAGCGGTTGGCGACGACGGCGACCAGCTGGGCGTGCTCGGCGGCCAGCTCGGTCGAACACAATTCCACCAGCTGCTTGACCTCGGCGGGCGTGCGGTCGGCGCCACGCACCACCAGCAACACCGGCGCGCCCAGGTTCACCGCGATGCGGGCGTTGTAGCGCAGCTCGCTCGGGCTGGCGACATCGGTGTAGTCGCTGCCGACGATCACCACCGCGTCGCAGGCCTTGGCGACGTCGTGGAACCGCATCACGATCTCGCTGATCGCGGCGTCGGGGTCGCGGTGCACATCCTCGTAGGTGACGCCGATGGCCTGCTCGTAGCCGATATCGGCGGTGCTGTGCTCGAGCAGCAGCTCGAGGATGTAGTCGGGCTCGGCGGTCGAGCGGGTGATCGGGCGGAACACCCCGACGCGCGCGGCGGTCGCGCACACCATCTGGAGCACGCCGAGCGCCACGGTGGATTTTCCGGTGTCACCCTCGGGTGAAGCGATGTACACGGTGGACGTGGCATGTTCGACCATGGTCGCGAGCTTAGTTAATCGATGGCGATTCGGGGGTTCGGTGTGGCGCGATCGGCCGCGTTATAGTCCGGCCCATGACATCGCAGTTCCCGGATCGGCAGTGGGGTTCGCGCACCAATCTCCTGTCCCGCGCCGCCAATCGTTTCGCCGCGACGAAGCCGGGTTCCTGGCTGATCCGCACCGTGACCCCGCTGGATCGGGCCCTGCTCGAGCGGACCGACGCCAAGTACACCGTGCTCGGCCCGATCGGCGCCCCGGTGATCCTGCTGACCACCACCGGCCGCAAGTCCGGCGCGCAGCGCACCCAGCCGCTGCTCTACGTGCACGACGGCGACACCCTCTATGTGGTGGGCTCCAACTTCGGCCAGGAGCATCACCCGGCCTGGACGGGGAACCTGCTGGCGAACCCGGCGGCCACCGTGGCCATCGCGGGCGAGCGCATCCCCGTCGTCGCCACCCCGGTCCCCGACGCGGAGAAGGAAGCCCTCTTCGCCCGCTTCATCGAGATCACCGGCGCCTACGCCGCCTACCGCGACCGAACCACCCGCAACCTGCGCATGTTCGCCCTGCGCCGGGCATAGCCCGAGCCGCCGCGGCGTTCTTGCGTTGACGTCGGCGGCAAGGTCTACCTTGACGGCCACGGTCATCGAGGAGGTCGCATGCTGATCGGCGAACTGGCGGAACGCACCGGTTCCAGCGCTCGGGCGCTGCGCTACTACGAGCAGCACGGGCTGGTCGAACCGCGCCGCGACAGCAACGGCTACCGGGTCTACGACGAGGTCGAACTGCGCGTCGTCCACAAGATCCACGCGCTGCGCACCGTCGGCTTCGAACTGGCCGACATGCACCCGTTCGTCGCCTGCCTGCGGGCGGGCGACGGCTCGGGCGACGGCTGCCCCGATTCCGTCGAGGAGTTGCGCCGCAAACTCGACGAGGTCGACGCGGCCACCCGGCGCCTAGCGGCCATCCGTGGGCAGCTGGCCGCCCAGCTCGCCGACGCTCTCGCCGCCGAGCCGGGCGAGCCCGCCTGCGCACTCGGATGGTCGTGCGTCCAGTGAAGTTCGCGATCAGCTACAACACCCCGCTCTACGGCACCGACCCCGATCGGCTCGTCGCCTTCGCCCAGCACGCCGAACGGTGCGGGTTCGAAGGGCTCTACCTGCCCGACCACATCGCGCTGCATCCCGGCGCGACGGTCGGCGCGATCGAACTGGATCCGACGCTGGCGTTCGTCGACCCGCTCGACACGCTGAGTTTCGTCGCCGCGTCGACGAGCCGACTGCTCCTCGGCACCGGCGTGCTGCTGCTGCCGTACCGGCATCCGGTGGTGCTGGCCAAACGGCTGGCCACCATCGACCAGCTCTCGCGCGGCCGGATGCGCCTGCTCACCGTCGGGCTCGGCGCGCTGCCCGCCGAGGCGGCGGCCGTCGGGGTCGACTATCGCAGTCGCGGCAGGCGGGCCGACGAGGCCATTCAGGCATTGCGGGCGCTGTGGTCCGGCGGCGGCGACGGCGTCGAATTCCACGGCGAGTTCTTCGATTTCGCCGAGCTGACCAGCTATCCCAAGCCCTACGGCACCCCACAGCTGCCGATCCACGTCGGCGGTTCCAGCCGGGCCGCCGCGCGCCGGGCGGGCCTGCACGGCGACGGCTGGTTCCCCAGCGGCATGCTCGCCCCGCTGGAGCGGGATAGGCAATGGAAGCTGGTGCGCGACACCGCGATCGAGGCCGGGCGCGACCCTGCGGCGTTCGACTACACCCGCTGGGGCTCGATCGACATGCCACCCGAACGCGTGGAAGGCCTTGCCTCCCAGGGTGTCACGCGGATCGTCGTCGGTGCGACGGCGAGCGAACCCGCCCGGCAGTTCGACGAGATGTCGGAACTGGCCGAGCGGTTCGCGCTCGCGGTCAGCCCAGGGCGCGCAGGCGCGGGGCCAGGTCGCGCTTGAAGAGGTCGAGGAAGCGCAGCTGGTCGTGGCCGGGGGCGTGGAAGACCAGGTGGTTGAGGCCCGCGTCCAGGTAGGGCTTGATCTGGGCGACGGCCTCGTCGGGATCGCTGGCCACGATCCAGCGCTTGGCGACCTGCTCGATCGGCAGCGCGTCGGCGGCGGCCTCCATCTCGATCGGGTCGGTGATGTCGTGCTTCTGCTCGGCGCTCAGCGACAGCGGGGCCCAGAAGCGCGTGTTCTGCAGCGCCAGTTCGGGATCGGTGTCGTAGGAGATCTTGATCTCGATCATCTTGTCGATACCGGCGAGGTCGCGCTCGGCCTTGGCCGCGCCCTCGGCGACGGCGGGCAACAGCTTCTCGGTGTAGAGGTCCATGCCCTTGCCCGAGGTGCAGATGAAACCGTCGCCCGCGCGACCGGCGTAGCGGGCCACGACCGGGCCGCCCGCGGCGATGTAGACGGGGATGCCGCCCTTGGGCACGTCGTAGATGGAGGCGCCGACGGTGTGGTAGTACTCGCCGTCGAAATCGGTACGCTCGCCGGTCCACAGCGCGCGCATCAGCGACACCGATTCACGCAGGCGGGCGAACCGCTCCTTGAAATCGGGCCATTCGCCCTTGTAGCCGGTGGCGATCTCGTTGAGCGCCTCACCGGTGCCGACACCGAGCATGACCCGGCCCGGGTACAGGCAGCCGAAGGTGGCGAAGGCCTGGGCGATCACCGCCGGGTTGTAGCGGAAGGTGGGGGTGAGCACGGAGGTGCCGAGCATGATGCGCTCGGTGCGCTCACCGGTAGCGGCCAGCCAGGCCAGCGAGAACGGCGCGTGCCCGCCGTTGTGCCGCCACGGCTGGAAGTGATCACTGACGGTCGCGCTGTCGAGACCGTGTTCCTCGGCGGCCACCGCCAGCTCGACGAGCTCACGCGGCCCGAACTGCTCTGCCGATGCCTTGTATCCGAGCTTGAGATCAACCATCTCAGCCACTCCTGTCGTTCGCTTCGTCGCGGCCCCTGCCGCATCGACACTAACCAACACCGCCGCCGACTTCTCCGGTAGCGGTGGCTCGCACCGCCGCCGGTTTTAGCGGATGATTAGCTGGTGACCGCCAAGGATGAGCAGATCTTGTCGTACCTGACCGACATGGACGGCGTGCTGGTGCACGAGGATCAACTGATCCCGGGCGCCGACGAATTCCTCGCCGAGCTGCGCGACAACGAGATCCCGTTCCTCGTCCTCACCAACAACTCGATCCGCACCCCGCGCGATCTGCAGGCCCGGCTGCGCCAGACCGGCCTGGACATCCCCGAGGAGTCCATCTGGACCTCGGCGCTGGCCACCGCCACCTTCCTCGACGACCAGCGCCCCAACGGCACCGCGTACGTGGTCGGCGAGTCCGGCCTGACCACCGCGCTGCACGAGATCGGCTACGTCCTCACCGATGTCGACCCCGACTATGTAGTCCTCGGCGAGACCCGCACCTATTCGTTCGAGGCGATCACCACCGCGATCCGCCTGATCGACCGCGGCGCCCGCTTCATCGCCACCAACCCCGACGCGACCGGCCCGTCCCGCGACGGCGTGCTGCCCGCCACCGGCTCGGTCGCCGCGCTGATCACCCACGCCACCGGCAAGGACCCCTACTACGTCGGCAAGCCGAACCCGCTGATGATGCGCTCGGCCCTGCGCCGCATCGGCGCCCACTCGCAGACCACGGTGATGATCGGCGACCGCATGGACACCGACGTCATCTCCGGCCTGGAAGCCGGCCTGCGCACGATCCTGGTCACCTCCGGCATCTCCACCAAGACCTCGGTCGAGAAGTACCCCTTCCGGCCCACCCTGGTCGTCGACTCGGTCGCCGACCTGATCGGCCGCACCCGCACCCCCTTCCCCGCTTGACCCCGACCACGCGGATCCGAAACCTCCCAAAGGACCCCACGGAACGGTAACGTCTTTTTGCTATGGGCGGGGTTCACGTTGATGAGATCAGGTCCGAGGACGACGTCGACCAGATCATCGATCTCTGGAAACACCACAATCGAACCTTGGGATTGATGCCTGCCGGTGCATTCAAGGACGCAGCCTTCCGCGGTTGGCTGATCGGGGCGTGGATTGGGGGCAAAGCGGTGGGGTACGCACTCTTCCGACTGCCTCGAAACAACAAGATCATCCTGGCCCATCTCTGCGTCGCCGATGAAGCGCGGGGATCCGGTGTCGCGCGTGCGCTGATCACCGCAATTCGAGATCGGCACTCGTCTCGCCTCGGAATCCGCGCCAAGTGCCGAAACGACTACAACCTCGACAAGATGTGGAGCCGGTTGGGGTTCCACCCACACGGAACAGCAGTTGGTCGTGGTAGGGATCGAAGCCCGATGACGGTGTGGTGGCTCGACTACGGCCACCCCGACCTATTCAGCTCAGTCGGCAATGGCGAGCCGTCCAACGGAGAGTCAAACGCCGTCGAAGCCGCGCTTGATCTCAACATCTTGATGGACCTCCACATCAGGAAAACGAGCGAGCGCTCACAGGTACTGGCCGCCGACCATCTCGATGGCCTGCGCCTTGTCGTCACCGACGGCGTCCACCGGGAACTTGCGCGACAACCAGTTGATCGTCGAGCTCGGTTGGAGTCGGCTGCGAACCAGTATCCGCATCGCGCTGGAGAACCAGGACGTGCCGCCGAGCTATACGGGAAGCTCGCCGAGGCGGCAACTGAGTGCACAATGTCGATGCAGGACGAGGGCGACCTGTGGCAGATCGCCGAAGCCGTCGCCGCAGGTGTTGAAATCCTATTGACCTGGGACGATGGCCTTCGGTCGAGGTTCAACCGGCTGAGGGCCCGCATCCCCGAACTCACCTCGCTGCAGGTGGTCGACCCCGATCATCTGGTCACGTATTTAGACGAGCTCGCCCATTTGTCGGCATATCAACCAGCACGACTCCAAGGGAGCGACTACGACCGAGTACGGGCTGGCGCATCCGACGAAGCTTGCTTGATGAATTTCCTCGGAAAACAGACCGGCGAGGCACGAGGCGAGCTCCGAGATGCGCTACGCCGGCTCGCACGGCAACATGTTCCATGCTGGCTAATCCGGACCGGCGACGCCGACCCGATCGCTTGTTATGCCGCGCATCTCGATGGCAACGTGCTCCGCGTGCCACTATTCCGCACTGCGGGCGGCCCCATGTCGGAAACGATCGCCCATCAGCTGCTCTGGCTGCTCCGCCGAGATGCTAAAGCACAAGGCGCTCAAGTTATCGACGTGACCGACGAGCATGTCGACGGCCCGCTGGTCCGCGCAATGGCCTCGGAACCGTTCCACCAGGTCGGCGAACACCGGTACGCATGGGTTGTGGCGGTCTGCGGAACGAGCCACGAAGTGACACAAGCAACGAATGCTGCACGTCGTTCAGTGGGAGTACCGCCTGGCCCGCTGCACCGACCTGAACTGCCGCCGCACGCAGCAGCTGAACTAGAGCGAACACTGTGGCCGGCGAAGCTGTCCGACAGCAGCTTGCCGCACTACATCATCCCCATCCAGCCGAAGTGGAGCGGAGAACTTCTCGGATACCCAGACCAATTGACAACCCGACCCGTTGAACTCTCACTGGGACGCGAACAGGTCTACTACCGATCCGCGAGACCTCGACTGAAGGCACCGGCCCGGATCCTGTGGCGGGTCAGCAAAACCAAGCACAACCCATCAGGGATTATCGGAACTTCAACGCTGGATGCTGTTTTTGTCGATACGCCGGAGCGCCTACATGCCATATTCAGCAAGTACGGCGTGTTCGACTGGAGACTTCTCGAGACCCTGGCAGCGGCCGGACCGATGATCCAAGCACTACAGTTCTCGGATACCGAGCTGTTCGACAGGCCGATCTCGGAATACGCCTACAACCTGATCAGGGAAGAACACGGTGGGCCAGGGACCTTCTACTCGCCTCGCCTCATCGGAAACCAGCTGTTCACAGCCCTGTATCGAGTCGCCACGGGATGAGGGTTGGCGATCTTTCGCCATCGAACAGGTGTTCGTCAGCAATCGCGACTAGGGTCAGGCCATGATCGCGACATCGAGGTCAACGAGCGAACTCCGATCGAATCCGCGTCCGGTATTGCTGTCGCTTCGGCCGCGATTCGCCGACGCGATCCTGGATGGCTCCAAAACTGTCGAGCTTCGACGAACCCGTGTCGCCGCCCCACCCGGAACCCTGCTCATTCTCTATTCGAGCGCGCCGGTGATGGCAGTCGTGGGGGTTGCGACACTTGCAGACCGCGAAACCGCCAGCCCACCGACAATCTGGCAGAGACATCGCAGCCACCTCGGGCTCACCCAAGCAGAATTCGCCGACTATCTCACCGGCGCACACCATGCCACAGCCCTGTCTGTCAGCAGCCCGCGAACACTCCCAGACCCTCTCACCTTGACTCAGCTGCGAACCCATGCCACATTCCAGCCACCGCAGAGCTACAGATACCTCGCACAGACAGATCCCGCCCCACTCACCCGGCTAGCGACATCGCTGATCGAATCGGATGGTGGTTCCGCGCGGCCTGCCCTGCGATGATGTCGAGCATGAGCGCGCCGGACGAACACGCACAGCTGCGAATTTCGACTGCCGAGTTCTTCGACGGCGCCGCGGACGATCTGGGCGATATCGAGATCGTGGGCGGGCGAGTTGTGCGCCTGATGGCCCAGAGTCCGCTACACAGTCGTGTCGTCCGTCGCCCGGCTGGAGCACTCGAGTCAGGCCGGCGCGATGGCGGTCCATGCATGGTGGTTGATTCCGACGTCGCAGCCCGCTTTCCGGACACCGATGCCGCCGCCGCAGATAGGCGTCTGAACATCCGGTATCCGGACGTGTGGGTCCGGGACTGCGATCCGTACGACGTCAACACAGTCACCGACCACATTCTGCTGGTGATAGAAGTGACATCCGAGTCAACCATCGACGCCGACATCACCGACAAGCGGATCCAGTACGCAGCCGCAGGCATTCCGAGGTACCTCATCGTCCGACTCGATCAGAAGGAAGAACGCATCGAGGAGATCGAGGAGTACCGACTCGACTGGTCGGGCCGACGATACCGCGTGCACACCGTGCATCGCCGCGTACTTCTGCTCGATGATCCCATCGAAGTAACCGTTCCGTTCGCATCACTGGAACAGGCATAGCCACCCCTGAATGTGAGCTGCCTCACAGCGGAATAGGTTCCCGCTCTCGCTGGTTATAGTTGCCATGGCAACCAAAGCGAGTCGAGGAGGGCCCGTGCAGTTCGGAATCTTCACCGTGGGCGATGTGACCACCGACCCCACGAACGGCCGCACCCCCACCGAGGCCGAGCGGATCAAGGCGATGGTCGCGATCGCGCAGAAGGCCGAGGAGGTGGGGCTCGACGTGTTCGCGATGGGCGAGCACCACAACCCGCCCTTCGTGCCGTCCTCGCCGACCACCATGCTCGGCTACATCGCGGGCCGCACCGACAAGATCATGCTGTCCACCTCCACCACGCTGATCACCACGAACGACCCGGTCAAGATCGCCGAGGACTTCGCGATGCTGCAGCACCTGGCCGACGGCCGGGTCGACCTGATGCTCGGCCGCGGCAACACCGGCCCGGTCTACCCCTGGTTCGGCAAGGACATCCGCGACGGCATCCCGCTGGCCATCGAGAACTACCACCTGCTGCACCGGCTGTGGCGCGAGGACGTCGTCGACTGGGAGGGCAAGTTCCGCACCCCGCTGCAGTCGTTCACCTCCACCCCGCGCCCGCTCGACGACGTCCCGCCGTTCGTCTGGCACGGCTCCATCCGCAGCCCGGAGATCGCCGAGCAGGCCGCCTACTACGGTGACGGCTTCTTCGCCAACCACATCTTCTGGCCCACCGACCACTTCCAGCGGCTGATCGAGCTGTACCGGCGCCGCTACGAGCACTACGGCCACGGCAGCGCCGACCAGGCCATCGTCGGCCTCGGCGGGCAGGTGTTCCTGCGCAAGAACTCCCAGGACGCGATCCGGGAATTCCGCCCGTACTTCGACAACGCGCCCGTCTACGGACACGGCCCGTCGCTGGAGGAGTTCACCGAGCAGACCCCGCTCACCGTCGGCAGCCCGGAGCAGGTCATCGAGAAGACGCTCACCTTCCGCGAGCACTTCGGCGACTACCAGCGCCAGCTGTTCCTGGTCGACCACGCCGGCCTGCCGCTGAAGACGGTGCTCGAGCAGCTCGACCTGCTCGGCGAGGAAGTGATTCCGGTGCTGCGCAAGGAATTCGCCGCCGGACGTCCCGCACATATCCCCGACGCGCCGACCCACGAATCACTGCTCGCCGCCAAGACGTCCACGGAGGTGACCGCATGACGACCCGTATCGCGGTGGTGTCGGCCGGGCTCTCGCAGCCCTCCTCGACCCGGCTGCTGGCCGACCGGCTGGCCACCGCCACCGCACGCGAGCTGCGCGCCGCCGGGGCCGAGGTCGAACTCGACTTCGTCGACCTGCGCGATCACGCCCGCGACCTGGCCGACAACCTGATCACCGGCTTCCCGGCCCCGGCGCTGCGGTCGGCGATCGATCAGGTCGTCACCGCCGACGGCCTGATCGCGGTGACCCCGATCTTCAGTGCCTCCTACAGCGGTCTGTTCAAGACCTTCTTCGATGTGCTGGAACCGGATTCGCTCGCGGGCAAGCCGGTGCTGGCCGGGGCCACCGGCGGCACCGAACGGCACTCGCTCGCTCTCGAGCACGCGGTGCGTCCGCTGTTCGCCTACCTGCGCTCGATCGTCGTACCCACCGCCGTGTACGCCGCGTCGACGGACTGGGGCGCCAACGGCGCCGACCAGTCGCTCAACAACAGGATCGACCGCGCCGCGGCCGAATTCGCCACCCAGATCCTCGGCAGGCCCGCCACCGGACCCGCCGACCCGTACGACGAGCCGACCCCGTTCGCGGATCTGCTCGCCGCCAACCTTCCACGCTAGAACCCAACCCCCACAAGGAGTTCCCATGACCACCGCTATCGCCAACGGCCTCACCGCGGGCACCTGGGCCATCGACCCCACCCACTCGACCGTCGGCTTCTCGGTCCGCCACCTGATGGTGAGCAAGGTCCGCGGCCGCTTCACCGACTTCGACGGCGCCCTCGTCATCGGCGCGGACGGCTCCGCCTCGGCCACCGCCGAGATCCGCGTCGACTCCCTCACCACCGACAACGCCCAGCGCGACGGCCACCTGCGCACCGCCGACTTCTTCCACGCCGAGCAGTTCCCGGTGATGACCTTCAAGTCCACCGGATTCCGCGGCGAGGGCAGCGATTTCGTCGTCGACGGCGAGTTCACCGTCCGCGGCAACACCAAGCCGGTCTCCCTCGAGGTCGAGTTCCTCGGCGTCAACGAGGGCATGGGCAACGGCCCGGTCGCCGGCTTCGAAGCCAAGACCGTCGTCTCCCGCCGCGACTTCGGCCTCGACATCGACATGCCGCTCCCCGACGGCGGCGCCGTCATCGGCGACAAGATCACCCTCACCCTCGAGATCGAGGTCGGCCTCCAGAGCTGACCCCGACCCCACTTCCCGACGCCCCCGTCACCACCGCGGTGCCGGGGGCGTCGTGCTGCCACCGGACGAGCGTCTCCGCGCGCCACGGCGACCCGGTCCGGCGCGGGAACGCATTGGTAGGGTCTGCATCGCTGACCAGGAGGGAGGACATCGTGACGGAGAACGGCGAATGGTGGTCGACACCGCGCGACGCCACCCACCTCGGACCCGGGTTCCCGCCGACAGACCTCCCGTCACCCGACCCGGCACCAGGATCTTCCCCGGGAGTCGCTCACCCGCCGTACCTCCCGCCGCAGCCGTACGCCCCGAGACCGCGATACCAGTCCAGGCGCAGCGGTTGGCTCGTCGGCGCGCTCTGCACGCTGTCGGCGATCGCGGTGTTCGCGGCGATCGCGATCTGGACCGGCGACGACTCCGCACCGGCCGCGACAGCGCCGGATATCGCGACCGTGCTCCCCGGGCTCGCGCCCAACGGCTACGCCGGGCTCTCGTGTACACATCGCACCTCCCGTGGCCCGCTGACGGCGCCGAACACCGACAATCTCCAGCTCGGGGATTGGACCGAAGCGTGGGATTGCGCGGGACTGCCCGAACAGCCGGGCTACGCCGTTCTCGCCTATCCGGCGAAATCGGACGTCCGCGGTGTCATCTCGCGACTTCCGCAGAACACCAATGCGTTCGGCCGCTATGACGCCTACACCTGGCATTCCTCGCCGTACGACACCCCGCAGCGCTCCTGGAAGGCGATCGTCTTCACCGACGATCGCCGGAGCCGGTTCCTCGTGCTCGCGCAGACGCCCTACTGGCAGGGAACGTCCAAGGGAATGTCGACCTCTGCCTTCGATACCTGGTGCGCCGCAATGCCATTCGGCTAGGGGTCGCCGTCGGTTCGATCCTCGGCCGTGATCGCGTCGACCGCGGTGGACAGTCGGGTCAGTGCGGCGACGATCGAGGCGAACTCCGCCGGGCCGAGTTCCTCGGCGAGGCGGTGGGAGAGTTTCGCGTGCTGCGGGTTGATGCGCTGGACCGCCGCGCGGCCCGATTCCGTCGCCGCGACGAGTTTGGCCCGCTTGTGTGCCGGGTTGCGGCGGTATTCGCACAGGCCCTTGTCGACGAGCAGGTCTGCGATGCGCTGGACGCTCTGGCGGGTGATGCCCATCGCGCGGGCGATGCCCGCGACCGGGAGCGGTTCGGCGAGGACGGCGCCGAGGACCTGCCACCAGGCGGCGGTCAGACCGGCCGGGGCGGCCAATTCCTCGGCGATGGCGAGGAATTGGCCGTTGAGCTTGAACGAGGTGATCGCCGCGGTGGAGAAGAGTTCCTGGTCGCGGGCTGTCACGCGTGTGCGGCTTCGTACTCGGCGAGCACGGCGTAGGCCGCGGGGTCGCGGTGCGCGAACAGCTGGTACCACGCCTCGATGACGTGCGGCTCGGACACCTCGAGCCGGGTGAAGACCTCCCTGGCGAACTCGAACGGCGACATGCCGTCGGCGGTGATCACGTCCCGGTCGGTGACGGCCGGCGCGTCGACATAGTGCTCGGCGCCCGAGTATCCGCTGTAGACAAGGTATTCGGCGGCATTGGAGGTGTGCGCGCGGTCGTCGAGCAGGCCCGCCTTGGCCAGGCCGAAGGTGGCACCGCAGATGCCCGCGACCGGCACGCCCGCCGCGACGAACTCGCGCGCCTTGTCCGCGAACGGCACCAGCTCCTCGCCCTCCCAGAGATCGGCGCCGGGCAGGATCAGCATCGCGCTGTCGGCCGGATCGAGATCGGCCAGCGCGAGGTCGGGCGTGACCCGCAGGCGGCCCATCGTGGTGATCGGCTCGGTGGTCAACCCGACCGTCTTCACCTGGAAGGTGCCCGGCTCGCGATGCCAGCTGCCGTTGGCGAGCTGCGCGGTGGCGGCGCCCACCTCCCAGTCGGCGAGGGTGTTGTACACGGCCATGTGAACTGTTCGCATCGTCATGACAGTATCCTGTCATATTTGACAGCTTGCTGTCAATAAGAAATTCGAAACCCACCGAAAGGCCGCGCGTCGTACGCTGACGTCATTCGCTGCGAGACAGGGAGGTTCAGCCGCGATGACCGACCCCGTGCACGGCATGACGGGCACCATCACGTCACCGATCCGGGGCCCGGGCACGCTGGGCGAAGTGCTCGTGGCGATCCGCGGGGGCACCGAGCTGTACATCGCGCGAGCGGACGAGCCGATCTCGGCCGGGACCACCGTGCTGATCGTCGCGGTCCATCCGGGCCGCATCGTCGATGTCGTCGTCTGGATTCCCCTCGCACCGCAACTGCCGCAAGAGAACTGAGAGAAGGGGCTCACATGCTGGGCTATCACGTCCCCGATCCCGACGAGGCCATGCTGGTCAGTGGCGCCAAGACCAAGGACAACGCGCCGTTCAGGGTCGTCATCGGCCGCGGCGCCTGGGTGGTGCCACTGTTCCGTAAGGTCCGCTACCTGTCGCTGGCCATGTTCGAATCCGAGATCAAGGAGCGTTGCGTCACCAAGCAGGCGATCCAGCTCGACGTGCGGGCGGTGATCGCGTTCAAGGTCGCCAACGACACCCCGTCCATCGTCAACGCCGCCCAGCGCTTCCTCTCCGAGCAGGAGCAGGAGATGTCGGTGCTCACCGGCCGCATCTTCTCCGGCCACCTGCGCTCCATCGTCGGCTCGATGACGGTCGAGGAGATCATCCGCGAACGCCAGAAGCTGGCCGACGAGGTCCTGCTCGCCTCGAAGGTGGAGATGGGCAATATCGGCCTGTGGGTCGACTCGTTCCAGATCCAGTCGATCGACGACGGGAACCTCGGCTACATCAACGCCCTGGCCGCACCGCACAACGCGGCCGTGCAGCGCGACGCCCAGATCGCCCAGGCCCAGGCCGCGCAGCGCGCCGCCGAGGCCGAGCAGGAGTCGCTGCGCCGCCGGGCCGAGTACGAGCGGGAGACCTCGATCCTCAAGGCGCAGTATCAGCGCGACATCGACAAGGCCAATGCCGAAGCGGCCCAGGCGGGTCCGCTCGCCGACGCCATCGCCCGGCAGGAGGTCCTCACCGCCCAGGCCGAGCAGGCCCGCAAGAACGCCGAACTGCGGGAGCAGGAACTGCAGGCCGAAGTCGTGAAACCCGCACTGGCCGAGGCGGAACGCGTCCGCATCCTCGCCGAGGCCGAGGCCGACCGCACCCGCATCCAGGCCGAGGCCGCCGCCTCCAACAACCGGATCGCCCTGGACCAGTTGCTCATCGAGCAGCTGCCCGAGATCGTCAAGCAGGCCTCCAACGGCCTGGCCAACGCGAATCTCACCGTCCTCAACGGCCCCGACGGCGTCGGCGAACTGGTCAACGGCATGGTCGGTCAGGGCCTGACCGTCTTCAACTCCCTGCAGAAGGCGCTGTCGAACGGCGATACCGACAACGCCTGATCCCGGTGTCCGGCCGGGCGCCATTAACGGCGCCCGGCCGGATGTCGATTCTCTGGCACGAACGCCGGGATCGACGCAAGGAATGACTGATGGGATTGTGGATCGGCAGCCCCGAGCTGGACGCCTCCGAGAAGGTGATCTGGCAGCAACTCGCCAATCGAACGCAGGGCGGCAGGGCCGTCGGCGGACGCCTCTTCCTGACCGGAGCCCGCCTGCTCTTCGTGCCCAACCACCTGGACGCGCTCACCGGTGGCAAGCGCTGGGAGGTGTCCCTGAGCCAGGTGCGCGCCGTCGGCAGGCAGAGCCCGGACGGCGGCCTGTTCAGCGGCGGCCTGCGCACCCGCCTGCTCATCGAGACCGACACCGGCACCGAGCTTTTCGTCATCGGCCAGCTCGACGAGGTGATCGGGATCCTCGAAACGGCGGTCCCCCTGTAGCGCCGCCGGATCAGCCCCGCCAATTCGACGGGGCCTGCTGAAACCCCGGCCGCGGACTGTCGAAGGTCGCGATCACCTCGCGCACGACCCGCACCGCGGCCCCGGGGCCGACCTCGGGCCATCGCTCGATCGCCTCGAACTTCACCGCCGAGCCGCTGTAGACGATCAGCTCGTCGGTCCGGGCGGGATAGAAGCCGTAACCGATGCCGTCGGTGGTCTCGTAGTACTCGTGCCGCGTCGAGTAGGCCGAGTCGATCCGACCCGGTTCGGGCAGCGACACGATGCCGTCGGCGACCGCGCGATCGAGAATCTTCCCCATGACCCCGGTGAGCCCGATGGCCGTGGCGTAACCGACCTCAGCGGACCACGGGCCCCGGTGCTCCTCACGCAGTGGCAGCTCGGCGGCGGGCCCGGTGAAAGTCCGGCCCGCCCACGCCACGATCGCGTCGTCGATCGGGAAAGTCCAGGTGTGCTCGTCGAAGAGCTCTTTCGCCCGCCGCCTACGACGATCGTTCTCGGCGTAGTAGGCCTGACGTTCTTCCGCGTCCATCAACCGAAACTAACAGCGCACCAGCACATCCGGCGGTCGATGACCGCCGACGGACTGGCGCGCTGTGGGTTTCAGCTCAGGGCGTGGTCGAGGTCGCCGAGGAGGTCCTCGATGTCCTCCAGGCCGACCGAGATGCGGACCACGCCGTCGGACAGGCCGATCGACGCGCGGCCCTCGGGGCCCATCGCGCGGTGGGTGGTGGTGGCGGGGTGGGTGATCAGGGTCTTCGCGTCGCCGAGGTTGTTGGAGATGTCGATGATGCGCAGACGGTTGAGGACCTCGAAGGCGCGCTTCTTGCCGTCGTCGCCTGCCAGCTCGAAGGTGACGACGGTGCCGCCGCCGGACATCTGCGCGGTGGCGAGGGCGTGCTGCGGATGCGATTCCAGGAAGGGGTATTTCACCCAGTTCACGGACTTGTTCGTCTCCAGGAACCGGGCGACCTTCAGCGCGGATTCGGTGGACTGGCGCACGCGCAGCGGCATGGTCTCCAGGCCCTTGAGCAGGGTCCAGGCGTTGAACGGGCTCAGCGCGGGGCCGGTGTGGCGCATCAGGTTCTTCACCGGGCCGTCGATGTAGTCCTGGGCGCCGAGGATCGCGCCGCCGAGCACGCGGCCCTGGCCGTCGATGTGCTTGGTGCCGGAGTAGACCACCACGTCGGCGCCGAGTTCGAAGCCGCGCTGCAGCAGCGGGGTGGCGAAGACGTTGTCCAGCACCACCTTCGCGCCCGCGGCGTGCGCGAGCTCGGTGACCTTGCGGACGTCCACCAGGGTCTGCATCGGGTTGGCCGGGGTCTCGAAGAACACGGCCTGGGTGGGCACCGAGAGCGCCTGCTCCCACTGCTCGAGGTCGTCACCGTCGACGAAGACGGTCTCCACGCCCCAGCGCGGCAGGATCTCGTTGCACACCACGAAGCAGGAGCCGAACAGGCTGCGGGCGGCGACGAGGCGGTCGCCCGCCTTCAGCAGCGCGCCCAGCGCCGTGAACACCGCGGACATGCCCGAGGCGGTCGCGAACGCGGCCTCGGCGCCGTCGAGCAGCCGGATGCGCTCCTCGAACATGGCCACGGTCGGGTTGCCGTAGCGGGAGTAGACGAAGTGCTCGACCTCGCCGGTGAACGACGCCTCGGCGGCCTCCGCGCTCTCGTAGACGAAGCCCGAGGTCAGGTAGAGCGCCTCGGAGGTCTCCTCGAAGCCGGAGCGGCGCAGACCGCCGCGGACGCCGAGGGTGGCCGGGCCGACGCCCTCGGGCAGTGGCTTGTCGAACGAACCACCGGTGATCATGCGTTTCTCCTTATGCCTGACGCCACGGCAGGCCGACCGCGCGCCAGCCGACGCTGCCGCGCTGCCCGAACGCGTCGGGGCCGCCCTCGAAACCGTCCAGCACGTTGTAGGACGGGGTGAAGCCCGCCGCCGTCGCCACGGTCGCCGCGCCGATGGAGCGCTGACCGGAGCGACACAGGAACACCACGGGCGCGTCGTCCGGCCGCCCGGCCAGCACCTGCTCGAGCTGCGCGCCGAAGTTCGGATTGCGGGTCCCGGTGCCGTCGACCCACTCGATGAAGTGGGCCGGGCGCTCGATCGAGCTGGTGTCGGGGATGCCGATCTGTGCCCACTCGCCTTCGGTGCGCACGTCGACCAGCACCGCGTCGGGGTGCTCGGTCAGGATCTCCCACGCCTTCTCAGGGGTGATGTCGCCGGCGTAAGTCATGTCGAACCTCCTGCGTGAATCCGCTCTTGCCGTGCCGGTTCTCCGGGCACACGGCCAGGTCGTCACCCGGAGCACCCCACCGCGGAGGAGGGTTGCCGACCAGCGAGCCGGGGCTTGGCGCTGGTACTCATGACCTTGCGATCTGAGATTGCCCCGGCGGAGGTCACCGTGTCAAACAGTTCTACGGGGTGCAGACCAGCCAGTTGCCATCCACCCTGGTCAGGTTCCAGGTGCTGGTGGACGACGTGTCGCCGATCCGCACGGTGGCGTCGATCTTGGCCCGGTCGCCGTTCACCGTCGCCTTGTCGAAACCCTTCTTGTCGATCGTCACTTCCGATTTCGGGCCACCGAGCCGTTCCGACAGGCCCGACTTCTCCTCGTCGAAGCCGGGGCAGGCGACACCGGGCGGCGGACGCAGCTCACTGCGCGAGCGCGCGTCGATATAGTTGGTGACGGCGGCCGCGAGCCGGTCGGCCTCTGTGACATTTTTCTCAGCGGGCGAGAGCAGCCCGCCGAGCACGATGCCGACGAGCACGATCACCGCGATCACCGCGGCCGCGACGAACGGGACGATGGAACGCTTGTCGGTCTGATCCACCACGATGGGCTGGTCTTCCGAGCCTGTCTGCTCCTCGTTCATGCTGTAATCCTGACAGACCCGGTGCGGGCAACCACACCGCACGCCGGGTGGCCACAACGCCGCAGATAGAATCGCCAGAATGCGGTGCGCCGCCGATCTCGAAGGCGGCTGCCAGCAGCCGGATCGTCAACTTAGCCTAAGCTAAATTGACGCCGTCAACAGTTCTCGACCAAAGGGTGCGCGTAGAAAATGACCGAACAGAGTGCAGCGACCCGCCCGCTCCGCATTGCGATCGTGGGCGCAGGACCGGCCGGTATCTACGCCGCCGACGCATTGATGAAGTCCGATGCCGATGTCAGCATCGACCTCTACGAGCGCATGCCCGCGCCCTTCGGCCTGATCCGCTACGGCGTCGCGCCCGACCACCCGCGCATCAAGGGCATCATCACCGCCCTGCACAAGGTCCTCGACAAGGACCAGGTGCGCCTGCTCGGCAACATCGACTACGGCACCGACATCACCCTCGACGACCTGCGTCAGTTCTACGACGCGGTCATCTTCTCCACCGGCGCCAACGCCGACCGCGCCCTGCCCATCCCGGGTATCGACCTCGACGGCTCCTACGGTGCCGCCGACTTCGTGTCCTGGTACGACGGACACCCCGACGTGCCGCGTTCGTGGCCGCTGGAGGCGGAGAAGGTCGCCGTGCTCGGTGTCGGCAACGTCGCCCTCGACGTCGCCCGTGTGCTGGCCAAGACCGGTGACGAGCTGCTGCCGACGGAGATCCCGCCGAACGTCTACAAGGGCTTGAAGGCCAACAAGGCCGTCGAGGTCCACGTCTTCGGCCGTCGTGGTCCCGCCCAGGCCAAGTTCACCCCGCTCGAGCTGCGCGAGCTCGACCACTCGCCGACGATCGAGGTCATCGTCGACCCCGAGGACATCGACTACGACGAGGGCTCCGAGGCCGCGCGCCGCAACTCCAAGCAGGTCGACATGGTCGCCAACACTCTCGAGCAGTGGGCGATCCGTGATCAGGGCAACCGCCCGCACAAGCTGTTCCTGCACTTCTTCGAGTCCCCGGCCGAGGTCATCGGCGAGGACGGCAAGGTCGTCGGGCTCAAGACCGAGCGCACCCAGCTCGACGGCACCGGCAACGTCAAGGGCACCGGCGAGTTCAAGCAGTGGGACGTGCAGGCCATCTACCGCGCCGTCGGCTACCTGTCGCAGAACATCACCCAGCTGCCGTTCGACGACCAGGCGGGCACCGTGCCGAACGAAGCCGGTCGCGTGATCTCCGACGAGACCGCCGAGGGCGACGCCCGCTTCATGCCCGCCACCTACGTGACCGGCTGGATCAAGCGCGGCCCGGTCGGCCTCATCGGCCACACCAAGGGCGACGCCAACGAGACCATCGCCTGCCTGCTCGACGACGCCAAGGACTTCGCCCCGGCGCCGCAGCCCGAGCTGGACGCGGTCACCACGTTCCTCGAGAGCAAGGGCATCCCGTTCACCACCTGGGCCGGCTGGTACCGCCTCGACGCCCACGAGCGCGCCCTCGGCGAGCCCGAAGGCCGTGAGCGCGTCAAGGTCGTGGAGCGCGAGGACATGCTGCGCGCCTCCGAGCCGAACAAGGTCTAGCCACGGACGTCGGGCCCGAACTGTTCCATTCCGCCGAACTCGAGGCATTCTGTACAAGTGTTCGATGCCCACGTCCACATCATCGATCCGCGGTTCCCGCTGATCGAGAACGAAGGCTATCTGCCCGACCCCTACACCATCGCGGACTACCGAAAGCGCATGGAGCACTTTCATGTTCGCGGTGGTGCGGTGGTCAGCGCGTCGTTCCAGGGTTCCGACCAGTCCTATCTGAAGGCCGCGCTGGCGGCCCTCGGTGAGGACTGGGTCGGGGTCACCCGGCTGGATCTGGACGCCACCGACGACGAGATCATCGAGCTGGATCGCGCCGGCGTGCGCGCGCTCCGGTTCAATCTCAAGCGCGCCGCCGCCGACATCACCGAGATGACGTTGCAGGCGCTGCGCGCGCACGAGCTGGCAGGCTGGCACGTGGAGCTCTACATCGACGGCCAGATGCTGGCCTCGCTGCAACCGGTGATCTCGAAACTGCCCGCGCTGTCCATCGACCACCTCGGCATGTCCGAGGAGGGTCTGCCCTACCTGCTGGATCTGGTCGATCGCGGCGCGAGGGTGAAGGCCACCGGTTTCGGCCGGGTCGACATGGACGTGGCCGAGACGCTGCGCCGGATCCACGCCGTCAACCCCGGCGCGCTGATGTTCGGCAGCGACCTGCCCGGCACCAGGGCGGGCAGGCCGTTCGCCGACGCCGACGTCGAACTGATCTGGCAGGTGGTCGGCGCCGACCTGCACTCGGTGCTCGAGGACAACGCCAGGGAGTTCTACCGGCTGCCGATCGCGGACCGGTCCACGGCCGATCCGCTGCCGACGACGCCGATCCCGCGCACCGACAATCCGACGGTGCCGATCCCCCGCGACGAACTGCCCGGCGCGGGCGAGCACACCCGCCCGCTGCCGGTCATCGAATAACTCAGGCCAGCATCGCGCCGGTGAACCAGACACCGGCGGCGATCAGCGCGCCGAACAGCTCGACCAGCATCGACAGGCCGACGCCCTTGAGCGCGTGCAGCGTCGCGGGCCAGGCCAGCTCGTTGGTCTTCAACCGGTACAGCTCGGCCAGGTACACGCCGAGCACGAAGCCGATGAACAGGCCGACGATCGGGATGACGAAGAAGCCGACGACCCCGAGGACCGCGCCGAACAGCAGCGCCTTGTTCGACACCCCCGCCTCGCGCATCCGCCTGCCCGGCCAGGTGTACTTGACGACGCCGGAGATGACCAGCGCGACCGAGGCGATCGCGAGCACCGTCCACGCGGTGCTGCCACCGGTCATGAAGGCCCACACCGCGATTGCCGCGAAGATCAGAATGACGCCGGGCAGAATCGGTACGATCACACCGATCAGGCCGACCAGAATGACGAGGCCTACAATGACCTCACCCCACACGCTCACTACCGGGTTCCTCCCATTGTGGCGCCGAGTCGCGCCACCGGAATTCTGACCCATGCCCTACCCGGCTCGCCATCCCGACGCTATTGTCAATGTGTCAATACCGTTCGACGATGAACAGAGGTCAGGTGTGAGTGAGTCCGCCGCCAAGCAGGGACCCCTCGCGGGTATCAAGGTCATCGAGCTGGCCGGCATCGGGCCCGGTCCCCACGCCGCGCTACTGCTGGCCGATCTCGGCGCCGATGTGGTCCGCGTGCAGCGTCCCGGCATGATGCCCGGATACATGGAGCGACCGCAGTGGCGCGGCCGGACCATCGTCGAGGCGAACCTGAAGGATCCGGCCGACGTCGCCAAGATCCTCGACCTGGTCGAGCGGGCCGATGTGCTGCTCGAGGGCTTCCGCCCCGGCGTCACCGAGCGCATGGGCCTCGGTCCCGTCGACGCGCTGGCCCGCAACCCGCGCCTGGTCTACGGCCGGATGACCGGCTGGGGCCAGTACGGTCCGCTCGCCGATCGCGCAGGCCACGACATCAACTACATCTCGCTGACCGGTGTGCTCAACGCCATCGGCCGCAAGGGTGAGCGGCCGGTGCCGCCGCTGAACATGGTCGGCGACTTCGGTGGCGGCTCGATGTTCCTGGTGTTCGGTGTGCTGGCCGCGCTGGTCGAGCGGCAGAGCTCCGGGCAGGGCCAGGTCATCGACGCCGCGATGGTCGATGGCGCGCTTGCCCTTTCGCACATGATGTGGGGCATGCGCGGGGTCGGCCTGTGGTCCGACGAGCGCGGCACCAACCTGCTCGACACCGGCATGGCGTTCTACGACACCTACGAGACCTCCGACGGCAAGTACATGGCCGTCGGCGCGATCGAGCCGCAGTTCTACGCCCAGCTGCTGGCCGGGCTGGAGATCGACGCGGAGGGTCTGCCGATGCAGCTCGACCCGAACGGGCAGGAGCAGCTGCGCAAGCTGTTCGCGGACAAGTTCAAGACCAAGACCCGCGACGAGTGGGCCGCGATCTTCGACGGCACCGACGCCTGCACCACCCCGGTGCTCACCTTCACCGAGGCCACCGAGAATCCGCACATCGCGGCCCGTACCGGCCTGATCGAGATCGAGGGCGTGGTCCAGCACGCGCCCGCGCCGCGGTTCTCCCGCACCCCCGGCGGCGTGCCGACCCCGCCGCCGTCGGAGACGACACCGATCGAATCGGTCTGGGCTGACTGATTCTCCGGCCTGTCGTCGGTAGTCTCAGCGACTATCGACGACAGGCCACGGATCCGAACCGGCCACCGGCCACCGAAGGTGCTCACCGCGCTGATCGCGGTCACCACCTTCGGCGCCGCGCTGCTCGCCTTCGCGGTGGCCGAGGCCCTGCTCGACGATCGCCACGCGCAGCTCGCCGAATCCCGTTGCCGCAGCGACCTGCCGGTCCCGATCACGGTCAGCCTGCTCAACGGGCTCGCGGCCGGGCTGCTGGCGGCCACCACCATCGCGCTGGTGTGCCTGCTGATGCTGCTGTTCCGCTATCCGTCCGCGCGCGGCGGCGTCGCCGTGCCGCTCACCACCGTGGCCATCGTGATCTCGACGCTGTTCATGCTCGGCGCCGGGTACGAGACCGTGCGGCCGCACCCGGCCACCTACCACTCGTGCGGATTCGGCTGACTCAGTAGCAGGTGAGCGGCTGGAGCGGATCGGCGGCGCGCGGGGTCAGCGCGTCGTAGGCGGCGGCGATGGACTTCACGGCCAGGCGCAGCTCGGCCTCCGGGTGGGTGAAGGGCAGGCGCAGGAACCGCTCGAACGCGCCCTGGACGCCGAAACGCGGTCCGGCGGCGAGCAATACGCCGTGATTGGGCGCGGTGGCGGCCAGTGCCGTCGACACCGGGCTCGGCAGCTGCGCCCACACCGACATGCCGCCCGCGCCGGGCGTGATGTGCCAGCCGGGGAGATCCTCGGCGACGGCGTCGAGCAGGGCGGTGCGCTGGGCACGCAGCTGCTCGCGACGGCGCGCCAGGATCGGTTCGGCGTGCTCGAGCAGGTGCACGGTGGCCAGCTGGTCCATCACCGGGGTGCCGAGGTCGACGGTGGCGCGGATACCGAGCAGCTTGGTGATCAGCGCCTGGTTGGTGCGGATCCAGCCGACCCGCAGGCCACCCCAGAACGACTTCGACGCCGAGCCGATGGTGATGATCTCCGGACCCTTGGCGAACGCGGCGACCGGCGGCGGCATGGTGTCGCCGGACAGGTTCAGCTCGCTCATCGACTCGTCGACGACGATGGTCATCCTGGTGTCGCGGGCGATGGCCGCCAGTTCGGCGCGGCCGTCGGCGTCGAGCAGCAGGCCGGTGGGGTTGTTGAAGTCGGGGACCAGGTAGGCCAGCGTCGCCGCGGTCTGCCTGGCGGTGCTGCGCAGCCCGTCGAGATCCCAACCGGCGTGCGGCGATTCGGGCCGCAGCGGCACCGGGATCGGGCGGGCGCCGACATCGCGGATGGCCTCGATCGCGTTCGGATAGCTCGGGTGCTCGATCAGCACGCGCGCGGCGGGCGAGGTGAGCACGTTGAGCAGCAGCCGCAGGCCGTGCTGGGCGCCGAGGGTGACCAGGATCTGGTCGGGTTCGGTGGGCAGGCCGCGGGCGGTGTAGCGACGGGCCAGCGCCTCGCGCAGGGCCAGCACCCCGACCGGGTCCATGCCGTGGGTGCCGAGGTAGGCCGGAATTCCTTGCAGCGCGGCGGAATACGCGTCGTGCAGTTCCGGCGGTGCCGACATCGCCGCGTAGGTCATGTCGATGGTCGGCAGCTCGGGCTGGGCCATCAGGGCCATGATGCCGCGGGCGGGCTTGGAACCGTCGTGCTGGATGGCGGGCGGCAGCGCCACCGTGCTGCGCGAACCCTGACGGCTGATCAGGTAGCCGTGCTCGCGCAGCAGCGAGTAGGTGGAGGTGATCGTCGTGCGGCTGACGCCGAGGGTGGCGGCCAGATCCCGCTCGCTGGGCAGCGCGACGCCGAGCGGGGCGCGGCCGTCGTGGATCAGCAGCCGGATGGCCTCGGCCAGGGCCAGATAGGCGGGCCGGTGCGGACGGCGCTCGGGGGAATCGCCGTCGGTTTCGGGGTCGCGCCACCGGCCGAGGTCGCGGGCCAGGCCGGACGCGCCGATCACTCTTGTCGCCATGAAGTCCAGTATTCCGTAAGTGGATATTTCTAGGCAAGGCCAGTCGGAGGATTCTTACGTCATGACCACTTTTCTCGCCCTCGCCGTCGCCGCCGCCTTCGGATACGCGGTCTACCACTTCTCCCCGAAACAGGGCGAGCTGCCGTTCTGGCCGTTCCAGTCCTCGCCGCACGACCGCGCCTTCGGCACCTATGATGACCAGCGACTTTTCCGCGACCTCGATGCCGTGCGGGTGCACGACGACGAGCCGCTGACCGAAGCGCCGAAGGCCACCGAAACCAGTCCAGTCCAGTTGCCGGAAACTGGCCTTCTCAAGGCCGGTGAGCGCGGGCCACTCGCCGCGTGACCGGGGGCGGACCCGAATCTGTCACCGGGTCGGCGCACACTGTGCTCATGAGTTCCGGAACCCGGACCGAACCGGTTGCCGCGGCACTGTTCGACACCGCGATCGGCCTGTGCGCCATCGCCTGGCACGGCGACACCGTCGTGCGGTTCCAGCTGCCCGAGGCGAGCGAGGAGGAGACGCTCGCCCGGATCACCAGGCCGCTGGCGGGCGCGCCGGTCGTCGAGGACGAGCCGGGACCCGTGATCACCGCGGCGATCGCGGGCATCCGCGCGCACCTGGCGGGCACGCTGGACGCGCTGCGCTGGATCGACGTCGACCTGCGCGGCGTGCCAGAGTTCTACCGGGGCGTCTACGCCGTCACCCGCGACATCGACCCCGGCCACACCCTCAGCTACGGCGACATCGCGATCCGCCTCGGCGCTCCCGGCTCGGCCCAGGCCGTCGGACAGGCGCTGGGCCGCAACCCCATTCCGCTCATCATCCCGTGTCACCGTGTGCTCGCCGCCGACCACGCGCTGCACGGCTTCTCCGCGCCCGGCGGCATCGGCACCAAGGCCCGGCTGCTGGAGATCGAGCGCACCCCCGGCTTCGGCGAGCCGATGCTGTTCTGACCCGGCCCGACCGATGAGTTCTCGGTCGCCGGGTGCGTCCGCATGGACGGTGACGCAGCACGCGCACCTCGGGAAACCCGTGCCGACCTGCGATGGACGCGATCGCGTACCGTCGAGTCCGGTGGTCACACGGCCCGAATGCGAGAGGAACCACGATGCAGACTGTGACGTCGGCCGACGGCACCACGATTGCCTACGACCGGGTCGGGGACGGAACGGCGGGCACCGTCATCCTGATCGGCGGGGCGTTCAGCTACCGCGAGTACACGACCATGGTCGAGCTCGCGCAGACCCTGGCGACCGATTTCGGTCTGACGGTGCTCAACTACGACCGGCGCGGGCGCGGTGACAGCGCCGACTCCCCCGGCGTGTACGACGTGGCCAACGAGATCGCCGACATCGCCGCGCTGGTCGAGGCCGCGGGCGGGCAGGCGGCGCTGTTCGGCTGGTCCTCGGGCGCCGCGCTGGCACTGCTCGCCGCGCGCGAGGTGGCGGGGGTGACCGCGGTGGTCGCGTTCGAGCCGCCGTTCGTCGTCGACCCGAAAGACCATGTGCCGCCGAAGAACCTGGCAGACAAGCTGCATCCGATGATCGCCGCGGACAAGCGCAACAAGACGGTGCGGTACTACATGACCAAGGCGATGGGCATGCCGTGGCTGATGGTCTCCGCGATGCGGCTGACCCCGTTCTGGAAAAACCTTGCCGCGACCTCGAATTCGACGGCCCACGACTGGGCGGTGATGCGGCCGTTCATGCTCGGCAAGTCGCTCGATCCCGCCGACTGGAGCGAGGTGAAGGTCCCGGTCCTCGTCCTCACGGGCGACCGCACCTCCCCGATGCTCACCCGGGGCGCCAAGGCCGCGGCCGCGGCCCTGCCCGACGCGACCTTCGCCGAACTGCCCGGCGTGAGCCACAACCCGAAGATCTCGATCCTGGCCCCCGCCATCGGCGATTTCCTCACCGCCACCCCCTGAACGGACCTGCCGATCAGGGTGGCGGTGGGTGATCGCGGTAGAACTGGCAGGGCTCGCCGGTGAGGTAGCCGTCCATACAGGCGAAGTAGGTCTGGACGCAGGCGTTGCTGGTGCAGCCCGCCGTGTACAGCATGCCCCGGATGCGCTCGTTGCGCTGTTGCGACGGCGCGAGGGTCTGCGCGGGCGGGAGCACCGAACTCACCGGCGCCGGGCTGGGTGGCGGCGTTGTCTCGCTGGGCGACGAGCAGCCGGACACGACAGCGAGCGTCAGCAGCGCTGACAAGGCCAGACCCGCGCGCACCGTCATCCGTCACCTCCGTCCGAAACCCGACTCGACGGTACTACCGCCGGGTCCGGCCTGCCCAGACCCGCGCCTGTCGGAGAGTGGCGACCTTGCGTTCATCGGCCGGCCCCATCATCGATCGCCGCCGACGAGGCCGAGGCCGATCGAGCAACCTTCGTCCGAGCGCAGGCGCCGGTCAGCGGGTCAGAGGGTAGCGCCGTAGGTGGCACCGGCAGCTCCGCCCAGAACGCCACCCGCGACCGCGGCGGGGACGCCGAGGAGCGCCGCACCGCCAACGGCACCGACACCCGCACCGATGAGGGCACCGGCACCGGCGGCACCAGCGCCCGCCGCGATGATCAGCGGCGACTCGGCGGCCCAGGTCACCGGGAAGGTCACGGGCGCACCGGGGCCGGTGGCGGCGGCCGCCAGCGCGGCGACACCGGCGGTCGCGGCGGCCGACCCCGCCACGCCGACACCGAATCCGATCGCCCCGCCCACTGCCGCACCCGCCGCACCACCGACGACGCCACCGGCGACAGCGGCCGGGACGCCGAACAGCGCAGCGCCCCCGAGAGCGCCCGCCGCGGTGGCGGCAGCGATCTTGTCGGAGCGGCTGGGGTTGATGCCGATCGAGCGGCCCTGGGTGGCGATGGCGGCCTCGACATCGGCGGCGGTGGTGTTCACGCCGTCGAGGACCTCGCCGGGAACCTCGTCGGGGACGGGGCTGGTGAAGTCGCCGACGCGCAGGGTGCGCGGGGGCGGGGCGATGGGCGCCACGGGCTCGACCGGCTCGGGGAGATGCAGTTCCTCGATGACGATCGGCGGCGGCGGGGCGGTGTACTCGGGCACCGGACGCGATTCCGGGCGTTCGGGGGCGAGGCGCTCCAGGGTGTCGGGAACGTCGAAGTTCGCCAGATCGGAACGGCCGTCGTCGGCGGGCGCCGGCGTGTTCACGCCGGGCTGTTCCGGGTTGATCCCCGGCTGCGGCACCGCGATCGCGACACCGGCACAGGCGACGGCCAGCGCCATCGGCAGCACGCCGACGAGCGGGCGAGCGACCCGCCGCGCCGTCGAAGAGTTCACATCATCGGACCGACGGATCACGCCGAACACCCACTCACACACTCGACACAGTGCGGCACGTCCCCGCGTACCGCGCAGCGACGATAGCGGTAGCCGAGCGGATGCTGTCAAATCGATAGCGAGTCGACATCACTCGCGCGTGTCGACCCTGAACTGCGAAAATGACCCCTCCCCGAGCGCGGGGAGGGGCCATTCGCGAAGAAACTCAGCCCAGCACGTCGTGGCGCACGATCGTCTGATCGCGGCCGGGGCCGACGCCGATGCACGAGATCCGCGCGCCCGAAAGCTCTTCCAGACGCAGCACATACGCCTGCGCGTTGGCGGGCAACTCCTCGAAGGTGCGGGCGTGCGAGATGTCCTCCCACCAGCCGGGCATCTCCTCGTAGATCGGCTTGGCGTGGTGGAACTCGGTCTGGGTGGTCGGCATCTGCTCGACCCGCTCACCGTCGATCTCGTAGGCGACGCAGATCGGCACGGTGTCCAGACCCGACAGCACGTCGAGCTTGGTGAGGAAGTAGTCGGTGATGCCGTTGACGCGCGTGGCGTAGCGGCTGATCACCGCGTCGAACCAGCCGCAGCGGCGGGCGCGGCCGGTGGTGACACCCACCTCGCCGCCCTGCTTGGCCAGGAACTCGCCGAAGTTGTCGAACAGCTCGGTCGGGAACGGGCCGGAGCCGACGCGGGTGGTGTAGCACTTGAGGATGCCGAGCACCGTGTCGATCTTGTTCGGGCCGATGCCGGAACCGACCGCCGCGCCGCCCGAGGTCGGGTTGGACGAGGTGACGAACGGGTAGGTGCCGTGGTCGACGTCGAGCAGGGTGCCCTGCGAGCCTTCCAGCAGGATGGTGTCGCCGCGCTCGAGCGCCAGGTTCAGCTCGAGGCGGGTGTCGGCGATGCGGTGCTTGAACGACTCGGCCTGGCCGAGCACCTCGTCGACCACCTGCTGCGGGTCCAGCGCGCGGCGGTTGTAGATCTTCACCAGCACCTGGTTCTTGAATTCCAGTGCGGCCTCGACCTTCTGGGTGAGGATCTTCTCGTCCAGCACGTCGGCGACGCGGACGCCGACGCGGGCGACCTTGTCCTGGTAGCAGGGGCCGATGCCACGGCCGGTGGTGCCGATCTTGCGGCTGCCGAGGAAGCGCTCGGCGACCTTATCGATGGCCACGTGGTACGGCATGATCAGGTGCGCGTCGGCCGAGAGCAGCAGGCCGGAGGTGTCCACCCCGCGCTCTTCGAGACCGGCCAGCTCTTCGAGCAGCACGCCGGGATCGACCACGACGCCGTTGCCGATGACGTTCTGCACACCGGGGGTGAGGATGCCGGACGGGATCAGGTGCAGCGCGAACTTGTCGCCGTTGGGGAGCACGACCGTGTGGCCTGCGTTGTTGCCGCCCTGGTAACGAACGACCCACTGCAACCGCTCACCGAGCAGGTCGGTAGCTTTGCCCTTACCCTCGTCGCCCCATTGGGCGCCGATGAGGACGATTGCCGGCATTTCGCGTCTCCTACAGATCGACGGCAGCACACGGTGTACTGCAGCTACCTGCCGATTGAGGCGGTGGCCGGAGACACAGTCTAGTCGACGCCTGATCAGGGCCCTCCGACCTGCCCTGTCCGAGCACGCCGACCCCCGGCCGCTCCGGGTGCCACGATCGGTTACGGTTACTTGCCGGCAGGGGGTTTGGCCGTGTTCGAGGGCGACACACCGTCGACCCGACCGAGGAGGGTGTACCGCAGTTTGAGTACCCACGTTCTCCGATGTGGTGACATGCCCGTCCCGATCGCGCTGGCCTCGCAGCCGACCACGCAGACCGAGCCGGTGCCCGATACCGCCGTGATCGATGAGCTGCTGCCGGTGCTGGCCGCCGACAGCCTGCCGCGCCTGATCGTGCTCGGCTCCGACGCCGCCCTGGCCGCCGTGCTCACCCATCTGATGCGCACCGAACGCCTGCATGTCGAGGTCGGGTTCGTCCCGGTCGAGACGACCTACGCCTCGCGGGTCTATCAGACCGCGACCGGCAACGCCGCCGCGAAGATCGCGCTGGAGGGCCGGGCCATCGAGACCCCGCTGATCCGCGACGACACCGGCACCGTGCTCGTCGGCCGGGCCAGCATCACCGGCATCGACGGCGCCAAGCTCGAGGGCGAGGCCTACGTCGACGACACGCTGCTGTTCACCGGCATCGTGACGACCATGCTGATCTCACCGACGATGACGATGCCCGGTGTCCGCGCCAGGGTCCGCAAGGGCTTCCGCAAGCGCACCTGGGTGTCCGGGCGCGCCGCGCAACTCGGCACGCCGGGCGCGATCGTCACCCGCGACGGGATCACCACCGAACGCAAGGTGCCCCGCTCGACCTTCTACCGCTTCGAACAACCCTGGCTCCTGGTGCGATGACGTCTTCCTTCCCCACCGGCAGGCGGACCGGCCACAGCGCCGTCCGCCCGAGCCCGGTCTTCCTGCTCATCGTGTTGATCACCGTGCTCGGTGGCGCGCTCGCCTGGGACGCCGACATCGAGTCGGTGCGCGCGAAGGTCGGCGTGTTCGTGCTCGTGGTGTTCGGCTGGATCATCAGCCTGTGCCTGCACGAATTCGCGCACGCCTATGTCGCGTGGCGCGCGGGTGATCATGAAGTGGAGGTGCGGGGATATCTCACCCTGAATCCGCTGAAATACAGCCACCCGGTGCTCTCGATCGGATTGCCGCTGATTTTCATCGCGCTCGGCGGTATCGGATTGCCCGGCGGCGCGGTGTATGTGGACACGACCCGATTCCGCTCGGGGGTGCAGCGGCTGGTCAGCGCGGTCGGCCCGGCGTCCAATCTGCTGTGCGCGGTGGTGCTGCTCGTGGTGATCCGCGCGTTCGGGACGATGCAGGAGCACGCCGGGTTCTGGTGTGGGCTCAGTTTCCTGGCGTTCTTGCAGATCACCGCGTTTCTGCTGAACATCCTGCCGGTGCCGGGCCTGGACGGATTCGGGATCATCGAGCCCTCGCTGAGCTACGAGACCCGGCGGTCGCTCGACCAGATCAAGCCCTACGGAATGCTCGTTCTCTTCGCTGTCATCTTCTTCACACCATTGAGCCGGGTGTTTTTCGACGCTGTTTACGCTTTGTTCGAACTTTCCGGGGTACCTGACGGGTGGGCTGCCTACGGTAGCCACATGACCCGCTTCTGGCGTTGATAGCCTGTCGCCGGTCAACCTCGACTCTGGAACGGAAACGCGTATGGGCACCACCGAACCGCCCGTAATCCTCTCTGTCGTCATCCCGGTACTCGACGAAGCCTCGGTCATCGCCGCCTGCCTGGAGCGGCTGGTCGGTCAGGACGCCATCGACGAGATCGTCGTCGTCGACAACGGCAGCACCGACCGCACCCGGGAGATCGTCGCCGAGCTAGCCGCCCGACATCCGAAGATCGAGCTGATCGACGAGCCGAATCCCGGCGTCGCGCACGCCCGCAACACCGGCTTCGACAAGGCGCGCGGCGACTACCTCGGCCGCATCGACGCCGACACCATGGTCGCGCCCGACTGGGGCGCCACCGTGCGCGCGCACCTCGACGCGCATCCGGACACCGTCGCGGTGACCGGCATCAGCACCTACCACGACTCCCCGATCGGCTTCTTCCTCGCCGCCGCGATCGGTGGCCAGCAGCGCCTCGGCCTGATCAAGCACCAGCCCGTCGGCAATGTGCACGGCGCCAATATGGCGATCCGGCGGACCGCGTGGGAGCAGGTGCACGCGGACACCACCACCCGTCGCGACCTGCACGAAGACCTCGACCTCGCGCTCTGCCTGACCAAGGCGAAGCTGCGCATCGACCAGCTGCCGCAGCTGCGCGCGGAGATCTCGGCGCGCCGCCGCCAGACCCCGCCGAGCGTCTGGTGGAAGTACCAGCTGCGTGGCCTGGAGACCATCGCCAACCAGGGCTACAACGTGGTGGGCTTCCACCGCGCCGTGATCACCGGCGCCTGGGTGATGCACACCTCGCAGTGGCCGATCTACCGGGTGTGGGACTTCGACCGCAAGCGGTTCACGCTGCGTCCCGGCCGCCCCAGGGTCTCCCCCGTCGGCGACTGATCCCTCACTCTTCGGGCGTCACATACGGATTGGGCACGGTGGGCGGGAGCAGCGCCATCGCCGAGATGCGCTGCATCCCGCACACGACCATCAGATCCACCACGATCGACCGGATCTGCGCGAACACCACGTGCGCCGAAAGACCGGCCCCGACAACGAGTTCGGGCCTGGCTTTCTTGGCGACGCTGCGCAGCGCGCGGGTGGCCTCGGCCTGATCGGGCTGCTCGCCCGGATCGGCCAGCATCATCCTGCGGACCACATCGGTGGCGTTGCCGAGCTGGTCGACCAGGTCGATCAGGCGGGGGTCGAGCACCTCGTCGTCGCGGACGAGGGTCAGGGAACGGCGCAGCAGCACCCTGGTATTGCGGACCGCGTTGTCGAGCGGGTCGGCCGCCGAATGGATGCGGGCCAGGCGCTTGCGGGAGTTCCAGTACAGCGGCGAGATCCGGCTGACCTCGCGACCGCCCTCCAGCGCCGAGCGCAGGGCGTCGATCTGCTTCTGGGTGGCGCGCACCGCGGTCAGCGACTCGTGCACCTTGTCCGAGTCCTGCTCGAGCAGGCCGTCGGCGCAGGTGATCATCGACTTGCTCATCACCGACAGCACATCGGCCGCGTGCTCGCGGGCCCGGCGCACCGGATGCAGCGGGATCAGCCCGACCATGAGCACGCCGACCAGCCCGCCGACCAGGGCGTCGATCATCCGGCTCGGGCCCGCCCCCGGCGATTGGCTCAGCGTCGAGACCAGCACCGCCGACCCCGCGGCCTGGATCGTGATGATCGAGCCGCCGTCGAGGAACACCGAGCACGCCATCGCGGCGGCGACCACCAGGCCCACCTGCCAGACCCCGGTGCCGACCTGGGCGATGAACAGGTCACCGATGCCGATGCCGACGGCGACCCCGACCACCAGCTCCACCGAGCGCCGGATCCGGGCGCCGAAGGAGATGCCGATCGAGACGACCGCGGCGGTGGGCGCGAAGAACGGGTCGGGATGCCCGATGACGTTGTGCGCGATGAACCACGCCAGCGCCGCGCCGAGCGAGCACTGGATGATCGGGATGGTCGACAGACGCAGTCGCACCGCCGACGCCTTCAGGCGATCGACGGTGCTGTCCTTGGCGGCGGCGACGACCGGAGTCGCCGCGGCGACGACGGAATGGGGATCGCTCACCTACGGCTCGGATCCGGTCGCCGGCTCAATCCAGGCCGAGTTCGGCTGCCGCGTGCGGATCGCAGTCCTCGAGCAGGTCCAGGCAGCGGGCGTATTCCTCGGTCTCGCCGATGAGCTTGGCAGCCCTGGCCAGCGCGCCGACGCTGCGCAGGAAACCCTGGTTCGGCTCGTGATTCCACGGGACCGGGCCGAAACCCTTCCAGCCGTTGCGGCGCAGCAGGTCGAGGCCGCGGTGGTAGCCGGTGCGGGCGAAGGCGTAGGCGGCGACGGTGTCGTGGGTGACCTCGTCGCCGGCGCGCTCGAGCGAGGCCTCGGCCAGCTGCGCCCAGGCGATCGAGGCGGCCGGATGATCGGCGGCGACCTTGACCGGGTCGGCGCCCGCCGCGATGGCGTCCTCGGCGTCGATCAATTCGGGAAGGAGGACCGGCTGCGGTCCGAGCAGGTCACCGAAGGAGGTCATGGGTTCATTGTGCACCGCGGCCCGTCACGACGTCGCCCGGCCCGCCGCGAGGCGATCGGCGAACCCCTCGGCGCGACGCGCACTAGGCTGAGGCGCGAGTGGAACGTTCGAGCCTGAGCGAGGGGTACTAGGTGTCCGACCCGACCGACGAGAACAACGCGGCAGCCGACTCTGCCGACCCCGGCGCGACCGCCCAGCGGGGCGCCGATTCGTCGAGCACCGCGCCGTCGACCGGCGCGCCCAAGTCGACCCCCGAAGCGGTCACCGAACCGGGCAGGCCGACCGTTTCCCCAGGCACCACGGAGACCGTGGTCATCCGTCGCGGTGACCTGCCGGGTGCGGCCGGGCAGGGTTCGAGCCCGTCCGGACGGGCTGCCGACGCGGCCGGTCCTTCGGGCGGATCAGGCGATGCGCCGGGCAGTTCCTCGCCGGGACCCGGCAACGCGACCGGTGGCCGGCGCCCCGATGACCAGTCGACCGAGCGACATACGAACGCGCCCGGCGGACGCCAGTCCGCACCGCCATCGAGCGCGTCCGGCGGCCAGCAGCCGGCCGGACGCCCCGCCGGCGCTCCCGGCGGTCCGCGACCACAGGTCGGACCGGCAGCACCCCCGCCACGCCGAGCCCAGCCGGTCGGTCGTTCCTCGAACCCGGCTGCCGGACAGCGTCCTTCCGGCCCCGGCGGCCCGGGCAACCAGCCCGGCAGTCCCCGACCCCAGGGCGGACCCGGTGTGCCGCCGGGCCGTCCGAACGATGGTCCCGGTGGTCGTCCGGCATCCGGTCCGGGCAACACCCCGGGCGGCCTCGGTCCCCAAGGTGCGCCTGGTGCTCAAGGTCGGCCTGCGGCCCAGGGTGGCCCAGGCGCTCCCGGCGCCCAAGGTGGGCCCGGCGCTACCTTCGGTCGATCCGGCAATGTGCCTGGTGGACAACAGCATTCGGGACCGGGTGGGCCTCGGGTGGCGGGTGGCCCTGGCACGCCGCCGCATGCGGGACGGCCCGGTGCGGGCCCCGGTGGGCAACAGCCTTCCGTGCCCGGCGCGCGGCAGGGTTTCGGTCCGGGCAACGCACCCGGGCAGCCCTCCGATCGCCCCGGCGGACAGCCGGGTTCCAGCCCGGGCGATGATGGCCGGCGCCCCACAGGTCCCGGGTCCGATCGCCCTTCGGATGCGCGCGGACCACAGGCCGCCGGTCCCGGTAACGGGCCTGGCACGCAGCGATCCTCGGGTCCGGGCGCACCGCAGGTGGGTCGCGTGCCGGGCGCACCGGCCGGTGGTCGACCCGGCAATGCGCCTGGCGGACAGCCCGTTTCGGGTCCGGCCAACGGTGGTGGCGCCCCGGCTGGAGCCTCGCCGCTGGCTGGTCTCTCACAGGGCCTGCCCGGGGGGGATCGCGCGGACCAGAGCGGTGCGGACCCGGCGGGACGCGGCAACGAGCGCCCCGCCGACCTCGCCGGACCGGACGCCCCGACCACGGCGATGTCGATCCCGGGCCGGAAACCGGCCACCACCAAGGGTGATTCGGCCGACGACCGCACCGTCAAGGTCCCGAGCGCACAGTCCAGGGCGGCCCAGGCCGACATCTCGACCGCCGAGATGAACCAGGCCGACCGCCCGTCGAAGCCGGACGCGAAGCCCGGCAAGGCAACTGCCGCAGCGGCAGGCGTCGCGGTCGGCGCGGCCCTCGCCGGAGCCGCCGCCGCGGGCACTCGCGATTCCGACACGGACCAGGCAGCAGACGCGGCCACCGGCACCCCTGAAGACTCAGCGCGGGCGGACCGCAGCGCCGATGCGACTGATGCAACTCGAAGTGGTGAGTCGCCGGATGCCGACACCACGACAGGTGCCGATGCCGCAGCAGCAGGCTCACCGACCAGCACTGGCGCCGCAGGCGCTGGCACAGCAGCCGCTGGCGCAGGCGCGGGCAGGCCAGGCGCAGCTGGCGCAGGCGCGGCGGGCGCAGGCGCGGCGGGCGCAGGCGCGGCAAGCGCAGGCGCAGGTGGCGCGGGAGCAGCAGGCGCAGGTGGCGCTGGCGCAGCAGGCGCAGGCGCCGCAGACGCAAGTGGCGCAGGCGCGGGAGCAGCAGGCGCAGGTGGCGCTGGCGCAGCAGGCGCAGGCGCGGCTGGCGCAGCAGGCGCAGGCGCAGGCGCAGGTGGCGCTGGCGCAGGTGGCGCTGGCGCAGGTGGCGCTGGCGCAGCAGGCGCGGCTGGCGCAGGCGCAGCAGGCGCAGGCGCGGCAGGCGCAGCAGGCGCAGGCGCGGCAGGCGCAGCAGGCGCAGGCGCGGCAGGCGCAGGCGCTGGCGCAGCGGGCGCTGGCGCAGCTGGCGCGGGCGCAGCATCGAGCGCAGGCGCCAACGTTGCTGGCTCACCGACCGGCACGGGCGCTGCGGCGGCTGGATCGAACTCCGCTGTCGGAGATGCCGATTCGGTAGCGACCGGCTCTGCGGGGGCGAACGACAGCACTGCGGCGAAGGCAGGCTCCGCGGCGGCCGCAAGCGCTGCCGCCCAGGCCGATGAATCCGCAAGCGGCCGCTCGGCTGCCGGCGCTGATGCTGCGGCGGACGGTAGCCGCTCGGCCGGCGGCGCTGATGCTGCTGCGGCGGCAGACGGCCCCGGGGGCGACGGATCGGCTGCAGCGGGTCCGGGGGCAGGCGGGGCGGGGGCGAACGTCGCCGGTCCGCGAGGTGCCACGCAGGCCGATGCCGACGCACCCACGATCTCCGGAGTTGTCGCCGGCGAGGGTGTTTCGCGGTCTCGGGATGTCGACGCGACCGAGAAGTTCCAGACCGCAGCGGGTTCCGGCGACAAGGGCACGCCGCAGGGAGCGGGTACCAAGCAGGGAGGCCGACCAGGCGCGGACGCGGGTAATCGGCCAGGTGCTGCCGCTGCGGCGGCGGGAGCGGCGGGAGCGGCGGGCGCTGCGGCGGCGGGGGCGGCGGGTGCTGCCTTGTTGCGCAAGGGCGGGGGTGAGCCGCCCGCGTCGGAGGATCAGACGATCGCGATGCGGGTGGTGAATCCGGCGGACGCGCCGACCACCGCCATGCCGGTGCAGCGGCCGCAGGGGACGGATCGGGTGGTGCCGCCGTCGGGTGGCAGGCCGATGACACCGCCGCCGAATACCCCGCGTGGGCCCGCGGGGCCGCGGCAGGCCGGGCATCAGGGGCCCGCCGGGCCGCACGGGCCGGGGGTCGAGGAGACCCAGCCGTCGCCGCCGCGCGCGCCGATCGCACCGCCCAAGCCGGCGTCGGCGCCGTCGCCCGCCGACATCCAGCCGACGCGCCCCGCGCAGCAGCTGGCCGAGGGCAAGCGTCAGGTCGCGCCGCCGGAGGCACCGCGCCCGGTCGCGCCGCCGCGGCGAATCGAGGCTCCGCAGGAGGCCGCGGCCGACAAGCCGGCCCGCTCGAAGCGCTGGCTGCTGGCGGCGGCAGGCGCCGCGGTGCTGGTCATCGCCCTGATCGTCACCGTGGTGACGCTGATGACCGGTGGGGACAACTCGCCGGAGGGCCAGGTCCGCACCGCGATCGGCGCCTACGCCGACGCGCTGGGCTCCGGCGACCTGGACGACCTGCGGTCGAGCACGTGCGGCCAGCTGCACGACTTCTATCAGGGCATCACCGCCGACCAGTTCAAGGGCGTGCACCAGCTCTCGACCGAGCGCGGTTCCATCCCGGTCGTCGCCAGCGTGGATGCGGTGCGCATCACAGGCGACACCGCGCTGGCCGAGGCGACCGTGTACACCTCGGCCGATCCGGCGAAGCGGACCGCGCGGACCTTCGACCTGCAGCGCACCGACGGTAGCTGGAAGGTCTGCGACCCCGCGGGCACCCCGTAGCAGCGGTGTCGACCCGTCGTAGCGGCAGTTCATGGCCGCTATGACGGGTCACACATAACTGGTCATCCGCTTGGGTACTCGAGTAACATTTTCCGGATCATGAGCAGGGAACAGACAGTGTCGCAGCCGGGCACCGAAGCTGTGGTCCCGGATGCGGCGCTGGTCGGCCAGCGCTTCGGTTTCCGCGATCACTACGAGGTCGGCCGCGAAAAGATCCGGGAATTCGCCAGGGCCGTGCAGAACACGCACCCCGCCCACCACCAGGAAGTCGACGCGCGCAAGCTCGGGTACGACGGCGTCATCGCGCCGCCGACCTTCGCCTCGGTGATCGGGATGAGCGCCACCAGGGCGCTGCTCGACAGCGTGCTGACCGAGTATGACCTCTCCCAGGTGCTGCAGACCGACCAGGTCTTCGAGATCTACCGGCCCATGCTGGCCGGCGACCGGATCCGCACCGAGATCGAGATCGAGTCGATCCGCCAGTTCGGTGACAACGACTTCGTCAACGTCGGCTTCAAGCTGATCAACTCCGACGACGAGATCGCCGTGCAGGGCACCACCACCATCGTGGCCCGCCGCGGTGTCGAGGTGGACCCGAACATCGTCGAGGCCGTCGAGAACATCAGCATGCACGCCCGCCCGGCGGCCATCGCCGGCGTCGACACCGACGACATCCTGATCCGCCACACCGGCCCCGCACCCGCCACCCCGGAACGTGAGTTCGCGCCGGTCAACACCGTCCCCGAATTCGGCTCGGTGGCCAAGGGCGACGAACTGCCCGCCGGTATCGCCAAGGTGACCCGCGGCGACCTGGCCAACTACGCGGGCGTCTCCGGCGATCCGAACCCGATCCACTTCAGTGATCGCGCGGCCGAACTGGCCGGCCTGCCGACCGTGGTCGCCCACGGCCTGCTCACCATGGGCCTGGCCGCCCAGTACCTGAGCGACTGGCTCGGCGACCCGACCGCCATCGCGAAGCTGGCCGTGCGCTTCTCCGGTTTCGTGCCGGTGCCGCCGGCCGCCGCGGGCGTCATCGAGTTCTCCGGCAAGGTGAAGTCGGTCGACCCGGAGCGCCGTGGCGCCACCATCCTGCTGAGCGGAATCTCCGAGGGCCGCAAGCTCTTCGGCCGCGCGGTCGCCGAGGTCCGCCTAACCTGAGCAGTTCTCGCCGGTGGCCCGGGCGGATCGCCTAGGCCACCGCGATGAACGTCAGGATCGTCGCGCCGATGCGGATGAGGTCGCCGTCGGCGAGCAGGGCGCCGCTGTCGATCGGCACCTCGTTCACGTAGACGCCGTTGGCCGAATGCAGGTCCTTGATCAGCAGGCCGGCGCGGCTCGGCATGATGTGGGCGTGGTAGCGGCTGGCCTTCGGGTCGTCGAGGACCAGTTCGTTGTCGGTCATCCGGCCGATCCGTAAGCCGCCGTGCGGAATCGGGATGGTGCGGCCGTCGGCGAAGCGCAGATTGCCGTTGCGGATCGAGCGCGGCACCTCGGTGACCGTCTCGGTCATCGCGGCCGCGAGCTGCTCGGATCGCTTGGCCTCCACCACATTCAGCGGTTCCTGCCGCAGCACCCGCTGTTCCAGGTCGATCAGCGCGGCGCCGGGGTCGATGCCGAGTTCCTCGGCCAGCACGGCACGCACCCGGCGGCACGCCTCCAGCGCGTCGGCCTGGCGCCCGGACAGGTAGAGCGCGGTGATCAGCTGACCCCACAGCGGCTCGCGCAGCGGGTGCTCGTTGGTCATCGAGACCAGCTCGCCGATCACCGAAGACGCTCGGCCGCAGGCGATCTCGGCGTCGACGCGGGCGGAGACGGCCAGCAGCCGCTCCTCGTCCATCGCCGTGGCGAAACCGTCGGCGAACTGCAGCCCGGCCAGGTCGGCCAGCGCGCGGCCGGACCACTCCCGCAGCGCGACACCGAACAGATTGGCCGCGCCGGGGTGGTCGCCCACCTCCAGGCAGCGGCTCCCCGCCTCGCGCGCGTTCTCGAAGCGGCCGAGATCGCATGCGGTGTCCGGGATCTCGAGCCGATAGCCCGCGCCCTCGGTGCGCAGGACCTGAGCCGAGTCGATGCCCGCGTTGCGCAGGGCCTTGCGGATGTTCGAGACGAACACCTGCAGGCTGGCGGCGTAGGAGTCCGGCGGATCCTCGTTCCAGACCATCTCGGCCAGCACGGCAGAAGACACCGCGCGCCGTCGATTGACGGTGAGCGCGGCTAGCAGAGCGCGCGGCTTGGGCCCGCCGACCGCCACCGGCTCACCGCCGACCAGCAGTCGAACGGGCCCGAGCACACGGACATCAAGACTCATGAGCTCGGGCCCCGTTTGATTGTCGCGAAAAGGCCGATCAGGAACCGCTGACGGAGCGTCCGGCCGACTTCAGGTCGTTGCAGGCCTCGACGACGCGCGCGGCCATCGAGGTCTCGGCCTTCTTCAGGTAGCTGCGCGGGTCGTAGACCTTCTTGTTGCCGACCTCACCATCGATCTTCAGCACACCGTCGTAGTTGGCGAACATGTGGCCGGCCACCGGGCGGGTGAAGGCGTACTGGGTGTCGGTGTCGACGTTCATCTTCACGACGCCGTAGCGCAGCGAGTCCTCGATCTCGGACTTCAGCGAGCCCGAACCACCGTGGAAGACGAAGTCGAACGGCTGCGAGCCCTCGGGCAGCGCCAGCTTGGCGGCCGCGACGCGCTGGCCCTCGGCCAGCACCTCGGGCTTGAGCACCACGTTGCCCGGCTTGTACACGCCGTGCACGTTGCCGAAGGTGGCGGCCAGCAGGTACTTGCCGTTCTCCCCGGCGCCGAGCGCGTCGATGGTCTTCTCGAAGTCCTCGGGCGAGGTGTAGAGCTTGTCGTTGATCTCGGCCTCGACGCCGTCTTCCTCGCCACCGACGACGCCGATCTCGACCTCGAGGATGATGTTGGCGGACTTCGAGAGCTTCAGCAGCTCCTTGGCGATCTCGAGGTTCTCGTCGATCGGGATGGCCGAGCCGTCCCACATGTGCGACTGGAACAGCGGGTTCAGGCCGTTGTTCACCCGCTCCTGCGAGATGGCGAGCAGCGGACGCACGTAGGTGTCCAGCTTGTCCTTGGGGCAGTGGTCGGTGTGCAGCGCGATGGTCACGTCGTACCTGGCCGCCACCACATGCGCGAACTCGGCCAGCGCCACCGCGCCGGTGACCATGTCCTTCACGCCGAGACCGGAGCCGAACTCGGCGCCACCGGTCGAGAACTGGATGATCCCGTCGCTGCCCGCGTCCGCGAAGCCCTTGATGGCGGCGTTGATCGTCTCCGACGAAGTGCAGTTGATAGCCGGGAATGCGAACGAGTGCGCCTTGGCCCGGCCGAGCATCTCGGCGTAGACCTCCGGAGTCGCGATAGGCACAGCAGTGACCTCCGTGTGTGGGGAGCGAAAAACCAATTCTGTCAGGCGTCAGCCTACTGTGGGCCACTCATGTCACAGATTCGCCCGGTACTGTGGGGGCCGTGACTTTGCTGGCGGTATCCGATGCGGTGACGAACAACCTTGCGTTGACCCAGTTGCTGGACCCGATGTATCTGCTCCAGGAGACCTGGCTCAAGAACGCGGTCCTACCCGCCATCCTGGCGATCGTCTTCATCGAGACCGGTCTGCTGTTCCCGTTGCTGCCCGGTGACTCGCTGCTGTTCACCGGCGGCATGCTCGCCGCGCAGCCGAACCCGCCGGTCTCCATCTGGGTGCTCGTGCCGCTGGTGATCCTCGTCGCGTTCGCCGGTGACCAGTGCGCCTACTGGATCGGCCGGCGGATCGGTCCGGCGATCTTCCGCAAGGAGGACAGCCGCTTCTTCAAGAAGCAGTACATCACCGAGACGCACGAGTTCTTCGAGAAGCACGGCCCCAAGACCATCATCCTGGCCAGGTTCGTGCCGATCGTGCGCACGTTCATGCCGGTGCTGGCCGGGGTGTCCAAGATGGACTACCGCAAGTACGTGGCGTTCGACATCGTCGGCGCGGTGCTCTGGGGTGGCGGCGTCACGGTGCTCGGCTACTTCCTCGGCAACGTGCCCTTCATCCGCGACCACATCGAGGGCATCTTCCTGCTGATCGTGTTCGTCTCGATCCTGCCCGCGATCATCACCGTCGGTAAGAAGGTGCTCGACAAGCGTCGCGGTACCGCGCCCACCGAGGACGCGCCCGCCGCCGAGCTGGCCGCTTCGGCGAACGAGATCCGCTGAGCAAGTGACCGCAGTACCGTCGACCCTGGCACTGGGCAGCTTCGATCCACTGATCTCGGCAGGCCCCGCCGTGGTCTGGACGGTTGTACTCGTCTTCGTCTTCCTCGAATGCGCCTTCATCATCGGGCTGTTCCTGCCCGGTGACTCGATGCTGATCACCGCGGGCATCGTGATGGCCTCGCACGCCAACGGCGAAGCCCAGGTCTGGGCCCTGTCGCTGGGCACCATGGTGGCCGCGATCGCGGGTAACCAGGTGGGCTATGTCGTGGGCCAGCGCACCGGGCATCACCTGGTCGCGCGCAAGAACGGCCGCTATATCAACACCAGGAATCTGGCCAAGGTCACCGCGCTGCTGGAGAAACACGGCTTCCTCGCCGTGCTGGTGGCGCGCTGGATTCCGTGGGTGCGCACGCTGTGCCCGATGGTGGCGGGCGCGGCCGGGATGGACCATCGCCGCTACACCGTCGCCAGTACTCTCGGCGCGATCATCTGGGCCCCGGTGCTGCTGCTGATCGGCTACTACGCGGGCGAGTTCCTCGAGCAGGTGCCGTGGCTGATGCCCGCGGTGATCGGCACGATGATCGTCGGCCTGATCATCGGCACGATCCTCGGCCTGCGCCACTACCGCCAGGAGATGGCCAAGCCGGCCGAGGACTTCGATGTCGAGCGGGCGCCCAGCGTCGTCGGCGAGGCCGAGCGCTGAGGCTCACAGCCCGGCGGCGGTGACCTGGTAGGCGGCTTCCATCAGCATCCAGCCGGACAGCTGCACCGACAGGTCGCGTTCCGGCACGACCGAGGCCGTCACGGAGCCGCCCGCCGTGAACTTGCCCGCACCGGCCGTGCCGCCGGGTAAGCGGGCGGGCTTGCTCCAGTCGTGGCCGAACAGCGGCTCACCCTCGACCTCGAGCCGGTTGGCCCAGGCCGCGGTGGCGGACGCCTTCACGATGGCCGCCGCGGTCCGCCGATCGGTCTCCTGCTGCTTGCCCTCGCCGGGCAGCATCAGCGCGACGACCGCCAGGTAGCGGGCCAGGATGCCGTTGAACAGGCCGCCGTCACCACCGCCGCCGCCGGAGATCACCAGGCGGGTGGTCATGTGCTCCTCGACGGCGGCCAGCAGGCGGCCGACCCGCGCGATGTGCCGCTCGTCGTCGTCGATGTGCACGGCCAGCTCGGTCTCCAGACCGAGCACGACGCCCTGGCAGTAGCTGAACACCGGCCGTTCGATCTCGCCGGACGGCAGGTGGATGCCGTCGAGGATCAGGCCGGACTCGGGATCGCGCAGGGTGGCGTCGATCCAGTCGGCCATCTCCTGCGCGCGCTCGACCCGGCCCAGGCGCAGCAGCGCGATGCCCGCCGGGCCGTTGGCGGGCGCGTTGAAGAAGTCCGAGCGGACCCGCCACGGGATGCCGCCGCCGGTGTCCGGGTCCCAGGCGCCGTAGAGCTGCTGTTCGAGCGCGGCCAGGCCGCGCCGGGCCTCGGTCAGGTCCTGGGTGCGCTCGGCGCGTTCCAGCGCGATCGCGAGCCAGGCCATGTCGTCGTAGTAGCGGTTGGTCCAGCCGGTGATGTTGCGCATGCGGATGGCGCGGGCGATCGCGCCGATCCGCCTGCGCCGGGCGGGGGTGGGCACCCGGTTGGCGGCGTCGACCGCGATGTCGAGCAGGTGCGCCTGCCACCAGTAGTGCCAGCCGGCGAAGGCGCGTTCGCGCCGGGTGGCCGGCCAGCCGACGACACCCAATTCCGTTCCGGGACAACCCCACAGCATGCGCAGGTGCCGCGAGATGATCGCGGACTCGGCCATGTCGGCGCGCTCGGACCACAGCGCCGGTGTCGGCACGGATCCGGCGCGATCAGTGGGCTGTGGGCGCCGGCCGCTGCGCGAGGTCATAGCACCATGGTGCCAGTTGCTGCCCGGTTTCCGCGCCCGTTCTGTTACCGATTCGAGGCTGATTCGATCACAACCGGGCCGATACACACATGGACACGGTCAGGAACCGACCGCTACCAGGCCAGCGACAGGTCGGCGTGTTGCCTGATCCAGGCGTGCATGGCGATCCCGGCGGCGACGCCGGCGTTGATACTGCGCGTCGAACCGAACTGGGCGATCGAGACCGTCAGCGCCGCAGCGTCTTTCGCGTCATCGCTGACGCCGGGCCCTTCCTGGCCGAACAGCAGCAGGCAGTCGCGGGGCAGTTGCGCGGTCTCCAGCGGGACGGCGCCGGGCACATTGTCGACCGCGACGACGGTCAACCCCTCGGCCGCGGCGAATTGGCGCAGCTCGGCCAGGTCGCTGTGGTGCACGAGGTGCTGGTAGCGGTCGGTGACCATGGCGCCGCGCCGGTTCCACCGCCGCCTGCCGACGATGTGCACCGCGGCCGCGGCGAAGGCGTTGGCGGTGCGGACCACCGTGCCGATATTGGCGTCGTGCCCGAAGTTCTCGATGGCCACGTGGAAGGGAAAGCGGCGCGCATCGATGTCGGCGACGATCGCCTCGCGGGTCCAGTACCGGTAGGCGTCGACGACATTGCGCCGGTCGCCCTCGGCCAGCAGCACCGGGTCGTAGCGATCGTCGGTGGGCGCCGGGGTGCCGTACTCCTGCTCCCACGGCCCGAGCCCGTGCGGATGCTCGCCCCATTCGGTCGGACCCGCGACCTCGACCTCGGGCGATGGCACTGACTCGTTCACCCGGAGAATGCTAGGTGGACCTCGGCTAGGCCGTTGATTCGGCTGCCCCCACGAGGACGAACACCACCACACTCGCCACGGTGACGAGCAGCGCCACCACGAGCACCGCGGTGCCGACGATCCCCATGATGTAGCCGGCGTACGCCTGCGAACGGCCACCGACCCGGCCCTGCGACGCGTCGATCTCCGCGAGCACGGAGCGGCCCTTCGCCCAGGCGAACGGCGCGAGGATGCCGCACAGCGCGAGTCCGAGGATGCCGAGGATCAGCGCCGTGGTCGCCTGCGGATGGTCCGGCGGCGGCCCGTAGCCGGGATATCCCTGCGGCGGGGGCTGAGTGCTCATGCGCGAATCGTAATCCCGGACGCCAGGAAGCGGGCGGTGACGCGACCTATCCTGGAGGCGTAGGGCTCACGGGTGGTTGTCGGTATGGAGCACACGCGCATTGTTCAGGCGCTGACCTGCGTCGTCGCGATGTATCTGGTCGCGCTCGCGGTCTGGCTCGGCTGGCTCGCCCCGCATACGCCGCCGGGCACGATGCCCTATCAGGTCCTCATCATGGTCGGGTTGTTCGGTTCGTGCGCCGGTATCGCGATGGCGATCGCGTCGATGCCGACCAGGGCCGACCGCAAGCTGCGCAGGCACGGGCTGGAGGGCTGGGCGCGCATCGACGGCATGCGCCCGCTGGCGCGCACCGATCATTCCAGTGAGCTCACCGAATTCGACGTCGAGCTGACCGTGCCGGGGTCGGCCACCTATCACGGGAAGATCGTGGTGGACGTGATGCCGGTCGACAAATCCCGGATGACGATCGGCCAGACCATCCCGATCCGCGTCGACCCGCTGAACAGGAACCGCATCATGCTTGTGCTGTAGCCCCCGGCGTCGGCAGGCCGACGATCGGTTTGCCGCGGCGCAGGGTGCGTTGCCAGCGCTGGAAGTCGAAGACGGCGGGTTCGGTGCTGTCGATGAAGGCGCGGATCAGTTTCACGAAACGGTCCGGGTCGTAGTGGTGCGGGAAATGTCCAGCGCCGTCGAAGATCTCGAGCATCGAGCCGGGGAACGCGCGGTGCGCGCGTTCGGCGTGGCCGGAGGGGATGACGGTGTCGCGGGTGCCGCCGATGATGAGCGTCGGCAGGTGCGCGGCGAGGTAGCCGCGGTCGAGCATGGTGATGGACTGTCCGTGCCGGTCGGCGGCGGCGCGGATGGTGCGCAGGAACGCGTTGCGCGCGCCGGTGTCGGACAGCTGGCCGTAGAGGCGAAGCACGTAGTCGACGTCCGGGCCGACCCCGAGGCCGCCGAGCCCGTTGACCACCGGGATCGCCGCGCGCACGACGGTGCGCACCGGCCAGCTGGTCACCGCCATCAGTCCGGGACCGGCGCCGGGCAGCGTGGCCAGCCGGAACGCCGGATGCACCCCCGCGCCCATCCCCGCCGGGCAGACCAGCGCCAGCCGCTCCACCTTCTCCGGGAACTGGTAGGCGAATTGCATCGCGACGCCGCCGCCGAGCGAATGCCCGACCACGGTCACCCGCTCGAAGCCGAGCACGCTGAGCAGATCACGCATGCCGTTCGCGTAGGCGGCGACGGCGTAGTCGGCCCGGGGCTTGTCCGATTCGCCGTGGCCGAGCAGGTCGGGCGCGAGCACGGTGAAATGCTCGGCGAGCGCGTCGAACACCGGCGCCCAGGTCCCCGAGCTGTCGGAGATGCCGTGGATGAGCAACAGCGGCGGCCCCGACCCCGCCATCCGGAACGCGCGGCGATAGCCGTGCACCTCGATGAACTGCACTTCCCCGGTCATCTTCGAAGCGTGCGCGGCCGGTGTTGCCGCCCGAGGACGCCCAGGTAAGCGCTGTGTGACAGGGAGTATCAGGCACCGCGCCGAGGCGTGCCGACCTCCGGATCGGTGAGGAGGTACTGCGCGGCCGCGTAGGTCGCCAGGATGACGCCTTCGCTGATCCGGCGGGTCCGGTCGTCACGCGCGAACAGGCGGCGCAGCACGATCAGGCCGTCCGACACCGTGAACAACAGCGCGCCGACACCCAGCCTGCTACGCGGGTCACCGTTCGGGATGTTCAGTCCGGCGACATTGCGCGCACCGGGCGCGAGGGCCGGATCGGAGGCCAGCGTCGCGGCGGTGCCGAGCGTGGCGCCGTAGGCGGTCAGCGGCACCGCGAGCACCGGGGCCTTGGCCCGCAGCAGCCCGGCCGCACCCGCCCACGCCACCAGCCGGGGCGCGGCGATCGCGGCACGCGGCCTGGCACCGCGCCGCCACCACAGCATCGAGTACCCGGTCTGCATGACGGCGAACGAGGACGCGCCCGCGATCAGGCGCTTGTCGTCGTCGGGGTCGATCAGCAGCACGTCACCGACGGTGGCCGCGGCCAGCGAGCCGAGCAGGATGCGGCGTTCGGCCGGATCGAGCTCGATCCCGCTGGTGACGGTGTCGGCCGCCAGCAGTGGCATGAGCAGTGGCTTGGTCAGCCATTGCAGCCGTTCGCGACCGGTGACGGCACCGAAGACGGTGACCGCCGCCGCCGCGAGATATCCGGCTCGCAGCGGTCGCACGTCAGAAGCTCGTTTCCTTCGGGGCGGGCGGCAGGGTGACGACCTGGCCCGCGTAGCTCAGTCCGGCGCCGAACCCGAGCAGCAGCGCCAGCTGACCACCCTTCGCCTTGCCGGTGACCAGCATCTCCTCCATCGCCAGCGGGATCGAGGCGGCCGAGGTGTTACCGGTGTGCTCGATGTCGTTGGCCATCGGGATGCCGTCGGCCAGGCCGAGGTTCTTCTTCATCAGCTCGTTGATCCGCGCGTTGGCCTGGTGCGGGATGAACACCTCGATGTCCTCCTTGGCCACGCCGGAGGCGTCCAGCGCCGCCGACAGCGCGCGCGGCAGCGTCACCGCGGCCCAGCGGAAGACCTTGGGGCCCTCCATGTGCAGCGACATCCGGCCGATCGGCTCGACCGCGGGGTCGGTGCCCTGCATGGCCTGGGCCTTGTTCATGTACGCGAGGAAGTCGACGTCCTGGGCGATGGCCTCGGCGTTCTCGCCGTCGCTGCCCCAGACCGTCGGCGAGATGCCGTTCTCCTCGGCCGGGCCGACGACCACGGCGCCCGCGCCGTCACCGAAGATCATCGCGGTGCCGCGGTCGGTCGGATCGAGGCCGACGGTCATCGTCTCGGCGCCGATCACCAGCACGTATTCGACCGAACCGGCTCGGATCAGGTCGGCGGCGACGCCGAGGCCGTACCCGAAACCGCCGCAACCGGAGGTGAGGTCGAAGGCCGCGACGCCGTTGAGACCGAGGTCGGAGGCCACCGAGGGGGCGCCGTGCGGGGTGAGCTTGAGCCAGCTCGAGGTGCACAGCAGCACCGCGCCGATCTTGTCGCGCTCGATCGGGGTGTTCTTCAGTGCGCGATCACCCGCGGCGACGGCGATCGACCGGATGGTCTCGTCGCCACTGATCCAGCGGCGGTTGTGGATACCGGTGCGCTCGAAGATCCACTCGGGCGTCGAGTCGAGCTGTTCGCACACTTCAGCATTGCTGACGATGCGCTGCGGTCGGTACGCACCGATCCCGAGCATCGCAACGTTGTCACGACTCTTGTTAACTGCAATGCTCACCACAGGTGACTCACACGTCCTTCAGACTTACCGGACGACCACATCGTCATCCAGGTTTGGCGTTGTTCAGGCTAACCCAGAGCAAGGTCATCGAGACCGAGGATGGACCGATACTCCAGTCCCTCCGCGGCGATGACCTGGTCAGCACCGGTTTCCCGGTCGACGACGGTGGCGACGCCGACCACGATCGCGCCCGCGTCGCGCAGCGCGCGAACCGCGGTCAGCGGCGAGTTGCCGGTGGTGGTGGTGTCCTCGACGACCAGCACCCGTTTGCCGACGATGTCGGGGCCCTCGATCTGGCGCTGCATGCCGTGCGCCTTGGCGGCCTTGCGGACGACGAACGCGTCGATCGGACGACCCGGCGCGTGCATGACCGCCATCGCGACCGGATCGGCGCCCATGGTGAGTCCACCGACGGCGTCGAAGTCCCAGTCGGCGACCAGCTCGCGCAGCAGCGAACCGATCAGCGGGGCGGCCTGGTGGTGCAGCGTCGCGCGGCGCAGGTCGACGTAGTAGTCGGCCTCCTTGCCCGAGGACAGCGTCACCTTGCCGTGCACGACCGCGAGCTCGCGCACGAGCGCGGCCAGCTGGTCGCGATCCGCCTCGGTGAGCGCCTGACGTGCCTGGTCGATCATCGTTTGCGTGTCCTTTCGGTCATGAGCCGGGCCGGTGATAACGCTACGCGCTGCTTCTCGGCCCAGCGCTCATGCCCTAGGTCCGTCCGCGCGCGTTGAAGAGTCCGCGATTGAGGCGGGTCACCAGGGTGCGCGGGACGAACCCCGCCACCGCGGTGAGCACCTTGTACTGCACACCGGGCACGCTGATCACCTTGCCGGAATCCAGATCCTGCAGGCACCCGTCGACGACCTGGTCGACGTCGAGCCACAGGCGCTTCGGCAGCGAACCCATCTCGATGCCTGCGCGCTCGTGGAACTCGGTGTGCACGAACCCGGGGCACAGCGCCTGGACGCGGACACCGGTGCCCGCCAATCCACCCGCCAACCCCTCCGAGAAGGATACGACGTAGGCCTTGGAGGCCGAGTAGGTCGACCCCCGGCCGGGGATCAGCCCGGCCACACTCGCCACGTTCACGATCGACCCGCTCGCCGCGGCGATCATCGCGGGCAGCGCGGCCCGGCTCAGCTGGAGCACCGAGGTGACGTTGACGTCGAGCTGGGCCTGCAACTCGGCGGGCTCGAGCGTCCAGAACTCCCCCGAATGCGCGAAACCCGCGTTGTTCACCAGGAATTCGAGGCCCTGCGCGGCGCGCTCGGCGACCCTGGCGCGGTCCTCGTCGTCGGCGAGGTCGGCGACGAGCACCTCGGCGGAGGTGGCGTAGCGGCGGCCGAGCTCATCGGCGAGCGCGCGCAGCCGCTCCTCGTTCCTGGCGACGAGCACCAGGTCGTAGCCGAGGCTGGCGAGGCGGTGGGCGAATCCCTGCCCGATCCCGGACGTCGGTCCGGTGATCATGGCGACGGGACGGTGCACGCCGGGTAGGCGCACGGGACTATCGGTCATCGCTGGTCGATTCCACTGGTCACTTCGGTACCGGACCCTGATAGGGGCGGAACCCCGGATGGAACGGCCCGCCGGGCTGTCCCGATTCGGCGTCGTCGCCCTGCGGCAGCGGCGGTTCCACCCGCGGCCGCGGTTCGGGGACGACGGCCAGCGACGGGCGCTTGGGCGGCTCGCCGAGGGGACGACGGCCGGGCGCGGGCTGATCCTCGAAATCGGGATCGTCGAGGTCGGGGTCGTAGTCGTCGGCGGTGTAGGCGGGCCTGCCCGCCGGGCGGCGGCCGTACTCGTAGTCGTCGGGCGCGGCGGCGGCCTGCGGCGCGGCGCCGCGCGAGCCGTAGCCCGGCTCGTCGCGGTAGCGATCGGCGTCGTCGTCGAGGTCGTCGTCCGGGCCGGGGAACCGGGCGCGGCCGTGGTCGGAGTAGTCCTCGGCGACCGGGCGGCCTGCCGCGAATTCGCTCGGCGACCGCTCGTCGTCGAAGTCGTCGTCCTCGTCGTAGGCCGGTCGCGGGGGCGCGGTCAGCGGCTGGTCGGCGTTGCTGCGCGGACGGGTGAATTCGCTCGGTTCGGCGACCGGTGGCAGCACGTGCAGCAGCCCGGACAGGCGCAGCACCGCGTCGATCGCGGTCTCCCAGTCCTTGGCGCCGCTGCCGACGGGCAGCATGCCGAGGGTCCAGTTGCCCTCGCTCCACAGCATCTGCACGGTGTCGGTGAGCGACTCGATGAAGCCGACCATCCGCTGGTCGACCGCGTGCCTGGCGATCTCGGGATCGGTCGCGAAGACGACGCGGTCACCGATCGCGCCGAGCAGTTCCAGATCGTGGTCCTTCGGCGGCGACGCAGTCTTGAGCCGCATGTCGACGTCGATCTCGGAGCCGATCTGCCTGCGCACCGCCACCAGGGTCGCCGCGTCCTCCAGGTCGAAGAGCACGAACTTCTCGCCCTTGCGGATGCCGGAGACCACGTCGACCGCGGAGAGGTAGCCGAGCTTGGCCAGTGCGCCACGACGCCACGTCGAGGCGAGCGCAGGCTCGACCGAGACGTAGGTATAGCCCTGGGACTTCGCCCAGACCTGGCGGGCGTGCCCGGTCCGCTGTCGCTGGACCCGATCGAAATACAGCAGTACGACCGCACCCACGAGTGCGATCGCCGCTAACCCGAACCACATAGCCGTCATCGTCGCCTAGCCTATCCAGCCGTCGCCGTGATCGCCCGGCAGTGCCGGGCTTTCGACGCGCGGGTCGCTCATCGGGGGCCGCTTGGTAACGCCGTACTGATGATGATCTTGGCGTGGATCGACCCGTCTGGGTTCTTGTCGCCCTGCACCATAACCATGTCGCCGACGGGCAGCTCGCTCGCCTTCGTGCTGGTCAGCGAGATCACCTGGGTGGCATCGTCGATCAGCACCCGGACCGTCGATCCGCCGAGGGTGCTCATGGTGATCTCGGTGCCGGTGTTGGCGGTGATGCTGCCCATCGTGGCACCGAGATCGTCGCCACCGCCGAGGCCGGGCAGCCCGGGCAGGCCGCTCGCGCTGGGCGGCACGACCGGAGTGGTCTGCCGATTGGTCGGCGGCACCAGCACCTGGCTGGTCGTCGCCCCCGACGCGGTGGTGTCGTCATCGGACTTGTTGCCGCTCAGCACCAGGCCGGCGAGCACGCCGCCGACCGCGATCAGCGCGAGCACGCCGAGGCCGAGCGCGATCCACAGACCGGTGTGCCGCTTCGGCGGTTCGCCCTGGTCACCGTCCTGTGGACGGGGCGGATAGCCCGGTGGCGGGGCGCCGGGGTAGCTCTGGCCGTAGCCGGGGGGCGGCTGGTGCGGTGGTGGTTGCGCTGCGGGATAACCACTTTCGTAGGCGCCCCACTGCGCGTCGTGCGGAGGTAGTGCCTGCGTCGGGTTCGACGGCTGCCCCCACTCGTCGAAGCCACCGCCGCCGTACGGCTTGGTCGAATCCATGCCCGGCGAACCCAACCGTTCGGTCGGCGAATCCTCCGGGCGTTGCCCCCACGGATCGTTCGGGTTCGTCATGAGCTCCAGCGTAGGTCAGCGCGGTGCGTTGGGAGGTCCCTACGCACCGCGCTGTGGATTATTCACGAGCTGTGGACAGCCTCGCGGCCGACGACCAGCTTGTCGGCGGCGTCGTCCACACTCACCCGCACCGTGTCGCCGTCGACGACCGCGCCGGAGAGCAGCTCCTTGGCCAGGCTGTCGCCGATGGCCTGCTGGATCAGCCTGCGCAACGGTCGCGCGCCGTAGGCCGGGTCGTAGCCGCGCACCGCCAGCCACTGCTTGGCCTCGTCGGTGACATCGAGGGTCAGCCGCCGCTGCGAGAGCCGCTTCTGCAACTGCCGCAGATTGATGTCGACGATCGACTCCAGTTGCTTCGCGTCGAGCGCGTGGAACATCACGACGTCGTCGAGCCGGTTGAGGAACTCCGGCTTGAACGCCCGCCGCACCGCCTCCATCACGTGCTCCCGATCGCCGCCCGCACCCAGGTTGGAGGTGAGGATGAGGATCGTGTTGCGGAAGTCGACCGTGCGGCCCTGGCTGTCGGTCAGCCTGCCCTCGTCGAGGACCTGCAGCAGGATGTCGAAGACATCGGGATGGGCCTTCTCGATCTCGTCGAACAGCACCACCGAGTACGGCCGCCTGCGCACCGCCTCGGTGAGCTGGCCGCCCTGGTCGTAGCCGACGTAGCCGGGCGGGGCACCGACCAGGCGAGCCACCGAGTGCTTCTCGCTGTACTCGCTCATATCGATGCGGACCATGGCGCGTTCGTCGGCGAACAGGAAGTCGGCCAGCGACTTCGCCAGCTCGGTCTTGCCGACGCCGGTCGGCCCGACGAACAGGAACGACCCGGTCGGGCGGTTGGGATCGGCGACCCCGGCCCGTGCCCGGCGCACCGCGTCGGACACCGCCTGGACCGCTTCCTCCTGCCCGACGACGCGCCCGGCGACCTCGGTCTCCATCCGCAGCAGCTTGGCGGTCTCGCCCTCGAGCATCCGGCCGACCGGCACGCCCGTCCACGACGACACCACATCGGCGATGTCGTCGGGGGTGACCTCCTCGTTCAGCATCACGTCGCCGTCCGGCGCCGCGCCGCTGACCTGCTCGGCCGTGGCGAGCTCCTTCTCCAGCGCGGGAATCCGGCCGTAGCGCAGCTCGGCGGCCTTGCCGAGGTCACCGTCGCGCTCGGCCCGCTCGGACTCCCCGCGCAGCGCCTCGAGCTGCTCCTTGAGCCCGCGCACCGAGTCGATCGCGTTCTTCTCGTTCTGCCAGCGCGTGGTGAGCTGGCTGAGCTTCTCGCGGTCGTCGGCGAGTTCGGAGCGCAGCTTCTCCAGCCGCTGCTTGGAGCCCTCGTCGGTCTCCTTCTCCAGCGCGACCTCCTCGATCTCGAGGCGGCGCACGGCCCGCTCCACCTCGTCGATCTCGACCGGGCGGGAGTCGATCTCCATGCGCAGCCGCGAGGCCGACTCGTCGATCAGGTCGATCGCCTTGTCGGGCAGGAACCGGGAGGTGATGTAGCGGTCCGACAGCGTCGCGGCCGCCACCAGCGCGGAATCGGTGATCCGCACGCCGTGGTGCACCTCGTAGCGCTCCTTGATGCCGCGCAGGATGCCGATGGTGTCGGCCACCGACGGCTCACCGACCATGACCTGCTGGAACCGGCGTTCGAGCGCCGCGTCCTTCTCGATGTACTTGCGGTACTCGTCGAGCGTGGTCGCGCCGACCAGGCGCAGTTCGCCGCGCGCGAGCAGCGGCTTGATCATGTTGCCCGCGTCCATCGCGGAATCGCCGGTGCCGCCCGCGCCGACGATGGTGTGCAACTCGTCGATGAAGGTGATGATCTCGCCCGCGCTGTTCTTGATGTCGTCGAGCACGGCCTTGAGCCGCTCCTCGAACTCACCGCGGTACTTCGCGCCCGCGACCATCGCGCCCAGGTCGAGCGAGACGACCTTCTTGTTGCGCAACGATTCCGGGACGTCGCCCTCGATGATCCGGCGCGCCAGACCCTCCACGATGGCGGTCTTGCCGACGCCCGGCTCACCGATGAGCACCGGGTTGTTCTTGGTGCGCCGCGAGAGCACCTGCACCACGCGGCGGATCTCGGTGTCGCGCCCGATCACCGGGTCGAGCTTGCCCGCGCGGGCGGCCTCGGTGAGGTCGGTGGAGTACTTCTCCAGGGCCTGGTAGCTGGCCTCCGGGTCGGGATTGGTGACCCGCGCGCTCCCGCGCACCGTGGTGAAGGCATCGCGCAGCGCCTCGGGGCTCGCGCCGTGCCTGCGCAGCAGCTTGGCCACCTCGGAGTCGCCATCGGCGAGGCCGACCAGCAGGTTCTCGGTCGAGACGTACTCGTCGCCGAGTTCGGTGGCCAGTCGCTGCGCGGCGGCCAGGGCGGCCAGGGCCTCGCGGCCGAGCTGCGGTGTGGTGGTCGCGCCGGTCGCGCGCGGCAGCCGGTCGACGATGTCGCCCGCTTCGCGCTCGACGGTCGCCGGGTCGACACCGATGGCCTTCAGCAGCGGGGCGGCGATGCCATCGGTCTGATCCAGCAACGCCACCAGCAAGTGCGCCGGACGGATCTCCGGGTTGCCTGCCGCCGAAGCGGCCTGAAGGGCGGCGGTCAGCGCCGCCTGTGTCTTGGTGGTGGGATTGAACGAGTCCACAGATCTCCTCCGGGGTAGGTCAGGTATCGACTGGTTCAACGCTCACAAAGTTGAGTCTGTTCCACTCAACTTCAACTTTTTCCGGCGGACACCGAATCGGTGTTCACGCTACGCCGCGACACCACCGAAGACGATCAATCACCGCACGTCGCAAGGCTGTCCGCCTAGGATTGCCGTGCCCGGACCACCCAACAAGAGGAGCCGACCGATGCGCGCGATCGTGGTTCAGAAGTTCGGTGCCACTCCCGAACTCGCCGATATGCCGGTTCCGGAGCCCGGGCGCGGGGAGGTGCAGGTCGCGCTGGACGCCGCCGGCGTCAACCCGTTCGACCTCAAGATGGCCGACGGCATCCTCGAGGGCAAGATGCCCACCGACTTCCCGATGATCCTCGGCGTCGACGGCGCGGGCACGATCTCGGCGGTCGGCGCGGGCGTGCGCTCGTTCGCGGTCGGTGACCGGGTGGTCGGCAAGTTCCTCACCGCCCCCGCGGGGCACGGCAGCTGGGCGCAGTACGCGACCCTGCCCGAGGACGCCACGCTGGTGCCCATCCCCGACGGCGTCACCTCGGTCGCGGCCGCCGCGCTCCCCGTCGCGGGCGTCACCGCCCAGGACCTCGTCGACACCGCGCAGATCCGGCCCGGCCAGACGGTGCTGATCGTCGGCGCGACCGGCGGCGTCGGTTCCTTCCTGGTCCAGCTCGCCAATATCGCGGGCGCGCATGTCATCGCCACCGCCCGCGGCGACGCCACCGACCAGGTCGCCCGCCTCGGCGCCGCGGAAACCATCGACTACACCCAGATCCGCCCCGCCGACCCGAACGTGGTCGACCCCGACCCCGCCACGAAACGCGACTCCAGCATCACCGGCGCCGTCCGCTTCACCCACCCCGACGGCATCGACGTCCTCTTCGACCTGGTCAGCAGCCCCGCCGACTTCGCCACCCACGCCACCCTCGTCCGCCGCGGCGGCCGCGCCTACTCCACCACCTGGGCCGCCGACGAGAACGCCCTGCGCGAACACGACATCACCGGCGGCAACTTCGAATCCAAGGGCCGCGGACCGGAACTCAGCCGCCTGCTCGCCCGCGTCGCCTCGGGCGACGTGGTCGTCCCCGTCGAAGCGACGGTCCCCCTGGAAGCCGCCCCCGCCGTCCTCGGCGCAGGCCGCGCCCGCGGAAAAACCGTCCTGGCCATCTGAGCGGTGGTCAGTGGGGGCGGTAGGTGCCGGTGCGGGCCTTGGTGGCGGTGGTGGTGAGGATCGAGGCGAGGGTGGTGTGGAGGCGGGTGGGGGTGGTGGGTTTGGCGATGAAGGTGGATTCGCCGTAGAAGACGTAGCGGCCGTCGTTGGTGAGGTCGTGGAGCTGGAAGTCGTCGCGGCCCTCGGTGTGGCGGTTGTCGACACTGGCGTGCGCGTAGACGCCGATGTGGGTGAGGGTGTCGGTGGGTTTGGCGAGGAAGGTTTCGAGCTGTTCGCGCGGGGTGGGGTTCCAGCGGTCGCGGACGTGCGGGCGGGGGGCCGCGAGTTCGGCTGCGGTGACTTTGATTTCACGGCCGGTGCCGGGGCCGACCTTGGGCAGGGTGGACAGCACGGCGGCGGCGAGGTCGTCGGGGGCCATCAGGTGCAGGGTGATGTCGCCCGGGTCGGATTCCTCGCCGGGGGCCTGAACGGCCAAGGCGGCGTAGGTGTCCCGGGTTCCGCCGTGCGCGCGGATCGTTCGCGTGCTGCCGCACGCGCCCGCCACCTCCACGCGCGCGTGCGGCGCCAGCAACGCGGCCATGGCGGCGTCGAGATCGCTGTCGAACTCGGCCATCATGTTCTCGGCGGCCTTGCTGCGCAGCCGGAGGATCTCCGCCCGGGATTCGACGCCGACGTAGCGGTGGTGCAGCGGGTACGGCAGGACGTCGCGGCCCGCCGCTTCCCACAGGGTGCGGAAGTCTAGAGCGGTGAGATGCCAGGTACGCACGGGAGATCTACTCTGTTCCATCAGGTTTCGCGATTCAGTCGGCGCCGATGACGGGCGGCACCAGCTTGGGCAGGTTGTCCAGACCGGTGAGTTCGTCACCGTGTTCCTGGGTGACCAGGTAGTCGGGAATGCCCCTGGTGGATTCGTCGTCCTTGCCACCGCCCCTGGCGCCAGGGGCGCCCATGCCCGGCATGCCGGCCCGGCCCGCGGCACCGCTGCCCGCGCCCGCCGCCCGCGCGCCCGCTGTCGTGGTGCCCGCGGCCGCGCCGCCACCGGGGACCGCGCTGCCCGGCGCGGGCGAGCCCGGCGAGCCGGAGCCGGGAGTTCCCGCGCCGCCGGGTGATCCGGACGGTGACCCGGATCCGGGCGTGGTTCCGCTCGGCGTCGTGGATGCCGGCGTGGTCGCGCCGGGGTCGGTCGACTGAGGGGCGGTCGACTCGTCGTCGGTCGTCGTGTCGTCGCCCGCGGTCGTGTCGTCGTCGGTGGTGTCGTCGTCGGCCGGGGTGGTCGACGCCGGAGTCGTGGCCGCGGGGTCGGTCGCCGGTTGCCCGGTGCCCGGGGTGGTCGAATTCGGGTTGTTCGAGTTCGGCCTGGTCGACCCGCCGGTGTCGTCGGGATCCCCGCCGCCGTTCTCGACCGTCTTCGGAATGGGTATGACCGGAACCTTCGTATCGGATTCGATAATCACCGGGGCGTAGACCGATGTCAGGACGCGAACCGCCTCGACGCGCGCATTCTCCTGTGCGACATCGTCATTGCGCCAGGCACGGCCGGTGAAGAGGCCACCGAAATTGTCCAGGCCGCTGCGATGTTCGGGCTCGAACGGAACCAGCCGCTTCGTCGGTTCGAGGCCGGTGCGCAGTTCGTCCAGCTTGCTCCTGGTGAGCGCGGCGGCGGTGGTGACCTTCTTGCCCGTGGCGTCGTAGGCCGCGACGGTCTGCGCCGCCGCGGTCGCTGCCGCGCCGGACCAGACATCGGGTGCCATGCCCCGGGTGATCTGCTTGCGGAACTCGTCGAGCGAGGTGCTGTTGCGGGTGGAGATCTCGTTCCACGCGCTGATCAGATCGTTGACGGCGTCGAGGTCGATCTTGTCCACCTTCGCCCGCAGCTGGGCGACGGTGCCAAGGAAATCGTCGGTCTTCGTCACCATCGCGGGACGGAATTCACCGTCGAAACCGAGTTCGGCCGCCCGCTGCCGGTTGGTCGTGCGCTGGTCGTTGTAGCGATCCTGGATGTCCGCGATATCGGAGGCGTCGAGTTCGCCGTCGTCGCCGAACGGGGACATGACGAAATTGCGGAGGCCGCCGAAGAGGTCGAGTCCGGCGATATTGGGCTGCATCTACTTCACCTGCTCGGTGGTGTAGTCGAGGGCGTTGGCGTTTTCGATGTCCTGGCCGGTGAGGTGTTTGAAGGACAGGGAGAAGACTTCGCGCAGTTGTTTGACGGCTTCGATGTCTTTGAGGATCACCTCGTAGATCGAGTTGGGGTCATTCGACGCCTGCAGCCGGAACTTCGCCTCGAGCTGCCTGGCCATGTCGAAATCGCCGAAGCCACTGACGTTCTGCGCACGCACAGAGGTGATCAGCAGTGCGTCGAGATCAGCCAGTCGTTTATCGCAGGCTTTGTACATGGTGTACGCCGCCGACTCGTTGTTCAGATAGACCTCGCCGGCCTTCGCCTGCGAGAGAAGCGCGCTGTAGGGCGTTGTGTCAGCCATGTCGCCACCTCCCGCTACCGGGGAAAGGTCGGCACGAGCGCTTCGCCCGCGCGGTTCAGGTAGACACACGGGTCCTCGAGGCCATCGAGGCTGGCGCGGTTGGTGACCTCGAGCTGGACCACGCCGGATTGGGTCGCGAAGACCACGTCACAGATCAGGTTCCGCCGATCGCCCTCGATTTTGAACTGACGGCCCTGGCGCCCGGCGACTGTCACGTCCGTGAAGCCGACGTTCCCCGGCTTGGCCTCGAACTCCGCGAGGGTCTTGTTCGTCGTGTAGACGGTCAGCCCGAACTTGGGCGCCATCCATCCACAGATCTCCCACCCCGACTGCGGAACCCCGGCAACCCCCTTCTCCTCGGAGGCCGGATCCACCCCCGCCGCCGTCAGCGCGTCATCCGAGATCTCCGTGCACGGGTTCCACAGCGTCGGCTTCGCCGTCGTGGTCGCCCCCTTCGACGACGTCTCCCCCGAGTCGCACGCGGCCAGCCCGACCAGCGCAAGGCCCGCCACGATCAATGCTGTACCTGCGCGTTTCAATCCCCGCCCCTTCTCGCCGTCCACTGCTCTGACCTGGGACATTAGCATGGGAAAGAGTGGTTGAGCCCGGCCGCGTAGGTTGGTCGACCATGAGTGGACTTCGACTTTCGGCGCCGTTCGACGGGCGCGATCCCGGGGGCAAACCGGTGGTGAATCGGCCCGGGGTCGACCCGCTGATCCGCGATCGGGTGCTGGCCTATCTCGCGCACGCGCCGGTGGTTTTGAGCGCACGCAGCTATGACGCCGACGACTTCGACGCGCGGGTTCGGGATGTGCCGTTGAACTTCCACACCGACGGGGTGTTCGTGTGGCCGGGAGCGGTTCCGCATTACCTGCGCAAGTACGGGGTGCCGCCGGAGCCCGCGTTGGTCCAGCACATCGTCGGCAAGAAATTCGAGATCGGGGAGGTCGGGGAGGACGCGCGGCAGGCGGCGGTGCGCTTGGTCACCGGCTGACCCGGCGGCGGACCAGATCGCTGACGTCGCGGCCGGTGAGGAGCAGGAGCAGGTCGAGGGTGGTACCGCGGAGCTCGGGTCCGGAGCCGACGGTCCAGGGCGAGTCCTCGGCGACGAGGGTGACGTCGGCGAGGCGGCGCTTGGCCCAGAACGGCCAGCCCATGGTCCAGACCCGTTGGGCCGCAACGGCCGCCGCGGCGGGATCGACGGTGATGGTGCGACCGAGGGGCCGGGCGATGTCCTGGGCGTGCACGATGACGTCGTAGTGGATGTTGCGGTAGTTGGTGACGACGGGCAGGCGGCGGGAGTCGGCGACGGCCGACAGATCGGCGGCGAGGTCGGGGGTGGCGTCGGCGTGGCGGACGGCGATGTCGTGATTGAGGCGGTGGAAACTGCCGCGGGCGCGGGCCGCCTCACGGAGCATGCCGAAGGGGCCGGGCGGTTGCGGAGCCAGCGCCACGTGGGCGGCGACGTCGCGAATGCGCCAGCCGTCGCACAGCGAGGGGCTGTCCAGCTCGGCGGGGGTGAGGGTGGTGAGCAGTTCGACGATGGCGCGGCGCTGCTCGGCGATGATCCGCCAGTGTTGATCGACATCCACGGTCGGCCTCCAACTCGTCAGCCTTTCTGACTAATATAGTCAGTGAAGCTGACCGGATCAAGGAGCAGGATGACCGACGACGACGCCCTCAACCTCGGGGTTCTGCTCTTCGTTCCCTATCGGGAGATGGAGCGGCGGGTGCTCGTCGCGCTGACCGAGAGCGGATTCGCGGATCTGACGCAGGCGCAGGCGCGACTGGTCGCGCGGATCGGGCCGGAGGGGTCGCGGCTGACCGATCTCGCCGCGCAAGCGCAGGTCACCAAGCAGACCGCGGGGGTACTGGTGGATCAGCTCGTACGGGCGGGCTACCTGGCACGTGAGCCCGACCCGAGCGACGGCCGCGCCAGGCTGCTGCGGCTGGCGGAGAAGGGGCAGCAGGCAGTCGAGGTGGCCAATCGCGCGGCGGTCGAGGTGCAGGCGGAATGGGTCGCACACCTGGGGCCGAGGCGTGCCGCCACCCTGCGAAAGTCCCTCGTCGCACTGCGGGAGATCACCGACCCTTACCGAAAGAGCTTGGTGGCCGGCCCCGATCTGCCGCCTGGTCAGGCGCTCAGACGGCCACCAGTGTGAGCACCGGGTCCAGACCGCGGAAATCATCGACATTGCTGGTGTAGAGCGGTAGGTCGTTCGCGGAGGCGATCGCGGCGATCATCAGATCCATCTTGCGCGGCTTCGGATTTCGCCCGCCGGCGATGACGAGTTTGGCCATCGTCGCGAATCGGCGCGCGGCCGCGGAGCACAGCGGCAGGGCGTCGAACGCGTGCTCCACTTCCAGCATGCGCTCGGTACGGAGGGCGAGCGTTTTCGGCTCTGTCGCCAACGCGATCCCGATCCCGAGTTCGACCAGGGTGACCGTGCTGATCCGCGAACGGATCGGGAGCTTCGCGTCATCGATTCGCGGGAGATCGATGAGTACACAGGTATCCAGCAGTCCGACCGGGTGCCGCGGCGGAGTCTCAGTCATCGAGACGCTCGGCGCCGAAAGCCGCGTCGATCTCCGCTCGCTCTTCCGCCGCGGTGCCCGCATCGGCGAAGCGCGCGAGTCGTGCCTTCAGCTCGGCTGTGCCGATGTCGCGCTGCGGGCGGATCGGGCGCAGCTCGCCGACCGGATGGCCGTTGCGGGTGATGATGAAGTCGTCACCGGCCTCGAGGGCATCCATCACCCCGGCACTGCCGTTGCGCAGCTCAGCTTGGGTAATCATCCTGGTCACGCCCCCAGGATAGCAAGCGATGCTATGTGTCGCTAGATCCTCCTCGGACGCCGCACGCATCGAGGACGCGGCCCGAGCAAGATCACCGACCCGTATCGATCACGGCGACAGCGTGCCAACCCGCGATCGACGGCTTACGATCCGTCCGGCGAATGGGACGGTGACGAGCATCCCTGCACCCAGCGGCATGTTTCGGGGGATACTTGAGGAGGTGCCCGTCGTGAGGCGGGGCCACATCGCAGCAATTTCAGGGAAAGGGAGCTTGACGACGTGGATGCGCGTTCGCTTGCGCTGGTCCGCGCCGATTTCCGCGGGGTGTCGGAGACGCCCGGTGGTGCAGAGCGGCTGATCAGCGCTTTCTACGGTCACCTGTTCGCGCAGAACCCGGCGTTACGGGAGCTGTTCCCCCCCGCCATGGACATGATGCCCAAGCGTCTGGTCACGGCGCTGCAGTATGTCCTGGACAACCTGGAGGACTTCGAGCGCGCGCAGAAGTTCCTCGAGCAACTGGCCCGCGACCACCGCAAATACGGGGTCGAGGCGGACCACTACGACATGGCGGGCCGGGCGCTGCTCTCGGCCCTGCGTTCCTTCCACGGCAACCGGTGGACCAAGGAACTGCACGAGGGCTGGAGCGATATCACCATCCTCGTCTCGGCCTCGATGGCGATCGGCGCCAACGAGGACAAGTCGCAGCCGTTCTGGGGTGCGACGGTGGTCGGGCATCGCAAGGTGCTCGACGATCTGGCCATCGTGCGACTACAGGCCGACGGGCCGATTCCGTTCAAGGCCGGCCAGTACGTGCCGGTGCAGGTGCCGCAGCGGCCGAACATGTGGCGCTACTTCTCCCCCGCCATCCCCGCCAACCCGTACGGCGAGATCGAGTTCCACGTGCGCCGGATCAGCGGCGGCTGGGTGAGTCCCGCGATCGTCAACGACACCAAGGTCGGCGATCGGTGGAAGATCGCCGGTCCGCTCGGCGGCCTGCACGTCGACCGGGAATCCGGGCGCGACGTGCTGTTCATCGGCTCCGGCACCGGGATCGCGCCGCTGCGCGCGCAGCTGATCGAGATGAGCCAGCGCGGGATCAATCCGCGCGTGCACTTCTTCGTCGGCGGCCGCTTCCCCGGCGACCTCTACGACGTCGACAACATGTGGCAGCTCTCCCAGTCCAACCCCTGGCTGACCGTGGTGCCGGTGTGCGAGGAGCGCGACGATCCGTGGTGGTATCCGCAGCGTCCCGCGTCGACGCCGACCGGCATGTACCGTCGCCTGGTCGGTAACCTGGGTGCGGTGGTGACCAGCTTCGGCGCGTGGGCCGACCGGCAGATCCAGCTCGCCGGCTCGCCCCGGATGATCGCCGACACCCGCCGCGCCCTGATCCGGGCCGGCACGCCGCCGCAGATCATCGCCGCCGACCCGGTCGGCTGAGAACCCGTCCCGCACCACCCGTTTCGCGAAAGAGACCGATGAGCGCGATTCCCGCCCCGGCCTGGACGGCGACTGTCGTCGGCCACCACCGTCTGCGCAACGACATCGCCGTGATCCGGCTGATCGGCGACTTCGTGCCGTTCGCGGCGGGCGGTTCGGTCGAGGTGGAGGTGCCCCAGCATCCCGGCGTGCGGCGCAGGCTCTCCCCCGCGCTGCCGCCCTCGCTGGACGGCAAGCTGGAATTTCACGTGCGCACGGTGCCCGGCGGCTGGTGTTCGAGTTCGATCGTCGCCGATACCAAGCCCGGCGATCAGTGGCGGATCAACGCGCCCTACGGCGTCTTCCACGTCGATCCTGAGGCCACCGAGGTGGTGATGATCGCGGGCGGGACCGGTCTGGCGCCGATGCGCGCCCAGATCCTCGAGCTGGCCCGGCGGGAGAATCCGCCGCGCACGTACCTGTTCTACGGTGGCCGCTCCCCGCGCGACCTCTACGCCTCGGACATGCTGTTCCTGCTGTCCGGCGAATTGCCCTGGCTGACGGTGATTCCCGTGGTCGAGAGCCCCGACGATCCGTCGATCCGCGACGAATGGCACGAGCACTCCCGCGTCGACATCGGCTTCGCCCCCGCCGAGATGCTGCACGGCACGCTCGCGGACGTGGCCGCCGCGCACGGCCCGTTCGGTCAGCAGGTCCTGGTCTGCGGGTCCCCCGCCATGGTCCGCACCACGGTCGACCGGCTGATCGAATCCGGCACTCCCCCGGCGAACATCACCGCAGAGGGGGCCTAGAACAGGGGGTCGTGGCGGATCGACTTGGCCTGGGTGCCCGCGGCCATCAGGCGGAACTTGGTGGTCTGGACCATGGAGGGCGAGCCGACGATCTGGACGTCGCGGTCGGCCCAGGGGCCGTAGCTGGCGACGACCTTGCCGATCTGGCCGGTCATCCGGGGCTCGAGGCCGGGGAGTTCGGTCTGGGGCTCGCCGGAATCGTAGAACCACCAGGGGTTCTCGTCGCTCTCGCTGACCGGGGTGACGGTGAGCCACTTGTTGGCGATGGCCAGCTGGCTCAGGACCTGCAGGTCGTAGAGGTCGCAGGGGTGATGACCGCCGACGAACAGGTGGACCTTCGGGTTCACCCGGCGCTGGGCCATCGCCATGATCTGCGCGCGCAGCGGCGCGATGCCGGTGCCGCAGCCGACCATCAGCATCTTGCGCTTGGTGTTGCGGGGGACGCCGAGCCCGCCGAGCGGCGATCCGAGCAGCCACTGGTCGCCGACGGTGGTATGCGAGACCATGGCCGGGCTCACCCAACCGCCGAGCACGCTGCGCACGTGGAACTCGATCTCACCGTTGGCGTTCGCCGGGTTGGCCGGGGAGAGATAGCGCCACATCCGGGGCCGCGCCGGCACCTGGACGCTGAGGTACTGGCCCGCCGCGTACTGCATCGGCTGATCGAGCTGCACCCGGATGACCGCGAGATTGCGCAGCACCTCCCGGCGTTCGACCACGGTCGCGCTCCAGGCTGCGGGCGTCGTCTCCTTGTCGGCGGCGCTGATCATCGCGCCGCTGATGGTGGCCAGACCCTCGTCCCAGGCGCTGGCGACCTCGTCGGTCCACATCTCGGTGCCGGCGAACTGGCGCATGGCCGACTTCAGCGAGTTGGCGACCGCGACGTAGTGCGCGGGTTGCACGCCGTACTTGCGGTGATCGCGCCCGAGCTGGGCCAGGAAGGGAAGCAGCTTGTCCGGCTCTTCCAGCCGGTCGAGCGCGTAGGAGATCGCCTTGACGAGCCGGTCACGCTGGGAGTCCATGGCGGCCGGGAAGTAGTCGCGGACGCCGGGATAGTCCGTGAACAGGATCGAGTAGAACGACCTGGCTAGCTTCTCGGGCCCACCGTCTTCCGCAGCAACCGCCTTGAACGTAGTTCGGATCAAAGCGACAGTCCGCGAATCCATATGTGTCACAACCTCGTTTCGCCATCGAACGCTAGCCGCGCCGGCGAGTGACGGGCTGGGAGGACACTCGTCAGCAGCCGATGCGAGAAGTCTAGGCGAGGTTTGCCAGCTTCGTAATCGTACTCTTAAACATCACGAGTGTAATTCTCTAAAAACCATACGGTACTCATCAGTATCACCTGAAAACATACCTCAAGATCGTTAAAGACGGGTGAACGCTACCTCACACTTTGCTGATCTTGCCCGCAAAAGCATCAATCCCGCACCGATGTGCCTGGTAGAGCGACCCTTCCGCTACGAATCCGCGGCCCCGAAATCCGACGCGCCGTGCCGCGACACGCGGGGAGGGCAGGTCGGAGCGCCGGGATTCTCCTGCGGAAACAGGCTCCGATTGGTCCGAATTCAGCGTCCTTCCAGCAAACTTCCGTGATGGTTCCGAGATATATCCCCACCTCACAGCGTTGCACCGGGTGACAGCCGGAGCAAGATCACGAATAAAGAGGTTGCTGGAGAATCACCAGCCGGTCGCCGGGGATTGACCGAGCCCCCGGCCCGCGACCGCGGGAGCGGATCGCGAACCGGGGGCCCGGTCGAAACGTGGAACTCAGCGCCGGTGCCGTGGCTGCCAGACCACGAGCGCGGTGCTGCGCTGGGGCGGTGACAGGTCGGGCCGGTAGCCCGCCCGCAACTGCTCCAGCTCGGCGCTCATCTCCTCCACGCGCTGTTGCAGCGCCTCCACCTGATTGGTGAGCTCGATGATGCGCTTGATGCCGGCGAGGTTGACGCCCTCGTCCTGCGACAGCCGCTGCACTTCGCGCAGCAGCTCGACGTCGCGGGCCGAGTACCGGCGTCCGCCACCCGAAGTGCGTTGGGGGGTGACCAAACCCAGCCGGTCGTACGTGCGCAGCGTCTGCGCGTGCATACCCGCCAGCTGAGCCGCCACCGAGATCATGAAGAACTCGGCACGCGAGGTCCCACCCGACGCGGACTTCGGATCATCGGCCATCAAGCACCCGCCCATCCTGCACGCGGATCGAAGCCACCGGCCCGCTCGGCCTCCTGATAGCGCTTGAGCGCATCGGTGGCGTCGGAGTCCAGGTTCTGCGGAACCGCGACCTTCACCGTGACCAGCAGGTCACCGGCGCCGCCCGCCGCGCCGCGCTTGGGCACACCACGACCGCGTACCCGCAGGATACGCCCGTCGGCGGTGCCCGGCGGCACCTTCACGCCGACCCGGCCGTCCAGCGTCGGCACGGAAACAGTTGTCCCCAGTACCAATTCGCTGTAGCTCACCGGGAGCACCAGGGTGAGGTCGTCGCCCTGACGGCCGAACACCTTGTCCTGGCTGACATGCACGGTCACGTAGAGATCGCCCGAGGGCGCCCCACGCAGGCCCGCTTCGCCCTGCCCGGCCAGCCGGATCTTCTGCCCGTCACTGACACCCGGCGGGATCCGCACCGTGATGGTGCGGGTCCGGTTCTGGATGCCGGTGCCCGAGCAGTCGGTGCAGGGGTCGTCGATGATCGACCCGGTGCCGCGGCAGTCGTCACAAGGCTCGCTGAAACCGAACGCGCCCTGATTACGGCTGACCACACCGGAACCGTTGCAGTGCGGACACACTCGCGGGCTGGTGCCCGGCTTGGCGCCGCTGCCGTGACACGTGGTGCACGGCGACGGACTGGTCATCCGCAGCGGAACGGTGACGCCCTGCGCCGCCTCGCGGAAGCCCAGCGTCGTCTCGGTCTCCACATCGGAGCCACGGCGCGGACGGCTCGCGCCCCGCGCGCCGCCCCGGTTGAACAGCCCGCCCAGCAGATCGCCGAGCCCGCCGTCGCCCGCACCGGCGCCGCCGGCCTGGCCGAAGATGTCACCGATGTTGAAGTCCTGCGAGAAGCCGCCGCCGGCGCCGGGGGTGAACCCGCCGCCGCCGTAGCCGCGCCCGCCGCCGCCCGCGAACAGGCGACGTGTCTCGTCGTACTCCTTGCGCTTGGCCGGATCCGACAGCACGGCATTGGCCTCGCTGACCGCCTTGAACCGCTCCTCGGCCTTGGTGTCACCCGGGTTGGAGTCCGGGTGCAGGTCGCGGGCGAGCTTGCGGTAGGCCTTCTTGATCTCGTCCTGCGAGGCGCCGGAGGAGACACCCAGCTCCTTGTAGAAGTCCTTCTCGATCCACTCCCGTTGGCTCACCGGGCATCTCCTCCTCTCGAGTTGTTATTGAGTGTCGCCGTCGGCATCCGAATCCGATGCCCCCACGGCCTCGGCATCGGTTACCCCGACCAGCGCGTGCCGAAGCACCCGGTCGCCGAACCGATAGCCCTTGCGCATGACCAGGCCGATCACCGGATCCGCGCCCGAACCCTCGTGCTGCACGGCCTCGTGCAGCGTGGGGTCGAACGGGTCACCGACGCCACCGAATTCGACGAGACCCTGCTTGGTCAGCGCGGTCTCCAGCTTGTCGGCGACGGCCTTGAGCGGGCCGGTCTCCAGGTCGCCGTGCGCCCTGGCCCGGTCCAGATCGTCGAGCACACCGAGCAACTCGGTCACCACCGCGGCCTTGGCCGCGTCGATGTTCGCCTGACGATCCCGCTCCACCCGGCGGCGGTAGTTCGCGTATTCCGCGGTCAACCGCTGCAGGTCGGCGGTGCGCTCGGCCAGCTCGTCGCTGACCGGCGCTTCGGCCTCGCCGTCGGTGGACGGCTCCGCCGCCGCGTCGGCGGCGGAGTCGGCATCGATGACGATGTCTTCGATCAGCTCCTGCTCGGAGTTGGCCTCGGTCACTTCTTCTCCGTGTCGACCGGCTCGTCAACGACCTCGGCGTCGACGACGCCGTCGTCATCGGCGGGGCCGGCGCCGTTGCCCTCGGCGGCGGCGTCGGCGGCCTGCGACTCGTAGAGCGCCTGGCCAAGGGCCTGCGACTCGGTCGCCAGCTTCTCCACCGCGGTCTTCACGGCCGCGATGTCGGTGCCGGCCAGGGCGGTGTTCGCCTCGGCGATGGCCTCTTCCACCTTGGACTTGATGTCGGCCGGGACCTTGTCCTCGTTGTCCTTGATGAACTTCTCGGTCTGGTGCACCAGCGACTCGGCCTGGTTGCGGGTCTCGGCCTCCTCGCGGCGGGCCTTGTCCTCGGCGGCGTGTGCCTCGGCGTCCTTGACCATCCGGTCGATCTCTTCCTTGGACAGGCCGGAGCCGTCCTGGATCTTGATCTTGTTTTCCTTACCGGTGCCCTTGTCCTTGGCGGTCACGTGCACGATGCCGTTGGCGTCGATGTCGAAGGTGACCTCGATCTGCGGCACGCCACGCGGGGCCGGGGGCAGGCCGGTCAGCTCGAAGGAGCCGAGCAGCTTGTTGTGCGAGGCGATCTCGCGCTCGCCCTGGAAGACCTGGATCTGCACGGACGGCTGGTTGTCGTCGGCCGTGGTGAAGGTCTCCGAGCGCTTGGTCGGGATGGTGGTGTTGCGCTCGATGAGCTTGGTCATCACGCCACCCTTGGTCTCGATGCCCAGCGACAGCGGGGTGACATCGAGCAGCAGGACGTCCTTGACCTCACCCTTGAGCACACCGGCCTGCAGGGCGGCGCCGACGGCGACGACCTCGTCCGGGTTCACGCCCTTGTTCGGCTCACGGCCACCGGTCAGTTCCTTGACCAGGTCGGAGACGGCGGGCATCCGGGTGGAGCCACCGACGAGCACGACGTGGTCGATGTCGGCCACGTTGATGCCGGCGTCCTTGATCACCGACTGGAACGGCGCGCGGGTGCGGTCCAGCAGATCGGAGGTGATCTTCTGGAACTCGGCGCGGGTCAGCTGCTCGTCGAGGAACAGCGGGTTCTTGTCCGCGTCGACGGTGATGTAGGGCAGGTTGATCGAGGTCGACTGGCTCGACGACAGCTCGATCTTGGCCTTCTCGGCGGCCTCGCGCAGGCGCTGCATGGCCATCTTGTCCTTGGTCAGGTCGATGCCCGAGGACGCCTTGAACTTGTCGACCAGCCAGGACACGACGCGCTCGTCCCAGTCGTCGCCACCGAGGTGGTTGTCACCGGAGGTCGCGCGGACCTCGACGACGCCCTCGCCGATCTCCAGCAGCGAGACGTCGAAGGTGCCGCCACCGAGGTCGAAGACCAGGATGGTCTGCTCTTTGTCGCCCTTGTCCAGGCCGTACGCGAGCGCGGCCGCGGTGGGCTCGTTGACGATGCGCAGCACGTTCAGGCCGGCGATCTGGCCGGCTTCCTTGGTGGCCTGACGCTGGGCGTCCTCGAAGTAGGCCGGGACGGTGATGACCGCGTCGGTGATCTCCTCACCGAGGTACGCCTCGGCGTCGCGCTTCAGCTTCATCAGCGTGCGCGCGGAGATTTCCTGCGGGGTGTACTTCTTGTCGTCGATCTCGACGTTCCAGTCGGTGCCGATGTGGCGCTTGACCGAGCGGATGGTGCGGTCGACGTTGGTGACGGCCTGGTTCTTGGCAGGCTGACCGACGAGAACCTCACCGTTCTTCGCGAAAGCGACGATCGACGGGGTGGTGCGCGAGCCTTCCGAATTCGCGACGACGACCGGCTCGCCGCCTTCGAGAACGGAGACGACAGAGTTCGTGGTCCCGAGGTCGATTCCGACCGCACGAGCCATAGTGATTCCTCCTGTTTGACGAACTTAGGGGTAACAGTCTCAGTAACACTGAGTGTGGTGGGCTCAATCCTGCCCTCGAGATCCATCCCGAGTCAACCCAGACTTGAGTGACACACGCTCAATGTTGTCGATCTGCACAACCAGCAGCTGCGGCGATTCATTCCCGCCGCCCGAAAAAACTTCCCGACCCCGGGCCATTCTTGCGCCGACCTCGCTCAACCGCAGCACCCGACACCACATCGTGACCGGCCGGAGACCTCCGTCAGCGAGTGAGGCCGGGGTGGATACCGGGACGCAGGCCGTTGCCCGCGGCGGTGCGCTGGAGGAGGTCGAGGAAGGTGGCCCGCTCTTCGGCGGCGAGGGGGGCGAGGAGTTCGGTGTCGAGGGATTCGACGACGGCTTCGGCCCGCGCCAGGAGGGCGTGGGCGGCGGGCAGCAGGTAGACGGCGTGGGCGCGGCGGTCGGTGGGGTGCCGACGGCGTTCGACCAGGCCGCGGGCCTCGAGATCGTCGACCAGGGTGACCATCACGTTGCGGTGGATGTCGAGCGCCTCGCCGAGTTCCTGCTGGGTGCGGCCGTCGTGCTGACCGAGCAGCTTCAGCATGCCGAAATGCCGGGGCTTGATATCGAGCGGGGCGAGCAGGTCGGCGAACCGGTACGCGGTATGGAAGCCCAGCTGACCGACGAGGAAGGCGGCGTGGGCGGACAGCGGGGCGGCGGCATCGGTCACACAGCGAGGATACCCAATCCATGCACGAGTAGTGATTGCACTCTTGTGTGATTATCACTTGAGGTGCATAGTTTGAGAGGTCTCCACCACCGACCAGAAGAGAGACCTCCCGTGACTTCCCCAACCACCACAGCGGACCCGCGCCGCTGGATCGCGTTCGCGGTGGTGCTCGCCGCCGGGTTCATGGACCTGCTCGACGTGACCATCGTCAATGTGGCGGTGCCGAGCATCCAGAGCGATCTGCGGGCCGAGTACTCGCAGATCGAATGGATCATCGCCGCCTACGTCCTCGCCTTCGCCGCCGTCCTCATCACCGGCGGACGGCTCGGCGACATCTACGGACGCAAACGCGTCTTCCTGCTCGGCATGGCCGGCTTCACCCTCGCCTCGGCGGCGTGCGGACTCGCCACCGACCCGGATGTGCTGATCGCGGCCCGATTCGCGCAGGGCGCGATGGGCGGGCTGATGGTGCCGCAGATCCTCGCGATCATCCAGACCACCTTCCCGAAGGAGGAGCGGGCCAAGGCGATCGCCGTCTACAGCGGCGTCGGCGGCTCGGCCTCGGCCGTCGGGCTCGCCCTCGGCGGCATCCTGGTGCAGGCCGATCTGTTCGGCCTGGGCTGGCGGACGATCTTCCTGGTGAACATTCCCGTCGGCATCGCGGCGTTCGTCGCGGCCTGGTTCGTGATGTCGGATTCGAAGTCGCCCGCCGCGCCCAGGCTGGATCCGGTGGGCATGGTGCTGGCCATGGCCGCGGTGCTGCTGCTGGTGTTCCCGCTGGCCGAGGGTCGCCGGCTCGGCTGGCCCGCGTGGACCTTCGCGATGATGGCGGCCGCCGCCGGCGTGTTCGTGGCCTTCCTCTTCTATGAGCGCTCGCTGACGCGGGCCGGGCGCTCGCCACTGGTCGATCTCGGACTGTTCCGGTCCCGGCCCTTCGCCGTCGGCCTCGGCTCGTGGCTGCTGTTCTGGATCGGCATGGGCGGGTTCTTCCTGGTGTGGACGCTGTTCATGCAGGCCGGGCTCGGCTGGACGCCGATGCGCGCCGGACTCACCGCGGTGTTCTTCGCGGTGGGGGCCGGAGTGGGCGCCGGAGTCTCGGTGGGCGTGCTGGCCGCGCGGTTCGGGCGCCGGGTGCTGATCATCGGCGCGCTGATCAACGCGGCCGGGTTCGGGATCTACGGCGCGATGGCCGTGCGCTACGGCAGCGAGTTCGCCTCGTGGCAGATGGTGTTGCCGCTGATCGTCACCGGCGCGGGCTTCGGCATGGTGGTCGCCCCGACCATCGACCTGCTGCTCGGCCAGGTGCCGCTGCGCGAGGCGGGCTCGGCGTCCGGACTGCTCAACACCGGGCAGCAGCTGGGGACCGCGCTCGGTGTCGCGCTCGTCGGGGTGCTGTTCTTCACTGTGCTCGACCATGATTCGGACCGGGGCGTGGCGGAGGTGACGCCGCAGATCCGCGCGGAGCTGGCCGCCGACGGCGTGCCGGTGTCAGCGCAGGATCAGATCGTCGCCGGGTTCGGGGCGTGCGTGGGCGCCCGCTCGGCCCAGGCCGATCCGACCGTGGTACCGGACAGCTGCCTGCCACCGACGAATCTTCCTGGCGGCGACGAGGTCTCGCGGCTGCTCGCCGATGCCGGGGCCGAGGCCAACGCGGTGAACTTCGCCGAGACCTTCCGGTACACGCTGTATTACGGCATGGGCATCCTGCTGCTGGTCTGCCTCGGATTCTTCGCGCTACCGAAGGAGGCCAAACTGGAACAGCGCCCACTCGACCCCGAACCGGAAATCGTCACGGTATGAAACCCAGGGTGGGCGTGCGGGACCAGCGCGCCCACCCGCTCCCGATCGGAGGAAGCACATGTACACCGTGGATCTGCTGATCGTCGGCCGCAGCCGTCGCGTCGTCGACACCGCCACCGCCTACCTCGCCACCGTCGACATCCACGCCCTCGGCGCGACCGAGGACGACGAAGCCCTCGCCATCCTCGACCGGGAGCGGGTCCGGATGTTCGTCATGGGCGGCGGTGTGGAAACGGAATCCCGAAAGACACTGACAGCCAGGGCCGAGGAACGCGGGACGGCGATCATCGCCGCGAAGCGCGCCGGACGAGAGGTCGAACAGTACCTCGCCGAGGAAGTCGTGCCCCTCTTCCGGGCCGATTCCTGATCGCCGTCGGACCGCCCTGCCCCGGGGATTGGGGGCAGGGCGGTGCGTGGGTTGGTGGGTTAGTTTCGGGGGATGTGGAAGCGTGGGATCTGTGGGTTGCTGGTGAGTGGTGCGGTGGTTTTCGGGGGCGCCGGGGTGGCGTCGGCGGAGACCGGGGTGGTGGCCGATGACGGGTGCACGTTCTCGTCGGTGGGTGGGTCGTGCAGTGACCCGGGGCCGGTGGGGCACGCGTTGATCGCGGTCAGGGAGTTCGCCAAGAGCCTCGGTTACGGGACCGGGAGTTCCTCGGGGACCGCGTACTTCATCTGACCGGGCGGGAGAGTTCGGCCAGGATTCCTTCGGCGCTGCGGGCCGCCGCGCGGCAGGCGGTGGCGGTGGCCTGATCGGCCAGCGGGTGCGCGGCCCTGGTGCGCCAGGTGCGCACCGCGCTGAAGGCGGTGGCGCGGACGGTTTCCAGGTCCGCGTCGGCCGGGAGGCCGAGTCGCAGGTGGGCCGCCACGCCGGCGCCGCCGAGGATGCGATGCAGGTCGGCGAGAACCGGTGCGGGCAGCGGGAGTTCGTCGGTGCGCAGGCGGCCGAGCAGACGCAGTTCGGTGAAACCGTGGACGTCGGCGAGCCGGGCCCGCACCCGGGGGCGGAGCTGGTCGGCCTCGGTGCCGGAGTAGGCGACGAGGATCCGGTCCAGGGTGCTCAGCGCCGAATGCGCCTTCAATTCCTCGGCGCGCTGGCCGAACTGGACCTCGAGCACCGAGCGCAGTTCATCGATACCGCTGCGCGCGGCCAATTCCGCGGCCAGCGAGGCGGAATCCCGCACACCGAGGCGAATCAGCATGGTGGCCATGCGGATACCGAACAGGCCGAAGCGATCCGCCAGCTGCGCCCGCAGTTCCGGCGCCACCGGCAGCGCGATATCGGCGCGGGCGAACCGGTCCGCCGAGAGCAGGGCGACACCGAGATCCTCCGCGGGGACCGTGGCCAGCGCCTCGAACGCGGCGAACTCCGGCTGCCGCAGGGTGGACGCGGCGAACGCGAGCAGACCGGCCACCGGAATCACCGCCTGGCACAATCCGGTTCGCTCCAGCTCACCCGCGAAGCGGGCCGCGACATCGCGCGCGGAATGCAGCGCGTCGATGCGGCCCGCGCCGATCTCGTCGGCGCGCGACACCACGCCGATCACCCCGAGCGGTCCGGCGCCACCGGCACCGGCGCCGATCTGTTCGAGGAACTGCACGTCGGTGGCGTCGAGGCGGCGCAGCAGGTAGACCACGGCGTCCGCGCCGGGCGCCGTGATCGCCGACCCGCGCGGGTCGGTCCCGGCGGCGGCGGGTGTGAGCAGCCGCGCGGTGCGCAGCGACACCTCACGCGACAGCGACGAGGTGCCGGGGGTGTCGATGATCGTGGTCTGCGCCAGCGCGGCCGACGGCCAGCCGACCTCGAGATGATCGACCTCGCGGGGGCGCCCGCCCTCCCAGTTCAGGGCGTTCAGGTCGAAGGTGAGGCCGTGCGCGCCGCTGCCGCGGCGCACGATCACATTGGCGCGGGCACCGTCGGCCGCGTGCGCGGTGACGGTGGGGGTGGCGCCGTCGCGGTACCAGGTGACCACGCGGGTGCATTCCGTGGCATCGGTCGGGGCGACGGCCTGCCCGACCAGCGCGTTCAGCAGCGTCGACTTGCCCGCCTTGATCGAACCGGCCAGGGCGACGCGCAGCGGCTCCCGGAGGCGGTACTCACACTCGGCGAGCAGGGCGCGCGCGTACTCGTCCCGGCCGAGCATCCGCGCCGCCGCGCCGACCAGCTCGTGCGCCTCGGCCAGGATCCTGGGTGCGGCCTGCGGTGCGGCGGTGTCGAAACGGTGGGTCACCCAGATACCGTACCGTCGGCCCGTCCCAGCTCGGCTTGCATGGAATCCGCGTAGCGGCGCAGTTCCGCGACGGCGGTCAGCTGGCGTTCCAGCACGACGGTGCGCTCGGCTCGGTTCGTCGCGGCCATCGTCGCCGCGTCCTGCGCGGCCCGCAGCGAGGCATCGATCGAGCGCAGGGTGCGCTCGGCGACCCCGGCGAAGTGATCACGCAGGGCACGGTGGATGCGGTGCAGGCGGTCCTTGGTGTCCTTGCTCGCCTGGAAGGCCACGTCGTCGAGGAAGCGGCGCACCTCCGCGTTGCCCTCGATCCGGCGGCGGGCCAGGCGCGCGGTCTTGTCGTCGCGGTAGGCCTTGCCGCCCACGATCAGGCCGGCGCCGAGGGAGATCGGGTTCAGCATCGCCAGACCGGCGAAGGTGGTGGCCAGGCCGACCATCAGGACGCCGCCGTAGGAACCACGCATGCCCACCAGCACCTTGCTGGCGAAACCGATGTCCGGTTCGAGGTCGGCCAGGGACCCCGAGCCGGCCAGATTCCGCTCGTCGTCCATGCCGGTGTGGACATCGGGCAGGTCGACGGCGCCGACCTCCGCGAAGTGACCGGCGATGCGTTCGGCGAGCAGTTCGGCCCGGCGATGGGTGAGCAGCAGGTTGTCGCCCAGCGCGGTGTCGACGGCGCCGGTGAGCCACTCGGCGATCGCGCCCCAGTGCCTGCCGGGGTCGTGGTCGTCGATCCACTCCTGACCGGTGCGGGCGACGCCGCGCAGGCGCTCGCGCAGGTCGTGGTCGACGTCGCCGACGAGGTCGGTGATGCCGTCGGTCAGCGTCTGCTGCCAGCTCGCGGTGCGGCGCTGGAGATCCTCGGCGGCCGCGCGCGCCGCCTGGAGCTCGGTGACCGCGGCCGAGCCGAGCGCGGGATCACGCAGCGCGACCAGCTCGCTGCCGAGCGCGAGCGCCAGATGTTCGGCAGCCGAAGACAATTCGCGGGCGACCGCCTGACGGGTGGCGACCTGGTCGCGGGCGACCACCCGGTCGCGCAGGAAGCCGAAGAGCGCGCCGAAGCCGGACTCAGCGCCGAGCTGCGCGTCCTGCAGGCGCAGCGCGTGCGCGCGCAGCAACGCCGACACCGGGATCAGCGAGACGTCGGTTTCCGCGCGGGTCAGGTGCGCGCGATCGGCCTCGAGCACCTGGTGCCAGTGCGGATACAGGTCGGTCTTGGTGAGCAGCACCGCGACCGTGGGGCACAATTCGCGGATCTGCCGAAGGAAGGTGAGCTCGGGGGCGGTGAGCTCGGTGGAGGCGTCCGACAGCACCAGCACCGCGTCGGCGGCCGCCGCGATGCCGAGAACGCCTGCGGCGCTCGCATTTCCGTGACCACCGACGCCCGGGGTGTCGATGAGTACGACGCCGTCGGCCAGCAGCTGGTTCGGCAGTTCGGCCTCGATCCGCACCACCTGCCTGCCCCGCGCCAGCTGGCTGCGCGGGTCGACGACGCCGATCTCGTCGAACGGGATCTCCACCCGCGACTCGTCGACGCCCGGCGCGGTGAGGACCAGGAACGCGCGCTGCTGCTCGCCGTAGGCCAGTTGCAGCGGGAGAACGGTGGTGGTGTCGTCACCGACCCGGCACACGTCCAGCCCGAGCAGCGCGTTCACGAACCGGCTCTTGCCCTGGCCGAGCTGGCCGGTGACGACGATCCGGTGCCGCGGATCGCGCACCCGGACCGCGACCTTCTCCAGGCGCCCGACCAGGTCGTCACGACCAGCGGCGCGGGCCGCTGCGACGGTGTCGGTCAACACCGTCGTCAGCGGCACCGCGTTCGGTGCGAGAGTCCCCATCGCAGCGCCCGTTTCGCTCAGTGGAACAGTCCGTCGGTGTGGGTGTCCACACCGGTCTCGGCGACAGTACTCGACTCGCCGAACAGCGACGCGTCGCCTCCACCGAGGGCCGAACCGTGCAGGCCGGAGCCGAACGCACTGGACACATCGACCGAGGACCAGGTGTCGGCCGCGGTCGTCACCGCCCCCTGCGCGGTGCCGCCGAGCGCGCCCGACGTGTCGGTGTGCGATGTTCCGGTGAGGTCGCCGGTCACGGCGGTGCTGCCCTGGGTCGCCCCGCTCACCGTGCCGCCGAGCTGCGCGCCGGTGCTCGTCGCGCCGGACAGGCCCGCCTGCGTGCTGCCCGCGACCGAGCCGGTCAGGCCCGTGCTCGCGTCGACGGTGCCGCCGAGGCCGGACTGGGCACCGCCGGCCACCGAACCCGTCAGGCCCGTGCCCGCGTCCACCGCGCCGCCGAGGCCGGACTGCGCACCACCGGCTACCGAACCCGTCAGGCCCGTGCCCGCGTCTACGAAGCCGCCGAGACCGGCCTGGGCACCGCCTGCGGCCGAACCCGCAAGGCCGACACCGGTTTCCGCCAGACCCGACAGGCCGGACTGGGCGCCGCCTGCCACCGAGCCCGTCAGGCCCGTGCCCGCGTCGACCACGCCGCCGAGACCGGCCTGGGCACCACCCGTGGCCGAACCCGCAAGGCCGACACCGGTTTCCGCGAGGCCCGACAGGCCTGTCTGGGCGCCACCGGCCAGGCCGAGGCCGGAATCCACGGCGCCGCCGAAGCCGGCCTGGGCGCCGGTGGTCAGGTCGGTGCCGAGGGTCGCGGCGGTGTCGAAGCCGGCGCCGGTCGTGGCGGACAGGCCCGTTTCCAGACCGGAGGAGACCTCGCCGCCGCCGGTGAGCAGTCCGTCGAGCCCGAAGCCGCCGCCCGCGCCGCCGGTCAGGCCACCGATCAGGCCGGTTCCGGCCGACGCGGCACCGCCCAGCCCGGTCTCCAGGCCGGTCCCGAATTCCGCGCCGGCGCCGACGGCGCCGTCGAGACCGGTGATCGCGGTGGTGGTCGCGGCCGCGCCGAGGCTGCCCGCGGCCTGCGCACCGGCCGAGGCTGCCGCACCCAGCCCGCCCGCCGCGGTGGTCGCGCCGCTCACGCCGGCGTTCAGCCCGCCGCCGAGCTGCGCGCCCGCCTCCGCGCCGAGACCGGCGGCGCCGTCCACCAGGCCGTCGACGCCGGCGGTGAAGTCACCACCGGCACCGACGGCCCCGGTCAGAGCCGTGTCCAGCCCGGTGCCGAGCGCACCACCGGCACCGGCCGCACCGGTCAGCGCGCCGTCGAGTCCGGCACCGGCCGCACCCGTCAGCGCACCGCCCACACCGGCGCCCACATCCACAGCTCCGCCCAGCCCGGCCGCGAGATCGGCGCCCGCGCCGACCGCCCCGGTCAGCGCACCACCGACCCCGGCACCGACCGCACCGCCCAGCCCCGTCTCGAGACCAGCACCCGCACCCAGCGCTCCCTCGAGACCGGCGCCCACCGACCCGCCCACACCGGCGGCGACATCGGCTCCGGCACCCACAGCACCGTCGAGACCGGCACCGACGGCACCGTTCAACGCACCGCCCGCACCGGCGGCGAGGTCAGCACCCGCGTCGACGGCACCGCCGAGGCCTGCACCGAGGCCGGCACCCGCGTCGACAGCACCACCGAGACCGGCACCGACCGCGCCGCCCAGCCCGGTCTCGAGACCAGCGCCCGCGCCCAGCGCTCCCTCCAGGCCCGCACCTACGGCGCCGCCCACACCGGCAGCAGCATCTGTTCCGGCACCCACCGCACCGCCGAGACCAGCACCGAGCGCGCCGTCCAGCGCACCGCCCGCTCCGGCAGCGAGGTCAGCGCCAGCATCGACGGCACCACCGAGACCGGCACCGAGCGTGCCCTCCAGCGCACCGCCCGCACCGGCAGCAAGGTCAGCGCCAGCATCGACGGCACCGCCAAGACCTGCACCGAGCGTGCCGTCCAGAGCACCGCCGAGCCCACCGCCGACGGCGCCGTCCAGCGCACCGCCCACTCCGGCAGCCAGGTCAGCGCCTGCACCAACAGCACCGCCGAGTCCGGCACCGGCACCCAGCGCACCTTCGAGGCCCGCACCGACCGAACCGTTCAGGCCGGTCGCGAGATCGGCGCCCGCACCCAGCGCCCCATCGAGACCCGCACCCGCGTCCAGGGCACCTTCGAGACCGGCGCCTGCGGCACCGTTGAGGCCGGTCGCGAGATCGGCGCCCGCACCGAGCGCGCCATCCAGACCGGCGGCAAGATCAGCACCCGCGCCCACAGCACCGTTCACAGCGCCGTCGAGACCGGCACCCGCGTCGATCGCACCGTTCAGCGCGCCGCCCGCGCCGGCAGCGAGGTCAGCACCCGCGCCGAGGGCGCCGTCGAGACCCGCGCCCGCGCCCAAGGCACCCTCGAGGCCCGCACCGACCGCACCGTTCAAGCCGGTCGCGAGGTCAGCACCCGCACCCAGCGCTCCATCGAGACCCGCGCCCAAGGCACCCTCGAGGCCTGCACCGACCGCACCGTTCAGGCCAGTCGCGAGGTCAGCGCCCGCGCCGAGGGCACCGTCCAGACCCGCGCCCACCCCGGCCGCACCGTTCACGGCACCACCGAGACCAGCGGCAAGATCAGCGCCCGCGCCCACAGCGCCGTTCAGCGCACCGTCCAGACCGGCACCGGCACCAGCCGCGCCATTCAAGGCACCGCCGAGACCGGCGGCGAGATCGGCGCCCGCGCCCACAGAGCCGTTCAGCGCACCGTCCAGACCCGCACCGGCACCAGCCGCGCCATTCAACGCACCGCCCAGACCGGCCGCAAGATCAGCGCCCGCGTCTACCGCACCGCCCAGACCAGCGCCGGCGCCGATCGCGCCGCTCAGCGCACCGTCGAGACCGGCGGCGAGATCAGCACCCGCACCGACAGCGCCGTTCAGGGCACCGCCGAGGCCCACACCGGCACCAGCAGCACCATTCAGCGCGCCACCCAGGCCGGCAGCGAGGTCGGCGCCCGCGCCTACTGCGCCGTTCAGGGCACCGTCCAGACCCGCGCCGGCACCGATCGCACCGTTCAGGGCGCCGCCGAGACCGGCAGCGAGGTCGGCCCCCGCGTCCACCGCGCCGTCGAGACCGGCGCCGATCGCGCCACTCAGACCCGCGCCGGCGCCGATCGCGCCGTTCAGGGCACCACCGAGACCGGCCGCGAGGTCGGCGCCCGCGCCTACTGCACCGTTCAGGCCTGCGCCGATCGCGCCGTTGAGGCCCGCGCCCGCGCCGATCGCGCCGTTCAGGGCGCCGCCGAGGCCGGCGGCGAGGTCGGCGCCCGCGCCTACTGCGGCGTCGAGGCCGATGCCGGTGCCGAAGGCGGCGGCGATGTCGGTGGCCAGTTCGCCGCCGACGTTCACGCCTGCGCCGATATCGGTGTCGATGTCGACGTTCGCGCCGGTGACGGCCGACAGGGCGGCTTCGAGACCCGCGCCGACCTGGGCCGCGGCGCCCGCGACGGCCGAGGCAGCCGCGCCGAGGCCGACGTCGAGGCCGATGCCGAGCTGGGCGTCGGTGGCGGTCGCCGCTGTCACGGCGGCGGCCGCGGTGGCCGTCGAAGCGAGGGCGGCGGTCGTGCCGGCCGCGGCGCCGGCCGCGACGATCGCCTGCAACTGGGAGCCGCCGCTGACCAGCGCGGATTCCGCCACCATCGGGGCGACGGCGGAAATATCCTCGGGCGTCACGTCGAGCCCGGCCACAGTCAGGGCCTGGCACGGGTTCGCGCAGTAGCTCGCGGCGGCCTGGGGGTCGCGCAGCAGGTTGAGGATGAATTCCAGAATCGCATTCGGTGTCATCGAGATCAGCTCCTCCAGATCATGGGCGATCCGTTGTCGTCGGAATGTCTTTCACGCTAGGTCCGCGAGCCGTTACAGGTAACGGGGCGAATACCTAGTTCACGAGGGGCGTCCCCCATTAGGGGCGCACCACCGATTAGGGGAATTTCCCCGTACTTCCCCCGGCACAGGTAACAGCTGTCCCCTAGCAACCGACAGTTCGAGTGGGACGCCGACCACCCCGGCGATCTCGCTGTATTCACCTTTTCCGGTCCGCCGGAAGTCCTGCGAACGGGGTTGTCCAATGACAGAGCGGCTGGCGCTCGGCATTACCGTCGGGGCCGCGAATTCGGTCGCCGCGGCCACGACGGCCGACGGGTCCGGAACCACCGTTCGCGCGCATCACAGCGCCCTGCTGCTCGGCGCCGACGGCTCGACCGGCTTCGCCGACGCCGCCCAGCACGCGCGCGGCGTGGTGGTCGACGACTACCTGTCCCGGGTCGGTGACCCGGTAGACCTGCTGGCAGAGGACGGTTCCAGCCACGACGCGGCCGATCTGGTCGCCGCCGCGACCCACGCGCTGGTCACCGAACTGGCCGGCCGGGCGAGCGCCGAGGCGACCATCGTGGCCTGCTACCCGGCGTGGTGGTCGGAACCGACCGTCGAGACGACGCGCGCGGCGCTCACCCGCGCGGGCCTGCCCGAGGTGACGCTGGTGCCCGAGCCGATGGCCGCGGTGCGCCGCTACGAGATGGAGAACGGTCTGCTCGACGACGGCGCGCTGGCCGTCTACGACTTGGGCGCGAGCGGCCTCACCGTCACGGTGTTACGCACCGGCGACCAGGCGGGCATGCTCGGCGCACCCCTGCACAGCACGGCGATCGCCGGTACGGAATTCGATCTGCTGACGATGCGCTATGTTCTGGCTAACGCACTGGACGGTCAGGATATCGATCCATTCGACCCCGTTGTCGAGGCCGAATTATCGGCCTTGCGAGCCCGCTGCAGAAATGCGAAAGAAGAGCTCTCCAGAATTACCGCGACGGTGATCCCGGTGGGTCTGCTCGGGGCAGCGCACACCGCACAGGTCCGGCTGACCCGCGGTGAACTCGAAGACCTGCTGCGCCCGACCCTGTTCGATTCGATGAACCTGCTGCACGACGCGGTGCGCCGCGCCGGACTCACCATGGGCGATATCAGCCGGGTGCTGCTCACCGGCGGTGGCGGGGCGATCCCGCTGGTCGCCGAGCTGATCTCGACCGAGTTCGGGCTGCCGGTCGCCGCCTGCGCCGACCCCGCGTCCTGCACCGCGCACGGCGCCGCCGAGATCGCCCTGGACGTGGCCGCGGTCTCCGTGCCCACCGAGGCCATTCCCGCCGCCGTCGTGGCGCTGCCCGCGGTGGCGGCGCCGGTCGTCGACGACATCGCGCTCCCAGTGGACGAACCAGCCCCCACCAAGATGTTCACCGCCAAACGGGCGGCGATCATCGCGGCGGCCGCGGTCACGATGGCCGCGCTGGCCACCGGCACCCTCGCGCTCGGCGGGGTCACCACCCCGTCCACGCCGAGCGGGCCCGTCGCGACGACGAGCGGGGCGCCCGTGCCCGGCGCCACCGCCGTCACCAGCACCGGTGGCGCGCCCGGTGCAGTCGACGGCACCGACTCGACGGTCGCCGACCCGACCCGTCCCGGCGCACCGAGCACCGCGACGCCGCCGGGCCAGACGCAGGCGGGCACCACGCAGCCGGGGACGCCGGGCAGCGCCCCCGCGGCCGCGGGCAGCCCGGCACCGGCAGGCACGCAGGCGGGCGACAGCCCGGCACCGGCCCCCGCGGCCGGACAGCCCGCTCCGGCCCCCCAGCAGCCCGCCGAACAGGCCCCCGCGCCAGCCCCGGCTCCGGCACCCGCTCCGGCCCCAGCGCCCGCGCCAGCCCCGGCTCCGGCCCCGGCCCCCGCGCCCGCCCCGGCACCCACCAGACCGACGATCCCGCCCATCAACGTGAACCCCGGCGACCTGCTCGACGGCGTGGGCGGCGCGGTCGACGAAACCCTCGAGACGGGCACCCAGCTGCCGGGCCAGATCCTCGGAGGAAATGGTGGCTGACATCGCCCTCGACTCCCTGCCCAGCGCACGCACCGTCATCCGCGAACTCGACACCGCCGACAAGCAGCCGGTGCTGCTGATGATCCGCGGCCGGGCCGGTACCGGAAAGTCCGTGCTGCTCAACGCGGTTCGCTCACATCTGCGCGATCGCGGCATCCCGATGACCGACTCGGTGCACGACGACGCGACCGACCGGGCCGTGCTGATCGCCGACAACGTGCACCGATACAGCGCCGTCGACCTGCGAAACCTGTGCGCCGCCATCGAATCCGGCCGCCGCTCGGTGGTGCTGGCCACCCAGCCGCGCCCACACGATCCCCGACTACGCGCCCTGTCCGACATCGTCTCGCGGCACGGCCGCACGGTGGAGCTGCGCGCGCTCGGCAGCGCCGACACCGCGTCGTTCGCCAGGGAACTCGGGGTGGCGGTGTCGCAGCCGCTCGCGCTGCGCATCCATCAGCTCACCGCGGGCATTCCCGGCGGCGTCGTCGCGGCGCTGGCCGCCGCGCGCACCGCCCCGCTGGAAACCTGCGTGACCGCCGTCGACGAGGCGATCACCGCGTGGACCCGATCGATGCTCGACGCGGCCGAACCCGAGCTGCTCGACACGCTCGTGATCGCCGCCACCGGAACGGGTTTGGACGCCACCGAACTCACCGAGGTGCTCGGCGTCGACACCGCCACCGCCCACGATCTGATCGACCGCGCGCGAGCGGGCGCGCTGGTCACCGACGCCGATCTGCTGCTCACCCCCGCCGTCGGCCCGCTGCGCATCCTGCTCGGCGACCGCCGCTATGTCGAGGTACAGCGGCGCCTGCTCGCCGCGCGACTCGACGCGGGACTGCTGCGTGACTGCACGGCGCTGATCCTGGCCGAGTCGGGCGTGGTCGACTCGCGCCTGGCCGAATTCCTGTGCCGCACAGCGGAGAAATCGGGACAGCCCGCGCGCTACTACGCGGCCGCGGCCGCGGCGGGCACCCCGGTCGAGTCGATCGCGCTGCGCTGGGCCGAGGCCGCCGCGCGCGCGGGTGACGCCGACACCGCGCTGCGGCTGGCCCAGCCACTGCTCACCGCGGACGGCATCGCCGCCACCGATCTCGTTGCCGCCGTGCGTATCTGCGCGGCCGTGCTCACCCGGCGCGGGCTGGTGAGCCGCGCGGCCGGGTTGTACACCTGGCTCGGACCCGATCGGGTGGGCGCCGACTGGGCGCCCGCCGCGATGGTGCTCACCCTGGCCGGGGAGACCGCGGGCGCGACCCGGATGGCCGCCGCGGCCCAGCTGTGGCCACCGACCGAGGCCGACGCGGGCGCGCGGCTCATCGCCGGCGCGCTGCACGAATCCCTCGACCCGCACGGAACCGGAACGGCCGCCGCGATTTCCGCGCTGATCCAGGCGGGCAACACCGACACCGACGACCGCTACCTCCCCTGCTCGGCCGTCTCGATCGCCACCCTGCTGTGCCTGGGCACCGGCGAACCCCGCCGCGCGGGCGACGCGCTGCGCCGCGCCGCGGGCCGGGGCGCGGGCACTCAGCTGCCCGTGCTCACCGCCTGGGCCGCGCTGCTCGGCGGCGACGAGCAGCGCGCCGCGAACACCCTCGCCGAGGTCGACATCGCCGCGCTCGAACCGCGCGATCAGCTGCTCGCGCACGCGCTGGCCGTCGGCCTGGCCCGGCGCGGCGGCGACCACGCCGCGCTGACCCGCGCGTGGCAGGCCGCCAGCCCGCTGTTCGACGAACTGGAAGCCGACCTGCTGAGCCTGCTGCCGATCGGCGAACTGTGGCTGGCGGGCCTCCGGTTGCGCGATGTGCGCCGGATCGAACCGCTCGTCGACGCGGCCCGCGGATTGCTGCGCAAACTGGGCCGCGCGCCCGCCTGGACCAACCTGTTCCACTGGTACGGCGTCCAGGCCGCGCTCGCCGACGAATCGCCAAGCGACCTGCTCCCGCACGCCCACGCGCTCAAGACCGCCGCGGCGGCGGGCGACCAGCAGGCCGCCGCGCTGGCCGACGCGGGCCGCACCTGGGTGCTCGTGCTGCGCGGTCAGGTGGTGGCCGCCGAGGTGCAGGCCGCGGTGTCGGCGCTGGCCGAATTCGGTCTCACCTGGGACGCCGCCCGCCTGGCCAGTGAGGCCGCGCTCGCCGTCGGCGACTCCGCCACCGCGACCACACTGCTCAAACTGGCCCGCTCGGTGCGCGTGCGGGCGCAGCCGGTGGAACAGCCACTGCCCGCGGCGCAGCCACTGCCACAGGGCGCGGAGCAGCCCGCCCCGCGCCCGCCCGACACGGCCGCGCTCAGCGATCGCGAGCGGGAGGTTGCCGAGTTGGTGCTGCTCGGTCTGACCTATCGGGAGATCGGCGCGCGGCTGTACATTTCCGCCAAGACCGTGGAGCATCACGTCGCGCGAATCCGACGCCGGATAGGCGCGCGCTCACGATCCGAATTATTGTCAATGCTCCGCGCCATGGGACACGGTTCACTGCTGGTGTAACACGACGCGGCCTGTCGTCGTCGCCCGAAGCGAGGTAAACCGGATGGCCACTGGGGTCGGCCTGCGCATCGCCGATGACGAGTGCATCGCGGCGGTGGTCACCGAGGACGGCACGGTGCGGCTCGTCGAACGCGATGCACTGCTGCACATGTCCGACGAGGGCGACGCCGCGCTCGGCGGACCGGCGCCCACCGGGCACGCGCACTCGATCGCCGGTTTCGTGCGCGCGATCGGCGACCCGGCGGGCATCGACGTCGACGGCGGCGAGGCCTACCGCGCCGAGGACCTGCTGGCGACCGCGATGTTCTGCCTGATCGACCTCACCACCGAGCACCTCAGCGGCCCGGCCGAGTTCTACGCGACGCATCCGGCGCAGTGGACGCCCGAGGTGGTGCGCGGCGTGCGCGAGGCGCTGGACTATCTGGGCCTGAAGTCGGTGGCGCTGCTCGGCGAGGACGAACTGCCCCCGCCCGCCGACGGCATCGATCCCGGCCGCTCGTTCGCGACGTCGGCCGCCGAGGCCGCGCTGGTCGCGGTGCTGGCGACGCCGGCGGGCGCGACGCCGCCCGATCCGATCGTCACCGAGAACTCCCTCGTCGTCACCGATGTGATCCCCGCGCTCGCCCGGCCCGCGGCGACCGCGCAGGCCTATTCGGCGGCGATGCCGGTGACGGCGCAGCCGACGAAGGCGCTGGCCACCCCGACCTCGGCGCTGCCGGTCGTCGCGGTGGAACCGCGGGAACCCCAGCGCAGCCGGACGCCGCTGCTCATCGCCGCCGCCGCGCTGATCGGGCTGCTGCTCGGCGGTGTCGCGGTCTCGGTGATGCTGCGCGGTAGCGACACCACCCCGCCGCCACCGATCTCCGACGCCCGACCCGATTCGCTGACGGTGACCCCGACACCCGCGCCCGCGCTGCCCCCGCCGCCGCCGGTCGTCGAACCGACCACGCGCGCACCGGTCGTCACCACGACGCCCGAGCCCGAGCCGGAGCCGTCGACCAGCACCGAAGCGCCGCCGACGACCACACCGGAGCCGACGACCACCGACCCGTCGACCCCGCCCGGCCGCAGCACGACCCGCCCGCTGCTGCCGTTCCAGACGTACCCGCCGGGGTATCTCCCCTCGCCCATGCGGATTCCCGGATACAACTGATCCGGTGCGGGGGTACGGTAACCGCGCCCTCCGCGCGCCCGTGCCCTAGAGTGATGCGCTGATCGACATCACAGCCGCCGGCGGTGGTCTCGATCACTCGTGCCGACGAAGGGATTTCATGCGCAAGTTGGTGGCGCGTCGCGCCGCAGTCAAGGCAGCCTCCGCCGGTTTCGCCGCGACTGTTCTCCTGGCACCTCTGTTCGGCCCCGGCGTCGCGACCGCGGAACCTTCGGCGCCCCTTCAGCTTTCGGCCGACGCCTTACCGGCCGAGCTGGTGACGGCACTCTCGCGCGACCTCGGGATGACCCCGACCGAATACCTCGACCGCGCCGCCCGCGCGCAGCAGCTGCGCGACTACGCCAGCGACTTCCGTGCCGAGAACCCCGACACCTTCGCCGGCGCCTGGATGACGCCGGAGGGCAAGGCCGTCATCGCCGTGACCAACGCCGAGGCGGGCAAGATCGCCGCGGCCGACGGCTACCAGACCCACCTCGCCCCGATCTCGGCAGGCGGCCTGGAGGGCGCGCTGGTGCAGCTGGCCCAGTGGATCGCGAGCCTGCCGCGCGAGATCTCGGCGCCGATCAGCTCGATCGCCATCGACGCGCTCAACAGCCAGCTGGTGCTCAACATCGCCAACACCGGCCCCGGCCACCTGCTCAACCTGCCGACCCTGATCGCCACCATCAAGGTCGTGCTCTCGCCCGGCGGCGGCGGTCCGGTCGAGTACAAGCCGATGGGCGGCGACACCTACATCACCGCGACCAAGGACCTGCACGACACGACGCTGCGCGGCGTCGACGTCTGCTCGTTCGGCTTCAACAGCACCGATGCCGCGGGCAACGCGCTCAACATCTCGGCGGGCCACTGCAACCCGAACGTCGACAACGGCGGCACCGCGCCGGTCTACGTGCCGAACGTGCGCGACATCCCGAACAGCCCCGAGGTCGGCTCGTTCGCCAAGGCCGTGCTCGGCGGACCCGCCGCGCTGGACTACTCGGTGATCAAGCTGAACGAGCGCGCGGTCAACGCGGGCATGGACCAGCCGCGGGTGCGCGGCGCGAACGGGACGTCGCTGTACATCACCGGCACCGCCGAACCGGTCACCGGCGCCCCGGTCTGCAAGACCGGCCAGTCCTCCACCTTCACCTGCGGTTTCGTCTCCGCCGACCATGTGGAGACCCAGCTGTTCACAGCCGAGGGCGTCAGCAAGACGATCCGCGGCTTCGCCAGCAGCGCCTGCACGCTCGGCGGCGACAGCGGCGGCGCGATCGTCACCGGCACGCTGGCGCTCGGCATCACCAGCGGCTCCAACGCCGCCGAGGCGCCGAACTGCACCGAGGCCAACACCCAGCTGGCCCCGTACGGCGGCACCGCCTCGCTCGGCGTGCCGATCCGGCCGATCCTGACCGATATCGAGGCCACCTCCGGTGGGGGTCTCGGTAGTGGAATCGCCGTGCGTACCAAGCCGAACGCAGGCTGACCTCACAACGAATCGCCGGACCGGACCGGGTGAGCGAAATCTCTTGCCCGGTCCGAGTAGGCATAACCCGCTCCAGCCCATATAGTTCGATCATGCTCCTGCCACGTATGGGTCGCACCCCGTCCGCGCGAAGCTCGAGAAGAGCTCGGAAGTCCGTGATCGCCGCTTCGGCGGCGATTCTGCTGTTCGGCCCCACCATGGCAGTCGCCGACGCGCAGCCCGCGCCCGCTGCCGACCTGCCCGCGCAGCTGATCGAGGCGGTCACCCGGGATCTGAAGATCTCCCCCGACGAGTACCTGCGCCGCGCCGATGTCGCGCAGCAGGTCGCCGCGTTCTCCACCACCGCGCAGCGCCAGTTCCCGCAGGCCTTCGCCGGCGCGTGGCTCAACGACGCCGGTAACGCCGTCGTCGCGCTCGCGCAGGGCCCCGGCGCCGACCAGGCCCGCGAGGCCGCCCAGTCGGCCGGTTTCGAGGTCCGCAACGTCGCCAAGAGCGAGTCCGCGCTGCGTGGCGAGAAGACCGCGTTCGAGAACTGGCTGGCCGCCGCGCCGCCGGAGATCGCCAACCTGGTCCGTGGCGTCGTGATCGACACCGTGAACAACGCGATCGCCGTGCGCGTCGAGCAGGCCGGTCTGCCGCTGCCGAGCTTCATCGACCCGTCCCGTGTCGTCGTCACCGCGCCGCCGGTGGCGGGCGAGCGCGTCGACCTGTCGGCCACCCCGGTCGCCGGCGACGGCAACGGCGCCCTGGCCGGCGGCGACGGCTTCGCCTCGGTGATCGGCCGCAGCTCGCTGCGCTGCTCGCTGGGCTTCAACGGCACCGACCGCGCGGGCAACGTCATCAACATCTCGGCGGGCCACTGCAACCCCGACATCGGCTCGGCGGGCACCGGCAACGCCGCGGCCGTCTACGAGCTCAACGGTGATCGCGCGGGCGCCCAGCTGGGCACCTTCCAGAAGTCGGTGCTCGGCGAGCAGGACTACTCGATCATCCGGATCAACGACAACGCTCGGGCGCGCTTCGAGAACAACCTGGTCCGCGTGCCGGGCAACGCCCCGATCGCGGTCGACGGCGTGGCCACCCCGGTCGTCGGCGCCCCGGTCTGCAAGTCGGGCTCGCGCACCGGCTTCAGCTGCGGCATCATCAACGGCGTCGACCAGACCGTCCAGGTCGGCGACCGTCAGCTCACCCAGAGCTTCTCGGCCAACATCTGCGCCCTGCCCGGCGATTCGGGTGGCGCGATCGTGACCGGTCGCCTCGCCCTCGGCATCTCCAGCGCGTCGTCGGTCGCCGACTACCCGATCTGCGAGATCCCGAACATCATCGGCGCGATCACCGGTGACGTCCCGCAGCTGTTCGCGCAGCCGCTGAGCGTCGTCCTCTCGGACAACCCGGGCCTGGCGGTCCGCACCAACTGATCGCGGGTCACACCGCAGGCACAGAGCAGCCAGAAAAGGCCGGTAGCAGTGCGCTACCGGCCTTTTCGGTGTCCAGGGCATGCTTGGGGTCATGTGTCTGGTTCTGCTCGCCTGGCGAGCGCACCCCGAGTACCGGCTGATCGTGGCCGCCAACCGGGACGAGTTCTACACCCGCGCGACCGAGTCGCTGCGCTACTGGCCGGAGGAGCCCGGGCTGCTGGCCGGGCGTGATCTGGGCGCGATCGCGGTGGGCACCTGGCTCGGCCTGCGCACCGACGCGGCCCGCTTCGCCGCGGTCACCAATGTCCGCGATCCCCAGGACACCCCGGCGCGGCCGCGTTCCCGCGGGGCGCTGCTGATGGACTACCTGCGCGGCGCGGGTAGTCCGCCCGAGTATCTGGCCGAGGTGGCCGGGGCCGCACCCGACGCCTACGTGGGCTACAACCTGCTGGTCAGCGATCTGCGCAGCCTGTGGTGGCAGTCGAACCGCAGCGGCGTCGGCCCCACCGAGCTGGCGCCGGGGCTGCACGGGCTGTCCAACGCGGCGCACGTGGCGACCGTGCCCGGATCCGTCCACAACGATCCCCAGGCCCGCCCGACGGTGCTCGGCGCCGGCGCCCCGCCGCTGTGGCCGAAGGTCGACAGCGGCCTGACCGGCCTGCGCGACATCGTGGCCACCGCACCGGATTCCGTCGACGACTACTTCACCTTGCTCGCCGACCGCACCGAGGCGCCCGACGACCGCCTGCCGCACACCGGCATCCCCCTGGAATTCGAGCGGTCCGTCTCCGCGCGCTTCGTCGCCCACGATCTGCACGGCACCCGCGCGAGCACCGTGCTGCTGATTCGCGAGGACGGTCGCTACACCATGGCCGAGCGCACGTTCGGCCGCCACGGGGTCGCTGACGGCGCGAAATCGGTGTCGGGGGAGCTGGTCCTGGACTGAGAAACGCGGAAGGCCCCGCTCCGGATCGGAGCGGGGCCTTCGCGGTGCAGCTATTCGACCAGCGCTGGTCAGTTACCCGGGGCCGGAGCCGAGGCCGCCTGGGTGGGCTTGTCGGCCCACACCGAGGTGTTCGGCGCCGCCTGCAGCACCTGCAGCAGTTCGAAACCGGCGACCGCCATGGTCGGGCCGCCGATCGCGATCATGCCGAGGATGCCGCCGATGGTGGCGCCCAGGGGCAGACCCACCACACAGCCGGCGAGGACGGCGATCAGGCCGAGGCCGCAACCGACGATGGCGCCGATCGCGGTACCGACGAAGGTGCCGATCGCGGTGCCGATGCTGAACTTGCTGGAGAAGTCGTTGATCGCCTTCTGGTTCTCCTGAACCGAGGCGATCTCGGTGCCCTTGAGAACCGGCTGCGGAACAACCGTCTCCTGGCTGATCTCGACGCCGGCCGGCTTCTCCGGGGTCAGCGACAGGACCTTGCTGTCCTTGGCGACCTCGGTCTTCATCGGGATGTCGACCCCGTTGATCGCGTAATCGATCGGCAGCGAGATGACGACAGCCCCCCGACTGTCCTTGATCTCGGCAACCTTGGTCTTCGGCGCTTCCGGCGTCTCGCCGGCCTGCTCGACGATCGAGAAGGTGCCGTTCTGCAGGGTCGCGACGACGGTCTTGTCGACCAGCTTGACCGAGTACTTGATGTCCTGCGGGGCCTCTTCGGCATGCGAGGTGCCCATGGACACGGTCATAGCACCGATAACCAACGCGGCTGCCGCAGTGGTCCTACGGAAGTTCATTCGGGTTCCAATCCATCAGGTGTGGTGCGGCGTGCGATCCGCGACACGCGAGACTCGTCAAGCAGGGACACACCGTGAGGTGTCCCTTACTTCTCCCCGAGCAGTGTGAAGACCGGCACAGCAGACAGAACAGCTGGAGCCTAATGGACCGAATCCGCTGAGGCCAGAAGGAATCTCGACAGCCGGAGTAAGCCTGTCCTTAGCTCCGTCGCAGATCACGCACGGTTTACGGTGTTCACCAGCAGCCCTAGGAACCTTTCGGCAAACATTTATGTGACATTGCTCACAGGCAAAACCTAGGTCAAGCCGCAGTAAACAAGGTCAGAGCGCAAATGCCGATCCTACGGTGGACACCGGTAGTTACTGGCCGGTAACTTAGCGCCGGTTACGATACGAGCCAACCGGGTGAGTCCGTCTCACCCAAGACCCTCGTGTTGCCTCTAAAGAAAGGTCGCGACATGAATGCCCTGACAATCACGTTGGGCACGATTGGAGCCACGCTCAGCCTGCTGTGCTGGCTGTCGTTCTTCAGCGGCGTGTGGAAGATCGGCAAGTCCGTCACGATCGGCCAGTCCGCGCCCGATCGTTGGCGACCGTTCATCCCGCGCTTCAAGACGATGCTGATCGAGTTCCTCGCGCACACGCGGATGAACAAGTTCCGCACAGTGGGCTGGGCGCACTGGCTGGTCATGATCGGCTTCCTTGGCGGCATGATCCTCTTCTTCGAGGCCTACGGCCAGACAATCAACCCCGAGTTCCACTGGCCGATCATCGGCGCCTGGCCGATCTACCACCTGTGGGACGAGATCCTCGGTATAGGCACTGTGGTCGGCATCGTCACGCTGATCGTCATCCGCCAGCTGAACCACCCGCGTATCCCCGCGCGGCTGTCCCGGTTCAGCGGCTCGAAGTTCGCCCCCGCCTATGTGATCGAGTCGATCGTGCTCGTCGAGGGCCTCGGCATGATCTTCGTCAAGGCGGGCAAGATCGCGACCTACCATCACAGCAACCCCTACACCGATTTCTTCACGATGCGAGTGGCCGAGCTGCTGCCCGCGAGCCCGGAGCTCGTCTCGATCTTCGCGTTCATCAAGCTGATGTCGGGCAGCCTGTTCCTGTTCCTTGTCGGCCGCAACGTCACCTGGGGCGTGGCCTGGCACCGGTTCTCGGCCTTCCCGAACATCTACTTCAAGCGTGAGGCCGACGGCGGCGTCGCCCTCGGCGCGGCCAAGCCGATGATCTCCAACGGCAAGGTCCTGGACATGGAGAACGTCGACCCCGATGTCGACAACCTCGGTGTCGGCCGCATGGAGGACTTCTCCTGGAAGGGCTGGCTGGACTTCAGCACCTGCACCGAGTGTGGTCGCTGCCAGTCGCAGTGCCCCGCCTGGAACACCGGCAAGCCGCTCTCGCCCAAGCTGCTGATCATGTCGCTGCGCGACCACGGCTACGCCGCCGCGCCGTACCTGCTGGCCGGTGGCCGCAAGGATCCCGGTGGCGACGAGATCGGCCTGGTCGACGCCGACGGCAAGCCCGACGAGGCGAAGCTGGCCAAGATCCCCGAGGCCGCGCGCCTCGAGGCCGAGCGCCCGCTGATCGGCGGCGAGGACGTCAACGGCGTCATCGACCCCGAGGTCCTGTGGAGCTGCACCAGCTGTGGCGCCTGCGTCGAGCAGTGCCCGGTGGACATCGAGCACGTCGACCACATCATCGACATGCGCCGCTACCAGGTGCTGATCGAGTCGGAGTTCCCGTCCGAGCTCGCCGGTCTGTTCAAGAATCTGGAGAACAAGGGCAACCCGTGGGGCCAGAACTCCAAGGACCGCCTCAACTGGATCAAGGAAGTCGACTTCGACATCCCGGTCTTCGGCAAGGACGCCGACAGCTTCGACGGCTACGAGTACCTGTTCTGGGTCGGCTGCGCCGGCGCCTACGAGGACCGCGCCAAGAAGACCACCAAGGCGGTCGCCGAGCTGCTCGCCACCGCGGGCACCAAGTTCATGGTGCTCGGCGCCGAGGAGACCTGCACCGGTGACTCGGCGCGCCGCGCGGGCAACGAGTTCCTCTTCCAGCAGCTGGCCATGCAGAACATCGAGGTCATCAACTCGGTGTTCGAGGGTGTCGAGCAGTCGAAGAAGAAGATCGTCGTCACCTGCGCGCACTGCTTCAACGCGCTCAACAACGAGTACCCGCAGGTCGGTGGCACCTACGAGGTCGTGCACCACACCCAGCTGCTGAACCGCCTGGTGCGGCAGAAGAAGCTGGTGCCGGTGGCCTCGGTGTCGCAGAACATCACCTACCACGACCCCTGCTACCTGGGTCGGCACAACAAGATCTACAACGCGCCGCGTGAGCTCATGGCGGCCTCGGGTTCGACCCTGGTCGAGATGCCGCGCCACGGCGAGCGGTCCATGTGCTGTGGTGCCGGTGGCGCCCGGATGTGGATGGAAGAGCAGCTCGGCAAGCGCATCAACGTCGACCGCGTGGACGAGGCACTGTCCACCAACCCGACCAAGATCGCGACCGGCTGCCCGTTCTGCCGCGTCATGCTCACCGACGGTGTCACCGCGCGTCAGGAGCAGGGTCAGGGCGAGGGCGTCGAGGTCGTCGACGTCGCGCAGCTGATGCTCGACTCGATCACCCGGGTCGACGCCGCCGAGCTGTCGGCGAACCTGCTCGTCGTCCAGGAGCCGAAGGCTGAACCGGAGCCCGAGCCCGAGCCGGAACCCGCGCCGGTCGCCGAGGTGGCCGAGGAGGCCGCCCCGAAGGCCGCGCCGGCCGGTGGTGGACTGGGCATGAAGGGCGCCGCCAAGGCGCCCGGTGGCGGACTGGGCATGAAGGGTGCCGCGAAGGCCCCCGGCGGTGGACTCGGCATGAAGGGTGCCGCCAAGGCGCCGGGTGCGCAGGCACCCGCCGCCGAAGCCGCGCCCGCCGAGTCCGCGCCCGCCAAGGGTCTGGGCATGAAGGGTGCCGCGAAGGCGCCCGGCGGACTCGGCATGAAGGGCGGTGCGAAGGCGCCGGGTGCGAAGGCAGCCGACGCGGCGCCCGCCGCCGAGACCGCGGCCCCCGCGGCCCCGGTCAAGGGTCTGGGCATGAAGGGCGGCGCCAAGGCGCCCGGTGGCGGACTCGGCATGAAGGGTGGCGCGAAGGCCCCCGGCGCGAAGGCTCCGACCGCTCCCGCCGAGGCCGCGGCGCCCGCCGAAGCCGCACCCGCACCGGCCGCCCCGCCGGTCAAGGGTCTCGGCATGAAGGGCGGCGCCAAGGCTCCGGGTGCGAAGGCCCCCGGCGCGAAGGCCCCCGCCGCCGCGGCTCCGGCCGCCGCTCCGGCAGCGGCCCCGGCCGCCGAAGCTCCCGCCGCGGAGCCGGTCTCGGCCCCCACCGAGACCAAGCCGACGGTCGCCGCCAAGGGCCTGGCCATGAAGTCCGGCTTCAAGCGCCCCGGCCCGAAGGCCCCCGGCGCCGCAGCCCCGGTCACCCCGGCCCCGGCTGAGCCGACGGCTCCGGCGGAGCCGACGGCCCCCGCCGAGCCCGAAGCCACGGCGGAACCGGCCACCCCGGCCGAGCCCACCAACGGCAACGGCACCCCGCCGGTGGCCCCGCCGACCGCCAAGCCCGGCGGCCTCGGCTTCAAGTCCGGCGCGAAGGCCCCCGGCCGCAAGAACTGACAACTGAACACAGCGAGAGGCGCGGATTCTTCGGAGTCCGCGCCTCTTCGCTTCTCGGGTGGACCCCGATCCCGCGGACCGGTTCGTGCATCAGCACCATTGTCGCGCTCCCCCGGGAAATCGTTCCGAGGGTAGAGGTGGTGGCCGACGGGTCGACCTAGGGTGAGCGAATGGTCGATGAACGAGTCGCGGTCTGGCTGCGCGCGCGGACGGCGCACGCGGACGCGGTCATCGTGATCGCGCTGATCGCGGTGTGTTTCCTGGCCGGAGCGCTGGTCGACGCCGGGGCGGACTACTTCGCCTTCTCGGTGGCCCTGCTGGTTCCGCTGACCTGGCGGCGGAGATGGCCGGAGTGGTCGGCCGCGGTCGTCGCGGTGGTGGCGCTCGTCCAGTGGGCGACGGTCCAGGCCACGACCGGCGCGTTGCCCGCCGATATCGCCGTGCCGCTCGCGGTCTACACCCTCGCGGCCTATGCCGATCGGTGGGCGAGCCGCGCGGGTCTCGTGGCGGGGTTGGCCGGCGCGGCGCTGGGCGGCTGGAGTTGGCCGCAGCTTCCGATGCCGGTGTCGGCGCACGTGCTCGTCGGGGTGTCCTTGGCGGGCGCGGTCGTCGCGGCATGGCTCGGCGGCGCCTGGCAGCGTGCCCGTCGCGGCGAGTTCGAGGCGCTGGCTCGGCAGACCGCGCTGCTCGAGCGCGAGCAGGAGCAGCGGACCCGGATGGCGGTGCTGTCCGAGCGGAACCGGATCGCCCGCGATATCCACGACATCCTCGCGCATTCGCTGGCCGTGATCGTCGCGCAGTCCGACGGTGGTCGCTACGCGGCACCGGCCGAGCCGCGGCGCGCGGTCGAGGCGCTGACCGCCATCGGTGACCAGGGCCGCGCCGCCCTCGCCGAAACCCGCCGCGCCATCGGCATCCTCCGCGAGGACGACCGCGACGAGCCCGATCCCGCCCCGGCACCGGGGATCTCGGACTTGACCCGCCTGGCCGGCGACCTGAGCGACGCCGGCCTGCCGGTGGATCTGACCGTCGACCTGGCCGGGGAGCCGCTCGACACCGGCGTGAGCCTGGTCGTCTACCGCCTCGTCCAGGAAGGTCTGACCAATATCGTCAAGCACGCCGGAACCGGTGCGCGCGCGGAGGTTTCGGTGCGCGTCGACGATGCCTGCTTGCAGGTCAGCATCCGGGACGACGGGCACTCCGAGGGTGGGTCCGCCAGTGCCGGATACGGCCTCGTCGGCATGCGCGAGCGCGTCGCCGCCTACGGCGGCAGCATGGAGTTGCGCCGCCGCTCCGACAGCGCCGGGCATCTCCTCCGGGCCCGCATTCCCCTGACGGTCCGCCGATGATCGGGGTGCTCCTGGTCGAGGACCAGGCACTGGTGCGGGCCGGGTTCCGCATGGTGGTCGATTCCCAGCCAGATCTTCGGGTAGTCGGCGAAGCTGCCGACGGCGCCGCCGCCCTCGCCGCGGCCGGACGGCTGGCTCCGGATGTGGTCGTCATGGATGTCCGGATGCCGGGGATGGACGGCATCGAGGCCACCCGTCGGCTGACGGCCGCGCGTAATCCGCCCAAGGTGCTGGTCCTCACGACCTACGACCTCGACGATTACGCGGTCGCCGCCGTGCGCGCGGGCGCGAGCGGATTCCTGCTGAAAGAGGCGCCGGCGGAGGTCTTCCTGTCCGCGGTGCGCAGCGTGCACGGCGGTGACGCGGTGCTCGCCGCGTCCACCACCCGGCGCCTGCTCGATCGGCTCGCCCCGCCGATCGATCCGGCGGCGCGACAGCTGGTGGCCACCCTCACCGGTCGCGAGCGCGACGTACTCACCGAAATGGCCAGAGGATCGTCCAATGCCGAGATCGCGATGGCGCTCGACATCGGCGCGGGCACCGTGAAAACCCATGTGCGCCATATCCTCACGAAGCTGTCGGCGCGAGACCGGGTGCGGGCGGTCATCATCGCGCACGAAGCCGGACTCGCCCGCGGGCCGCGGTAGCCCGTCACTCCCGTCGGCACAGGATGTCGGCCGCGGGCAGAACACCGTCGAGCAGATACCGCTCGACGGCGGTGTCGACGCAGCGCGAGCGCTCGAACAGGTACACGCCGTGCCGGAACACGCCGGGCATCGTCACCGAGCGCGAACCGGACAGCGCCGCGCGCAGTGCCCGCTGCCCGGCGATCGGTGCGACCGGATCCCCCTCGGCGCCGACGAGCAGCGCCGGGGCCGAGGTATCGATCTCGGTGGCGGGTTCGGCCGGTCGCGTCGGCCACACCGCGCACGGGGTGAGGTGACGGGCCAGGGCGCCGAACAGTGGTTCGGCGGCGCGATGCTCCTCGATGTCGGCGTAGTGGGCCTCGACATCCCTGGCGGCTCGATCCGCGCATTGATTGGCGACTGTCGCGCTGAAACCGAATTCGGGGATCACCTCGGTCTCGGCGTAGAGAGCGAGCTTGCCGGTCAAACTTGGCGGCAGGTCGACGACCAGGCCGCGCGACGCGTCGGACAGCGCGCGCACGTGCGCGCCGAATTCGGCGTACGACTCGTCGGTGTCGTCGACGGTCAGCAGCAGGCCGGGAACCATGTCCGCCGTGAGCGTGATCCCGGCGACCGCGGGAGGACGCTCGGCGATGCGGGCGGCCAGGGCGTCCACTTCGGCGAGCACCGCCTGCTGAGTCGTGCCGAGGCCGAGTTCCGAGTCGTGGTCGGCGGCCCAGCGGGCCCAGTCCGCCAGCGCGGCCGCGGTGGCCGGTGCCGTGGCGCGGGTGAGGTCGGGGCCGGGCGCCCGCGGGTCGAGGGCGCTGTCGAGCACCATCCGGTCGACATTGTCACCGAACATCTGCAGGTAGACGGCGCCGAGATAGCCGCCCCACGACCAGCCGAGATACGACAGCCGTTGCCGGCCGAGCAGTGTCCGCAGCAGATCGAGGTCGCGCGCCACGGCGCGGGTCGAGGCGTGCGGCAGCAGTTCCCGATGCGGTGCGCACCGCTGTGCCAGACCCCGCGCCACCTCGACGGTGCGGTCGAACCCGGCACGGTCGGTCGGCGCGCCCTGTGCGATGCCGAGATACTCGCCCGTCGGCCAGCCACACTCGAGCGGACTGCTCGCACCGAAGAATCGCGGGTCCAGCGCGACCAGGTCGTAGCGCTGCGCCAGTTCCGGCGCGGCCGGATAGCCACCCTCATGGCCCTCGACCAGCATCGACACCCCCTCGCGTGACGGGCCGGGTCCGCCGGTCTCCACGACCAGAGTCCCGAGCCGCCGGGCGGGATCGCTCGCGGGACGCAGCGCGACCGCGATCGTGACCGTCGGCCCGAACGGACGCGCGTAATCCACCGGCGCCTGGAACTCCCCACACCGCGCGCCCACCGCGGCCAGCCCGCGCCCCACCACGTCATCCGGCGAGGTGTCGCAGTCGTGCCATTCGATCCGCTGGTTTCCGATCCGATCCGGCAGCGTTCCGTGCGACGGCGCCACCTGCTCAGGTGCCGCACAACCGATCACCGCTGCCGCGGCACACCCCGTCGCGACCGCGGCCGCGCTCCGTCCACTGGTGAGGATTCCCATGGTCGAACGGTATTTCCGCCCCGCCGTCGCCCGCGTCTACCGGCTGAGTGACTTTGTCGGCCGCGCATTCCACCGCCGGGAAGAGGCCACCTCAGCAGTCGGCGAACCAGGCCTTGACGTACCCCGCCGACTGGTAGGCGTAGTCCCAGGCCCAGCGGGCCGGGGAGAGGTGGGGTTTCGGGTCGACGAAGAGGAGTTCGCCCGGCCAGCAGGTGCCGAGGATGTAGCGGGCACGGGAGACGTGCGGGGTGAAGGTGACGACGATGACGCGGGACCAGCCGGCGCCGAGGCGGGCCAGTTCGCGGCCTTCGCCGAGGGTGGTGCGGGGACTGGGGTCGAAGCAGATGACCTCGAAGCTGTAGCCGCCGTGGCAGATCCGGTTCACCATCGGGCTGTGTTCGTAGGGGTTGGAGACGAGGACGCGGGGTGCGTAGCCCTCGGCCGCCAGTCGCAAGCCGAGCTGTTCGCGACCGTCGTGCGCGCCGCCGAGGACCAGGATCGCGTCGGCGGGCAGCGGCGCGTCGACGCGCGGGCGCACATACACCGGCCACAGCGCGGCCACCGCGACGATCACCGCGAGCAGCAGCGCACCGAGGACGACAACGGACCGGCGCACCGGCCCGATGCTAGCGACGCGCCAGCACCCCACCCCACCGACACGTCCACTCCCGCGGACACCCTGCACACCCACGATCCGAACCTTGCACCCCAACAGCACCATCGCCGCAGGTAGCGGCCTCGCGAAAGCCGCCGACCAGCCGATGTCTCCCCCTGTACACCAGATGTTGCGCCCGCTCTTGCCTCGCTGACGCGGCGTAGCCACGCGCGCGGCTTACCAACAGAACTATGCGATGCACAGTCTTCGGAACGGGGTACCTGGGGGCCACGCATGCCGCGTGTATGGCCGAGCTGGGGCACGATGTGGTCGGGGTGGATGTGGATCCCGGCAAGGTGGCCAAACTGGCCGACGGTGTGGTGCCGTTCTACGAACCCGGTCTGGACGAGGTGCTCCAGCGCAACCTCGCCGCGGGCCGCCTGCGGTTCACCACCGACTACGAGGACGCCGCGGCCCACGCCGACGTGCACTTCCTCGGTGTCGGCACACCGCAGAAGAAGGGCGAGTACGGCGCCGACCTGAAATACGTCCACGCCGTGGTCGACACGCTGGCGCCGATGCTGGAGCGCCCGGCGATGATCGTCGGCAAGTCCACCGTGCCGGTCGGCACCGCCGCGGCCCTGGGGGAACGGGCCCGCGCGGCCGCGAACGTCGACGTCGAGGTGGCCTGGAACCCGGAGTTCCTGCGCGAGGGCTTCGCCGTGCAGGACACCCTGCGCCCGGATCGCCTTGTCCTCGGCATCGACCACGCCCGGGAACGATCGACCTGGGTCGAGGAGCAGATCCGCGAGATCTACGCCGATCTGATCGCCGCCGAGATCCCCTTCCTGCTCACCGATCTGGCCACCGCCGAACTGGTGAAGGTCTCGGCGAACGCCTTCCTGGCGACCAAGATCTCGTTCATCAACGCGGTCTCGGAGGTCTGCGAGGCGACCGGCGCCGATGTGACGATGCTGGCCGACGCGCTCGGCTACGACGCCCGCATCGGCCGCCGATTCCTCAACGCCGGACTCGGTTTCGGCGGCGGCTGCCTGCCCAAGGACATCCGCGCGTTCATGGCCCGCTCCGGTGAGCTGGGCGCCGACCACGCGGTGGCGTTCCTGCGCGAGGTCGACAACATCAACATGCGCCGCCGCACCAAGGTGGTCGACATGGCCGCGCGGGCCTGCGGCGGCTCGCTGCTCGGCGCGAACGTGGCGGTCCTCGGCGCGGCGTTCAAGCCGGAGTCCGACGACGTGCGCGATTCGCCCGCGCTGAACGTCGCCGGGATGATCCAGCTGCACGGCGCGGTCGTCACGGTGTACGACCCGAAGGCGGTGGAGAATTCGCGCCGGGTCTTCCCGACGCTGAACTACGCCACCTCGGTCGCCGAGGCCTGCGATCGCGCCGACGTGGTCCTGGTCCTGACCGAATGGAACGAGTTCACGGCATTGACCCCGGCCGATCTGGATCCGGTGGTGCGGACCCGGTCGATCATCGACGGCCGCAATTGCCTGGACCGCACTGCCTGGCGGGACGCCGGGTGGGTGTACGCCGGACTCGGTACCCCGTAGAGTGGCGATCCAAGCGGGGGCTGCCGGGCATCGTCCCGAGTGTGCAGGCTCCGCATGTCGTGCAGTAGGGAACGAGATGGGCAGCTGATGAGCGCGGTATTGGGAGTATCGGTGGGCGCCGGCACGGTGCGCCTCGCGCGCCCGCAACACGGTGGTCCCCACGGATTCGTCCCGCCGTATTCGTTCGAGCTGCACACCATTTCGATGCCCGAGCACCAGGCCGAGGAATCGGCCGCCGACACGATCGCCGCGACGCTGGCCGCCGCGCCCGAGGTCGCGGCCACCACGGTCACCTTCCGCAGCGAACCGCAGGCCAGGGCGATCCGGGCCGCGATGGCCCGGCGTCAGCTCACCAACTATCAGCTGGTTCCCGAAGCGGTTGCCGCCGTGCACTTCGCGCACGCGACCACCGACATGCGCGAGGTGTCCACGCTGGCGGTCTACGACCTGGGCAGTTCGGGCCTGACGGTGAGCGTGGTCAACGCCCGCACCAGCGACGTCTACCAGTGCGAGCGGATCAGCGACATCAGCGGCGACTACCTGGATTCGCTGATCCGGGAGCAGCAGATCGCCTCGGGCCGGATCGCGCATCCGGCCGACCCGGTGGGCCTGGCCGAGCTGGACGCGCTGTGCCGGGCCGCCAAGGAGCAGCTGTCGAGCACCAACGCCGTCGCGCTGCCCAGCGAGCAGGGCCTGGTGCTGCTCACCCAGGAGAACTTCGAAGCGCTGATGATGCTGGCGATCGAGTCGTCGGCGCGGATGACCCGCGATGTGATCATCCGCGCGCAGCATCCGGTGCAGGCGATCATGGTGATCGGCGGCGGCGCGCGGATTCCGCTGATCGCCCGGGTGCTGGAACGCACGATCGGGGTGCCGGTGATCGTGCCCGCCGAGCCGGAGACCGCGCTGGCCCGTGGCGCCGCGCTGCTCGCGCGGCCCGCGCAGGTCCAGCAGGCGCCCGCGAGCCCGGCTCCCGCCCCGATGACCGAGATCGACGACGCGACACCGGCCTGGCTGACCGCGCCCGCGCGCCGTCGTCGGCCGCTGAGCGCGCTGACCAGCCGCAGCGGCAACAATCGCCGCGAACTGAACGCCGCAGTGCTGACGGTGAGCTCACTCGTGGTGGTCGCCGCGATCGGCCTCGGGCTCGGTTACGGCCCCGAGGTGCTCGAGCGCGGCAATTCCAGCGACGGCTCCCAGGCGGTGCCCGAGTCGACCGCGCCCCGGCCGACGCTGGCCGGCCCGTCCTCGGCGGCCGCCCCGACCACCGACGCGGTGCACGCGACGGTGGCCGCGCCGCCGGTGACCCGACAGGACTCGCAGCCGACCACCTCGACCCCGCCGCCGCAGGGCCCCAACACCATCACCGTGGTGCCGGGGCTGCCGCCGATCATCGTCCCGACGATCCCGCCGGTGGTGTTGCCCGGCTTCCCGCCGGCGGGTCAGTAGCGCTCAGTTCCTGGCGTGCCGGGCCCGCTGCGGCGGCGCGGCGACCTGCTTGGCGCCGAACGGCCGGGCCAGCAGTACCGCGATCAGGGTCGTCAACGGCACCGACAGCGCCAGTGCGATGCCACCGACCGCCGACCGCGCGATCTCGATGGCGACGGCGTCGCCGGTGAGCACGTCGTTGATGGACCGTCCGGCGACGCTGAACAGCAGCAGCAGCGGCAGCGCGCCACCGGCGTAGGCGAGCACCAGGGTGTAGACGGTGCTGGCGATGTGGTCGCGGCCGACCCGCATGGCCGCGGTGAAGATCTCCCCGCGGGACGCGCCTTCGTCGAGCGCGGCGAGCTCGAACGCCGCCGAAGCCTGGGTGATGGTGACGTCGTTGAGCACACCGAGCGAACCGATGATGAAGCCGGCCAGCAGCAACCCGGTGATGCTGACGTGCTGGATGTAGGTGGCCACGTTGGTGTTCTGCTCTTCGGACAGCCCGGTGAGATTGGTGATCTCGAGCGCCACCCAGGACAGCAGCGCCGCGACGAGCATCGAGGCGAGCGTGCCGAGCAGCGCGGAACTGGTCCGCAGGTTCACCCCGTGGGCGAGATAGAGCACCACGTAGAGGATCAGCGCGCCCGACACCAGCGCCACCGGGATCGCGGGCTTGCCGTCGAGCAGCGCGGGCAGCAGGAACATGACGACGACCGCGAACGCGAACACGAGCCCGAGCAGCGCCCGGAACCCGCGCCACCGCGCGACCACGCAGATGACGATCACGAACGCGAGCACGATCACCAGCAGCGGCAGTCCGCGCGAGTAGTCGTCGAAGTCGTAGATGGTCGTGCCGCTGGGGTCGGCCGCGCGCACGATCCGGATGTCGTCGCCCGCCCGCAGGTCGGGCTGTCCCGGTCCCGGCGCGATTTCGAACAGCGTCTTCTTGCCCTCGTCCGGCCCGGAGCGGATGTCGACCACGCTGCGCTGACAGGTGTAGGAGGCGGCCCGCGGCTCGACCGGCTGCCCGGTGAACACCCGCCCGTTCGACGGACTCCCGCACGGCCCGATGTCCTGCAGCACCACGGTCCCGGCCTCGGTCTGCACCGCCCCACCCGACACGGTCTGCATCGGCAACGGAATCTCGACATGCTGCGCGCTCGGCCACAGCATCGCGGTCGCCACCAGCACCACCACCCCGATCACCGCGAGCAGCCCCACAACGACCTTCGCCGCAGTGGCCCCGATAGCGATGGGCCCCGAATGATCGTGGTGATGGTGGTGATGATGATCGCTCACCGGGCAAAGCTTAAAGGATGTCGTTTTCAAGAACGACCCAGAGCAACCCCGCGATCACGCAAGAACATGGGTAACTCACCGGGAACGGGCTGACGAAACCCACCCACCAACCACCGGCCGCCAACGCAAAACTCCCCGGGACTCAGGTCTGGCCTGAATCCCGGGGAGGCGGTGCTGCGCTGTGGGGGCGGCGGAGAGCAGGGGGATGTCTCCGCCGCCCGCAGGCAGGCGCCCAGGGGGGTAGGCGCGCTTACCTGAGGCTCTCGATTGTCCAGGGGGGGTAGACAACCGGGCCGGGCGCCGAAGCGCCGAGGACTACTGTACACAAAACTTGGACTTTTGCACTAGTAGCTCTTCAAAATCTCCGAGATTCCGAACTTGGAGTCTGTTTTGGTCTATCTATACAGATGACCAGGTTGCCCAGACCCCTGAAACTCACTGGTCACAGCCCCGTGAGGTGAGGACTCACTGACGGTAACTGGCGAGGAAGTTGCCGAACCGCTCGATCGCCACCGCCAGATCCCGCGCCCAGGGCAGGGTCACGATCCGCAGGTGGTCGGTGTCGGGCCAGTTGAACCCGGTGCCCTGCACCATCAGGATCTTCTCTTGCAACAACAGATCGAGCACAAGCTTCCCGTCGTCGTGGATCTCGTGCACATTCGGATCCAGTCGCGGGAAGGCGTACAGCGCGCCCCGCGGCTTCACGCAGGACACCCCGGGGATCATGTTGAGCCGCTCCCAGGCGACGTCGCGCTGCTCGAGCAACCGCCCGCCGGGCAGGATCAGGTCCTCGATGCTCTGGTGCCCGCCGAGCGCCACCTGGATCGCGTGCTGGGCGGGCACGTTCGGGCACAGCCGCGAGGAGGCGAGCAGATCGATGCCCTCGAGGAAACCGGCCGCGTGCTCCTTGGGCCCGGTGATGGCCAGCCAGCCGGAGCGGTACCCCGCCACCCGGTACGCCTTGGACAGGCCGTTGAACGTCAGGCACAGCAGATCGGGCGCCAGCGAGGCCAGCGAGATGTGCTTGGCGTCGTCGTAGAGGATCTTGTCGTAGATCTCGTCGGCCAGCAGCAGCAGGCGATGCTTGCGCGCCAGGTCGACGATCTGCTGCAGCACCTCCGCCGAGTACACCGCACCCGTCGGGTTGTTCGGGTTGATCACCAGCAGGGCCTTGGTCTTGTCGGTGATCTTCGATTCGATATCGGCGATATCGGGCTGCCAGCCGTTGGCCTCGTCGCACAGGTAGTGCACCGGGGTGCCGCCGGCCAGGCTGGTCATGGCCGTCCACAGCGGGTAGTCGGGCGCCGGGATCAGCACCTCGTCGCCGTTGTCGAGCAGCGCCTGCATGGTGACGGTGATCAGCTCGGAGACGCCGTTGCCCAGGTAGACGTCGTCGACGTCGAGCTCGGGGAAGCCGGGCACCAGCTCGTACCTGGTGACGATCGCGCGCCGCGCCGACAGGATGCCCTTGGACTCGGAGTACCCCTGCGCGTACGGCAGCGCCGCGATCATGTCGCGCATGATCACGTCGGGCGCTTCGAACCCGAACGGGGCTGGATTGCCGATGTTCAGCTTGAGGATGCGGTGCCCCTCGGCCTCCAAACGCGCCGCGTGTGCGTGTACCGGCCCACGGATCTCGTAGACCACGTCCTGCAGCTTCTTCGACTGCTCGAGAACGCGCGGCGGCACATGCGGCGATTGAGGACTCACCCGACCAATGGTAGGTCCCGCCTCCCCGGGATTCTTGGCCAGACCCAGGTGCCGCATGGCCCACGATGGCGGGCGGCGGGAGGTTGTCTGGTTCGGTCAGCCCGTGCCCGGTGAGTTACCCATGTTCTCCGATATGGCGGTTGGCTAGGACGGATAGGCGCGGGTGGCGAGTGCGGCGGTCGCGACGCAGAATTCTTCGATCTGTTCGTCGAGACCACGTGCTTCGACCGCATCGCGATAGGTCGGGGCGGCGATGCGGCGGCGCAGGCCGACCAAGCGCTCGCCGAGCTGGGCGATGCGGCGGTCCTCGGGCAAGCCCAGGACCGGGCGCAGGGCGTCGGCGGCGCCGTCGATGCTGCCGTTGATGAGGTGGGCCGCGGCGTTGTCGACCCGGGCCAGTGACTCGGCGCCGTAGGAGCGCTGCAGGGCGGGCCCGCTGGAGTACAGGGTGATGGCCCGTTCGGTGGCGGCCAGCGCCTGCTCGGCGCGGCCGAGCTGGATGCAGGTGGCGCCCGCGTAGTAGGCGGCCTTCGGCGCGCCGAAGCCGAACACGCCGCCGATCTCGTCGTGCAGTTCGTCGCGCCGGTCGCTGACGACCGTCTCGGCGGCACGCAGGCACCGGTCGGTCTCGGCGTCGCTGCCCAGCCGCGCCCACACCCTGGCCTCGATATTGAGCAGCCGGACCCGGGCCAGGCCCTGCCCGGCGAATTCCTGGCCGCTGCGCGCCAATTGGACCGCGTTGCGCGGCCGGTCCGACCAGTTCTCGATCAGCGCGTGCATGCCGCGGGTCCACGCGCGTAAGCCGTTGTGCCCGCTGAGTTCGGCGTATGCCCAAGCGGCCCTGATCTGTTCGCCCGCGGCGTCGAGGTACCCCAGGTCGGTGCTGGCGTTGGCCATCAGACCCGACAGGGTGCCCGCGAGCAGGTAGAGGTGACTGGTGTCGCCGGGCTTCTGCTGCCCGTCGAGTAGTCGGTACACCCGGCGCCGCACCCGCAGCATCTCGACCATCATCGGCGCGGGCGCGGCGTGCACGTACTCGTTGGCGATGCGCCGGACGTCGGCGTCGAGCTGTGCCAGCGTCGTCGCGCCCACATTGGTGCTCTCCGCCGCGGCCGCGTGTTCGCTCGCCTCGTGCGCAGCCGCCATGATCAACTCCCTCTCCGACATCACCTCGGACACAGCGCCTTTGATCGCACCGGCGTCGACGAAAGCGAGCAGGTCGGCGTCGGCGCCGGTGGGCGCCAAAAGAGTAGAGAAACGTGCGCGGACGACGTCGTCGGACCGAGCCAGCGACGTGTCGAGCGCGGCTTGATTCACCGGCCGCGGACGCACCCGCGCGCCACCGGCCTCCCATTTCGAGACCAGGCGTTCGTGCACGCCGAGATGAGCCGCGAACTCCCGGATGCTCATTCGTTTGGCATCGCGAAGAGCTCTGGCCTCCCTGCCTGTCCACTCCCCGACCACGGCGTCACCTCATCCGACGGACTACTGCCTCCAGAGTACGAGTGCGACAGTGAGACACACCACATCTTCGCGGAATCGGTTGCCTGAGGCAGTGAAAGGGCGGTGCGGGGCAGTGGTCGCGCGCACGCGTAGCAGCGATCCTGGAAAGGTGGAAGCCAGAACTGTCGATGACTGGGTGTCTTGCTACCAGCGCGAATTCGGGCTACCCGTTCGCGAGCGCGGTGGCTTCGTGATGCTGCCGATCACCGATCGGCTCTGCGTGGTGCATCTGCCGACCACGCGGGCCGAGTCGGTGCTCGCGACCTTACGGGAGCAACGCCGGGCCGGTCCGGTGCTGGCCAGGCAGATCCGCTGGAGCCTGCTCACCGAACCCGACGCCCGGCCACCGGCCGAGGTGATCACCGAGCTGGCGGGTCTCGATATCGATATCCCCGGCGTCGGCAGCGCGGTCATGCTGCCGACCAGCCTGGGCCGCTGGAGCCGCGAGGGCTGTCACTGGGTGCGTCCACCGAGCCGCGAGGACGTGCTGCCGCCGCTGTCGCTGGTGCTGCACCTGGCGCTGGCGGTGACCCCTCAGCGGGTCTCGACGGCGCTGAGCGAGGCGGGCGGCAACGGGAAGTTGAGGTACGACCGCGACGGCGTCGGCCCGCGCTGCCCCTGATACTTCGAGCCCGCCGCGGCGCTGCCGTACGGGTGCTCGGCCGGGCTGCTCAACCGGATCAGGCACAGCTGCCCGATCTTCATCCCCGGCCACAGCGTGATGGGCAGGTTCGCCACGTTCGACAGCTCCAGGGTGATGTGCCCGCTGAACCCCGGGTCGATGAACCCCGCCGTCGAGTGGGTGAGCAGCCCGAGCCTGCCCAGGCTCGACTTGCCCTCCAGCCGCCCGGCCAGGTCGTCGGGCAGCGAGCACACCTCGAGAGTGGACCCGAGCACGAACTCGCCCGGGTGCAGCACGAACGGCTCACCCGGCTTGGGCTCGACCAGGCTGGTCAGCTCGTCCTGCTGCATGGCCGGGTCGATGTGGGTGTAGCGACTGTTGTCGAACACCCGGAACAACCCGTCCAGGCGCACGTCGATGCTCGACGGCTGCACCATCGAATCCAGCATCGGTTCGACACCGAGACGCCCAGCGGCGATCTCGGCCCGGATGTCACGATCGGAGAGCAGCACGCGCCCAGTGTAAGCAGCCTGATGCCGCAGGTAGACCGCCCCCACCCCCGGAGCGCGCGGGCACCCGTGTCGGTGGCCTCGGCGAATCGATGTCACCGGCGAGACCACCGACGGCGGAATGCCAGGCGTTACTGCGTCGGCTGGACGATGCCGCCGGGCCCGGTCGGCGGGGACTTCACGGTCGGGTTGACGATGCCGCCCGGTCCCGTCGGCGGCGGCGCCACCGTGGTCGGGTTGACGATCCCACCGGGGCCGGTCGGCGGTGGCGCATCGGTGGTCGGGTTCACGATCCCGCCCGGCCCGGTCGGCGGTGCCTCGGTGGTCGGGTCGACGATGTCGCCGGGCCCGGCCGGTGGGACCGGCGCGTTGGTCTCGACCGGCGGTGCGGTCGATTCCTGGTGACCGCCGTGCTCGGCCGACGTGGTCGTCGTCGCGCTGGTGGTCGTCTTACTGGTGGTAGTCCCGGTCTCGGACCCGGAATCGTCCGAGCACCCCGCCCCGAGCACGGCCAGCGCCGCGATCGCCGGAACCAACAGAACCCGCTTCATGCAGTCAGCCTTTCGCCATCCCGGCCCCACCCGACCCGACGCCACCGAGCCGAAACATCGAACCGGAGAACCTGTTACGCCGCACACCGCGACCCAACCGACCCCGCACGCAACGCTGACCAACTGTGCGGACCCGTCGACGCACTGTAGAACGCCACCCCACCGAAACGGCCCGGTTTCACCCCGCCCACCCGTCAACACCGGTCGACGCCCACTCGCCGAATCAAAGAGTTGACCGGCACCTGAGCCGGTCTGATAGAGTCGCGAACGCGCTCGATGAACGCACGCCGATGTAGTTCAATGGTAGAACTTCTGCTTCCCAAGCAGACAGCGCGGGTTCGATTCCCGTCATCGGCTCAAAGCCGAAAGCCCCCAGGTCACCCGGGGGCTTTCGTCGTTTCCGCGCTATTGACCCTTCAGGGCTCGGTCGGCGCGGTTGACCAAGGCGGCGGTGGTGAAGGTGCCGATGGTGAGGGCGACCATCAGGATCTTCGCGGGCCATGGCCCTTCGATGACGGCGCCGACGGTTCCCATCAGGACGAGGCCACTAGCGGTGACCAGCATCGTCATTGCCCTGGTGGTTCCGTTGATCTCGCCGCGCAGAATCCGCCGTGACGCCGTGAGCAGGCTGAGGGCGAGAATCCCGGGCAGCAGCGCGACCACGCAGACGACGATCAGGTACTGGCGATCGACCAGGCCGGCCACCACGAGTCCGGCGGAGCAGGCCGCGAACACGCTACCCAGCGCGATCCCGGCGGATCCGGCGAGGCGGGTCGATCGCCGAACCGCGGGCTGGTTCGCGTAGGGCGACGGCACGCCCGCCCGCATCGCATCGATCTGAGACATTCGAAAACCCCCGTGTGACAGTGGAAATGGCGGGCGAGAACGGCTTTCCGCAGCTCGTGCCGACTGTCCGAATCCCCCCGCCCGAAGGCTACCGTCCACGATCACCCGCGAACAACCGATACCGAGCGTTCGAGGCAGCACCACCATCGACGACGAAGGCCCCGATCGTCGGATCAGGGGCCTTCGTCGTCGAATCAGCCCGCGTGCAGCGTGCGGAACTTGCTGCCGTGGAACACGAGTGGATCGAGGTCCTCACGCGCGGCGACGCGGTTGACGCGCAGGATGACGACGAGATGGTCCCCCGCGGGGACGTGGGTTTCCGGGACGCCTTCGATCCAGGCGGTGGCGCCATCGATGAAGACCGCTTCGCCGGTGCCGCGGTGCAGGGCGGTCTCGCGGAAGCGGTCGCCGTTGCGGGCGCCGAGGGCCTTGGCGGCCGCCTGCTGGTCGGTGCCGAGCAGGCTGAGGCCCAGGTGGCCTGCGCCGGCCAGTTTCGGCCAGGTCGACGAGGAGTTCTGCACGCAGAACGAGACCAGCGGTGGGTCGAGGGAGACCGGAACGAAGGTGCTCACCGCCAGGCCGTGCGGTGTGCCGTCGATCTCCGCGCACACCGCGACGACCCCGCTGGGGAAGTTCGCGAAGGCGCGGCGCAGGCCGGTGCCGTCGGCGGGAAAGTCCAAGAGCTCACGCATGATTCGTCGCCTCCACCGGCTGTTCGAGCAATGCCGCGACGACGGGCGCCCAGCGTTGGGCATACGCCTCGATGACGCCGTCCTCGGCGAAACCACGATCGGCGAGATAGAGCCCCGGCAGCGCCGCGGTCCCGCCGATCTCCACCAGCACCGGCTTGAGCAGCAGATCCGGCGCGAGCGCGTGGGCCGGCCCGGCGCCGAGCATCACCGGCACGGTGACCACGCCCGCCAGCCCGGTGCCGCCGTCGAACTGTTCGAGGAACAGTTTCAGCAGCCCGGTGTAGGTGGCCTTGAAGGTCGGGCTGGCGAAGACCACCAGCTCCGAGGCGGCGACGGCGCGCGCGGCCGCGGTGACCTCGGGGTCGCCCCAGCCGAGCAGGCCGGGGCCGAGAGTCACGAGATCGATCACCTCGGGTTCGGCGCCGGGGCGCAGCGCCCGCGCGACCCGCACGGCCGCGTCCAAGGTGCGAGACGCCGGCTTCGGATTGCCGACGACGACGGTCACTGTCACTGGATGTACCTCACTCTGTCTTTCGTCCGTGCTCAGATGACGCCGTGCAGCGGCGGCGGCCGATCGTGCAGCACCGCCCGGCCGATGTGCTGGTACTTCCAGCGCACCGGGTCGTGCAGGGTGTGGGTGCGCGCGTTGCGCCAGAAGTGGTCGAGCCGATGCCCGGCCGCGGCGCTGCGCGTGCCACCCACCTCGAATATCGCCGCCGACGCCTCGTTCGCAGCGCGATCGGCGAGGACCTTGGCGGTCGCGACCGCGATCGATGCCCGCGCGGCGTCGTCCTGGTGCTCGCCCGCGCCGGCCCGCTCGGCCGGGGGACGCAGGGCGTGCCCCGCCGCCGAGGTTCCGCGGATCGCCGCGTCGACCGCCGCACCGGCGACGACCAGCGAGGATTCCGCCGCGGCCACCGACACGGCCAGCTCGCCGAAGCGCTGCACCACCAGCGGATCATCGATCGCCCTGTCGACCCCGGCTTCGAACCACGGCCTGCTCCGCGTGCGCACGAATTCGGCGGCGGCTTCCAACGCGCCCCGCGCGATGCCCGCGTCGATCGCGGCGTGCAGCAGCTGGGCGAACGCGCCGTAGCCGGTCGGCGCGTGCACCGCGGCGGCGCGCGGCACCAGCTGGTCGGCGTCCACGGTCACCGCGTCGAACTCGACAGTGCCGCTGCCGGTCGTCCGCTGGCCGAGCGCGTCCCAGTCGTCGACGATGCGCACCCCCGGTTCCAGCGCGGCGACGAAGGCCACGTACTCCCCCGGCTCCCGGCCCGAAACACCCTGCGGGTCATCGAGTCTGGTCAGCACCGCGAGCACATCGGCGAACAGCGACCCGGTGCAGTAGTACTTGGTGCCGTCGACGACGAACCGCCCGTCGACCGGACGCACCGTCGTGGCGATGTCGGCGACGGTGGCCCCGCCCCGTTCGGACTGCGCGTTGGCGATGCGCGCCCCGGCGAGCACCCGCCCGAAGTACTCCCGCTGCTGCGCGGGAGTTCCGGCCAGCCGCAACAGGTTCAGATACACGAAGTGACTGTGCGGCACCTGCGCGATGTTCGGATCGGCGCTCGCCAGGATGCGGAACACCTCGGCGACCACGCTCGGCGGCAGGTCGGCGCCGCCGAAGGCCGCGGGCACCGTGATCGCCAGCAGCCCACTGGCCGAGAGCTGATCCAGTTCCTCGTGCGGGAGCCTGCGCGTGTGATCCCGCTCGGCCGCGCCGCGCGCGAAGTCGGCGGCGAGTTCGGCGGCGATCGCCAATGCCTGTGCGGCCGTGGTGATCCGCTCGGCGGTCACCACGGTCATCAGCGTCCCGCCGCGACCGGGGTTGCGGCGGCCTCCAGCTCACGCACCAGCGGCAGCACCTTGGCGCCGAAGTACTCGATCTCCTCCTGGAAGTGCAGGAATCCGGCCAGGATGAGGTCGACGCCGAGCGCCCGGTACGCCACGATCCGCTCCGCGATTTGCTCGGGCGTGCCGATCAGCCCGGTGCGGAAACCGTCGTTGTACTGGACCAGGTCCTCGAAGGTGGAGTCGGCCCACATGCCCTTGCGATCGGCGGTCGAGGCCCCCGCCTGCTGCACGGCGTCGCGGAACCCTTGCACCGCGGGCTTGTTCGCCTTCTCGACGATCTCGCGCAGGGTGTCGCGGGCCTCCCGCTCGGTGTCGCGGGCGATGATGAAGCCGTTGAGCCCGAACTTCACCTCGCGGTCGTTGTCCCTGGCGACGGCGCGCAGATCGTCCAATTGCTCGGTGACACCGTCGAAGTCCTTGCCGTTGGAGAAGTACCAGTCGGCGTAGCGGCCGCCGTTGCGGCGCGCGGCGGTGGAGTTACCACCCTGGAACAGTTCGGGATTCGGCCGCTCGGGGGTGTTGAGCGGCTTGGGCTTGAGGGTGAAGTCGCGGATGCGGTAGAAGTCGCCGCCGTAGTTCACCGCGTCCTCGGTCCAGATCTTGCGGATCACCTCGAGGAATTCGGCACTGCGCCGGTACCTTTCGTCGTGCTCGAGCCACGGCTCGCCCAGCGCCTGGAACTCACCGGCGAACCAGCCGGACACGACGTTGATCGCGAACCGGCCACCGGAGAGGTGGTCGGCCGTCGCGCCGAACTTGGCCAGCACGGCCGGATGCCACAGCCCCGGATGGACCGCGGCGATCACCTTCAGCCGCTCGGTCGCCCCGAGCAGCGCGAGGCTGAACGAGGTCGATTCGTGCTGGTACTCCGCGCCATAGGACGCGGTGTAGCGGACCTGGGAGAGCGCGTAGTCGAAACCGTTGCGCTCGGCGGTCTGCGCGAGCTTCTTGTTGTATTCGAAGTCCCAGCCGGTGCGCTGCTCGATCTCGCTGGTCACCAGCCCCCCACTGACGTTGGGGACCCAGTAGGCGAACGAGACCTGGTCGGCGATTCTCTCCGTTGTCATAGCGGCTCCTTCTCGTCGGCGTTTCCAGTGCAACACCGGCGTGGGAGCCCGACGAGGGTTTGAATCGCCGCGATCGATACGGCCCGCGGCTCAGCGGCCCAGGTGCACGCAGTTCTCCGCGATCTTGGACTGCGCGGCGCCCACCTTGGCGGCGTCGTCCTGGCCGAGCAGCTTGGCCGGATCACCGGACTGCGCGTTGGACACCATCACCCGCAACCCGTCCTGCGACATGCCCGAATCCAGGAAGACCTGTGCCGCGCAGTCGGCCAGCTCCGGATTGGTCAGCCCCTTGTCCTGCAACGACTTCGACAGCTCCGCCTGGGTGACCGCGGGCGCCTCGTCGCCGCCGCCACAAGCAGATAGCACCGGCACGGCGAGCAGCGCCGCGGCGAGCAAACAGATCCGCACTCTCGAGTCCTCTCGATCGGCGCGCATCGGCCGATGCGCAGCCGTGGAGGATCATGCCGCACCGCCGCCGCGAGGGCCACACCGTCCTGCCCACGCAGAACTGACTCACGAGTAAGGTAGCCCCATGGGAGACCACATCACCGTGCGCTTCGACAGCGATCGCGCATATATCGCCTTGAACCGGCCGGGCAAACACAACGGACTGACGCTGGAAATGCTCCGCGATCTCGTCGCCGCGGCCCGAAAAGTGGCCGAGCACAAAGAGACCCGGGTCGTCATTGTCAGCGGTAACGGTCCCAGTTTCAGTAGCGGACTCGATATCGCGGCGGCCACCCGCGATCCGCTGGCTATCGTCCGGGAATTTCTCCCGCGACCGTGGCGCGGAACGAATACTTTTCAGGAAGCCTGCTGGGCCTGGCGCCGCCTCGACGTGCCGGTGATCGCCGTGGTGCACGGGCGCTGCTACGGCGGCGGCCTCCAGCTCGCGCTGGCCGCCGACTTCCGGATCGCCGCGCCGACGGCGGAGTTCTCGGTGATGGAGGCCGCCCACGGCCTGATTCCGGACATGTCGGGCGTCGCCACGTTGTCGCAGCTCATCGGCATAGACAAGGCCATGCTGCTGACCATGACCGCCGACCCGATCGACGCCGCCCAGGCCGCCCGGATCGGCCTCGTCACCGAGGTCGCCGACAACCCGCAGGCCGCGGCCGCCGCCCTCGCCGACCGGATCACGGCCCGCGATCCGCGCGCGGTCGCCGCCGCCAAGCGCCTGTTCGACCGATCCTGGCAGCGGAATTCCCGCGCGACCTTCGCCGCCGAACGCGCGGCCCAGGTGCCATTGCTCCTGCGTAAGGCCCTGAATCGTAGCTAGTGACAGGCAACTGATCATTTGTTCATGCCGAGCCACGATCCGATGTACCACACCTCACGCCGATCGGCTGTTAGCATCGCTGCGATTCGCCCAATAGTCGAAATGTGGTCCGCGACACAGGTGAACCTGAAGCGGGCTCGAATTTCGGCGTGACCCGGAGGCTCCGACGACCGTGAAGAAGACCGGTTCCATCCTGCTTGCCGCGTTCGCCGGAGCCACGGCCATGCTGGTGAGCGGGGCGACGCCCGCCGTCGCGAATCCCAACGCGATCAACCCGATCCCGGTGCTCAACGGAACCAACGGCCTGCCCGCCCTGCACGGGCGCACGCAGGCCGTCTTCCAGGTCACCGGCATGGCGAGCCCGAACAACACCCAGAACTACAACGTCCTGGGCACCGACCTCGGGATCATGTGGGACAACGGCCGCGGCGAGATGCTGACCGCCTTCGGCGACACCGCGGGCATCGGCTTCCCCAACCTGCTGGCGGGCAGCACCTGGGCGTGGCGCTCGAACATCCTGGTCCGCAGCCACACCAAGGACCCTGCGGGCGGCGTGTTCTTCGACAGCGTGGTGCGCGATGTGGTCGGCCAGGCGCGCGACCTCATCCCCAGCCCGAAGATCCCGTTCCTGGAGATCAGCCGCATCCCGACCGCGGGCATCTCGGCCAACGGCGTGCAGTACATGTCGCTGATGTCGGTGAAGACCTGGGACGCCCCCGGCGAGTGGACCACCAGCTTCTCCGGCCTGGCCGCCTCCGCCGACAACGGCGAGACCTGGGCCGACCTCGGGCACACCCGGCGCCCCGACGAGGGCGGCAACACCAACTTCCAGATGAACGCCTTCCTCAAGGACGGCGGCTTCGTCTACGAGTACGGCACCCGCTCGGGCCGCAACAACGACGCCTTCCTCGCCCGGGTGCCGGAGGCCCAGATCGAGAACCTCGGCGCGTACGAGTACTGGGACGGCGGCGGCTGGAAGCTCAACGACGTGAACGCGGCCGCGCCGATCATGGGCGGCGTCGGCGAGCTGTCGGTGATGTACAACGAGTACCTCGGCCAGTTCGTCTCGCTGACCACCGACCCGTTCAACTCCGTGGTGATGCGCCGCGCGTCGTCGCCGGAGGGCCCGTGGAGCGCCCCGGAGGTCCTGATCGACGCCCGCGAACTCCCCACCGCCTACGCCCCGTCGATCTTCCCGTACCAAACGGGCCGCGACCTCTATTTCATGACCACCATCCACACCCAGTACAACGTCGTCCTGATGCGTACCCGCCTCTGAGACCTGGAGAGCTGAAGACCTGGCACCATAGGTCTCGCAAGCACATGGGTAACTCACGGGGGACGGGCTGACATGACCACCGATCAACCGCCGGCCGCATCGGCAGCCGGTGACGCACCCAGGTCTGGCCAGAAGTCGCGGGGAGGCGGAACAGGAGGCGGATCGGCGGCGGAATGGGATGCTCGGTATGCCCATAGCGAATTGATCTGGGGCGCACCGCCGAACAGCACGGTGGTCGAGTACGTCTACGGCCTCGACCGCCGGATCCAGCTGCTGCCCGACGAACCGGGCGGCACCCCACCCGCGCTGCCCCGCGCGCTGGACCTGGCGTGCGGCGAGGGCCGCCACGCCCTGTGGCTGGCCACGCACGGCTGGCAGATCGACGCCGTCGACTTCTCCCAGGTGGGGATCGACAAGGGCCGCACGGTCGCGGCCCGGCTGTCCCGCTCGGTCCGCTCGCGGGTGAACTGGCACTGCGCCGACATCACCGAGCTGGCCGGCGCGGGCATCACCGGGCCGTACGAGCTGATCCTGATGGTCTTCGTGCACCTGCCCGCCGACCAGCGCGGCGCGTTGCTGCGCGAACTCGCGGGCATGCTCTCCCCCGGCGGAGTCCTGCTGGTGCTCGGTCACGACACCAGGAACCTGACCGACGGCTACGGCGGCCCGCAGGACCCGGCCATCCTGTTCACGCCCGACGACATCCGCGCCGAGCTGAGCGCCGCGGGCGAGCACCTCACCATCCGCATCGCCGACGCGGTACTACGGCCCACCGAGGGCCCCGACGCCATCGACGCGCTGGTCCTGGCCGAACGGGACCTGCCGGAATCAGGCGAACCGACCGCGTAGCTGCTCGGCGAAGCCGCGCGCCGAGGTCAGATCGTCGGGGCTGGGACGGCCCTTGTTGAGCCCGCCGACCAGTGCCAGCGGACCCATCGTGTCGAGTCCACGGCAGGCGAACCCGCCCACCACCTCGAAGCCCTTCTCGGTCAGCTGGTCACCGAGATTACGCAGGTAGGGCCGGAATTTCGGCTCGGGCAAGCCGCTGGTGGCGAAGACGAACGCCTCGCGCCCCTGCCCGGCGGGCAGCGCGTCGACGAACTCGCGCAGGCGCGCGTCCAGGGCCATCCAGTACACCCCCGACCCGAATCCGACGAGGTCGTAATCGGCGAGTTCGGCCGCGGTGATCTCCGACGGGTCGACCACCCGCGCGTCGAGCACCGACCCGATGGTGTCGGCGACCTTCCTGGTGTTGCCGTGCGACTTGGACGTGCAGACGATGAGCGCCTTCATGCCGTGCCCCCTGCCTCGATCGAAGCGTGCTTGCGCGGCAAGCCTAGCGCCAGCGGGCGAACCAGGGTTCGACTGTCGCGGCGATCACGTCGAACCCGGTGCGGAACGAATGTGCCTGCTTGGGGATCACTTTCACCTCGGCGGCATCGGCGGGATCGGGCACGCCGAACGGGTCGCTGCCGCCGTTGATCACCACGACCTCGATGTCACCCGGCGCGAGCAACTCCGCCCGCCTGCTCTTGTCCGGCTTCCCGGGCGGATGCAACGGGAACGACAGCGCGATCACCCCGCGCGCGCCGACCGCCACGGCGGTGCGACACGCCACGCGCGCGCCGTTGCTTCGACCCCCCTGAACAATCGGCACCCCGGCAAACCTGGCCCGCAGCGCGGCCACGATCTCGAGCCACGCCTCGTCCTGCTTGTCCGCCGACCCCGGCGCCCGGCGCCCGGCGACCCGGTACGGCTGCACCACCCTGGCCACCGCACCACCGGCTTCGATCGCCGAATCACGTACTGCCAGAATATCTTTCGCATCGACACCGCCACCGGCGCCATGCGTGATCACCAGCAGGAAAGCCGGGTCGTCGACCTCGTCGAGCTCGATCTCGGCGGGTCCGGCACTCGTCTCGATGCGCACACCTCACGGTAGCCCCGCCGTCGCGGCGAGCAACGTTTCGGCGCCCGTGCGTGTTTTTCACGTCACATTGCCCCCAGCCCCTTTGCCGAGACGATTACTCACCGGTAATATGGTCCATAAGTTACCCGCGAGTAGCATGCGGAAAACCGGCACGCTACCCGGTGGACGTCACACGGGCGGGAACGGCGCACAACCGACCGCACCAGAACTCAACGGAGAGTGAGTACTCACATGGGCCACTACAAGGCAAACGTTCGCGACCTCGAGTTCAACCTCTTCGAGGTCCTCGGCATCGACAAGCTGCTCGACGCGGGCACCTTCGGTGACCTGGACACCGACACCGTCAAGGAGATGCTCTCCGAGGTCCGTCGCCTGGCCGAGGGCCCGCTGGCCGAGTCGTTCGCCGACGCGGACCGCAACCCGCCCACCTTCGACCCGAACACCCACACGGTCACCCTGCCCGAGTCCTTCAAGAAGTCCTACAAGGCGCTCGAAGACGGCGAGTGGGCCAAGGTCGGCGTCGTCGAGGAGCTCGGCGGCCTGAACGCTCCCTCCGCCATCACCTGGGCGCTGTCCGAGATGGTGCTCGGCGCCAACCCGCCGATCCAGATGTACGCCGCGGGCGCCGGCTTCGCCCAGGTGTTCTTCAACAACGGCACCGAGGAGCAGAAGGGCTGGGCGGCCAAGATCGCCGAGCGCAACTGGGGCGCCACCATGGTGCTGACCGAGCCCGACGCGGGCTCCGACGTCGGCGCCGGCCGCACCAAGGCGGTCAAGCAGGAAGACGGCTCGTGGCACATCGAGGGCGTCAAGCGCTTCATCACCTCGGGTGACTCCGACGACCTGTTCGAGAACATCATGCACCTGGTGCTGGCTCGCCCCGAGGGCGCCGGCCCCGGCACCAAGGGTCTGTCGCTGTTCTACGTCCCGAAGGTCCACTTCGACTTCGAGACCGAGACCTACGGTGACCGCAACGGCGTGTTCGTCACCAACGTCGAGCACAAGATGGGCATCAAGGCCTCGGCCACCTGTGAGGTCACCTTCGGCGGCCACGGCGTGCCCGCCAAGGGCTGGCTGGTCGGCGAGGTGCACAACGGCATCGCGCAGATGTTCGACGTCATCGAGAACGCCCGCATGATGGTCGGCACCAAGGCCATCGCGACCCTGTCGACCGGCTACCTGAACGCGCTGGAGTACGCCAAGACCCGCGTCCAGGGTGCCGACCTGACCCAGATGACCGACAAGGCCGCGCCCCGCGTGACCATCACCCACCACCCGGACGTGCGTCGTTCGCTGGCCACCCAGAAGGCGTACGCCGAGGGCCTGCGCGCGATCTACCTCTACACCGCCGCGCACCAGAACCCGGAAATCGCCGAGGCGGTCTCCGGTGCGGACAAGGACGTCGCGTTCCGCGTGAACGACCTGCTGCTCCCGATCGTCAAGGGTGTCGGCTCCGAGCGCGCCTACCAGTACCTGACCGACTCGCTGCAGACCTTCGGTGGCTCCGGCTTCCTGCAGGACTACCCGATCGAGCAGTACATCCGCGACGCGAAGATCGACTCGCTCTACGAGGGCACCACCGCGATCCAGGCGCAGGACTTCTTCTTCCGCAAGATCGCCCGCGACCGCGGTGTCGCCCTGGCCCACGTGGCCGGCCAGATCCAGAAGTTCATCGACGCCGAGGGCGCCAACGAGCGCATCAAGGGTGAGCGCAAGCTGCTCGCCACCGCGCTCGAGGACGTCCAGACCATGGCCGCCACCCTGACCGGCCACCTGATGGGCGCCCAGGAGCAGCCGACCGAGCTGTACAAGGTCGGCCTGGGTTCGGTCCGCTTCCTGATGGCGGTCGGCGACCTGTTCATCGGCTGGCAGCTGCTGCAGCAGGCCGAGATCGCGCTGGCGGCCCTGGACAACGGCGCCACCGGCTCCGACGTCGCCTTCTACACCGGCAAGGTCGCCTCGGCGCAGTTCTTCGCCCGCAACGTCCTGCCGGAGCTGACCGCGACCCGCGCGATCCTGGCCAACCTGGACAACGACATCATGGAACTGGACGAGGCTGCCTTCTGAGGCTGACCGATTCCTGAACGGTCCGGAGTCTTCTGACTCCGGACCGTTTTTCTGTCTTCCGTCTATCCGGCGAACCAGCCGGAGGGGCCGACTTCGGTGCCCATGCGGGGGACATACTGGTCGAAGTAGACGCGGGCGATGAGTTCGCGGCGGCTGCGGACCCCCGCCTTCTCGAAGATCGACTTGAGGTGGTCCTGGACGGTGTAGGCCGAGACGTGCAGGGCCGCGGCGATCTCCTTGGTCTCCACGCCCTGGAGGACGAAGCGGGTGACGTCGTGCTCGCGCGGGGTCAGGCCGAAAGCGGCGACGACCAGGGTGACGATCTCCGGCGGCCGCGCCTCCTCGATGGTGACGACGACATCGCCGACGGCGCCGTCGCGCCCGGCCAGCGGTGACGCGTGCAGCACCAGCCACACCCCGGACGAGGTGCGCACCCGCGCCCTCGGCATCGCGGCGCCTGGTGTCCCCAACATCCGCCGCGCTGCGCTGACCAGCGAGATCACCAGGCTCAACGGGTCGCCGCTGTGCACCGACGACCGTAATTGCGCGAAGCGCTCCTCGGCGCCGAGGCTGATCTGGGACACCTCGTCGTTCGCGTCGACGATGACGACGGCCGGACCCGCGGTCTCGGCGCCCAGCTCCGGGGCGTCGGCGAGCCGCGTCAGCACGCCCGCGCGCACGCCACGGGCGAACGCGCCGGACAGCGAGGCGAGGTAGTCGACCTCGTCGTCGACGAAGGCCGGGTCGTCGGTGCCGCGGAACATCGCCAGGCACCCCCACGCGCCCGAAGCGTCCCGGAACACCAGTCGCGCTTCGTCGGCGAAGCCGTAGAGCGGGCGCATCAGCCGCGACATCCGCTCGCAGCGGTCGATGTCGTCGCCCAGGACCGCGTGCATGCCGATCGCGCGCCGGTCGGAGACCGCGAGCGAGCGGAACGAGGTCGCGTCCTCGGTGCCGTACTCGATGAGGCCGAAGAGCCGGTCGTGCTCGTTCGCCGACACCAGCGACCCGTACTTGCGCGCGCTGGTGAGCATCATCGTCGCGGGATCGTGAGTGCCGACGCACGCGGCCACCGCCGGTACCGCGCGGCGCACCGCGTCGGTCGCCTCGACGAGGAATTCGTCGAGATCGAGACCGGCACGTGAGAGCACATCCAGATCGCTCCGCACGCGCTCGGGGAGAAGCCGGCTGCGCATGTCCCCCAGTATGCGCCGCGGACCATAGGCCGCCATATCCCAGACGGCTGGGATATCCGCTTCCCCACCCGGCTGGGATGGCCCCGACCAGGGCGAACGCGCGAATCTGGAGCACGTGACCATCACCATCGAGACGAACTCGGTCGACGAGTCGGGCCGCCTCGTGCACGCCGAGGACGCCGCCGCACAGCTGTGCCTGGCGTTCGAGCGGCTCGAGGCGGCGCTGGCCGCGCACGGGCTCGGTGCGTCATCGATCGTGCGTCTGCGGGTCAGCGCCCGCGCTCCCGCCTACGCCGCCGATCTCGCCGACCTCGTCGTGGAATGGCTCGACGGCATCCCGGTGCCCGTCGACCTCGTCGATGTCGCGCACCTCGCGCTACCCGGCACGCTCGTCGAGCTCAGCGCGCTCGTGATCCCCACTCCCTCCGATCCGAAGGACCGACCATGAACCCGACCACGACCGCCCTGCGCGATCTCGCGCTCCTGCCCGGCGACCCCGGCTACGACGCGGCCTGCACGCCGTGGAACCTCGCCGTCCGGCAGCGCCCCGCCGCCGTCGCGGTGCCGCGCACGGTCGACGAGGTCGTCGACATCGTCCGGGCAGCCACCGCGCTCGGTCTGCGGATCGCGCCGCAGAGCACCGGGCACGGCGCCGCCGCCCTCGCCGATCTCCAGGACGTGCTGCTGCTCAGGCTGCACGCGCTGACCGGCGTCACCGTCGATCCGGTCGCCCGTCGCGCGCGTGTCATCGGCGGCACGCTCTGGCGCGATGTGCTCGCGGCGACGGCACCGCACGGACTCACCGCCCTGCACGGCAGCGCCGGTGATGTCGCGGTGGCCGGGTACCTGCTCGGCGGTGGCCTGTCGTTCTACGGCCGCGAACACGGTCTGGCCGGCTCGGCTGTGCGCGCGATCGAGATCGTCACCGCCGACGGATCGCTGGTGCGAGCGACCGCCGAGGAGCATCCCGACCTGTTCTGGGCCGTGCGCGGTGGCGGCGGCGGTTTCGGCGTCGTAGTGGCGATCGAACTCGAGCTGCTCCCGCTCGCCGACGTCTTCGCGGGCATGCTGCTGTGGGATATCGAACGCGCGCCCGAGGTGCTGTCCGCGTGGCGGGACTGGACCGCCGCGGTCCCCGAATCGGTCACCACCTCGGTGCGGCTCATGCGGTTTCCCCCGCTGCCCGAGCTGCCGCCGTTCCTGTCCGGACGTGCCCTGGTGGTGATCGACGGCGCCGTGCTCGAAGCCGACGACCGCGCCGCCGAACTGCTCGCCCCGCTGCGCGCGCTGGCCCCCGAACTCGACACCTTCGCCCGCATCCCGGCCGCCGCCCTGCTCGACGTGCACATGGACCCGCCCGGCCCGACCCCCGCGGTCAGCGACCACGCGCTGCTCACCCACCTCCCGCGGGCAGCTGTCGAGGCCCTGCTCACGGTGGCGGGCCCCGGCGTCCAGACCCCGCTGATGTTCGCCGAACTCCGTCACCTCGGCGGCGCGCTCGCCCGTCCCCAGGACGCCGCGCTGACCCACCTGGCCGGCGCGTACGCCCTGTTCGCGGTGTCGCCCGCGCCGACCCCGGAACTCGCCGCGCTCGGCGAGACCGTCACCACCGGTGTCGTCGCGGCGCTGCGGCCCTGGGCGGCACCGACGTCGTTCCTGAACTTCGCCGACCGCCCGATCGACCCGGCCACCGCCTTCGGCACCACCGAATGGCAACGGCTCCAGCACATCCGCGACACCTACGATCCGGCCCGGGTCTGGGTCGCCGCGCACGCCGCCGCCGCGTAGCCGAGCTCACGACGGTGCCGCGCGGACGAGGGGTTCGCGCGGCATCACTCGTGACCTGTTTTCCTGATCTCTCCCTCCGAACCCGGCGTACCCTGGGAATTGCCGTCGGTCGGGGTGAGGCTCGGGGGTCGTGATGGGTGAAAGTACCGCGCTCAGTGTGTATTTGCGGGAACGCCGGATGGCGGCGGGCCTCGCGCGAACCGAGCTGGCCGCGCGGGCGCAGATGGCGCCGCTGCTGATCAGCCAGATCGAGTCGGGCGCGCTGGTCCCGAATTCCCCTATGCTCCAGCGCCTTTTCGATTCCCTCGATGTTCCGCTGTGGTATCGCAAGCACATCCTCGTGCTCGGCCTGCCCGCCCTGGATTCCGGCACCCCACCCGCCGCGCCGACGGCGGAGGACCTGACGGACCTGGCCAGCCTCACGCATCCGGCGTGCTTCCAGCGCTTCCCCACCATGGACGTGCTCGCCGCGAACGCCGAATACCAGCGCCTGTTCCCCGGGCTCGGCGCCGGGGTGAACGCGCTCGAATGGATGTTCCTCGACCCGACGGCCAAGAAGGTGTTCATCGATTGGACCACCGAGGCGCAACTGCTGGTGCACGCGTTCCGCATGCTCGCCCCGCTGGCGCCGACCCAGCGGGTCACCGCGATCACCGAATCCTGCGGTCAGTCCCCCGACTGGGACCCGATCTGGACCAGCGACGTCCGCCCCCAGGACATCGCCCGCCGTCACCTGCGCATCCGGGAACGCAGCACCGGCATCGAGCGCCGCCTGCTGCTGCGGATCTACGACCCGGCCTTCCCGTCCCGCCCGTGGTGGCTCTACCGCCTGATCCCCGCCAGGTAGATCACGGAAAACGGCGCCCGTCGCATCCGACGGGCGCCGTGAAATCCCAGGTAGCTCAGGCTGCCGAACCGCTGGCGAACGCGAGCAGGATGGGCAGGATCTGGACCAGGCTGTCGAACATTTCTTCTCCTTCTAGACGAATACTGAGTTCCTATCACGGCAGAATTACGCGAAACATAATTCAAATGAACGTGAGGAGAACTCGTCGTCACAGGGCGAGTGGTCGCGCTGTGCGATAGCTGTCAGCCGAGGCGGAACCGGTTCCGGTACTCGGTCGGGGTCGTGTCCAGGCGGCGCCGGAATGCTCGGGTCAGGGTGTCGACGGTATTGAAACCGCAGGTGGTGGCGACTCGCGCGAGGGTGTCATCGGTCGTCTCCAGCCGGTGCCGCGCCACCTCCACCCGCGCCGATTCGAGATAAGCGGCGGGCGTCATGCCGAGTTCGGTGCGGAAGATCCGGGTGAGCTGACGCTCGCTCACGTGCGCCTGTTCCGCCAGATCGGTGACGGTGAGCTGGGTGCCGATATGGCCGGAGATGTAGTGCCGGAGATCGTCGATGCGGCGCGTGGTCGACACCGGTTCCAGCGACACACTGAATTGGCTCTGCCCACTCGGCCTTTTCAGATACATCACCAATTGCCGCGCCACCCGCAACGCCAGCTCGTCGCCGAAATCGTCGGCCACCAGCGCCAGCGTCAGATCGAGGCAGGCGGTGAGTCCCGCTCCGGTCCAGATGTTCTCGTCGCGGATGTAGATCGGATCGGCGTCCACCTCGATCGCGGGATGCTCGGCCGCGAGTTGCTGCGCGGTCGACCAGTGGGTGGTCGCGCGCCTGCCGTCGAGCAGCCCGGCGGCCGCGAGAATATGCGCGCCGACACACACCGAGGCGACCCGCCGCGCATCCTTCGCCAGCACCGTCACCGCGTCGACGACCCCGGGATCCACCAGAGCCCGCACCCGGCGGCTGCTGTCGGTCTCCACCGCGCCCGGCACGACCACCGTGTCGATGCGCCGCGCCGCGACCTCGGCGAAGGTCACGTCGGGCAGCACCCGCACCCCCGCCGACGTGGTCACCGGCGCCAACGTCTCGGCGGCCAGCACCACCTGATACCCGGTCGGCTCGTCCATCTCCCGCTGCAACAGCGAGAACACCTCCGGCGGACCGGTGACATCGAGCAGGTCGACGCGATCGAACAGCACGATCACCACGAGCCGATCAGCCACCCCACACCTCCATGTCCGAATCTGCAGGTTACATGACATTGCCGACATTCCCGCCGCTCCCTAGCGTGGAACGCATCCCCGATAGAAAGGCTTTCCGATGGCTTCGACCACCCTCCGCCAGCTCAACGGTTTCGACGAGACCCCGGCCACCCTGGCCGACTCCACCCTGATCCTGGTCGACTACCAGAACACCTACACCCAGGGCGTCATGGAGCTGGCCGAGTGGAAGCCCGCCCTCGACGCCGCCGCCGAATTGCTCACCAGGGCACGCGAATCCGGCGCGACGGTCATCCACGTCATCAACGACGGCGGCGCGGGCACCCCGTACGACATCACCGCCGAGATCGGCCGCATCCACGACGCGGTCGCCCCGACCGAAGACGAGCAGGTTGTCGTCAAGACCGTCCCCAACGCCTTCGTCGGCACCGACCTGGGCGACCTCGTCGACGCGGCGGGCCACGACACCGTCGTCATCGCCGGCTTCATGACCCACATGTGCGTCACCTTCACCACCGAAGGCGCCTTCCTCCGCGGCAACAAGCCCACCGTCGTCGCCGACGCCTGCGCCACCCGCCCCCTCGCCGACGTCACCGCCAGCCAGCTCCACGACAGCGCCCTCGCCACCCTCGCCGACCTCTACGCCGTGGTGGTGCCGACCGGCGCCGCGCTGCGCTGACCAGCCCTGGACAAACGACTCCCGCACGGACCGCGGCGGGAGTCGTTCGCCGGTTCAGGCGACCGGCGCCGGGGTCGGCCGGGTTCGCGCGTCCATCCTGGCCATCACCCGATGACCGAGACGCAGGAAGGGTTGCTCGATCTTGTTGTAGGTCAACGTGGCGAGGCCGATCGCGACGACCATCCACGTGCTCCAGGTGAGCCAGGCCGCATTGCCGGCGAAGATCGACTCCGGCCACTTGGGCACGACGTTGTTCACCAGTCCGTGCACCAGATACAGCGAGAAACTGATCCGTCCGAGGAACAGCAGCGGCCGGGGGAAGGAATACCGGCGCAGCAGCAGCATCACCGCGAACAGCAGATAGGCGGCCACGATTGTGAACGCCGGACCTACCAACCCGCCCCATTCCGCGGCACCGGCGGAATCCGAGACGGTCTGCTGAACGAATCGCGGAGCGAGCAACAGACCCGCGGCGATCCCGAACACTCCCCAGCCGACCCAGGCGGAGATCTCGCCGGCTGTCATCCGATAGAGCACTGTGCCGACGAACATCGTCGCGAAGATCGCCGCGGAATACCCGGACGCCCCAGGCTGATTGAGCACCAGCGGGACAGCGAGCACCGCGATCGACACCGCCACGCCCGCCGAATTGCCCCGAGCGGCCGCCCGGTACCCGAAGAAGACCGCGACAACCACCGTCACCGCCGCGACCATCAGCCGAGTGGCGAGGTTCGCCTCGGGCCCGCCGACCAACGCGGTCGGCAGGAACAGCGCCGCCAGGGGAATCGCACCGATCGCCAGGCAGGCCACCGGCACCGATCGCCGGTTGAGCCCGCCGAGGAACAGCAGCGACACGAACGCGTAGAAGGCCAGCTCGTACGAGAGCGTCCACGCGACGATGAGAATCTCCGAATAGTGCCCGGCGAGAAACAAATGCGCCATCGTGGCATTCGTCGCGAGATTCCACACCGGGTCGACCATGAAGCCCGGCGGCCCGCCGTACATACCCACGTAGTGCAGCACCACCGCCGCGATCAGGAACACCCAGAACAGCGGGAACAGCCGGAAGAACCGACCCACCCAGAACGCCCCGAGCGACCTTCCCCGCTCCAGCGACGCCGGAATGATGTAGCCGCTGACGAGGAAGAAAGCGAAGACACCGAACACGCCGAAATTGAAGTACTGGCCGATGATCCGACCGTACGACGACCACAGCGGATCCGTGAAATGCTCGATCACCACCGCCAGCGCCGCGATCCCGCGCAGCGCGTCCAGAAACTCGAACCGACCACCACGGGTACGTCCTCGCTGTTCGACCGTATCGGCCGAATCAGCGTCCCCCTCTACAGATTTCATAACTCCCCACCACTGGACAATCGAATCGGATCACACACCGACGTCACCCCACCGCGATCACCCAGATCTGCTGACTACCGACGGCCTGGCCGATCTCGCCGACGAGCAGCCCGGTGGGCGCGTCGACATTCTTTCTCGTCACCACGACACGAGCACCCGTCGCCAATTCATCGGGAGTACAGACGAACGCGGCGGTGACCAACAGCTCCATCATCGGGGCATCGTCGGCGCAGACCCGCACGCCCTCGCGAGCCCCGGCCAAGACGAGCGGAACGACCTCGGCCCACGCTTCATGCGGTCGCCGCTCCAGAACGATCGGCCGACCACCGGCGGCCGCCGCCATCGCATCCAGAGCGGCCGGAATGCCGATCATTTCGTGTCGCCGATTCGCCAGCGAGTTCGTCAGCCCACTCACCACGAGCCCGACGACGAGCAAGCCGGCGACGGCGTATTTCAGCCACCCGATCCGCTGGGTGAGGCCGATCAGGGCGAGCATGATCATGAACAGCGGGATCGCGTAGGAGAAGTACCCGATGTACGCCTCCTCGATCTGGTCGATGCCGATCATCGCGTAGACCGTCATCAGCGCCGCGGCAGCCGCGCAGAATGCCACACCACTCGCCAGGAACTTCTCGCCGCGCGCCAGCCGCGCGACGAGCGCGAACAGCACGACGAAGACGATCAGGCCGACGATGCGGTTCGGCCCCCAGAATTGCACGGTGTAGGCCAACGCCGTCCATGGCAGATGGATCCCGTGCCCACCCCCGTACCCGACGTACTTCGGGAATTCCCCGGGGAAATTCACGATCGTATTGAGCAGGATCGGCGCCGCGAATACCGCCGCGACCCCACCGAACCGCCACCAATCCCGGTCGGCGACCGCCAGTTTCCCGCGCCACGCGAGGTACAGCGGCACCCCACCGAGCAATGGCACGAAGAACAGGAACTCCGCGTGCCCGTGGATCAGCAAGCCGCCCGCGAGCGCGACGATCCACAGGTGTTCGGTCCGCCGGGCCACCACCGAGGACACGGCCACCAGAAACACCAGGAACGGCGCGAAATACACATAGGGGAACCAGAGACCGCTGAGCAGCTCGCGATACACGGTGAGGAACACCAAGCTCGCCCCACCGAGCCCCGCGACCAGCGTCCACGACGGATACCAGGCGTAGACAATCCACAAAGCCAGCGCTACAAGCGCGGCATTGAGCAGCAGAATGGCGATCGCCTGCCCGTTCCACGGCGACGGCACCCACCGCAGCACATCGTAGAAAAGCCACTCCCCGAATGCCTGCACGTAGATGAACGCGGGCCCGGGATGATGGAATCCGACCCGGGAATAGTTCCCGACCAGCAGCTCGAAATCCTTCGCGGCGAGCACCTGGATCGAGACGGTCGCCGCATCACCCTCCTCGAACACTGCCCGGGTGAACAGGTCCCGGCTGCTCACCAACAGTGCCGTGGCATAGGCGAGCCAGGCGGTGAGGAAAACCCACAGGGAACTGAACCGACCACGCGCGGCGGATAATTCTCCGGTGGTCGAGGAGCGCACCGCGTCCTGTTCCACGGTGAGCGATTGTGGTGCCGACATGGCACTCCCCCCATCGAAACAATCATCCGGCGCACACCGACCGAACACGGGTGCACCCGACCGCACAGTAGGGCCTGTCACCCGTGCGCACAAACGGACCGAAGCAGAGGGTGTACCGCATCGACCGAGCAAGAATCGAAGGCCACGCACCGCCGGTACGTGGCCTTCTTGTCGATGACGACTACGCGCCGGCGCCCGTGCCAGGGTCGGTGCCGCCGCCGGTGCCCGGGTCGGTCGGGTCGGGGGTTTCGGCGGAGCCGGTGGTGAGGGCCTTCAGGATGGCGGCGAGGCTCTCGGCGGAGCCGGTTTCGGGCTCGGCGATCGGGGTCACGCGGGCGGCGGGCGTGGTTTCGGTGCCCGGGTCGGTGGGGTCGGTCGGGTCCGTGGCGCCGGCGGAACCGGTGGTCAGCGCCTCGAGCACGGCGGCGAGGCTTTCGGCGGAACCGGTGCTGGGCTCGTCGGCGGCGGTGGCGATGCCGGTGCCGAACATGGCCATTCCGGCCGCGAGGACGAGACCGAAACCGAGCGTGCGGATCTTCTTCATGAAGTGAAACCCCTTGTGATGAATGGTGATCGTCGACCTCCCTGCCGACTGGAAGTTTCTAACACGTGTGTCAGTCGGCACCACAGCCCCGAGTTTTCGGGACATTCGCCTGTCGGATGCTGAAAGATTGCCAACGCCAGACATTCTGCACAGTGGCACTATGCGATCCCTCAGATCGATTCATCGGCGAGCGATCCACAAAGCCGTGACGATCGGTCCCGGATGTCACGTAAGCACTGATCAATCGATCGAACAGGAGGGCTACTCGCGAGGAAACAACGAGGCGAGGCCATGAAGTCCTGGGCGTACCAGCAGTGAACCTCTACGGGTTCCCCGCTATCACTTGGTTTACACCATGATTGATATCACTGCTCGAACTGGTAACGGTTGGCGATCTCGATACGATTGCGGGCCACCATCATTGGATATCGCGATCGAGCGGGCGATTCCACGCTGGCCGGAAACGCGATGCCACGCCACCTGTTTTCTGCATGATGTCTGCGATGTAGCCAGATTCCATCCAGGGTGATGCTGTGCGAAAACACAGCCGCGCATGCCTCATCCGTCCCCATGTCACAGTGACGAATCAGGGCAGTGGAGCACGAATCCGGCTCTCTACCTGCCGAATACGAATCGGGCGGCCCGGAGAGTTCCGGACCGCCCGATGTCGCCTGCCGCTACGACGGGCAGTTGACCGTGTACTCCCATTGCGTGTCGTCGGGGCCGCTGACCCGGACAGTCACCGTGGTCGCGGTGCCGCCGGGGAGGGACACGACGGCGGAGCCGGTGCCCTGGTTCAGGTTGTCGCCGACGTAACCGGTGTCGAGCACCTGACCACCTTCGTAGAAGACCTGGATCCGGTCGGGGATGTTGAGGGTTTCGTAGGACAGGACGAAGGAGGTCGGGCCCGCCACGCCGAGCTGATGCGTCGTGGTGGTGACGCCCGCGCCGCCGGACTTGGTCGAGCGATTGCAGGGCTGCACGCTTTCCGACGAACCGCCCGAGCTGCCACCGAGGATGCCACTGCCGGTGTCGAGTAGGTCGCCGAGAATGCCACTGCCGGTGTCGATCACACCACTGCCGGTCGAGCCGCTGCCGGTGTCGGCGCCGGCCAGGCCGGGCACCACCATCAGCGACCAGGCCGCCGTCGTCATCGCGATAGCCATCGTCTTCTTCACAACGCTTCCTCCACACCACTTCGAGCCAACGGATCATCAGGTGAAATGCGCTGGGCGGCCGCAGGATCGCCGCCCGATCGGGGAGTCGAACATCCCAGGTTTGCCAGCCCCGCAGACTGGGCACAGCAGTTCTAACACGCGTTTCCGGGCACGGGAACGGACCGGAATCGGGGCAGCGGACTGTTCGGATGCCGGAGGGTAACCGGAATTTCCGGCCCGAAATATTGGCATCACGGCAACACCGGATCGCCCGCCCAGCAGGCGCCAGGCAATTTCTTAGCTCGGAGAAGAAAGCACCGGTCGGTAGACCAAGTGGCTGGGAAAAGCGAAGTGCCGCAACTGATCAGCGAACGCAATTCGCGAAAATGAGTAATCTCACAGCGAATTCACGTAACGGCGGATTCGCGGCCACCGATCGGGCCGCCGAAAACGGAACGGGCCGCACCTCCGGAAAGGGGGTGCGGCCCGTTGGGTACCGGGGTCAGCGCAGGGTTGCGGTGAGGTGGGGGTAGCCCTTCTTGGGGTTCAGCATGGAGAGGTCCCAGCCGGAACCGACCTGCTCGGCGTAGATGTTGACCGAGGCGGGCAGGAAGACCGGCTTGCCGAATTTGACCGTGTAGGTGGTCTTCTCGGGGATGCGGCCCTCGATGGTGCCGAGGATGTTCGCGGCCGACCACATGCCGTGGGCGATGGTCTTCGGGAAGCCCATGGCCTTGGCGCCCAGTCCGGAGACGTGGATCGGGTTGTGGTCGCCCGAGGCGGCGGCGTAGCGGTTGATCATCTTCTGATCGACGCGCTGCACGCGCAGCGGCGGCGGGGGGACCTCGTCGGCGGGCGGCGCCGACTTCGGGCCGCCCGACAGGGAGGTGCGCTGCTGGTGCAGGAAGGTGGTGACCTGCCGCCAGACCAGCTCCCGGCCGACGCGGATCTCGGTGATCGCGTCGACCAGCAGGCCCTTCGGGTGCTCGCGCAGGTTCTCGATGTGCGCCGTGAAATCGAGCGGCTCGGCGACCGAGATCTCCCTGGTGCGCTCGATGACGTTCTCGAAATGCACCGCGCCGACCGCGCTGAACGGGAAGTCCCGCGCGACGACCAACTGCATCGCCAGCGGGAACGCCAGGATGAACGGGTAGGTCAGCGGCAGGGTGTCGCTGAAGCGCAGGCCCGTCGCGTGGCAGTACGCCGCCAGGTGATCCGGGTCGACCTGGAAACCGTCCAGGACGACGCGGCGGTCGGGCAGGGTGGGCTTGCGACCCGACAGCGGGGCGGGCAGCGGGACGGCGCCCAGCGCCGCCTTCGCGTACAGCCCGCCGTTCTTCGGAACCTCGGAGAGGGTGATCGTCTGGGTCATCAGGCGCCGATCAGGCTCTGACCGCAGACGCGAACCACGTTGCCGCTCACCGCGTTCGACGCCGGGCTGGCGAAGAAGGCGATGGTCTCGGCGACGTCGACGGTCTGGCCACCCTGCAGCAGCGAGCTCATCAGGCGACCGGCCTCGCGGGTGCCGACCGGGATGGCGGCGGTCATCGCGGTCTCGATGAAGCCGGGGGCCACCGCGTTGATGGTGATGCCCTTCTCCGCCAGCAGCGGGGCCTCGGCGTCGACCATGCCGATGACGCCCGCCTTGGAGGCGCCGTAGTTGGTCTGGCCGCGGTTGCCCGCGATGCCGGCGATGGAGGACACGTCGATCACGCGGCCGCCCTCCTTGAGCACACCCTTGGCCACCAGGCCGGAGGTGATGCGGTGCGGGGCAGCGAGATTGACGTTGATGACCGAGTTCCAGCGGCCCTCGTCCATGTTGGCGAGCAGCTTGTCGCGGGTGATGCCCGCGTTGTGCACGACGATGTCGATGCCACCGAACCGCTCGGTGGCGAACTCGGCGAGGCGCTCGGCGGCGTCGGGCGCGGTGACGTCCAGGGCCAGGGCGGTGGCGCCGACCTTGTTCGCGGTCTCGGACAGGGCCTCACCGGCGGCGGGGATGTCGGCGACGATGACGGTGGCGCCGTCACGGGCGAAGACCTCGGCGATGGTGGCGCCGATGCCGCGGGCGGCACCGGTCACGACGGCGACCTTGCCCGCCAGCGGCTTGTCCCAGCTGGCCGGGGCCACGGAATCGGCCTTGCCGACCCGGATGACCTGGCCGTCGACGAAGGCCGACTTGCCCGAGAGCAGGAAGCGCAGGGTGGACTCGAGGCCGGTCGCGGCCGCGCCCGCCTCGGGGTGCACGTAGACGAGCTGACCGGTGGCGCCGCGCAGTAGCTCCTTGGCGACCGAGCGGGTGAAGCCCTCGAGCGCGCGCTGGGCGATCTGCTCGTCGACCGAGCCGACGAGTTCCGGGGTGGTGCCGATGACGACGACACGCCCCGAAGGTGCGAGGTTGCGCATCGCGGGCTGGAAGAATTCGAACAGCTGCGAGAGCTTGTCGATGGAGTCGATGCCGGTGGCGTCGAACACCAGGGCGCCGTACTTGGTGCCCGAGTCGAGCGAATCCGCGACGGTGTAGTCCGCGAGCAGCGCGCGGACCGGCTCGGCGAGGCGGCCCTTGCCGCCCAGCAGGACCGGGCCGGGGAGCGCGGGCTCGCCGGCCTTGTAGCGGCGCAGCTCCGCCGGCTGGGGCAGGCCCAGCTTGCTCGCCAGGAACGCGCCGGGGGCGGAGTGGATGAAGGATCCGTAGAGGTTGGGTGCACCCTTGCTCTTGGCTGCCACTGTTCCTACCTTCTCTGTGCTCGACGTGTTGTATGACCGTGCTCGCCCAGTGTCCCCCGTGTGAATCACATTTGCGGGTACGGTGTCGACAACGAACTTACTCCAGAGTAAGTTTAATGTAAACCGATACGCCCGGCGTACCCGGAACCGACGAGACCATGGAGAACTCGAGTGACAAGCAAAGCCCGCTCGGCGAAGACCCCGGCCAAGACCGCGAAGACCCAGCGCCCGGTCGCGATCGTTGGCGGTAACCGAATCCCGTTCGCTCGCTCCGACAAGGCCTACGCGAAGGCCTCCAACCAGGACATGTTCACCGCCACCCTGGACGGACTGGTCAGCCGGTTCGGTCTGCAGGGCGAGCGGCTGGGCATGGTCGTCGGCGGCGCGGTGCTCAAGAAGGTCGGCGAGCACAGCCTGATCCGCGAGAGCGTGCTCGGCTCCAAGCTCTCGCCGTACACCCCGGCCCACGACCTGCAGCTCGCCTGTGGCACCGGCCTGCAGTCGATCGTCACCGTGGGTGACGCGATCGCGCTCGGCCGGATCGAGTCGGGCATCGGCGGCGGCGCCGACACCACCTCCGACGCGCCGATCGGCGTCAGCGAGGACATGCGCGAGTGGATGCTCACCGCCAACCGCGCCAAGACCAACAAGGACCGGGTCAAGCTGGTCGGCCAGCTGCGGCCCTCGATGCTGGGCATCGAGATCCCGCGCAACGCCGAGCCGCGCACCGGGCTGTCGATGGGTGAGCACGCCGCCATCACCGCCAAGGAGTTCGGCATCGCCCGCGAGGCGCAGGACGAGCTGGCCTACCTCTCGCACAAGAACATGGCCGCCGCCTACGACCGTGGCTTCTTCGACGACCTGATCACCCCGTTCCTCGGCCTGACCCGCGACGACAACCTGCGTCCCGGCTCGACCGTGGAGAAGCTGGCCACCCTCAAGCCGGTGTTCGGCACCAAGCTGGGCGACGCCACCATGACCGCGGGCAACTCCACCCCGCTCACCGACGGCGCGTCGGCGGTGCTGCTGTCGAGCGAGGAGTGGGCCGCGCAGCGCAACCTGCCGGTGCTCGCGCACCTGGTGGACTCCGAGGTCGCCTCGGTGGACTACATCCACGGCCCCGACGGCCTGCTGATGGCGCCCACCTACGCGGTGCCGCGCCTGCTGGCCCGCAACGGCCTGACCCTGCAGGACTTCGACTACTACGAGATCCACGAGGCCTTCGCCTCCGTGGTGCTCTCCACGCTGGCCGCGTGGGAGTCCGACGCCTACTGCAAGGAGCGCCTGGGCCTGGACGGCGCGCTCGGCTCGATCGACCGCAGCAAGCTCAACGTCAACGGCTCCTCGCTCGCCGCGGGCCACCCGTTCGCCGCCACCGGCGGCCGCATCGTCGCCTCCACCGCGAAGATGCTGGCGGAGAAGGGCTCCGGCCGCGCGCTGATCTCGATCTGCGCCGCGGGCGGGCAGGGCGTCGTGGCGATCATCGAGCGCTAGTCACGCGCTGAACCACACGGCCGGTTGCCTCCGAAAGTCGGAGCCAACCGGCCGTGTGTCCCTCATCGAGATTCGAACGAATGCTCCAGCTCCGACCGCCGCAGCCGCAGCTCACGCAGGGTCCGATTCCTCGGCGAGCCGGTGAACGGCAGACTTCCGAAATCAATCGCGGCAGCGGCGCGCAACGCGAGTCGCTGTGCCGAAATCGCAGCTTTTCCGGGCAGCCCGGTCTCAGCGGCGAATTCATTCCAGTGCTTCGCTCGTAGGCCCTTGGTCCGACCGGCGATCGGCAGCGCCATCGAATCGTCGCCGTAGATCAGCGTGCAGGGAATGTCGTACATCGGCGCGATGCCCCAGCGGCCCGCGCTGTCTCGCACGACCCCGACGTTCTTTCCGTGCAGGTCGCCATTGCCGGTCAACCATGCGAACAGGAACTGCAAGTAGAGGTTTCGCACCGCAGGCAAGCGCGCATCGACCAGCCCAGCGAGTGCGCCGACCACCTCGACCGCATCGATGTTGTACTTCGCTGACGGCGGCAACCCGAGCACTTGCGTGGCATCCTCGAAGGCGAGACGACGCCACATCGCACCGTCATGGACGCGGTCGAAACGGCGGACGAGCAAGCCCGGGTGTCCGGATTTGTCGTGCACGAGATTCGAGTCGGCGACGGCTAGTTTCAACATCCGGGCGGCTGACAGGTGCGCCGCTTCGTTTTCGATCAGGTTCGGAAAACCAGCCTGCGACAGCTTCAGGATGAATCGGCCGAACCCGGCCGCGATCGGTGTGCTGATCATCGACGCGCTGGCCTTGTTCTGGACACCCGGTATCGCCTGCCGGTCGACATCGTCCACCAGGCTATGGAATTCGAGCTCCTCAGCTGACGCACAATCGACCAATGCGGAGACGTCGACCGGCTCCGAACCGCCTGGAAATACCTGGACGTCGCCGGGCGCGTCGGCACCGACCGCGAGCAACAGACTGAGTTCGTCGTCCGCACTGGTCTTCACCGCACGACGGAGCACTGTCAATCGGTGCCCTTCCGGCAGTAGGCCTGCGAAGAACGGCGGAACAGAACCCGAGCTCCCACTCACTGGCGCAGCGTCGAGCGACAAGGTAGATGCCACCGGGTCACCGACATACTCCGGCAGGTAGCGGAATTCAGTTCCACCACTTGGCATCCTGCTTATCGATGCAGCGAGGTGGCCCGCCTTGTAGACATCCGCACTACTCACTCTCCGCAGCGCTTCGAAGTCAGTCACGGTGCCACCCTCAAGGTCAGTCCCACCGCTGCCGCCACGGCAGCCACGGTCGCGATGCTGGGCGAACCTCGGCCATGCTCGACGTCGCGGACGGTGCGAGTTGACGCGCCTGCCAGCTCGGCCAACTGCTCCTGCGTCAGTCGATGACGGCGCCGCTCGATACGAATCCTTGCGCCGATCTCCTCCAACGCATCCATAGCGACCTCCGATAGGCAGAATTCTGCCGAATTGGCCCGTGCTCTCGGCAGAGTACTCCAACCATCGCCAAATCGGCAATATTCTGCCGATAGACAAATATTGCACGCCATGGCCGATCGACTTGAGACCGAATCGGCAGAATTCTGCCGAAATATGCTTCAGACTTCGGCCGCGCGCTGATCTCGATCTGCGCCGCGGGCGGGCAGGGCGTCGTGGCGATCATCGAGCGGTAGTCACGCGCTGAGACGACGGCGGCGGGTGGTTTCCGGAGATCGGAAACCACCCGCCGTTTCACGTTGTCAGCGGCACATCGGGTTGGGGTGGGGCTGGGTGGAGCCCCAGGGGCCGCAGACGAGGAGCTTGAGGAGGCCGAGGGGGAGGTCGATGGCGGCGGAACCGGTGCCCGCGGAACCGGATTCGGCGATCACCGCCGGGGCGGCGGGGGCCGCGATGGCCGGGGAGGCGCCGGCGGCGATGCCGGCGATGGCTGCGGTGGCGACCAGGATGCGGACCATACGACGTTGCATGACAAGCCTTTCGAGAACAAATGATCTGAGCTAACAACATCATCGTTGGGGTCAATGTGGTTGTTATCCAGAACTTTTCGGGGCTTGACGACGCGATACACGACCGATCGTTCTAGTTGGCGCCGATGGCGTCCGCGATCATCGGCCAGGAGTTGTGCAGATCCTGTTCCCAGTACTTCCAGGTGTGGGTGCCCGCGGCCCGGAACTCGGTCTGGGCGGGGATGTTCAGCTCCTGGAGCCGGGCCGCCAGGCGCTGGGTGCACACGTTGGCCGCGGCCTCGATGGCGCCGCCGAGCAGGATCTGGTCGGTCATGCCGATGACCTTGCCGGGGTTGGCGCCGGCCGGGAGGCTCTCGGCGACACCGGGGAGACCGGTGGCGCTGGAGAGGTAGATGGCCTTGCCGCGCAGGCGTTCCGCGTTCAGGTACGGGTCGTTGGCGCGCCAGGCCGGGTCGTCGGCCTCGCCCCACATATTGGCGGGGTCGGCGCCTGCGCGGGCGAAGACGATGTCGACATAGGCCCGGCCCATCGGGTCCGCGACCGAGGCACAGCCACTGTAGGCGCCGACGGCGCGGTAGCGGTCGGGGGCCGCGATGGCCAGGTTCAGCACCGCGGTGGCCGACATCGACAGTCCGGCGATGGCGTTGACGCCGCTGGCGTGCAGCGTGTCGTCGATGATCGGCGGCAGTTCCTCGGTCAGGAAGGTCTGCCACTTGTTGCGGCCGAGCTTGGGATCGTCGCGCTGCCAGTCGGTGTAGTAGGAGAACTTGCCCGCGGCGGGGGTGATCACGTTGACGTTCTTGTCGGCGAAGAACTGCACGATATCGGTCTGGTTGTACCAGTTCGCCTTGTCCTCACCGCCGCCCGCGCCGTTGAGCAGATACAGCGTCGGCCGCGGGACCGAGGTGTCGGCCGCGGTGATGACCTGTAGCGGGATCACCCGGTCCATCGCCGCCGAGTACACGTGCAGCACCTGCTGCCGCTGCCCGGGCCGCTCGATGTGGTCGAGCCGGGAACCGTCGGCGCCCGCGGTGCCGATCGAGGCGACCGAGAGCAGCACCAGCGCCATGGCCGACACCGCGACCGCGCGGGAACGGGAGAACACGAACATCAATCCTCACTACAGATGGGGGGCCCGAGGACCCAGAGCGCCGGGACGGCAGCGCGAGACCGTCCCGGCGACCAGGTGCTACGCGATCAGCTACCGATCAGATTGCGCAGCACGTCGGAGATGACGTCGCTGAGCGAGCCAGTGGAGCTCAGCTGACCGTCGGAGGAGCCGAGGCCGTTGTCGCCCAGGCTGCCGATCACGGTCTCGCCCGCGTTCGCGCCGCGCGCGGTGAAGCAGGCGGTCAGACCCGGCATCTCGTTGCTGACACCCACGGTGCCCGCGACGCCGACGCCACCGCTGGTGACCTGCTGACCGGCCTTCACGCTGTCCGGCACCGGGTAGGTGATGGTCAGGGTGACCGGGTTGCCGGAGTTGACGAACCAGCCGGTGCTGGTGACCTTCCAGCCACCGGCGTTCGGCTCGGGGGTGACGTCCTCGGTCACCTGGCCGCCGATCGCGTGGTAGGCGGTGATGGTGGTCTTGGTCGGCGCCCCGAAGCCGACCGGCGGGAAGTCGGTGATGGTGTTGACGTAGGGATTGCCGATCCCCGTGGTGCCGACGACCACCTTGTAGGTCACCGAGGTGCCGACACCGATCTGCTCGGCGCTGGCCGTCTTGTCGTAGACGTGCGTGATGCCGACGGTGCTGGCATCGCGCTTCTCGGCGTGGCTGGTGACCGAGCAGGAGCCAGCCGCGACGGCGGTGCCGGAACCGAGAGCGACACCGACACCGGCGACGACCAGAGCGGTGGTGGCGACGCCCGCGGTGATACGCGAAGTCCGGATCATGATTTTCCTCCAAGCCCCGGCGAAGTCGGCCGGGACGAATTCCTCATCGAGTGGTCTATCCCCCTCTGACCAGAAGGTATCCGCTGGACTGGACGGTTGTCCTGGAAAATAAGAACGTGTTCTCATCTTTGTGGAAGATTATCGTTTCACTCTCGAGGAGGGGTCGCCGGGGGTAGCATCCGAGATTTTTCGGCATCGGCGAATCCGCCCGAAAAGCGCACACCGACCCTCCGCCGGGGCAGCGAAGGGCTGGCAAACGTCGTCAATACCCCTGGACGGACTACTTCCCCGGGAGCTCGTTGTGGCCGCCGAACGCCTTGCGCATCGCCGAGAGCATCTTGTCGGCATAGAGGGCCTCACCCCGCGAGGAGAAGCGCTGGAACAGGGCCGCCGACAGCACCGGGACCGGCACCGCGGTGTCGATGGCGGCGTCGATCGTCCAGCGGCCCTCGCCGGAGTCCGAGACGCGACCGCTGTACCCGTCCAGGTTCGGGTCGGCGTACAGGGCGCTGGCGGTGAGGTCGAGCAGCCAGGACGCGACGACCGAGCCCCGGCGCCACACCTCGGTGATGTCCGGGATGTCCAGGTCGTACCGGTAGTACTCGGGGTGCTCCAGCGGGGTCTCCTCCGCCGAGTGCTCGCCGTCGCCCTGCGTGGCGCCCACGTTGGCGTGCTGGAGGATGTTCAGGCCCTCGGCGTAGGCGGCCATCGCGCCGTACTCGATGCCGTTGTGGACCATCTTCACGAAGTGGCCCGCCCCGGCCGGGCCGCAGTGCAGCCAGCCCTGTTCGGCCGGGGTCGGCGCGCCGGTACGTCCGGGCGTGCGCGGCGCGGCCTCGACGCCGGGCGCGATGGACTCGAACAGCGGCTGGAGGTAGCTCACCTGCTCGGCCTCGCCACCGATCATCAGGCAGAAGCCGCGCTCCAGGCCGAACACACCACCCGAGGTGCCGACGTCGAGGTAGTGGATGCCCTTGGGCGCCAACGCCTTCGCGCGCGCGATGTCCTCGTGGTAGCGGCTGTTACCACCGTCGATGATGATGTCGCCCGGTTCGAGCAGCTCGGCCAGATTGTCGATCGCGGCACCGGTCGCGCCCGCGGGGATCATCACCCAGACGACGCGCGGGGCGTCGAGCATGGCGACGAATTCCTTCAGGTCGGTGCTGCCGTCGAAGCTGTCGCCGAGCTCGGCCTTCAGCTCGTCGATGTGACCCTGATGGCGTTCGTGACCGACGGCGGTGTTCCCGTCGCGCACGATGCGACGCACGATATTGGCACCCATCCGGCCGAGGCCGATCATTCCCAGCTGCATCAGTTCTCCCTCGTTGCGCGCTACCTGGTGTCGAGTCTCACGTGCGATTGTCCCGCGCGAGGGCCCGGATCGGCGTGGTGGCGCCGCCGGAGGCCGCCGAAACTGCCCGGAAAAACGGCTGTAACGCCCCGGAACGGGCCGCGATAAACAGATCGGCTCCGTGTAGTTGCCAGACCCCCGACCCGGCAACTACGCGGAGCCTTCCTGCTGTCCATCCACTGTTGCCAGGGTGCCGAGGACGACGAACACCGTTACCCTTGGCCGAGGCCCCGCAAACATCTGGGGCCGGGCGCACCTGATCCAGGACGACGCCATAACACCCAACGGAAGGACCTCCGTGCCCAGCGAGTCGAATGTCGGCGGACCGGCCGACCGACCAAGGGGCGAGGTCGGACTACGCAAGCTGCTCGAAGCAAATCGCACTTTCGATGCCGACGTCACCGCCGCCCTGCCCACCCAGCCCCTCGCCACCGTGACCCGTGACCGCTGGTCGCCTGCGCCCGCCCCGGCGGCCCCGCAGCCGCCGACCGGCTCCGGCACCCCACAACTGGCCAAGCGGATCGGTATCGCCGTCGGCGCCGTGTTCGCCGTCGGCGCCGCCGCCTACCTGGCCGACCTGGCCCTGAGCAACGGCGAGGTGCCGCGCGGCACCGTCGTCGCCGGGGTCGACATCGGCGGCATGGACGAGTCCGAGGCGAACGCGCTCCTGCACGCCGAGCTCGGCCCCAAGGCCGAGCGACCGCTGCCGGTCCGGATCGGCGACGTGCAGGCCAGCATGGTGCCCGCCACGGCCGGCCTGCAGGTGGACTGGGACGGCACCTGGGACGCCGTCGGCGACCAGCCACTCAACCCGGTGAGCAGACTGATCTCCCTGTTCGGCACCCGGGACGTCGCGGTGGTCAGCACCGTCGACGCGGCGGCGCTGGATCAGCAGGTGGCCGGTTTCCAGGCCCACGACAACCCGACCGTCGAGGGCACGGTGCGGTTCGTCAACGGCAAGCCGGTCGCGATCGCGCCGGTGCCCGGCCGGGTGCTCGACACCGCGGCCGCGCGCACCACGATCACCGAGCGCTGGGCGTCGAGCAGCGAACTGGACCTGCCCGTGGTGGCCGCGCCCGTCGCGGTGCGCACCGAGGCCGTGCAGGCCGCCCTGCGCGATATCGCCACGCCGGCGATCTCCGCGCCGATCACGGTGAGCAGCAAGGACATTCGCGCCACGCTCACGCCGGAGCAGATCGCCGGGGTGCTCGGCTTCGTGCCCGACGGGAACGGTGGCCTGGCGCCGAAGATCGATAACGACGCCGCGATCGCCCTGCTCGCACCGCAATTGGCGGCCTCCGAGGTGGAGCCCAAGGACGCCACCTTCACCGTCGGCGCGGGCAAGCCGACCGTGGTGCCCGCCGTGGTGGGCAACAAGGTCGACTGGCCCAAGACGCTGGAGAAGCTGCCCGCCCTGCTCACCGCCACCGGTAACCGCACCACCGAGGCGGTGTACCAGCGGATCGAGCCCAAGCTCACCACCGACGCCGCCAACGCGCTCGGCATCACCGAGATGGTCGGCCAGTTCACCACCGGCGGCTTCAGCGGCCCGTCCGGCGTGAACATCCGCACCGTCGCCGCCAAGGTCGACGGCGCGGTGGTGAAGCCGGGAGATACCTTCTCGCTCAACGAGTTCACCGGTCCGCGCACCGCCGCGGAGGGCTACGTCGAGTCCGGCATCATCGACAAGGGCAGGCCGAGCACGGCGGTCGGCGGCGGCATCAGCCAGTTCGCCACCACGCTGTACAACGCGGCCTACTTCGCCGGCATGGAGGACGCGGGCCACACCGAGCACAGCTACTACATCTCGCGGTACCCGGCGGCGCGCGAAGCCACCGTGTTCGACGGCGCCATCGACCTGGCGTTCCGCAACACCACCGCGACCGGCGTCTACATCCAGGCGATCGCGACGGGCTCGGACATCACCGTGCGCCTGTGGGGCACCAAGACCGTCGACGTGGAGTCGATCACCGGCGAGAAGTCGAAGCCGACCGAGCCGCAGGAGATCACCCTGCCCAAGGGCAAGGACTGCATCGCCTCCGAGGGCGCGCCCGGGTTCACCATCTCCGACACCAGGGTGATCACCGATCGCAAGACCGGCGCCCAGGTCTCCCGGCACACCCGGACCGTGAAGTACGACCCGATCCCGATCGTGAAGTGCGAGTGAGGGTTTCCTAGCAGTTGCAGTCGCAGCTGCAGCAGTCGCCGCACCCGCAGTCCTCACCGCAGCAGTTGCCGCAGCAGTCACCGCAATCGCAGCATTCGCCGCAGTCGCAGCGCTTGGCCCAGGCGTCCTTCTGCTCGCCGGTGCACGGACTGGTGTGGTCGACGCAGCACGCGACGCCCGTGCAGTAGACGCCCAGGATCAGCCCGCCCGCCTTGAGCGGGCCGGGCCTCCTGGTCGGCCTGCGCCCGGGCGGGGACGGGAACTGGTACGGCGAATGCTGTTGCGCGACCGGCGCGGTGCGGCAGACATGGCCGACGGCGAGACCGAGGCCCTGCCCCATTCTGCGCAGCAGCGCGGACAGCGGGTCGAGCAGCGCCCAGCGGACGGTGGGCAGCTGGTCGAGCTTCGCTTCGGCGGCGGCCGCGCGGATACGAGATTCGCTCTCGCGCAACAGATCATAGGCGCGCGGCATCTCGGTGCCGGTGGCTTCGAGTGGGTTGAAGCGGCCGCGCAGACGGTCGCGTTCGAGGTCTTCGATGGCATCGGCGAGGTGCGCGATCCGGCCGACATGGCGGCCGATCTCCTGCAGGGCCGCAACGTTTTCCGGGCGGCCCGCCAGGGTGGCGGTGTGGCCGAACAGGGTGGCCGCGCAGAGCTGGGTCGGACCGGTCAGCTCGTCGAGGGTGATCGGCGTGGTACTCGAGTCGTCGGTGCGAGCCATGGTCGGCCCATGCGGCTTCGCGGGCGACGACGCGGCGCCGACCCACCCCGCCGCCTGCCGAACGGCGACCGCCGCTTCGGTGACGCGGCCGGGGCCGTTCGCCGCGGCGAGCGCCTCCAGCGCAGGCTGACTGTCGATAGCCGTGAACAACGGGCCGACATCGAGGCCGATCCGGTCGGCCTGCGCCTGGGCGGCCGCCGACCAGATCCCGGCGACCCGCCCCATCGGACGGCGAGCGAGCCGACCAGCGTCGCCGTCGTCGACGTGGTCGCGAATCTTGGCCGCGCCCAACAGCAGTGAGGCCATGGCGGCCAGCTGTACACCCGGCGCGTCGGCCGCGACCACCGAGGCCCGGCGCATCCCACGCAGCGGGCACGGCCCGGCGGTGGTGCGGGCGTCGGCGTCACCGGACTGAGCCTCGGTGAGCACGCTGAGCACGATGGCGTCGGTATTGGTCGCCGCGCGCGCCAACTGTCCGTGCCCGTCGCGCAGGCCGAGACACAGCCCGCACATGTGCGCCTGCCACTGCCCCGGATCGATGCCGTATTTCGCCGCGCCGTGCGCACACGGCTTCAACACACCGAACACTGCCACCCCGTCTGTCGTGGAACTCCCGGGCGCCCGCGCCGCGGCCCCGCCCGGTCCGACGATGGCCGCGCCTCAGCGCCCGCTGTCGAGCACGATGGCAGGTCGGACGAGCGCGAGCAACCGGTGGCGGCTATTCCGGCTTCTTGCGACCGGCCAGGCCGCGCCAGGCCAGATCGTCGAGCAGGTCGACGGCCTCGGCCACCTCGATCCGGCCACTGGCGACCCGGTCGGCGATCGCCTCGCCCGCCCCGATCACCGCGGCCGCGACGACCTCGAAATTGGTGCCGGGATCGGCGTTCTTGGCACTGGACTCGAGCAGTTTCGCGGTGAGCTCGATGACCCGCTCGCGCGCGTTGTCGATCTCGGACGCGAAAGCTTGCTGACCGATTGCCTGCCGATAGAGCACCTGCCAGGACTGCCGGTTGCGGTCGACGAAGTCGAGGAAGCCCTCCAGCGCCGTGCGCACCTGCTCGTGCGGGGTGAGTTGCGGGTTGCCCGCGGGCGCCACGGCCTCGATGAAGCGCAGGCCCTCGCGCTGGATGCAGGCCCGGAACAACTCGTCCTTGGAGCCGTAATACAGGTAGAGCATGGGCTTGGAGATTTTCGCCTCGGCGGCGATGGCGTCCATCGAGGTGTCGTGGAAGCCCTTGCGTGCGAACACCTCGACGGCGGCGTCGAGCATCTGTTGCTCACGAACCGCCCGGGGAAGTCGCTTCGTTCCGCCCGCCATCCACTCTCCTACCGCAGGGTGAACCCCTATATTACTCCAAGGTAAGTTCGCCCGTGCCCATTTGCCGCACAGTCGCCGGACCGCCTCAGCAGCCCAGCTGTACGCCCTTGTAGCGCGCCATCCGCAACACGGAGGCGTCGACCCGGTCGGCGGGCAGTTTGCCACTCGCCACCGACTGTTCCAAACGGTCGAGCACCTGAGGCACCGCGTCGGTACTGATCCACAGGGCATTGTCGGCGCCGGCGACCAGCGCCGCCTCCACCGCGTCGGAGATCGACATGCGGGCGGTGATGGCCGCCATGCCGCCGAGGTCGTCGGTGAAGATCGGGCCGTTGTACGGCGGCGCGCCGTAGCCGGTGCCCTCGCGCAGCAGCGACATCACGGCCGGGCTGATGCTGGCCGGGACGTCGGGCTCGGTCAGGCCGGGCACGTCGAGGTGGCCGACCATCACGGCCGCGCCGGAGTTCACCAGATTGCGGAACGGGACCAGGTCCTTGTTCTGCAGCTCCGACAGCGGCGGCGTCCGGACCGCGCCGGTGTGCGAGTCGCCCGAGCCGGAGCCGTGGCCGGGGAAGTGCTTCATGACGGCGCCGAGGCCGACCTCGTTGGAGGCGCGGATGTAGGCCCCCGCGTACTCGGTGACGACCTGCGGGTCGTCGCTGTAGGAGCGGTCGCCGATGACGCTGTCGGCGGGCTGGCTGCTCACGTCGACATCGGGGGCGAAGTCGACGGTGACGCCGAGGTCCTTGAGCGCCTTCGACCTGGTCAGCGTGTTCTGGTAGTGCTGCTCCGGCGTCTGGGTCTGCGCGATCTCCCTGGCCGACGGCGCGACGCCGATGAGGTTCTTGGCGCGCGAGACCCGCCCGCCCTCCTCGTCGATGGTGACCATCAGCGGCGCCTTGGCCAGCGCCTTCACCGCGTCCAGCTGGGTGTTGTTCAGCAGGCCGGGATCGGTCCAGCTGCCGATGAAGATGCCGCCGACCTGCTCGGTGCTCACCACGTTCGTGGCGTCGGCCGAGCCGGTGATGCCGACGGTCAGCAGCTGCGCGAGTTTCTCGCGCTGGGTGAGTTTCGCGAGATAGTCGGCGCCGCAGGCGGATTGCGCCGGCGTGCCGGTCACCGGCGAGGTCGGGTCACCCCCTTGCGCGGCGGAGGGGACGCCGGTGCCGCTCGCCGTCGGTGTCGTCTCGGTCGACGATCCTCCCGAACAGGCGGTGGCGACGGCGGCTAGGACTGCGAACACGACCACAGGCGATTTCCGCATGCGGTCCACGGTAGTCCCGGCCGGGCCCGACCCGCGGCACCGGATCCGATTGGACCCGGTCGGGCGGGGGTAATCTGACTGCACGAGACGCTGTACCAGCGCAGGAGGTCGTCATGGCTTGCGATCGGATGCTCATCGCCTACGACGGTTCCGAACACGCCAAGCGGGCCATCGAGTACGCGGGCCGCTTCCTCACCGCCGAGCGCGCCATCCTGCTCACCGCATGGGAGCCGATGGTGCGCCAGGCCGCCCGCATCTCCGGGCTGGCCGGGGTGATGCAACCGGACTGGGTGCCCGACGAGGAGATCGAGGACATCGCCTACACCGATGCCCGCAAGATCAACGCCGAGGGCGTGCACCTGGCCGAACTGGCGGGCATCCACGCCGAACCGCGCACCGCCGAGTGCACCACGACCATCTGGAACGCGATCGTGGACTGCGCCGACGAGCTCGACGTCGACATCATCGTCGCGGGCACCCGCGGCGCCACCGGACTGCGCGCGCTGTTGCACAGCAGCGTGGCCGAGGCGGTGCTCAAGCACGGCCACCGACCCGTCCTGCTGGTGCCGCCGGAGCACTGAGAGTTCGATCGCTCCCCCGTTCCCGGCCACGGTCGGCGCGGCTATGGTCGAACCACCATGAACCGATTCCTGCTGGCCCGCCCCGACGGGGTGCTGCGCGCGGCGGGGGTGCGCGCCGGCTACCCCGATCCGCGGCAGGCGGTCGACACGCTGCGCCGGTGGACGGCGCCCGGCAGCGGGACCGGTCCGCGGCTGATCGTCGGCGCGCTGCCGTTCGACCCGGAGGAGCCCGCGGCGCTGTGGCAGCCGGAGACCACGCTGCACACGGCCGGACCGTGGCGGCCCGCCGCACTGCCCGCGCTGCCCGCGGTCCGGGTCGTCGCCGAGCTGCCCACCGCCGCCGAGCACGTGGCACGGGTGACGAAGCTGGTCGAACAGCTCGGTGATCCCGGCAGCGAGCTGCGCAAGGTGGTCGCCGCGCGGACCCTGCTGATCGAGGCCGACGCGCCGCTGGAACCGGAGGTCCTCGCCGGTCAGCTGCTGACCCGCCATCCCAACGCCAATGTGTACGCGGTGGACCTGACAGCGGCCGGGCGACCGGGCGAGACGCTGCTGGGCGCGACGCCGGAGGTGCTCGTCGCGCGGCACGGCACCCGCGTCAGCCTGCATCCGCTGGCGGGCACGCTGCCCCGGCTCGCCGATCCGGACGCCGACGCTGCGCAGGCCCGGGAACTGCTGTCCAGCGCCAAGAACCACGACGAGCACGGGTACGTGATCGAGTGGATCCGGCAGCAGCTGACCCCGGTCTGCCGGGAGCTGCACATCCCCGACGCGCCCGAACTGCTGAGCACCGAACAGGTCTGGCATCTGGCCACCCCGATCCACGGCGTGCTGCGCGACCCGTCGACCACCGCGCTCGACCTGGCGCTGCTGCTGCATCCGACACCCGCCGTCAACGGGACGCCGTTCGCCGCCGCGCTGGCCGCGATCACCGCCGACGAACCGCGCCGCGGCTTCTACGGCGGCGCGGTCGGCTGGTGCGCCGACGACGGCGACGGCGAATGGGTCGTCGCGATCCGCGGCGCCGAGCTCGCGGCCGACGGGCGCACGCTGCGCGCGAACGCGGGCGGCGGGATCGTGGCGGCGTCGGATCCGGCGGCCGAGCTCGCCGAGACCACCGCCAAATTCCGGACACTGCTCGGCGCGCTGCATTGCGACGTGCCCGATCACTGACCAAGCGGCCGACACCTGCTAGGTTGGCCGAGGTACCACCCCGACGTCGAGCGTATTGGAGTGCGCGATGAAGTTTGCTGTTCCGGCTGTTGCCAGCGCGGTCGGCGGCGCCCTGCTGAGCGCAATCGCCGTCTTCGCGATCACGGCCGCGGTGCAGCAGAACTCGGCGCCCTCGATCGACCGCAGCGGTGACAAGGATTCCTCGCTGCTCAACGCTCCTGAATACGGCAGCCGCTGAGTCCGACGCCCGCGCGTCACGCCCCCCAGCGGGGCACCCGGACACGGCTCCACTGGGTTGGCGCTGGTTCGTCGGCACGGTCGTAGCCGCCTTCGTCCTGACGTTCGCGCAGGCGCCAGGGCTCACCGTCGCGGACACCAAGTACGACCTCGCTCAGAACCCGCTCGGATTCCTCGCACGGGCATCGCACCTGTGGAGCAGTCAGGCTCCGATGGGCCAGGTGCAGAACCAGGCCTACGGCTACTTCTTCCCGCACGGCACCTTCTTCTCCGCCGGTCATCTGCTGCACCTGCCCGCGTGGGTGACCCAGCGCGTCTGGTGGGCGCTGCTGCTGCTCGCCGGGTTCTGGGGCATCGTCAAGCTGTGCGAGGTGCTGGGGATCGGCGCGCGCGGGTCGCGGGTGATCGCCGGTATCGCGTTCGCGTTGTCGCCGCGGGTGCTCACCACGCTCGGCTCGATCTCCTCCGAGACGCTGCCGATGATGCTGGCGCCGTGGGTCCTGCTGGCACCGGCCGCCCTCGGCGTCGCGGTACGGAACCGGCGGGATGCGGGCGGGCCCGGTGCGGCAGCGACCAAGGGGAACAGGCGTGGCGGTGTGCTCTCACCCGCCGGTAGCGCGCTCGCACTGGCTCTGATGGGCTCGGTGAACGCCGTCGCGACCGTGGCCGCGTTCCTGCCCGCCGCGCTCTGGTGGGCCTCCTACCGGCCGAATCGGCGCTGGTGGCGGTTCACGGCCGCGTGGATTCCGCTGCTGGTGCTGGCGACCTTCTGGTGGGTGGTGCCGCTGCTGCTGCTCGGCAAGGTGAGCCCGCCGTTCCTCGACTACATCGAGTCCTCGGGAGTGACGACGCAGTGGGCCTCGCTGGCCGAGGTGCTGCGCGGCACCGACAGCTGGACCCCGTTCGTCTCGCCGGAGCGGATCGCGGGCGCGGTGCTGGTCACCCAGCCCGCCGCGGTGCTCGCGACCGGGCTGCTGGCGGCGGCGGGCATGGCCGGGCTGGCGCGGTCGTCCATGCCGTACCGGGGGCGGTTCACGCTGATCCTGCTGGTCGGACTGGCCGGTATCTGCGCGGGCTACGTCGGTGCGCTCGGCGGTCCGTTCTCCGAATCGGTGCGGGTGTTCCTCGACTCCGGCGGCGCGCCGCTGCGCAATGTGCACAAGCTGGAACCGCTGATCCGGCTGCCGCTGGTGGTCGGCCTCGCCCACCTGCTCGGCCGGGTGCCGCTGCCCGCCTCGGTGCCGCTGCGCGAGTGGCGCAACACCTTCGCCCATCCGGAGCGGGACCGGATCGTCGCCGTCGCCGCGCTGATCCTGGCCGCGCTCACGCTGGCCACCTCGCTGGCCTGGACCGGCAAGCTGGCGCCGCGCGGCGCCTACGACCGGGTGCCCGCGTACTGGACCGACACCGCCGAGTGGCTGGCCGACAACGCCGCCGACACCCGCGCGCTGGTCGTGCCCGGCGCGCCGTTCGGCAGCCAGATCTGGGGCCTGACCCGCGACGAACCGCTGCAAGCCCTGGCCGAGACGCCTTGGGCCGTGCGCGATTCGGTGCCGCTGAATCCGCCGGGCACCATCCGCGCGATGGACTCCGTGCAGCGGCTCATCGCCGACGGCAGGCCGTCGACCGGGTTGGCCGCCACCCTCGCCGATCAGGGCATCGGCGTCCTGGTGTTGCGCAACGACCTCGACCCCGAGACCTCCCGCTCGACCCGGCCGATGCTGGCGCACCGGGCGATCGAGGGCTCGCCGGCGCTGACGAAGGTGGCCGAATTCGGCGACCTGATCGGGCCGCGCGCGGCGGACGCGGGCCTGGTCGTCGACAACGACCTCCAGCCCGCCTACCCGGCGATCGAGATCTATCGGGTCGACGTGCCCTCGCCGGGCACCCCGGTGACGGTGCGCGGCGGGACCGGCGCGCCGCCGGGATTCCCGGGCGCGTACACCGTGCCGCTGGACGCCGTGCCCGTCGTCCAGGGTGGTCCCGAGGTGCTCGAGCGCATTCGCCGCGACACCGGAAACCCCACGGCCCCGGTGCTGCTCACCGCCGACGCCGCGCGCGCCGGGCTGCCGCCGAAGCCGGTCCTGCTGACCGACACCCCGATGGATCGCGAGTCCGATTTCGGCCGGGTCGACAACCACAACTCCGCCGTCCGCGCCGCCGACGACGCCCGCCGCACGCACAACCTGGTGCCCGACTACCCGGTCGAGGGCACCCCGCTCGTCCGGGGCGAATGGTCCGGCGCGAAGGTGACCGCGTCCAGTTCCGCCGCCGACGCCACCCAGATCGGCGGCGCCGCGCCCGGCAGCTCGACCGCCGCCGCCGTCGACGGCGATGCGAGCACCGCCTGGATCAGCAACGGCGCCGAACCCGCGCTCGGCCAGTGGCTCCGGCTCGACCTGGACAAGCCGATCACCGTCGGCTCGCTGCGGTTCACCACCACCGCCGCCGCGCTCGGCGACCCGGTGAAGTGGGTGGAGGTCCGTACCTCCCGCGGCACGGTGTCGGCGCGGATCACCGAACCCGGTGCGCCGGCGACGGTTCCGCTGCCCGCGGGCGAGACGGACTGGGTGATGATCACCGCCGCGCGGACCGAAACCGGCACCAGCGGTGGCCAGTTCGGGATCAGCGAACTCACCCTCGACGACTACAGCGTGCGCGACGCCCCCGTGCGGGTCGACATCCGGCACCGGGTCGTACTGCCCGACGTCGCGCCGGGCACCACCGTCACCGGCTGGGACCTCGGCCAGGAATTCCCCGGCCGCAGTGCCTGTTTCGACGGCCCCGACCGGGTGCATTGCAGCAAGGGACTCGGCCTGCCCGCCGAGGAGCCGGGTGTCTTCGGGCGCACGCTCGCCGTGCCCGAACCGCTCACCGCCAGCACCGACCTGACCGTGCGCACCCGGCCCGGCCCGGCGCTCGAGGCCCTGCTCACCGACCACACCCGGCCGGTGGCGCGCGGCAAGGCCGACGTCGGTGACCTGCGCGGCGCGGCCTTCGCCGCCACCGACGGCGATCCGAGGACCACCTGGACCGCGCCCGAGGCCACGGTCCGCGGGCTCGCCGGGGCCAAACCCACCCTGGTGCTGGAACTTCCGGAGCCCGCCGAGGTCACCGGACTGGACATCACCACCGCGCTCGGCGGGCTGCCCGCGACCGCCACCGCCGTCATGGTCAATCTCGGCAACGGTCCGCAGGTGCGCGAACTGCCCGAGCGCGAACACGGCGAACCCGCGCGGATCTCGCTGTACCCCACCGTCACCGATCGCGTCGAGATCAGCATCCAGAGCTGGAACGAGGTGCTCGACCGCACCGCGCTCGGCTTCGTGCTCACCCAGCCGACCGGCCTCGCCGAGGTGGAGGTGCTCGGCCCCGAGTATCCGGCGCACGCGGCGGGCGACCGGTTGGTCACCATCGGCTGCGAAGACGGTCCGGTGATCGCGATCGGCGGTCGCACCGTGCACACGACGATCACCGCCACCGCCGACGAACTCCGTTCCGGCGCACCGGTGTCCGCGCGGGCGTGCGCGGAGGACGCGGCCGATCTCGAACTGCTCCCCGGCCATCCCGATCTCACCGTCGCGCCGACCGAGCTGTTCACCGTCGACCGGTTGCGGCTCGTGCGCACCGATCCGATCGCGCCCGCGCCCGCCGATCCGGGCACCCAGCTGCTCGTGCTGCCGCTGAGCACCAATGTGGGCTGGCAGGCGCACACCGCCGACGGGCGCGCGCTGGCACCGGTGGTCGTCGACGGGTGGCAGCAGGCGTGGCTCGTCCCGGCGGGCACGACCGGGGAGATCACCGTGTCGTTCCCGGCCGACCGCTGGTACCGGCTCGCCATCTTCGGTGGGCTGCTGCTGCTGATTCCGCTGGTCCTGCTGGCGATTCCGCGGCGGCGCGAGGTGCCCGACGCCGGGCAGGCGCCGGTGACCTGGGGTGTGCGCTGGGCCGCCGCGCTCGGGCTGACCGGTGTCGTGACCGTGGTGTCGGGGCCGGTGGGCGCGGTGCTCACGCTGCTCGCGCTGGCCGGTAGCCGGTTCCGCCCCGCGCTCACCGCGCGGACGCTGCCGTGGGTGGCCGGGCTCGGGACGCTGATCTCGGCGGCCGCGCTGTCCACCGGAACGTGGCGTTCGGGCAGCCCCTACATGGGCGGGTCGCTGTGGGCGCAGGCGCCCGCGGTCATCGCCGTGATCGCGGTCGGTGTCGCGGCGCTGCCACGTCGTCGGCGCTAGCGCGACGCGGCGACCGCCTCGGCCCGCGCGGCGCGGCGGGCGGCCGCGGCCTTGTCCCAGCGCCGGGCCAGCCGCCGCGCCGGGTCCTCGATCAGCGCGAAGCTGGCGGCGGCCAGCGGCAGGGTCAGCGCGGTGGTGAGCACGAGGACGTAGCCGAAGTTGCCGTTGAACGGGAGCAGGCCGAACACCGGGAACACCATGGTGAGCACCACCAGGTGCCACAGGAAGATGCCGTAGGACCAGCGGCCCAGCGTGGCGGCGGTCGGCGATTCCAGCCAGCGGTGCGGCGCGGCGTCACCGGGGCGCAGCACCAGCGGGGCGAGCAGGCCGAACCCGATGATCGTGCCGAGCAGCATCTTCATCGCGTACTGCCACGGCTCCGCCCGCTCCAGGCCGGCCGGGCCGCCGAACTCGGTGGCCGAGAGCAGGAAGGCGGCCAGCGCGATCGCCCACATCAGCGGTTGACTGGCGAACGGCGCGCGCCACCAGGCCTCGGGCCGCAGCTGGTAGATCAGCTCGGCGAGCAGCATGCCCGCCGCGAACCACGGCAGATAGCCGGGCAGCCAGTTGTCGGCGTGGATGGCGTCCGGGGTCGGGACGGGCCACAGATTCCAGGTCAGCGTGACCGCCATCAGCGCGCAGATCACCGGGACGCGCCAGCGCGCGGCGGCGCCGCGCAGCCGCACGATCGCGAAGGCCAGCAGCGGCAGCACCAGGTAGAACGCCACCTCCACCGACAGGCTCCACATCTGGGTGAGCCCCTCGGTCAGGGTGAGCGGCACGAACACCTGCAGCAGGAACAGGTTCGACACCCACACCCGCAGATTCGCCGACTGCGCCGCGCCGGGCAGCAGCACCAGCACGAACACCACCACCGCCCAGTACGCGGGGACGATGCGCATGAGGCGATGCAGCAGGTAGCGGATCGTGCCGGGGGCGGTGCCGAGCCCGCGCGCTGCGGCCGCGTGCGGGCGCCACAGCAGATAGCCCGACAGCGCGAAGAACACCGCGACCGCCATGTCGAAGCGCTCCAGGATCGGGCCGATGACCGCGATCCCGCTCGCTCCGGTCTGGAACGCGACGTGGGTCAACAGCACACCGAGGGCCGCCATTCCGCGCATCCCCTCGAGAGCGGGATTGAAGGCGCGGGGCGGTGAAACGGGGGCGGTAGCGGTCGTCATCACGCTCCAGTCTGCCGTGTCGGCGATTTACCGGGCGCAGCACGGCACACTGCGCGGTCGGGCTGTTAGTGTCGGGGCTCACGAGGGCTAGGTGCAATACCAGACCACCGGAGGATCCGGTGTTCGAACGACGAGGAGAGTTTGCATGGCACTGAGTGCCGGTACCAGAAGGACGGTCGCCTGCGTGCTCGTGGGTCTGGGCGCGGCATTACTCGTCGCCGCGCTGATGATCCCCACCTACACCGTGAGCAAGGTGGCCAAGACTCCGCTCGACCTCGAGATCACCACGATCGCCGAGAACCAGAAGGGCGAGGACAGTCTCGTCCTCGACTCCAAGTCGCTGACCACCGGCGACGGACCCGCCGTCGTGAACAAGGACGTGCCGCTGGTCTCGCAGCGCTTCGTCACCGTCGAGGAGCCCTCCGACGCCGACGAGATGACGCTGCAGGCAGGCCAGACGCTGCGCCGCACCGACGTGCAGGGCGACACCGGTCTGCTCACCGCGACCATCGACCGGGTCACCATCGACCGCGTGACCGGCATGCCGGTCGACACCGAGCCCAACGGCTCGATCGCGGTCACCGTCAACAAGGACGGCAGCGTCATGGAGCCGGTGCAGCACACCGGCCTCGGCTACCGCTTCCCGATCGGCACCGAGAAGAAGACGTACCCGTACTTCGACATCAACGTGCGCAAGTCCTTCGACGCGAACTTCATCGAAGAGACCGAGATCAACAGCACGAAGGTCTACCACTTCCAGATGACCGCGCCGGTCACCAGCACCTGGGACGTCGTGCAGTCGCCGACCAACCGGCTGACCCTGCCCGCGTCGAAGTGGGGCGTCACCGACGTGCCCGCCGATCAGCCGGTCACCATGACCCGGTACTACACCAACGTGCGTGACCTGTGGGTCGAGCCGCAGACCGGCACCGTCATCAAGGGCGGCGAGTCGATCCACCTGTTCTACGCCCGCTCGGCCGACAAGCCCGAGGTGACCGCGCTCAAGTCGCACATCGTGTTCGACGAGAACACCATCGAGTCGCAGATCGCGATCGCCAAGGAGAACACCGACAAGCTGTCGCTGTTCGGCCGCGTCGTGCCGATCGTGTTCGGCATCCTCGGCGTGATCGCCCTGCTCGCCGGCCTGTTCCTCGGCCTGCGCGGCGGCGGCAGCACCCCACAGCACGCCAGCCCCCGCGGCGCCCGCCCGACCCCGGCCCCCACCGCCGCCCCGGACGACACCGCGAGCTGGGACGCCGACGACGCGCCGACCACCCAGTTCAACCGGGGTGACTACGACGCGCCGACCGAGCAGATCGATATCAACAAGCGTCCCTGAGGGATGTAGTTCCCGCGCACGGCCCCGGTCATCACGACCGGGGCCGTTGTCGTTTCCGGGCCTCGCCGGACAGTGCTGACGTCGTTGCCCGCAGATGATGTGGATGCCTGTGGAACCACGCGACTTTCGTTCCCGAGCTACTGGAGCCCGCACCGGTGTGCCGCGATCGGGAGCGATGCGGGTGGAGGCGGGGGGCTGCCGCGATGCCGGACTACGAGACGCTGCCTGTCGAGACGGTGGGGGCGGGGTTGTGGGTGGTCGCGCGGGCGGCGGTGCGCAGGACGACGACCGCGACGATCAGGGTGGTGACGGCGGCGACCGAGACGGCGGTGGTGATCAGCGCGCCGATGGTGCGGGCGAAGGTGAGCATGAGGGTCACCTCGAGGACCAGGCCGATCCAGGTGACCGCGGCCAGGGCGGTGCGTTCGACGGCGATCGCGGACAGCAGGGCGCCCTGGAGGACGGCCAGGATCGCGCCGTGCAGCGCGAACAGCCACAGCATGCCCTGGATCGGCGCGTAGTCCTGCCCGGCGAACAGCGGGGCGAGCGGGGCGGCCAGCGCGGCACCGAGCACCGCCACCACGCCGATGATCGACAGCACCGACAGCGCGTCGCGGATCGCGCGGGCCGAGTGCGTTGGCTGTGCCATGCGCGGATACAGCACGACGCCGACAGCCTGGGGCAGCCAGAAAGCGATCTTCGTCGCGATGGTGCCCAGAGAGTAGCGGCTCGCGTCGACATCGTCGAGCACGATCCGCACGACGATCAGGTCCGCCGAGGACAGAGCCATCAGCGCCGCCTGCACCTGCACGGCCCGCAGCACCGGCAGCACACCGATCGTCCGGTTCTTCGCCCCGGCGGACTGCGGACCGCCCCCGGCGGACTCACGGTCGTCTGTCGCGCTGCGCCGCGATCCGCCTGCGCCGACGTGCGGCGACGCCGAGGCAGGGATCGATGAACCCTCGCGCACCCCGGCCTGCTGCGGGTGCGCGGCCGCCCCGGCGTCCAGCTCGCGCCCGGCCTGCCCCGGACGCGCGGCAGCCCTGGCATCCGGCTCGCGCCCGGCCTGCCCCGGACGCGCGGCTGCTCCGGCGTCCAGCTCGCGCCCGAGCTGCCCCGGATGCGCGGCCGTCCTGACGTCCGGCTCGAGCTCGCGCGCGGTCGAGCGGGCGATGCGGCCCGCGATGATCGCCGCGCAGACGATGCCCGCCGCGCCCGCCCACAGCGCGCCCGCCGCACCGCCGCCGAGCGCGAGGGCGACCAGCGCGGGCGCGACGCGTGCCGTTCCGGCCATCGCGAGCACGGCGGCCAAGGCACGGAAGTGGTTGCCGCCTTGCAGAATTCCCTGTTCGCCGGAGAGTACGACCAGGGCGGGCGCCGCACCGAGCGCGGCGGCGGCCGCCCACACCCCGACGTGCAGCAGCCCGGCGACCACCGGGACCAGCACCACCGCGACCGCGGCGACCAGCGCGGCGCACCGCCACTGCATCGCCCGCACCGCGCCCAGATCCGCCCCGCGGACCACCTCGCGCGCCACCACGTTCTGCATGGCCAGCGCGGGCACAGCGCACAGCAGCTGCACGGCGAGCAGGCTCGCGAACTCGCTGTACCCGGCGACGCCGAGCCAGCGGCCTGCGAGCAGTTGCAGCAGGTACCCGGCGACGTTGGCGGTCATCGCGCCTGCCGTCACCCAGGTCAGGTCAGCAACGACAGGGGGGCGACGGACCGAGGACACGCCTCATCGTCGCACCTCCGCGCCCTTCGTATCACCAGTACCCCGAAAATGTGAGTCCAACCGGACTCACCTTGGTGCCGCCAGCCCGCCGGGCCCGCGACCGATCGACGGGACGTAAGGTGCACTGGCGTGACGGGAGACAGGCGCGCGAGGGCCGCGGTGGCCGGATATTGCGCGCTGCTCGCGCTGATCATCGTCGGACCGCTGGCCGGTTCGGGGTACCTGCTGCTCCGCGACGCCGTCAGCACGCCCCGCTCCTACCTCACCGATTCCGCCCTCGGCCTCGGTGCCGCCGCCCCGCGAGCCGTCCCGCAGGACGCACTGCTCGCCGTATTGTCGCCGGTGGTCGACGGCGGCCTGCTGGTCAAGGCGATCCTGATCGTCGCCCTGTGGGCCGCCGGCTACGGCGCCGCCGCCCTCACCCGCGAATTCCTCACCGCATCCACCCCCGCCCAACTGGTCGCCGCCACCATCGCCCTCTGGAACCCCTACGTCGCCGAACGCCTCCTCCAGGGCCACTGGAGCCTCCTCACCGGCTACGCCGCCCTCCCCTGGATCGCCCTGGCCGCCGCCCGCGTGAGACAAGCGACGCAGCCCCGCAGCCAGGTGTTCTCGGGCACGAGTGCGACAAACGGCATCCAGGCCGACGGCGCAACATCCTCCAACAGGAGTGCGACACGCCGCACCACGGCCGACGGCACCACGGCCGACGGCGCAGCACCCTCTGACAGGAGGAGGACGTCACACGGCACCACGGCCGACGGCGCAGCGCCCTCCGGCAGCAGCGCGGCACACGGCACCACGGCCGACCGCGCAGCGCCCTCCGGCAGCAGCGCGGCACACGGCACCACGGCCGACCGCACAGCGCCCTCCGACAGCAGCGCGACACACCGCACCACGGCTGACCGCACAACGTCCCCCGACAGGAACGCGGCACACCGCACCACGGCCGACGGCAACACGTCCTCCACGAGGAGCGCGGTGATCGGTGCCTGGGCGGCGCTGACGGCGGGTTTCGCGGCGGCCGGGCTGACGCCGACCGGTTCACTGCTGGCCGCGATCATCGGGCTCGCGCTGGTCGGGCGGCGGGCTTTCCTGCCCGCCACGGTTCTGTGGATCCTCACGTGCGCGCCCTGGCTGACCGCGACGGCGCTCGGCTCCGGCGCCGAACCGTCGGATCCGGCGGGCGTGTCGGCGTTCGCGGCCAGGGCCGAGCCATGGCTCGGCACGCTGGGAAGTCTGGCCGGGCTCGGCGGGATCTGGAACAGCGAGGCGGTGCCCGTCACCCGGACGACGCCATTGGCGCTGGTCGGGACCGTGCTGTTGCTCGGCATCGTCGCGCTCGGCGTGCGCACGGTGTGGGCGCTGGGCCGCGACGGCCGGGCACTGCTGGTCATTGCGGCAGTGGCGATCGTGCTGCCCGCGCTCGGTGCGACCGGCCCCGGTCTCGCGGTCGGCGAGTGGCTGGTGGTGCACGTCCCCGGCGCGGGCCTGTTGCGAGACACGCAGAAATACGTCGCGCTGGCGATGCCCGCCTACGCGCTGTGCGCGGCAGCCGCGTGCGGAACCGCCCTCCGCTGGGCCCGCCGGACAGCATCGGCACAACCGGGTCCAACGACAAGCCAGGACTTCCAGCACGCCGGTCCGGCCGACTCGTCCCTCGCCGGACCGACGAACTCCGTCGAAGCCGATCCGACGGAGTCGACCCACGCCGAGCCCACCGGCTCCATCGACGCCGGTCCGGCGGATGCCAGCAGACCTGCACCGTCACACTCCATCGACGCCGACCCAGCGGACGCCAGCGCAGCTGCACCGACACATTCCATCGACGCCGACCCGGCGGACGCCAGCCGGGCTGCACTGACACACTCCATCCACGCCGACCCAGCGGACGCCAGCCGGGCTGCACCGACAGGCCCGGTCAATGCTGCATCGGCGGCCTCGGACAACGCCGATCCTTGGAACACGGACAACGCCGCTCCCACAGCGGCCACCGCACGAACCGAACGCGGAACCTCCACGGTGGCCGCCCTTTTCATCGCCCTGCTGATCCTCCCGCTGGCCGATCTGGCCTGGGGTGTCGGTGGCGAGATGCGGCCGGCGCACTACCCGGCGGGGTGGGCGCAGGTTGTCGAGCGCATGGACGCGCCCGGCGATGTGGCTGTTCTCCCGACCGGCATGTTCCGCCGATTCCCCTACAGCGGAACAGCTCCCGTGCTCGATCCGGCGCCACGCATCCTGCCGAACGACGTGCTGCAAACCGGTGAGCTGCGGGTTCGCGGCTATGCCGTCAACGGTGAGGGGAACCGGGCCCGCCGGGTCGAGGACGCGCTGCTCAGGGGCGCGGCACCGGCTGAGATCGCCGCGCTCGGCGTCGGCTGGATCGTCGTGGAACGCACGACGCCGGGCCCGCTCGGCGACTCCGGGAAGACCCTCGCCGCGGCGGAACTGGCCTATCAGGACGCGGATCTGGCCCTGTACCGGCTGGCGGACCACGCCCCCACCGACATCGCCACGCCGGCGCAACGGTGGATTTCCGCGGCGGCGCACCTGCTGTGGGCGACGCTGCTGATCGGCGGACTGCTCACCGCCGCACTGCTTTCGCGCCTCAGTCCCGCGCGGGCGGGGCGACCAAACCGGTGACGAACGCGCCGCGGGCGGCGGCGGACAGCACCTCGTAGACGCCGGAACCGGTCTGCTCCCAGGAGAATTCCCGTGCGCGGGCCCGCGCCTTCTCGCCCATCATGAGCCGGGTCTCCGGATCGGCCAGCAGGTCGGCGGCCGCCTCGGCCAATGCGGGGGCGTCGTCGACGAGCAGTCCGGTGACGCCGTCGACGATGGAGTCGGTGAGGCCGCGCGAGCTGCGGTAGCCGATGGTCGGCACGCCGTGCTGGGCCGCCTCGATGACGGCCAGGCCCCAGCCTTCCTTGCGCGACGGCATCACATGCACCCACGCGGTCGACAGGATCTCGTGCTTGCGCTGTTCGTCGACGTGGCCGTGGAAGGTGACGGCGTCGGCGATGCCGAGCTCGTCGGCGCAGGCGCGCAGGTTCGGCGCCCACCAGCCGTCGCCGATCACGTCGAGGTGCACGTCGGGGAAGCGCCCGCGCAGGGCGGCGACGGCGGTCAGCGCGTCTTCGATCTGCTTGTGCGGAACCAGGCGCGACAGCACGGCGATGCGCGGATGCGTGGCGCGGGTGCCGTCGGCGCCGGGGACGACCTCGGCGGGCACCGGCTCGGCCCCGTTGCGCACGACGGCGATGCGCTCGCGGTCGACGCCGAGCACCGCCAGCTCCTCGGCCGAGGGCAGCGAGACGGTCAGGTACTGGTTGTCGCGGTGCACGCGCGGCGAGAGCCGCGACTCGATCCACCAGCCGATCCGCCCGACCAGCTTGCCCGCGACCGGCCACTGCTCCCGGTGGCCGTGGTGCACGAGCACCACCGAGGGCACGCCGGTGGCGGCGGCGAAGAAGGGGATGCCGTTCTGGGTGTCGATCACGACGTCGGGACGCACTCCGCGCAGCGGGCCGATCCCCAGCCGACCTGCGACGATGGCGGCCAGTGCCCGGGGATAGACGGTGAAGCGACCGCCAGCGCGGCTGATGTCGATGCCGTCGATCCGCTCGCGGCGCGCCGCGCCCGGGTAACCGGCCGTGCGCAGGGTGACCTTGATCCCGCGGGCGGCCAGCTGGGCGCCGACCTGCTCCAGGTACCGCTCGCTGCCGCCGCCCTGCGGGTGCCCCGTGTCACGCCAGCACAGCAGGAGGACTTCACGCACGGTCGGGGCTCGCAATCGGTTCGGTCGAGGACAAAGGTCGGCACCCACCCTAGCGGGTGTGGTCTGCGCGACACATCTGTATCGGCACGTCCGTCCCGCTGTGTTCCGTCGGACCACGCGATCGGCCCCGGTGACGCTGCCCATAAACTCTGGCCGTGCCGACCGCATCCCTGCCGAGAACCGAGCAGCCCGTCCAGCGCCGCGACCAGTCCAGGTTCGCGCGCCGCGCGACGCTGCGCCGCTCCCTGCGGCTGCTCACCAGCTTCCGGTTCGAGCAGTCCGACCCGGCCAGGTTCTACGGCGGCATCGCCACCGACAGCGCCGACCTGATCGGCGACTTCTACGCCGACATCACCGGCCGCGACCTCACCGGCACCGTCGTCCTCGACGTGGGTGGCGGCCCCGGGTACTTCGCCGACGAGTTCACCGCGGCGGGGGCACGCTACGTGTCGGTCGAGCCCGATCCGTCCGAGATGCACGCCGCGGGCCTGCGGGTCTCCGGGTCGGTCCGCGGATCGGGCATGGCACTGCCGTTCCGTGACGACGCCTTCGACGTCTGCTTCTCCTCGAACGTGGCCGAGCACGTGCCGCACCCGTGGGTGATGGCGGAGGAGATGGTGCGCGTGACCAAGCCCGGCGGCCTCATCGTGTACTCCTACACGGTGTGGCACGGGCCGTTCGGTGGTCACGAGACCGGCCTCTGGCACTACCTCGGTGGCGAGTACGCGGCCCGCCGGTACCGCCGTAAGCACGGCAGGGAACCGAAGAACAGGTTCGGCAGGTCACTGTTCGCGGTGACCGCCGCCGACGGTTTGCGCTGGGCGGCAACGACTTCAGCCGACGTCCGGACGGTCTTCCCCCGGTACCACCCGCGCTGGGCGTGGTGGCTGGTTCGAGTTCCGGTGATCCGCGAGCTACTGGTGAGCAACCTGGTGGTCGTGGCCACCAAGGGCGATCAGGCCAGCCAGCTCAATCGACGCGACCGGCGAACCGGCTCGGGTAGCGCGGCCACCCACGGCGACTCCTGAATCGCCAGGCCCACCGTCTCCAGCGTGGTCAGGCCGACCTGATCAGCCAGCGCCCCGACCATCGCGACCGCCTCAGCGGCCTGAATGGCGGCAGTTGCCTGCTCGATCGTGAGTGTCCGGCCGGGCAGGAATGACACAACCCATCCCCCGCTGCCTACACTCTTCGCTTGATGGTCGGTCTGGTCGCTGGTCATCAACGATCGGCCGATCACTTGCACAGCCATGAGTCGGTCTCCCCAATTCGCTGTAAAGGTCTGATGAATCGAGCGAGCTGATCAGTAGCTAAAGCATCCCCTTTTCAACAACAGAACGCAATAGTGCGTTTACCCGAAAAGCGAACCGACAGGTTGGAATTCGCCCTGTTCACAGTCGTTGCGGCACAGCGAATTAGAACGTGTTGCAGACAACCCAGCCACAAAACTGTAACGTGTTCTTATGCACTACGACAGTCTGTTCATCGGCGGGAAGTGGACCACCCCTGCCGGTAGTGACCGCATTTCCGTGGTCTCACCCGCAACGGAGGAGACCGTCGGCAGCGTGCCCGCGGTGACGAAGGCCGATGTGGACGCCGCGGTCGCCGCGGCCCGCGACGCCTTCGACAGCGGACCGTGGCCATCCACACCGCCACTGGAACGAGCAGAGGTGCTCACCAAGGCGGCCCGACTGATCGAGCAGCGTTCGCCCGAGTTGCTCGCCGCGCTCACCGCGGAGATGGGCGCGCCTTCGTTAGCCGCCTTGACGCTCAACCAGCTTCCGGCCGTCGCCGCGCTGGACGCGTGGGCGGCGCTGGCGAAGACCTTCCAGTGGAACGACACTCGCACCGGCCTGTTCGGAACCTCGCGCGTCTCACGGGAACCCCGCGGCGTCGTCGCGGCGATCACCGCCTGGAACGTCCCGCTGTTCCTGGCCGCCAACAAGCTCGGCCCCGCCCTGCTGGCCGGCTGCACCGTGGTGCTCAAGCCCTCGCCGCTGACCCCGCTGACGGCCAACATCCTCGCCGACATCTTCACCGAGGCCGGTCTGCCGGACGGCGTGCTCTCCGTCCTGCCCGCCGACGCCGCGGAGAGCGAGTACCTGGCGAGCCACCCCGGCGTCGACAAGGTGACCTTCACCGGCAGCACCGCGGTCGGCCGCAAGCTGGCCGCGATCGCGGGCGAGCAGCTCAAGACGGTCTCGCTGGAGCTCGGCGGCAAGTCGGCCGCCATCGTGCTCGAGGACGTCGACCTCGCCGCCAGCATCCCCGTGCTCGCGTTCTCCGGGTTGATGAACAGCGGACAGGGCTGCGTCGCCCAGACCCGCATCCTCGCCCCGCGCAGCCGCTACGACGAGATCGTCGACGCGCTGGTCGCGCACGTCAAGACCATGCAGGCGGGCGACCCGACCGACCCGGCCACCCAGCTCGGCCCGCTGATCAGCGAGAAGCAGCGCGAGCGGGTGGAAGGCTACATCGCCAAGGGCAAGGAAGAGGGCGCGCGCCTGGTCCTCGGCGGCGGCAGGCCTGCCGGCGTCGAGCGCGGCTGGTTCGTCGAGCCGACGATCTTCGCCGACGTCGACAACGCGAGCACCATCGCCCAGGAGGAGATCTTCGGCCCGGTGCTCTCGGTGATCCCGTACGAGACCGAGGAGGAGGCGATCGCCATCGCGAACGACTCCGACTACGGCCTCGCCGGTTCGGTGTGGACCACCGACATCGACCACGGCCTCGAGGTCGCGGCGAAGGTGCGCACCGGCACCTACGCCATCAACTGGTACGCCTTCGACCCCACCGCGCCCTTCGGTGGGTACAAGAACTCGGGCATCGGCCGCGAGAACGGCCCGGAGGGCCTGGACGCGTTCTGCGAGCAGAAGTCCGTGCTGATGCCGATGGGCTGGACGGCGGAGTAGTCGTTCAGTTCTCCGGCATCTGCACCCGCAGTACCGGCTGTCCGGCCACTTGACCGCGGGGTGGCAGGTCGACCACGTCGACCCGCCACCCCGGCGGCAGTGCGCTCTGCAAACGTCCCGCCACGCGTTGCAGCGGGGTACTCGAGTAGGTGTCGGACCCGTATCCGGTCACCACATCGGTCATGCGTCAACCACCTCTCAGCGTCGATCTCATCGGGACCGCATCGGCGGTGCTGGAGTCTCGAAAGGGAGTTAGCTCGGATGGTGCGACGTGCGGAGGAGCCTGACCAGGAATATAAGTCACGACTCCCGCCCAACGGCAGCGACCCTCTGACATCGACAGATGTACCCAGAATCGAGTCGGGGAAATCGTCCACGCCGGAATCTGTCCGGAAACTCATAGTTCGCTTGTCCAGTTCATCACCGCCCGCCGCCCCGAAAACCGCGGCGAAATCGGGATTCTGACGGAACCGTGTCAGTGCCGCAGCGAGCGCCGATAGGCCGAGGGCGTGAGCCCGGTGGCGACGCGCAGATGATCACGCAACGCCGTCACACTGCCGAACCCGGCGCGCTGCGCGACCGCCTCCACCGGAAGGTCGGTGCGCTCGAGTAGTTCCCGCGCGCGGCCGAGCCGTTGCGCGTCGAGCCAGGCGCCCGGGGTGGCACCGACCTCCGCCTTGAAGCGGCGGATGAACGTGCGCTCACTCATCAGCGCGTGCGCGGCCATGGCCGAGACATCGCGGGCGGCTTCGGGATTCGCGGCCGCCCAGGTCAGCGTGGCGGCCAGGCCGCCGTGCGGATCGGGGCCGCCCATCGGCCGCGGGATGTACTGCGCCTGGCCGCCCTCGCGATGCGGCGGCACCACATTCCAGCGGGCGAGGTCGGCGGCCGCGGCCGCGCCGAGTTCCCGGCGCACCAGGTGCAGGCACAGATCCAGGCCGGCCGACAGGCCCGCCGAGGTGAGGATGTCGCCGTCGTCGATGTAGAGGGCCGTCGGGTCGAGTTTCACCGCCGGATAGAGCTCGGCGAACTGATCGCAGTAGCCCCAGTGGGTGGTGGCCGGGCGGTCGTCGAGCAGCCCGGCCTGGGCGAGCACGAAGGCGCCGATGCAGATGCTGGCGATCGTCGCGCCGCGATCGGCCGCCGCGCGCAGGGCGTCGAGCACGGGTTCCGGCGTCGGCAGCGTCGGCAGGCCGATGCCGGGGACGACGATCAGATCGGCCTCGGCCAGGAGCTCGAGGCCGTGTTCCACCCGCAGGTCGAAGCCGTTCGGCGTCCACACCGGACCGGGCCTGACCCCGCAGGTGCGCATCGCGAAGCCCACCGGTTCGCCGGTGACGCCGGGCCCGTGCCGGAACGTCTGCACCGCGCAGGCCAGGTCGAACGTCATCACCCCGTCCAGTGCCAGCGCGGCCACCTCGATCATGACTCCAGTTTGGCACGTATCCACGCATTGCTGGCATTTCCGCCACTTCACCGGCCGGATCCACTCCGCGACACTCGACGGACATCGCGAAACACGCGTCGGAGGAGACCGATCATGCTCACCGTGACACCCGCCCTCGACTGGGAGTGGGCCACCAGCACCGGCGGGAATCTGACCGCCGCCCAGCGCCGGGCCCTGACCGTGCGCCTGCTCCGCACCGTGCCCGCGATGGTGCCGGGCCGCGTGCGGCAGGCACTCGGCAGGCGCGGCTCGGGGCGGCTGGCACTGGCCGAACTGCGGCTACCGGACACCGCGCTCGCTCGTGCCGCCGAAGCGGAAGCGCGCGAACGGCTTTCGGACACGATGCTGGCGCACTCGTACCGCACCTACTTCTTCGCCCGCGCCCTCGCCGAGCTCGACGGCGTCGACCACGACGACGAGATCGGCTACGTGGCCAGCCTGCTGCACGACCTGGAACTCGAACAGCCCACGCCGGGCCGGTGTTTCGCCGTGGTCGGCGGCGAGACGGCGAACGCGTTCGCGGTCCGGCACGGCGCGCCCGCCGAGCGCGCGGCGGCGATCGGCGCCGCGATCGCCGCCCACCTCAACCCGGACGCGGCCGAGAACCTGGCCGATCCCGGCGGTTTCGTCTCCGCCGGGGCCTCGGTCGACGTCCTGGGCCGACGGCTGGCCGATCTCGACGCGGGCTTCGTCGACGACCTGCTCGTCCGGCACCCGCGCCAGGACTTCAAGCGACACCTCGTCGCCTGCTTCACCGCCGAGGCCGCCGCCGTCCCCGACGGCCGCATCCACTGGCTCACCGGCGCGGGCTTCCTGCCGATGATCAAGCTGGCACCCTTCGCCGAATAGACGAAACCGCCCGTACCGCAGTGCGGTACGGGCGGTTCGCTGTCGCGGGGCGGATCAGCCCAGGCGCTCCTTGAGGGCCTCGAACTCGTCACGCACGCCCGAGGGCAGCTTGTCGCCGACGAACTGGAACCACTCCTCGATCGACGGGATCTCGTTGCGCCACTCGTCAACGTTCACCGCGAGGGCCTCGTCGACGTCGGCGACGACCACGTCGAGGCCTTCCAGGTCGAGGTCGGAGGCCGACGGGACGTTGCCGACCGCGGTCGCCTCGGCGCCCGAACGGCCCTCGATGCGGCCGACGATCCACTCCAGCACGCGGGAGTTCTCACCGAATCCGGGCCACAGGAAGCGGCCGTCGCCACCACGGCGGAACCAGTTGACGTAGAAGATCTTCGGCAGCTTGTTCGCGTCGGCGTTCTTGCCGAGGTTGATCCAGTGGTTGAGGTAGTCGCCCACGTGGTAGCCGAGGAACGGCAGCATCGCCATCGGGTCGCGGCGGACGGTGCCGACCTTGCCCTCGGCGGCGGCGGTCTGCTCCGAGCCCATGGTGGCGCCCATGAACACGCCGTGCTCCCAGCCGAACGACTCGGTCACCAGCGGGACGGTGGTCTTGCGGCGACCGCCGAACAGGATCGCCGAGATCGGCACACCCTGCGGGTCGTCCCACTCGGGGGCCAGGATCGGGCACTGCGACATCGGGGTGCAGTAGCGCGAGTTCGGGTGCGCGGCCAGGGTCTCCGACTCGCGGAGGTTCCAGTCGTTGCCCTTCCAGTCGATCAGGTGATCGGGCTCGCCCTCGAGGCCCTCCCACCACACATCGTTGTCGTCGGTCAGGGCGACGTTGGTGTAGACGGTGTTGCCCGCCTCGATGGTGGCCATCGCGTTGGGGTTGGAGCTGCGGTTGGTGCCCGGCGCGACGCCGAAGAAACCGAACTCCGGGTTCACGGCGTAGAGCCGGCCGTCCTCGCCGAAGCGCATCCAGGCGATGTCGTCGCCCAGGGTCTCCGCGCGCCAGCCCGGGATGGTCGGCTGGATCATCGCGAGGTTGGTCTTGCCACAGGCGCTCGGGAACGCGGCGGCGACGTAGTAGTTCTTGTTCTCCGGCGAGATCAGCTTGAGGATCAGCATGTGCTCGGCCAGCCAGCCCTCGTCGTGGGCCATCGCCGAGGCGATGCGCAGCGAGTAGCACTTCTTGCCGAGCAGGGCGTTGCCGCCGTAGCCGGAACCGAAGGACCAGATCTCACGGTCCTCGGGGAAGTGGGTGATGTACTTGGTGTCGCTGCACGGCCACGGCACGTCGGCCTCGCCCTCGGCGAGCGGGGCGCCCACCGAGTGCAGCGCCTTCACGAACGGCTTGTCGGCGCCGAGCTTGTCCAGCGCGGCCTGGCCCATGCGGGTCATCACGCGCATCGAAACGACGACGTACTCCGAGTCGGTGATCTCCACGCCCAGCTTGGGGTCCTCGGCACCGAGCGGGCCCATGCAGAACGGCACCACGTACATGGTGCGGCCCTTCATCGAGCCGCGGTACAGCTCGGTCATGGTGGCGCGCATCTCGGCGGGGTCGACCCAGTTGTTGGTCGGACCGGCGTCGGCCTCGGTCTTGGAGCAGATGTAGGTGCGCGACTCGACGCGGGCGACGTCGGACGGGTCCGACAGCGCCAGGAACGAGTTCGGCTTCTTCTTCTCGTCGAGCTTCTTGAAGGTGCCCGCCTCGACCAGCTGGGTGGTCAGGCGATCCCATTCCGCGTCGGAGCCGTCGGCCCAGACCACGCGATCCGGCTGAGTGAGCTCTGCGACTTCCTGTACCCAGGCGAGCAGTTCACTGTGCTCGGTCGGCGCCGTGCCGTCGGATCCACGAAGACCAGGAATGGTCGCTGAGGTCATGAAAACTCTCCTGAGATGGGCGGTTCTTCGATGCGAAGTCCATCGATCGCCACCGGGCGGGAAGGCGTCCGCAGCGAACCAACCACCGCACAACCCCAAATGGACGGCGTACAGCGACGTCCATGGACGGAGGCCGCGCATCGACTGGCACGGAGCGGACGCCCAGGTTCCTGGTTAAAGGTTAACGCGATATGACGATCGATATTGAATCGGGTTGGGAATCCGGTTCACTGTTAACTACCCACAGGTCGATCACCCAATCACGGCCTCGGCGCGATCCAGCGCGGCGAGGTCTCGCTCGCACGCCGCCAGCTGCGCCGGGCGCTCGGCGACGAGGCGTCGCGCGAGGGTGTCCAGCTCGCCGACCCGGCGGTCGACCGCGACCGCGCGCGCCGTCGATTCCCGGATGACGTGCTCGGCCAATTCTGCCTCGACATCCACCAGAACCGCGGCGACACGCTGCTCGAGCTGGGCTTTCACATTCACCAGCGCCTCGGCCACCCACTGCGAGAGGTGATTGCGCTCGGCCAGCTGACCCCGCGCGCGCACCACCCAGTAGGCCGCGCCCGCGCCGAGCAGCAGCGTCACCGGGACGCTCGCGGCGTCCAGCGCGGGCACCAGCGACAGCGGCGCGACGACCAGCCGACCGAGGCCGACGCCAGCCGACGCGCCGAGCGCGATCATGAGGTGATCTTCGACACCACGGTGTCTCGGCTCGGGATCGGGGCCGACCTGCGGGGCCGGATCGTGCCTGCGCGCCGCGGGCGGGGCGGTGCCGACGCGGCGGGCGGTCTCGATCACCCTGGCGTCGATCGCGGTGTCGACCGCCACCGACAGCTCGGCCACGGCCTGCCGCAACCGCTGCGGGTAGGCGCGCAGCTCGGCGCGGTCGCAGCGGTCGAGCTCGGTGCGCGAGCGGGTGTGCAGGGCGCGTACCAGCGCGCCGACCTCGGTGGTCAGGTCGACGCGGGCCAGCTGGACCTGGCTGCGCACCGCGGACAGCCCGGTCTGGCGGCCGCCGTCCCGCTCGGCCAGCAGCGCCACCCGTTCCTCGCGCAGCCGGGTCGACTCGGCGCCCGCCCGCAGCGCGGTGACCTGCTCGGTGATCCTGGCCCTGGTGTCGGCGAACACCCTGGTCAGCACGACCGAGCGGCGCACAGTGCCGTCGGTGGGCCGGTGCGCGGTCGCCGCGGCCAGCGCGGCGTGCAGCGCGGCCAGGCCGGAGCGGTCGAGCAGGGCGGAGTCGTCGGCGGCGCGGGCCGCGGCGGACAGCCGGGCCGAGACCGGCAGCACGGGCAGGTCGGTGATGCCGCGGGCCGCCAGCAGGGCGAGGCTGCGTTCGCGGGTCGCCTGCCAGTCCTGATAGGCGTGGAAGCCGTTCATGGCGAGCACGATCCGCTCGCCCGCGGCGCGCAGGCGGTCGATCACGGCGAGCATGTCGGCGCCGAGCACGCTGCCCGCGTCGAAGACGATCAGGGCGGCGACGGGATCGGCCGACGCGGTGACGGCGGCCGGGTCGGTCAGGTCGACGCGCGGTTCGAAGCGGGCCAGTTCGGTCCGCAGCAGGGTGGTGTTGGCGTCGTCGACCGCATAGAAGGCGACGGTCGATCCGGCGCCCGCCTGCTCCATCGCCCGCAGCAGGGCGGCGCCCTGCGGATTCCAGCGCTCGACGACAGCCGCGAGCTCGTCGGACAGCGGCTCGTCCGGTTGCTCAGAGCCCGGCACTCGTCATCCGTTCCCAGGCGCGCACATAGCCGTTGTGTACGCGCAGGGCGGCACGGCGGGCGGCGGGCGGCATGTCGCTGGAGACCACGGCCCGCCAGCGGGTGGCGCGGGCCAGCGCCTCGTCGGCGTCGGCGGGGGCGGGCGAGGGGTAGCCGGCGGCCAGGTGGGCGACCTGCGGGCAGGCCAGTCCCGCGCACAGTCCGGCCCACAGCGCGTCGTCGCCGACGAGGTACTGCTCGATCAGCTCGCGGGCACGGCCGCCGTCGGCGGGCACGGCGCGCGCGGCGAGCCGGACCAGTTCGTCGAGCAGTTCGCCGCCGCGCACCGCCTCCACCTGCTCGTAGCGGCGGTGCACGAGCCGGTGCAGCGGGTCGACGCCACCGGCCGAGTGCAGGATCTGGATCAGCGCGGCCGAGGTCAGGTCGGGGTCGGCGCGCAGCGCGGTGAGCGCGCAGTCGACGCCGTAGAGGTCCCAGTTGGCGATCAGACGCCTGCGCGCGTCCTGGTCGGAGCCGGTGCCGATGAACAGGTCGGCCGACAGCACCGACGGCACATCGGGGCCGACCGCGAGCCTGCGCAGGTCGGACAGGTCGGCGGCGTCCACCGCGCCCGCCCTGGTCCGCGCGGCCAGCGAGGCGACGACGGGCACGATCGGCAGACCAAGCTCGCGGGCCGACCGCTCGGCGGCCGCCACCGCGTCACCCCAGCGCGCCCCCACCGCGTCGGCCTTGTTCAGCACCACGACCCCGCGACCAGGCGGCACCGTGGCGAGGACGCGGTGATCGGCGGCCTGCGGCGCACCGGCGAGGACATAGATAACGAGGTCGCCGTCGAGCACCGGGTCCGGCTGATCGGGCTGATCGACCGGCGCGGTCTCCTCCGCCGACAGCAGCGCCAGCGCCCGCAGCACGGTGGTCCGCCCGCTCAGCGCCCGCCCCGCGACCTGGATGTGCAGCGGCCGGCGGCGCCGGGCGACCGCCGCGGCCAGCCGCTCGGCGATCGCCGGGTCGGTCCCCCGCCCGGCACCGATGGCCCCGATCAGCTGGTCGAGCTGGTCGGATGCCCGTGACTGTGCGGATTCGGTGGCTGTCGACATTCTGCACACCCCCTTTTCGGAGGGCATTCTGTCAGATCCGGGTGCCGGTGGCCGTCGCGAACCATCTCCCCGACCTGGGGCAACACCGCCGCTACACCGTGCGGATCGTCGGTGCGCGGTCCGGACCAGCGCACGCGCCTGCGACGTAGCTCGGCGCATGCTGGACAATGGACGGCGTGAACGACGCCGCCAACCACCCTGTCGAGTCGGCGCCGGGGCAGCCGTCCACCGGCTCGACCCATCCCAAGCTGTCCGAGATACCGCACGAGGCGGGCCGCCGCTCGACCACGGGCTCCCGGCTCTACCCCCGCGTCACGAGCTTCCGCTCGCGGCGCGGCGCGCTGACGCCGAATCAGCAGGTCTCCTGGGAGCGCACCTGGCCGGTGATCGGCCGCGACGTCGCCAACGAGCCGCTCGACGCCGACACCTGGTTCGGCCGCAGCGCGCCGCTGGTCATCGAGATCGGCTGTGGCACCGGCACCGCGACGGCCGCGATGGCCCAGGCCGAGCCGCACCTGAACCTGATCGGCATCGAGGTGTACCAGCCGGGTCTGGCCCAGCTGGTCTGCCAGATCGAGCGCGAGGAGATCGGTAACATCCGGCTGCTGCGCGGCGACGCCGTCGATGTGCTGGAGAACATGGTTGCCCCGGAGTCGCTGACCGGCGTCCGGGTGTTCTTCCCCGACCCGTGGCCCAAGGCGCGCCACCACAAGCGCAGGCTGCTGCAGGCGCCGACCTTCGCGCTGATCGCCAGCAGGCTGAAGCCGGGCGGCGTGCTGCACGTCGCCACCGACCATGCCGATTACGCCGAGCACATCCTGGAAGTAGGCTCGGCGGAACCGCTGCTCACCGGCCTGAACGACACCACCGGCGGCGACAGCGCCGCCAACCGCGTCACCGCGCCGATCGGTTTCGAACGGCCCGTCACCAAGTTCGAGGGCAAAGGCCTGCGTGCCGGTAGCGCCATCAACGAGTTCATATGGGGGAAGATCGACAGATGAGCGTGAGTGAGATCGCCACCGAGATGCCGGAAATCGCCCAGGGAGCAGCCGGCAGCGAGGCGTTGAGCAGTTCCGGCTCCGATGTCCGACGCGTCCTGCTCGTCTGGGACGCGCCGAACCTCGACATGGGACTCGGCGCCATCCTCGGTGGTCGTCCCACCGCCGCCTATCGCCCCCGTTTCGACGCGCTCGGCCGCTGGCTGCTCGCGCGCACGGCCGAACTGTCGGTCGGCGCGAAGGGCCGCGTCGAACCCGAGGCGACCGTCTTCACCAATATCGCCCCCGGCACCGCCGATGTGGTCCGGCCGTGGGTCGAGGCCTTACGCAACGTCGGTTTCGCGGTCTTCGCCAAGCCGAAGATCGACGAGGACTCCGACGTCGACGCCGACATGCTGGCGCATATCGCGATGCGCGAGCGCGACGGCGGTCTGGCGGGCATCATGGTGGCCTCGGCCGACGGTCAGGCCTTCCGCGAACCACTGGAAGCCATCGCCGCCAAGGGAATCCCCGCTCAGGTTCTCGGTTTCCGTGAGCACGCGAGTTGGGCGGTGACTTCCGATACTCTCGAGTTCGTCGACCTCGAGGACATCCCGGGAGTATTCCGGGAGCCGCTACCGCGGGTGAGCCTCGATTCGCTGCCCGACGAGGGTGCCTGGCTGCAGCCGTTCCGGCCGCTGTCGGCACTACTCACGTCTCGCCCTGGTCAAGGAGTCGCTTAAGTGTTCACCCGCTGGGGCGATCTGGTCTATCGGTTCCGCTTCGCCGTCATCGTGGTCGTCGGTGGGGCGATGTTGGCGCTGGGTGCCTACGGCATGGGCCTCGGCCCTCGCCTGTCGCAGAGCGGCTGGTTCGATCCGGGCTCGGAGTCGGTGCAGGGCGCGCAGATCGCCGACGGCTCGTTCGGGCGCGACCACAACGCCGACGTGATCGTCATGTACAACGCCCCAGAGGGCAAAACGATCGATGACCCCGAGTTCGCGCAGAAGGTCGTCGGCAGTCTGACCACGATCCTCGCCGAACATCCGGATCAGATCAGCAAGATCAACGGCACCTACTGGAAGGTGGGCGACGCGCCCGCCGTGCCGTCGGCATTCGGGTCCAAGGACAAAAAGCACGGCTTCGCCGCCATCGCCCTCGTCGGCGACAACGACACGGTCATCATGGCCAATTACCGTGCCGTGCAAGATGTCTTCGCCATTCCCGGCGTCGATGTCGAGGTCTCGGGCCTGCAGCCCATCGCGGTCACCCTGACCGACACCATGGATCACGACGTCAAGCGGATGGAAGTGCTGGCCCTCCCCGCGGTGGCGATCCTGCTGTTCTTCATCTTCGGCGGCATCGTCGCTGCCGCGTTGCCGCTGATCATCGGTGGTTTGACGGTTCTCGGCGCCACCGGCGTCGTCATGGCGTTGACCAACTTCGTCGAAGTCAACTTCTTCGTCACCGCTGTCGTCTCGATGATCGGTCTCGGCCTCGCGATCGACTACGGCCTGTTCATCGTCAGCCGCTTCCGCGAAGAACTGGCAGAGGGCTACACCACGCCTGCCGCCGTCCGGCGATCGGTGATGACCGCTGGACGAACAGTGGTGTTCTCCGCGACGATGATCGTCGCCAGCGTCGGCGGCATCCTGATCTTCCCGCAGGGATTCCTGCGCTCGGTCGCCTACGGCACCATCGCCGCCGTCTCGCTGGCGGCGCTGACCGCGGTCACGATCCTGCCCGCGATGCTGGGCATTCTCGGCCCGCGCGTCGACATGCTCGGTCTCAAGTGGTTCCGCAAGACCAGGACCGCCGAGGAAGTCGAGAACGGTTTCTGGGGCAACCTCACCCGCTGGGTGATGCGGCACCCGCTCAAGATCGCGATCCCCGTGACGGTCGGCCTGTTGTTGCTGATCATCCCGGTCAAGAATCTGGCATTCGGCGGGATCAATGAGAAGTACCTGCCGCCGGACAATGAGACCAGGGCCGCGCTCGAGCACTTCTACGAAGTCTTCCCGCAGAAGAAGACCGACCCGATCCAGCTGGTCTTCGTCTCCGACAACACGGTGGCGATCGGCAAGGTCTGGAAGGAGGCCAACCAGGCTCCCGGGCTGGTCGGCCCGTTCGAAGTACCGACCAAGTCGCCGACCAATCCCGAGGTGTTCCGCACCTCGGCGACCCTGGTCGATCCCACCGGCGGTGCCGAACCGACCATCGACTACCTGCGCTCGATCGAGGTTCCCGACGGCGTCACCATGTACGTCACCGGTCAGCCCACGCTCATGGCCGACAGTATCGACACGCTGCTCGAACTGATGCCGTGGATGATCCTGATCGTCCTGTTCACCACCTTCGTGCTGATGTTCCTGACGTTCGGTTCGCTGGTGCTGCCGATCAAGGCCGCGCTGATGAGCGCGCTCGGACTCGGCTCGACCCTGGGCATCCTCACCTGGATCTTCGTCGACGGCAACGGTTCCGGCATCCTCAACTTCACGCCGCAGCCGATCAGCGCCCCGGTGCTGATGCTGATCATCGCGATCATCTACGGCCTGTCGACCGACTACGAGGTCTTCCTGCTCTCCCGCATGGTGGAGGCACGCGCGCAAGGCGCGTCGACCACCGAGGCCGTGCGGATCGGCACCGCCCAGACCGGCCGCATCATCACCGCCGCCGCGCTGATCCTGCTCGTGGTGACCGGCGCGTTCGCGTTCTCCGACATGGTGATGATGCAGTACATCGCCTACGGCATGATCGCGGCGCTGTTCATCGACGCGACCGTGCTGCGCATGCTGCTGGTGCCCGCGATCATGAAACTGCTCGGCGACGACTGCTGGTGGGCGCCGAAGTGGATGAAGCGGATCCAGGAGAAGATCGGGCTCGGCGAGCCCATTCTCGACGACGAGCGGCCGCAGAAGGGCGCCGTGGTCGACCTGGTGAAGACCACGCCGATCACCGATCCGCCGACCATGCAGATGACGGTGGTCCCCGACAGCAAGCTGGCCAAGACCCCGCGCCGCCCGCGCACGGTCGCCGAGATCGAGGCCGAGGCGCCGACCGCGCACCTGGACAAGATCACCGAGCACACCGACCCCGCCGAGCCGGCGCGGCCGCGGCCGCCGATGTCGCCCGATCCGACGCGTCCGCGCGCGCCGATGCTGTCGGGCGAGCCGACCCGGGTGCTCCCCGTGGTCAAGCCGGGCGCCGAACCGCCGAAGCCCGAACCGGATTCGGCCCCGAAGGCGCCGGAGGCCACGCCGCCGTCGATGTTCACCACCGGTGAGCCGACGCAGATCCTGCCGGTCGTCAAGCCCGGTGCCGAACCGCCGAAGTCCGAACCTGGCCCCGATCGTCCGGGCCGGGACGCGCCGCGCGGCGAGGTGGGTTTCCGTGCGCCGGAGGCGAACTCCGCCGCGCCCGCGACGCCCGGCGATTCCGGGGTGATCGGTGGCGACAGCACCGGACCCGCGATCGACGGCGTCATCGGCGGACGCGACCTGTCTGCCTTCGCTCCCGCCCCGGCACCCGATCGTGGTCCGGGTGCCTTCCCTGGTCGGGCTCCCGCTTCCGGCCCGACTCCGGCCCATGGCTCGGGTCCGGCCGCTGGCTCGACTCCGGCCCCCGGCTCGGCTCCGGCTCCTGGCTCGGCTCCGGCCCATGGCTCGGCTCCGGCCCATGGCTCGGGTCCTGCCGCTGGCTCGGGTCCTGCCGCTGGCTCGACTACGGCCCATGGCTCGGGTCCGGCCGCTGGCTCGGGTCCGGCTCCCGGCTCGGGTCCGGCTCCCGGCTCGGGTCCGGCTCCCGGCTCGGCGCCCGCTCCCGGCTCGGTGCCTGCTCGTGGTCAGGGTGGCGCTCCCGGTCCGGCCGCCGCCCGTGGTCAGGGTGCCGTTCCCGGCCCGGTTCCCGCTTCCGGCTCGACTCCGGCCCACGGCTCGACTCCTGGCCCGGCCGCTGGCTCGACTTCCACCACCCCGGGCGCGGCGCCGAGCCGCGATACCCCGCCGCCGCGCGGATCGGCGCGGGTGCAGCCGCCGAGCGGCTACAGCCCGTCCGCACCCCGGGTGTCGACCCCGGGTGAGGCACCCGGATTCGGCGCGCCCGCAGAGGATTCCGACGCGCGGCCGAGCATCGTGCCGCCCGCCCGGCCGAGCATCGTCAACCCGCAGCCGCGTGGTGTGGTGCCGCCGCCGGCGCCGAGCATCGTGAACACGCCGCCGCCCGGTGTCGTGCCGCCGCCGGCGCCGAGCATCGTCACCCCGCCGCCGAGCATCGTGTCGCCGACGCCGCGACCGGTCGAACCGCCCGCGGGCGGGACGTTCAGCGGATTCACCCCGCTGACCGGCTTCGAGCCGACGCCTCGCGAGGAGGCGCCGGAACCGGAGCCGCGCAGCACGGCGTCGGCGAGCGACGATCTGTCGGTGACGCCGGGCGCGCATCGCGCCGAGTCGCCCGCGAACGACGGCGCGCGGCCCGAGCAGGACGACGAGCCGCGGGGTGTCTTCGGCACCTCGGTCCCCGTCGAACCGCAGCAGCCGACCTCGCCGTGGAACGGCAGCCCGGCCGCGCCGAGCGGATTCACCGCCCCCGACTCGGACAGCGGACCCCGGTTCGCCCCGGTCACGCCGTCGCCGGAGCAGGACTCGGCGCGACCGGAGGTGCGCCCGCAGGTGGCCCCGCCCGGTTTCACCGCCGTCCCGTCCGGCGAGGTGACCCCGGCGACCGAGCCGATGCCGCAGGCCGAAACCGCCGAACCGGCGTCGAACCCGAGCCGGTGGCAGGCCCCGGACGGCTTCACCGCCGTGCCCGCGCCGACGGCCGCCGCGCCCGAGGCGCCTGCCACGCCGGAGCCCGCCGCGGACGACAGTGCCACCAGCGCACCGGATCTCGACGAGCCGGATAGCCGCAACGAGATCGAGAACTGGATGGCCCAGCTGCGTTCCTCCCGGCGCGGCACCGCCGCCGCCGAGGAGGGTCGGCACAGCGGCAACGAAGGACGCACGGTCAGCGTGAACGAGCTACTGCGCCGTCGCGAGGACGACTCGAACTGAGCCGAGCCGAGCTCGAACGCAAGGAAACCCACGGCGACCTTTCGCCGTGGGTTTCCTCGTTCAGCGCTCAGCCGAGCGGTAGAACCTGCCGCCGGGGAACGTCTCGATCAGCCGGTGCCTGCGGACCATGGCGACGGCGGCGTGTCTCGCTCGGATCGGCTGATTCCCTTCCGATTTCGCTTCATCCGACGACCACCGGGCCGGTCCGATGAGGGACGCGCTCACAACGGCACCGCCCTCGGCGGGGGCTCGCTAGCTGTTCGGGCGGGTGGGCGCCGCGTCGGCGAAGGCACGCGCGTAGCGAGTTCCGGTGAGCAGCAGGAGCATTCCGACCACCAGGAAGGCGGCCACGCGGACCAGGCCGGACAGTGTCGACAGGTCGAACAGGAACAGCTTGGCCAGTGCGGCGGCGGCGACCAGCAGGCCCGAGACCAGGCAGACCTTGGCGACGGCGGGCGAGCGGGACAGTCGGCGCAGGCCGTAGAACAGCGCGGCCGTGGCCGCGGCCATCCACACGATGGTGGCGATGCTGTGGCCGAGGATGAAACCGTCCGAACCGCCGAAGGATACGCCCAGCGAGACCGACGCGACCAGCACGTAGTAGAGCCCGGCGACACTCACCGCGATCCACACCCCGGTGACGAGCGCCTGCTCACCCCAGCCCCGCACCCGGGGCACCGTCCACGCCACCATGGCCGCGACGCCGAGCCCGAGGACAGCGGCGCCGGCGGTCGCGAGGTCGAGGCGCTGGTCGGAGAGGCGGTGCAGCGCCAGGGTTTCCGGCGTCGCCATCGCCAGCAGCACCAGTCCACCGAGTGCGGCGAAGGCGATGCCGAGGCCGGCGCTCACCCGCGTCCGGCTCGTCGCCGCGACCGCGAGGAAGGCCAGGGCCACCGTCGCGAACGCGATCGGCAGCAGCCGCGGCTCACCGCCCGTCCCGGTGACGCAGGTCAGCAGCAGGGCGACGGCGCCGGTGAGCGCGGCGACCAGCGCGGTGTGCCGGGGAATCCCGAGACGCTCGGCGAGCCCGGCGACCAGCGTCGTCGCCGCCAGGCCGAGCAGGATCGCGGCCTGCGCGCCGGCGATCGCCGTGGTCACCGGGCGGTCGAACAGCAGCGCGGCGGCGAAGACGGGCAGCGCGGTGAGCGCGATCGTGACGCTCGCGGTGATGTCGCCGGAGCGGCGCCGGACCACCAGCAGCGCGCCGATCAGCCCCACCACCGCGCCGGCGACGGCCGCTGCCAGCAGCCCGCCGCGCTCCTCGACGACCTCGTCACCGGCGATGGCCGCCGACAGCCCGCTCAGCGCGATCATGCTCAGCGCGGCCAGCACCACCGGCAGGGTCCGCGCCACGTGCAGCACCGGCCACTCCCGGCGCATCTGCACCGGCACCCCCGCCGCCTGCAACACCACCAGGAACCCCAGCAGCAGGAGCTCGGTCGTCAACACGGGCGACAGCACCGCCGCGCCGAGCACCACCCCCACCGCCAGCGGTTGCGACTGCCACCGCATCGCGATCCCGACCCCCGCCGACGCGACCCCCAACGCCACCGCGAGCCCGATCCCCGGCGCCACCCAGTGGTAGTACCCGGTCACCGCGACCACATCCAGGTAGGCACCGGCAATACCGGTGGCCACCAACGCGATTCCGCCGACCCGCCCACCGGGCCGCCCGAACACCCGCCACCCGGCCGCGACCAGCCCGACCGAAAGCGCTCCCCCCGCAACAACTCTCGCCACCGGCCCGAAGAACCCGGCCTGCGCCGCCAACACCAGCAACATCAACACACCGATGAGCGTCACCCCGACACCCGCGACCGCCAGCGCCCGCGAAATCACCCCTTCCCGCTGCCACCACGGCGTCCGCGGCTCCCGCACCACCGGCGCCGCCCATGCCCCACCGGGCCGCCCCGCCCCATACCCCGACGCCCGGTTCCACCCACCGTACGACGGCGGAACATGCTGCGCCCCAGCCATTTGCCGCACCTGCCCATACCCCGGCGCCCACGGCGAATGCCCCACCCCAGCACCACCGGGCACCCCACCGACGAACTGCCCGCCCGGGCCGAACCCACCCACCAGCGGCTGCCCACCAACCGCCACACCCCCGACCACGTCGCTACCACCGACCGGCACACCACCAGCCGCCTGGCCACCAACCGGCACAGCGCCAGGCACCTGACCACCACCAACCGACGCCATGCCGGGCACCTGGCCACCACCGACCGACGTACCACGAGCCACCTGCTCACCACCGACAGGCACACCCCCGACCACGTCGCCACCACCGACCGACACACCACCAGCCACCTGACCGCCACCAACCGGCGCAGCGCCAGGCACCTGGCCACCACCGACCGGTGCAATGCCGGGGATCTGTCCACCGGCGACAGGCACTCCGCCCGGAACCGGAATACCCCCGCTCGCTGCGATATTCGACGCCGCAGCGCCGGGAACTCCGGGATTCGCCCCCGGCCCGACAATTCCGGCGGGTGCACCGGTCGACGCGGCCGCAGGGGAAGCCCCCGGAACCGATCCAGCTCCAGCGCCTGTGGGAGCGCCCCACGGCGGAACCGCCGCCGGTGCATCGCGAACCGCGCTGTCAGCGACCACGCGCCCGTCCGCCCCCGCGCCAACCGCCCTTCCTGGCGGATCGCCCGGTATCGCCACATCTCCGGCGACGCCTTCGCCCGAGTCGGACGCACCGGTGAGCGAGGTGGTGATGCCGGTAGCAGCCGGAGCCCCGGATGCCGCATCGAGCATCGGCCCAGCCGGGACCGGATCGGGCGAAGTCGCATGCGGAGTCACTGCCGCGCCCGGATCGGGCGACGCCGGAGTCGGCGCGGGTGCCGCCACGAACCCGGCGTACACCGAGGTCCCCCGACCCGGCGCGGCCGCACCCGCGATCTCCCCCTGCAACTGTGCGCGCAGCACCTCCAGGTCACCGCCGAGCTGCCCCATCCGGGCACCCAGCGTGGTGAACTCGCCCGAGAGGCGGGCGACGAGCGCGGGATCGATCGAAGTACTCATGTCCTCATCGTCGGCGCGCTGGCCGCGCGGGACATGAGTAGAAACCCCTGCCGAGGTACCAGTTCCTACCCGAAAACGGTCAGGAGCCGAGGAAACGCCGCCACTGGACCATGAGCGGGTACTTCGCGGTGACCGAGCCGAAGCGGACGCGGCCGTGCACGACCAGGTGCAGCGGGCCGATCGGTGGGCCGGTACGGACCTTGTTGGTGACGCCGGAGCCGATGAGTTCCAGGCCGTTGAGGTCGACGGTGGCGGCCGCGGGGACCAGCAGGGTGAGCCCGCTGAGGTAGTCGTCGACCTTGATCTCGACGATCTGGGTCTGCATGACCGCCTCGGTGAAGTCCAGGGTGACGCCCGAGAGCAGGTTGTTCAGGTGCAGGACCGGCGGTACCTGCCAAGGTCCGCGGCGGTGCACACCGGAGAGGCGGCTGCGGATCAGGCCGGGGATCGCACCGCCGGGCGGGACCGGGCGCGGCCGCGGCATCGCGGCGGGCTGCGGCGCGCCCGCCACCCGCATACCGGGCAGGTCGACGAGCACGGCGTTGAGTTCGCCGCGGGTCTTCGCGGCGAGCGCGGTGTCCATGCGTTCGGTGAACTCGCCGAGCGAGAGCATGCCGAGGCCGACGGCGCGTTGCAGCAACTGGCCGACGTGCTCGCGTTCGGCATCGGAGACGCGCAGGTCCCGGTCGCCGACGGGGCCGGCCGTCGTGGCGCCGGGAATGAAGAGGGATTCGGGACCGCCCATGTCATCGAGGGTAGCGACGGCGGCACCCCCGGCACATCAGGGCAAACCCCTATTCGAGTCCCTGTTCGATGGCGTACCTGGTGAGTTCGACCCGGTTGGCGAGCTGGAGTTTCCGCAACGTGGCCTGCACATGGTTCTCCACGGTGCGATGGGAGAGATTGAGCCGCGAGGCGATCTGCTTGGCGGACAGACCCTTGGCGACCATCCGCAGCACCTCGGTCTCCCGCTCGGTCAGCGACGGGCGATGCGGCTCGTCGGCGGCGGGCGGCGCGGTCGCCATCCGGCGGTACTCGCCGAGCACGAGGCCGGCGAGGCCGGGCGTGAACACCGGCTGCCCGGCTGCGGTGGCCCGCACCGCGTCGATCAGCTCGGCGGCCGACGCGCTCTTGACCAGATAACCGCTGGCCCCGGCCTTGATCGCGTCGAGAACGTCGTCGCGTTCGGCCGACGCCGAGAGCACGAGCACCCGGCTGTGCGGGGAGACCCGCAGCACCTCGGCGGTGGCGGCGGCGCCGTTGCCGTCGGTGAGCTGCATGTCCATCAGCACCACGTCGGGCTGGACCGCGGCCGCGCGGCGGGTGGCGGTGCCGACCCCGTCGGCGGTCGCGGGGACGGCGAATCCGGCCTCGGTGAGGTCGCGGGAGACACCCTCGCGCCACATCGGGTGGTCGTCGACCACCATCACCGTGATCGCCTGGTCCGTCATCGCGGCTCCTTCGCTCAGCGCGCCGGGTGGCGCGGAATCCGGAATTCCCATTCGGTGCCGAAGTCCTCGCCCTCGGTCAGCAGTTCGGCGGTGCCGCCCAGCGCCTCGACCCGGCCGACGATGGAGCGGGAAACCCCCATCCGCCCCTCGGCTTCGGCCGCGGCGAGCCGCCCCGCCGGGATGCCGATCCCGTCGTCGCGCACGCTCACCACCAGCATGTCACCGGTGTCCTCCAGCAGCACATAGGCTTTCGCGTCCGGCCCGGCGTGCAGGTCGACGTTCGACAGCGCGGTGGCCACGGCGGCGGCGATCTCCTGCGCGGCGGTTCTGGCGATCAGCACCGGGTCACCCGGTGTCGCCACCGAGACCTCCGGCGTGGCCCGTGCGGTCAGCATCGGCCGCAGATCGACCTCGGCCGCACCGGAATCCGGCTGTTCGGCCTGCTCGGACAGCAGGACCCGCAGCGCCACTTCCTGTTCCCCGGCCCGCTGCGCGAGTTCGGCCGCGGGTCCGCCGATCTCGGTGCCACGGCGCTTGATGAAGGCCAGCACTTGCAGCACGCCGTCGTGCACTTCGCGGGCCAGCCGCTCCCGCTCCTGCGCGGCGGCGGTGATCCGCAGCGCCCGCTCGAGCTGCCCCTGGGCCCGGCGCGCGGTATTGGCCGCCAGGCCGAGCGCGAGGCCGACCGAGACCAGCACCGGCGCGGTCGCGTCGCCCCACACGTCCTGTCCCCACTGCTCACGCACCGTCACCACCACCGCCGACATCCCCAGCCCGGCGAGCACCCCGGCGACCGGACCGCGCAGGATCGCCATCGAGATCACCGAGTTGGCGATCCACAGCGTGGTCGGCAGCGTCTGATGACCGTGGTACCAGTCGTAATCGGCGACCAACCGGGTGGAGGCGATCAGCAGGATCGTCACGACCTGGTCGCCGAAGACCACCCAGCCCCGGATCCGGCCGGTCGCGGTGGGGAAATACCACTGCGAGAGCAGCAGCGCGGACGTGCCCGACCAGATCGCCATCAGCGCGATCAGCACCCAGCTCAGCCGCGGGTGCTCGTAGTAGGACACCGACGCGATCTGCTGGCCGATCGCGTACAGCAGCGTGACCAGCCGGAACGCCTGGGCGGCCCGCCACAGGGGCGCGGTCGCCGCGTCGGCCGAGCTCAGCTCAGCTGTGTGCGTCCGCATCGCCGGGCTCCGCCTCGGTCTTGCTCTCTTCCTTGCGCAGCGTGCGCGCGATGTCGAACCGGCCCGGCTCCGGTTTGTCCGGCTCGGCGGCGAACATTCTTCGGTCGTCGCCGACGAGTTCGCCGTAGACCTCCTCCGGACTGTCGGCGAGCAGATAGCGGATCGCGGTATTGCCGACCGCGATCAACGGCACCGCCAGCAGCGCGCCCGCGATCCCGCCGACCACCAGGCCCGCGGTGATCGCCAGGACGACGGCCAGCGGATGAATGCTCACCGCCCGGCCCAGCAGCAGTGGTTGCAGCACATGACCCTCGAGCTGCATCACCGCGATGATGATGCCGAGCACGATCAGCGCCGTGACCGGCCCCTTGGTGACCAGCGCGATGAACACCGCGACGAACCCGGCGAAGAACGCGCCGATGATCGGGATGAACGCGCTGATGAACACCAGTGAGGCCAGTGGCAGCGCCAGCGGGACGTGCAGGATCGCCAACCCGGCGCCGATGCCGATCGCGTCCACCGCGGCCACGACGACGGTGGCGCGCACGAACCCGACCAGCGTGCCGAAGCCAAGCTCACCGGCGGTGCGGACCTTCTCCCGGTGCGCGGTGGGGATGATCCGGGTGACGAAGTGCCAGATCTGGTCGCCGCCGTAGAGGAAGAAGATGAGGATGAACAGGATCAGGAACGCGCCGGTGAGGATGTGCCCGATCGCGGTGGCGGTGGTCAGCGCGCCGCTGGTCAGGCTCTCGCGGTTGTCCTGGATGGTGCGCACGATGGTGTCGCCCGCGCTGCGGATCTGCTGATCGCTCAGGTGCGGCGGGCCGTTGATCAGCCAGTCCTGCACCTTGTGCACGCTGTTGGTGACCTCGTTGGACAGCCCGGGCACACCGTCGACGAACTGCTCGACGACGAAGGTCAAGATCCCGGCGAGCAGCCCGATCGACCCGACCAGCGCGACGAACACGCCGAGCGAACGCGGGATTCCGACCCGCTGCATCCAGTCGACCAGCGGCGCGAGCAGCGCGGCAGCGAGCAGCGCGATCGCCAGCGGAATCACCACGGTGGCGAACTTCTGCACCAGCATCCCCACCGCGAGCAGGGCGGCGAAGATGATCAACAGCCGCCAGCTCCAGGCGGCGGCTTTGCGGACCAGGGGATGGACTGCCTCGGCGTCCGCGCGCCACGGCACGGACGTGGGCCCGGAATCTACCTTCTGGTCGGTCACCCGAGAGAGCCTATCGGTCCGAACGCTAGATTGGTGGTCGTGTCGGCGCCCCTGGAAGCGGTCAAACAGACCATGCGAACGCGCTGGCCGCTGTATCTGACCTCGGTACTGCTGGCCAATGCCTTCGGCGCGGTCCTGGTGTGGGCCTTCATCCAATACGGCCTGCCCGTCCCCGAGGGCGATCCCGGTGGCGTGCGCCGGACCGGTTTCCTCGCGCCGGTGCTGGTCTTCGGCGCCGCCGCGGTGCTGAGCATCGCCGGTGCCGCGCTGATGCTGCGGCCGGTGATGCGCTGGCAGATGCGCGGCGGCCCGCCCAGCAGGCAGGAACAGATGGCGGCGCTGCACGTGCCGCTGCGCCAGTCGATCCTGCACCTGGTGCTGTGGATCATCGGCGGCGGCATCCTCGCGGCACTGATCATCGTCGAGTCGCCCGAGCTGGCGGGCGCGGTGATCGTCACCGAGTGTATGGCCGCCACCATCGTGTTCGGCTTCACCTACATGCTCGGCGAACGCATTCTGCGCCCGGTGGCCGCCGAGGCGCTGACCGAGGGCACCTTCGACCACACCCTCACCCCCGGCGTCGGCACCAGGATGGCGATGACCTGGGGCATGGGCACCTTCGCGCCGACCATCGCGATCGTGCTGCTGTGCGTCACCCAGATCTCCTCCGATGTGAAGTTCTCGGCGAAGTCGCTGGCCATCTCGATCCTGCTGCTGTGCGGCGTGGTGATCATGCAGGCGCTGGCGCTGTCGATGCTCACCGGCTCCTCCATCTCCGACCCGGTGCGCCAGCTGTCCCAAGCCATCAACAGGGTGCAGGGCGGCGCGCGCGACGTGCAGGTGGAGGTCTACGACGGCAGTGAGATCGGCCTGCTCCAGGTCGGCTTCAACCGGATGATGGAAGAGGCGGCCAAGCGGCGCAAGCTCCAGGAACTGTTCGGTCAGCACGTCGGTGAGGACGTGGCCCAGCGCGCCCTGGACTACGGCACCGAGCTGGGCGGTGAGACCAGGTTCGTCGCCGTGCTGTTCGTCGACATGGTCGGGTCGACCGCCGCCGCGGCCGAGCGTCCGCCGACCGAGGTCGTCAGCCTGCTCAACGAGTTCTTCCGGGTGGTGGTCGACGTGATCGACCGCCACCACGGTTTCGTCAACAAGTTCGTCGGTGACGCGGCGCTGGCCATCTTCGGCGCGCCGCTGGACCGTCCCGACGCGCCGAGTGCCGCGCTGGCCGCCGCCCGCGACCTGCGCGAGGCACTGCGCGAGGTGACCAGCCTCGACGTCGGCATCGGCGTCTCGGCGGGCCTCGCGGTCGCCGGAAACATCGGCGCCGCGAATCGTTTCGAATACACCGTGATCGGCGACCCCGTCAACGAGGCGTCCCGGCTCACCGAATTGGCCAAAGATCAACCCGGCCGCGTTCTCGCTTCGGGCAGCGCGCTCTACTTCGCCGACGAAAGCGAGCAAGACCATTGGGAAACCGGCGACGAGGTGCAACTGCGTGGCAGACGCAGGAAAACCCGCCTGGCCTGGCCGAAACCGCCGAGCGCCGCACCCGGAGCGGACGAGGAAGAACAGCTCCGTTCGTTAGGCTGAGACCGTGACGGCCGACGGCGACCTAGCAGGCGATCCCGCCTCGCCTCCGGCCGAGCGCCGCCGCCGGTTCCGGTGGGTGAAATGGGTGCTCGGCGCGGTGCTGCTCGCGCTGCTCATCGGCGAAGGCGTCTACCTGTGGCCGCGCCTGCACGAATCGTGGCGCACGCTGACCGAGATCCACTGGGGCTGGCTCGTGTTGTGCATCGTGTTGCAGGCGATGTCGATGAGCGGATTCGGCCGGGTGCAGAAGCAGCTGCTGCACGCGGGCGGGGTGGACGTCAGCCAGGGCAAGTCGGTGTCGGTGGTCTACGGCGCCACCGCGATGTCGGTGACCCTGCCCGCCGGGCAGGTCTTCTCCACCGCGTTCACCTACCGCCAGACCCGGCGCTGGGGCGCGAGCCCGATCGTGGCGTCCTGGCAGCTGGTGTTCTCCGGCGTGGTCGCCGCGGCCGGGCTGGCGCTGCTCGGCATCGGCGGTGCGGCGCTGGTCGGCAATCAGATCGGTCCGAAGCTCATCGGGTCGGTGGTGATCCTGGCCGTGGTGCTGATCGCGGGCAACTACCTCGCCCGGCATCCCGGCACGCTGGAGGCGATGCTGCGCCGGGTGCTCGCGCTGGTGAACCGGCTGCGCAAGAAGCCCGCCGGTCACGGCATCGCCAAGCTGGGCGAGATCCGGCGGCAGCTCGAATCGGTGGACCTGGGCAAGAAGGACGCCGCGCTGGTCGGGCTCTGGGCGCTGGTGCACCGGTTCGCCGACGTGGCCTGTCTCGGCGCGGCCTGTTACGCCGTCGGCGCCGATCCGAAGTTGTCCGGCCTGCTCATCGCGTTCACCGCGGGCAAGGCCGTCGGTTCCATCCCGTTCGCGCCGGGCGGCATCGTCTACGTCGACGCGACCCTGATCTACGGTCTCACCGCGGGCGCCGGCCTGCCCGCGTCACAGGCGGTGGCCGCGGCGTTCGTCTACCGGCTGGTCAGCTTCATCCTGGTCGCCATCGTCGGCTGGATCGTGTTCGCGTTCCTGTTCCGCACCCCGCAGGCCGACGACGAGGAATACGAGGAAGAGTTCAAGCAGCAGCGCCGGATCTGAGCTCAGCGCAGGGCGCTCAGCGCGGCTCGCCAGCCCAGCAGGAACAGGGCCAGTACACAGCTCGCGACGATGATGAAGCTCACCGCCACGCCCTGACCGCTGACCGCGCGCAGCACCATCCCGCCGACCAGGGTGCCGAGCCAGATCAGGATGCCGCTGGGCCACAGCACCGTCGCGTCGAAGCGGGTGCCGCGGGCGACCAGCACCGCCAGCGCCCAGCCGATCAGCAAGCCGATTCCGAAGGGCCACACCGTTTTCACGAGACCGGCGATGACCGCTTCGTCGTGACTGCGCCTGCCGATCGCGCAGAAAACGATCACCAACAGGGCATCAGCGGCGAACGGCGCGAACTTCTTCACCCGAGCAGCCTAACCGTTCGTGATCTTCACCGAGCCCGCGCCGAGCCCCACTGATCAGTGCACACTCTGCACGTGCAGCCGCGCTCACGGCTCCGGCGAAGCCAGCGATTTCAGCAGGACGGCGGCCAGGCGCGAGGTCGCGTCGCCGCTGTCGGCGTCGGCGATGTGCACCGCGAACACCAGGTCGCCCATGGTGGCCAGCAGCCAGCCGTCGGGGCCGCCGGTCGCCGCGAAGGCGGTGACGTCCCGGAAGCCACGCAGCGCAGCGGTTTCCGGCTTGCCGATGCCCTCCATCAGGAGACCGCGCAGCCGGTCGACCGCGGGCTGGGTGAGCGCGGGCACCGGCGTGTCGGTGGTGCTCGGCTTGCCGTTCTCGATCATCGGCGGCACCACCGAACCGCGCGAGATCGCGGCCGCGGCGATCGCCATGCCGAAGGGGCTGACCAGCACCGCGTCCGATCCGGCGCCCTGCCGGACCTGCTCGGTGCTGCGGCCGGGGGCACTGATCCGCCCGGTCACCTCGTCGAGCCCGTGCACCTTGAAGTCGACGCCGACGCCGAGCGCGGTGGCCGCCTCCGCGGCCTCCTGCACCGAGACATCCTGCGGCGCTTTGTTCTTCGCGGCCGCGGCGACGGTGCGGAACAGTTCCATGGTGCCGCCGGCCGGGTACAGCCCGGTGAACGCGATCGGGCCCTTCTCGGTGGCGTAGCTGTTCTGCGCGACGGCCACCACCGCGCCGGTCGACGGCTGGATCGCGACCACCGAGGCCGGCGTGCCGACGCTGACCACCGCGTCCTCGGCCGCGCGCTGCAGGCGCTGATCCATGGTCGCGGAGATGTCGGGCCCGGCCGGGCCCTGGTAACCGGCGACCTGGTTGACGAACCGGCCGTCGGCCTCGAAGATCTGCACACCCCAGCCGGAGGTGGTCTCCTGGCTGTCCTTCCACACCTCGCGCAGCGCGTCCAGCATCGGCGACCAGGTGCGGCGATCGGCGGAGATCAGCTTGGGCTGCTTCTCCATCACCACGCCGGGCACCCGCGCCATCCGCGGTTCCAGGATGGCGAAATCGCCCTCGCGCAGGTTCACCGCGACGACCGGCTGCCCCTGCGACGCGGCCAGCTGCTGCATCAGCGACGGCCCGGTGATCAGCGGCGCGACCGGTTCGATCGCGTCGGCGAGCGCGTTCGTCGACCCCACCAGGTCGCCGGTGCGGCTCGGATCGATCTTGATGACATTGATCGTCTGCTCGGTCATCAACAGCTCACCGGGCAGATCGACCACGCGCGGCGGCGGCTTGGCGGTGGTCCGCACCAGCTTGACGGTGCGATTGTTGGCCAGCTGCGGCATCACGACGGCGGGGTCCCAGGAGATCCGCCAGCCGATCGCGAGCTTGCGGACGGTGCCCTGCAGTGTGTAGGTCCAGTCCTTGTGCTCACCGAAGTTCCAGGCGACCTCCATGCTGAAGATCGCCGACTGCCGGTCGAGGTCGATGACCTGACTCGGCTCGTAGTCGACCTTGCCGGTCGCCAGACCCTCGAACATTTGCTTCATGGTTGCCGAAGCGGCGGCGGGGTACGAGGTCAGGTCGGCGGCTTTGGTGTAATCCTGCGCGTCCAGCAGATCGGTGAACCGCTGGACAACCGACTCCGACTCACTCGGCTTCCCACCCACTCCGCACGAGCACAGCGCGATGGCGAGGGTCGCAACCCCCGCGATCGCCATTGCGCCCCGTGCGCGAAAGCGGCGGGATCCCCACACATCCATATCGCCCACTCTTCACTCTTGCCACTCCGGTAACAAATCCACCGTACCGGAAGTTGACCCGTCTCCGATGCCCCGGTAACACGGGACGCTACCCGACCTCAGCACCTAGATTGTGCCCGAAATCTCGCCCCGATGAGGGTCTGATTTCGAACCTCGCCCTGCCAGTGGCAACATCTGGCGCGCTAACCGTACCGACCGGCGCGCCGAGTTGTGCGGATCTCGCATTGTCCGGCGATTCAACGCCGGGGTACCCAGCCCGGCCGGCGCTCAACCCGACGCCCCCGACCCGGACCGACCGGGAACACTCGCGTTCACGCAGAGCATAAACCGCTACGCATATATCGGCGTAATCTTGTAATCATCGCAACGTGCGCAATAGAGATAGCAGGTGATTTCCATGCGGAACGCCCATCGCGAACGCGGATTCGGCCGACCCGGCGGTTGGCAGCAAGCGGACCTGCCCGACCCGGCCGACGCCGCCGACTGGTTCGCCGGACGATTGCCCGACGACTGGTTCACCGGCCCGCCCGAGATCGAGATCGACCGTGACGAGATCGTGGTCGTCGGCGAACTGCCGGTGCCACAGCCCAAGTCGGCCGACGCCGACGCGCCGCCGGTCTCGGCGGCCACGAAAGAGGGAGCGCTGGCCCGCTTTCGCGAGTCCACCCGCCCGGCCAGGATGCGGATCGCCGACGAGGCCCAGCGCCGCTACGGGCGCAGCGTCGCCTGGGGCGTGAGGGTAGACGGCGAGCGAATCCTGTTCACCCACCTCGCCGTTCCGGTGATGACGCGGCTGCGGCAGCCCGAGCGCCAGGTCCTCGACACCCTGATCGACGCCGGCGTGGCCCGTTCCCGCGCCGACGCACTGGCCTGGACGGTGAAACTGGCGGGCAAGCACGCGGAGTCCTGGCTCGCCGAACTCCGCGAGGCCATGCGCAAGGTCGACGACCTGCGCTCGGAGGGCCCGACCGGCCTGTGAATTAAGGTGGCCTGCATGGCAGACACCGTGCAGGCCACCGGCCCGATCCTCGTGCTCAACGGGCCGAACCTGAACATGCTCGGCACCCGCCAGCCGGAGATCTACGGCGCCGACACCCTCGACGACGTCATCGCCCTGTGCGCGCGGACGGCCGCCCGGTTCGGGCGCGAGGTCGTGACGTTCCAGTCCAATCACGAAGGCGCGCTGATCGACCGGATCCAGCAGGCCCGCGGCGAGGTGTCGGCCATCGTGATCAACCCCGGCGGCCTGACCCACACGTCGGTCGCGCTGCGCGACGCCCTGGTGATTCCCGAGGTGCCGATCGTCGAGGTGCACATCAGCAATGTGCACGCCCGCGAGGAATTCCGGCACCACTCGTTCGTGTCCCCGATCGCCACCGCGGTCATCGCGGGCCTCGGCATCCAGGGCTACGCCGCCGCTATCGAGTTCTGTTCCGCCTCCCCGCGTATTTAGGCCAGACTCAGGCGCGAGCCCAGGAACCTCGGCGGCCGGCGGTTCGGTCGTTGCCGAGTTGGCTCGTGCCCGGCGAGTTACCCATGTGCTCGCCTGATCAGGCGAGACGGAATACCGGGAAGCCGGGGGCGATGGCGGCGAGTTGTTCGTCCGAGGCGTTCTTGTCGACGCCCTCGAAGAACTTGCCGACCTCCCAGCCCCACTTCTCCAGGTAGAGGCGCAGCAGTGGGACCTTGTCGGCATCGGCGATCTCGGTGGCCGTGAAGGATTCGACCTTGCGGCCCAGCCGCAGTTCACCGTCGCCCGCGACGCGCAGGTTGCGCACCCACTGGGTGTGCCCGCGCGGGGCGACCAGGTAGCGCGCGCCGTCGGCGGCGGTCATCACGTTGACCATGGTGGTGCGCCATTCGCCGCTCTTGCGACCGCGCACGGCCAGCAGCCGCGAGCCCATGACGCTGATCCCCAGCTTGGGCAGCAGGTTCGCGATCTTGTTCATGATCGGGTCGAAGCCGGTGGGGCCGAGGTAGCGGGTCGCGTTGTCCATCTTGATCACTCCTGAACTGTGAGCACTGCTCTCTGTTGAGTACAACTATGCGCGCACGGCGGCGACATGTCAAGAGCAGTGCTCTCACTTTCCGAAATACCCGATTCGACCGAAGTATTGCCGCGATGAAATGTAGTACGTATGCTATATCTCATCGAAGGTTGATGACTGGGAGGACTCATGACTTCGAGTAACAGCGTCGTGCTCGACGTGCGACAACTTCGGATGCGCTACGACGACACCGACGTCCTGCACGATGTGACATTTCAGGCCGCGCGCGGCGAAGTACTCGTCATGCTCGGGCCCAACGGCGCGGGCAAGACCACCACGATCGAGATCCTCGAGGGGTTTCGCAGGAGGTCGGCCGGCCGAGTCGACGTGCTGGGGACCGATCCCGAACACGGTGACGAACAGTGGCGCGCGCGCATCGGCGTCGTGCTGCAGTCCTGGCGTGACCACGCCAAATGGCGTGTGCGCGAACTACTTCAGCATCTCGGCTCGTACTACGTGCCCTATGCCACCGCGCGCACCCCACGGCCGTGGGACATCGATGAGCTCATCGAGCTGGTCGGCCTGACCGACCACGCGAACGCCAAGATCTCCACCCTCTCCGGCGGTCAGCGCCGCAGGCTGGACGTGGCGATCGGCATCGTCGGCAAGCCCGACCTGCTGTTCATGGACGAGCCGACGGCGGGCTTCGATCCGGCCGCGCGCCGCGACTTCCACGATCTGGTACACCGGCTGGCCGATCTGGAGGACACCACGGTGCTGCTCACCACGCACGACCTGGACGAGGCGGAGAAACTGGCCGACCGGCTGCTGATCCTGGCCGGCGGCCGGATCATCGCCGACGGCTCGCCCGACGAGCTGTCGCGCTCGGTCGCGGGCGAGGCCCAGGTGAGCTGGACCGTGGACGGTCAGCGATTCGTGCACACCACCACCGAGTCGACCAAGTACGTGCACGAGCTGTTCAAACAGCACGGCGAGGCCATCGGCGACCTCGAGGTTCGCCGGGCCTCCCTGGAGGACACCTACATGGCCCTGGTCCGCCGCGCCGAATCCGGCGACGCGGGCGCACCGGTGCACACTCTCGCGGAGGTCACCCGATGAACGTCACCGCCATTCGCGCCGGTCTCGCCCGCGGCGGGATCGAATTGCGCCAGCTCTACACCAACGCCCCCGATCTGATCGGGCAGTTCCTCACCCCCGCCCTCTCGCTCGCGGTGCTGTTCCTGCTGCGGAACAAGATGTACGGCGAGAGCGGGCTGTCGGTCGCCGAGCTGGCCGTGCCCGGTCTGCTCGGCGCCATCATCGCGTTCAACGGCCTGTACGCGATCCTCAATGTGCTCGTCCTCGACCGCGAGGACGGCACGCTGCTGCGGGCCAAGGCCGTGCCCAAGGGCCTCAACGGCTACTTCGTCGGCAGGATCACGGCGGGCGCGGGCGCGGTGCTCGCGCAGGTCGTTATCGTGCTCGGTGTGGGCATGGTGATCATCGGCGGTTCCTCGCTGACCGACGCGGGCGCGATCGCGACCTTCGCCGGGATACTGGCGCTCGGTCTGCTGGCCGTGCTGCCCTTGGGCACGATCCTGGGCAGCCTGCTCGACAGCCGCTCGTCTTTCCTGCTGACGATTCCGCTGATGGGCCTGGTCGCCATCTCCGGCATCTTCTATCCGATCACCGCGCTGCCCGGCTGGCTGCAGGCCGTCGGGCAGGTGTTCCCGATGTACTGGCTCGGCCTCGGCATGCGCTCGGCGCTGCTGCCCGCCGACGCCGTCGCCGTCGAACTCGGCCAGTCCTGGCGACACCTGGAAACCGTTGCGGTGCTCGGCCTCTGGGCAGCGGCCGGGTTGCTGATCGCGCCGGTCGTCCTGCGCCGGATGGCGGCGCGCGAGTCCGGCTCGGCCATGGCCGCGCGCAGGGACAAGGCGATGCAGCGTGCCTTCTGAGGTCATCTACAACCGCATCGCGATGCTGCGCGCCGAGCGCGGCATCTCGCGGCGGGACCTGGCCGAGGCGCTGGGTGTGCACTACCAGACCGTCGGCTACCTCGAGCGGGGCGAATACAGCCCCAGCCTGCATCTCGCCCTGCGGATCGCGGCCTATTTCGAGGTGGCGGTCGAGGTGGTGTTCGCCACCGAACCGTTCCCCCGGCTCGGCGCCGAGACCGCCTGACCACCCGAACCGTCCGGTGCCCGCGGGCCCGGACGGTTCCGGCGTGTCCGGCTCAGGCCGCGCCGCGGATCAGCTCGAAGGTCGACACCGGCTTGCCCGCCGCCTCGCTGGCCTCGACCGCCCTGCGCCAGTACGACTGGGCCAGGTGCGAGAAGCCCGCGTCGACCCCGACCTCCTCGCTGGCGTCGATGATGTGCTGCGCACCGGCCACCATCATCTTCAGCGAGGCCAGATCGGCCCAGCCACCGTTCTGGTTGGCCGCCGAGAACTCCTCCATGAAGTACGGGTAGGCCTGGCTGGACCGGATCGCGAACGGCACGAACTGCGCGATGTCGTGACCGGACTTCGCGATTACCGCGGTCGCCTGGTCGAAGGCCAGCAACCAGGGGTGGAAGGTGATCAGCAGCGCCTGGTAGAAGACCTGCGCGAGGCCGTCGTCGGCGCCCAGGTACTCCTGCGGGCTGAGCGGGCGAAGCAGCTCGGCGTGCGCGTCGAACACCTCCCGCGGACCGCTGTAGAAGATGTAGGACGCGGGGTGCTCGATATTGTCGCCCGCCGACATCACCCCGCCGGAGAGGAACTGCGCGCCCCGCTCGCGCACCCAGGCCGCGCCGGCCCTCGCCTTCTCCGGCGAGTCCGAGGACAGGTTGGCGATCACCTTGCCCGCCAGGGCTTCCGGCGCCTGCCCGAGCACGTCGTACATGGCGGCGTAGTGGGTCAGGCTCAGGACCGACACCTCGTTGGCGGCCAGCGCCTCGGCGACGGTGGCGGCGCGCTTCGCACCGAGCGCGACCATCGCGTCGACCTTGTCGGTGCTGCGGTTCCACACGGTGACCTCGACACCGGCCGCCAGGAAGGCGCGGACCATGGCCTGGCCCATCGGGCCGAGGCCCAGGACGGAGACGGAGCGGGTGGACTGTTCGGACATCTGATGCCCCTTCGGTTCTCGATGGTTCGATGGTTCGGCGCCGGAATCCATGGTGGTCGGCGCGGGTATCGTCGGGAAGACCGAACGTCGGGGTGTGGTTGCTTACCCCGAGGTCCGAAATACGGTCGGAAGGGGTGCACCAACGATGAACAGTGACGCAGATCACGATGTGTGCGGCATGAGCCTGGCGATCGACGTCGTCGGCGGCAAGTGGAAGCTGCACCTGATGTGGGTGCTGGGCGCGGGCCCGCAGCGGTTCGGGCAGATCCGGCGGATGCTCGACGGGGTGAGCGAGAAGGTGCTCACCGAGAACCTGCGCCAGCTGGAGGCCGCGGGCGTGGTGCACCGGGAGATCTACCCGGAGATCCCGCCGCGCGTCGAGTACTCGCTGACCACCCTCGGCGACACCCTGCGGCTCGCGCTGGAACCGCTGGAGGCCTGGGGCGACACCAACCGCGCCGCGCTCGCCGCGAACACCCGCCCGAGCGCGCCCGTCGCCACCGCGGTCGGGCTGTAGCGGGTCTCACCAGCGGTCGAGCGCGATCCGTTCGCCGACGCGTTCGAGCAGCGCGGCCGCGTTCGCGATCGATCGCGCCGGGTTCGGTTCGAGGTCGGCCAGGGCGTAGCAGCCGGCGAACCCGGCGGCCCGGATCTCCCCGGGCGAGAGCATCGTCCGGCCCACCGCGGCGACCACCGGCACCCCGGCCGCCTTGGCCGCGGCGGCCACGCCGACCGGCGCCTTGCCGTGCATGCTCTGGTGGTCCAGCGACCCCTCGCCGGTGACCACCAGGTTCGCCCCGGCCACCAGCGCCGGGAATTCCAGCAGCTCGAGCAGTACATCGATACCCGGGCGGACCTGCGCGCCGAGCACGGCCAGCGCGCCGAACCCGGTACCGCCCGCCGCGCCGGCACCGCCGATCTCGGCGTAGCCGGTGCCGAGGACGGCGGCCCAATTCGTCAGCGCCGCTTCGAGAGTCACCATCCGGCATGCGTCGGCGCCCTTCTGCGGCGCGTAGACGGCCACCGCGCCCGCTGGCCCGAGCAGCGGGTTGTCCACATCGCAGGCCAGCGTGAACCGCGCCTGCGCGATGGCCGGATGCAGCGCGGCACGATCGACCGACACCACCCGGCTCAGCAGCGCGACGACATCGAATCCGGCGGCGTCACCGCGCAATTCGCGACCGTCACGGTCGAGCAGGCGCAGGCCGAGCGCCTGCAGGAAGCCCGCGCCGCCGTCGGTGGACGCGCTGCCGCCGAGCCCGAGGACGATCTCGCGGGCGCCGTGGTCGAGCGCGTGCGCGACCACCACCCCGAGCCCGAAGGTGTTGGCCCGGATCGGCTCCAGCCGACCACCGGGGAGTTTGACCAGGCCGACCGCCGCGGCCAGCTCGACCACTGCGGTGTCGCCGTGCACGGCGTAGACCGCGGTCGACGGCTCCCCGGTCGGGCCGGGTGCCGGAACGACGACCCGCTGCCAGCCCGCGGCGGCGAACGCGTCGACCATGCCGTCGCCGCCGTCGGCGACCGGCACACAGCGCACGTCGACGGACGGCGCGGCCCGGCGGATCCCGGCCGCCAGCGCGATGGCGACTTCGGGCGCGGTGAGAGAACCCTTGAACTTGTCGGGAGCGAGCACCACACGTGCGGTCATCCCGACATTCTCCGGGCTCGGACCGAAACCCGCCATACACAGACGCCACCGTCGAATGTCGCGGACCGGGGTAGTTTCGACGCATGGCGACCGAGGTCCGCAACAACGCCGCGCTCGAGCGGTTCGAACTCACCGCCGACGGGGTACCCGCCGGCTATATCGAGTACCAGGACACCGGGGCCGAACGCGCCCTCGTGCACACCGAGATCTATCCCCGCTTCGAGGGCCAGGGCCTGGCCAACGTGCTCACCCAGGCCGCGCTGGACGCCAGCCGTGCCGAGGGGTTCGGCGTGCTGCCGCTGTGCCCGGTGGTCCTGCACTTCGTCAAGACCCATCCGGCCTACATCTCGCTGGTGCCGCAGCGGGCGCGGGAGCTGTTCGGGCTGCCTCAGTAGCTCGCGACGGCGGCGTCGACCGCCAGTTGCAGTTCGTCCTTGACCGCGCGGGCGATGTCGGCGGGCCGCTGCGGGAGTTCCAGCACCGGCTCCCGGAAGTAGAACCGGGCGGAGACGACCTCCGCGGCGGTCGGCTCGACCTTCGGGTCGGGCCGCGGCCCGTAACTCATCGCCAGGGCGACCAGCGCGGGCGGCGCGTCCAGCTTGGCCGCGCGGAACGCGATATGACCGATCCCACTGCCGACGGACTGCACCGTCGCCGGGTCGACGTCGTTGCAGGTGCCCTCGGGGAAGATCGCCAGGTGATCACCGGCGGCCAGGCGCTGCGCGCAGACGTCCATCATGCGCTGCCCCGCGGCGTTGACGGCCCTGATGCCGTGGTCCTTGCCACGGAACACCGGGATGCCGCCCATCATGTCGACCTTGCGGCGCTGCTCGGGATCGACAAACAGTTCGTCCTTGGCCAGCACCCGCACCCGGCCGATCTTGCGGCGCAGCGGCGAGCGCCACGCCGTCGCGGCGACGGTGTACGGATCGCTGGTGGAGAGGTGATTGATCGCGAAGATCACCGGGCGCCCACTGCGCACCAGCGCCTTCAGCCGCTGCTCGGCGCCGTCGGCGAAGGCCACCCGCGGACGGAACCGCCGGGCCAGCACGGCATAGGACGCCAGCGCCTGCCAGCGGTTCTGCTGATGTCGCTGGTAGTAGTCGTACACGGCGTCACTGTTTTCGAGAAGGACCTCGGGCGAGTGCATGCCGCGACCCTACCGGGCGGGCCCGCGGCCGGTCGGACCAGAAAATTTCCGGTGCGTGGCGGTCTGCGGGGAGCGCGCGACACCGGTCCAATGCGATGATGACTCGGTGGCACGCGGAGACGACCCGGACGAGCGACGGACTCGCGACGGGCACGGCGACGACCGGCGGCACGGGCAACCGGCGGTGGGCGTCCGCGCGGGCAACCTGCTGGTGTCGGCGATCGACCTGGTGGAACCGACTTTCCGGCGGACCGTGGTGTACGTCATCGAGCACAACGACGCGGGCAGCCTCGGCGTGGTGCTGAACCGGCCGAGCGAGACCCCGGTCGGCGATGTCCTGCCCGCCTGGGCCGAGCTGGCCGCCCAGCCCACCGACCTCTACATCGGCGGGCCGGTCAAACGCGACGCGGCCCTGTGCCTGGGCACCCTGCGCACCGGCGCCGACATCTCCGAGGTGCGTGGCCTGCGCCGGGTCGACGGCCGGGTGGTGCTGGTCGACCTGGACGCCGATCCGGCCGAGATCGGCCCGCTGGTCGAGGGCATCCGGATCTTCGCCGGGTACGCGGGCTGGTCGATGGGCCAGCTCGACGGCGAACTCGACAACGACGACTGGATCGTGGTCTCGGCGCTGCCGTCGGATCCGCTGGCCACCGATCGGCACGACCTGTGGGCGAGCGTGCTGCGCCGCCAGCCCCTGCCGCTGTCCTTGCTCGCGACGCACCCGATTGAACTCGAACGCAACTGATCCCGTTACTCCTTCGACAGATCAGGAGTGACACCATGAATATCGACGAGCAGTGATCCGGACCGCCGATGGACGACGGTCGCGACGAACTGATGCGCGCGCTCTACGCCGAGCACGCTCCCGCACTGTGGCGCTTCACCCTGGGCCTGGTGCGCGATCCCGGCCGGGCCGAGGACATCGTGCAGGAGACGCTGCTGCGGGCCTGGCAGCGGCCCGCGGTGCTGGAGCAGACCGAGACCTCACCGCGCGCGTGGCTGTTCACCGTGGCCCGTAATCTAGCCGTCGACGAACACCGCAGCGCGCGAGCGCGCCGGGAGTTCGGCACCGACGCACCGCCGGAGCAGGTGAGTCCCGACCAGTCCGACCGGGCGCTGGACGGCTGGCTCGTCGCCGACGCGCTCAGCACGCTGAGCCAGGATCATCGCGAGGTGATCGTGCGGGCCTACTACCGCGGTCTTGGCATGCAGCAGATCGCCGACGAGCTGGGTATTCCGCCGGGCACGGTGAAGTCGCGGCTGCACTACGGCATGCGCGCCATGCGCTTGGCCTTACAGGAGATGGGGGTGACGAACCGATGACCGATCTCTTCGACGAGTACAGCACCTGGGACGCCGCCTACGTCCTCGGCTCCCTCGGCGCCGACGAGCGCCGCGAGTACGAGACGCACCTGCACGACTGCCCGCACTGCACCGAGGCGGTCGCCGACCTGGCGGGCATGCCGGGCATGCTCGCGCTGGTCGATCGCGACACCGCGCTGTCGATGATCGAAGCCACCGACCCCACCGCCGCCCCGGCCCCCGACCTGCTCCCCTCGCTGGCCGCCGAGGCCGAGAAGCGGCGGCGGCGCAATCGCTGGATCGGGATCGGCAGCGCGGTCGCGGCCGCCGCGGCCGCCGTGGCGATCGCCATCCCGGTGACGGTCACCGTCGCCCGCTCGGACACCCCGGCCGAACAGGTCGTCGCCGCCCAGCAGATGCGGGCGGTGGAGCAGACACCGGTCAGCGCCGAGGTGAAGCTGGTGCGCGACGGCGATCGCACCCGCCTGGTGATGACCTGCCGCTACGCGCCGAGCAGCTACGGCTCCGGCTACAGCTGGACCTACGGCCTGGTCGTCACCGCGGGCGAGCAGCGCTTCGAACTCGACCAGTGGCCCGCGGGCCCCGGCACCGAGCTCACCGTCGACCGCACCATCGACGCGCCGCCCGAGTCGATCAGCAAGGTCGAGATCACCTCGATCAACTCGGGCCGCACGATCCTGGAAGCCCAGATCTGAGCACACGCGCGAAAGCCCCGGAGGGAATCCCTCCGGGGCCTTGCGACGTGAACTCAGCTCTGCTTGCTGAAGATGGACTTCGACCAGAGGTAGCCGCCGCCGGCGATCACGGCGCACCAGCCCAGCGAGACCCAGCCGTTGACGCCGATCTCGGTGCCCATCAGCAGCCCGCGCAGGGTCTCGGTGATGGGGGTGAAGGGCTGGTACTCGGCGAACTGGCGCAGGCCGACCGGCATGGTGTCGGTGGCGACAAGGCCGCTGCCGAGGAACGGCATCATCACGATGGGAAACGGTGCGTTGCTGGCGCTTTCGGGGTTGGGCGAGAGCAGGCCGAGCGCGATGGCGAGCCAGGTGAAGGCGAACGTCACCAGGGTGAGCAGGCCGAAGGCGGCCACCCATTCGACCAGGTTCGCGTTGGGCCGGAAGCCGATCAGCAGCGCGACGGCGGTCATCACGGCCATGCCGCCCAGCGCCTGGATGAGCGCGCCGAACACGTGCCCGGTGAGCATCGAGGACTGCGAGATCGCCATCACCCGAAAGCGATTCACGATGCCCTTGCTCTTGTCGGTGGCGATCGAGACGGCCACCGACACCGTCATGTACGCGGGCAGCAACAGCAGCATGCCCGGCGCCAGGTAGTCGATGTACTCGCCGCCGGAGGACTTCTCCAGCGCCCCGCCGAAGACGTAGTTGAACACGAGCAGCAGCACGGTCGGCATGATCAGGATGCCGAAGACCATGCTCGGGTAGCGCTTGGCGTGGATGATGTTGCGCCGCAACATGGTCATGGTGTCGGCGAAGGCGTGCTTGTTCGCCACGGTGATGGTGCTCATGCGAGGGACTCCTGCTCGGTGGTGGCGCGGCCGGTAAGGGTGAGGAAGACGTCGTCGAGGTTCGGGGTGTGCACGGAGATGCCGCCCGCTTCGATGTTCTCGGCATCGAGCAGGTCGAGAACGGCGCGCAGCGAACGCACGCCGCCGTCGCTGGGGACGGCGAGGGTGAGACCGTCGCCCGCGTCGAGCACTCGCGCGGAGGGGCCAAGCGCGTACTGCGCGGCGGCCAAGGCCCGCTGATCGGCGAAGTCGATGCGGATGTGCCCGCCGGGGATCAGCCGCTTCAGTTCGGCCGCGGTGCCCTCGGCGACGATGCGGCCCTGGTCGAGCACCGCGATGCGGTCGGCCAGCTGATCGGCTTCCTCGAGGTACTGGGTGGTGAGGAAGACGGTGACGCCGAGATCGTCGACCAGGCCGCGGATGATGTCCCAGATGGCGCGGCGACTACGCGGGTCGAGGCCGGTGGTCGGCTCATCGAGGAAGATCACCCGCGGATTGCCGACCAGCGTCATGGCCAGGTCGAGCCTGCGGGTCATGCCGCCGGAGTAGGTGCTGGCCGGCTTGTCGGCGGCCTCGACCAGGTCGAAGCGCTCCAGCAGCTCGGTGGCCAGGCTGCGGGTGTCGCGCCGGGGCAGGTGGTTGAGATCGCCCATCATGTGCAGGTTCTCGCGGCCGGTGAGCAGTTCGTCGACGGCGGCGAACTGCCCGGTGACGCCGATCAGCTCGCGGACGCCGTCGCGTTCGGTCACCACATCGTGGCCGCCGACGGCGATCTCGCCGCCGTCGGCGCGGATGAGCGTGGTGAGGATCTGCACCGTGGTGGTCTTGCCCGCGCCGTTGGGGCCGAGCAGGGAGAAGATCGTGCCCTCGGCGACGGTGAGGTCGATGCCGTCGAGGACCGTGTGCTCGCCGTAGGCCTTGCGCAGGCCCCGAGCCGTGATGGCCGAGTTGACCATGGTCGTCCCTTTCCAGAGAATTTCATTCATTACTGCGAATAAGTGCATGAGTCATCGACACAGCCCCTAGGGGCTGCGGTTGCTGGTGTGGTGTGTGGTTGTGTCCGGCAGGGCGGGAACTAGATGTCGAGTTCCTCGATCTGCGGGTGGGACTGGATGTCCTCGACCTTGCGGTAGAGCTTGTCGGGGATGCGGCCCTTCAGGTCGCCTACCGCGTCGACGACCTCGTACTCGTAGTCGCCCCAGTCCCAGGGCCGGTCGCCGATGCCGAACATCCGGCGCCAGTACTTCCAGTCCTTCAGATCACCGGCGGCCTCGCCGGTCGGGTAGTCCTTCCACAGCGCCGTGTGCGTGTGCAGCACGAGCTTGCCCTTGCGACTGCGGTAGACCTGCTGGTGCAGCACCCGCTCGTCCCCGACATCGCGCCATTCGCCGAGCAGCGTGCCCTGGAAGCGCACCTGCCGCACGCCGTCGCGGCCCACCTGCAAGACGACCTCGTCGAAGCCGGCCTGGCGGCCTTCCTCCAGGTCGATGAACCGGCGCAGCGCGGCGACCACCGCGCCGGAGATGTTGCCGCCGACGAGCTCCTGCGCCCGCTGGAACAGGGGCAGATCATCGTCGGCTACGTAGATCGTCTTGTTGGGCATGCACTCACTATACGTAGATGTATACGTACACACAAGGGGTGGATCTCACCCACCCTCTGAACCGGGGTCGAAGCCACGCCGTATTCCTCGTGTACGCGACGTTCCGTCCGCCGGTACCCGCTGGTCAGACCGGGTGCCGACCGATGGACGCAGCACGCGAGGAAAAGGAGGGCCGATGCCGGACAGAGTGGTCGACTACCTCGTCGACGCGGTATCCGGACTGGGGGTCACGCATCTCTTCGGCGTCGACGGCGCCAATATCGAAGACCTGTACGACGCGATCTTCGACGCGGGTGGACGCCCGGCGGGCATCGTCGCCAAGCACGAGTTCTCGGCGGCCACCATGGCCGACGGATACGCGCGCAGCACCGGCGGTCTCGGCGTCGTGGTCGCGACCTCCGGCGGCGGGGCGATGAACCTGGTCGCCGGGCTCGCCGAGTCCTTCGCGTCCCGGGTGCCCGTGCTCGCGCTGATCGGCCAGCCGCCGACCACGCTGGAAGGCCATGGGGCGTTTCAGGATTCGAGTGGGCTGGCCGGGTCGATCGATGCCACCGCGCTGTTCTCGGCGGTGAGCCGATACTGCGCGCGCGTCACCGATCCGGCCGAGCTGCCCGACCAGTTCGCGGCGGCCGTCGCTGCCGCCGAGGGTGGCGGGCCCGCCGTGCTGCTGATCCCCAAAGATGTCCAGCAGCAGTCGATGCCGGACCCGGTGCCGCGACCGAGCCGGGTCGAGGTCACCGTGGCGCCGGTGCTCGACGCCCTCGTCGACGAGCTGGCCGACGCCCGGCGCACCGGCAAGATCGTCATCGTCGCGGGCGATCAGGTCGCCCGCGACGACGCTCGCGCCGAACTCGCCGAGCTGGTCACCGCGCTCGACGCCTCGATCGGCCTGGCACCCGACGCCAAAGACGTCTACCCGAACACCGGACCCGGCTACCGCGGCGTCGCGGGCAGCATGGGGCACGCCGAACTCGCCGAAGCGCTGGCGACGGCGAGCGCGTGCCTGCTGATCGGCACGCGACTGCCCGTCACCGCCGCCGCGGGCCTGGACGCGGCACTCGCCGACGTCACCGTCCTCAGCATCGGCGCGCTGCCGCCCTATCCGGCCGCGCACCACACCACGACCACCGACCTCGCCGCGACCATCAGCGACCTGCTGACCCGCGTCGACGGCACCCCCACCCACACCGATCCCCCGGCCGACCCGACCCCGATGACGGTGCCCGACGCCGCCGGACCCGGTCTGCGCTACCGCACCGTCGTCGAAGCCATTCAGCGTGAATTGCCTTCCGGCGCAGATATTTTCGCCGACGCCGGTAACACCGGGGCCAGCGTGGTGCATTACCTGAGGGTGCCCGAGGGTGGACGGTTCGTCGTCGCCCTCGGGATGGGCGGCATGGGCTACGCGTTCGGCGCGGGCATCGGCTCCGCCTTCGCCCGGCACGACGCCGCCGACGGCCCGCATCGCACGATCGTGATCGCCGGCGACGGTTCCTTCTACATGCACGGCATGGAACTGCACACCGCCGTGGAGCACGACCTGCCGATCACCTTCGTGGTGTTCAACAACAACGCGCACGCCATGTGCGTCACCCGCGAACAGCTCTACTACCGGGATCGCTACAGCTTCAACCGATTCCACCCCGCACATCTGGGAGCGGGCATCGCCGCCATGTTCCCCGGGCTGCCCGCCCGCACCGTCGACGAACCCGGTGACCTCACCGCCGCCCTGCGCGACAGTTTCACCGCCACCGGCCCCTCGTTCCTCGAAATCCTCTGCGACCCCGACGAAATACCGCCCTTCCTGCCCTTCCTGTCGACTATCGACGCCTCGAGGAGTACCCCGTGACAACCAGCGCCCTGCCCGCACTCAGCGATATCCCCGACGAGGTGATCCCCGGCGTCCTGCGCATCGAGAATTCCGATCGGGAGGCGACGACCCCGATCATCATGGACATGCTCCGGTCGGTGTATCCGCACGACCAGATCTACGGCGACTTCTGCCCCGTGCAGACCTATATCGCCGCACCGCCGCGCGAGGTCTTCGAATACCTCGCCGACACCCGCTCGCTGGAGGAATGGACCTACAGCCTGCGCGGATTCACCGAGACCGACGAACCGGGACTGTGGCTGTCCTACGACCGGCTCGGCGACGCGACCAAGTGTTTCACCAGGACCGTCGCCCATGCCGACGCCATGACCGTGGACTACCACTGCGCCTGGGACCAGTCCGCGCACCTGTGGATGATCTACCTGATGCGGGTCGTCGACGCTCAGGTGGTGTTCAACAAGCCGGGGTCGGTGGTGCTGTGGGTCAACTGCAAGCACCCCTTCTACGACGAGAACGGTTATCCGGAGACCGCGCCGCCCAAGCGGCCGGTGTGGGTCGGTGATTTCTGGGAGATGTTCTCCGCGGGACACCAATTGGAGCTGGACAACCTCAAAGCCATCTGTGAATACCGCGCGGCTCACGGGCTGCCGATCAAGCCGGAGTGGATGCAGTGAACATGCCCCCTGTGAGTCTGGTCGACGTCGCGAGCTATCTGCCCGGCGACCCGGTCCCGACCGAATACTTCACCCAGTTCTCCCGTTCGGAGCGCATGGCCAAGAACGTGATGTTCCGGTCGCCGACCGGCCGCCATCACATCACCCGCGACGAAACCGCCGTCGATATGGCCGAAAAGGCCTTCGCCCCGCTGCGCGAACGCCACGGCGACGAGCTGGTGGCCGAGATCGACATCATCATCACCCACACCCAGCTGCCCGACAATCCGGTGCTGGGCGCGGGCCCCGAGCTGGCCCGGCGCCTCGGCGCGACGCCGTCGCACGTCCTGGACGTGCACAACGGTGGCTGCGCGGCGTTCGTGCACATGATGGCGATGGCCCGGATGATCATGGCCACCAGCGACGCCAAGACCGCGCTGATCGTCGCCGCGCAGAACTGCGCGGGTCCGGTGTTCACCCAGCCCGACATCCGCAAGCTCGCGCAGGCGCCGGTGCCCGGCGACGGCTGCGGCATCGGGCTGCTGCGCAAGGACGATTCGGCGCCGATCCTCGACATCGAATGCCGCACCTATCCCGAGTTCGCCGGTGACATGGACTTCTCCACCAACGGTCCGCGCAAGTACTGGGAGCCGGGCGAGGGGCAGGGCTGCGTGAGCTTCACCGAATCGAAGATCACCAAGGTGTTCGCGCGCGGGAACCGGCTCGTGCCCGAGGTGGCGCTGGCGGTGTGCGATCACATCGGGGTGAAGGGCCGCGACATCGACACCTTCGTCACCAATCAGCCCAATCGGCTGTTCCTGCGCAACTGGCACGACGCGCTGGAACTGCCCGCCGAACGTCATCCCGACACCTTCGACCAGTGCGGAAACCTGTTCGCCGCGGGCATTCCGGTGACCCTGGATATCGAGAACCGGGCGGGCCGGCTGCGCAACGGCTCGGTGGTGCTGCTGTCGGCGTTCGCGCACGCCGGTGATTTCGCCGGCGCGGCCGCCGTGCGCTGGGGCGCGGCGCGATGACCACTCGCCTCGCGGAACCGACGATCCCCTCCCGTCGGTTCCGCACCTCGGCCACGCCGATGCTGTTCGACCTCTCGCTCAGCGAGAACCCGTTCCCACCATTGCCTTCGGTGGTCACGGCGGTGAACGACACGCTCGCCCAGGCGAATCGGTATCCGGAGTTCCTGCCCGAACAGCTGCCCCGGATCATCGCCGAGCGCCTCGGCGTTCGGCCCGAACAGGTCGTGGTCGGCGCCGGTGCCACCGGGGTCGCCCAGCAGGTGATGCGGGCATTGTCCGGCGGTGAACTCGTCACCAGCACACCCACTTTCGACGGGTACCAGATGCTGGCCGACATGACCGGGATGACGCTGGTCCCGGTGCCGCTCGACGCCATGGGCGAACAGGATCTGACCGCCCTGCGCCGCGCGGTGAACCGGCACACCGCGCTGGTCGTGCTGTGCAGGCCGCACAACCCGACCGGAACGGTGCTCGACGCGGGCGCGGTGCGCTCGTTCCTGTCCGCGCTCCCCCGCCGGGTACCGGTGCTGCTGGACGAGGCGTACGTCGAATTCCTCGACCCGGCCGACCGCCTCGACCTGCACGCCCTGCTGAACCGATCCCCGAATCTGCTGATCCTGCGCACTTTTTCGAAGGCCTACGGTTTGGCAGGGCTGCGCATCGGCTATTGCGTCGGCCGGGGCGAGCTGATCGATCGCATTCGGCGTCAGCAGCTGCCCTTCGGCATCGGCACCGCGGCCGTCGCGGCGGTGCGCGCCGCCTACGCCGCCGACGACGAGCTGCACGACCGCATCCAGCGGATCAACCAGGAGCGCGACGCTCTCCGAACGGTGTTGCGCACCTGCGGCATCGACGCCTATCGCAGCCACGCCAACTTCCTGTATCTGCCCGGCCCCGGCGTGGCCACCGCATTGCGGAGGGCGGGCATCAAGGCCAAGTCCTATCCGGACGGCAGCGCCCGGATCGCCGTCGGCGATCCTCTGGCGGGCCGGGCCGTGCACGCGGCCCTGATCGGCCTGCGCGGAGCGGTCGGCCGATAGACGGATGACCTGGTGGCACCCCTTCGCCACCAGGTCATCCACCGCCGAAGTCAGCTGCCCCCACCGCAACTGCTCGAACTTCCCCCACCACAACTGCTGGAGCTACCTCCACCGCAGCTGCTGGAGCTACCGCTGCTGCAACTGCTCCAGCTGCTCGACCCCGAGTCGCTGCCACCCGACCAGCTGCTCGACCCGGAGTCGGTCCAGCCGCTACCACTGGACCAGCTCCCGCCTGCCCGCTGTCGCGTCCGGTTGCGCACCTGCCGGTTCCGCCGCTGCTGCGGCGACTCGGTCGCCGCCCGGACGATCGCCACGATGATCAGCACCGGCACCATCACGAACATCGCGATTCCGATGATGACGATGACGCCCGCGAAGACGGTCACGATCAACTCGCTCATGGATCCACCCCTTTCGGCCTGGTGTGTCGATACCGAAGGTAAGACCGCCCCCTTGCAATCCCCTTTCGACCGACCTGCACCCCGGCCGACGAGTCGGCAGGCTCAGCCGCCGCCCCCACCACCGCCGCCACAGCCGCCACCACCACCGCCGCCGCCACAGCCGCTTCCACCGCCGCCACAGCCGCCGCTACTGCCACCACCACCATCGCCGCCGGTGGTGTCCCCGAGATCGCTGCCGTTGCTGCCTCCGCCGCCTCCCTGGCTCACGCCACCGACGGTGGCCGTCCCACGAGTGCGCCCGGCGGACTCACCCGCCCGCCACCCGGCAGCGCGCTGTCCGGCCCCCGAGGCTGATCCGAACATCGAGCCCTCGCGACGGACATCGCGGATACCGCCGACCAGAATCACCCCGGCGATGGCGAACAGCGGAAGACCGGCCATGAGTGATTTCCCGACCACCGTCGCACCGATCACGGCCAGCAACAACGCGGAGACGAAGAACATATCGAACCCCCCAATGAGTTCTGATCCAGTTGTACCCCGGGGTGATTCCCCCGAAACGGCGGCAGTCTCAGCCGCCGCCCCCGCAACCGCCGCCACCACATCCGCCGCCACCGTCCCCGCCGTCGAAGAAGCCCGCGAACCAGGCGCCACCACCGGCATGACTGGACCGGCGCCGCTTGCGCTTACGGGACTTCGTCGGGCGGAACGCGATACGGAAGATTCCGTAGCAGGCCAGTGCCAGGGCGACGGCGAACACGGCGAGAGCGGCGATCACCGAGGTGCCGCTGAACACGGTCGTGCTGAGGGCGACGACGAACGCCGCGACGATGTACCGCACGACACGGCCTCAGCCCTCGCTGCCGGGATCGGCAGCCACGAACATTTCCATGTGATCCCCCCGGATCGATCATTCGCTACCGCCACCGCAGCCACCCGACGACCCACCGTCGTCGTGACCGCTGTCCTCGTCACGCAACTTGCGCAGCGTGCGCGACGCGCTGGTCAGCCCGTCCGCGCTCGCGCCCCACACCCAGCGCGCGGGCTGCCCACGCCGGGCGACCCGGCGCGGACGGTGGCGCACACCCACCATCACCAGCAGCGCGGCGGCGACGCCGAGCAGCGCGATACCGGCGACCGGTACGAAGCCGAGCGCGATCGCACCGACGAGAACGAGCAGCACCGCCGCACCGAGCACCATGGCAGGCCCTCCGACCGCGCGCGGTCAGCTACCGCCGCCGCACCCGCCACCGCCACAGCCGCCGCCACCCCCACCGTCGCCATGGCCCGAGTCACCACCACCACCGGCGATCCAGAAGCCACCGGCACCCGCCGCCCCGGACCCCGCGCCCCAGCCCCGCCCCGCTGTGGACCCACCACGCGAAGCACGCACCCAGCCGACGACGAGCAGCACCACCGCGAGCACGAGCAGTGCGATGCCGATGCTCGGCGAGACGATGGTGGTGACGAGGCCGATCAAGGCCAACAGCAGAGCGGAAAAGATCAACCGCATGATTCCCCCCGGAAATCGAGTCCTGCCTCCGTTGTACCGGAACGACAGGACAACGGCCAGGGCGAATACCCGGCGGGTGCGGGTGGGGTCAGCTGGCGGGGGCGCAGGTGTCGCGGAGGGAGCAGCCGCCGCAGGAGGAGCCGCAGCCGCCGACGGGGGCGGGCGGGAGGAGGGGTTCGACGGCGCGGGCCGCGGCGTTGGCGCCTGCGCCCAGGGTGAAGATGGCGATCACGGCGACCACGACGGCCACGCCGAGGGCCGGGAGACCGCCCGCGACCAGGGCCACCAGGCCGCCGGCGAACAGCAGGGCGCCTGCGCCGACGGAGGTCGGGGCGGCGATGCGGTTGGCGATGCGGAAATTGTCGTCGCTGTGCAGGGCGGCCTCGGTGGTGACACCGAGGAAGCGGTTGCGGGGCAGTTTGCCGATCAGTCCGAGCACGCCGGTCACGATGGCGACCGCGGCCAGCGCGAACAGCAGGAGAGCGACGACGACCATTCCTGCAGGCTAGCGCACCACCGTCGGGGCCGGATCGCGCGCTCCCCGCCGAGGTGACCGCCCACACACCGCAGTGCCCGTGGGAAATCACCTGGCATCGACGTTCTACCCTGTTAGACGATGTTTACCGGGGATCGGCGAGAACAAGAAGGCAGGACCGTGCAGGACACTCGTGCAACCGAGAGTGACGTACCTCAGCACCGGTACAACGCCGAGCTGGCTGGGCGGATCGAGCGGCGCTGGCAGCAGAACTGGACCGAGCGCGGCACCTTCCACGCGCCCAACCCGGTCGGCCCGCTCGCCGGCGCGACGCCCGCGGACAAGCTGTTCATCCAGGACATGTTCCCGTTCCCCTCGGGCGCGGGCCTGCACGTCGGCCACCCGCTGGGCTACATCGCCACCGATGTGTTCGGCCGCTACCACCGCATGCACGGCCGCAACGTGCTGCACGCGCTGGGCTACGACGCCTTCGGCCTGCCCGCCGAGCAGTACGCGGTGCAGACCGGCGCGCACCCCCGGGTGACCACCGAGTCCAACATCGCCACCATGCAGCGCCAGCTGGACCGGCTGGGCCTCGGCCACGACCCGCGGCGGTCCTTCGCCACCACCGACCCGGAGTACTACCGGTGGACGCAGTGGATCTTCCTGCGCATCTACAACGCCTGGTACGACCAGGAGGCCGGTAAGGCCCGCCCGATCGCCGAGCTGGAACAGCAGTTCGCCACCGGCGCCCGCCCCGTGCCCGACGGCGGCGACTGGAACGCGCTGACGGCCGCCGAGCGCGGCGCGCTGCTGGACTCGTATCGCCTGGTGTACCAGTCGGATTCGATCGTCAACTGGTGCCCCGGTCTGGGCACCGTGCTGTCCAACGAAGAGGTCACCGCCGACGGCCGCAGCGAGCGCGGCAACTTCCCGGTGTTCCGTAAGCGCATGTGGCAGTGGATGATGCGGATCACCTCCTATGCCGATCGCCTGGTCGACGACCTGGACACGCTGGACTGGCCGGACAACGTGAAGTCCATGCAGCGCAACTGGATCGGCCGCTCGCGCGGCGCGCAGGTGCGCTTCGACGCGCCCGACGGCGAGCAGATCGAGGTCTTCACCACCCGCCCCGACACCCTGTTCGGCGCGACCTACGTGGTGCTGGCCCCCGAGCACGAGCTGGTCGACAAGCTGACCGCCGCCGCCTGGCCGGACAGCACCGTCGCCGCCTGGACCAACGGCGGCGCCGCGAACCCGGTGGAAGCCGTCGCGGCGTACCGCAAGTCGATCGCGGCCAAGACGGATCTGGAGCGCCAGGAGAACAAGGAGAAGACCGGCGTCTTCCTCGGCTCCTACGCCACCAACCCGGCCAACGGCAAGCAGGTGCCGATCTTCATCGCCGACTACGTGCTGAGCGGCTACGGCACCGGCGCGATCATGGCCGTGCCCGGCCACGACCACCGCGACTGGGACTTCGCCACCGCGCTGGAGCTGCCGATCATCGAGGTGATCGACGGCGGTGACGTCACCGAGGCGGCGCACGCGGGCGAGGGCAAGCTGATCAACTCCGGCTTCCTCGACGGCCTGGCGGTCGACGAGGCCAAGGCGACCATGATCGGGCACCTGGAGGCCGAGGGCCACGGCACCGGCACCGTCCAGTACAAGCTGCGCGACTGGCTGTTCGCCCGGCAGCGCTACTGGGGCGAGCCGTTCCCGATCGTCTACGACGCCGACGGTGTCGCGCACGCGCTGCCGGAATCCATGTTGCCCGTGGAACTCCCGGAGATGGAGGACTTCGCGCCGGTCACCTTCGACCCCGACGACGCGAACTCCGAGCCGTCCCCGCCGCTGGCCAAGGCCACCGACTGGGTCTCCGTGGAACTGGACCTGGGCGACGGGCCCAAGCGGTACCGCCGCGACACCAACGTCATGCCCAACTGGGCCGGTAGCTCCTGGTACCAGCTGCGCTACGCCGACCCGACCAACGCCGAGACGTTCTGCGCCGAGGAGAACGAGAAGTACTGGCTGGGCCCGCGCACGGCCGAGCACGGCGCGAACGATCCGGGCGGTGTCGACCTGTACGTCGGCGGCGTCGAGCACGCGGTGCTGCACCTGCTGTACGCGCGGTTCTGGCAGAAGGTGCTGTTCGACCTGGGTGACGTGTCCGGCAGCGAGCCCTACCGCCGCCTGTACAACCAGGGCTACGTGCAGGGCTACGCCTACACCGACGAGCGCGGCGCGTACGTGCCCGCCGCCGAGGTCGTCGAGCGCGACGCCAAGTTCTTCTGGACCGGCGCCGACGGCGTCGAGATCGAGGTGAACCAGGAGTACGGCAAGATCGGCAAGTCGCTGAAGAACGCCATCTCCCCCGACGAGATGTGCGATCTGTACGGCGCCGACACCTTCCGCTTCTACGAGATGTCGATGGGTCCGCTGGACACCTCGCGGCCGTGGGCGACCAAGGACGTCGTCGGCGCGCACCGCTTCCTGCAGCGGGTGTGGCGCCTGGCGATCGACGAGGAGACCGGCGCGGTGAAGGCCACCGACGCGGCCCCCTCGGACGAGACCCTGCGCCTGGTGCACCGCACCATCGCCGGCGTCGACGAGGATCTGGCCGCGCTGCGCGACAACACCGCGGGCGCCAAGCTGATCGAGCTGACCAACCACCTCACCAAGAAGTACCCCGACGGCGCCCCGCGCGCGGCCGTGGAGCCGCTGGTGCTGATGCTGGCTCCGCTCGCCCCGCACATCGCCGAGGAACTGTGGGAACGCCTGGGGCACACCACTTCCCTGGCCCACGGCCCCTTCCCGATCGCCGATCCCGCGCTGCTGGTCGCCGATTCGGTGGAGTACCCGATCCAGGTGAAGGGCAAGGTGCGCAGCCGGATCCAGGTGCCCGCCGACGCCGACCCGGCCACCATCGAGGCCGCCGCGCTGGCCGACGAGAAGGTCGTCGCGCTGCTCGAGGGTCAGGCCCCGCGCAAGGTGATCGTGGTGCCGGGCAAGATGGTCAACATCGTCCCGTAGCCGTGAACGACGAAGCGCCCCGGTTCTTCTCGGACCGGGGCGCGTTCGCGTAGATCAGGCCTGGACCTGGAGGACGTCGTCGAGCGTCACCAGCGCGAGGTTGCGCTCCCTGATGATGTCGACCAGCTGGCTGTAGCAGCGGGTGACCGGCGGGAAGTTCGCGTGGCCGATGACGATCGTCTGCGCCGCGAAGTACTTCTGCGCGCACTCGATCAGGTACTCCTCGGTGATCAGGCCCGAGTCCGACAGCGAGCCGTACCACATGGCGGGCACGGTGTAGCCGAGGTCGGCGGCGATCTTGTCGACGGTGGCGTTGTGATAGCCGAACGGCGGCCGGTAGAACGGGGTGCCGTCGACACCGAAGTTGTTGCGCAGGAAGGTCTTCGTGCGGCCGATCTGGTCGGCCACGGCGCTCTCGCCGATCTTGGTGAGCGCGGCGTGGTCCCAGGTGTGGTTGCCGAGCTGGATCTGGCCCGACTCGACCAGCGGGCGCAGCGCGGCGCGGTGGATCGTCCAGGACTCGTAGTAGCCGGTGACGAAGAAGGTGAAGCGGGCGCCGGTGTCCTTGGCCCACTGCACGTAGGCGCCGACCACCTCGGGGCTGGCGCCGTCGTCGACCGTGAGCGCCATGCTGGAGCCGGGACCGGGCAGCGCGGTGATGGTCTTGGCCGGGATGATCGACTTCGGCCCGCCGGGTGGCGGCAGGAGCTGCGGCTTGGCCGGAGCGGTCGGCACGGACGGCGGAGCGGGGATCTCGCCGGCCGAGCCCGCGTCGACGGCCTCGCCCTCGGCGGTCGCACAGCCGGTCAGCGCCACCGCGCCACCGGCGGCGAGCAACGCCAGCATTCGACGTCTGTCCACTTTCGATAACCCCTACTCGAAACAGGTGCACCGCGGAACGCCGGGCACGACTCACAAACAGCGGGACCGTACCCACCGAATCCGGCGAACAGCTGAACCGGCGGGCACACGCGGGCGAACGGCGGCGGACCCCCGGCCGCATCGTTCACACGAGAAGCGAGGCTACCGAATCAGCCGCTTCCGCGCCGGGTCGGGCGCAGGCTGATCGCAAACACCGCCGTCACCGCAGGAGGGGCATCAGTCCTGGTCAGCGTGGTCGCAGCACGATTTCGGTGGGGTGCCCGTCGACAGGGGTGTCGATCGCGGTGCGGACCGCGCGCGCGACCGTCTCGGCGGTGAGGAATTCCTCGGGGCGGTACTCGCGGCCCTCGTCGGCGACGATCGCGCGCTGCATATCGGTGTCGATCCGGCCGGGGAAGATCGAGGTCACCCGCAGGGCGGGCTCTTCCAGGCGCAGCGCGTCGGCGAAGGCGCGCAGGCCGAACTTGCTGGCCGCGTAGGAACCCCAGCCGGGATTGGCGCGCAGGCCCGCACCCGAATTGATCAGCACCACATGGCCGTTCGCGGCGCGCAGGGCGGGCAGCAGCAGCCGGGTCAGCTCGGCGACCGCGATCAGGTTCACTTCGAGCGTGGTTCGCCACTGCTCGACCGAGGACTCGGCGACGGTGCCGAGGTCGGCGACGCCGGCGTTGTGCACCAGCACGTCGAGCCGCTCGATGCGCTCGGCCGCCGCGGCGACCGCCGGATAGTCGGTCAGCGGTACAGGCCAGCCGGTGGCGGTGGGCAGTTCGGCCAGGATCGGGGCGAGCGAGCCGGCCGAGCTCGCTCCGAGCAGCAGCTCGTGGGTCGGCGCGAGATCACGGGCGATCGCCGCGCCGAGGCCACGGCTCGCGCCGGTGATGAGGGCGGTCGGGGCGGGTGTACTGGTCACCGTCATGCGTCCCACGCTAACCGGCCGCGCCGGGCGCTCGGCCGCCCGAACACCGCACCAACGCCGCCGATCCACCGCCTTCCCGCCGCGCCCGGCGGCATTCCGCATTCCTGGCGAACCCGGCGAATCGACCGCCCGCGCTCGACGCCACCGCCGTTTCGGCGCAGATCAGCCGCCGACGCTAGTACCGTCGAACCATGACTGATCCCCGGTACAACTACGGACCAGCGAACCCGCAGTATCCCCAGGGGCAGGAGCAGCCGCCCGAGCCGAAGATCAATATCGGCAAACTGTGGGCAGGCGGCATCGGCACCGCCGTGGTCGCCGCGCTGCTGGCCGTCGTCGCGATCATGCTGGTGCGCGGAGTTCTCGGCATCGCGATCCTCGCGCCCGAGGGCGCCGGCGCCTACGGCACGGTGTCCACCACGTCCTACGCGGTGGCCGCGGCGGGCGCGGCGCTGCTGGCGACGGCCCTGCTGATGGTGCTGCTGCTGGCCATGCCGAGCCCGCTGACCTTCTTCACCTGGATCTGCCTGCTCGTCACCGCCGTCGCGGTGATCCTGCCGTTCACCCTGGTCGCCGACATGGACGCCAAGATCGCGACCGCGGCGATCAATCTCGTCCTCGGCCTGTGCATCACCACGATGCTCGATTCGGTCGGCTCGGCGGCGCAGAACGACCCGCGTCAAGTGGGGTACTGACCGTCACAGCCGTGCCGGGATGCCATCCGGCCTGGTCGGTCGCAGAATAGACAGATGACAGACCCAGGGTTCACCTCCACGCAGCTCGCGGCCCGCGCCGCCTATCTCCTGCGCGGCAACGACCTGGGCACGATGACCAGCGCCGCGCCCCGCCTCTACCCGCACATGTGGAGCTGGGACGCGGCGTTCGTCGCGGTGGGGCTGGCCCCGCTGAGCGTGGAGCGCGCCGTCGTCGAACTCGACACGCTGCTGTCGGCGCAGTGGAAGAACGGGATGATCCCGCACATCGTCTTCGCCAACGGCGTCGACGGCTATTTCCCCGGACCGGCCCGCTGGGAATGTCGCAGGCTGGCCGCCAACGCGCCGGACGGGCCGGATACCTCCGGCATCACCCAGCCGCCGGTGCACGCCATCGCGGTGCAGCGCATCCTCGATCACTCCCGCAGGCACGGCCGCTCGACCAGGGCCGTCGCCGAGGAGTTCCTGAACCGCCGCTGGCCGGATCTGGTGCGCTGGCACCGCTGGCTCGCGCACGCCCGCGACCCCAAGGAAACCGGGCGCGTCACGCTGTACCACGGCTGGGAGTCCGGGATGGACAACTCCCCGCGCTGGGACCGCGCCTACGCCAATGTGGTCCCCGGCGACGATCTGCCGCCGTACCGGCGCGCCGACACCACCATCATCTCCGACCCCACCCAGCGCCCGAGCGACCGCGAGTACGACCGCTACCTGTGGCTGGTCGAGCAGATGCGGCGGGCGAACTACGACGACTACCAGCTCACCTCGGTGATGAGCTTCGCCGTCGAGGACGTGTTCGTCTCGGCGATCTTCGCGCTGGCCTGCGAGGTGCTGGCCGACATCGGCGAGGAGTACAAGCAGCCGCACGCCGACGTCCGCGAGCTGCACGGCTGGGCCGACCGATTCCGCACCGGCGTCGTGGCCACCACCGACGAACGGACCGGCGCCGCACGCGATTACGACGTGCGGCTGCAACGCTGGATCGGCACCGAGACGCTGGCGATGTTCGCGCCGCTGCTCTCGGGTGGGCTGCCGAGGTCCGCCGAGCGCGCCCTGCTCAACACGTTCGAAGGCCCGCGCTTCTGCGGCCACCCGGACCTGCGCTACGCGCTGCCGCCGTCGACCTCACCGGTGTCCAAGGACTTCCGCCCGCGCGAGTACTGGCGCGGCCCGGTCTGGCCGGTGATGAGCTGGCTGTTCTCCTGGGCGTTCGCCCGCCGCGGCTGGGCCGAACGCGCCTACATGCTGCGCGCGGAGGGACTGCGCCAGGCCAGCGACGGCAGCTTCGCCGAGTACTACGAACCGTTCACCGGCGCGCCGCTGGGCAGCATGCAGCAATCCTGGACCGCCGCTTCGGTTCTCGACTGGCTCGGCTGACTCAGTACTCCCCGCCGACGGCCTGCGGTTCGACGGTGATGCCGAGCTCGCGGGCCAGGGTGGCGGCCAGTGATTCCAGGTCGCCGCCCTGGATGGTGGCCCCGCGCAGGGCGGTCAGGCCGTAGACGCCGGTCAGGTCGCACTCCTCGAACCGCAGGTGCTGCTGCGGCCTGGCGTCGCTGAACCTGGCGCCGGTGAGGTTGCAGCGCTCGAAGCGGACATTGCGGAACTCGGTGCGCTGGAAATCGGCCTGGCGCAAGTCGCAGTCGCGGAAAACGACGGTCCGCAAGCGGGATTCGGCGAACGAGGCCAGGTCGGCGCGGCTCGAATCGATGAGCACGTCGCGCAGCACACCCGCCGTCCAGGACAGGCCGGTGAGCCTGCCGCCCGCGATCTCGGTCTCGAACATCGAGGAGTCGTCGGCCTGCACATTGGCGAGATCGCAGACGCGCAGGGCGGATTCGCTGATGGTGGCCTGGCGCAGGGTGCTCGGGAAGCGGACGCTGTCGAACAGGCAGCCCTCGGCGGTGAAGCCGTAGACGTGGACCTCGGCGAAGTCGGCGCCGCGATACTCCACGTCGGCCGCGGTGCGATCGTCGGCCGGGTCGTCGGCCGGGGTCGCCTGCCGCAATCCGCCCGGGCTCGCCACCGCCGGCTCGAACCGCACCTCACGCTTGCGCGCCATCGCCCATCACTCCCGTCGTCGGATGTCGGCACCAAGATACGGGCACCCACCGACCGGTCCGGGCGGTCCAGGCCGCTGACCGGGTGCTCGGCCAACTATTCGACAACACCTCACCAGTAACACTGGTCCCACCCGCATCAATGACCTACGGTCGAGGGCCATGGACACCAAGCGCTGGAGTTCGACGGTTCGCCGCAATTGCACCGCGCTCTCGCTGGTCGCGCTGGCCGGGTTCGTGCCCGTGACCGCGCAGGCCGGGCCGAGCGGTCCCGATGTGTCGTCCTGGCAGCATGTGGACGGCCGGATGATCGACTGGCACGCGGTCCGCGCGGCCGGACACCAATTCGCCATGGTCAAGGCCACCGAGGGACTGCACTACGTCAATCCGTACTTCGTGCCGGACAGCCTGCTCATGCGCACGGCGGGCGTGGCCCGCGGCACCTACCATTTCGCCAGGCCGGAGCTGCCGCCCGAACCGCAGGCCGCGCTGTACGCGGCGACGGTCCTCGGTCAGAACGGCCCGCTCGACCTGCCGCCGGTGCTGGACCTGGAGACCTCGGGCGGCCTCCCGCCGGACGCCCTGATCGACTGGACCCAGCGCTACCTGAACACGGTCCAGGCCCTCACCGGCCGCGCCCCGATCATCTACACGTACCCGAACTTCTGGAAGACGGCGATGGCCGACACCAGCCTGTTCACCCGCTACCCCCTCTGGATCGCCGACTACCGCGGCGAGGCCGAACCCGAAGTCCCCGGCAACTGGCCCACCTGGACCTTCTGGCAGACCACCGACCGCGGCAGCATCCCCGGCATCGGCGGCGCCACCGACCTCAACCTCTACAACACCGCCCAGGGCGACTTCGCCCGCTTCGCCAACATGCCCAGCTTCGGCAGCAGCTGACTCGATCAGAGGTCGACTCGTTTGAAGGTGGCGTCGGCGGCGAGCTTGGGCGCCTTGTCGTCGACGAAGACGTGGAAGTTGCGGTGCCGGATGAAGTGGCCGGGGAAGTTGACCGATTCGTACGAGCGCCAACCCTGTTCCGGGTCACCGGAGAGTCCGTTGCGCCTGCGGAACGAGGAGTCGTTGCGGAACAGCTGGGACCCGTCGTCCGCGGTGAGCACGATGCGGAAGTCGCTGTGGCGCAGGAACTTGTCGGGAAAGTTCTTGGACCGGAAGCGGACGATCGAGAATCCGTCCCCATCCTTGCGCAGGAACTCCTCCTCCCAGGCGAAGTCGTCGGCGAAGCCGGGCGAGTTCAGCTCCATCAGCTCGCCTTCGAAGTTCTGATGACGGACGAAGAATTTCGGAAAGTTGAACGACTGCAGCCGAATCGCCATGGCCGAATCCTTTCGATGGAAGTGCGACGAATGCGGGATTCAGTGTCGGCGGCGAGTGCGGTCGGGGCGCGAGTAGGCGGCTACTCGAAACCAGCGCCCGGAGATGACGAAACCGCTACTCGCCCAGTCGAGTAGCGGTTTCGTCAGCGGGACGGGATTCGGCTAGACGCCGATGCGGCCGCCGTTCTTCTTCCACACGACCGCGACGGCGGGGCGGGGCTGGGCCGCGCCGCCGTCGGGCCAGTGCGACTGCGGGTTGTCGGGGGTGGCGTCGTCGGCCTCGCCCGGGTGCTGGACCGCGACGATGACGCGCTGCTCGGTGACGATCGGGCCGCAGGTCTCGGCGCCCCTGGGGACGGTGAGGAACTGCTTGGTCTCACCGCGATTGGGGCCGTCGAGGATCACCGAGAACAGGCCGTCGTTGGTCTTGAGGGCGTTGCCGTCGGTGGAGATCCACAGGTTGCCGTAGGGGTCGAAGGCCAGGTTGTCCGGGCAAGAGATCGGGCTGACCTTGGTCTTGTCGAAGCCGGCGAAGTAGGTGTCGGCGGCGGCCGGGTCACCACAGACCAGCAGCAGCGACCAGGTGAAGTCGGTGCCGGTGTGGTTGTCGGTGAGCTCGAGGACCTGGCCGTTCTTGTTCAGCTTGCGCGGGTTGGCCTCGTCGACGCCGGCCACCTTCTCGTCCTTGGCGCGGTTGTCGTTGTTGGTCAGCGCCACGTAGACCTTGCCGGTGAACGGGTTGGCCTCGAAGTCCTCGGGGCGGTCCATCTTGGTGGCGCCGACCTTGTCGGCGGCCAGGCGGGTGAACACCGCGACCTCGGCGGCGGACATGCCCTCGACGTGCGACTTGCCCTTGCCGTCGGCGCCGGTCTCCAGCAGCGGAATCCACTGGCCCTTGCCGGTGAAGCCCTTGTCGGAGGGGACGGTGCCGCTGCCGTCGATCTTGTCCGGGTGGTCGCCGGTGAGCTTGGCGACGTAGAGGGTGCCCGCGTCGAGGATGGTCAGGTTGTGCCGCATGGCCGAGGCGCCGGTGCCGGACTGGATCTTGCGCGAGGACACGAACTTGTACATGTAGTCGAACTTCTCGTCGTCGCCGGTGTAGGAGACGACATCACCCTTGTCGGTGACGTAGATCGACGCGCCCTCGTGCTTGAGCCGCCCCATCGCCGAGTGCTTGATCGGCGTCGAGGACGCGTCCCACGGGTTCACCTCGACGACGTAACCGAAGCGGTTGGCCTCGTTGGGTTCCTGACTCAGGTCGAACCGCTTGTCGGTGCGCTCCCACTGGTTGGGGGTGCCGCCCTTGGGGAAGCCGTAGCGCTTGACCCGGCCCTGCGGATCGGAAGCCTTGTCGCCGTTGGCGAAGTAGCCGTTGAAGTTCTCCTCGCCGGACAGCACGGTGCCCCACGGGGTCACGCCGCCCGCGCAGTTGGCGAAGGTGCCGAGCACCTTCGTGCCCGCCGGGTCGGCGCCGGTGACGGTGAACGCGCTGCCCGCGGCGGGGCCGGTCAGCGTGAACTCGGAGTCGGCGGTGATGCGGCGGTTGTACTTGCCGAAGACCGGGGTCAGCTTGCCGGTGCCGGGCTCGCCCTTGACCTCGACGACGGCCATGCCGTGCGCGGCCTTGGTGATCGCGATCTGCTCGTCGGTCGGGTTGGCCTTGTCGTAGCCGCGGAACATCATCGGGCCGGTGGTGTACTCGTGGTTGACCACGAGCAGGTAGCTGTTGGCCTGGCCCTCGATCGGCAGCAGCGCGGCGAAGTCGTTGTTGTAGCCGAACTGCTTGGCCTGTGCGGCCGCGGTCTGCTTGTCGAAGTCGAACGCGGGGGCGTCGGCGAAGATCGGGTCGCCCCAGCGGAGCACCACCTGCTGCTCGTAGCCGTCCGGGATGACCAGCGCGTCTTCCTTGTTCGGCGCGACGGCGGTGAACGCCGTTCCGGTGCCGGGGGTTCCGGCCGGGGTGGGCGCCGGGGTGACGGCGGCCTCGGAGGCGTCGTCGCCACAGGCGGCCAGCGCGCCCGCCGCACCGATGGCGAGCACGGCGGCGGCGCCGCCCTTGATCAGGCCGCGACGGTTCAGGCCACTGACGATGTCACCGAAGTAGGCGCCCTCGGACGTGTTGGGCGGCTCGTGGAAGCAAGCGTTGCCACACTTGTATTCACAGGTCAGGGCGGCGCGTGCCGACTGGCCGTCGTGCTTGACGAACAGGGCGAGCGGTTTCGGACTCACGGTGACTCCTGAGTAGGTCGGACTTCGCCGCACGGTAGGCAGTCCAGGCGAGCCAGCGGGAACGCGAAGATGAACACACGACCAAAACTCGGCGAGTGCTGTCCTCGCCGAGTTCGGGTGGGTTCGATTGTCATCAGGCGTTGACCGGCAGGGAGATCACCACCTCCTGCTCGTTGCCGGGCAGGTAGTGCACCTGCAGGATCCGGCCGACCTGCACGTGGCCGATCGCCGTCGGCGGCAGGAACTTCTCGGCGCTGGTCTGGAAGGTGCTGCCGTCCGGGCGGGTGACCACCAGCCCGAGGATGATCTCGGTGTAGCCGCCGCGGATCCGGCCGGGGACGTCGAGGCTGCGGACCACCGCCTGGGCGGCCAGGCCGCGCTCGGCGATGTCGAGCTTGCCGCGGGTGGTGATGCCCTTGCGGATGAGCGATTCGTTCATCGCCCGCTGCGCGGCGCCCGCGTCGCCGGAGCGGTCCACCTCGACCTTGTCGGTGCGGCCCGGCAGATACCGGACCGGCAGCACCACGCCGGGCTGCAGCAGCGCCAGCTCGGTGAGCGGCACGATCATCTTGGCGTGCGAGTCGAAGACCTTCCCGTCGGCGCCTTCCACCCGGAATTCGATTCGCACCTGCGGCTGATCGTTGACCGAGACGCCGGTCTGGCGGAACGCGGTGATGGTGCCGATGCCCACCTCGCCGTGCCGGAACTCGCCGCTGTTGCGGCCGGTGAAGGCCTCCATGATGCCGTCGCCGGTGAAGGCGAAGACCATCGGCACGATGGTCAGGGCGATGATCGGCAGCGCCATCTGCGGGCCGACCCAGCCGAGCATGCCGCCGGTGAACTCGTCGGGAGTGTAGGTGAGGCCGTAGTAGAGGTAGTAGCCGACGGACAGGACACCGAAGGCGACCGCGGCCGCGCGGAGCTTGGATTTCATGATTCCTCCTCGTGAAGTGATGCGACCGGGTCGCGAACGGATCAGGCGATGGTGGTGCAGGCGAAGGTGATGTCGAACTTCGCGGTGGTCGGGCCGGCCAGCGGGTTGGTCATGTCGGCGCTGACGCCCTCACCGGTGATGCGGAAGGTGTTGCCGTCCTTGGCGAGCTTGGCCGAGCCGCCGGGCTGGCCGTTGCCGTAGCCGACCGCGTAGGGCAGGCCGTTCGAGCCGCCCTGGGTGCCGCCGATGGCCACCGCCTGGACCGCGTCGCCCTCGACCGTGGCGCTGACCGACAGGTTGCCGTAGGTGGCGTTGGCCAGGTCGGTCAGCGACAGCGCCAGGACGCCGCCCTGCTTGGCGCAGATGGTGTCGAACTTGGCGGCGAATTCCTTGCCGTCGACGCTGGCGGTGGACTTGCCCGCGGCCGGGGCCGGGGCGGCCGAGCCGGTGCTCGACGGGGTGGAGCTGGTGCCGGAGTCGCTGCAGCCGGTGACGAACAGCGCGGTGGCGGCGGCGGAAGCGGCGAGGGCGGCGATCAGCTTGGTGTTCATGGTGTTTCCGTTCTCTCGGTTGATCGGGCCGTTGTCGTTGACCCGTTGAGAGAAAGGTAGAAATCCTCGCCGACCTACCGATCCCAACTTTTCCGGGCGCCACCCGCCGGAAATGTCGTTAACCTGGTCGAATGCGAAGACCCCGCGCCCTGGTGCTCGACGAGGTGTGGCGCGGGCTCGACGGTGTCGACGCCCTGAGCGGACCCCAGGGCGGCCCGCTGCGCCGCACCGTGAAGCTGATCCTCGATCCGCTGGTCATCCGGCCGGTGCAGCATCCGCTGTGTGCCGGGACCGTGCTCTCCGCCGACGGCGCCACCCTGCTGACCTCGCTTGTCCTGGCCCGATCCGACGTGCTGCGGGCCTGCGCGGACTGGTTCACCGTGCTCAAGCAGGTGCGCCGGGCGCTGCGGATCACCGAGGGCAACGCCCAGGACCTGTACTTCCAGCGCTGCTTCGAACTCGCGACCGTGCACGGCGCGCCCGGCCAGGACGCGCGGGCGCGGGCCGAGGCGATGCTGCGCGAGGTGCACGAGAGCACCGGCGGGCGCACCACGGCGGCCTTGAAAGACCATGTGACCGATCCGAATCGGCTGGTGGAGCTCACCGCGCTGGTCGAGGTCGCCTGGAACCGCCGGCCGCTGTCGGATTTCGGGGTGCGCGATCTGGCACCAGCGCTGACCGAACTGCTCGAGGCGAGCACCCTGGCCCGCGACGGCGATCCGGCCGACGCGGGCCCGTTGCTCGACGAGCTGATCGAGGACCAGGCGGGCACCCATCGCGGCATCGCGCTGTGGCGGGCGCATCCGGCGCACGGCGCCGACGACCTCGGACTGACCGTGCACACCTGTCCCCAGCGTCCCGACCTGGGCGCGTCGGCGTCGACCGCGAATCTCGGACTGCCGTTCGACCGGACGATCTACGAGCGGGTCTTCACGGTGCTCCAGGGCAGCGTCGACCGCACCGATCTGCCGGACATCCCGGAACTGGTGACCACGGAGATCTCGCGCGGCTGCTCCCCCTGGGCACTGCTGGACGAATCACTGCGGCTCGCGGCGGCGGTAGGTTGCGAACTGGCGCTCGGTCTCTCGCCGATCGGCACCGCCGACGGGGCGAACCCGAACCGCGCGGCGGCCACGGACCAGGGCGATCCCGCGACGTCGCGCGCGCACGACATCGTGAACAAGCGCTGGCGGCGGGAAGCGTACGTGCTGCAAGCGCGTCGGTACGCCGTGCACGGACCCGGCGCGACCGGCCCGCTGGCCACCGTCGCCGCCGAGCTGCGCACCCCGTGGCGACCGTATCTGCGCAGGTTGTGGGTCCGGCTGCACGGCCGCGACGTGCGGGAGATGCCGGTCTACGAACCCGGTGAGCTGTGGGATCTGCTCGACGGCGTCGCCCGGTCGGTGATCCTCGACCATCGCGCCCGGGTGAAACAGGCGCTGACCATCCTGGGTCGGCCCGTGGCGGAAGCGAGGGCGAGCTGATGACCGCGATCCGCGTCGCGCGCGCGGCGGAACTCGTGACCCTGCTGCCGCCGGGCGCTCCGACGGTGCTCGATGCCGCGCCCGCGCTGGATGTCCTCGTGCTCGAGGTGGCGGGCGGCCACCTGACCTGGAGCCTGCTCGCCGGGCCCGATCTGCCCGCCGCCGTCCTGGACGATCCGGACGCCGCCCAGGACTGGCTGTGGGCGGTCTACGGCGAGGAGGTCGCGCTCGCCGTCGCCGACGCGCACGAACGCCGCGCCGTCGTCGACCCGGCGCTCGCCACGAGCGTGCCAACGGCCGCGTCCCTCCGGCCGGACCTCGCCGCCGCGCTGCGGCGACTCGCCTACGCGCACTGGGCCTCTCGATGGTGGCCCGCGTCGACCGTCGACGGAATACCCGCGCTCGACCCGACGCTGCTGGCCGCCGATATCGACGAGCTCACCGAGGCGTGCGATATGGCCCTCGACATCGAGCCGCCGACGCCACTCGACCGCCCGGCCGGATTCGGAGTGCTCGACCGTCTGTCGGCATCGGATTACGCCGACGCCGGGCCGCGACCGGAGTCCGCCCGCGCGGACGATTACGCGCTCGCCGCCGGCGGCCCCGGCAGCACCGGCGGCCTCGTGTTCGCGCGCGGCAGCGGTGAATGCGACTGGCGCCGGTGCCCGCCGGGCATCGTCGACGCGGGTGGCGGCGCGGTTTCCTGGCAGGCCGTGCGGGCGGAGGGAGTGTCGACGGTGCAGGTCAGCGTGGTCGCGGCGCCCGGTGGCCCGCGCGAGGTGCCCGCGCATCTGCGCCCACATGCCGGTATCACGGCCGGTATCGAGGTCGCCGAGGTGGCGTTGCGACGCCAGGGCGACGCCTGGGTCGGCACGGCGCGAGTCGGCGAGTTCGTCGGCAGCGAACTGGCCGTCGACGTCTTCGTGCCCGGTGTCGGACCGGCTGGCCCGCAACCGGACGAGACGCCTGCGCGCGGACTGATCCGGGATTTCGCCCGGCAGCGACTGGCGGGATCGTCGACCGGCGAACCCCTGCTCGGCGCCGAAACCGCGGCCGCCGCGGATGATTCGGACTTCTGATGCGCACAGCCGAACTCGACGACCGTCCCCGACCGAGGCGAGGTAGCAGATGGCAGCCGTAGGGAAGACCTCCGACAAGGACGACGCCCAGCTCACCGAGGGATACGCGGCGTATCAGCGCGGCGATCTGGTCGGCGCGCTGGCGATCTTCGAGCGGGTCGCCGATGGCGCGGCGCCCCGGCTGCGCAGTGCGGCGCTGATCAATGCCGCGAGCATGGCCGACGAGATCGGCGAGCATCGACGCTCGGTCGAGCTGTTCCGGACCGCGCTGGCCGTGCTGCCGGAGGACGCGGCGCACCAGCGACCCGCCGCCCTGGTCAACCTCTCGCAGGCGCTCCAGCACCTCGGTGAACTCGACGCCGCGCAGCAGGCGCTGGAAGAAGCGCGCGAACTGCTCGCCGGCACCACCGATCAGGGCATGGTCCGGGTGGCCTGCCTGCTCTCGCTGACCGCGGTGGCGCTGCATCGCCAGCAGTGGGCGCACGCCGCCGAGCTGGCCAACGAATCACTCGGCGTCACCGAGCGTTTCGCGCCCGAACTGGCGGGTCATCCGCTGATGAACCTGGCCGCGAGCTCGTTCGAGACCGGCAGGCACGAGATGGCCTTCGACTTCGCCCGCCAGGCGATGACCGCCTTCGCCGCCACCGGCGATCGGGCGGCGGTCGCGGAGGCGTCGCAGAACCTGGCGATCATGCTGGTCCGGGCGGGCCGCTACGACGAGGCCGAGGAGCCGCTGCGGTCCAGCCAGGCGTTCTTCGAAGGCGCCGAGCTGGGGCACTGGTCCGGAATCGGCTACAAGACACTGGGTTTCCTCGCCGAGGGCCGCGGTGACTACGACGCAGCGCGGGCCGGTTACCTGCGCGCGCTGGAGCGTTTCGACAGCACCGGCGCGGTCATCGACGCCGCCGACGTCCGCTTGCGGCTGGCCACCACCCTGTTCGCCCTCGGCGACCCGGCGGGCTGCGAGGAACTGCTGGCCGCGGCCTTCGCCGAGTACTCGGCGCACGCCCTCGGCCTGCACTGCGCCCAGCTCGACTACTGGCACGCGGAACTGCTGCACACCGCGCTAGAGCATGCCGCGCAACCGGATCCGGCCCTGGTCGCGCGGGGCGTCGGGCTCGCGGTGCCCGCCGCGCTGGCGATCGACGCGGTGCGCCACACCCTGCCCAACGGCAATCAACGCGAGCACTGGCATCGCGCCGTGGCCGAACCGGCCATGCGGCTCGCGTTCCGCTTCGCGGTGCTGTCCGGGGACGGGCAGCTGGTCAGCGATCTGATCGATACCCAGTGCGCGGGAACGGGTCTCGACCCGGCCGCGTTCGACGACGCGCTCACGCCGACGCTCGGTTTCGAGCTGCTCGACGCACCCGACGAGGAGACCGTCGCCGCCCCCGCGCTCCAGCTCGGCACCGCGCTCGCCGAGGTCGCCGCGGCCGCCGGCATTCCCGTCGCACCCCCGCCGAGACTGTCCGATCACGGTCGAATCGTGCTGTCGGACTTCATCTCCTACGCCGAGCGGCGTTACGCGCGACCGGTGCGCGACGACCGGGTGATCGCGCTATGAGCGCCCCCACCGCCCTGATCAGGATGGCCGACGCGGGCGATGTCTACGTGTCGTGGCGCTGGCACGACGACACCGCCGCGCGCGGCGTCGGGATCCTGCCCAGGGATCAGGTCCGCGAGGTGCTGGAACTGCTGGCCGACGCGGTCCCCGATCCCGGGCGGCCCGACGAGCTGCGACGGGTGATGACCGAGGGCGCGCTGGCCGACCCCGACGCGGAAAAGGAACTGGCCCAAGCTCTTTCCCGGGCTCTGCTGCCGTATGGGCTCGCCGTGCAGCTCTACGAGCTGTCCCAGCGCGGCATCCGGCCGCACCTGCGGATCCAGCCGTCCCCGCGCCTCGCGCAGGTGCCGTGGGAGATCATCGCGCCCGATCCCGAGCTCCGGCTGCTCGATATCGCCGATGTCAGTCTGCTCGCGCCCGCCTCGGTGGTGCACGCGCCGGAGCGGGTCGTGCACCGCTGGGCCGACACCGCCGAGCTACCGGTCGTCGCGGTGCTCGATCCACGGGTACCCGGCTATCGGGCCGATTCCGAGCTGGGCTCCGTCCTCGGCAGGCCGAGCGCGGAAACCCTGGTCGCCCGGCATTTCGGCCGCTACGACGGCAGGCTCCTGCCGCACGCGGGCGATCCGGTCGACCTGTTCCGCCGCACCGACACCGACCGCGAGTGGCTGTCCACGGTGCTGCGGGCAGGCGCGAGCCGACTCGTCTACGTCGGCCACGTCACCGCGCCGCCGCCGGAGTCCGGGGAGAGCGAGCACGCCGAACTCCACCTGAGCTGCACCGCCGAGGCCCGCGGCCTGGCGACCCCGACCCGCACCCATCGCCCGCTCTCGGCCAAGGACCTGCTGCTCGGCACGCACACCATCGACCCCGTGCCGACGGCCGGCCGCGAACTGTGGCCGATGCCGAGCCGGGTCGCCCTCATCGCCTGCGAAAGCGGTGGTGACCTGCGCTTCACCGAGGCGCTCGGGCTCACCACCGCCGCGCTGTCGGCCGGGGCGGAGCTGGTCACCGCGACCCGCTGGCCGCTCCCCACCGACCACGCCTTCCACACCCTCACCAGCGCGACGGGCCACCCGCTGCAGGCCGCCATCTGCGCCGTTGACACCGCCCACGATTCGTCCACACCCATCCCCACGCTGCTGACCTGGCAGCGCGCACAGCTGGCCGCGTGGCGTGCCGACCCGGCACCCGAGAACTGCCCGCTGCTGTGGGCGGCCTTCGCCACCGTGACGGACTGAGCGCCTATTCGGGCAGGCCGAGCCCCGCGGCGAGCACCGGCCACGACCGGTGGAAGGCGTCGCGCCAGTAGCCCCACGAGTGGGTTCCGGCAGCCTGGCGGTCGAAGGTGGCCGGAATGCCCAGCTCGCCGAGCTTGGCCTCGAGGTTGCGGGTGCACCAGTTGACCGCGGCCTCGATGACCCCGCCGACGATGAGCTGGTTCGCCAGGCCGACCGGCGTCGGGTTCATCATGTACGGGTCGTCGATACTGTCGTGCGGGCCGGGCAGACCGGACGAGTCGGAGACGAACAGCCTTGTCCCACGCAGCTTCTCGGCATGCAGGACCGGATCGTTGGCGGCCCAGGCCGGGTCGTCGTCGGCGCCGTACATATTGCGCACGTCGCCGCCGCCGTAGGTCTCCACCACCAGCTTGGTGAACTGCTGACCGATCGGATCGGCGATCTGCGCGCACCCGCTGTACCCGGCGACGGACTGGTAGAAGCCCGGCCTGGCCTCCGCGAGCTGGAGCACGGCGGTGGCGGTCATCGAGTTGGCGGCGATGGCGTTGACGCCGTTGGTCCCCAGGGCCTGGTCGACCAGCGGCGGCAGCTCGTCGAGCAGGAAGGTGCGCCACTTGTTGCGGCCCAGCGTCGGATCGTCGCGCTGCCAGTCGGTGTAGTACGCCCAGGCGCCACCGATCGGCATCACCACATTGACGTCCTTGGTGGCGAGGAAATCGCCGACGTCGGTGTTCTGCCACCAGGTCGCCCGGTCCTCGCCGCCCCCCGCGCCGTTGAGCAGGTAGAGCACCGGTCGCGGCTGCGAGGCGTCCTTCGGGCGCTGCACCTTGATCGTGACGGCCTTGTTCATCGCGGCCGAGAAGACCAGCATGCTCAGATCGCGCTCGCCGATCCGGCTGGAGACGATGTGCGAGCCGTCCGCGGTGGTCGGCGTCGCGAGCAGCTTCTTCGACTCGACGATCGGGTCGCCGCCGCCCTCGGCCAGGCCGGTGCCGACGCCGAGGACGGCGGCGCAGACCGCCAGCACGCTCGCGGCGGTCCCCAAAGCCAGTGCGCGCCTGATTGTTCTGACCATCCGCCGAGCTCTCCCCAGAAAAACTTGAATCGGCAGACATTCAGCTGACCGCCAGGACACCGAACAGTATCCGGCGCAGGATCGGCCGTCGAGCCGACAGTATTACGGGCGCGCGAGCGCGCTCAGCGGATCAGTGGTCGTCGTAGTGGCCGTTGTGCGCCGCGTGCCGGTGGCCGTCGTGGATGTAGTCGACATGGTCGCCGTGCGGCACCGCGACATGCCCGCAACCGGGGCCGTGCACGTGGTCGTGGGCGGAATGCTCGACATGCGCCGAGGTCTCGCACTCGTCGAAATGGCCTTCGTGTTCGCGATGCAGGTGGCCGTCGTGGACGTAGTCGACGTGGTCACCGTGCGGGACCGCGACATGCCCGCAGGTGGGGCCGTGGACGTGGGTGTGTTCTGGATGCTCGACATGTGCCGTTGTCATCGGTGCTCTCCCTGTACTCGTACTGGTCGATTCACACTGGAACACCTCTGACATTAACAGTTGCGCATTCGTTGCTGTAATCGCGTTAGAGCTGGTCAGAGGACCTGATCGAGGAAGCGGCGCAGGCGCGGGGTCTCCGCGTTGTCGAAGACGGCGTCGGGGGTGCCGGTCTCCACGACGACGCCCCGATCCATGAACACGACGCTGTCGGAGACGCTGCGGGCGAAGCCCATCTCGTGCGTCACCACGATCATCGACATGCCGCCCGAGGCGAGGTCTGCCATCAGCGCGAGCACCCCCTTCACCAGCTCCGGGTCCAGTGCCGAGGTGGCCTCGTCGAAGAACATGAGCTCCGGCTTCATCGCCAGCGCGCGGGCGATGGCGACGCGCTGCTGCTGACCGCCCGACAGCGACGCGGGCCGGGCGTCGGCCTTGTCCGCCAGCCCGACGATCTCGAGCTGTTCCAGCGCCAGTGCCCGCGCCTGCTCGGCGGACAGCCCGCGCAGCTTGCGCGGGCCGAGCGCGATATTGTCGGCCACCGTCTTGTGCGGGAACAAGTTGAAATGCTGGAACACCATGCCGATGCGCTGGCGCAGCTTGTCGGGATCGTCGCGCAGCACCGATTTGCCGTCGAGCAGCACGTCGCCGGAATCGGGTTCGTGCAGGCGGTTGAGCACCCGCAGCAGGGTCGACTTGCCCGAGCCGGACGGGCCGATGACGGTCGTCGCGTGGCCCGCCTCGACGTGGATGTCGACCCCGCGCAGGATGTGGTTGTTGCCCAGCGTCAGGTTGAGGCCGGTACCGGTCAGGGAGGCACTCATGCTCCGCGTCCTTCCGTGATGACGGCCTGCTCGATCGGGTCGGCGGGCGTCGGTCTGCCGGTGCGCATCCGCCCGTCGATGTAGTTCACCAGGTGGGTGAGCGGGATGGTCAGCACGAGATACATCAGACCGGCCGCGACCAGCGGGGACAGGTTGCCGGTCTGGGCGTTGAGGTCGCGGCCGACGGCGAACAGCTCACGCTGGGAGGCGAGCAACCCGAGGAAGTAGATCAGCGACGAATCCTTGATCAGCGCGATGAACTGGTTCATCAGCGCGGGCAGCACCCGCCGCACGCCCTGCGGGATCACCACCAGCGTCATCGCCTGCCGGTAGCCGAAGCCGATGGCACGGGCGGCCTCGAGCTGTCCCGGCTCCACCGACTGGATGCCGGAGCGGAAGATCTCGCCGATATAGGCGGCCGCGAGCAGCGCCAGCGCGATCGCGCCGAGCCAGTACGGGTTGCCGCCGGTGATGCCGCGGACGACGGGCCCGATGCCGAGGCCGATCAGCAGGATGATCACGACGGCGGGCAGGCCGCGGAAGATGTCGGTGTAGACGCGGGCGGGCCAGCGCAGCCAGCGGGTGCGCGAGATGCCCATCACCGCCAGGATCATGCCGAGCACCGTGCCGAGCACACCCGAGACCAGCGCCAGGATCAGCGTGTTCGGCAGACCGGTCTTGATCAGGTCGGGAAAGGCCTTGCGGTACAGGGACCAGTCGAAGAACGTGTCCTTCAGTTGCTCGAGGGTCGACTTCTGCTGCGCCTGCTCGGCCTGCCCCGGCTCCCGCTCCGCGGCGATGGCGGCGAAGTCCGGAAGTTGCGGGGCCGGCGCGGCTTTGGAGCCGGGCTTCCAGCCGGGCGGCAGTTCGCGCGGCACCCAGTCCTCGTAGAGGCGGGCGTAGGTGCCGTCGGCGATCACCGCGTCGAGCCCGGAGTTCAGCGCGTCGATCAGCGGCTGGTTGGTCTTGGCGACGGCGTAGCCGACGAAGTTGTCCAGGCTGAAGGTGTTCTCCGAGACCACGATTCCGTCGCCGGGCTCGATCGCCCCCTCGGCCTGCGCCGACGGGGCGACCCAGGCGTCGACCTGGCCGGACTTCAGATTCGCGTACGCGGTGTTGTAGTCGGGGAACTTCACCGGGTCCAGCTTCAGCTGGTTCACCACGAACTCGTCCTGCACGGTGCCCTGCACGACCGCGATCCTGGTGCCACTGTTCAGGTCGCCGAAGCCCTTGATGGCACTGTTCTGCGGCACGACCAGCGAGAAGTAGCCGAAGTCGTAGCCGTTGGTGAAGCCGACCAACTCGCGCCTGGCGTCGGTGGTGGTGATGTTGGACGAGCCGACATCGAAGCGCTTGCCCGAGACCTGCGCGAGCAGCCCGGCGAATTCGGTGCCTGCGAACTCGACCCGCAGCCCGAGCTTCGCGCCGATCGCCTTCAGCAGTTCGTTGTCGAATCCGGTGAAGGTGCCCTGGCTGTTCACGCAGATGCTCGGCGGCGCGTCCGACAGGGTGCCGACGCTGAGCGTTCCGGGATTCAGCAGGCCGAGCTTGCCGGTGTCGATTGACTCGACCGGCGCGGTGGTCGCGGTGGTGTAGCGATCGGTGCCCGCCGTCGCCGAGGAGGCGAGGTTGGTCGGCGCGGCCGTGGCCGCGCTCGCGCCGGGCGGGGAACACAGATCACGCGTCGCCGTGTCAGCGCCGTCGCCGCAGCCGGTCGCGGTCACGCCGACGAGCAGTAACAACGCGGCTATCCGCGCCCGGGTTCGCACAGCACGCACACCTGCCATGGCGATAAACCCTAGCCGCAACCTTGCACGGCGAGGGTTACGCGCACCCCGCGTCGGGACGGATCAGCAGGTCAGGCGAGGCCTTCCAGGAGTTCGGGGTTCACATCGTCGCGCCATTCGATGGCCTTGCGCACAGTGCTCAGGTCGTAGTCGGGGCCGGAGACGCCGACGGTGAACAGCGTGACACCGGCGGCGTGCAACGCGTCAGCTTGCTCGCGGCCCTGCCACTGCACCGACCGCTCGATCCGGTCGGCGTCGGCGCCGATGTCGGCGGCGTGCTCGGCGAGGACCTTGTTCTTGTGCGCCAGCGTCGCCACGTCGACGAAGGAGTGCCAGATGTCGGCGTACTCGGCGACCAGCCGCAGCGTCTTGCGCTCGCCGCCACCGCCGATCAGGATCGGGATGTCGCGGACCGGCGCCGGATTCAGCTTCTTCAGCCGGGCGTCGATGCGGGCGAGGCTGTCCTTCAACAGGTTCAGCCGGGTGCCCGGGGTCCCGAAGTCGTAGCCGTACTCGTCGTAGTCGCGCTGGAACCAGCCCGCGCCGATCCCGAGGATCAGCCTGCCGCCGCTGATCTGGTCGACCGTGCGGGCCATGTCCGCGAGCAGATCGGGATTGCGGTACCCGCCACCGGTGACCAGCGCGCCGAGTTCGACCCGCTCGGTCTGCTCGGCCCACGCGCCGAGCATGGTCCAGCATTCGAAATGCGCGCCGGCGGGATCACCGGTCAGCGGGAAGAAATGGTCCCAGTTGAAGACGATGTCCACGCCCGCGTCCTCCGCGCGCAGCACCGCGTCGCGGATGAGCGCGTACTCGGGCGCATGCTGCGGCTGAAGCTGGACTCCGATACGGACCGGACGACTCATACCGTGCTCCTCGGCACTCGGGTGGGCTCCGCGCCCGAGGCTACCCGGAAATACCGAACCGGTCCGGGCGGGCCGCTACGATCCCTGCGACCCTGTACTCGGATCGTCCGGCACGTTCCTGCCGGGATGGGATGTTGAACCACGCATGGCTACTGTCACCTTCGACCGCGCCACCAGGCTCTACGCCGGTGCGACCACGCCGGCCGTCGACGCACTCGACCTGGAGATCGCCGACGGCGAATTCCTGGTCCTCGTCGGCCCGTCCGGCTGCGGCAAGTCCACCTCGCTGCGGATGCTGGCCGGCCTCGAGGAGGTCAACGGCGGCCGCATCCTGATCGGCGACAACGACGTCACCAACGCCGAACCCAAGGATCGCGACATCGCGATGGTGTTCCAGAACTACGCGCTCTACCCGCACATGTCGGTCGCGGAGAACATGGGCTTCGCGCTGAAGCTGGCCAAGGTGTCCAAGGCCGAGCGCGACGAGCGGGTGCTGGCCGCGGCCAAGCTGCTCGACCTCGAGCAGTACCTGGACCGCAAGCCCAAGGCGCTGTCCGGTGGTCAGCGTCAGCGGGTGGCGATGGGCCGCGCGATCGTGCGCCAGCCGCAGGTCTTCCTGATGGACGAGCCGCTGTCGAACCTCGACGCCAAGCTGCGCGTGCAGACCCGCACCCAGATCGCCCAGCTGCAGCGCAGGCTGGGCACCACCACCGTCTACGTCACCCACGACCAGGTCGAGGCGATGACGATGGGCGACCGCGTCGCCGTGCTCAAGGACGGCCTGCTGCAGCAGTGCGCGTCGCCGCGCGACCTGTACCGCGATCCGGCGAACATGTTCGTCGCCGGGTTCATGGGCTCGCCCGCGATGAACCTGTTCACGCTGCCCGTCGCCGACGGCACGGTCACCATCGGCGGCTACCCGGTGCGGGTGCCGCGCGCGGTGGCCGACGCGGGTGAGGGCGAGGTCGTGCTCGGCATCCGGCCCGAGCATCTCGAGGTGGGCAACGGCGGGCTGCGGATGGAGGTCGACGTGGTCGAGGAGCTCGGCTCCGACGCCTACGTCTACGGTCGCGCGGTCTCCGACGGGGCAAGCGGGCAGACCGGGGAAACCATTGTCGCGCGGGTGGATTGGCGTAAGCCGCCGGCCAAGGGCGAGCTGCTCCAGCTGGTCGCCGATCCCGAGCACGTGTACTTCTTCAGCGCCGCGGACGGTCGTCGCCTGCGCTGAGCGTGACCGGGCGGGCGGCTGCCGCCGCTCGCCCGCCACACCCGATTCAGCTCTGCGCGTAGTCGCTCGGCGGGTGCCCTCACCTGGACCTATGCTGTTCGGGCCCGGTGCTCGCCGGGCTACTCGACAGACGAGGTAGCGGACATGCGCGTAGCAGTACTCGGGACAGGGCAGGTCGGCCGTCGGCTGGCGAGCAAGCTGGTCGAGGTCGGGCACACGGTGACGATGGGTTCGCGCACGGCCGACAATGCCGACGCCACGGCCTGGGCGGCCGAAACCGGCGGCGCCCACGGCACTTTCGCCGACGCGGCGGCCGAGGCCGAACTGATCGTCAACGCCACCTCCGGCACCGTCTCACTGGCCGCGCTCACGGCGGCGGGGGCCGACAACCTGCGCGGCAAGGTCGTGGTCGACGTGTCCAACCCACTCGACTTCTCCCAGGGCTTCCCGCCGAAACTCGTTGTGCCCGAAGAGGGCAGCGTCGCCGAGTCGCTCCAGGCCGCCTTCCCCGACGCCTTCGTGGTGAAGACACTCAACACCACCAACAACCAGGTGATGGTCGACCCGGGCCGGATCCCCGGCAAGCACAGCATCTTCCTCAGCGGTGACGACGCCGCCGCCAAGAAGACAGTCACCGAACTGCTGCTCGCGTTCGGCTGGGCACCGGATCAGCTCATCGACCTGGGCCCGCTGCACACCGCCCGCAGCACCGAGCCGATGGTGCTGCTCTGGGTGAGCCTGTTCCAGGCCCTCGGCACCGAGGACGTGAACATCGGCGTCTTCACCGCCTGACCGAACGGCGGCGGCCACCGACCGCCGTCAGGGCGTGGCGTCCCTGTTCTTCGCGCGCTCGGCGTCGCGGTAGCGGAGGTAGTCGGGGTTGACGCGGACGGCCAGTTGTTCGAGGGGGACCTCGGTGCCGTCCGCGCTGCGGAGTTCGGCGCGGACGGGTTCGCCCGTGGTGACGTCGACGCGATGCAGGGGTGCCGGGCCCGGCTGGAGGTAGGTGTCGCCCCACTGCCACAGGGCGACGACCGCCGGGAGCAGGTCGCGGCCCATCGGGGTGAGCACGTACTCGTTCCGGGTGCGCTTGCCTTCTTCCTGGTAGGGGCGCTTTTCGAGCAGGCCCGCCGTGGTGAGTTTGCGCAGCTGGCTCGCGGCGGCGGCGTCGGTGATGCCGACGCGGCGGGCGAAGCCGTCGAAGCGGGTGGTGCCGTAGTACGCCTCGCGCAGGATGAGCACCGCCGAGCGGGTGCCGATCAGGTCCATGGCCCGCGCGATCGAACAGCCCTCGGTACCCCACTTGCTCAGATCGGCCAGTGGCCCTTCCATCACGGCTGCCATGACCGACATCATACCCATATCTGACTTGAGGAGATGATAGCTAGGGCCTACTCTGGCTATTGTTTGATAGAGCCAGCGTTGGCTCACCGTCGAAAGAGGACTCCCATGCGAGACGCGGTCATCGTCGAAGCGGTACGCACCCCCATCGGGCGGGGCAAGCCGAACGGCGCACTCCACGACGTCCATCCCGTCGACCTGCTGGCGCACAGCCTGCGCGCGGTGGTCGACCGCAGCGGCATCGATCCGGCCCTGATCGACGATGTCATCGGCGGCATCGTCACCCAGGTCGGGGAACAGGGTTCGAACATGACCCGGCGGGCCGCCCTCGCCGCCGGGTATCCCGAGTCGGTGGCGGCCACCACCGTCGACCGGCAGTGCGGCAGCAGTCAGCAGGCCATCCACTTCGCCGCCCAGGGTGTGATCGCGGGCGCGTACGACATCGTCGTGGCGGCAGGCGTGGAGTCCATGGGCCGGGTTCCCATGGGCGCCAATCTGATCGGGGCCACCGACCTGTCCGGCGTCGCCTTCGCCGAGCGCTACCCGGACGGGCTGGTGCCCCAGGGGATCAGCGCCGAACTGATCGCCGCCAAGTGGGGGCTGACCCGCACCCAGCTCGACGAGTTCGCGCTCGGCAGCCACGAGAAGGCCGCCCGCTCGACCAAGGACGGACTCTTCGCCGCCGAGCTGGCGCCGCTGCACGGGCTCGACACCGACGAGGGCATCCGGGTGGGCTCCACCCTGGAGACCCTGGGCAAGCTGAAGCCCGCCTACTACGACCCGGCCATGGCGGCGCGCTTCCCGCAGATCGGCTGGGAGATCACGGCGGCCTCGGCCAGCCAGGTCAGCGACGGCAGCGCCGCGGTGCTGATCATGTCCGGCGAACGCGCCGCCGAGCTGGGCCTGCGCCCACTGGCCCGGCTGCACAGCTTCGCCGTCGCCGGCGACGATCCGCTGCTCATGCTCACCGCCGTCATCCCCGCCACCGAGAAGGTGCTGCGGCGGTCCGGCCTGACCCTCGACGACATCGACCTGATCGAGATCAACGAGGCCTTCTCCCCGGTCGTCCTGGCCTGGGCCCAGGAAACCGGCGCCGACCTGAGCAGGGTGAACGTCAACGGCGGCGCCATCGCCCTCGGCCACCCCCTCGGCGCCTCCGGCGCCCGCCTCACCACCACCCTCGTCCACGCCCTGCACCAGCGCGGCGCCCGCTACGGCCTCCAGACGATGTGCGAAGCAGGCGGCCTCGCCAACGCCACCATCATCGAACGCCTCTGAACCCCCGCCCGTGTCGGCGCGCCCGACGCCGACACGGGCACGGGCGGGACTACCCGGGTTCTACGATCGGGGCGTGGGCGCCGAGATGTTCGTTTATGCGATTCCGCTGCGTACGCGGTTTCGGGGGATCACTGTGCGGGAGGGGATGTTGATTCGGGGGGAGTTGGGGTGGGGGGAGTTCTGTCCGTTTCCGGAGTATGGGGATCGGGAGGCGGTGGGGTGGTTGGCTACCGCGGTCGAGCAGGCGATGGTGGGGTGGCCCGCGCCGGTGCGGGAGCGGGTGCCGGTGAATTGCACGGTGCCCGCCGTCGATGGGGAGCGGGCCGGGCGGATCGTGCGGGAGTCGGGGTGTGCGACAGCGAAAGTGAAGGTCGCCGATCATCCCGGGTCGTTGGCGGAGGATATGGTGCGGGTCGCCGCCGTGCGGGAGGCGATCGGGGCCGACGGGGCGATTCGGGTGGACGCCAACGCGGTGTGGGATGTGGATACCGCGGTGCGGCATATCGGTGAGATCGACCGGGCCGCTGGTGGATTGGAGTATGTCGAGCAGCCGTGCCGGACGGTCGAGGAATTGGCCGAGGTGCGGCGGCGGGTGGCGGTGCCGATCGCGGCGGACGAGTCGATCCGGCGGGCCGAGGATCCGCTGCGCGTCGCGGTGGCCGGGGCCGCCGATGTCGCCGTGCTGAAGTGCACTCCGCTGGGCGGCGTTCGGCGGGCGCTGGCCGTCGCCGACGCGGCGGGACTGCCGACGGTGGTGTCGTCGGCCCTGGAGACGAGCGTCGGACTGGCCGCCCAGATCGCCCTGGCGGGCGCCCTGCCGCAGCTCGAGTTCGCCTGCGGGTTGGGGACCATCGCCCTGTTCGAGGGCGACCTCGTTGCCGAATCGCTCCGGCCGGTGAACGGCTGGCTGACCGTCCCGGCCACCGCACCGGAACCCGACCCGGCCCTGCTCGACAAGTACCGGCACCCCGACCCGGACCGCACGGCCTGGTGGCTGGACCGGTACGCACGCGTCAGCGCGCTACTCGACGCACCCGAAGCCGAGTAGTCGACTACCCGCGACCCGCCCGCCCGTCGGCGGCAGGCTCGGAGCGTGATCACCCTGCACGCGACACCGTGGAGGCGAGCGGTGGACGACGACGATCGAGGGACCGAGCTGCGCGCCCGGCTGTGGAACGACCCGGCGCCCGGCCGGGAGCCCGACGACCGCGCCTATGACAGCGCCGTGCTCGAGCAGTACCGGCTCTACGTGGAGATGGCCGACCGCGTGAGCGCGCGGCGCGGCCTGGCGAACTCGTTCTTCCTGACGCTCAATACCGGCATCTTCACCCTGGTCACCGTGTTCGGGAAGTCACCGCCCCCGGATACCGCGAGGTGGCTGGTGATCCCGTTGATCGCGGTGCTCGGGCAGTGTTTCGCCTGGTTCTACCTGGTGCGCAGCTATCGCTTGCTGAACGCCGCGAAGTATCAGGTGGTGGGGGCGCTGGAGGAACGGTTGCCCGCGTCGCCGTTCTGGAAGGGCGAGTGGTGGGCGCTCGGGGAGGGGCGGGATCGGGCGCGGTATTGGCCGCTGTCGCATATCGAGCAGTGGGTACCGGTGCTGTTCGGGGTGGCGTACGTCTCGGGGTTCCTCGCCGTCGCCTTCCACTGAATGGTTGTGCACAACTTAATTGTGGGCTACATTGTTGACATGACCGACGGACTCACCCTCGACGAGCAGCTCTGCTTCCCGCTGTACGCCGCTTCGCGGGCGATGACGGCGGTCTACCGGCCGAAGCTGGAACGGCTCGGGCTCACCTATCCGCAGTACCTGGTGATGCTCGCGCTCTGGGAGCGCGACGGGCGCAGCGTCGGCGAGCTCGGCAAGACGCTCGAACTGGACTCGGGAACGCTGTCTCCGCTGCTCAAGCGGCTGGAGGCGACCGGGTTCGTCGAGCGTCGCCGAGCGGCCGACGATGAACGTCGCGTCGACATCGTGCTCACCGACCACGGCCGGAACCTGCGCGCCGAGGCGTGCCGGATCCCGGTCGAGATGGCCCAGATCGCGGGACTGTCCACCGACGAGGTCACCGCACTGCGCGGACTACTCCGCAAACTCACCGACACCCTCACAGAGAAATGAGAGCTCCCATGCAGGTCCTCTACACCGCCGAAGCCCTGGCCAGCGGCGAAGGCCGCTCCGGCACCGCGCGCAGCACCGACGGCAAGCTCGACGTCGTGCTCGCGCCGCCGAAGGAGATGGGCGGCGACGGCGCGGGCACCAACCCCGAGCAGCTGTTCGCGGCCGGTTACGCCGCGTGCTTCCACTCGGCACTGCGTCTGGTCGGCAAGAAGGCGGGCGCGAACGTCGCCGATTCCGCGGTCGGCGCGCAGGTGTCGATCGGCCCGAACGACAACGGCGGTTTCGGGCTGGCCGTGACGCTCGAGATCACGCTGCCGCACCTGTCCCGCGAGGAGGCACAGGCGCTGGCCGAGCAGGCCCACCAGGTCTGCCCGTACTCCAACGCGACGCGCGGCAATATCGAGGTCGACCTGCGGGTCGCCGAGGACTGATCAACCCTCCCCGAATCCCGCTGGTGCCGTGGCACCGGCGGGATTCGCCATGTCTGCGCAGCAACACGCCCACCGCGCACCGGGACGCCCACGTATCGGCGGCCGTGCGGCAGGCGGCCTATGGACGGACCGGCGGTCGCGAAACGCAACGGCGGCGAGCCAGATCTCAGCCGAAGCGAACCCCACAGCCCGCGAACGTCGCGCGGACCAGCAGGGCCGCCTCGGGACCGATGACACCCTCGACCAATTCGACGTAGCGAGAGCAGAATTCGGGGCCGTGCGGCGCCTCCCCCTCGCTGGGCGCGAGATGGTGCGCGAGTTCGTGCAGCACCACCAGCTCCCGCAGGGCCCACGCCGTCGCTCCCGTGTGCAACGGCACGGCCAGCACCGCGTCGGCGGGTTCGTAGTGGGCGGCCGACGCACCGGACCGCGCGCGGACCCGCACCGGCACCGCCGCCCTGTCCCACTGCGCGCGGACCCAATTCAGCGTCAGCACCTTGTCCGCGTACGACTGCACCGACTCGACCGAGGCGAATCGCCGCTCGACCGGCAGCGTGAGCTGCGACCCGTAAACCTCGACCGTACGGTGCCCGAACTCCTGCGCGCGATCGAACACACCCCGGACCAGCTGCTCGGCGTCGTAGACCTTGGCCCGCTGGGTATCCCGGCGACGGCCGGGATCAGGCGATGCCACCGCGCCCGTTCCGGACGTTCGGACCGATCGCGGCGACGCTGCCCCGTCCCGGCGAACGACCGAGCAGGTGCGCTCTCATCGGCCGAGTTTCGCCCGGGCGGCGGGCAGTTCGGGTGCGGTGCCCAGTCTCGCCGCGCGCCCGGCGCGGTCGCCTGCCCGGCGAGCGGCGGCCGAGTGCCCGGTCGACGTCTGCGGTCCGCGCCAGGTGCCCCGTGCGTCCGAGGTGGCCGTATAGAAGTCGGTGAGGGCTAGTTCCTTGTCGCGCAGGGCCAGCGCGGTGCCGGTCGACGCGGCCGGGGCCTGCTCGGCGACGACCTCGGCCTTCACCTCGGCCAGGCGGGCGCCGACCCGGGCGGCGAAGGCCATCTGGAAGTTCAGCCGCGCGGTGACGCCGGCCACCGGCGCCTCCACCTTGCGGCGGACGGTGCGCCCGAAGCGCTTCTCGGCGACGATCTTGATCACCGTCGCCTCCCGGTAGGCGCCGGACTTGATGTAGTGATCGGACGCGCGCACCATCTGGATCAGCAGGCTCGCGTACAGCGCCTCACAGGTGTCGATATCGGCCGCGAAACCGTAGGCGTAGACCTGCGCGGAGCTGCGGGCGACATCACAGCGCACATCGTTGGCGGCGGCGATCGCGACGAACAGCTGGACGTAGGTGCGCAGCCCTTTTCGCCCCGGTTCACCGATCGGGATGATCCGCTGCACCGGCGTGGACCTGCGCTCCCGGTCGGCGACGTGCGATCGCGCCACCGCCAGGTCGATCGAGGATTTGGTGGCCAGCCGCTGGGCCGCGGCCAGGAACGCCTCGGCCTCGTGTTCGTTGTCGGTGGCCTCGGCCTTGCGCAGCAAACCCCCGATGCGCGAGAGCATCCGGTCGGGCGTCGACGGCGATGGACTGGTCACCCCGTCGAGGGTAGGGCACCGCAGGCGACTGTGATCCGTTCGCGAACTGACTGGAAAGTATGTGATTGGACAGGACGATCGGACGTGACACCCACCCACCATGTATGTTGACCCGTGCACCGCACGGGTGTGCTGCTGCTCACGTCTCGACCCTGGAGTGTCTGCGATGGCCTTGAAGTTTGTCCCCAGAGCGACGATGGCTGCTGCCTCGATTGCGTTGCTTACCGCATCGTTCGCCAGTGCCTGCTCGAGTGACAACGGCGGCAACGCGCTCGACCAGAACCTGACCGGCCGCGGCCCGATCACCTACGTCGAGGGTAAGGACACCACCGAGACCGGTGTGGTCAAGCAGCTCATCGACCGCTGGAACGCCGCGCACCCGAACGAGCAGGTGACGTTCAAGGAGCAGTCGGCCGACGCCAACCAGCAGCACGACGACCTCGCCGAGCACTTCCGCGCCAAGCAGGACGGCTACGACGTCGTCGCCCTCGATGTGCCGTGGACCGCGGAATTCGCCGCGAAGGGCTGGATCCAGCCGCTCAAGGACACCTTCGCGATCGACACCGCGCCGCTGCTCGCGCCGACCGTCGCCAGCGCCACCTACAACGGCACCCTGTACGCGGCCCCGCGCAACACCAACGGCGGCCTGCTGTACTACCGCAAGGACCTGGTGCCCAACGCGCCGCGGACCTGGACCGAGATGCTCGGCCAGTGCCAGGTGGCCCGCGACAACAACATCGGCTGCTACGCCGGTCAGCTCGCCCCCTACGAGGGCCTGACGGTGAACACCTCCGAGGTCATCAACGCCTTCGGCGGCAGCTTCGTCGGCGCCGACGGCAAGACCCCCACCGTGAACAGCCCGGAGTCGAAGGCGGGCCTGAAGGTCCTCGTCGACGCCTACAAGAGCGGTGACATCCCCAAGGAAGCCATCACCTTCAAGGAGGGCGAGAGCGCCAGCGCGTTCGAGTCCGGCAAGCTGCTGTTCCTGCGCAACTGGCCGTACCTGTACGCCCAGGCCAACGCCGACACCTCCTCGGTGAAGGACAAGTTCGGCGTGGCCCCGCTGCCAGGCAACACCGGCGTCGGCGCGTCCACCCTCGGTGGCTACAACGCCGCGATCAGCGCGTTCTCCAAGAACAAGGCCACCGCTGCCGATTTCGTGCGCTACCTGATCAGCGAAGAGGCGCAGCAGATCATCGCCTCGGGCGCGCTGCCGTCCGTGCGCGCCTCGCTCTACGACGACCCGGCCCTGATCGCGAAGATGCCGTACCTGCCGGCGCTGAAGGAATCCATCGCCAGCGCCGTGCCGCGCCCGGTCACCCCGTTCTATCCGGCGGTGTCGAAGGCCATCCAGGACAACGCCTATGCTGCCCTGAACGGCACGAAGTCCGTCGACGACGCTGTCGCCGGCATGCAAAAGGGCATCGAGACCGCCGGTTCGTAGCGGAGCGCGCAGCGGACCCGACCAGACCGTAGGAGAGTAGAAACGGTGTCGGATCCTTCGGGAGCCAAGCAGCGCGGGCTAGCGCTGGAACTGCGACAATCCGGCAAGGCGTGGCTGTTCGTCACGCCCGTGCTCGTCGCGCTGGCCGTGGTCATCGGGTATCCGGTGGTCCAGGCGATCATCATGTCCTTCCAGAAGGACTCCGGGATCGACCCGGCCACCGGCATGTTCGTCGAGGGCGGCGGCGCCGGGCTGAGCAACTACACGCACTGGCTGCTGCAGCAGTGCAACACGCTCAGCGGCACCGTCGCCTGCCCGACCGGCACGCTCGGCTCCCAGTTCTGGTCGGCGGTCGGGGTCACCCTGTTCTTCACGGTGGTGACCGTGACGCTGGAAATGGTGCTCGGCCTCGGCATGGCCGTGGTGATGGGCAAGACCTTCCGCGGCCGGGCCCTGCTGCGCGCCGCCGTGCTGATCCCGTGGGCCATCCCCACCGCCGTCACCGCGCGGCTGTGGGAGTTCATGTTCCAGTACGACGGCGTGGTGAACCGGGTGCTCGGCACCCACATCCTGTGGACCTCCGACGTCTGGGCGTCGCGGTTCGCGGTCATCATCGCCGACGTGTGGAAGACGACCCCGTTCATGGCGCTGCTGATTCTGGCGGGCCTGCAGGTCATTCCGGCCGACGTGTACGAGGCCGCCAAGGTCGACGGCGCGTCGGCGTGGCAGCGGTTCGTGCACATCACGCTGCCGCTGCTCAAGCCCGCGCTGCTGGTCGCGGTGCTGTTCCGCACCATGGACGCGCTGCGCATGTACGACCTGCCCGCGATCATGACGCTGGGCAACCCCGCGACGAACACCCTGTCGATCCTGGTGGTCGAGCAGGTGCGCCAAGGTCCCAACAGCGCCGCCGCGCTCTCGACGATCACCTTCCTGCTCGTCTTCGCTATCGCGTTCGTGCTGGTGAAGGTGCTGGGCGCCAACGCCGTTCGCACGCAGGAAGAACAGCGGAAGGCGAACTGATGAGCATCTCGATGACGAAAGAGGCGCCCGTCGAGCGCGCGGAAGCGCCCGTGCAGCCGGTGTCGTTGCGCCAGCGGATCGGCACCGTGCGGATGTACCTCGGTGTGCTGATCGTGCTGGTGTGGGGTCTCGGCCCGTTCTACTGGATGACGGTCGTCGCGTTCCGCGATCAGGCCTACACCTTCGACAGCACCCCGTGGCCGACCCACGTGACGCTGGACAACTTCCGCAACGCCTTCGACACCAGTCGCGGCAACAACTTCGGGCAGGCGCTGCTCAACAGCGTGATCATCGGCGCCGCGACCACCGCGGTGGCGCTGCTGCTCGGCGTGCTGGCCGCGTACGCGCTGGCCCGGATGGCGTTCGCGGGCAAGTACCTGGTCTCCGGGCTGATCCTGTCGGCCTCGATGTTCCCGGCCGTCGTGCTGGTGACGCCGCTGTTCCAGCTGTTCACGGATCTGGGCTGGATCGGCCACTACCAGGCGATGATCATCCCGAACATCTCCTTCGTGCTGCCGATGACGGTGTACATCCTGGCGTCGTTCTTCGCCGAGCTGCCCTGGGAGCTCGAGGAAGCCGCGCGGATCGACGGCGCCACCAAGTTCCAGGCGTTCCGGCTGATCATGCTGCCGCTGGCGGCGCCCGCGGTGTTCACCACCGCGATCCTGGCGTTCATCGCCTCGATCAACGAGTACCTGCTGGCCCGGCTGCTGTCGGGCGAGAAGACCCGGCCGGTGACGGTGGCGATCGCCCAGTTCTCCGGCAACGATCCGCTGGTGCAGCCGTACGCGGCGATCATGGCGGCCGGCGTGATCGTCACGGTGCCGCTGGTGATCATGGTCCTGGTGTTCCAGCGCCGGATCATCTCCGGTCTGACCGCCGGTGGTGTGAAGAGCTGATCGTGCGGGGCGGCGCGTTCGCCGCCCCCACGCGCTCCTCCCGGGTTCCACGACACCCGGCGGGTAGAGTCTTCGGAGTCGATGGCACGTCGGTACCGGTGGATTCGTCCCCTCGCTCCGGAAGGAGATGGTCGTGGCCTCCGAGGGCGGGCGCAGGCGTTCCGGATCGGACGCGCCGTATACCTCGATCGCCGGTTTCAAGGACCCGCTCGGCCGGGACCAGCCACCGCGCAAGGGCTCGGCGCGCCGCGCCCAGGCCGCCCGGCTGGCCGCCGACGGTGACGGCGAGGAACCCCGCGCCCCACGCACCAGAGGCCAGAAGATCCGGCGGTTGCTGCTGGCGCTGTTCGTGATCTTCGTCTGTGTGCCCGCGCTGCTGTTCTTCGCGATCTACTGGAGCTCGGAGATCCCCGAGCCCGCCGAGGTCGCGGTCGAACAGCCGGCGACCGTGCTGGCCGCCGACGGCACCACCGTGCTGACGAAATTCATCCCGCCGCGCGGCAATCGGATCCCGATCCCGCTCACCGACGTGCCGATGCCGGTGCGCGATGCCGTGCTCGCCGCCGAGGACCGCAATTTCTACACCAACCCCGGCTACTCGACGAGCGGGTTCCTGCGCGCGGCCCGCGACAATCTGCTCGGCCACGACAACGCGGGCGGTGGGTCGACGATCACCCAGCAGTACGTGAAGAACGCCTTCCTCACCTCCGAGCGCACCGTCACGCGCAAGATGCGCGAGCTGATCATCGCGGCGAAGATGTCGCGGCAGTGGAGCAAGGACGAGATCCTCGCGGCCTATCTGAACACCATCTACTACGGGCGCGGGGCGTACGGCATCGCCGCGGCGTCGAAGGCCTACTTCGACAAGCCGGTGCCCGAACTGACCCTGGCCGAGGGCGCCGTGCTCGCCGCGGTGATCCGCTCGCCCTCGGTGCTCGACCCGGAGACCCACCTCGACCAGCTGAAGGCGCGCTGGCAGTACGTGCTCGACGGCATGGTGGAGATGAAGGTGCTCGGGCCGGGCGAGCGCGACGCGACCGTGTTCCCGGCGATCATCCCGCTGCCCGACCTCCCGGCCGAGCCGGTGCCGCTCGGGCCGGAGGGCCACATCCGCACCCAGGTGCTGCGTGAGCTGCGCGCCGCAGGCCTGACCGACGCCGACATCAACACCGGCGCCTTGCAGATCACCACCACCATCGACCCGGTGGCCCAGGCCGGCGCGGTCGACACCGTGCGCCAGCGGCTGGAGTGGCAGCCACCGGAGCTGCGCGCCGCCGTCGTCTCGATCGACCCGCGCAGTGGGGCCGTGCGCGCCTACTACGGCGGTGAGGCGGGCACCGGCTTCGACTTCGCCCAGGCGCCGTTGCAGACCGGGTCGTCGTTCAAGGTGTTCGCGCTCGTCGCCGCGCAGCGCCAGGGCATTCCGCCGACCAGGGCGATCGACAGCTCCCCCGTCGTCGACCGCGGCACCACCATCACCAACGCCGACGGCGACTCCTGCGGCCGCTGCACGCTCACCGAGGCGCTCAAGCGCTCGCTGAACACCAGCTTCTACCGGCTCACGATGACGATGGCCGACGGCCCGCGCTCGATCGCCGAGGCCGCCCATCTGGCGGGCATTCCCGAGCACATCCCGGGCCTCGACGTCGAAACCCTCACCGAGGCAGGCGAAGCGCCGCTCAACGGGATCGTGCTCGGGCAGTATCTGGTGCGCCCCTTGGACATGGCCTCGGCGTACGCGACGCTGGCCGCGTCGGGCGTCTATCACCAGCCGTACTTCGTGCAGCGCGTCGTCACCGGTGACGGCCGGGTGCTGATCGATCGTGGCCCGCCGGAAACCAGGGTGGGCGCACAACTTCCGGAACCGGAGCAGCGGATCACCGCGGGCATCGCCGACACCACCACCCAGGCGATGACCCCGATCGCCAACTACTCCAACGGGCACGGGCTGGCCGAGGGCCGACCGTCGGCGGCCAAGACCGGCACCACCCAGCTGGGCGAGACCAAGGACAACAAGGACGCCTGGATGATCGGCTACACGCCGTCGCTGTCGACGGCGGTGTGGGTGGGCACCGAACAGCCGCAGCCGCTGCGCGGCGGGCGCGGTGGCGCGATCTGGGGATCGGGCCTGCCGTCCGACATCTGGAAGCAGGTGATGGACACCGCGCTGGCGGGCACGCCGGTCGAGCAGTTCCCCACGCCGGCGATGACCGGTGGCGGCGGGCTGATCCCGGGACCGGCACCCGCGCCCGCGCCCGGCGGCAGCAATCCCTACGACATTCTCAACCCGCCCACCAACGCACCGCGCAGCCCGGCACCGGATCTCATCACCCCGCCGTCGACGACGCCACGCAACCCCGCGCCGGAGCTCGGCCCCTCGCCGTCGACCACGCCGCGCAATCCGGCGCCGGTGATCATCATCCCGCCCGCGCCACGCCCGGCCACGCCCGGCGAATTGTTCCCCGGACTCGGTGGTGACGGCGGTCGATAGATCACGGATTGGCCACCCGGACCACACACCCCGGCGGACATGGCAACATCGTTGGCCAGAGCGCGAACCAGCCCGACCAGTCGGCACCGCCGGTTTGCCGCGACGCGACAGCGCGTCGAACGATCCCGGCGCCAAACCTGTCATATCGATGCGGGAAGATATGCGCTCGAGCGACGACGAGACTAGACATAGGGGCTACGCAGGTGGATTTCAATGTCGTTGACCGTCCCGAGACGCTGATCGCGGGCACGGTGCTCCGCAGTCCGGCGCTCGCCGTGGAGGGGCCACGCCGCGCCAAGGTGGTGGAGGCGTGGCAGCACCTGCTGGCGAGACCGCAGTTACCGGGACCGATCGCGACGGGGTACGTCGATTTCGCGGCGGAGATCAATTCCTACCTGACCCACATCGTCGGCTACGAGTGCAAGACCCTCGCCGATCTCCAGGTCGGTGACGTGCTCGCCCGCATCCCGGCGGGTCGCTACGCCCGCTTCGTCGCCACCGGCGACAACCGCGGCGACACCATCGTCGCGCTGTGGCGCCAGATCTGGGACGCCGAGGCCGCCGGTGAATTCGAGCGCGCCTACGCGGGCGACTACGAGCAGTATCCGGACGAGCGCACGGTCGAGATCTACGTCTCGCTGACCGCGGAGCAGGGGGGCGAATAGCCATGGCTGTCGATTTCGAGATCGTCACCCTCGAGGACGGGCTGATCGCGGGACTCACCGTGCCGCTGGCCGGTCGCGAGGTGACCGCGCGCGACCTGGACCTGGTGAACTTCACCTGGGACCGGTACCTATCCAGGGAGAAGACGGTGCCGCGCGCCGCGGCCTACATCGGCCAGAACGACCACGCGGTCGCCGTGCTCGGCTACGAGGTCGCCGAGCTCGACGACATCGACGACGGCGACGTGCTGACCCGCATCCCCGCGGGCCGCTACGCGAAGTTCGTCGTCTCCGACAAGCCCTACGACCTGCTGCGCACCGCGTGGGCCCAGGTGATCAAGGCGGAGAACGCGGGCACCATCACCCGCTCGCACACCGCCGAACTGGAGCGCTACACCGGCCCGACGAGCGTCGAGGTCTACGTCTCGCTCGACTGAGCGGGCACACGAACAAGAAGGCCGGGCCACACGGAATTCCGTGTGGCCCGGCCTTGTCGGTTCGCCCGAACTACTCGGCGCCGATGATGAACGCCTCGAGCTGGGTGCGCGCGACGTCGTCGGCGATCTGCTCCGGCGGGGACTTCATCAGGTAGGCCGAGGCCGGAATGACCGGTCCGCCGATGCCGCGGTCCTTGGCGATCTTGGCGGCGCGCACGGCGTCGATGATGATGCCGGCCGAGTTCGGCGAGTCCCACACCTCGAGCTTGTACTCCAGGTTCAGCGGCACGTCACCGAAGGCGCGACCCTCGAGGCGGACGTAGGCCCACTTGCGGTCGTCGAGCCACTCCACGTAGTCCGAGGGACCGATGTGGACGTTGCGGTCGTGCACCTTGCCCGAGAGCGGGCCGTTGAGGTTGGAGGTGACGGCCTGGGTCTTGGAGACCTTCTTCGACTCCAGCCGCTCGCGCTCGAGCATGTTCTTGAAGTCCATGTTGCCGCCGACGTTGAGCTGGTAGGTGCGGTCGAGCACCACGCCGCGGTCCTCGAACAGCTTGGCCATCACGCGGTGGGTGATGGTCGCGCCGACCTGGGACTTGATGTCGTCGCCGACGATCGGGACACCGGCGTCGATGAACTTCTGCGCCCACTCCGGGTCGGAGGCGATGAAGACCGGCAGCGCGTTGACGAAGGCGACACCCGCGTCGATGGCGCACTGGGCGTAGAACTTGTCGGCTTCTTCCGAGCCGACGGGCAGGTAGGAGACCAGGACGTCGACCTCGGCGTCCTTCAGAGCCTTGACCACGTCGACCGCGGGAGCCTCGGACTCCTCGATGGTCAGCGCGTAGTACTTGCCGATGCCGTCGAGGGTCGGGCCACGCTGGACGTTCACGCCGGTGGGCGGCACGTCGGAGATCTTGATCGTGTTGTTCTCGCTGGCGAAGATCGCCTCGGCCAGGTCGAACCCGACCTTCTTGGCGTCGACGTCGAACGCGGCGACGAACTTCACGTCCTTGACGTGATAGGGACCGAACTTGACGTGCATGAGGCCGGGAACGGTGGCGTTCTCGTCGGCATCCTTGTAGTACTGCACGCCCTGCACCAGCGACGATGCGCAGTTGCCCACACCGACGATCGCGACGCGAACCTCGCCGGACCCAACCTTGTTGACATCACTCATGGCCGCTCTTTCCCTCTTTCTGTGGTGCCGCCTTCGTCGATTGCTCCGCCGCAATCAACTCGTTGAGCCAGCGCACTTCGCGCTCGCTTGATTCCAATCCGAGCTGGTGGAGCTGGCGGGTGTAGCGATCCAGCGAGCCGCTGGCCTTCTTGATCGCTTCCCGCAGTCCCTCTCGGCGCTCCTCGACCTGGCGTCGCCTGCCCTCCAGGATCCGCATCCTCGCCTCGGCGGGGGTGCGGCTGAAGAAGGCCAGGTGAACGCCGAAGCCGTCATCGGTGTAGTTCTGCGGACCGGTGTCGGCGAGGAGTTCGTTGAAACGTTCCCGCCCGACCGGCGTCAGCCGGTAGACGCGGCGCGCACGGCGCGCGGTCGCGCCCTCCGGAATCTCCTCGGCGATCAACCCGTCGGTCTGCATCCTGCGCAGCGTCGGGTAGAGCGAACCGTAGGAGAAGGCCCGGAACGCTCCGAGCAGGCCCGTCAGCCGCTTGCGCAGCTCGTAACCGTGCATGGGCGCGTCCAGGAGAAGGCCGAGAATCGCCAATTCGAGCACTGCCGACCTCACTCCCTGACTATGTCGGCCTGACAGACCGAGCGGACCTAACCGATGGATGCGACTACCAACTATATCGGAGCGATATAACAAGACATAGGGCAATGACGCACATCACTGCGTCATCGCTGGTGAGAGGGCCTGGTCAGGGGCTAGGGGGTAGACACGAAGACGGTCTCACCATCGAAGCGGACCTTCATATATCCGCTCTGGTTGAGCTCGTTCTTCACATAGATGGTGATCTCGGGCTCGGCATACTTACCACCGCCGGAGGGATACTCGACCGAGACGTGCACGACGGAGCCACCGGGCACCCGGGTGGACTGCGGTGCGCCGGACATCAGCCGGGCGTAGCGGGCCAGATCGATCGCGGCGAGGTCGAACGACTTCGTGTCGGGCCGTCGGTCACTTTGTGATCCGAACGGTTCGAAGTCACCGCGGTAGATCAAATCGTCCTCTTTGCCCGGTTTTCGGGCGGCCCGTTCGACAATCGCGTAGTCCGGGTACAGCGTGAGATCGTCGGCCACGGTGCTGCCGTATTCGGAGCGGTAGGCGGCGATGAAGTGCGCGAATCCGTTGCCGGTGGTGAGGTCGGGCAGCGGGTCGCCGAAGACGGCGTCGCCCGCGGCACGGACGACCAGGCCTGCGCCCGCGCCGAGCAGCGCGGCCAGGACGACCGCGCCGGCCGGGATCCACCAGCGCCGAGGTGCGCGCGGGACGCCGCGGGCGACGGGGCGCTGCGCCAGGTTGCCCGGGATCTGCAGGTCGTCGACGAGGCGATCGAGGGCGCCGAAGGTCTCGGCCCGCATGGCGGTCGCGGTGCGCTTGTCGTGTTCGGTGGCGGTCAGCTGACCGTCGGCCAGGGCGGCGTCGAGCAGGGCGCACACGTCGGCGCGGTCGGCGTCGCGGGCGCGCAGGTTCTTCGCCGGGGACGGGGTCTTCATCGCTCGGTCATCCTTTGTACGGGTAGGTCTTCAGCACTTCGCCCGACAGCGCGAGGACGAAATGCCCCGACTGGCCGACCTCGTTGCGCACGAAGATCGTGATCCCCGGCCGCCCCACCGAGCTGTCGTCGGCGATCCGGAAGTGGGTGACCGCGCCGTTGGGCACCTGGACGGTGGCGGCCGCGTTCGTCAGCGCGGCCCCGAGGGCCTCCGCGTTCACCTGCGCGAGATCGATGTCGATCTTCTCGCGCTGACGGGTGCTGATCTGCGCGTTCGACCGGCCGAAGCCGCCACGGTAGGACCAGTCGGCGGTCCAGTCGGCATTGCCGGCCTCGCGCCGGACGGCCGAGGCGTGCTCGTCGTGCAGGACGGCCTCGTCGACGAGGGTGTCGCCGAACTTCACCCGGTAGTCGTCGCGGAACTGGACGAAACCGATGAGCGTGGTCAGCCGTGGTGTGGGGATCACCAGGGGTGGCGCGGCGTTGTAGTTGATCGCGGCGGCCGCGACCACGGCGGGCGGCGGGTCCTCACCGCGCACCGTCCAGACGAAACAGCCGATCCCGACCACCGCGACCGCGCCGATGGTGGCGATCCGGAAGGTGTTGCGCGCCTTCGGCTTCACCGGCGCCACCGGCCGCTGCTGCAATTCGGCAACCAGGGTGGACAGATCGCCGAGAGTGCGCGCTTCCGAGGCCAGTTCGGTGAACGCGGTGTGCTCGTCGGCGTCGAGCTGGCCGTCGGCGCGCGCCGCGTCCAGCGCCGCGGTCGTGCGGGCCCGGTCGGCGTCGCGGGCCCTGGTCCGCGCCGGGTACTCGCCGGAGTGTCTGCGGCCGAAACGCTTCCGTTCGATCGCGGCCTGACCACCGAAAACCGCAGGTGACTGCAGGTCCGCGGTCAGTCTTTCCAGCTCGCCCAGGGTCCGCGCCGTACCGGCGCGAGCCGTGCGGTCGTGGTACTCGTCGGCACCCAGCTGGCCCTCGGCATAGGCCGCGTCAAGCACGGTCGACACCTGCGCGCGATCGATATCACGCGCCCTCGTCACGGAATCGGCGGCGCTGCGCGCCCGCCCGGAATCAGCCATCGTTCTGGCTCGCCTCACCTGCGTAAATACCCGGGCCGACCCCGGTATCGGGAGTTTACGACGAGAGCGCGGATGCAGCGGTGCCACCGGCACCGCAAATCAATCCCGGCTACTCTGGTGATCGTGCGAATTCAGCGGCAGGTAGTCGACTATGCGCTCCGGCGCAGGTCGCTGCTCGCTGACGTCTACGCGGGCCGGGTCGGTGTCGCCGAGGTGTGCGACGCGAATCCGTACCTGCTCCGGGCCGCCAAGTTCCACGGCCGGGGTAGCGAGGTGACCTGCCCGATCTGCCGGAAAGAGCAGCTGACCTTGGTGTCGTGGGTGTACGGGGACGGACTCGGCCAGGCGGCCGGCTCCGCGCGGACGCCCGAGGAGCTGATCCGGATGGCAGAGTCGAGCGAGGAGTTCTCGGTGCATGTCGTCGAGGTGTGCCGCTCGTGCAGCTGGAACCACCTGGTGCAGTCGTATGTGCTCGGTTCGGCGCCCGCGCCGGCCCGGCGCCGGACGAGTTCGCGAGCGGGGCGGCGTTCTGCGGCCGAGTGACGGGGCTGCCGGGCACCGCTCGAGGCGCCACAGTTCGGGGTGCAAGGTATCCGCGCCGGTTCTCCGGCGCGGATGTCGTGTGCCGGTTGAACCTTACGAGTTATGGAGATCTGGTCAGTGAGTTCGCCCTACGAGTCCTCCCCCTTCGGCGATGATCCGCACGGCGGCCGTCCGGCTCGGGGTTCACAGCCGGGTCTCCCTCCCCAGCCGGGTAACCGGCAGGGCCCGCCGCCGCGTCGGCCGATGCCGCCCGCCGGGCCGGGCCCCCAGAACGGACGCGGTCCCGCGCCCGGTGGACGTGGTCCGCAGGGCGGACCGCCGCCGAACCGGCAGGCACCGCCGCCGGGCGGCATGCCGCCGCGTCGTCCCGGGCCGCCGCAGCAGCGCCCCGGGGGCCCGCAGGGCGGACCGAACCAGGGTGGACCCAACCAGGGCAGGCCGCCGCAGGGCAGGCCCGGGCAGCCGGGTCGCCCCGCCGGGCCGCCCGCGGCCGGCGCCACCCAGAAGCTTCCGCGTCCCGGGCACGACGAGTCGACCAGCCGGGCGAGTCATCCCGACGGCGGCAGGCCTGTCCGTGACGACCTGAACCGGGGCCCCCGAACGGGTGCCTCGGCCACGACCGCGCGCCCCGGCGCCGGTCGCCGCCCCGGTGGGCCGACCACCGGCGAACGCCGCGCCACCGGTGCCGGCGGCACCCCACCGCCGAGTGGGCCACGCAACCGCCGCGATGGTGGCGGGGGCGACGACGGCTCCGGTAAGGGTGGTTCGGTGAGGAAAATGCCGTGGCGGGCCATTCGCCGGACCATGTACGTCCTGATGGCGCTCGCGATCGTCGTACCGAGCGCGGTGTTCCTCGTCGCCTACACCACGGTTTCGGTACCCAAGCCGGGCGATCTGGAAACCAACCAGGTCGCGATGATCTACGCCAACGACGGCTCCACCGAGATCAGCAAGGTGGTCCCGCCGCAGGGCAACCGCACCGAGGTCTCGATCGATCAGATCCCGCCGCACGTGCGCAATGCCGTGATCGCGGCCGAGGACCGCGACTTCTACACCAACCCGGGCTTCTCGGTGTCGGGCTTCGCCCGCGCCGCCCGCGACAACATCCTCGGCAAGGAAAGCGCCGGCGGTGGCTCCACGATCACCCAGCAGTACGTGAAGAACGCGCTGGTCGGTGACGAGCGCTCGATGACCCGAAAGATGCACGAGCTGGTGATCTCGGCCAAGATGGCCCGCCAGTGGAGCAAGGAAGACATCCTCGCCGCCTACCTGAACACCATCTACTTCGGTCGTGGCGCGTACGGCATCGACGCGGCGGCGAAGTCCTACTTCGGCAAGCCGGTGCAGGAGCTGACCGTGGCCGAGGGCGCCGTGCTGGCCGCGACCATCCAGCTGCCCTCGCTGCTCGACCCGGAGAAGAACCCCGAGGGCGCCAAGACCCGCTGGAACTACGTGCTCGACGGCATGGTCAGCGGCAACAACCTGAACGCGACCGAGCGGGCCTCGATGCAGTACCCGCAGGTGGTCACGCTGGCCTCGCTCAACGAAGGCGACCAGGACGAGGGTCCGGGCGGCCTGGTGAAGAACCAGGTGCTCAAGGAGCTGTCCGCGGCGGGCATCAGCGAGCAGCAGCTCAACACCGAGGGCCTGCAGATCACCACCACGATCGACCCCAAGGCGCAGGCGGCCGCGGTCAACGCCGCGCAGTCCAAGCTGCAGGGCGAGCCGGAGAATCTGCGTACCGCGGTGGTCTCGGTCGACCCGCGCACCGGCGCGGTGCGCGCCTACTACGGCGGTGAGGACGGCCAGGGCTTCGACTTCGCCAACGCCGGCCTGCCGACGGGCTCCTCGTTCAAGGTGATCGGCCTGGCCGCGAACCTCGAGCTGGGCATCCCGCTCTCGCAGCTGTACGACAGCTCGCCGATCACCGTCAACGGCATCCAGATCGGCAATGTCGAGGGCGAGTCCTGCGGCATGTGCACCATCGCCGAGGCGCTCAAGCGGTCGCTGAACACCAGCTTCTACCGGATGCAGCTGGACATGCAGAACGGCCCGCAGAAGGTCGCCGACATGGGTCACAAGCTCGGTATCCCCGAGGAGCTGCCCGGTATCGGAAAGACCCTGACCGAGCCCAACGGCGCAGGCCCGAACAACGGCATCATCCTCGGCCAGTACCAGTCGCGGCCGCTGGACATGGCGTCGGCCTACGCCACGCTGGCGGCCTCGGGCATGTACCACGCCCCGCACTTCGTGCAGCGGGTCGTGACCGCCGACGGTCAGGTGCTGCTCGATCGCGGCGAGCCCGCCGGTGAGCAGCGGGTGAGCGCGGCGGTGGCCGACAACGTCACCGCGGCGATGAAGCCGATCGCGGCGTACTCGCGCAACCACAACCTGGCGGGCGGCCGCGAGTCGGCCTCCAAGACCGGTACCCACCAGCTCGGTGACACCGGCAACAACCGCGACGCCTGGATGGTCGGTTACACCCCGTCGCTGTCGACCGCGGTCTGGGTCGGCACCGAGCAGGGCGATCCGCTGCGCAACTACGGCGGCGGCAGCATCTACGGTTCCGGCCTGCCCTCCGACATCTGGAAGGCGACGATGGACGGCGCGCTGTCCGGCACGTCGAACGAGTCGTTCCCCAAGCCCGCCCCGATCAAGGGCCAGGCGGGCGTGCCGGAATGGTCGGCGCCCTACACCGCGCCGTCGACCACCGCGCCGACGCTCGCCCCGCCGGTGATCGTGCCCTCGCAGGTCGAGATCCTGCCCGGCATCCGGATCCCGGTGCCCGGCGTGCAGCAGCCCGCCGGTCAGCAGCCCTCGCAGCAGACCCCGGAGACGACCACCGGCCCGCTGCCGGGTCAGCCGACCGCGCCCGCGGACGGCTCCCCGCCGACCAACGGCAACAGCAACAGCACCCGGCCGGGCGCCGGCGCCAACAGCACCGAGGGCGGCGGGGGAACCACGCCGACCAGATCCCGGTAGCCTCGGATGTCGTGACCGATCAGCAACTCGCGGACCAGCCGGCGTCGAGTGGTACCCGGCCGGGCCGCGAGGTGCAGTACGTCGCGCCCGCCCAGCTGGCCCCCGATCTGCGCTCGATCGACGCGCGAGACCGGCCCAGCCGCAACGATTCGCTGACCGCGCAGCTGTCGACCGTGATCGGCGGCCCGGTCGGCGATCACGCGCTGATCGGCCGGGTGCGGTTCTGGACGCCGCTGCGGGTGATGTTCGCCTTCACCGTGGTGTTCCTCGCCCTCGGCTGGACGGCGAAGGCGGGCTGCATCCAGCAGACCTCCGACGGCGCGGGCGGGCTGATGCTCGACTGGAACAACGGCCGTCAGTACGTGGCCATGTGCTACTCGGACACAGTGCCGCTCTACGGCGCCGAACGGCTCAACGAGGGCGCGTTCCCCTACAAGAAGTCCTGGACCGAGTCCACGCCCGACGGCGGCACCGAGACCAGATACATGGAGTATCCGGTGCTTTCGGGCCTGTACCAGTACGTGGCGATGCAGCTCGGCAACGTCTGGGACCACCTGCCGCTGCCGGGCGCGCTGTCGGTGGTGGTGTATTTCAACGTCGTCGCGCTCGGGCTGTCGGTGGGCTGGCTGATCACCGTGTGGGCGTCGTCGCGACTAGCCGGGCGGCGGGTCTGGGACGCGGCGCTGATCGCGGTGTCGCCGTTGGTGATCGTGCACGCGTTCACCAACTTCGACGCGCTGGCAACGGCTTTCGCGGCCACCGGCCTGCTGGCCTGGGCGCGGCGCAAGCCGGTCCTGGCCGGCGTGCTGCTCGGTCTCGGCGGCGCCGCGAAACTGTATCCGCTGCTGCTGCTCGGCCCGATCCTGGTGCTGTGCCTGCGCGCCGACCCGATGCAGCGCCAGCCCGCCGCCCGCGCGGGGCTGCGCCTGCGCGACGTCGACAGCATCGACAGCGCCCGCACCTGGATCCGGGAGACCCCGGCCAGGACCCATCTGTTCGCGCTGCGCCCGGTCGGCGCGGCCGTGCTGGCCATCCTCGCCGCGGCCGGGACCTGGATCGCGGTGAACCTGCCGATCGCCGTGCTGTACCCGGACGGCTGGCGGGAGTTCTTCCGGCTCAACACCACCCGGCACGCCGACCCGGACTCGATCTACAACGTGATCACCTCGTTCACCGGCTGGGGCGGGTTCGACGGTGAGCTCGCGCACGGCGAACCGCCGACGGTGCTCAACACCGTCTCGCTGCTGCTGTTCCTGCTCGCCTGCGCTGGCATCGCCTATCTGGCGCTCACGGCGGCCCGCCGTCCGCGCGTGGCCCAGCTGTGCTTCCTGGTCGTCGCGGCCTTCCTGCTGACGAACAAGGTGTGGAGCCCGCAGTACTCGCTGTGGCTGGTCCCGCTGGCCGTGCTCGCGCTGCCGCATCGGCGAATCCTGCTGGCCTGGATGACGATCGACGCGCTCGTCTGGGTGCCCCGGATGTACTACTACCTCGGCGAGGACGCCAAGGGCCTGCCCGAGCAGTGGTTCACCGGCACCGTGGTGCTGCGCGATCTCGCCGTCCTCGGCCTGTGCGCGCTGGTCGTGCACGAGATCCTGCGCCCGCAGGACGACCTGGTGCGCCGCGACTTCGTCGACGATCCGGCGGGCGGCGTGCTGGACCGCGCCCCCGATCCGCTGCTGCCGTGGCTGCCGGAGTTCCTGCGCCCCCGGCAGGCGTGCACCAGTTCGCGGCCCGCCGCGATGGTCGAGTGACCGGCTACATCCGCAGGTAGCGCGCCTGGAGTTCGGGTTCGGCCGGGAGCATGTCCAGGTCGAGTTCCCAGGCGTTGCCGGTCCACGGATCGAACAGCGGGGTACCCGGCACCGTGGGCAGGTGCCTGCACGATTGCGAGAGCAGCGTGAGCGGCCCGTCACCGAAGTCGCCGGAACCGCTGCCGACGATCACCAGCGACAGCCCGATCAGGTCGCCGCGCACCATCAGCTGGCCGAGGCGCACCACGTCGGCGGCCTGGTAGCCGTGCGGGAAGTCGGCCGCGACGAGAATCCGGTGCTCGGCGGGCGGCACGGCTTGGCCACTGTTGTAAGCGATCTCGGCGAGTTCGGCCGCGTGCGCGAGTTCACCGAGGCGCGCGGGGATGTCGGCGTGATCGCCGATCACCGGTCCGGCGAGCAGCGGCGCGAGCGGCGCGGCGAGGCCGCGCAGACCGCCGGTGAGGTCGATCAGGTCGACCCGGGTCAGCTTGTCCGGCTGCGCCGCGACCAGCCGGGCCACCAGGGCGCCGACCACGCGGGACGCGGCGGCGCTGGATTCGGTGTCGACCCACAGCGGCCGATTCAGCGGCACCGGAACGCAATACGGCACGCGCAGCGCGCCGCGATCGAGGGCGTAGAGCTCACCGAGCCGGATGCCGTCGCTGCGTACGGCTTTCGTCGTCCAGGCCGGGGCCAGCCAGGACGCCAGCGCGGCGGGCATCACCGCGTCGGCCTCGGCGATCTCGCGACCGAGCTGGTCGCTGTCGCGCCGATGGTTACCGTCGGCGACCCCGACCAGCTCGTCGTGACGGCGCTGCGCGGCGGTGCGCGCGGCGTCGGCGGCCGGGGTGTTGCGGGTGGCCGGGTTCGACACCGCGTCGGACAGTTCCTGATCCAGCCGGTTCGCGGCGTAGTCGCGAGCGGAGAGCAGGGCGGCCGCCGAGCGGGCCGCGTCCTCGAAGATCATCCACATCCGCTGCAGGCCGTGGTCGACCTCCAGCGGCACCCCGGGCGAGGCGGGGGCGGCGGGCCGCTCGACCGTCTCGGTCGGCGCGGTCGCGCGCGGGGTCACCGGGGCGGGCACGCCGTGCGCGGGCAGCAGCTGCGCCGCCCCGCCGTCGTACCCCTGACCCAGTGCGCGCAGCTTCCAGCCGCCACCGCGCCGGTACACCTCGAGGCAGATCAGCGCGCTCTCCCCCGCGGTCGGCGCGATCACGAATTCGGCGGTGGGCGTACCGTTCTCGGCCAGCGTCGCGGTGACGCCGCCGAGCACGTGCCCGGCGCTGACGTAGAGCAGCACGGCGTTCGCGTCCGACCTGACCTGCGTCAGCGCCAGGTCCACCGCGCCACCGGTGAAGGTGACGCCGGGAGCCGAGGTGCGCGACGCGCACACGTGATCGTGCTCGTCGCGCACCCGCAGGTTCTCGTCCACCACCAGCGCGCCGAGTTCGACGGTGCCGGTGGTCTGCGCGGTGAAGCGCACGGTGCCGGCGGACAGCGCGATGTTCTGCCCCGCCTTCAGGTGAATCAATATTTCACTCTCTGCCGAGGAACCGGCCGAGCTGCGGCACGGCTTCGCCGGGATGCTTGGCCTGGAAGCCCTCACCCAGCGCTTGCATCTTCCAGTCGGCGCCGACCCGGTACACCTTGGCCATCGCCATCGCCGTGAACGGCATGCCGCCCGCGAGGGTGTAGCGGGCGAGCTCGCCGTTGTTGGCGCCGTCGATCAAGCGGCAGAACGCGTTCTGCACCTGCTCGAAGGTGTGCCCCTTGTACGAGGTGACGATGAACAGCAGCGTGGAGATGTGCGCGGGAATCCTGGTGAGGTCGACCAGGATCATCTCGTCGTCGCCCTCGCCCTCACCGGTCAGGTTGTCGCCCTGGTGGCGCACCGAGCCGTCCTTGGACGACAGCTGGCCGTAGTAGGCGACGTCGACGAGGTTGTTGTCGGCGAACAGGCAGACCGAGGCGTCGAGGTCGATGTCGACGGTGCGGTTGCCGAACATGCCGCGGGTGCGCACCGGGTCCCAGCCGAGGCCCATCTTGACGAAGGTGAGCGCGGCGCCGCCCTCCTTGCGGAGCGTGACGCGCTGCCCCTTCTGCAGGCTGACCGGGCGATCCTTGCTCAGGCTGACCTCACCGGCCGGCTGCTGCAGCGGCGCGGCCTGCGCGGGCGGCGGGTAGCCGGGGCCGGGACCGGGCGGCGGCGGGTACCCCGCGCCGGGCGGCTGCTGCGCCGGGCCGGGCGGCGGCGGGTAGCCACCACCGGGCGGCGCGTAGGCGGGGGCCTGCTGCGGCGGGTAGCTCGGCGCGGCCTGCGCCGGGTAGGCGGGCGGCGGCGGAGCCTGCTGCGGGGCGGCCTGCTGCGGCGGCGGGGCCTGCTGCGGCGCGGCGGCGGGCGCGGGCGAATCGTCCACCTGCACACCGTGATCGGTGACCAGCGCGGCGAAGCCACCGGCGTAGCCCTGGCCGACCGCGCGGACCTTCCAGCTGCCTTGACGGCGGTACAGCTCCAGCGCGATCACGATCGACTCGGCGGCGAGCCCGTCGATCCGGTACTCGAACAGCTGGTTACCGGCGGCGTCGGAGACGATCGCGGTGGGCGGGGCGAACCGGCCGAAGTTGCTGTTCGCGTCGTCGAGGGTGATGACCGCGCGGATCTGGTCGATGTCGGCGGGCACCGCGGGCAGCGAAACCGCAAGGGAGGCCGCCTGACCCGCCGGTCCGGGGCGCAGGTCGACACCGGGCCCGCTCGGCTGGTTGTAGAAGACGAAGTCGGCATCCGTGCGGACCTTGCCCTGCTCGGTCACGAGCAGCGCGGACAGATCGGCCGGTGCCGTGAGCTGGAGCGAGATCACCACGTCACTGACGGCCAGTGGACCGTTCTGGCCCTTGGCGAGTGTTGCAGACAAGTTCGACCCTTCGCTTGTCGGTGCGGTCGTCTGCCACTCTACGAGAAAGCGGCGACGAGCGTCCGCGCTCCGCAGCCACGGCGCGTGCCCGATCGATCGGTTAGGGTGTCCACGCAGTACGTATCGGGCATTCCACCCGCCTGTTCAGAGGGGACCCCAGGGCCGTCATGGCGCAGCTGTTCGAACAATCGAAGAAGGTGATCGAGGCCCACCTCGCGGGGACCAGTATCCGCGCGATCTCCGGCTCGATGGTCGCCTACGAAGGCAATGTGCAGTTCAAGTCGGCCGGGTTCGGCGGGGGCGAGGGCGTGCTGTCCGGCCTCAAGCGCCGCGCCACCGGCGAGAAGCTGTCGCTGATGGAATGCACCGGCAACGGCCGCGTCTTCTTCGCGGTGAACGGCCAGAACGTCACCGTGGTCGACCTGAACAACGACACGCTGCAGGTCGAGTCGCAGCAGTTGCTCGCCTTCGCGGGCAATCTGCGCACCGACGTGCGCTTCGCCGGCGTCGGCGGGATGTCGGCGGGCAGCGGCCTGTTCACCACCACCGTCAGCGGGCAGGGCCAGGTGGCGCTGCTGTCGGCGGGCGGCCCGCTCATCCATCTCGAGGTCTCGCCGCAGTATCCGCTGATCGTGGACCCGGACGCGTTCGTCGCGGCCCGCGGCAACCTCAACCAGTCCTTCGTCACCGATGTCTCCTGGCGCACCATGGTCGGCCAGGACGCGGGCGAGGCCTTCTCGCTGCGGTGGGACGGCCAGGGTGTCGTGCTGATCCAGCCGGCGGAACGGTAGGCAACGGCGATGTTCGAGAAGATCAACGGCAAGGTCGTCAAGGTCGACGTCGGCCAGGCGGGCGGCGTCGTCGCCCGGACCGGCGCGATGCTGTTCTACCAGGGCCAGGTCGCGTTCGCGCCGCACCAGATCCCCGGCGCCGGTCCCGGCATGGGCGGCGGCGGCCTGATGCGGATGGCGGGCGCGATGATGGCGGGCGAGCACGAGCGCACCATGCTCGCGCGTGGAAACGGCACCGTCCATTACGGATTCGCCGGGCTCGAGGTGCACGTGGTGCAGATGCAGCAGGGCGCGGTGCTGCGGGTCGAGGCGTCGCGCCTGCTGGCCAACACCGCGGGGCTGCAGTCCTCGGTGGTCTCGGTGGCCAGTTCCGGTGGTGGCGGCGGTGGCGGTGGCGGCGGCCTGATGGGCGCGCTGCGTGGCGCGGCGGCGGGTGTCGTGACCGGCCAGGGCATGTTCACCACCCAGCTCAGCGGCCAGGGCGCCGCGGTGCTGCTCGCGCACGGTGGGTTCCTGGAACTGCAAGTGGGCGGGCCGAATCCGGTGATCGTCGACCCGCAGGCGTTCGTGGCGGCGTACGGCAATGTGCAGACCGAGCTGAAGTCGGCGATGAGCTGGCGCGACGCGGTCGGCCGTGGCGCGGGCGAGGCGATGCAGTTGCATTGCCACGGACAGGGTGTCGTATTCGTGCAGGCCTCCGAAGAGAAGTTGTGAGCCGATGAGCCAGATCCATTCCCCGATGACTCTCGGTGCCAGCGACAACATTCCGGGCAACAGCTACGCCTACTGCATCGATCTGACCGGCCCGTGGTTCATGCGCAAGGGCGCGATGATCGCCTACTACGGCCAGATCCAGTTCCAGATGCTCACCCACGGCCTGCAGGGCAACATGATGCACATGGTGAGCAGCCAGTTCTCCGCGCCGCTGTTCGCCGGTGACTACGTGGTGGCCGAGGGCCACGGCAAGCTGATCATCGGCGACCGCGGCTACGACATCAATTCCTACGACCTCGAGGACGGCAACCTCACCATCCGGGGCGCCAACCTGCTCGCCTTCGAGCCGGGTCTGGCGCTCAAGCAGTCGATCGTGCCCGGGTTCCTCACCCTGATCGGCACCGGCAAGTTCCTGGCCTCCTCCAACGGCCCGGTGATGTTCGCCGAGCCGCCGCTGCGGGTCGACCCCGAGGCGCTGGTCGGCTGGGCCGACTGCCCCTCCCCCAGCCACCATTTCGACCAGGGCTGGATCGGCAGCTTCCTGGCGGCGGGCGCGGCCAGGATGGGCGCGAACTCGGGCGAGGAGCGCCAGTTCGACTTCACCGGAGCCGGCACCGTGCTGATCCAGTCGTCGGAGAAGGTGATGAGCGACCAGGCCCTGGTCCGGACGATCGAGGGCCAGCTCCAGAGCGGCATCACCGTCGGTGGATTGCAGCGCATCCAGGGCGTGATCGCCCAGCAGCTGCAGGGCCAGCAGCAGCACTACTGAGTCCACTCCCGCAATTCTGAAACGAGAACGCGCCAAAACCTGACGGCGGGTCCTGCCCGGCCGCTACGGTGGGCACCGCCGAGAGAACGGGTCGGCACGAGCTCGATCAGAGGAGTGGGCGCAGTGCAGCGTCGCAGCATCCGACGGATCGTGGCGGCGGCACTGTGCGCCGTCACCGCGTCGATCATCACCGGCATCCCGGCGACGGCGGCGCCCGCCACCGCACCCGGCGTCGACATCGACGCGGTGACCGCGCCCAACGGTTCCTTCATCGAGAAGATGGAGGTCACCGACGCCCGGCACCTGCGCCTGTACGTGCACTCCGCGGCGATGGACAAGACCTTCCCGGTCGACATCCAGCGCCCGGCCGACACCTCCGTCCCCAAGCCCGCGCTGTACCTGCTCAACGGCGCGGGCGGCGGCGTCGACCGCGCCTCCTGGCAGCTGCGCACCGACGCGCTGAGCTTCCTGGCCGACAAGGACGTCAACGTCGTCCAGATCATCGGCGGCGCGTGGACGTTCTACACCGACTGGATCAACCCCGATCCGGTGCTCGGCGTGAACAAGTGGCAGACCTACATCGCCGAGGAACTGCCGCCGCTGATCGACGCGGCGCTGGGCACCAACGGCGTCAATGCCATCGCGGGCCTGTCGATGTCGGGCATTCCCGTCCTGAACCTGGCGATCGCCAAGCCCGGCCTGTTCCGCAGCGCCGCGGTGTACAGCGGGCTCACCCAGGTCAGCGATCCGGCGGGCCAGCAGGCGGTGAAACTGACCGTCGAGCTGTACGGCGGCGGCGACGCCGAGAACATGTGGGGCCCGGTCGGCGGACCGCTGTGGGTGGCCAACGACCCGCTGGTGAACGCCGAGAAGCTGCGCGGCACCCATCTTTTCGTCTCCACCGGCACCGGCATCCCCGGCATCCACGATCAGCCGGGCGGCCCGTTCCGGATGGAGAAGCCCGCCGACACCCCCAAGACGGTCGCGCTCGGCGCGCTGATCGAGGGCGCGATCTTCGTGTCCTCGCACAACCTGCAGTCGCGGCTGGATCAGCTGGGCATCCCCGGCACCTTCGTCTACCGCGATACCGGCACCCACTCGTGGGGCTACTGGCAGGACGATCTCAAGACCTCCTGGCCGGTGCTGGCGAAGGGCCTGTTCCCCGAGTCCTAGCGTCGACGAGACCCGGGTGCCGCTGCGGCACCCGGGTTTTCGCGTCTCAGACCGGATCGGCGGCCAGCGCCGAGCGTTCGAACGCGGCGTGGAACCACTCCAGGATCTCCACCCCGGCGAGAATTCCCGCGGTCGTGGTCACCGTGAGGTTCGACGCCGTGAAGTCCAGCTCCTCCAGCTCGCCGTGCCGTGGCCGAATCGCGGCGTCGGCCGCGGCCAGCATCGGCGCGTCCAGCGCACCGTCGCCCGCGGTGAACAGCGTCGCGCCCGTGCTCAACGCACCGGCGTCGGTCAGCCTGCGACGAACCTCGGCGACGGCCAGGCTCTTGCAGACCGCGTCCGGCATCGTGTAGATCTTGCGGCCCTGCTGCGAGGCCGACCAGCCGCGCGCGCGGCACCAGGCGTCCCATTCGGCGAGGAAGCCGGTGGGCACCGCCTCGGGGCGAACCACCAGGTAGCAGAACAGCCCGTCGGCCTCCCGGTACTTGGTGACCCAGGAATCGTCGATGCGGGAACGCCATTCGGCGCCGATCTCGGCGAGGGTGGCACCGGACGCGCGCACCTTGTCATCGATCCCGGCACGCCAGGTCGGGTCGGGCAGGCCGTCGACCAGGATGTTGCCGCCGTTGCTGGTGATGGCGTAGCGCCACGGCGCGCCCGGCAGGTCGATCCGCTGGAACTGCTCGATCGTGCGGGTCGTCGTCGGGATCACCGGGGCGCGGGCGGCCAATTCGGCCAGCAGGGTCACAGCGGTGGTGGTCATGTACGACAGCGGTTCGCCCTCGTAATACTCCACACACAGCTTCGCCACCGCGTCGGCGCCGCCGAACCCGTTGCGCGAGTAGATCATCGTGCGATCGAGGTCGGTGGCGAACAACGCGTCGGCGGTCACTGATCCAGCTCCTTGATCAGGCCCATGCAGCTGTAGGCCAGGTCGGGGACCACCTCCACCGGGACATTGCGCGCGGCCGCGAGCAGGCGGATGTGGGCGTGCTCGGGAGCATCGGCTTCGCGAACCAGCACCCGCCACGGTACCCGGCGCAGCAGCACGCGGGTCGTCTCACCGACCCCCGGCTTCACGAAATTCACTGTCGCCACACCGTATTCGGCCCGCACCCGCTCCACCGAAGCCCAGCCCGACCAGTCGGGCGTGCGGTCGGAGGCCTGGATCGCGGCGACCGCGGCGGGCACCTGATCGCGCACGGCGCCGAAGGCGGCCGTCACCGCGTCGAGCAGCTGGTTCGAGACATCGACGTCGGCGAGTTCGCGATAGAACTTCGCGCCGTGGAACTCGCCGGGGCCGATCAGGGTGTCGTTGAGGACGGTGCGCGAGACCAGGCCGGACACCGTGGAATTCAGGCACGCGGAGGCGATCAGGAAATCGTCGCGGGTGCCGTAGGTGCGCACCGAGTTGCCCGGATCGGCGAGCACGACCAGCTCGTCGTCGAACCGGGCGCCACCGGCGGCGTGATAGGCGTCGAGCGCCTCGGTGAGCTCCTTGGTGATGGCGCCCTTGCCGGTCCAGCCGTCGACGAACACGATCGAGGCCGGATCATGGTGCCGGGCCAGGTAATCCAGCGCCACCGCGTCGATGCCGCGATCGCGCACGATCGACACCGCGTAGTGCGGCACGGTCAGACTCGGCCTGCCGACACCACTGGCCAGCCACCGCCGCATGAGCACACCGACCGGCGTACCCGCCCTGGCCAGCGACACCAGCACGATGTCCTCGCCACGCTCGGCGACGACCAGCTCGGCCACCGTCGCCACCGCGAGCGCCAGCCGCTCCGCGCTCTCGGCGAGCACCCGGTCGAACAGCTCCCGGTACTCGGCGTCGGGCTGGTATTCGACGGGCAGCGATTCCGCGTAGTGGGCGACACCCGCCTGGATCCGCCGTTCGCGCTCGGCGACATCGGCTTCCAGGTCGGCGCCGGAGAGATCCTTGATCAGCCACGACACCTCGTCGGCGGCGTAGGAGCCGAAGTCGGGTCCGCGCAACGGTCGCGGGAGGGTATCCGCGTCGGGGGTCTGCTCGGACCCGGCCGCCTCCACCCCCACCGGGCGCACCGACGTGCGCGTCGTATGCAGTGCGCGCGGGTCGGCACCGGGGAGGACGGCGACCAGGACATCGGCGCCCGCGGCGGTCAGCACGTCGACCAGACCGCCCGCCGCCACGAGTTCGGGCGTATCGGCGGGCGGATCGAGGACGACCAGCAGGACCGGCGGCACCGCGCCATCGGGCCAGTGCGCGTTGTACAGGTAGCGCGCTGCGGTCGCGTCGGGTTCCGGCGCGTGGAACCGGAAGCCGCGTCGCAGCGGGTAGCCGGGCTCGTCGAGCACGTAGGCCGGTGAGCGCGTGGTGGTCTGGAAGCGGGTCGGCGTCCCCGCGTCCGCCAGCTCGGCCGCCAGCCGCAGCGGCAGGTACATCAGTTCCTCGTGCCCGAGCACGATCACCGGACGACCGGCGAACTCGGCGTCGAGGCGCGCCCGCACCTGCCCGGTGGCCGCCGTCAGCGCGAGGTCGAACGCGGCGACATCGGAATTCAGGATGCCGTGCCGTCCGCCTTCGGGAACATCGGCGGGCCAGGACAATTCGATCCGGCCCGACGAACCGCGCTGGGCCGCTGTCGGATTGAGCTGCGGTTCCGGCAGCGCGGTGACGGTCTCGATCAGGCCGTCGGGCAGCTCGGTGCGGCCCGCCGCCAGGCACACGGTGTCGATGCGGGCGCCGAGTTCGGCGGCGAACGCCTCGAACTTGGCGCGGTCGTCGGCGGTGCGCATGTCGACCAGCGAGGCGAGCACGTAGTGCGAGCGCGGCGCGAACGCGTGCAGGGCGCGCACGGCGTCGATGGCGGTGTCGCCGGTGGAGATCTCGTCGTCGACCAGCACCAGCGGCAGGTCGTTGACGAAGATGTCGGCGGGCGCGGGCTGGAGCAGGTGCGAGGTGGCGTGCGAATGCCCCTCCTCGAACCCGGTCAGCGTGGTGGCCCGCTCGACCTCGCGACGGGTGGAATGCAGGTAGCAGCCGGCGCCGATCCGCGCCGCCACACAGTGGCCGAGACCCGTCGCGGTCTCGGCGAAGCCGAGCACGACGGGTTCGCGGTCGCCGAGCACCGCGCGCACGAGGTCACCGAGCCGGTTGCCCGCGCCGATCACCACGCGCGGGTCGGTGGGCAGATGCTTGCCGAGCACGGTCGACACCAGCAGGTGCGCCCGGCGCGGATTGCGGCGCAGGCCCGGCTGCACCAGCGCGGCGATCGAGAGTTCGCCCGGCAGCGCGTCCTCGGCCGCCGACGCGGCGAACGACTCGCCGTGCCGCAGCTCGATGCCCAGATTCGCGGTCGCCCACGGTGTTTCGAGATCGAGGCCGAACGTGCTCATTCGGCGATCATCGCTGTCAGCAAATCCACGAAGGACACTCCCTTGTTCGCGACCCCGAACGCGCGAGCCCGGACCAGCGTCTGGCGGGCCCAACTGCGGTGCGGGCGCATCTCGTTCATCTTGTTGCGGTACTCCGAGGCCGCGACGCCGCCGACGTCGGCCTCCATGATGTGCAGCGCGTCGGCGTACTCCTCGTGCGTCACCACCGACAGCGCGTGCACCGCCGCCACGTGCGACGGGTGGATCACCGTCTTGCCCTGGATGCCGTTGGCGCGGTCCAGGGTGATCTCGCGCAGCAGGCCGTCGAGATCGCGGCTGACCAGGTACTGCCGGAACGGCACCGCGTCGGACTCCTCGAACGGCGCGGTCCGCAGCAGCGGCCGGAACATCCGCTCGTGATCGGCGAAGTACTCCCACACCGGTCCGGTGATGATGAATCCGGTGCCGTCGGCGCGGCCCAGGTAGTTCACGATGTCGGCGATCACGTCGGCGACCACGCGCACGTCGTAGATCGTGAGATCGCGGTCGCGGCGGATGCCGAAGGTCGAGCACATGTCGGTGGCGCCGATGCGCACCGCGAGCAGCTGGTCGCGGTGTTCGGCGAGCAGCTCGGCGATCCGCGAGAGCTGCTCGTCGCGGGTCTGGCGGTGCACCAGGTTCGCCGATTCGAGCACCGGCATGCCGTAGATCGGGCGGTCCAGCGTGCGCCGGGCGTCGTCGAGGGCGGCCAGGTAGGCGGGCCCGGTGACGGCGTCGAACTTGGGGAAGACGAACCCGGTGAGCACCTCGGCGCCCGGCCCGAGCGCACCGACCAGCTCGGTGACGGTCTGCGGATCACGCACCCGGACGAACAGCATCGGGTTCGGTTCCTCGCTGCGCGCGAGCAGATCCAGCGTCGCCACCGCGTGCTGCTTGGCGGCCTCCACCTGGTGGTCGGCGACGGCGTCCTCGAGGTCGATCACCATCGAGCAGACGCCGCGCGCCGCCCGTCTGCTGATCGTGGCGGCCAGATCGGGGCGGGTGGCGGGCACATACAGCGTCGCGCCGAGCGCGGTCGCCAGTAATTCCCGGTCGTCGGTGCCGACGATCGGCTCCGGTTCGACCAGGAAGAGTTCGCGGGACCTGGGCCCGCACAACTGCCGGAAGTGGCGCAGCGGAACCTGCTTACGCAGGCAAATCTCCGGCGCGACGGCGTACCCCGCGGTCATTCCCCCCACCTCATTTTCCGGGCCATCTCATGTTCTGGGTTCCTACGTGCTGTCGGTTCGTGCGGTTTTTCTCATGCGGTCGACCACGCCGGCGATGAACGCCGCGACGGTATCCAGTTCGGACACATACGCCCAATAGTCTGGATGACGACCCGTCAGTCCGGAAATGATGCGGTCGAGACGTTCGGCCTGCGCGTCGAGGACCGAGCCCCACTCGCCGACCAGTCCACGGTCGACCGCGAGCATCTGCGCGTCCCGCAGCCGGAATCGTACGGTGCGGGCGTGCGCATCGGGGTCGGCACGCACCTCGCGCAACAGTTCGAGGCGCCGGGTGACGGCGTCGACCAACTGCTCGGCCTCGGCGAGATGCTGGCGCGCGGTGGCGGTCAATTCAAGGGCGGTCTCCGGGTCGTGATCGGCAGCCGCGACACGCGCGCCCACCAGCGCCGTGTCCGCGGCGTCGATGCCGCGCCGGCTTTCCCGCTCATTGTTGGTCAAGTCCGCCGAACTCGCAGCGTTGAACTCACGCAGCAGGGCCGAGTAGGCCGGGCCGAGCGCGTCGGCCCGGTTGCGGACGGCCGCCAGCCTGGTCGTCACCGAGGCGATCGCGTTCGCCGCGGCCGACGCGCGAGAAGGGGCTTGCGCCAACGCATCCGACAGCTCCGCCGTCGCCTGCTGCACCTCCGCCGCGACCGTGCGCGCGGCCGCCACCGCCGCCAGCGGATCGGTCGTGGACGCTGTGATCAGAGCCTCATTCAGTCGCCTTACACCGGCCTCGATCGAGGGGTACGACGCGTAGCCGGACGACGCCGCCGCCGCGAGCACGCGCTCGGCCTCACCGCGCACCTGCGCCAGCAGCTGGGGCACCGCCGAGCGCACCCGGGCCGCCTCGGCCAGCTCCGCGCTGCGGGCGTGGTAGAACTCGTCGACCCCGCGCGCGGCCTCGTTGAGCTGGCGGACCAGCGCGTCGGCCCTGGCCGGGCCGTCGGCGACCGGCGTCCCGGCGGCCTCGGCGGCGTCGAGTTCGTCGGTGAAGCTCAGGTACGCGCCCGCCGCGGCGTAGCACCGCGCGCGCACCGGGTCCCAGAGCGCGCCGACCCGGCGGTCCGGGAAGACCTGATCGCTGGCCACCACACCCGCCTCCGCCGCCGTCTGCCGTCGATCCATGTCGAGGAAGGCGGCCGACGCCGCGGCGCGCGCCCCACTGATCCACTCATGGTCCGCCCCCGATCTGAACCAGCCGCGTCTGCGAGGTGTCACCGGCACATCCCCTTTCCGAACCGCGCGGCGACCCGACCACGCACTGCCCCGATGGTAGGAGATTCCCCGCGTTCACCAGGGCTCCAGCTCGTTCCTACGCAAGATCCGCGAAACCTATTACTGTCGTAGCCGTACCCGGCGATTCGGACATGCTGGGAAACGACACACCGGACTAACCGAAGGGATTCCCGCATGGGTGTCAGTCTGTCCAAGGGCGGCAATGTCTCGCTGACCAAAGAGGCCCCGAACCTGACCGCGGTCGCGGTCGGCCTCGGCTGGGACGTGCGCACCACCACCGGCACCGACTTCGACCTCGACGCCAGCGCGATCGCGACCGGCGCCGACAAGAAGGTCGTCTCCGACAAGCACTTCGTGTTCTTCAACAACCTGAAGTCCCCCGAGGGTGCCATCGAGCACGCCGGCGACAACACCACCGGTGAGGGCGAGGGCGACGACGAGGTCATCAACGTCGACCTGGCCAACACCCCGCCGACCATCGAGAGCATCTTCTTCCCCGTCTCGATCTACGACGCGGAGACCCGCTCGCAGTCGTTCGGCCAGGTGCGCAACGCCTACATCCGCGTCGTCGACCGGGCCAACGGCAACGAGCTCGCCCGCTACGACCTGTCCGAGGACGCCTCCACCGAGACCGCTATGGTCTTCGGCGAGCTGTACCGCAACGGCGCCGAATGGAAGTTCCGCGCCATCGGACAGGGCTACGCCTCCGGCCTGGCCGGTATCGCCCGCGACTACGGCGTCAACGTCTAGTCATCGTCGCGAACAGGGGGCTCGCCTGATGGGCCCCCTGTCCGTGTGACACAGAAAGGTCCCTCCGCGTGATTACGCGCATCTTCGGTATGTCGGTCGTCATCACGGTCCTCTCGCTGGTCGTCGCCTTCCTCTACGGTGGCCCGACCGCGCTGGCACTGTGTGCGATCCTCGGTATTCTCGAGGTCTCGCTGTCGTTCGACAACGCCGTCATCAACGCCACCGTCCTGGAACGGATGAGCGAGTTCTGGCAGCGGATCTTCCTGACCGTCGGCGTCATCATCGCCGTGTTCGGCATGCGACTGGTGTTCCCGCTGGCCATCGTGTGGATCACCGCCGGGCTCGGTCCGATCGAGGCGTTCGATCTGGCCCTCAACCCGCCGCCGGACGACGCCGCCTACTTCCCCGACGGCAGCCCCAGTTACGAAACCCTGCTGACCGACGCGCACCCGCAGATCGCGGCGTTCGGCGGCATGTTCCTCGCGCTGCTGTTCCTGAACTTCATCTTCGAAGAGCGTGAGATCACGTGGCTGAGCTGGCTGGAGCGCCCGCTGGCCAAGGCGGGCAAGCTCGACATGCTCTCGGTGGTCGTCGCGGGCACCGGCCTGATCCTGACCGCCGAGTTCCTGGCCAAGGACGAGGATCGCTCCACCGTGCTGGTCGCGGGCCTGCTCGGCATGATCGTCTACATCGCGGTCGACGGTCTCGGCTCGATGTTCCACACCGAGGACCTGGAGAGCTCCGGCCCGTCGACCCTGGTCAAGGCCACGGGTAAGGCCGCGTTCTTCATGTTCCTCTACCTCGAGGTCCTCGACGCGTCGTTCTCCTTCGACGGCGTGATCGGCGCATTCGCCATCACCTCCGACCCGATCATCATCGCGCTGGGCCTCGGCTTCATCGGCGCCATGTTCGTCCGGTCGATCACGGTGTACCTGGTCCGCCAGGGCACCCTGTCGGAGTACGTGTACCTCGAGCACGGCGCCCACTGGGCGATCGGCGCGCTGGCCGCGATCCTGCTCGTCTCCATCGGCATCCACGTCGACGAGCTCATCACCGGCCTGATCGGTGTCGCCTTCATCGGCGCCGCGTTCATCTCGTCCATCATGCGCAACCGCAAGAACGAGCCCGACGCGATCGACGAGTCGAAGGAAACCGCCCCGGTCAGCTGATCGAGCAGCGGCAGTACCGAAGCGACAGCGGCGGCGGATCCCGGATCGGGACCGCCGCCGCTGTCGTCGGCTCAGGCGACCGGTTGCAGTTCGCGTGCGGCGGTGGCGGTTTCGACGGGCGCCGCGGTGCGGCGGCCGCGCAACGCCGCGCGCAGGAACAGGAAGAACAGGGCGATGAGCAGGGCGGTGCGGAGCCAGACACCGAACTGGACGATGCCTTCCATCAGGTCGACCCCCTCGCCCTCGCCGAGCGCGGCGAAGTAGCGGAAGACGCCGATGCCGACCGCCGCGTCGGCGACGAGGTAGGCCGCGACCAGCGACCACGGGACCTCGAGCAGGACCAGGAACGGAATTATCCACAGGGTGTACTGGGGTGAGTGGACCTTGTGGAAAAGCATGAATCCGCACAGCATCGCGCCGCTCACGCCGACCCACGGGAACGGCGAGGTGGGTGTCCAGCGGCGCACGCCGAGCCACATCGCCAGCCCGAAGGACGCCAGGATCAGCGCCGGTGAGGCGACGGCGACCATGTCGTGCCAGGTGGCGGTCGTCTCGGCGTCGCGGCCGAAGATCAGCGGGTGGCCCCAGTACCAGATCGAATTGGTGGTGATGTCGGCCTGGCGCAGCTGCTGGAAGGTGATCGAGGCGCGCCACCCGTCGACCCCGGCCACCATGAACGGCAGATTCACCGCCGCCACCGTGCCCATCGCCGCCAGCAGCGTCTGCGCGGCGCCCGCCACATCGAGCTCACGCAGCCTGCGCGGGCCGCGCGGCGCGCCCTCGGTGAGCACGTACATGGCCAGCGGGAGCACGAAGATGCCCGGATAGAGCTTGAGGCAGAAGCCCAGCGCGAGCAGCACCGCGGCGATGATCCCGCGGGTGCGCACCGACAAGCCGGTCAGCATGGTCATCACGTAGACCGCGGCGACCGCCGTGCACACCACCGGCAGTTCCCAGTTGTGGAAGGCGTAGAGCACCAGCGGCGGCCCGATCGCCCACAGCAGCGCGGCCGGGCCCGCCAGCCTGGCCAGCATCCAGGCCGTGAGCAGGGCGAACGGGGTGAGCAGCAGCGCCGAGTGCCAGAGGAAGTCGGCGTCGTTGGCGACCCCGATCGCACCGGCCCACATGAGCACGCCGCTGAGCACCGGGTACTCCACCGCGCCGCCGGTGAGCGCGCCGTCCTCGGTGATCCCGCCGTCCACGTACGGGAAGACGTGGTTGTCGATCTCGCGGCCGAGCCAGAGGAACTGGATATCCGAATAGCAGACATCCGAATCCTTGCGGACATCGAATATCAGGCTGCGACCGGATTCATCGATCGCGCCGCCCGCGCACCGCGCCTTGTTGGCATAGGCCAGCGCGAGGGTGAGCCCGCACAGCAGCACGACGAGAAATGTCAGCGCCGTGGCCCGCGCCGCGCCGCGTGCTGCGCGCTGCTGCGAGTCGGCGGCTGTGGTCATGGCGACCACAGTATGCGGCGACACGCCGATCACCCGTGCGTACCCGCGGCGAAGATCGATTTCGCTGCTCAGGGCCCGCTCATGTAGCCTTACCGGGTTGCTGACGCAACGAACCCTCCTGCCATGGAAAGTCCATGGCCGTTTCCTAGTCCACAGGAGGTGATTGGTCCGTGCGTCATTATGAAGTGATGGTCATCCTCGACCCCAGCCTGGACGAGCGCATCGTCGGGCAGTCCCTGGATAACCTGCTCAACGTCGTCAAGACCGAGGGCGGCAAGGTCGACAAGGTCGACATCTGGGGCCGTCGTCGGCTCGCCTACGAGATCGCCAAGCAGGCCGAGGGCATCTACGCGGTCGTCGAACTGACCGCGACCCCGGCCACCGTGAGCGAACTCGATCGCCAGCTGGGCCTGAACGAGACGGTGCTGCGCACCAAGGTTCTGCGCAACGACAAGTAGTCCGCAGAGCAAACTCTCGTTTTCGTCGGTGCCTGTCTTTAGGCTCTAGCGCGACAGCGAGACGCGGACTGCACCCCGAGCAGGAGGAACCCCCATGGCAGGCGACACGGTCATCACCGTCATCGGAAACTTGACGGCAGACCCTGAGCTTCGTTTCACGCCCGCGGGCGCAGCGGTGGCGAATTTCACCGTCGCTTCGACTCCCCGCGTGTTCGATCGCAATTCGAACGAATGGAAAGACGGCGAGGCCCTGTTCCTGCGCTGCAACATCTGGCGTGAAGCAGCGGAGAACGTCGCCGAGAGCCTGACCCGAGGCGCTCGCGTGATCGTGAGCGGACGGCTCAAGCAGCGCTCCTACGAAACCCGCGAGGGTGAGAAGCGCACGGTCGTCGAACTCGAGGTCGACGAGGTCGGCCCCTCGCTGCGCTACGCGACTGCCAAGGTCTCCAAGGCCGGTCGCGGCGGCGGAGGCGGTGGCTTCGGTGGCGGTTCCGGCAATGCCGGTGGTGGTGCAAGCGCAGGCGGCTACAACGCCAACAACGGCGGCGGACAGTCGGGCGGCGGAAACGCCGGCAACGACGATCCGTGGGGTAGCGCGCCCGCGGCCGGCTCCTTCGGGGGCGGCGGCCGCATGGATGACGAACCGCCGTTCTGAGGAACGGCACTCATAGTACGGAGAGAAGACCATGCCTAAAGCGCCCGCGCGCGAAAAGGTGCTGAAGAAGAAGGCTTGCACTTTCTGCAAGGAGAGCAAGTCCGGAATCGTCAATATCGATTACAAGGACACCACGCTGCTGCGTAAGTACGTCAGCGATCGCGGCAAGATCCGCGCCCGCCGCGTCACCGGCAACTGCGTCCAGCACCAGCGTGATATCGCTGTCGCCGTCAAGAACTCGCGTGAGGTGGCCCTGCTGCCTTACGTGTCGACCGCTCGCTGAGAAAGGGAGTCAGACAGATGAAGCTCATCCTCACCGCTGATGTCGACAACCTCGGTGCCCCGGGCGATCTCGTCGAGGTCAAGGACGGCTACGGCCGCAACTACCTGCTGCCCCGCGGCCTGGCCATCGTGGCCACCCGTGGCGCCCAGAAGCAGGTCGAGGGCATCCGCCGGGCGCAGGACGCCCGCAAGGTGCGCGACCTCGATCACGCCAACGAGCTGAAGCAGGCCATCGAGGGCCTCGAAGCGGTCTCGCTGGCCGTGAAGACCGCCGACAGCGGCAAGCTGTTCGGTTCGGTCACCACCGCCGATGTCGCCGCCGCCATCAAGGCCGCCGGTGGCCCCGTGGTGGACAAGCGCAGCATCGAGCTGCCGAAGTCGCACATCAAGGCGACCGGCAAGCACGGCATCGTGGTGCACCTGCACCCCGATGTGGCTGCCAAGTTCAACCTCGAGGTTGCCGCGAACTGAGTTCGCTGAGAACCACCCCCGTGTTCGACACGGGGGTGGTTTCTCGTTGCCTTTTCACGGCCGATTCGGCGATAACTGACCGATAGCCGAAGATCGCTCCCGTGCAGGTCACCAAAGGCGGCCGACGGTCGGCAATCCGCTGACCTCCCGTTATTCGGCCTGTGGATGGTTGCGGAAACCGACCGGCAGATTTGTGACTCCAGTCATAGCCTGCACCATCGCTGTTTACCCAACACGCCCGGCCGTTCACCTTGACCGACACGCCGGAACTTCTTTCATCCACAGGTGGAGAGTTGGGTAAAACGGGGCCTAGCAGGGCGTTCCACCGCACTGACCTGGGTTTTCCCCACGTTTTCCACAGGAGCTGCACAACACTGGGTGAACTACCCCCAAGTTATCCACAGTTGTGTGCACATATCGGGTTGGCGGCGCCCGGAAACGTCGCTTAGGTTCGTCGCATCGCCCTGCGCGCGGCCCCGGGAATCACGCAGGCAACCGATTGCTGACATCCGTGTCGGTGCCCGGGAGTACAACGAGTTCATCGATGTGAAACCCCCGGTTCTGCGGGCAGAGAGGACGGTCGATTCTGGTGACTACCACCGGTGACCGCGCGCATACGGACTTCCCGCCCGAGCCCCCCGGCGAGGACTTCGGACGCCAGCCCCCGCACGACATGGCCGCGGAGCAGTCCGTCCTCGGCGGCATGCTGCTGAGCAAGGACGCCATCGCCGACGTGGTCGAGGTGCTGCGCCCCGGCGACTTCTACCGCCCCGCCCACCAGGCCGTCTACGACACCATCCTCGACCTGTACGGCCGCGGCGAACCCGCCGACCCCGTCACCGTCGCGGCCGGTCTCGACCGCCGCGGCGAGCTCAAGCGCATCGGCGGCCCGCCGTACCTGGTCACCCTGACCCAGACCGTGCCCACCGCGGCCAATGCCGGCTACTACGCCGAGATCGTCGCCGAGAAGGCCATCCTGCGCCGCCTCGTCGAAGCGGGCACCCGCATCGTCCAGTTCGGCTACGCGGGCGCCGACGGCCAGGACGTCGCCGAGGTCGTCGACCGCGCCCAGGCCGAGATCTACGAGGTCACCGAGCGCCGCACCACCGAGGACTTCACCCCGCTGGAAGAACTCCTCCAGCCCACCATGGACGAGATCGACTCCATCGCCTCCCGCGGCGGCATCTCCCTCGGCGTCCCCACCGGCTTCACCGAACTCGACGAACTCACCAACGGCCTCCACGCCGGCCAGATGATCATCGTCGCGGCCCGCCCCGGCGTCGGTAAGGCGCTGGCGCTGGACACCCCGCTGCCGACACCGACCGGGTGGACGACAATGGGCGAGGTCCGCGTCGGTGACGAACTGCTCGACGCCGACGGTCACCCCACGCGAGTGGTCGCGGCGACCGAGGTCATGACCGACCGGCCCTGCTACGAAGTCGAATTCTCCGACGGGACAGTGCTCGTCGCCGACGAGCAGCACCAGTGGCTCACCGACACCCGGGAATCCCGGCGTTCCGCGCAGGAAGCGGCAGCGGGCCGACCGCGGCGCCATCCGGTCACCCCCGGGGTTCGCACCACCGCCGACATCGCGAACACGCTGCGCTGCACGACCGCGGACCGGCGACTCAACCACTCCGTCACCAACACCCGGCCGCTACAGCTGCCGACGAGGGACCTGCTGGTCCCGCCGTACACCCTCGGCGCCTGGCTCGGCGACGGCACCTCCGCGGCCGCGCAGCTCACCTGCTTCGACCCGGAGATCGTCGCGCGGATCGAGGGCGAAGGCATCGTCGCGACGCCCTCGCCGTCCGCGCCCGGCCGCTACCAGCTGACGCTGCCCGCCCCCGAACCGGTGCGGGCGCGTACCTGCGTCGTGTGCGGTGGCGAGTTCGTGCCGTTCACCAGCGAGGTCCGCACCTGCGGCCGTTCCTGCGGTGGGAAAGCGCGATTCGTTTCCGAGCCCGTCCCGGCGCCGACCTGCGCCGAGTGCGGGGGTCCGTCGATCGGCCTTCGGCTGTGCCAGGCGTGCCGGAACTCGGTGGGCAGTGTGCAGGCGCGGCTGCGCACCCTCTCGGTGCTGGGCGACAAGCACATCCCGAGCGAATACCTGCGCGCGTCCGAAGCGCAGCGCCGGGCGCTGCTGGCCGGGCTGCTCGACACCGACGGGACCGTCACGCACGGCGGGTCCGTGCAGTTCGCCGTCACCGACGAACGTCTGTTCCGCGACGTCGAGGAACTCGTCGTCGGTCTCGGTTACCGCTGCGGAGTCACCACCAGGCGGGTGCGCGGGCGGACCGAACAGTCCTCGACCTGCTACACCCTCACCTTCGCCACCGACGACGAGGTCTTCGGCTTGTACCGGAAGGCGCTGCTGCACAAGGAGCGTCGCGCCTCGCACAGCACCGCCCGGTCCGATGCGCGGTACATCGTGGACGTACGCCGCATCGAATCCGTACCGGTGCGCTGCGTCGAGGTCGACAACGCCGATCACCTGTATCTGGCGGGCCGCTCGATGGTGCCGACCCACAACTCCACGCTCGGTATGGATTTCATGCGGAGTTGCTCGATCAAGCATGGGATGGCGAGTGTCATCTTCTCGCTCGAGATGAGCCGGACCGAGATCGTCATGCGTCTGTTGTCGGCGGAGGCGAAGATCAAGCTCGGTGATATGCGGTCGGGGCGGATGAGTGACGACGACTGGACCAAGCTGGCTCGGCGGATGAGCGAGATCAGCGAGGCGCCGTTGTTCGTCGACGATTCACCGAACCTGACCATGATGGAGATCCGGGCCAAGGCGCGACGGCTCAAGCAGCGGCACGATCTGAAACTCGTGGTGGTGGACTACCTCCAGCTGATGAGCTCGGGCAAGAAGGTCGAATCGCGACAGCAGGAAGTCTCGGAGTTCTCGCGACACCTCAAGCTGCTGGCCAAGGAACTCGAAGTTCCGGTGATCGCGATCTCGCAGCTGAACCGTGGTCCGGAGCAGCGAACAGACAAGCGCCCCATGGTGTCCGACCTCCGCGAGTCCGGCTCGCTCGAGCAGGACGCCGACATGGTCATCCTGCTGCACCGCCCCGACGCCTTCGAACGCGACGACCCCCGCGGCGGCGAGGCCGACCTCATCGTCGGCAAGCACCGTAACGGCCCCACCGCCACCATCACCGTCGCCCACCAGCTGCACCTGAGCCGCTTCGTCGACATGGCCAGGGGCTGACCCGGACGGGATCTGGTTGGTATCCGCAGTCAGGGTTTATCGGTGGCCGAATGACTTTCGGACCTGCTATGGCTGCGGGATCCTCCATACGATCGTCACCTGTGCATCAATCGGCTGCCCAGGCGGGCCGATCAGGATCTTTTCGACCAGATAGATCAGTATCAGCCTCTGCGCCTCGATCGTCATACCCGTCCAAGTCTGATCCGATGCGCTGAGAACCTCCCGCATGACATCCGGTCTCTGTTCCAAGAGGTCGACCTCCTCCTGCAACATCGGATCGTCCGAATGGTCCGGCGTGTTCCGAAGCACGTTGATCGACCGTGCAAGAATTCCCGGTTCCGCCCGGAGTCGATCCAGTATCTGTTGACACACATACTCGTCAGCGGCATCTGCATCGATTTCTCCTTGCTCACAGTAACCCTCGGGGGCACCTCCGGCGATGTAGTTGCCACGCAGGATGTCCAAGAGAGTACGCAGGTAGGCTTCGGGACCGATTTCGGCAAGAGTTCTCAGGTTGACGGCGATCCACTCCTCCTCCGAGAACATCGGCTCGTGCGGGAACGCCAGGTCCTCAGCGATCTCGATGGCATAGATCGGATTGATCATGAGTCGTGCGATGTCGTCGGGTACCCATTTGCTGCCGTCGCCCCTGGTGCTGTCCGGAGCACCGGGGTGGACAGCCATCTCGGACATCCCGTATTCGCCGGTGTCGGCCGCTCGCCACAATGCCCGAAAACGATCGACTTCGAGAGCTGGGTGCCTAGGGAACCCACCGCACAATGACAGAAGGGCGAGCACCAGCGTCTCCATAACCTGCCATCTCGGAACAGCCTTGCCTTGGAGTATTTTTCGAACCTGCTCGTGACTCAGCGTCCCCGGTCCGTCCACGTCGATGCCACTGAGACGCCGTAGCGAGGGTGAGCCCGCTCGGGTGTACAGCTCATGGAGGGCGACGAGAAGGTCACGGTGCGGTCCAGGTGGCACCGAGGACTCCGCAGGCATCGATATCGGGGGCATTCCGAGAACCTTTCGATGTCAACTATTGCCAACGGGCAGGTTGGCGACATGGATCGACATGGACGCCGACAAGGCACAGTGTCAACAATCGTCTCCCCGGATACGCCGGATCTGATCATGGTTCCATGCGAACACATGCTCAGCTGGCCATCAGTCCCTCCGCTCGCCGCAGAATGACCCGATTCGTCCGTCGATATGGGGTCCTAACCGTCTCTCTACTCCGTTTGGCGTGGGAGGTCCTTCGATGAGATGACGTCATCGCATCAGGAGCTACTGGGTCTTTCAGATCCGTCTCGCGGTACGGGCTCGGTCGAGGCCGCGATGTGAGTCGCGGCCTCGTCGGTCAAGTCCAAATGCGTGGTGTAAATGAGTTTGACTGGCCAACAATCAAACCCGATATCGAAGCCGGATCATTGTCTGACACTGACCCGATCCCCGTTCCAGAGTTTGATCTCGGCCAGGCGGCTGCAGGTCGGCTCACCGGAGCAGCCAGCACGGCCCTCCACTGGGATCAGATCGACGACGACACATTCGAGCGCCTGCTCTACGATCTCCTCCGCGAGTTTCCCGAACACGAAAATGTCACGTGGCTCACCAAGACACGCGCGCCGGATCGTGGCAGAGACCTTGCACTGGACCGGATATTGCAGGACGGCACCGGCTGCGTCAGACGTGAACGTGTAATTAATCGAATCAGTCCCAACTACCTGACGCATAGCAGTCCCGACACAATGGTTTCTGCAGGTTCACGTCCCAACACTTGAGGTGAGCGGCACCCGGGCCCCGGTGGTTAGCGTGGCGGTATGGAATCCGCTTCGGGTGTGCACGAGGTCTGTGATCGGTACGTCGCGGAGTACGCGGCTGCCGATCCGGTGCAGGCGACGCTGTTCGGGATCGCCGGGTACGCGGATCGGCTGACCGACTATTCGCCAGCGGGGCATCGGCTGCGGGCGGAGGTCGCCCGGAAGGCGTTGGGCGACATGGCCGCGATCGAACCCGGCTCCGACAGCGAACGGGTGGCCAAGGCGGTGTTCTGTGAACGCCTGGGGATAGAACTCGAGGTGCAGGATGCGGGGCTGCGGGCGGCCTCGCTCAATGTGATCGCCAGCCCGGCGCAGGACATCCGGATGGTGTTCGATCTGATGGCCACCGAGACGGCCGCGGATTGGGCGGTGATCGCCGCGCGGATGGGACAGGTGCCCGACGCTCTTCGCGGAGTGCGGGCTTCGCTGGTGGCGGCGGCCGAGGACGGCCGGATCTCCGCGCGGCGGCAGCTCGACAAGACCGCCGAGCAGGCCGAGACCTGGGCGGGCCGCCGCGGTGACCTCGGCTTCTTCACCGGCTTGATCGCCCCCGCTCGCGAGGTGGCGGGTGCACCGTGCGACGAGCTGGAACGGTCTGCGCGCGCGGCCGATTCGGCCTATGGCGAGTTCGCCGACTTCCTGCGGGATGAGCTGGCACCGCGGGCGCCCGTCGCGGACGCGGTGGGCGAGCGGACGTATCGGCTGTGGTCACGGTATTTCACCGGCGCTGATATCGATCCTCGGGAAGCCTATGACTGGGGATGGCGCGAGTTCTCCAGGATCGAAGCCGACCTGCTCGCTGTCGCCGCTCGGATCGCGCCGGGGAAGACGCCGGCCGAAACGGCGGCGGTGCTCGATGCCGATCCGAAGTACTGGATACACGGTGCGGCCGCGTTCGAAGCGTGGTTACAGCGCACCGCCGACGCGGCGCTGACGGCATTGCGCGGCACGCATTTCGACATTCCCACGGCGGCGGGCCCGCTGGAGTGCAGGATCGCGCCGCCGGGCGGGGGCGTCGGCGCGTATTACCTCGGGCCGAGTGAGGATCTGCGGCGGCCGGGACGCATGTGGTGGTCGCTCGAGGCGGGCAAGGAGCGGTTCAGTACCTGGCGGGAGGTCAGCGTCGTCTATCACGAGGGGGTGCCGGGGCATCATCTGCACGCGATCACCGTGCTCACGGCGGACGGGCTGAACAGGTATCAGCGCATGTTGTCGTTCGTCGACGGACACAGCGAGGGGTGGGCGCTCTACGCCGAGCGGCTCATGCGCGAACTCGGCTATCTGAGCGATGACGGTGACCTGTTCGGGATGCTGACCGAACAATTGCTCCGTGCCGCGCGGGTGATCGTGGATATCGGCATGCATCTGGAGTTGACGATTCCCGCGGGCACCGGCTTCCACGAGGGCGAACGGTGGACTCCCGAGCTCGGTCTGGAGTTCCTGTTGACCCGCGCCCTGACCGAACCGGCCAGGGCACGTTTCGAGATCGACCGCTATCTGGGCTGGCCGGGGCAGGCGCCCGCGTACAAATTGGGTGAGCGCGGATGGCTCGCCGCCCGTGAGGAGGCGCGGAGCCGTGCCGGGGAATCGTTCTCGCTGAAGGAATTCCACACCCGCGCGTTACGCATGGGCGGCATGGGGATGGATACCCTGCGCGCGCAGCTGGCCGCGAGCGAAGACTGACGATCACCGGCCAGGCAGTCCGATCGCTACGATCAAGTGGGAGGATCGGCCGGTTGCCGGTGACGGAAATCAGGGTGGGGATGAAACCGCTGTTCAGCCCGGTCGTGCCGGTGTATTGGATCGTGTCGGCGCTGGCCGCCGCGCTGTACTTCTCCGGCGTGCTCCGGGTCGCGATGATGCTCGCGCGGTGGGCGGACGAGTCCGTCGCGCTGGTGTTCGGGTTCCTGGGTGGGATGCTGTTCGCGCTGCTCACCTGGCCGCTGGTCATCGCGATCGTCTGGCAGGCGCGGCGGGCGTATTTGCGCAGGACGGCCGCTTCGGTCATCGCGACGGTGACCGATTCCGGTCACCGGGTGACGCGCGCCAACAACAATCCGTTCGCCACTCATCGCGTGCATATCGAGGCGACGTTTACCCACCCGGAAACAGGGACCGAACACCGGCTGCGAAAGCGGTACGCGTTGAACGAGTTCCGGCGCTCGACGGCGAAAGAGATGGTGCGGCATTACGCCGTCGGTGCTGAGATACCGGTGCTGGTGCGCGGGCGCGTGGCCGGATTCGATGTACCGCAGCGACCACAGTGGGTCGACCTCTGGTGATACCGCTCGGGGTCGCTTGTCAGTTCGCGCGGCGCGTGAGTTCGGCCCGCATCTGCAGGAATCGGAAGAGGCCGGGCCTGCCGATGACGGCCTCGTAGCGGTCGACGACCTCCTGCACGAAAGCGGGAACGTCGGCGGCCGGGAGGCGAGCGGTCCAGTCCGCGAAACCGACGGTGCACCAGCGGGTGAAGGCGTCGCGGGAGCCGAAGTCCCATTCCCGGTCGGTGACGGATCGCGCGGTGACGTCGAGGTCGGCGCTCGCCGCGATCGCGGGGAGCGCGTCGGGGTCGATGTGCACGTAGGGGCGCGGGAAATCGGTGAAGGCCGCCGACCACCGCGCGTCGGCGGTGACCGCCATCGCGACGGACTCGACGCTCGGGCGTCGGCCTGCGCAGACGTACTGCACCAGGACGCGTCCGCCGGGGGCGAGCGCGGTGGCGATGTGACGGTAGGCGGTCTCCTGGTCGACCACCCAGTGCAGGGCGTTGAACGAGACGACGAGATCGAATTCGTGATCGAAGGACATGGTCGTGACGTCGCCGACCTGGAAATCGACGTTCGTGAGCTGGTCGTCGGCGGTGCGGGCGACCTCGATCATCCGTGGCGACGGGTCGACGCCGAGGACGGAACCTTCGGGGACCCGGGTCGCGATCAGGCGCGACACATAGCCGTCGCCGCACCCGACGTCGAGCACGCGCTCGGCGCCCGCGACCGTGACGGACTCGACCGCTGCCGTCGCCATCGTCCGCTGGAGCGCGCTGATGTGGGCGTAGCCGGCGCCGTCCCAGTCGGCCATCGGCTACGACCCGCCCTGCGCTGGCGCGTCCTGCTTGACCGGCGGGGCGTCGTCGGGCGCGAGGTACGCGCCGATCTTGCGGAACAGCGCGTCACCGCCGTTGGAATAACCGCCCGTGGCGCTGAACGCCTCGGGCAGGAAGGTGACGGCGACCGCGATCGCGATCTTCTCCGACGGCAGATAGGCGTTGACCGCGGCGCCGCCGTAGAACAACGGGTTCTGGAAGGACCAGTCGCCGGTGAGCCAGAGGCCGAGGCCGTAGGTCTGGAAATCGTCGAGCGGGCGGCAGTTGACACAGCCGGGAACCGCCGTGGTCTTGCCGCGCAGGTCGGTGGTCGTCATCGCCCGGTAGGACTCGTCGGAGAGCAGTTCGCCGCTGCCGATGGCGACGGCGCTGCGTTCGAGGTCGTGGATATCGCTGGTCTGGATGGCGCCGTGGCTGATCGTCCACGACGGATTCCAGTAGGTCGACTCCTCGTAGAAGGGGACATCGGCGGGCAACGAGAAGTACTCGCGGCGCTCCGAGGTGAACGTGTGCAGGACCGGCTCGGGGATATAGGGGGTCAGGTTCGGCGCGGTGTTCTTCAGGTCGAGCGGGCCGAGTACCTTCTCCTGCAACGCATCCGCGAGCGACTTGCCGGTGACCTTCTCCAGCGCCAATCCGAGCAGGACGTAGTTGGTGTGCGCGTAGGCCCAGTTGGTTCCTGGTTCGAACCACAGGGGGTCGTCGATCGCGAGCGCGAGCTGGTCCTGGGTGGTCCACGCCTTGTACGGATCCGCGTAGGCGATCTCGGCGAATTTCTCGTTTCCGAGCACGAAATCGTGATAGCCCGAAGTCATCTGGGCCAGCTGTCGCAGATTCACGCGATCGGCGTTGGGAATGTCGGGCAGGTATTTCGAGAGTTTGTCGTCGAGGCTCAGTTTTCCCTCGTCGGCCAGGATCAGCAGGAGCGTCGACACGTAGGAGATCGCGACGGCGCCGTTGCGGAAATGCATGTCGGTGGTGGCCGGCACGCCGGTCATCGACTCGCCCCTGGCCGCGGTGACGATCTCCTTGCCGTCGATCGTCACCCGGACGATCACCGACTTGAGGTGCGCTTGCGCCATGTAGTCGTCGACGATCTTCATGATGGCATCGGCTTTGGCCGGGTCATCGCTGGAGAATGTCGGGCGGGCGGTCGCGGTCGAATCCGGCGCGGTGTCGTTCGACGAACACGCGGCCAGCAGACCCAGCGTGCAGACGAACACCAGAACATTCCGAGAAACCGACATTGGTCACCTTCCTGGGTACCTGGAAAATCCGCTTGTTCTGGTGTCCTCCGAAATGTGGTGCGAGCGAACAGCCAATTCTATGGCGGCCGCGGCGCCGCGGCGAGACCCCGCGCGGTGCGGTGTCAGCGGGCGCGTCAGCCGGGTGTCAGGGCGGTGTCAGGTCGGCTCGCGACAGTTGTCGCAATCAACGAGCACGAACCGAGAGGGTGATCCCGAATGACCGCACGACACACGAACTCCACCGCCTGGACCGGCATGGTGGCCGTCGACGATACGGAGCTGGCCGTCACCGATACCGGCGGCGACGGGATCGCGGTGCTGTACCTGAACGGGCAGTTCGCCACCCAGGGCTACTGGCGCAAGACCATCGCCGAGCTGGGACCGGGGTTCCGGCACATCACCTTCGACGAGCGGGCGCGTGGCAAGAAGTCGAAGCTGTCCGCCGACTACTCCTTCGAGGCCGCCGTGCGTGATGTCGACGCGGTGCTGGCGGCCAGGGGCGTGGAGCGGGCGCTGGTGGTCGGCTGGTCCTACGGCGCCGTCGTCGGCGCGCACTGGGCCGAGCGGAACCCGGAGCGGGCCATCGGCGCGGTGCTGGTCGACGGCGCCTTCCCGTACGACTGGCTGGACGACGCGATGGAGGAGCGGATCCGCACGCTGTTCAAGCGGTTGAGCTGGTTCATGCCGCTGATGCGCCCGACCGGTCTGGCCCCGCGGATGACGGCGGCGCAGCAGGCCGAGAGCAATATCGAGCTGGGCAAGCTGTCGCGGACCAGCGAGCTGGGTCCGGTGCTGGACGCGATCACCGTGCCGGTGCGCTACGTGGTGGCCTCGGGCACCTCGTTCGGCAGCAAGCGCGACGAGCAGGAGAAGATCCGCAGCGGACTCGACGCGGCGACCACCCGCAATCCGAACATCCGGATCGGCGCGAAGGTGCCGAGCAACCACGGTGCCATCCTGCGCAAGGACTTCCGGGCCATCGCGGACTCGGTGCGCGAGGTCGCGGAACTGGACGGGTGACAAGGACGGGATGCGGTGATCTAGTCACAGGTATGACCGCACTACTGCACCAACGGTTCGGCGAGCTCCGCGACACCCTGCCGCACCTGCGGCTCGGCACCGGACCGACCCCGTTGCGCCCATTGCCCGAACTCGCCGTCGGCCGAGCCCAGCTGTGGCTCGCGGACGACGGCGAGTTCGGCGACGGCGGGTGGGGCGGGAACAAGATCCGCAAGCTCGAATGGCTGCTGCCCGATGCCCGCAGGCGGGGGCGGCGCACGATCCTCACCGTCGGCGGGCTGGGAACGAACTGGGGCTTGGCGACCGCGCTGTACGCCAGGGAGCACGGACTGCGCACCGCGCTCGCGCTGGTCGATCAGCCCATCGACGACCATGTGCGCGCCCAGCTGGCGCGGCTCGAACGCAGCGGGGCCACCCTGCATTTCACCCACACCAAGGCGCGCACGATCGCCGCGGTGCCGTACCTGCTGGCACGGCATTCGTCGGGCGGCAGGCCGCCGTACCTGCTGCCCGCGGGTGGGTCGTCGACGGTCGGGGTGCTCGGCTATGTCGAGGCGGCGCTGGAACTCGCCGATCAGGTGGCCGCGGGGGTGGTGCCGGAGCCGACGCACATCGTCACCGCGATCGGTTCGGGCGGGACCGCCGCCGGGCTGCTGCTCGGACTCGAGCTGGCGGGGCTGTCGACGCGGGTGGTCGGCGTTGTCGTCAACGATCAGCTCCGGCTCGACGCGACGACCCTGCTGCGCTCGGCCCGGCGGACCGCGGCGCTGCTGCGGGCGCGCGGTGCGCGGCTGCCGGAGCTGACGCTGTCCGCCGACCGCTTGATCCTCGTCGAGGACCAGCTCGGCGCCGGCTACGGCCACCCCACCGCGCAGGGCGCGCGGGCCGAGGCGCTGGCCGCCGAGGCCGGGTTGCACCTCGAACCCGTCTACACCGCGAAGGCGATGGCCGCGACGCTCGCGCTCGATGCCGAGGGCGCGCTCGGGGACGGCGTCGTGGTGTTCCTCAATACCAACGGTCCTCGCTGAGACGCCCAAGTGAACGGCTCCTACCAGCACGAAGTCCGGGAGCCGAGCCGGCTGCCCCCGGAATCGGGGGCACCTGATTCCTGTTCGCGGCAGTAACGATCTTCCGAGGTGGGACGACAAAGGTCGTGACAAACGGCCCGTCGGGGGGCCTGCCCACCTGTAGGTCATTCGAACGGGATCACACCATGAATCTGCGCGAGTTCCTTGCGAAACATCGCATCGCTTCGGCTGTCGCCGCACCGGCGGCGCTGGGTGTCGCGGCCATCGTCGCCGCGTCGTTCGCGGTGACGTCGCAGCCCGAGTCCCCCTCCTACCAGCTGACCACCTCGGTGACCGAGTGCCGCGAGATGGTGACCATCTCGGTGGCGGGCCGCAACGACACCCCCGTCGAGGGGACGACGGCGATGCTGCTCGACGCGAACGGCAACCCGCTGCCCGCGGCGCTGTCGGGCGATCACAGCAGCGTGTGGGTCGACCCGGTGGTGAACGCCCCGCGCGACGACCTGGCCGAGGGCCAGTACGCGGCCATCTACATCGCCTACCCGGCGGACATGCGGACCTACGAGGACGCGGTCAACCAGGGCGTGGCCAACACCCAGCAGGTGATGCGCGAGATCTCCGCCGCCTGCCCGGACACCAAGTTCTCCATCGTCGGCTACAGCGAGGGCGCCGACGTGGTGCGCCGCGTCGCCGAGGGCATCGGCAACGACAACCCCGCCGACGGCTACTCGGTGGTCGACCCCGACGACGTGCTCGGCGTGGTGATGTTCGCCGATGCCGGTCGCAAGGCCGGGGAGGGCCCGTTCATCGGCGCCGAGGACCCCTTCGCCAACCCGGACGGCTTCGACCAGAAGTACCAGAACGGCACCAAGCCGGTCTCGGGTCAGGGTGTGACCACCGGCGGCGGCTTCGGCGCGCTGAACGGCAAGATCGCCTCCTTCTGCTCCGAGGGCGACCTCACCTGCGCGGCACCGGAGAACATCTCCCTGCTCCAGCTGGCCGCCAATGTCGGACGGCAGATCAACGTCGACGACCTGCAGCGCGACGGCCTGACCCCGGCCACCGGCCAGGACATGGCCTTCACCCTCGGCCGGATCGCGATGGCCGCCTTCTCCGACATCGCCGCCAACCCGAACTGGATGGCCAGCGACGAGACCTTCCTCGACGTGCTGCTGAAGGTGTCGGACCCGGACTACAAGCCGGGTGAGACGAAGGCACCGGCCAAGGCCGACACCATCGCGGCCGAGCAGGTCTCGCCGCTGGCGTACCTGCCGCAGAAGGTGTTCAACGAGATCGTCGGGCTGATCGTGACGAACCAGAACACCATCCCGGTGGCGATGAGCGACCCGTACCAGCTGACGCTCGGCCCGAACGGCACCGGTCATCACTTCGACTACTGGCGTGACTCCGACGCCGCCAACGGCAAGCCGATGACCTCGGCCGAGTACGCCGCGGCGTGGCTGACCCACCTGGCCAAGCAGGCGCAGGCGGGCGAGACGGTGAACACCAAGTCGGCGCCGACCGATGCCGACGTGACCGCCGCGCTGGCCGCGCCGACCAAGCCGGCCACGACCACCACCGCGGCGGCGAGTACAACCACGTCGAAGTCGGCGACCAGCACCGCCAAGACGACGACGCCGACCACCACCTCGTCGACCGGAACGACGACCGCGCCGAGCACCACGACGCCGTCGACCACCGCGCCGTCCACCACGACGCAGGCTCCGGAACCGGTGACCAACCAGGCCGAGGCCCCCGCGCCGAAGGCCACCACCACCACGGCGCCCGCGCCGACCACGACGGTGGCACCGACCACGACCGTCGCGCCGACGAGCACCACGACCACCACGGCGCCGACCAACTGATCGGACCGACGATCCCCGGTGGGCAGCGTTGTTCGTTGCCCACCGGGGATTTTCGTGTCAGGGGGCGGGTTCGGCGACCGGTTCGGGGAGTGCGTCGCGCACCCGCGCGGTGCGCCGGGTGCCGATGATCGATCCGATGACGACCAGCGGGAATCCGATCGCCATACCGATCGTCAGCGGTTCGCCCAGCGCCGCGACGCCGAGCACGATGGCGACGGCCGGATTGATGTAGGTGATGACGGTCGCGCGCGCAGGGCCGACCTCGGCGATGAGCGCGAAGAAGACGAGAAAGGCGGTGGCCGTGCAGATCACGGCCAGGCCGAGAATCGACCAGGCGGCGTCGGCGGGGATGTGGGCGGGCCAGGACGCGGCCGTGAACGGGGTGTAGACGAGGGCGGCGAGCAGCAGCGACGCGGTGACGACGCCGAGCGCGGGCAGGTCGGCGAGGGTGCGGTCGTAGATGATCGGGCCGATCGCGTAGCCGACCGTGGTCACCGCGACGGCGGTCAGCGCCATCGGGTCGGTCAGGTCGAGGTCGAGGCCGACCAGCGCGGCGACGCCGGCGAAGCCGATGAGCAGGCCGACGGTGCGGCGGCCGTCGAAGCGGTCGTGGCCGAGCAGGGTCACGATGACGATCGCGATCAGCGGTACCGCCGCGACGAGCAGGCCGACGGTGGAGCTGTGCAGGGTCTTCTCGGCGTAACCCAGCAGTACCCACGGGCCGACGATCTCGATCGCGGTGTAGGCCAGCAGCATTCGCCAGCGGGCGAGCACGCCGCGGAAGGCGTTGGTGTACAGGGCGATCGGCAGCAGGAGCAGGCCGCCGATCGCGGTGCGCCCGAAGGCGACGACCACCGGGTCGATGCTCTCGACCGCGATCCGGATCATCGCGTAGGGCACGCCCCAGATCACGCCGAGCGCCAGGAACAGCACCCATCCGCGCTTACTCACCGATCACCACCGCTTCCGTTCCGCGGCGAGGTCCACACTCGCCCGGGTCATCCTATGATTTGGCACGGTGGTCGGCCGAGTGGCCGGAGTGACATATTTCGTCAACATCCGGCCACCGCGACTAGACCGCGACGGGCTCCCGGACCGCGGGCGCCGCGGCGCGCGTGCCGCGGGTGGCCGCGATCAGCACGACCAGCCCGGTGGCGGCGAACCCGGCGCCGACCCACAGCGGCGAGACCCAGCCGAAGCCCGCGCTGATCGCCAGTCCCGACAGCCAGACGCCGAGGAAGTTGCCGACATTGAACGCGGCGATGTTCGCCGAGGACGCGAGCGTCGGCGCGGCGGCCGCGTGGTCGAGCACGCGCATCTGCAGGCCGGGCGTCGCGCCGAAGCCGAAGAAGCCCATGGCGGGCAGCAGCAGGAGCGCGGCGAGCTTGTGGTCGGCCAGCAGCGCGAAGGCGACCAGCGCGAGGCCGAGGGCCAGGGTGAGCGCGAGCAGGGTGCGGGTCAGCGCGCGGTCGGCCCAGCGGCCGCCGAACAGGTTGCCGAAGAACAAGCCGACACCGAAGAGCACCAGCAGCCACGGGACGACGCCGTCGGAGAACCCGGTGACCCGGGTGAGCAGCGGCTCGATGTACATGAACGCGCCGAACATGCCGCCGAAGACGAGCACGGTCATCGCCAGTGAGTACCAGACCTGACCATTGCGGAACACCGCCAGCTCGGCCCGCAGATCCGGCCGCGCGCTCGCCGCGGGCGCGTCCGGGACCAGCGCGGTGATGCCGGCCAGCGCGACCAGCCCGACGACGGTGATCACCGCGAAGGTGGCCCGCCAGCCCCACTGCTGACCGATGAACGTGCCGAGCGGAACGCCGAGCACATTGGCGATGGTGAGCCCGCCGAACATGATCGAGATGGCGCCCGCCTTCTTCGCGGGCGCCACCAGCGAGGCCGCCAGCACCGCGCCGATGCCGAAGAACGCGCCGTGCGCGAGCGCGGCGAGCACCCGTCCGCCGAGCAGCGCCGCGTAGCCGGGCGCCAGCGCCGAGGCGGCGTTGCCGACCGTGAACAGCACCATGAGCAGCTGCAATGCCCGCTTGGGCTGCCACCGGTTGACCACCGGGGTGAGCGCGAGCGCGCCGACGACGACGGCCAGCGCGTAGCCGGAGATGAGGTAGCCGGCGGTCGGCACGGAGACGCCCATGTCGTCGGCCACCGCCGAGAGCAGACCGGCGATGACGAACTCGGTGAGTCCGATGCCGAAGCCCCCGAGCGCGAGGGCGATGAGACCGAGTGGCATGTGAGCGCTTCCTTCCGTTCCGCGCCGATATCACGCGTGTGCAACTAACACTAGGCGACGATAGTTGCACACGCGCTCTATTGCAACCGCCAGCTATACTCGGCCCATGGGTATTGCGGATGACGCCGTCGAGGTGCGGGCGACCGGCTGGCGCACCCTGGCCGCACTGCACGGGCACATCGAGAGCGCGCTGGAGCGCGAGCTGGTGCGCGAGCACGAACTGTCGGTCGTCGAATACACGGTCCTCGACGCGCTGGCCCGCCAGGACGGCTGGCACATGCGCATCTCGCAGCTCGCTCGCGCGGCGGCGTTGTCGGCCAGCGCGACGACCCGGCTGGTGAACCGGCTGGAGGATCGCGGCTTCCTGGTCCGGGTGCTGTGCGCGGACGACCGGCGCGGCATCTACACCGAGCTCACCGAAACCGGAAGGGCCGCCTACGAAAAGGCCCGCCCGACGCACGATCGAGTACTGGAACAAGCACTTTCGGACGCCGAGCAGATCCCCGAACTGGCGCCGCTCGTCGGCTTCCTGCACCGGGTTCCGGCACCCCGCTGACCGCGACACTCCGTACGACATCGCCAGGCAACGCGCCGATCATGGTGACTGTGCGGTGCCTCGGTGCAATGATCGGCGGGTGACTCAGTGGCTCCCACTCCTCGGTTCGCTCGTCGTCGCCGCCGCAGTTCTGGTCGGTGTCATCGCCAACAACCGCACCCACCGCGAGGGCATCGCGGCGGCCGACGAGCGCGGCAGGCAGGCACTCGACGCCGCGCAGCGCAATGTCGAGCTGTCGAACATGGTGGGTGACCAGCGCGATCACGAGGCGTGGCGCCGGGAGGCGGTGCTCGCCGCGGTCGCCGCCATCCTCGAGACCTCGGCCTCGGTGCGCGCCGATCTGACCAGCTGCGGGGAGTGGGACCTCGTCACCGCGGAGGAGATCGACGGCGTCGGCGCCCAGATCCACAAGGTGATCTGGGACCGCCCGACCGCCATGCTGACCCGGCTGCGGGTCGTGGCGCACCGCCGGATCCCGAACAAGTGCGAAGACCTGCTGCGCACCCTGACCGCCGCCCAGCACATCACCATGCAGCGGCTGAAGCTGCACATCGATGTGGAGGCCACGGTCGAGGAGCTGGAGGAAATGGCCTCGCTGTGGCAGAAGGCCATGCGGCACGCGGCCGAGCAGGAGCGGGCGCTGGTGGAGACGACCAGGGTCGAGCTCGGCATCGACATCGCCACCACGAAAGGCCCTGCGGTCGCGCCCGTTCCGGCCCCCGAGCCGCAGGTGGCCGAGCCGGTCGCCGAGCCCGTCGCGGAGCCCGTCGCCGAGGCGGCCGCGGAGCCGGTCGCCGAAACCCCCGTCGAGGAAGCGCCTTTCGAGCAGCCGGTCGAGGAGCACACCGCCGTGCTGCGCCTGGCCGACGCCGTCGAGCCCCCGGCCGAAGCCCGTCAGGCCGAGCCGGCGAAGGTCTGACCCGAACCCGGAAACACCGCCTGATCTGCGCGACCGTCCAGTTCGCTGGGTGGAGCGCGCAACCGTGTCGGACGTGCGGCGGTGTCGCCGTTCACCTGACGCCGCCGGGACGGGGCAGGTAACTTGGGAGGCGGCACGTGATGCGTCACAGTGCCGACCCGACAGCGTGGTCGATCGTCTACAGACTTGCACCGAACCACTCTCGTCAGGGGGCGATCTGTTATGGAGTTCATCGCGCCGTTGGATGCGCTGTTCCTGCTCGCGGAATCCCGTGAGCACCCGATGCATGTGGGCTCACTGCAATTGTTCGAGCCGCCCGAGGACGCGGGGCCGGACTATCTGCGCGAGTTCCGCGAGATCTTGCTCGCCGACAAGACCTTTCGGCCGACCTTCCGCAAGCGCCCCGCCACCTGGCTCGGCGCACCGCAGCTGGCCTGGACCCAGGACGACGACGTCGACCTGGACTTCCACCTCCAGCGCAGCGCGCTCCCCGCGCCGGGCCGGATCGAGCAGCTGCTCGACCACGCCTCGACCCTGCACAGCGCCCTGCTCGACCGGCACCGCCCGATGTGGGAGATGCATTTCGTCGAGGGCCTGGCCGACGGCCGGTTCGCGCTCTACTCGAAGATGCACCACTCGCTGATCGACGGCGTTTCCGCGCAGCGATTACTGCGGCGCACGCTCACCACCGACCCCGTCGCGACCGAGATCAAGACGCCGTGGAACCTGCCGCGCAAGCAGCGGCCCGACGCGCCGCGCGAGCAGCGCTCCCGGCTGGGCGGACTGCTCGGCGGCCTCGGCTCGGCGGGTTCCTCGACCGCGGCGCTGATGAAGGCGACCCGCACCGGCCTGCTCCAGCAGCAGCTGACGCTGCCGTTCGAGGCGCCGCGCACGCTGTTCAACGTGCCGATCGGCGGCGCTCGCAAATGCGTGGTGCGCACCTGGTCGATGGACCGGGTGAAGCAGGTGAAGAAGGCGACCGGCACCACCGTCAACGATGTGGTGCTGGCGATGTCGGCCGGCGCGCTGCGCGCCTACCTGCTCGAGCGCGACGCCCTGCCGGACAAGCCGATGATCGCGATGGTGCCGATGTCGCTGCGCGACGAGGACGACACCGATACCCAGGGCGTGAAGATCGCGGCGCTGCTGTGCAACCTGGGTACCGATGTCGCCGATCCGCTGGAGCGGCTGCGGGTGGTGAGCGAGTCGACCCGGCGCAACAAGGAGGTCTACCGCTCGCTGACACCCGCCCAGACGCTCGCGGTCGCCGGGGTGATGCTGAGCCCGATGGCGGCGATGCTGCTGCCCGGTTTCGCCTCGATGGCGACGCCGCCGTTCAATATCGTCATCTCGAATGTGCCGGGCGCGCGGGAGCCGCTGTATTGGAACGGCGCGCGGCTGGACGCGAGTTATCCGCTGTCCATCCCGCTGGACGGCCAGGCCGTGAACATCACCCTCACCTCGAATGGCGACAATCTCGATTTCGGTTTGGTCGGTTGCCGCCGCACCCTGCCCGACCTGCATCGACTGCTCGATCACCTGGAGGATTCGCTGACCGAGCTGGAGGCCGCTGCGGCCTGAAATTGGCCCTTATCGAGCAAAATAGAACGTGTTACAGTTCGGTATGCGTACCGAATTCTGCGAACAGCTCGGCATCGAGTTCCCCATCTTCGCCTTCACGCACTGCCGCGATGTCGTGGCAGCGGTGAGCAACGCGGGCGGACTCGGCGTGCTCGGCGCCGTCGGCTTCACCGCCGAACAGCTCGAAGTGGAGCTGGCCTGGCTCGACGAGCACGTCAACGGCATCTACGGCGTCGACCTGGTGATCCCGTCGAAGTACGAGGGCAAGGGCGTGGAAGGCCTGACCCCCGAACAGCTGGAAAAGCAGCTGGCGCAGATGGTTCCGCAGGGCCATCGCGACTTCGCGCAGAAGATCCTGGCCGACCACGGCGTGCCCGCGCTGCCCGACGGTGAGCACCACAACGAGCTGCTCGGCTGGACCGCGACCACCGCGGGCCCGCAGGTGGACGTGATCCTGAACCACCCGAAGGCGAAGCTGGTCGCGAACGCGCTCGGCACCCCGCCCGAGGACGTCGTCAAGCGCATCCAGGACTCCGGCCGGGTGATCGGCGCGCTCTGCGGTTCGGTCAAGCACGCGATGAACCACAAGGCGGCCGGGCTGGACTTCGTGGTCTGCCAGGGCACCGAGGGCGGCGGCCACTGCGGCGAGGTGTCCTCGCTGGTGCTGTGGCCGCAGGTGATCGAGGCGATCGGCGACACCCCGGTGCTGGCCGCCGGCGGCATCGGCAACGGCGCGCAGGTCGCGGCGGCGCTGGCGATGGGCGCGGCGGGCGCGTGGATCGGCTCGCTGTGGCTGACCGTCGAGGAGGCCAATGTGCCGCCCGCGCAGATGGACACCTACCTCGAGGCCACCAGCCACGACACCATCCGCTCGCGCTCCTGGACCGGCAAGCCCTGCCGCATGCTGCGCAACGACTGGACCGACGCGTGGGAGGACACCGAGAACCCCGACCCGCTGCCGATGCCGCTGCAGATGATGGTCGCCCTCGACGGCGTGAAGCGCGGCCACCGCTACCCCGAAGCGGCCAAGGACGTGAACTTCAACCCGGTCGGCCAGGTCGTCGGCATGATGAACAAGGTCGAGCGCAGCGCCGACGTGGTCAACCGGCTGGTCGAGGAGTACGTCACCGCCTACGACCGGCTGACCAAGCTCAACGGCTGAGCACCGCGGCTCGGGTAACCTTTCAGCTACCGGCTACCCGGCCCCGAAGAACACGACCCCGCACGCCCCGACCTCGCGGAGGGGCAGGCCGACGCAGTCGGCCGTCGCGGCCGTGCCCGCCCGCCGCCGGCCCCGGCCGCCCCGGGGGTGCCCCCGGGGCGCCGGCAGGCGCGCCCCCCCCCCCGCAAAAA
>NZ_JBFAHQ010000001.1:0-277558 GCF_040654235.1 Nocardia sp. NPDC050718 | reverse complement strand
GTCGGCCGTCGCGGCCGTCCCGCCGGTCAGGCGCCGCTGCCTGACCGGCGGGACACCAGGGGCCGCGACTCGAGCGCCCAGCGCTCCGAAAAATTGCGGCGGTGACATGGCTTCGGACGGCAAGAGTTCTTCCTGGACGGCGACGCGGCGCAGGGTCGCCCGCGCCATCGCCAGGGTCAGAGCCGACTACGCGGCGGGCGCGCCGTCACCACCGCATCCGGCCGAGCCACCGGTGCCCGCCGATCTGCTGATTCTGCTGTGCCGCATCGGCGTCGCGCTCGTCGGCGCCAGCGAGACCTCGGCGCGGGTGCAGGAGATCCTCGACAAGCTGTCCAGGCGCTACGGCACCGACAACATCCACTTCATGGTGCTGCCCACCGCGGTGTTCGTGCGGGTACGCACCGCGGAGGGGTCCGCGATCGACATGCTCGACGCCTCGGTCGGCACCCTGCCGCTGGACCAGATCGCCGGGCTCTACCGGCTCATCGACCACATCGAGGCGGACGCGCCGCCGCCGCGGGAGGCGGCGAGGGAACTCGACGCGATCCTGTCGGCGAAACCGGGCAGCCCGCCGTGGCTGATCCTGCTCGGCCAGGTGGTGCTGACCGTCGGGCTGGGGATGATGCTCAATCCGGCGGCCAGGGCGCTGGTCGGGTACGTGGTGCTCGGGCTGGTCGTCGGCGCGCTGACCCAGCTCGCCGACAAGGTCCGGCTGCTGTCCCTGGCCCTGCCGGTGATCGCGGCGGCGCTGGTCGCGGTGCTGGCGTTCGGCTTCCCCGGCACGCTCTCGGGTGGGCAGCCCACCCAGTTGGTGATTCCGGCGATCGCCACACTGCTGCCCGGCGCGATGCTCACCAACGGCACCATCGAGCTGGCGACCGGGTCGATGGTCGCGGGCGCGAGCCGGGTGGTCTACGGCATCAACATGCTGTTCCTGCTGGCCTTCGGGCTCTACGTGGGCATCAGTGTGCTCGGACCGCTGTCGAATCCGACGGTCAGCCAGGCCCAGCTGGGCTGGTGGGCGCCACTGATCGGGGTGCTGCTGATCGGCTTCGGGCACTCGTGGCGCTCGAGCGCGCCGCAGAACTCGGTGGGCTGGTTGCTGCTCGTCCTGTATGTCACCTACCTGGCCCAGTTCGTCGGCAAGACGCTGTCGGGGCCGCTCACGGGCGCCTTCCTCGGCGGCCTGATGGCGGTGCCCGCCGCCTATCTGATCCAGGGCCGCAAGCACGCGCCGCCGCGGCAGGTGGCGTTCCTGCCCGCGTTCTGGATGCTGGTACCCGGCGGCATCAGCCTGACCGGGGTGTCCGAGGTGGTCATGCACACCACCGGCACCACGGCCGCGAGCGGACTCGAGGTGGTGGTGTCGGCGCTGCTGTCGGTGATGTCGATCGCGCTCGGGGTGATGGTCGGCTCGGGTCTGTCCGCGACGCGCACCCCGAACGTGGGCCCGATCATCGATTCGATGCTGCCGCAGGGCCGGCACCTGCCCTGGCAGCATCAGGCCGAGGCCGCCGAGCGTTCCGACCCAGACAGCTGAGGCAATTCGGTCAGGCGGTGGCGGCCGCGGCGTCGGCCGGTGTCGCGCCGACGAGCTCGTCGAAGCGGGCGATGACTTTCTCGTGGTAGAGCGCGAACAGGTCCTCGAACAGGGCCAGTTGCGCCTCGGTCGGGTCCGAATCGGCGTCCCACACCGCGAGCAGCGCGCGCCAGACGAGCACGTGCAGATCGGCGGCGACGGCGAAGTAGGCGGCGACCGCCTCGGGCACCTCGACGACCATGTCGGCGACCGAGTTCAGCACGGCGCGTTGCATGCTCATCCCGAGCACGCCGAGCACCTGGCGCACCAGCGCGATCTCGGCGGTGATGATCCGGACGTGATCGGGCACGCTCTGCCGGGCCATCGCCTCCAGCTCGTCGACGGCCGCGGCCAGCTCGGCGGAGTCGAGAACCTTCTCGGCGGCGGTGTAGCCGAGCAACGCCTCGAGCACGATGCCGCGCTCCACCTCGACGATGTCGGTGAACATCTCCGCGGCGACGGCGGGCGCGGTGACGGAGAACCGGAACAGATGCCGGTACACATCCATGCCGCCCTCCTCCCGGACGTCGCGGATGGTGAAGCCCTTGCCGCGGCGGGCCTCGACGAAGCCGTAGGACTCGAGCCTGCCGAGGGTGAGTTGCGCGGTGGCCCGGTTCATCCCGAACTCGTCGGCGACCTGGCGGACCGACGGCATCAGATCGCCGGGCCGGTACTCACCGGTCGCGACCCGGCGCGCCAATTCGTCGGCGACGTCGGCGACCACCGTCCGGGATCCCATCGAAACAACACCTCTCGGTCATCATCCGGCTACGTCCCAGACAGTTTATGCGCTCGAACCGCACCCCGCACCAACCAGCGGCGGCTGTGGGGCGGTTCACGTCCGACGGCCGATCGCCCATTGGAACCGACCGTACGGCCTGATCGGCAAGCCACCGGCAACACCAGGAATGCCCGGTAGCACGCGGGCACGCCGGGGAAAACACGAGGCGCCGTTCCCCCGCGTGGATCAGACAGCATTGCGCGCCACCATGATTGAATACGCCAGCAACTGGGGAGTTAAACATCTATTGGAGGTTGGCGTGAAAGCAACTCGGCTCGCGGCCACCGCCGCCGCCGGACTCGTCGTGCTCGCGGGCCTGTCCGGTTGTAGCGACAACAACGACGAACACGCCGCACCCGCGACGAGCACGACGATGACGACGACCGCGCCCACCACCACCAACGCGGACCCCACCGGCACCCCGATCGCACCGCCGCCATCACCGAGCCCGACGCCGTCGTCCGCCCCGGAACCACCCCCGGTCACCACCACCAGCGATGTCGCGCCAACGCCGTCGCCGCAGCCCGTGGACGTGGACTGCGGCCCGGTCACCGACGCGGGCGGACACAGCCGCACCGTCATCGCGGTCGGCAACGCGGCGGGCCGTCCCGGCTGCACCGTGGCGATCAACGTGGCCACCAGCTATGTCACCACGATCAGCCCGTCGGATTCGGTCGTCGTCGACGGCTGGCAGTGCAATGCCCAGCCCGACGCCACCACCCCGTCGGTGTGCACCAAGGACGGCCTGGTGATCGCCCTGCGCGCGGACTGATCGCTCAGATCATCTGCTTCTCGCCCATCCAGCGCATGATCGGCCAGCCGAGGGCGACGGGAATCCAGCAGGTCAGCACGCGGTAGAGCAGCACGGCGGGCACCGCGATCTCGGCGGGAACGCCGAAGGCGGCCAGACCACCGATCAACGCCGCCTCGACCGCGCCGACGCCACCCGGTGTCGGCGCGGCCGAGGCCAGCGTGCCACCGATCATGGTGACGATGGTGACCGCGACGAAATCGGTTCCGCCGCCGAAGGCCTCGACGCTGACCCACAGCGCCAGCGCCTGCCCGAGGGTGATCGCGCCGCAGCCGCCGACGATCATCGAGAACCGGACGGGATTGCGGGCCAGGTCGACGAGCTCGCCGAGGACCTCCTTGAGCTGCGGGCGCACCGACTGGTTCACCCAGCGGCGCAGCGTCGGCACGAACATGAACGCGCCGATCAGGCCGACCCCGACGCCGGCGGCCAGGTACAGCACGGTCGCGTCCGGCACGATGTGCGCGAGGTTGGTCGAGGTGCCCGCCACCACGCTGAAGATGACGAGCAGCACGAGATGGGTGATGACCTGCACCGATTGCTGTAGCGCCACGGCGGCGGTCGCCCGCATGGTCGTCATCCCGGCCTGCTGCAGGAACCGCACGCTCAGCGCCAGCCCGCCGACGCCCGCGGGCGTCGTGGTCGCGACGAAGGTGTTGGCCAGCTGTTCCAGGAACAGGTCGCGGAACCGAACGACCCAGTCCGCGCAGGCGCCGAGCGCCACGGCCGCGCCGACATAGGTGGCCGCCGAGATCACCAGGCCGAGCAGCGCCCACCACCAGTTCAGCGTGCGCAGCTGGCTGAAGAAGGTCGGCACCTGGCTGAAGAAGGGATATGCCACGTAGACCAGGGCGACCAGCAGCACCAGCTGGATGATCTGGTTGCGGGTGAAGCGGGTGAGCTGTTCGGGGCGGATCCGGTCGTGACCGGTCTGCTCGCGGATCTCCTCGCGCGCAGTCGCCATGACCTTGGTCCACTGCGGCACCGACTTGCGGATGCCGGTCGGCATGGCCGATTTGGTGAGGCGCCGGGCCGCGGTGATCACCGTGGCCTCGCCGAGCACCTCGATCGCCGCCGACACCGCCTCGTGCTTGCCGTAGAGCGAGGTCGTCGCGACCAGCAGCTGGGCGATGTCGGTCTGGCGCTGCGCGTCGGCCGCGCCGAACTCGGCGAAGGCGAAACCGCCGAACAGGGTGTCGCCCTGGTGGACTCGCACGTTGTCGGGTTGCAGATCACCGAGGCTGATCTGGTTCTCGTGCAGGCGCAGCAGCGAACGCCACACCCCGGGCAGCACCTGCGCGGACAGCTTCCGGATCGGGGTGCCGTGCGGGACGGTGTGCGCGTACAGCATCCAGCCACGGTCCAGACCGGCGACGGCGACCTGGTGACAATCGGCCATGCCGAGGTCACCGATGGCGATGCCCATCAGCGCCCGGTGCTCCACCGCCCGATGCATCGAACCGTGCAGCGGGGCGGTCTCGCTGGACCGGAAGGTGATCCAGCGCCACAGCTGTCTGATCGCGCCGAAGCTGCGCTGATCGCGGCCGTACATCTCGACGACGATCTCGGACTCCGGCCCGTCGACCTCGGTCCCCAGCAGCAGCGGACCGCGCCCGGCGGGCCGGTCGACCCGGAAGGCCCGCACGGTATAGCCGCGCCGGGCCAGCACCCGCACCGCCGCTTCCAGCGGCACCTCCAGCGCCGGGGTGCCGACCAGCCAGACGATCACCGCGCCGACCAGCCAGCCGACCACCAGGCCGAGCATGGCCCGCGCGGGCACCACCGAGCTGACGACCAGGTGGATGGGCGCGAACATCAACAGCAGGAACCACATCCACCGCCGCGGCCGCGGCGGCAACCACGGACTGGAGACGGTGAGCATGGCCGCGAGCATCGCGATCCAGCGTGGGTCGTCGAGGAACTGCGAGAGGAAGGTGTCGAAGCGATCCGGCACCGGCATATGCCATTTCGGCGTGGAGATGCCGGACCCGGTGATCGAGAGCGCGAGGACCGCGAACATCCCGGCCGCGGCGTAGCCGGCCAGCAGCTTCCACTGCCTGCGCAGCACCAGTTCGATCAGGATCGCGAACGGCAGCGCGAGGATGAGCATGCCGTAGACCAGGTACACCAGGGTGGACTGATCCGGGCTGAGGAAGTCGACGATTCTGGACACCGAACGTTCCAGCGCCAACCACTCCGGCCGGGTGATCAGCGAGCCCGCGATCACCACACCGACCCCGAGCGCGGCCAGCACGACCCGGATGATGTCGCTGGTACGTCGGATCAGCGGCTGCAGGAGACTTCCCGTGACCGGGATCTCCCGACCGTCGACTCGCATGAGCCGCACGATACACACCGACACGCCGTCGACCCGCCGTGACATCGGCCCAATTCCCGGTCACCGTACACCGGGTGAAGCCCGTCACAGACCGTCACATCGCCGGTGCCCGATTCGTCCAGGAAGCAGGGAAACACTCACTCCGCCGGAAGGAACTCCCATGCAGGTTCTGCTCGCAGGCGCCACGGGCGCCATCGGTCGTCCGCTGATCCGCGCGCTGACCGCGAACGGGCACCAGGTCTCGGCCATCGTGCGCAGTCCCGACGCCCATCCGCTGGTGCGCGAACTCGGCGCCGAGCCGGTCACCGCCGACGTGCTCGATCGCGACGGGCTGCTGCGCGCGCTCGACGGGACCGCGGCCGACGCCGTGATCCACGAGGCGACCGCGCTGCGCGATGCCAAGGTGCAGCGCCGGATTCCCGCCGACGACCCGACCGGTCTGCTGCGCACCGCAGGCACGGCCAATCTGCTCGCCGCGGCCGAGCTGGTCGGCGCTGGTCGCTTCGTCACCCAGTCGCTGATCCTCGGCTACGGCTACCTCGATCACGGTGACCGGCCGCTGACCGAGAGCGATCCGTTCGGGGTGTGCACCGGTGGCGTTGCCGACGAGGTGGTGCGCGCGACCGTCGCGGGCGAACAGCAGGTGCTCGAGACGCCGGGCGTGGACGGCATCGCGTTGCGGTACGGGCTGTTCTACGGACCCGGCGCGTTCAGCGACCTGTTCGCCGACATGATGCGCAAGCACACGCCGGTCGGGCCGCTCGGGTCCGGCGGCGTCAACAGCTGGATCCACGTCGAGGACGCCGCCGCCGCGACCGTCGCCGCGCTCGAACGCGGTACCCCGGGCCGGGCCTACAACCTGGCCGACGACACCCCGATCACCTGGCGTGACTTCCTCACCGAGGTCGCCCGCAGCCACGGCACGCCCCGCCCGATCCGGCTGCCCGCGTGGCTGATCCGGCTGGCCGTGCCCTATATCGGGGCGCTGATGACGGAGACGTCGATGCGGATCTCGAGCGCACTGGCCCACGAGGAACTGGGCTGGCGGCCGCGCTACCCGAGCGTGGCCGCCGGACTGGCCGCGCGCTGAAGCTCAGCGCGGCGCGCGGGCGGTGACGGCGGCGCGATCGTGGCCGGGGATCAACTCGATGTCTTCGGGCAGCGCGTGCAGGCGGTGCAGGGTCTCGAAGGCGGCGTCGCGATCGTCGTCGAGCAGGTCGCCCGGCAGCGGGGCCTTCTCCCGCAGCAGCTCGACCTGCAGGGTGCTCCACACCGCGTCGCCCGCCAGCAGCACCCGCGACCCGTCGTCGACGGCGAGCAGCACGCCGATGCTGCCCGGCGTGTGCCCGGCCAGGTCGACCAGCACGACCGCGCCGTCGCCGAACAGGTCGTGGCTGCGGGTGAAGGTGAGCACCGGCGGTCCGTCGAGGTCGTAGAGGTCGAAGACGCGACCGCGCAGCGGACCCCTGGCGACCCCGAGCGGGGCCTGCGATCCGCCCATCGCCCACTGGTATTCGACGCCGGGCACCCGGATCGGCACCCAGCCGGGCAGCTCGTAGAGCCCGGCGACGTGGTCCCAGTGCAGGTGCGTCGGCAGCACGAAATCGATGTCGGCGCCGGTCAGCTCGTGCGCGGCCAGCACCTCGCTCAGGCCGCGCACCGGCTGATCGGGCGCGACCAGCAGCGGGACGGGGAACGGCAGCTCGGGCAGCACCCGCTCGTGCACGCCGGCGCAGATCGCCGGATCGACCAGGAAGGTGGCCGACGGGTGCCGCACCAGGAAGGTCGACATGGTCAGCGGCGTCGACCGCAGCGTCCGCGCGCCCTCGGCGACGATCGCTGTGGGCGCGGACATCTCGGCCTGGACGAGCGCGGTGAGGGCAACGGTCGCGCGCGCCTTCGGCAGCGGCGCCGACTCGAGCGCGGCCAGGAACGCGTGGTCGGCGGGACGCGGCCACAGCAGCCGCGGCACCGTCGCGACGACAGCGACACAGCAGGCGAGAAGCGTCGATAACATCGTCCTGCGCTCACCCATAGTTGCCACCGTAGGCGATCGCCCACAACCCGACCACCGCGTACTTTTCGGGGCCCGGCGCCCGGATACCGATCGCGCAAACAAACGACAACATCCAGCGACTCTCCCGCTAACCGGGCACCAGCGGCGGATGATGATTCGATGGCAGACCAAATCATCCAGGTGCAGTGGAAGGCCACCCCGGAGGAACACGACTACCCGGCCGCCGCCGACTATCTCGAGCTGCTCGGCGACGCGACGGTGGTCGAGGCGATCGTCGCCGATCTCCGCAGCGCGCCGGTGGTCGTGAAGAAGGCGAAGGACATCCTGCGCGCCTCCCAGCTCGAGGCCCTGACCCCGGACAACCCGCACGTGCGCAAGGACCTGCTCAAGATCAACGAGGGCAAGAAGCTCTCGCCGATCCTGCTGGTCCGCGGTGACTGCCGCAAGAACGTGCCGATGCTCATCGCCGACGGGTACCACCGGGTCTGCGCGCTCTACTTCGCCGACGAGAACGCCGAGATCCCCGCCAAGATCGCCGCGATGCCGTGACCTTCGCGACCCTGGCGCTGATCGTCGCGCTCGGGGTGATCGGGCCACTGCTCGCGCTGCCGAAGCGGCTGCATCTGCCGGTCATCCTCGGTGAACTGCTGGCCGGGATCATCTTCGGTACGACGGGTCTGCAGATCCTGGACGCGAGCGATCCGATCTTCATGTTCCTGGCCGACATGGGATTCGCGCTGGTGATGTTCGCGGCGGGCACGCACGTGCCGGTGCGCGACCCCGCCGTGCGCGGCGCGCTCGGCGCCGGCGTGGTGCGGGCGGTGCTGGTCGGCGTCGTCGCCGCGGTCGCGGGCTGGGCGGTAGCGCAGGCCGTCGGCATCGGCCACGCCGCGATCTACGCGGTGCTGATGGCGTCGTCCTCGGCGGCGATGGCGTTGCCGATCATCGACTCGCTGAAACTGAGCGGGCCGCCGGTCCTCGCCCTCACCGCGCAGGTCGCCATCGCCGACACCGCCTGCATCGTCGCGTTGCCGCTGGTGATCGACCCGGACAACGCGCTGCGGGCCGCGATCGGCGCGGTGGTCGTCGCCGCCTGCGCCGGCGTGATGTTCCTGATCCTGCGGTACCTGGAGAAGACCGGTGCGCGGCGGCAGGTGCACGAGGTGTCCGAGGAGCGCAAGTTCACCCTCGAACTGCGGGTGAGCCTGGTGCTGGTCTTCCTGCTGTGCGGCGTGGCCAGCACGATGCACGTCTCGATCATGCTCGGCGGCTTCGCGGCCGGACTGGCGGTGGCCGGGATCGGCGAGCCACGGCGGGTGGCCAAGCAGGTGTTCGCGATCAGCGACGGGCTGCTGGCGCCGCTGTTCTTCGTCTGGCTCGGGGCGCGGCTGGACCTGCGCGAGCTGGGTGCGCATCCGGAGCTGATCCTGCTCGGGATCGCGCTCGGCGTCGGCGCGGTCGTGGTGCACTGGACCGCGCGCCTGGTCGGTCAGCCGCTGGCCTACGGCACGCTGGCGGCGGCGCAGATCGGGGTGCCGGTCGCCGCGGTGACGGTGGGTAGTCAGCTGGGCGTGCTGGTGCCCGGCGAGGGGTCGGCGATCATGCTGGCCACCCTGTGCACGATCGGTCTCGCGACGATCGCGGCGAGCAGACTGGCGGCGAAGGCACCGCGTAGCGCTGAGTCAGAGTCGCGCTAGTCGGTACGGCCCATCAGTCGATCCGTTTCGCGGCGTTCGCGTTTCGTCGGCCTGCCCGCGCCGCGCTCGCGCTGCGGGATCGAGGCGAGGACTTCCTTCGGCGGTGGCGGCGGGCTGCGGTCGATCATGCACTGCGCGGCGATCGGTGGTCCGACGCGCTTGTGGATGATCCGCTCGACCACCACGATGCGCTCGAGTCCGGCGTGCCGGATCCGCACCTCGTCGCCGAGCTTCACCTGCTGCGCGGGCTTGACGGTGACGCCGTTGATCCGCACGTGTCCGGCGCGGCAGGCTTCCGCCGCAGCCGAGCGCGTTTTGAACAATCGAACCGCCCAGGTCCAGGAGTCCACACGGGCCTGGGTGGTGGAACGTTGTTCTGCGGGGGTCACCCCTTAGACGATACGGCGAGCCGTGACGACGTCGTCGGCGCTGAGGTGGGTGTAGGACACCGGGGTGCCCGACTGCACCGCGTTCAGCAGCTGACCGTTGCCCGCGTAGATGCCGACGTGGCCGCCACCGTTGGTGATGACGATGTCACCGGCCTGCAGGTTGTCGAAGGACACCGGCGCGCCGACGTGCGACTGCTCGAAGCTGGTACGCGGCAGTTCGATACCGGCCTGGCGGTACGCCCACTGCACGAGGCCGGAGCAGTCGAAGCTCGACGGGCCTGCGGCACCCCAGCTGTAGACCGCGCCGAGCTTGGTCCGCGCGGCGTCGAGCGCGACGTTGCCCGCCGACTGCTGCTGCTGGAAGGGGTTGTCGAAGGTGACGCTCGGCAGCTGCGGGGCGGCCTGGCCCTGCGGCGCGACCATCGCCTGAAGCTGCTTCTCCACCTGCTGCGCGGGCTGCTCGAGCTCCGGCGGCAGATCGAAGTTACCGAGGCCGGGAATGTTGATCGTGGCGGCCTGCGAGATCGCGGGCATCGCACCGGTCGTGGCGGCCACCGCACCCATGACGAGGGCACCCTTGACGGAATTCGGCAGACGAGAATCCCGCTGCAAGCTGTGTTTACCCACCGAGACGAGTCTCCCTCTTGCTGCTCCACCACCGGTCGTCGGAATCGCTTGGCGACGACAACTATTCGGCGGTGACTCAATGGCGCCGTTTCTCTGACGAAGCGACAGACTCCACTAAGTCACGAGAAGATTACGGCCTGTGATGGAAGCTGTCCAGCGAAGCACGCAAGTTGTTTTCCCGCATCCGCGAAAGCCCTGAACAAGAGCCTTCTCCCCGGCGTGTCGCCACGGGTCACGAGTCGTTACACCCGCGCGCCGATCGTTATCAGCGGTGTCCGTCGCGGCGGCCGAGCGCCCGTTCCAGCTCGGCGACGCGGGTGCGCGCGTCCGCTAGATCGACCTCCAGCCTGCCGACGGCGATCAGCAGCGGACCCAGCGCCATGGCCGACATCGTCTGCAGGTCGTCGGCACCCGGCTCGGAGACGGCGGCGCGCAGGAACACCCGGATCGACTCGGTCAGGTGCGCGTCCGGTGGCAGCCGCAGCGCGTCGAGGTAGGCGGCCGTCGACGTCACCATCGGCTCACCGTGCGCGTTCCGCTGGGGTTCCTCGGCCATGCCGCTCCGTTCGCTGTCGACTCGGTGTCTCCGGTTCGCTAGCAGTATCTAGGACACAGCCCAGAGTTACCGAGATTCCCCTGCCGATCCGCGCTACGGTTGTCCGGCATGGACCCCGTGCGCAATCCCTACGCTCCCGGCGCCGGCCAACGTCCACCCGAATTGGCCGGGCGCGACAAGCAACTCGCCGCCTTCGACATCGTGCTCGAGCGAGTGGCCAGGGGCAGGCCGGAGCGCAGCGTGATGCTCACCGGACTGCGCGGGGTCGGAAAGACCGTGCTGCTCAACCAGCTTCGTTCGGCGGCGATCTCGCGCGGCTGGGGCACCGGCAAGATCGAGGCGCGGCCGGACCAGGATCTGCGCAGGCCGCTGTCCTCGGCGCTGCACATGGCGGTGCGTGCGATCGCGATGGCGCATCGCAATCCCGAACACGTCGACGACTTCCTCGGCATCCTCAAGGCCTTCGCCCTGCGCGCCACCGCCGACAAGGGCATGCGCGAACGCTGGCAGCCCGGCATCGACGTGCCCGCGGTGACCGGCCGCGCCGATTCGGGCGACATCGAGATCGACCTGATCGAGCTGTTCAAGGAGGCGGCGGCGCTGGCCGCCGACATCGGCGTCGGGATCGGCATCTTCATCGACGAGATGCAGGATCTCGGCCCGGCCGACGTGTCGGCGATCTGCGGCGCCTGCCACGAGCTGAGCCAGGACGGCGCGCCATTGATCGTCGTCGGCGCCGGGCTGCCGCATCTGCCCGCGGTGCTGTCGGCCTCCAAGAGCTATTCGGAGCGACTGTTCAGCTATCACCGCATCGACCGGCTCGACCGGCAGGCGGCCGACCTCGCGCTGATCGCTCCGGCAGAGCGCGAAGAGGTGAAGTTCACCGAGGACGCGCTCGACTCGCTCTACCAGAAGGCCGACGGCTACCCGTATTTCGTGCAGGCCTACGGCAAGGCGGCCTGGGACCAGGCGCCGGACAGCCCGATCACCGCCGAGGACGTCGAGGTGGCCGCGCCCGCCGCGGAGGAGGAACTGGCGGTCGGGTTCTTCGGCTCCCGGTACGAACGCGCGACGCCCGCCGAGCGCGAGTACATGCGCGCGATGGCCGACCTGGCCGGCGACGACGGCCCGGTCGCCACCTCGGCGGTCGCCGCCGAGCTCGGCCGCAAGCCCGCCTCGGTCTCCCCCGCGCGCGACGGCCTGATCAAGAAGGGCCTGATCTACTCGGCCGAGCGCGGCACGATCGGGTTCACGGTCCCGCACTTCGGCCGGTATCTCCGGAGCGTATAGCTCTCTGCCGCTTTCTAGCACTTTCGACAGAAAGCCGAAGAGAACCCTGTCGACGATGATCTACGGATTTCTAGTCCGAGGACTAGAGACCCGAAGAATCTCCTGCATAACGGCGAGAGGTCGCCCGGATTCGGTTGCGCATCGGCTGGATAACGCCAGGATTGGCGGGCTAACGGGCCGGAAATCAGAGTCGAAACACCCAGTACGCGGCCTACCTCCCCGGCGGGCCGCGGCCAGCGCTCCAGAACCGCGGGAGGCCGCTATGTCGAAGTCGTTCGCCACCACCGATCTCGTCGGCCGGCGCGCCACCGTCGTCACCGACGACGGTGTGCCGATCGCGGTCCGCACCTTCGGAGCCGCCGACGCCGCGCTGACCGTCGTCTTCGTCCACGGCCACTGCCTGCACACCGAGTCCTGGGCGTTCCTGCGCGAGCACCTGCTCCGGCACTGGGACGCCGAGACCAGGATGGTCTTCTACGACCACCGCGGCCACGGCGAATCCGGCCACGCCGACCACGCGACCTACACCATCGATCAGCTGGCCACCGACCTCGACGCGGTGCTGCGGGCGATCGCGCCGAACGGCCCGGTGGTGCTGGTCGGGCACTCGATGGGCGCGATGGTGCTGCTGGCCTACGCCCGGCTGTTCCCCGCGGCGATCGGCACCAGGGTCGCCGGGATCGGGCTGATCGCGGGCGCGGCGGGCGGGATCACCGAGGTCGGCCTCGGCCGGCTGCTCAACCGGCACGCCGTGGCCTCGCTCCAGCACGCGGTGCTGCGCGCGCCCCGGGTGATGCAGGCCTCGAAGCGCTTCTCGCGCTGGATCTTCGGGCCGCTGATCCGTGAGGCGGCCACCGGGACGCGCCGGGTGAATCCCCGGGTCGCCGCGGTCGCGACCGCGATCCTGAACGAGACGCCGCTGCTGACCATGTCGGGATTCCTCAGCTCACTGCTGACCTTCGACGAGGCGCGCACCCTGGCCCGGCTGGGCGACCTGCCCGCGCTGGTACTGGCCGGCTCGGCCGATCTGATGGTGCCGTTCACCCACTCGGTGGTGCTGGCCTCGCAACTGGCGGGCGCCGAGCTGGTGCGGATCGAGGGGGCGGGACACAGCGTCATCCTCGAGCGCGCCGAGGAGGTCGCGGGGTCGATCGCGGCGCTCGTCGAACGCGCCGCGGCGGGGGTCCGCAAGCACTACGCGGTCGCGGGCTGAGACCCGGAGTTACCGGACGGCAATCGTCCGATCCGGGCCAACTTCGGGCACAAACCGAAAAGCTCGGTTATTGTGGTGGAGATCACGTTGTGTGGTGAGTCACACGGCTCGGTGCAGTGCGGCCCGGGAGTTCACGGGCATGCCAGGTGATCCGACGAGTCGGTATGCCCGCCATATACACAGGAGGTAACGATGACACGCAGCGATATCGCGGAACTGCGCTACGCGGTCGGTCAACTCCGGCAATCGATCGGCGCACTGCGCTCCAACTACGGCGACGCGGCCACCGTGCGCCGGCTGGAGAACGACCTGGAGCGGCTCGTCATCGATGCCGAGGAGTTCGAGCAGGCGCCACCGCCGGAGCTCGCCGTCCCACGCAGGTCCGAACCGATCTACGTACCGGACAGCAAGTCCGACGAGGCCGCCTGGATGGGCGCTCAGGACGAGGGCCTGGGTTTCCACTCCCGGCCGAGAACCAAGTAAATAGTCAGACCTGTTCACCGGCGCGGCGGTCCTGCCACCCAGGGTCGCCGCGCCGACCCCTGTCAGGCGCGATGCCTGCCGAACCGGCGCCCCGGACGGACCCCGTGGAACCTGGCCCCGCGCGGGGTCTCGGTCGGCTCGTCGGAGTCGGCCGATTCGAACAGCGCCGCGATGCCATGGTCGTGGCCGAGCGCGATCGCCTCCAGGCCGTAGCGGCCGCCGGTGCGGCCCAGCTCGTGCAGCATCGTCGTCATGATCCGCAGGCCGGTGGCGCCGACCGGGTGCCCGAGGGCGATATCGGAGCCGTTCACATTCAGCCGGTCGTGCGGGTCGATCTCCCATTCGGTGGCCAGGGCGAGCACCTCCACCGCGTAGCCCTCGTTGATCTCGAGCAGGTCGACCTCGTCGAGCGAGCAGCCGGTGCGGGCCAGCAGCTTCGCCACCGCGGGCGCCGCGCCGAGCGCCGGGCCCTCGCTGTCGCAGCCCGCGGCGGCCCAGCCCGCCAGGAACGCCATCGGGATCAGGCCGAGGTCGGCCAACCGGTCCTCGGCGACGACCAGGCAGGCCGACGCGCCGAGCCGGTGCGTACTCATATTGCCCACGGTGACGACACCGTCGGCGAGCAGCGGCCGCAGCCCCGCCAGCGTGTGCGTCGACAGGTCGTCGCGCACGCCCTCGTCCCGGCGGATCTGATGCTCGAGCGACCCCGCGGCGACGCCGACCGGCACCACCTCGGCGCCGAACGCGCCCTGCCGCCAGGCCCGCGCCGCCTTCCGATGACTCGCCACGGCGAACTCGTCGGCGGCATTGCGGTCGATGCCGTAGTAGTGCGCGAGCCGTTCGGCGTTGTGCAGACCCTCCCGGCCGCCGGGCAGCCCGGCCCGCGCGGGCGCGCACTCGACGCCACCGGCCACCACCACATCGGCCGCGCCGGTCTGCACCATCATCGCCGCGGTGATCACCGCCTGTAGGCCGCTGCCACCGTGCCGGTCGGTGAGGAAACCGGGCACCGCGAACGGCAGTCCGGCACCGCGCGCGGCCAGCGCGCCGATCGCGGGCACGTCGGAGAGACCGCCGTCGACACAGGCCATCGCGACGTCCTCGATGCGTAGCGGGTCGATCCCCGAACGCTCGATCACGGCCGAGAGGACCGTGGTCGCCAACCACTCGGCGGGCATCCCGGACAGCGCACCGCCCTCCACGCCACTCGGCGTGCGGACGGGCGCCACGATCGCGGCTCTTCTCATCGTCACAGGGCACCACAGGTTTGTTGCACGGGCGTGACCGGCTGTCACGGGAGTTATTGCTGTGACAGAGATCACCGGAGGGTGAAACGGTCGGTTGAGTGAGACCCGGCTCGAGCGGCGAGAACACAGGCGTATGGTGCTCCACATCACAATCCATCGCGGTGGGGAATGATCAACCGCCGCACGGCCTAGATCAGCGAGGCATCCACCGTGAGTGCCGCACCGACCACCAGCCCGTCGTCCGGGACGGGCGTGTTCAGCAAGACGAGGGCCCGCATCGCCGCGCGGACCCTGCGCACCGACCGCTGGTGGCTGCCACCACTGCTCACCGCGATCGGACTCGGCGCCTTCATCGTCTACGCGACGATCAGATCCTTTGTGCGCACGGCCTATTGGGTGCCGCAGTACCACTATCTGACGCCGTTCTACTCCCCCTGCCTGAGCGACTCCTGCGTCCCCGGCTCGAGCCACTTCGGCACCCCGTTCGGCGAGCTGCCGATGTGGATCCCGCTCGGCTTCGTGGTGCTGCCGTTCCTGCTCGGCTTCCGGCTGACCTGCTACTACTACCGCAAGGCCTACTACCGGTCGGTGTGGTTCTCCCCGCCCGCCTGCGCCGTCGCCGAACCGCACGCGCGCTACACCGGTGAGTCGCGGCTGCCGCTGATCATCCAGAACTCGCACCGCTACTTCTTCTATGTGGCGCTGGTGGTCTCGCTGATCAACACCTACGACGCGATCACCGCGTTCCACGGGGAGACCGGCGGTTTCGGCTTCGGCCTCGGCAACATCGTGCTGCTGGTCAACGTGATCCTGCTGTGGGCCTACACGCTGTCGTGCCACTCGTGCAGGCACATCGCGGGCGGCAGGCTCAAGCACTTCTCCGCGCATCCGGTGCGGTACTGGTTCTGGACCCAGGTCTCCAAGCTCAACACCCGCCACATGGCGCTGGCCTGGACCACCCTCGGCACCCTCGTGCTCACCGACTTCTACGTGATGCTGGTTGCCAGCCAGACCATTTCGGACCTGCGGTTCGTCAACTGAATCGCGTCGACTCCAGGAGCTAGTTCGAATGTCAGATGTGGAACGGCACGACTACGACGTCGTGGTGATCGGGGCGGGCGGCGCCGGGCTGCGCGCGGTGATCGAGGCCCGCGAACAAGGGCTCTCGGTCGCGGTGGTGTGCAAGTCGCTGTTCGGCAAGGCGCACACCGTGATGGCCGAGGGCGGCTGCGCGGCCTCGATGGGCAATGCCAACGAGAAGGACAGCTGGCAGACCCATTTCAAGGACACCATGCGCGGTGGCAAGTTCCTCAACAACTGGCGGATGGCCGAACTGCACGCGCAGGAGGCCCCCGATCGGGTGTGGGAGCTGGAAACCTATGGCGCGCTGTTCGATCGGACGCCGGACGGGCGGATCAGCCAGCGCAACTTCGGCGGCCACACCTACCCCCGGCTGGCCCACGTCGGCGACCGCACCGGCTTGGAACTCATCCGCACCATGCAGCAGAAGATCGTCTCGCTGCAGCAGGAGGACTTCGCGGCCACCGGTGACTACGAGGCCAGGATCAAGGTCTTCGCCGAGTGCACCATCACCGAGCTGCTCACCGACGGCGGCCGGATCGCGGGCGCCTTCGGCTACTGGCGCGAGTCGGGTGGCTTCGTCCTGTTCACCGCGCCCGCGATCGTGCTGGCCACCGGCGGTATCGGCAAGTCCTACAAGGTGACCTCGAACTCCTGGGAGTACACCGGCGACGGCCACGCGCTGGCGCTGCGCTCGGGCGCGACGCTGATCAACATGGAGTTCCTGCAGTTCCATCCGACCGGTATGGTCTGGCCGCCGAGCGTGAAGGGCATCCTCGTCACCGAGGGTGTGCGCGGCGACGGCGGCGTCCTGAAGAACTCCGACGGCAAGCGCTTCATGTTCGACTACATCCCGCCGGTGTTCAAGGGCCAGTACGCCGAGACCGAGGCCGAGGCCGATCAGTGGTTGCGCGACAACGACTCCGCGCGCCGCACCCCCGACCTGCTCCCCCGCGACGAGGTCGCCAGGGCGATCAACGAGGAGGTCAAGGCGGGACGCGGCACCGAGCACGGCGGCGTGTACCTCGACATCGCCTCCCGGATGTCCGCCGACGAGATCGTCCGCAGGCTACCGTCGATGCACCACCAGTTCAAGGAACTGGCCGATGTCGACATCACCGCCGAGCCGATGGAAGTCGGCCCGACCTGCCACTACGTGATGGGCGGCATCGAGGTCGACCCCGACACCGGCGCCGCGGTGGTGCCCGGATTGTTCGCCGCCGGTGAGTGTTCCGGCGGCATGCACGGCTCGAACCGGCTCGGCGGCAACTCGCTGTCGGATCTGCTGGTGTTCGGCCGCCGGGCCGGACTCGGCGCGTCGGCCTACGTCCAGCAGCTCACCGACCGGCCCGCACCCGCCGAGACCGATATCGAGGCGGCGGCGAAAACCGCGCTCGCGCCGTTCGATCCGCCCGCCTCCGGCCCGGGCGAGAACCCGTACACCCTGCACAGCGAGTTGCAGCAGACGATGAACGACCTGGTCGGCATCATCCGCAAGGAACACGAGGTGCGCGAGGCGATCGAGAAGCTGGCGCAGCTGCGCGCCAGATACGCCCAGGTGACCGTCGAGGGGAAACGGCCGTTCAACCCCGGCTGGCATCTGGCACTCGACCTCGCCAACATGCTGCTGGTCAGCGAATGTGTCGCCGAGGCCGCGCTGCTGCGCACCGAGAGCCGCGGCGGCCACACCCGTGACGACCACCCCGGGATGAACCCGGACTGGCGCAACAAGCTGCTGGTCTGCGCGGTCGACCCGGCCACGCGGGATCGGCAGGTCCCGGCGGTCACCGTCACCCCGGCCGATCAGACACCGATGCGCGATGACCTGCTCGCCCTGTTCGAGCTGAGCGAACTCGAGAAGTACTACACCGAGCAGGAATTGGCCGAACATCCGGCGGCCGGCTCGACCGAGGGAAAGGCGTAGCGATGGGGTATGACGCCCGGTTCCGGGTCTGGCGCGGTGATCTCGACGGCGGTGGCCTGGAGGACTACACGGTGCTGGTGAACGAGGGCGAGGTGGTGCTCGACATCATCCATCGCCTGCAGGCCACCCAGGCACCCGACCTCGCGGTCCGCTGGAATTGCAAAGCGGGCAAATGCGGTTCGTGTTCGGCGGAGGTGAACGGCAGGCCGCGGTTGCTGTGCATGACGCGGATGTCGACTTTCACTCAGGACGAGGTGATCACGGTGACGCCGATGCGCACCTTCCCGATCATCAAGGATCTCGTCACCGACGTCTCGTTCAACTACGAGAAGGCAAGGGAGATCCCCTCTTTCACGCCCCCGGCGGACCTGAAGCCCGGCGATTACCGGATGAAACAGGTCGATGTGGAGCGCTCGCAGGAGTTCCGCAAGTGCATCGAGTGTTTCCTGTGCCAGAACACCTGTCACGTGGTCCGCGATCACGAGGACAACAAACCGGCCTTCGCCGGCCCGCGCTATCTGATGCGCATCACCGAACTGGAGATGCACCCGCTCGACACCGCCGATCGCCGTGAAATGGCACAGGAGGAAGCGGGTCTGAGCTATTGCAATATCACCAAATGCTGCACCGAGGTGTGCCCGGAACACATCAAGATCACCGACAACGCGCTCATTCCGTTGAAAGAACGCGTCGTCGATCGCAAATACGACCCGATTGTCTGGCTCGGCAACAAACTGTTCCGCCGGTAGGCGGCGACGCCGCGGGGTACGTGCTCTGCGTACCCCGCGCGTCACTGTCTACAGCACGGCGACAGTCCCCATCGCGACCAGTCCGACCAGTAATCCGATGAACAGCGCCGAGAGAAACGAGCCGGTGAGCACATAGATCCCGATCGCCGATACCGCGAACAGCAGTATCACGATCAGGCGCTCGACCCCGTCCTCAGGCGCCAGCCTCCGGTACCGGGGTGGCATCTTCTTCAACCCTCGGTCCATATACCTGGGCTACCCGCCGCGTCTTGATCCAAACGTGATCAAGGGCGATCGAACTCGCCGTCGTGCACGCCCGCGGTGAACGCGGTCCACTCGCTCGGGGTGAAGATCAGCACCGGACCGTCGGGATTCTTGCCGTCGCGCAGCGCCACGTACCCGTCGGGCAGCATGGCGACCTCGACGCTGCTGCCCTCCCCCGCCGTCCCGGCGCGCAGCCAGGTCGCGCCGGTGGTGTCGATGGTGCGCTTGCTGTTCACCGCGCGCCCAGAGCGCAGGCGAACGCGCCGTTGTCGATGCCCTGGGTGAAGGCGTCCCAGCTCGGGCCGTCGAAGACCAGCGCTGGTCCCGCCGGGTTCTTGCTGTCGCGCACGCCGACGCGTCCGCCGAACAGGAACGCCACTTCGACGCAGTCCTTGCCGGCGCCGCTGCGCGTGCTCTTGAACCAGTGTGCGTCGACGAGATCGAAACTCATGCCACATACTCCTTCGCGACCTGCCGCAGCAGGTGTCTACTCGGTTGAATATCCAGCGCATGACGCTGGAGGCACTCGTGAGCCCGGTCGTACCTTCTGACATCCGCGCGTCGTTCCAGGTAGAGATCGCCGGTGAAGCCTTCGGCGTACACCACCGGTGGTTCGACCGGTTGCCCCTTGCTGTCGGTGCCGAACTCGAGAACCGTGAAAGGTCCGGTGGAGACTCCGAGTGGAACACCGGCGGCAAACGGCAGGATACGCAGTGTCACATTGCTTCGGGTGCTCGCGTCGGCAAGATGTCGCAACTGCGCAGCCATCACCTTTGCATCACCGACGATGCGATGCAATACCGATTCGTGCAGAACCACATCGATCTCGGCGGGCGAATGCTTGCGGGTGATCAAGGCCTGCCGTTGCAGCCGTAACGCGACCCGGCGATCGAGCTCGTCGACCGAATCCTTGGGATAGCCCAGTTGATTCAGCGCACGCGCGTAGTCGGCCGTCTGGAGCAGACCGAGGACCAATTCGGACTGATAAGCCCGCAGCCGATGCGCCGATGCCTCCAAACCCACATAGACATCGAAGTTTTCGGGAATCAGATCGCCGTAGGCGTGCCACCAGCTCTTGACGGCGGCCTGCTGCGCGAGGCCGGTCAGGCCCTCGGCGAGATCGTCCGGGATGCCGTAGATCCGGCACAGTTCGTGGATGTCGATCGTCCGGATCCGGTCGGCCTGGCCCTTTTCCAGGCGCTGCAACGTACTGGCGCCCCATTCCATCAACTTGGCGGCCTCGGCGATGGTCAGACCCGCCTGGGTCCGCCAGTCGCGCAGATAGCGGCCGAGCTGACGGCGCGGCAGCGTCGAGGAGACTCCTGCCGCCGGTCCACCCGCTCCGGTCGATGCGTTCGCTGCCACAGCCCCACTCCTTCTGTGCTCGCAACCCGCCACAGCCCACAGCCCCGCCTATGGCGGTGGATTTCGTCCACTATGGGGAATCCTGCACTCCCCGTTGGATGCCGTGCTGGGAATTCGCCGCTAAATATCGGGATCGGCGCGTACCGGCCGTTAGCCGAACGGTTGCGTGCTCTCCTGGAGACATGCAATTGAGCGATGTGAACATGCATATTGCCGCTGCACTACTCGGTTGCGGCACCGATCCGGGCCCGATGGACGCCGAACAAGCCCATGCCGCAATGCAATTGCACCTCGACTGCACGGTCGACGAGTGCCGGGTCCGCCGCAGGGCGCGCACCACCCTCGTCGACGCCGGGCACTGCGTGCTCGACCAGCGCGCGATCCGCTAGCGGTGCCGGTGGTCGGTGATCGGGGTGCGCGGCCCGAACTTCGGTTTGCGCGCCTGCCCGCTCAGCGCGAGCAGGCGGACCGCGCGATAGCGATGCGGCCGTAGCGGTTCCAGGTACTCGATCATCGCGTCGTCGTCGATCGGCTTGCCGAGCAGGCTCCAGCCGACCGTCGCGGCGAGGTGGTAGTCCCCGACCGAGAGGGCGTCGGCGTCACCGAAGGCGCGCTGCGCGGTCTCGGCAACCGTCCAGACACCGATGCCGGGCAGGCTGCGCAGCCGCAGCGCGGCCTCGGCGGGCGACAGCTCCGCGGTGCGCTCGATCGAGTCGGCCACCCTGGCCGCGCGCACGATGGTCTGCGCCCGCTGTGGGCCGACATTGGCCCGGTGGTACTTCCACGACGGGATGCGCCGCCAGGTCTCGGCGTCGGGGGCGACCATCAGCCCGGCCGGCGCAGGCCCCGGTGCCGCGGTGCCGAACTCACGGACCAGGCTGCGCCAGGCCGCGAACGAGGACTTGGTGTGCACCTTCTGCTCGAGGATCGCGGGCACCAGCGATTCGAACACCAGCCCGGTCCGCAGCATCCGCAGGCCGGGCACCACGCGATGGGCTTCGACCAGCTTGGGATGCTCGGGCGCGAAGTCGGCCAGGTCTTCCTCGAGGCACAGCATGCGGTCCAGCCCGGCCAGGAACTCCGCCGCGCCGGGCCCCCAGGCCCGCGCGTGCGCACCGTCGCGGCCGTCCTGGACGAGCCGATAGGTGACCACCCCGGTCGGCATCCGGGAGGCGTGCCAGTGCGCGCCCGCGGCGTCGACGTGGTGGCACGGATCGCCGCCACCGCGCCGCAGCGGCACGACGGTGAGCCCGACGTCGAACGGTCGGCTCGACCGGACGGTCCTGGACAGCCCGGCCGTCGCCAGGCCGGGGTCGAGGGTCTGATCGCGCACCAGACCATTGTGCGCGACTGCTATCGCGACGATGCCCATTCGTAATATTCGCCACGTTCACTGCGATGTAGGGCGTGTTGGCAAACAGCCGGCATCCCATCGATGCAGGAGGTACCCCGATGATCACGAACGCACTCAATTGGCTGCTGGCGGCGTGGGGCAGCGGGTCGGCGGGCAGCTCGGGGTACCACATCGCACCGGGGACCTTGCCCGGCGGTAGCTGAGGTTCTACCGCGAGCGGCTCGTGCGCGCGGACGCTGCGCAGGGGCCGATCGGCCGCGTGTCAGCCGCCGAGCAGGAACGTCGCCAGCGGCACTCCCCTGGCGTTCGCCAGCTGCTCAGCCTGCGTCCGGCAGGAGAATCCGTCCGCCAGGAAGGTCGCGTCGGGGGCGCCGCGCAGGGCGGGAAGCAGCGCGCCCTCCGCGACCGCGACGGACACGTCGTAGTGCCCGCGCTGCATGCCGAAGTTACCTGCCAGCCCACAGCACCCGGCCAGCTCCTCGACGGTGACGCCCATCGCGGCGAGCAACCGGCGCTCCGCGGCGAAGCCGCCGACGGCGTGCTGATGGCAATGCGGCTGCACCACGACCCGGCCAAGGGGACGCCGCGACGGCCGCCAAGCGGGGTGGTCGACCAGGACCTCGGCCAGGGTCCGCACCGCGGCCGCGACCTGCGCCGATCGCGGATCGTCGGCCAATAGTTCCGGCAGGTCGGCGCGAAGAGCGGCGGTACACGAGGGTTCGAGACCGACGATCAGGCCGCCCGCCGCCGCATGCTCGGCCAGGGCACCCACCGTCGCACGCAACCGGGCGCGCGCGCCGTCGAGCTGTCCGGTCGTTATCCACGTCAATCCACAGCAGACCCGGGCCGTGGGGACGCACACCCGGTAGCCGAGTCGCTCGAGCAGGACAGTCGCTGCGATCGCGTTCGCCGGGTCGAAGGCGTCGGTGAAGGAATCCACCCACAGCATCACCGTGCGCTCGCCTACCTCCGCCGCCGGGCGGCCCGCGAGTGCGCCGGTCGGCAGCGCGTCGGCGGGCGACGATACGGACAGGTCGACGCCGACGGCCTGCGGCACAGCGGCGCCGGTGCTCGCGGGGGCGGGATTGTCGAGGAGGGGGTCCGGCAGAAGGTGGCGGTGGCGGGTGCGGCGCAGGGCGGTGGTGGCGGGTTCGGCGCGGAGGTTGCCACCGATTTCCTGCCAGATTCGGCGGAACGGAGTCGGCGCGAGGGCCGGCGCCTCACGGCGGGGATCGATACCGACCGCGCGCATGGCGGTTCGGCGGAGCAGCGGGCGGGCGGCGAGGGCATTGGCCAGACGTGGAAAGTGCTGGGCGGCAGCGAGCCAGCGGGGGAGCTGGCCGAGGATGTAGTGGTCGAGGGGACGGAGGCGGCCTCGGTAGCGGCGGTACAGGGTTTCGGATTTGTAGGTGGCCATGTCGACGCCTGCCGGGCAGTCCGATCCACAGGCCTTGCAGGACAGGCAGAGATCCAAGGACTCCTCGACTGCCGGTGCGCGCCAGTCGAGTTCACCTCGGACGACCTCCTGGAGGACGCGGGCGCGACCCCGGGTGCTGTCCTTCTCGTCGGAGGTCGCCACGTAGGACGGACACGTGAAACCGCCGGAGGCGCGAGTGTCCGCCCGGCACTTGCCGATTCCTACACATCTGTGCACAGCTGTGGACAGATCGCCGGAGTCGTCCGCGAGCGCGAAGCCACCCGCCGAGGTCAGCGGCCGGAGACCGGCGACGCGCAGGTCGGCGTCCACCGGCACCGGGGCGACCAGCACGCCGGGGTTGAGCACGTCGCCGGGATCGAACAGCGCCTTGAAGCCGGCGAAGGCGGCACGGGCGGCGGGGGAGTACATCACCGCGAGGAGTTCGGATCTGGCGCGGCCGTCGCCGTGTTCGCCCGAGAGCGATCCACCGTGGCGCACCACGAGTTCGGCGGCGTCGAACAGGAAGGACCGGAAGCGCCGCGGCGCGTCGGTGATCGGGAAATCGAGGCGGACGTGGATGCAGCCGTCGCCGATGTGGCCGTACAGCAGCCCGTCGACCTCGTATTCCGCGGTGAGTGAGGCGAATTCGCGCAGATAGGCCCCGAGCCGGTCGGGCGGAACGGCGGCATCCTCCCAGCCGGGCCAGGCCGGTCGGCCGTCCGGCGTGCGCCCCGCCAGACCGGCGCCGTCGGCACGGATGCGCCAGAGTGCCGCCGCCACCGCCGGATCGGTGACGATGCGATGGTCGTCGGCGTTCGCTTCCCGGCACAGCCGCTCGGCCAGCGCGAACGCCTCCGCCGCGCTCGCCCCCGCCGTCTCGACGAACAGCCACCCGCGCCCGCGCGGCAACTCGGGCACGGTGCCGCGATGGGCGCGGACCCGGTCGACCAGACCGGCATCGATGCCTTCCACCGCGATCGGCCCGCAGCCGGTGACGGCGGCGACATCGTCTGCCGCCGTGGCGATATCGGGATAGCCGAGCACCGTCAGCACGGTGGCGGCGGGCAGCGGGGTGAGGTCGATCTCGGCATCGAGCAGTAGTCCACAGGTGCCCTCGGTGCCGACGAGTGCCTTCGCGATCGACGAACCGCGTTCCGGTAGCAGGTGTTCGAGTCCGTAGCCGGACGCCTGCCGATCGAATCGGCCCAGCTCGGTGCGCAGCACGGCGAGGTTGGTCGTGGTGAACCCGGCCAGGCCGGGGACGACGCCGAGGTCGTTGCCGAGCACCCGCTCGGCGCCCGTCCCGTCGACGACGCGCAGCGACCGCACCCGATCGGAGGTGCGCCCCCAGGCCAGTGCGTGCGGTCCACACGCGTTGTTGCCGATCATCCCGCCCAGCGTGCAGCGGTCCTGGGTGGACGGGTCTGGCCCGAACCGCAGCCCGTCGGGCCGCAGTCGTCGCTGCAGGTCGGACAGCACGGCCCCCGGCTGGACCAGGGCCGTGCGCGCCTCGGGATCGACCGCGAGCACGGCCCGCATATGCCTGCTGAAGTCGAGCACGATCCCGCGACCCACGGCATTGCCCGCCACCGAGGTGCCCGCCCCACGCGCGGTCACCGGCAGCCCGTGCTCGCGGGCGAAGACAACGGTCGCGGCGACGTCGGCGTCGTGGCGGGGGAACACCACCAGCGCCGGCCGGACCCGGTAGTTGGAGGCGTCGGAGGCGTACTCGGCCCGGCGGCGGACCGCCGCGTCGACCGCGCCGTCGACCCGGCCGCGCAGGGCATCGGCCAGCAGCTCCGCGCTCCGATCGTCGTCCACCCGACCAGCCTAATCAGCACCGGCGCACGCCTGAGCGAAGCCGGAGGGACGCCACGTCCGGCCCACTTTCGCTGTCGGCGGAACGGGCGGCCCCAGGAAAGTATTTGCGGTCAACCTTTGTTGAGGTTTTAGTGTCGGTGGGCAGGAGTTCGATGGGCGGGGAGCGAAGAGGAGTACGGCAGTGAGTATCGAATCGGTGGCCTACAGCCAGATGTACCGGCGGATGAACGCGCCCGAGGAGGAGCGGCCGTTCAGCCTGTCCACCGCGCGGCGCATTCTGCGTTTCGCCGAGGCGCACTGGCGCCGAATCTCGGCGTTCCTGCTGCTCAGCATCGTGGCCGCGGTGCTCGGCGTGGCGACGCCGGTGCTCGCCGGTCGCGTCGTCAACGACATCGTCGGTGGCTCGGCGCCGCGCACGGTGGTCCTGCTCGCCCTCGTCATCGCGGGCCTGGCGGTGCTCGACGCCGGGCTCGGCATCGTCATCCGGTGGCTGTCCGCCCGGATCGGCGAGGGCCTGATCCTGGACCTGCGCACCGCCGTGTTCGACCACGTGCAGAAGATGCCGGTCGCGTTCTTCACCCGCACCAGGACCGGCGCGCTGGTGAGCAGGCTCAACAGCGATGTGATCGGCGCGCAGCGCGCGTTCAGCGACACCCTGTCGGGCGTGGTCACCAACCTGGTGACGCTGGCGCTCACGCTGGCGGTCATGCTCAGCATCTCCTGGCAGATCACCCTGCTCGCGCTCGTGCTGCTGCCCGTGTTCGTGATCCCGGCGCGCCGGGCCGGTAACCGCCTGGCCGCCATGCAGCGCGAGGCCGCCCAGCTCAACGCGGCCATGAGCACCCAGATGACCGAGCGCTTCTCCGCGCCGGGCGCCACCCTGGTGAAGCTGTTCGGCAGGCCGAAGCAGGAGTCCGCGGAGTTCGCCGTGCGCGCCACCCGGGTCCGTGACATCGGCGTGCGCACCGCCATGCTGCAGACCACCTTCGTCACCTCGCTCACCCTGGTCTCCGCGCTGGCCTTGGCCCTGGTCTACGGCCTCGGCGGCTGGTACGCGCTGCGGGGCAGCCTCGACGCCGGTTCGGTCGTCGCCCTGTCGCTGCTGCTGACCCGCCTCTACACCCCGCTCACCGCACTGGCCAGCGCGCGTTTGGAGATCATGTCGGCGCTGGTGAGCTTCGAGCGCGTGTTCGAGGTGCTGGACCTGAAGCCGCTGATCGAGGACGCGCCCGGCGCGGCCCCGGTCGCGGACGGTCCGGTCGCGGTGGAGCTGGACGGGGTGAACTTCGGCTACCCCTCGGCCGACAAGGTGTCGCTGGCCTCGCTGGAGGACGTGGCGACCCTGGACACCAGGGGCGGGGTGGAGGTGCTGCACGAGGTGTCGCTGCGCGCCGAGCCCGGTCAGCTGATCGCCCTGGTCGGCTCCTCGGGTGCGGGCAAATCGACCATCGCCCAGCTGGTTTCGCGCCTCTACGACGTCGACTCCGGCGCGGTCCGGCTCAACGGCACCGACGTGCGGGAGCTGACCACCGAGTCGATCCAGCGCACGGTCGGCCTGGTCACCCAGGACGGCCACCTGTTCCACGACACGATCCGGGCGAACCTGCTGCTGGCGCGGCCGGAGGCCACCGAGGACGAACTGTGGGACGCGCTGCGCCGGGCCCGGCTCGGCGAGCTGGTCGACTCGCTCACCGACGGCCTCGACACCGTCGTCGGCGAGCGCGGCTACCGGCTCTCCGGCGGTGAACGGCAGCGCCTGACCATCGCGCGGCTGCTGCTCAAGCAGCCCCGCGTGGTGATCCTCGACGAAGCCACCGCCTCGCTGGACTCCACCTCCGAAGCGGCGGTGCAGGAAGCGCTCACCGAGGCGCTGCAGGGCCGGACCGCCCTGGTGATCGCGCACCGGCTGTCCACGATCCGCTCCGCCGACCAGATCGTGGTGCTCGAACAGGGCCGGATCGTCGAGCGCGGGACGCACGCCGACCTGCTCAACGCCGACGGCCGCTACGCCGAGCTCTACCGGACCCAGTTCGCCGAGGACCCGGTCGCCGTCACCACCGCGGCCTGACCAGCGCGCACGCCGGCCCCGCCCTCAGGCGGGGTCGGCGTGCCGCAGCGCGGTGACGATGGCCAGCGTCGGTGTCCGGCCCGCCTCGGTGTGGCTGAGCATGGCGTATTCGGCCAGCCGTTCGTCACCGGAGGAGATCGCCTCGATGAGATGGCGATGCTCGTCGCGCTGCTCCTCGGTGTCGCGGTCGGCGGTGAGGAAGAACAGCCAGGCCATCCGGGCCAGGATGGTGCGCATCAGCTGGGTGAGCAGGCTGTTGCCGGACAGTTCGACGATCGCGCCGTGCAGCTTCGCGTTGGTCTCGGCGATCCGCAGCGGATCACGAGAGTCGGTGGCCACCTGGGCTTCTCGCAGCGCGGCCCGCAGCGGGGCACTGTCGTGCCCCTGCCGGATGCGGGCGGCCGCGAGCCGGGCACCGAGCGGTTCCAGCCCGATCCGCACGTCGAACAGTTCCTCGACGGCCGCGCGATCCCAGGAGCGAACGACGGCGCTGCGCCGGGGGAGCGCGCTGACGATACCGTCGAATTCGAGCAACGCCAGCGCCTCACGCACCGGCAGCCGCGAGGTGCCGAGCATGGCGGCGACGCGGGCCTCCGGTAACTTCTCGCCTTCCCGGTATACCCCGGTGATGATGTTGCGCCGAAGTTCGTCGTAGATCCGCCGGGTCTGGGAGGTGTCGTCGACGGCTTCCGCCGGGCGACGTTGGTCTCGGGCCACGGAGTAAGTCTACGAATATATCTTTGGTCGACTGTTATTTCGTCTGGTCACGCACCGGTGCACACCATTCCGCCACCGGATCCGCGCGCGGACAATGGCCGAAAAACACCTACTGACCACGAAATATATATCTTTTCGACCAGACCCATCATTCACCGGACCGAAACGTGCGGAACACGAGCGGGATACACCCGAATCCAATTCTGTATACCGATTCCCCATCGGCCACAGAGAGGATGCGAGTTGGCCGTCTATCTCCTCCGCCGCTTCGCGCAGGCGGTGATCACCGTTTTCGCCGTCATCTCGCTGGCGTTCCTGCTCGGCAGGCTGACCGGAAGTCCCGCCGCGTCGCTGCTGCCCGAGACCGCGAGCGAGGCCGACATCGCGGCGCTGAACCACGAACTCGGCTTCGACAAGCCGCCGCTGACCCAGTTCCTCGACTACCTCACCGGCATCCTGTCCGGCGATTTCGGCGACTCCTACCAGCAGACCGGCACCTCGTCGATGTCGCTGGTCCTGCAGCGCCTGCCCGCGTCGCTGCAATTGGGTGTCGCCGGCTTCGCGATCGGCCTCGCGCTGGCCTTCGCCGTCGTGCTCGCCGTTCATCTCAGTGGTCGCTGGTCGCTGCGCGGGGTCGCGCTCGGGATCGGCGCGGCCCGGCTCGCGGTGCCGGACTTCCTGTTCGGCTTGCTGCTGGTCTTGGTGTTCTCGGTGACGCTGGGCTGGTTGCCGTCGCTGGCGGGTGCCGATCCGCTGGCGATCGTCATGCCCGCGGTGACCATCGCGACGGCGCAGTTCGTCGTCTACTCGCGGCTACTGGACAACTCCCTGGTGTCGGAGAGCGCGCAGGACTACGTGCGCACCGCCTACGCGCGCGGCGAGCGCAGGTCGTCGGTGCTGCTGCGCGATGTGCTGCCCAACGCGCTGCTGCCGGTGCTCACCATTTCGGGAATCACGTTGGGCACCTTGCTCGGTGGGTTGGTCATCGTCGAAAACGTCTTCGCCTGGCCGGGTTTGGGTCAGCTCATGCTCGACGCGGTGTTCAACCGGGACTTCCCGGTGGTCCAGTCCGGGCTGGTGGTGATCGCGACGATCTTCGTGCTCGTCAACTTCGGCATCGACGTCCTCTACGGCGTCATCGATCCGAGGGCGAGGGTCCGGTGAGCCGTCCCCGTCACTTCGCCACGCTCGCCGGCGTCACGATGATCCTGGCCGTCGTCCTGTTCTCCCTGCTCTACCCGCTGTTCCCCGGCTACGACCCGTACGCGCAGCAACTCGCGTCGGCGTTCGTGCGGCCGTTCACCGACGGGCGCTACCCGCTCGGCACCGATTCGCTCGGCCGCGATCTGGCGAGCAGGCTGGCGCTGGCCGGGCGGATCACGCTCGGGCTGGTCCTGGTGATCGTGGTGGTCAACGCGCTGATCGGGATGGCGATCGGCACGGTGTCGGGCTACTTCCGCGGCGTCACCGACAACGTGCTGATGGGCGTGGCCGACGTGCAGCTCGCGGTGCCGATGACGCTGGTGATCATGGCCGTGTCGGCCATTCGCGGCCCGAGTACCGCGCTGATGGCCACGATCCTCGGCGTCACCTTCTGGGTCGGCTACGCCAGGGTGGCGCGGTCGGTGGCGCTCGGGCTGTCCGGCCGGGACTTCGTGATCGCGCCCAAGCTGCTCGGCGCGCGGTCGGGCTGGGTGATGCGCAAGCACGTCCTCGGGCATGTCACCGCGCCGGTGCTGATCCTGGCCACCGCCGACCTCGGGAACGTGCTGATCATGATCTCGTCGTTCGACTATCTCGGCCTCGGCGTGCAACCGCCGACGCCGAGCTGGGGCCTGATGATCACCGACGGGCAGAAGTACCTGCGCCAGGCCCCGTATCTGACGATCGTGCCCGCCGTCGCCCTGCTGCTCGTGATCGGCGGAACCCTGCTGGCCAGCAGGCGATTCACCGACGAGGGGCAGGGGCTGCGCCGGGTCAGGCGGGCACCGCGCGGCCGTCGCGGCGCTCTCGCGAAGGAGGTTGCGGCATGAGCGCGCTGTTGGAGATCACCGATCTCACCGTGGGCTACACGACGGCAACGGGGGAGCGCGTCGTGCTCGTCGATTCGGTGAGCCTGACCCTGGCCGAGGGCGAAGTGCTGTGTCTCGTCGGCGAATCCGGTTCCGGCAAGTCGGTGACCATGCTCGCCGTGCTCGGCCTGCTGCCCGCACCGCTGGAGATCTTCGGCGGCAGTGTGCGTTTCCGCGGCGCCGAGCTCGTCGGCGCCGACGACGAGACGCTGCGGCGGCTGCGCGGCGCCGAGCTCGGCATGGTCTTCCAGGACCCGATGACCACGCTCAATCCGGTCCGCCGGGTCGGCACCCAGATCGGTCGCGCGCTCGCGGTCCACCAGCGGCTCGACGCCACGACGCGCAAGCGGCGGGTAGTCGAACTGCTCGCCGCCGTGGGCATTCCGCAGCCGGCCGAGCGGGCGAAGGCCTACCCGCACCAGTGGTCGGGTGGCATGCGGCAGCGCGCGGTGATCGCCATGGCCATGGCCAACGATCCGGCGGTGCTCATCGCCGACGAGCCGACGACCGCCCTCGATGTGACCATCCAGGCCCAGCTCATGGAGGTGCTGGCGCAGGCCCGCGCCCGCAGCGGCGCGGCGATGGTGCTGATCACCCACGATCTCGGGCTGGTCGCCCAGTACGCCGATCGGGTGGCGATCATGTACGCGGGCCGGGTCGTCGAGTCCGGCACCGTCTGGCAGATCTTCGACGACGCCGCCCACCCGTACACCCGGGGACTGCAACGCAGTCTGCTCGGGCAGTCGGGCAGCGCCCGTGCCTATGCCATTCCCGGCGCGCCGCCGTCGCCGACGCGACGTCCGGCCGGATGCGGCTTCGCCCCGCGCTGCGAGTTCGCCGGGAAGACCGGCGAATGCGATACCACGGCACCGGTTCTCGTGCCGCTGGCCACCGGCCGCGCGGTGGCCTGTCCGCCCGCGGTCGAGTCCGTATCGATCGAACAGGACCTCTCCGCATGACGACGATCGACGAGCCCGAGGACGTGATCCGCGTCGACGGGCTGGAGGTGAGCTTCACCAGCAGGCGCGGCCTCCTCGGCAAGCGCAGGCTCCGCGCGCTCGACGGCGTGAGTTTCGCGGTGCGCCGCGGCGAGACCTTCGGCCTGGTCGGCGAATCCGGCGGCGGCAAGTCGACGCTGGTCCGCACGCTCTTCGGCATCAACACCCCGAGCGCGGGCTCGATCCGCGTCCTCGGCCACGACCTGGCGACCCTGCGCCCGCAGGCCAGGCGCGCGCTGCGCAACCGGGTGCAGCTGGTGTTCCAGGACCCGTACTCCTCCCTCGATCCCCGGATGACCGCGCACGACATCGTCGCCGAGCCGCTGCGCATCGCCGGCGGGTACCGCGAGGAGCGCGTGGTGGAACTCCTCGACCAGGTTGGCCTGGGCCGGGACGCGCTGGCGCGCAAGCCCGCCGAGTTCTCCGGCGGGCAGCGGCAGCGACTCGGCATCGCCAGGGCGCTCGCCCCGGGACCGGAGGTGCTCGTCCTCGACGAACCCGTCTCCGCGCTGGACGCCTCGGTGCAGGCCCAGGTGATCAATCTGTTGCAGGACCTGCAGGAACAGCTCGGCCTGTCGTATCTGTTCATCGCTCACGATCTTTCGGTGGTGCGCCACCTGTCCGATCGGATCGCGGTGATGCACCTGGGCAAGCTCGTCGAGATCGGCCCGACCGAGGACGTGTTCACCGGCCCGGGGCACCCGTACACGCGGGCCCTGATCGCCTCGGCCCCCGTGCCCGACCCGCACCGGCGCCGCCGCGACACCGCGACGCTGGTGCGCGGCGAACTCCCCGATGCCGCGAACCCACCGAGCGGCTGCACCTTCCGCACCCGCTGCCCCCTGGCGACGCCCGAATGCGCCTCGCACGTACCGGAACTCGAACCACAGGGCCGCACCGACCATGTCGTGGCCTGCCTGCGCCCGCTGGCACGCCCGTCGAAAGGAAACCGATGAAACCGATCACCCGCGGAATGGCGACGGGGCTCGCCGTCCTCGCGTTCACCACCTTCACCCTCAGCGCCTGCGCACCGGCGGGCACCGACACCGCGTCGGCGAAGACGCTGGTCGTCGGCGCGGTGACCGAACCGACGGACGTCCCCGATCCGATCAGCGACGGCTCGCTGGCCGGCTACAACTACTACTTCGCGACCTTCGACCAGCTCGCCCGGTTCGACAGCGAAGGGGTGATCGGTCCGAAGTTGGCGACCAAGTGGGAGCACAACGCCGACTTCACCCAGTGGACCTTCACGATCCGCGACGACGTGAAGTTCCACAACGGCGAACAACTGAAGGCCTCCGACGTCGCGTTCACCTACAACAAGATCAAGGCCACCCCGACTGGCGATCCGGCCACCTACATGGAGATGTTCACCTCCGCCGCCGTCGGTCCCGGCAACACCGTGGTGTTCAGTCTCAACGCCCCGTTCTCCGCGTGGCCGACGATCACCACCGGCGTCTCGATCGTGCCCGAATCCGTCTACACCGCACTGGGTTCGGCCGGGTTCGCGGCCGCGCCCGTCGGTTCCGGGCCGTTCGTCTTCGATCACTACACGCGCGGCGTCGAATACGCCGTCAAGCGCAATCCGGACTACTGGGGCGAGAAGGCCGCGCTCGAGGCGGTCACCTTCAAGACGGTGGCCGACGCCGACGCCCGGCTCAACGGTGTGCAGTCCGGCAGCCTCGACATCGCGCTGATCGCGCCGAACCAGGTGTCGGCCGTCGACGGTGCCAAGAGCGTGCACATCGAGTCGCGGGTCTCCAACGGCGTCACCTTCCTCGGCATGAACGCCACGGCGGGTCCGCTGGCCGACCAGCGGGTCCGCGAGGCGATCGCGCTGTCGATCGACCGCGAGGGCATCGTGAAGACCCTGCTGGCGGGCCGCGCGACGGTCGACAACCAGCTGGTCGCCGAGAACGTCGGCGGGTTCGACCCGAAATACCCGGCGCCGGTGCGTGATACCGCCAAGGCCAAGCAGCTGCTGGCGGCGGCGGGCTACCACGGCACGCCGATCCCGTTCCAGTACGCGACGAACGGGCGCATCCCGCTGAGTTCGGAGATCGCGCAGGCGATCCAGGCCAACCTGGCCGAGGTCGGCATCACCATCACCCTGCAGGGCACCGACCAGAGCAGCCTGTCGCAGATGATCTACACCAAGAAGTCCGCCACCGGGATCTATCTCAACACCTACGCGCCGTCCACCATGGACGGTGACGCGCCCATCGCCTCGATGTTCGGCGGGCAGTGGAACGACTACGCGATGCTGCCGGAGACCCAGGCGCTGGTCGCCAAGACCCGGACCGTGGCCGGGCAGGCCAGAATCGACGTGTACCGCGAGCTGTTCACCCTCAACGACACGAAGGCCCTGCTGATCGGCCTGTACACCCCCGACGCCAGCTATGCCGTCGATCCGGCGCTGCGGTGGAAGCCGAGGGCGGACGGGATGATCACCGTCGACGCCGCGGCCTTCGGAAAGGACTGACTCCATGGGAGATTCGCTGCTGCTCACCGACGTGCGCCCGTGGGGCGGCGACCCGGTGGACGTGCTCGTCGAGGACGGGGTGGTCGCCGCGGTGGCCGCCACCGGAACGACGACGACAGCGGCGGAGCGGGTCGACGGCGCGGGCAGGCTCGTCCTGCCCGCCCTGTCCGACGTGCATCTGCACCTGGATTCCAGTCGCCTCGGTCTGCCGTACCGCGCGCAGACCGGGGCGCCGGGCCGCTGGGGACGGATCATGAACGACCGCGAGCACTGGCGTCGCGCCGAGCGCTCGGTGACCGATCGGGCCTCGTTCACCCTCGCCGTCGCGGTCGCGAACGGCGCCACCAGGATTCGCAGTCACGCGCAGGTCGACGCCGACACCGGGCTCGCGAAGCTCGAGGGCGAACTCGCGGCGCGGGAACGCTACGCCGCGGTCTGCGATGTGGAGATCGTGGCGTTCCCGCAGGTCGGCATCCTGCTCGAACCCGGTGTCGTCGACCTCATGGACGCGGCGCTGTCGGCCGGGGCCGACCTGGTCGGCGGGATGGACCCGTGCGAGCTGGACCGCGATCCGGTGCGTCATCTCGACGCGGTGTTCGGGCTGGCCGAGAAGCACCAGGCCGGGATCGACATCCATCTGCACGAGGCGGGTGAGCTCGGGCTGTTCACGCTGTCGCTGATCAGCGAGCGGGTGCGGGCGCTCGGGATGGCGGGGCGGGTGACCGTCTCGCACGCGCGGTGCCTGGCGAGCGGCCTGCCCGGGGTGCCGGCGGCGATCGAGCGGCTGGCGGAGTTCGACATCGCCCTCACGCACGCGGCGGGCGCGCAGGGCTGGGCGCTGCCCCTGCTCGAGCTGGCGGCGGCAGGCGTGCGGGTCGGTGTCGGGATGGACGGGCAGCGGGACTATTGGTCGCCCTACGGCAACGGCGACATGCTCGACCGCGCGTGGCAACTCGCGTTCGTCAACGGGTTCGGCTCGGATCAGCACGTGGAACACGCGCTGGCCGTGGCGACCTGGGGCGGGGCGAGCGTGATCGACCGGAGTCTGCATCCACTCGATCTGGGCGACCCGCATCCCGGTTTCGCGGTCGGTGATCCGGCGGAGTTCTTCCTGGTCGACGCGGTGAGTCCGACCGCCGCCGTGATGGACCGGCCCGCCGCGCGGACGGTCATCCACCGGGGTGCCGTGGTTTCCGTCGACACCGCGATCGAGGGTTTCGAGATTCCGGGGCGTTTCGGCAGGGAGGGGAGCTGATGACACGGCGCAGCATTCGAGCGCGGCACGTACTCGCGTATTCGCCGATCGACGCCGATGCCGCGGGGAAGCCCGAAGGGCACGTGCTGCTCACCGATGCCGAAGTGGTGGTCGAGGATTCGCGCATCGTGGCCGTGGGGCCGCGCGGCGCGGAACCGGCCGACGAGGTGATCGAACTCGGGGACGCGCTGTTGCTGCCCGGTCTCATCGATCTCGACGCGCTCGCCGATATCGACCACACGATTCTGGACTCGTGGCAGTCGCGTGAGCTGGGCCTCGGCCTGCAGTGGTCACGTGACTACGCCACGCATCGACGGCGGGCCGTGTTCGATGCCGAGGAGCGGGCGTTCATCCGCGAATACAGCTTCGTCCAATTGATGCTGCACGGAGTGACGACGGCGATGCCCATCGCCTCGGAGGTGCACAGCGACTGGGCCGAGACCTTCGACGACGCCGTCGCGATGGCGGAGGCGGCGCAGCGGCTCGGCCTGCGGGTGTACCTGGGGCCCGCGTATCGCTCCGGGGTCAATGTCGTCGACGCGGACGGCACCCGCTCCATCTACTGGAATGAGCGACTCGGCCGCGACGGATTCGACGGTGCGGCACGTTTTCTCGACTGGGCGGCCGCGCGCGGATCCGATCTCGTGCACGGCACGCTGCTCCCGTGCCGGATCGAGACGCTGACCGAGGAGCTGATGCGGCGCACAGCCGAACTCGCGTCGGCGACCGGCGTCCTGGTCCGCCTGCACGCGCTCCAAGGGTTGCTCGAGCGCGAGTTCATCGTGGAGCGGTTCGCCGCGCCACCGCTGGACGTGCTGGCGCTGACCGGACTGCTCGGGCCGAATCTGCTGATCCCGCACGGTATCTACCTGGACGCGCACCCTCGGGTCGACGCGGATACCGACGACGATCTGGCCACGCTGGCCGCGTCGGGAGCCGCGATCGTGCACTGTCCGCTCACCTCGGCCCGGCACGCCTCGGCCCTGGACACCTTCGACCGGTACCGCGCGGCGGGCGTGCGGATCGCCCTCGGCACCGACTCGTTCCCGCCGGATCTGGTGCGCGGCATCGATATCGGCGTCACCATCGCCAAGCTGCTCACCCACCGGCTCGACGGCGCGACCTACGCCGACTACCTGACCGCGGCCACGCTCGGCGGCGCGGACGCGCTCCGGCGCCCCGACCTGGGCAGGCTCGCGGTCGGGGCGACCGCCGACCTGGTCGCCTTCCGGCTCGACGATCCGCGCGACGGCGTGCTCGACGATCCGATCCGCACCCTGTGCATGAACAGCACCGGGCGCGCGGCGGACTTCTCCATGGTCGCCGGGCGGATCACCCTGCGGGACGGGGTGATTCCCGGCATCGATCTGCCCGCCATGACCCGCCGCGCGCAAGGACTGTTCGACCGGATGCGCTCGGCCTACTCCGAGCGCGACCACCTACGGAGACCAGCCGACGAGCTGTTCCCCGCATCGTTCCCGGCGAAGTAGGCCGCGCGGCGGGCGTCGCTCAGAACTCGCCCGCGACGCCGATCACCGAGCGACCGGAGTGGGTGCCGTCCTTGATCGACTGCAGCACCGCGCCGACCTCGGTGATCGGGGCGAACGACTCGATCGTCGAGAGATGCTGGGGACGCAGTTCCTTGCCGAGCGCGGTCCACAGCGCGCGCCGCTTCTCGATGGGCAGGAAGACCGAGTCGATGCCGATCAGGCTGACCCCGCGCAGGATGAACGGCAGCACGGTGGCGGGCAGTTCGGCGCCGCCGGTGAGGCCGCTGGCCGCGACGGCGCCGCCGTAGCCGATGGAGCTCAGGACGTGCGCCAGCGAAGCGCCGCCGACACTGTCCACCGCCGAGGCCCACTGCGCCTTGTTGAGCGGGCGCGGCTTGGCGTCCGGGTCGAGCGGGAGGCGGCCGATGACCTCGTTGGCGCCGAGCTCGGCGAGCAGGTCGCCCGCGTCGGTCTTGCCGGTGGAGGCGATGATCTCGAAACCGAGGCCGGACAGGATGTCGATGGCGACGGTGCCGACACCGCCGGTCGCGCCGGTGACCAGGACCGCGCCGTCGTCGGGGGTCAGGCCGTTGTCGAGCAGGGCCTGCACGCTCATCGCCGCGGTGAAGCCCGCAGTGCCGATGGTGGCGGCGTCGCGGGTGTCCAGGCCGTCCAGGCGCACCACCCACTCCGCCGGCACCCGCGCGTACTCGGCGAAGCCACCGTTGCGGGAGACGCCGATCTCGTAGCCGTGCGCGATCACCTGGTCGCCAGGGGCGAAATCGTCGGACTCGGACGCGATCACCTCGCCGGTGAGGTCGATACCGGGCACGATCGGATAGTTGCGCACCACGCCGCCGCGCGGGGTGATCGCCAGCAGGTCCTTGTAGTTGGCGCTCGAGTAATGGACCTTGATCGTCACCTCGCCTTCGCCGAGGAAATCCTCCCCGACCTGCTCACGAGCGAGCACGATCCCACCGTCGGATTCACGGGCAACCATCGCGGAGTAATCCATGGGTTCGAGCATACGATCAACGGTCCGGCTCGGGCGGCAGGAGTTCGAGCCGAACGCCCAGCAGGCGGACGGGGCGGTCGAGGTCGAAGCGGTCGATGATGGCCAGGGCCGTGTGGACGATGGTGGCGACGTCGGAGGTCGGCTGGGGGAGTTTCTGCTGCTTGCTGCGGGTGTAGAAGGTTTTGGTGCGGACGGTGACCGCAACGCGGGTGCTGATGCGGTGGTGCTCGATCATCTCCTCGGCGACCTCGGTGGCCAGGCGGGCCACTTCGCGGCGGATCTCGTCGGGGTCGGTGAGATCGTGCGGGAAGGTCTCGGACTTGCTGCGGCCCACCGGGATGCGCGGGGTGGTCGAGAGCTCGGTGTCGCCCTTGCCGTGTCCGAGGACCCACAGGTAGGGGCCGGTGTTCGGGCCGAACTCGGCGGCCAGGCGCTGCCGGTCGGCGGCCATCAGGTCGGCGACGGTGACGATGCCGAGGTCGGCCATGCGCTTGGCGATCCGGGCGCCGACGCCCCACAGCGCGTCGGTGGGGCGGTGGCCCATCAGGTCGGCCCAGTTCGCGGCGGTCAGCTCGAACACCCCGGCCGCAGCGCCCGGATCGTGCTCGGGCTCGGCGGAGGTCTTGCCGGTCGACTTGGCGAACCCGGTGGCCAGTTTCGCGGTGAGCTTGTTGTCGCCGATGCCGACCGAGCAGGTCAGGCCGAGCGCGGTGATCGCGCGCCGGATCTCGGCGGCCAAGCGCCACGGATCGTCGTCGGTGGCGACGAAGGCCTCGTCCATGCCCCAGATCTCGACGGCGCCGGCGACCCGGCCCAGGGTCGCCATGATCTCGTCGGAGGCCACCTCGTAGGCAGCCATGTCGACCGGCAGGAAGACACCCTCCGGACACTTGCGCTGCGCCATCTTCAACGGCATGCCCGCGCGCACGCCGAAGGCCCTGGCCGGATACGACGCGCAGGTGACGACCTTGCGCGGCTGCGCGGGATCGCCTTCGCCACCGACGATGACCGGCTGTCCGCGCAGCTCGGGGCGACGCCGGAATTCCACCGCCGCCTGGAACTGGTCGAGATCGACATGCAGCAGCCACTGGGGCACGGTTGAAGTATTACCGCACGGTACCGACAAAACGGCGCAACCTTCGCACCCGGCGGTGCGGCACTGGCGTACTCGTCACTCACCTTCGGATGGCAATATCCGTAGCGCGCCAACCGATGTCACGACCGAGCTCGAAGAACGGAACACCCGATGCCGACCGAAGCCACCACCCTCGACCTCGACCTGGCCCGCCAGGTACTCGCCGCGCAACCGTTCGCCCGACTCGTCGGCACCGAACTCACGGAATTCGGGGACGGCGCGGCCACACTGGTGATCGAGATCCAGCCCGAGCACGGGCAGCAGTTCGGTTTCGTGCACGGTGGCGTGCTGGCCTACGCGGCCGACAACGCGCTCACCTTCGCCGCGGGCACCGTCCTCGGACCCAACGTGCTGACCGGCGGCTTCACCATCACCTACCTGCGCCCCGCCCTGGGCGAACGGCTGCGGGTGCACGCCACCGTGCTCGGCGCCACCCGCCGCCAGGCGGTCACCCACTGCGACGTCTACGCCGAGACCGAGGGCGAGGAGCCGATCCTGTGCGCGGTCGCGCAGGGCACGACGCGGCGGGTCGAGAAGGACCTCGAGCGGGTCGCCGAGGCGGGCGCCGACGAGGACACCGAGTTCGACGACGAGGACGGGTTCGACGAGGACGACCAGGACAGCTACGACACCGACCAGCTCGCGATCGTCACCCCGGTGCCCGAGGAAGCGCCCGCGCTGCCGCCCACGGTCAGCCGATAGCGATTCCGGACCGCGAACGGGCCGTGCACAGGTTGTGCACGGCCCGTTCGGTTCGATGGGTCAGGCGCTGACGGCGAAGCTGCCGTCGGCGGCCGGCTCGGCGACCGGCTCGATGGCGTAGGCCAGGATGTCGGCCACGTCGGCGACGGGACGGACGTCCAGGGCGGCCAGCACCTCGGCCGGGACCTCGTCGAGGTCCGGTTCGTTGCGAGCCGGGATGAAGACGGTCTTCAGTCCGGCGCGCTGGGCGGCGAGCAGCTTCTGCTTCACGCCGCCGATCGGCAGCACGCGGCCGTTCAGCGTGACCTCGCCGGTCATGCCGACATCACCGCGCACCTGACGGCCCAGCGCCAGCGACACCAGCGCGGTCACCATGGTGACGCCCGCCGACGGTCCGTCCTTGGGCACCGCACCCGCCGGGAAATGGATGTGGATGTTGCGGTCGAGGACCTTCGGCTCGATGCCGATCTCCGCCAGGTGCGAGCGCACGTAGGTCAGCGCGATCTGCGCCGATTCCTTCATGACATCGCCCAGCTGGCCGGTCAGGGTCAGGGCGCGCTCACCCTCCGCGGCGTTGGCCTCGATGTAGAGCACATCGCCACCGGCGCCGGTGACCGCCAGACCCGTCGCCACGCCGGGGACGGCGGTGCGTTCCACCGAGTCCGGGGTGAAGCGGGGACGGCCGAGGTAGTCGGTCAGGTTGTCGACGTCGACCACGAGATTCGTCGGCCGACCGGCAGGCTGTGGGCCGGACTCGATGTCGATGACGTTGTCGTAGCCGAGCCCGGGGTCGTACCCGAGCACGGCGCCCGCGCCGAGCGAGCCGTTGTCGACCAGCGTCTGCTCGTCCGGGCGGCCGGCGTCGCCCGCCACCAGGCGGGTCGCCGCCTTGCGCAAGGCTTTCGCCACCAGTCGCTCCATCTGGCGCACGCCCGCCTCGCGGGTGTAGTTCGCCGCGATCTCGCGCAGCGCCGCGTCGGTGATCGAGACCTCCTCGGCGGTCAGCGCGTTGCGTTCCAGCTGCCGGGGCACCAGGAAGTCGCGGGCGATGGCCACCTTGTCGGCCTCGGTGTAGCCGTCGACGGTGATGAGCTCCATCCGGTCCAGCAGCGGGCCGGGGATGGTGTCCATGACGTTGGCCGTCGCGATGAACAGCACGTTCGACAGGTCGAGGTCCAGGTCCAGGTAGTGATCGCGGAAGGTGTGGTTCTGCGCGGGGTCGAGGACCTCGAGCAGCGCCGCCGCCGGGTCACCGCGGAAGTCGGAGCCGACCTTGTCGATCTCGTCCAGCAGCACGACGGGATTCATCGACCCCGCCTCCTTCACCGCGCGCACGATCCGGCCGGGCAGCGCGCCCACGTAGGTGCGCCGATGGCCCCGGATCTCGGCCTCGTCGCGCACGCCACCGAGGGCGACGCGAACGAACTTGCGGCCCAGCGCCTTCGCGACCGACTCACCCAGCGAGGTCTTGCCGACACCGGGCGGACCGACCAGCACGAGCACCGCGCCCGAGCCACGTCCACCGACGACCTCGAGGCCGCGGGCGGCCCGGCGCGAACGCACCGCCAGGTACTCGACCATGCGGTCCTTCACCTCGTCCAGGCCGTGGTGATCGGCGTCGAGCACGGCGCGGGCGGCCGAGACATCGGTGCTGTCCTCGGTCTTCACCGTCCACGGCAGGTCGAGCACGGTGTCGAGCCAGGTGCGGATCCAGCCCGATTCCGGGCTCTGGTCGCTGGCCCGCTCCAGCCTGCCGACCTCGCGCAGCGCCTCGGCGCGCACGTTCTCGGGCAGGTCGGCGTTCTCCACGCGGGCGCGGTAGTCGTCGGCGCCGTCGGGTTCGTCCTCGCCGAGTTCCTTGCGGATGGCGTTGAGCTGCTGGCGCAGCAGGAACTCGCGCTGGCTCTTCTCCATGCCCTCGCGGACGTCCTCGGAGATCTTGTCGGTGACCTCCACCTCGGCGATGTGCTCGGTGATCCACTCGATCTGCTTGGTCAGCCGGGTGACGACATCCGGGGTCTCGAGCAGTTCCCGTTTCTGCTCGTTGGACAGGTACGGCGCGTAGCCCGCCGTGTCGGCGATGGCGTCGGGGTTGTCGAGCTGGTTGACGATGTCGATGATCTGCCAGGCCTCCCGACGCTGCAGCACCGCGACGACCAGCTTCTTGTATTCGGCGGCCAGCTCGGTGGTCCGCTCGTCGGGCGCCACCTCCTCGACCGGTTCGGCCTCCACCCAGAGGGCGGCGCCGGGCCCGGTCACACCGTGCCCGATCCGCGCCCTGCGCTCGGCCTTCAATACGGCGGCGGGAGCGCCACCACGCATGCGTCCGACCTGCTCGATCGAGGCGACGACGCCGTAGGAGGCGTACCCCTCGTCCAGCCGGGGCGCGACGAGCACGGCGCCGGTCTTCCCGGCCTGCGCGGCGTCGATGGCGGCCTGCGCGGATTCGTCCAATTCGATGGGCACGACCATGCCCGGCAGCACGATCGGATCGGTCAGGAACAGCACCGGCAGGTTCTGAGCTGTAGTCATGTCGACCCTTCCAAAGTTGAGCTTTGCTGACTCAACCCAGTCGACTACCCGTTTGTTCCGGCCCGTGCCCCGGTTCACTGACGGCGAACATTCGACCGTCCCGACCAGGGCTTGTCCTGGCTCCGCCCGGTGTGACAGCATCAGCGCCATGACTGATCGAATCGAGTCCTCCCGCGCCTGATGCGCGACGTGACCGGGACGGAATTGCCCGGATCGCCGACCTCCCTGTTCGACCACGCGATGCGCCTGCATCGAGAATCACCCGACGCGCCGCTGGAGCGGAGCGGAGATCCCTACCCGGATGAGTCGTGGCACGGGTGCGGGGACACACCACCCCGACCGAAAGATCGACGGACCTCAGGTCTCGACCTCGCGGCCCTGCTCGACGCGCATTTCGCCGATCCCGACAGCACGCCTGCCGACCTGGCCGACGCGTGTCATCAGGTGCACGTCCCGCTGTTCCGGACCGAGCATGTGGTCGCCGCGGCCCGGCGGGTGGAGATCGAGCGGGTCCGTCGGACCGGCCGGTGGCTCGTCCGGCGGGGCACCGATCGCTGTGCGGTGACGATTGGACTGGCACTGCTCGAAACCGCGCCCGAGGGCGGCGACATCCCGCTGTTGCAGACGATCGGGCTGTTGTCGGAGGGTTTCGGTTCGCTGGTGGCGGACACGATGGTGCGTTGCCGGGGCGGATTGTCCGGACTGCTGTGGCTCGGTGACCGCGTCGATGGTTGGGGCCGTGTCACTGTCGTCGAAAAGCTGTGCGCCGCCTACGGTCTGCGCGCCCGGGATTGGCTGTTGCGGCGATCGTGCAACGGGGAGTACCACAACCAGTACTTCGCGGCGGACGTCGCGATTGCGGCCGACCTCGCCAGCGCGATCACCGGCGACGACCCCGATCTCGACCTCGTCCACCACACCGGTGTCCTGCTGTCCGCGATGACCGACTGCGCGGGAATGGGTCTCACGCTCGACGAGTATCCGGCGGCGCCGAACGTCCTGACGGCGCACTCGAAACATGTGGCGCGCCTGGCACCGACAACCCATCGCTACGGGAATCTGGCGAACCTCGCCGACTACCTCCGGCGGCCGTCGACACGGGAGTGGCGGGGCCGGGAGCAGGCGATCGACCGGTACCTCACCGTGCTGAACCAGCCGGAATGGGAAGCGACCGCGCGAACCGGCTTGGCGCGGGGCGATTTCCGGGTGCTGTGGCTGCGGCAGGCGGTCGGCGCGCGGCTCGACCTCGCACCCTTCACGTCATGACGTCGCCGGTTTCGCTGTTCGACCACGCGATGCGCCTGCATCGCGAGTCGCCTGATGTGCCGCTGCCGCAAGAGGGGTATCCCTTTCCCGACGATCCGTGGCACGGATTCGACGCCACCCCTTCGCGTTCCGGGCATTGGAGAGCCGAGGGCATGGAGCTGGCCGCGCTGCTCGACGCGCATTTCGGTGACCCCGTACGGTCACCGGCCGACCTGGCCGCGGAGTGTCACAGCGTGCACGTCCCGCCGTACCGGAACGAGCATGTGGCGGCCGCGGCGCTGCGGGTCGACGCCGAGCGGGTGCGGGCGACCGGGCGCTGGCTGGTGCGCCGGGGAACGGACCGGTGCGCGGTGTGGATCGGGCTCGCCCTGCTCGGCACCGTGCCCGACGACGCCGACATTCCGCTGTTGCGGACGATCGGGTTGCTGTCGGATGCCTTCTCGCGCTTGGCCGTCGACGCGTTGGCGCGGTGCCGGGACGGGACCGCCGCGCTGCTGTGGCTCGGCCCACGGGTCGACGAGTGGGGGCGGGAGATCGTGGTCGAGAAGCTGTGCGAGCACCCAGGTTCGACCGTCCGGGACTGGTTGTTGCGCAATTCGTGCCGGGGCAATTATCTCGACGGGTATGTCGCCGGGAAGGTCGCGATCGCGGCCGACCTCGCCACCGCGATCACCGCCGACGACCCCGATCTCGACCTCGTCCACCACACCACCGTGCTGCTGTCGGCGATGACCTACTGCGCGGGAGCGGGTCTCACGCTCGACGAGTATCCGGCGGCGGCGCGGGTGCTCGACGCGCACTCGCGACAGGTCGCGCGCTTGGAGCCGTCGACCGATCGCTACCGGCACGTGGGCACCCTGGCCGACTACGTGCGGCGCGCGGAGCCCGCCGGGTGGGAGCGGATGAGCGAGCGCTATCCGGACCTGCTGAACCGGCCGGACTGGGCCGCGTACGCACCGTGAAACAACGCCGTGAAACAACGAAGCCTCCCCGGAGTGATCCGGGGAGGCCGCGCTGTGCAGGGGAACCGAGCTAGAGGTTCGTGGTACGGATCTGTTCGGTGGGCGGGTCGTAGGTGCGACGACCGGTGGAGCCACCCGAGCTCAGGACGCCTAGGACGGCGCCGGCGATGAGCAGGATCGCGCCCAGGATGCCCAGGATGATCGGCAGGGTCTTGCCGAACAGGTCGAGCTTGTCGAGGCTCTCCTGGGTGACGGCCATCTGCGCCTCGATGGTGTCCTCTTCGAAGACGAGGTGCGCCTTCAGCGCGGTGACGTCGACCTGGTTGGCGCTGCGGCCGTAGAACAGGTGCAGCTGCTCGCCGCCCTTGATGACCGCGCCGGTCCGCGGCTCCACCCACACCTCGCGGACGTTGGTGTAGAAGCGGAGCATGGTCACCTCGCCGTCGCCCTCGAGGCCCCACTTGGCCGCGGGCAGGGTCAGCTTGCTGGTCGCGGTCGGCGCGACGTCGTGCAGGCTGGTGACCGGGATGGACTGCCGGAACAGGTAGACCGGCATCCCGTTGATCTCCGTCTCCTCGACGAAATCGATCGGGAAGGTGGCGCGGGCGTTCAGGTCGAAGTACGGGTACGACTTCTTCTCGGTGCCGATCGGGAAGCGGTACTGCAGGCCCTGGCGGTTGGTGGGATCGGCCACCGACGCACCGGACTTGTCGACGTTGACCGCGATCGAACCGTTGGGCGAGGTCGACACCGGCTCGCCGGTGAAGCGGTCGATGGTCACCCGGTCGACCTTCGCGTCGAGCACGCCGGCGTCGCCGTCGCGGTCGTCGCGGCGCAGGGTCTGGCCGGCCTGGACGGTCATCTCGTCGGCGCCGGACGGCTCCTGGACCGTGAGGAAGCGCTGCGAGGAGACGGGGACGTTGTCCACCTTGGCCGCGCCGTCGGGCGAGACCAGGGACTTCGAGTCGAGCACCATGCTGGGTTCACCCGGCACGCTCTTGGCGATCGTGGTGACCTCGAGGTCCAGCGGGGTCTTGGCGACCTTGTCCACGGTGTAGGTGGGGATCATGACAGCGGCGGCGAGCAGCAGCGCGCCGAGGCCGACGAGAATGCAGGCGATGAGCCTGCGCCCGTTGCTCATCGGCTGCCGTACTGCACGTTGCCCAGCACCGAGGAGCCGGGATCAGCGGTGGTCTCGGGAGCGGGGATCGAATTCTGTTGCGCGCCCGCGGTGATGCCGAGCACGGCAATCACCCCGAGGATCGCGCCGGCCAGGCCACTGACCAGGCCGGGGACGGCAAACTTCATTGAACGAAACTCCAATACGTGGCGTCGGCTCAGGCGACGGAGAAGAACCCGAGGGTCGGGGCGAACGAGCAGGTCCGGTCACCGTCGGCGGTGGTCGTGGTGAGCGAACCGGTGATCACCGCGGCGACCCGGCCCGCGCCGGTGTCGGCGATGGCGGTCAGGGTGGCGGGCCCGTCCGGGTTGATCCCGGCCGCGGTGGTGAGCGGCTGGGTGCCCGTCCGCCGGTTGTCCAGGTTGATCCACTGCACCGTCATCGGCGGGTTCTGCACGACGGTCGGCGTCTTGGTACCCAGCGCGGTGAACACGAAACCGGTCTGGCCCGCGGCGGGCCCCGGCGGCGGCAGCTCGGCCGGGCCGGGTACGGCCAGCGCGGTGCCGACGGAATCGGAGGTCGGGCCGATGCAGCCCTTACCGATGGTCGGGTAGAGGAACTGGGCGATCCGCGGGCCGTCGGACGGCGGGAGCTCGGGGCCGCCACCGCCGCTGCCGTCGAGGAAGGTGATGACCTTCTCGAGGGTCGCCTTGACCTGCGCGGGAATGCCGGGCGTCGCCAGCAGCACGCGGGCCTGAGCCAGGATCGCGGCCTGCGCGCCATCGGCGATGGGGGCGGGCGCGGAGATGGCGCTTACGATCGACGGTGCCAGCGCGGCCAGCGTCTCGGAGGGAACGTTCTCCGCGATCGCCGGGACGCTCGGCTGAGCCGCAGGCCGCGGGGCAGCCATGGTCGACGCCGGTGCGGCGAGTGAGGCACTCACCGCTAGTACGAGAGCGGACAATGCGGTCCGCGAGCCTCGGGTGCGCAGCACTGGTCAGCCGTCCTTCTTTGTGGGGATTGGTTGAAGCAGCCCGGAAATGTAAGTGTGATCCCGGGTTTCAGATACATTGGAGAGGTGACTACAGCGGACAGACGGTATGGGGGTCGTACAGTCGTCGCGCGTAAAGCCGAACGGCGCCAGCGGTTCCTGGAAGCAGCGACGCGAATCTTCGCCGAACGCGGGTACCCGACGTGCTCGCTCGCCGAGGTGTGCGCGGCGGCGGGCCTGTCCAAGCGGCAGTTCTACGAGGAGTTCGAGACCCGCGAGGACGTGCTCATCGCCGCCTACGACCGCATCCAGGACGACGCCGCGGCCGCGGTCGTCCAGGCGGTGGTCGCGCACACCGAACCGGAACCCGCGCTGCGGGCCGGCCTGGGGGCGTACCTGGAATCGCTCGGCTCCGACCCGTACCGCGCGCAGGTGGCGCTGATCGAGGTCGTCGGAGTCAGCGATCGGATGGAGAACCATCGTCGCGCGCGCAGGCATGCCTGGTCGGCGCTGATCGAGACGGCGCTGGCGGCCAAGGGGGTGCGGCTGCGCGGCGACGCGGAGCTCACCACCGGCCTGCTCACCGGCGCGGTCAACGGCGTGGCCCACGAATGGCTGCTGCGCGAGTCGCGGCCACCGGTCGGCGAACTGGTCGACCTGCTGACCGCCGCCGCGCTCACGCTGGTCGACTGGGGCTGATTTCGGCGCAACCGTCGGGAGGGTGGCAACATCGCGCACTTGCCGCTCGCTCAACACACTCCCTCTCCGGACATTGTGAGACCGGACGGCTTCACAGTGTGGGACGAGAGTCTGGCATAGTAGTGACCCAGATAGCAACGGCTGGAAAGTTGAGATCGGCATCACCAGGGGTGATGTATTGGTCGAAAGTCCAGACAAGCTCGTGGTGGTAGTGAACCACCACCGGCCGCGTACGGTGTCCGCTTCGCCGTTTCGCTCCCGTTTCCACATGGTCGGCAAACGACCGGCAATCGACATCGCGGGTGGTCAGGACTTCCGCAGGAACCCGGTGATGGTGCCACCGAGCAACCCTGGCGTGCGGTAGGTGAGGGTGCCGTTCGAGCCCATGGTGACCGTCGAGGTCGCGCCGTCGTCCACACAGCCACTCGCGCTCTTGCCGGTGAGTTTCGCCTGGAGGACGAGGCCGTCGGTGGTGGCCTCGACCAGGGTTTCCGAGCGCTCGCAGCGCTCGCCGGAGAGCACGCCGGTATTCGACGCGGTGGCGACCTTCTGCCCGACCTTGCCGTCGTCGATGGTGAGGGTGATGTCGAACTGCACCGGCCCGTCGACAGCCCGCCCCTGCCAGCTCCCCACGAACGCGGCGGGGACGGTCGACACCGGCGCTCCGGTGGCGGGTGGGAGCTCGGAACCTCGGTGGCTGGTGGAGATCGACGTCGAGTTCGCCACGCTATTGCCGTCCGATCGGTCGCGCAGCTGGACCCCGATCAGGAACGCGCCCCCGGCGACCGCCAGCGCCACGACCACCGCCGCGGCCACCAGTGCGTTGCGCCCGCGGCGCGCGGGCGGGCGCAACGCCTGCCCGGGCGCGGAAGTACCGCCGGTGAGGTCACCGGCGGGCCGACGGACCGTCGCGTACCCGGCCTGCGCCGGCCCACCGCCGGCGAAGGACGTATGCCCGCCGAAGCCCGCAGCCGTGCCCTGTCCGTTGAACCCCGACCCGGACCCGGGCAGCTGCGTTTGTCCGCCGAAGCCCGCAGCCATGCCAGGCGACGACGCCGGGCCGGCGACGCCCGCAGCCATCCCGGGCGACGACGCCGGGCCGCCGAAGCCCGCAGCAGCACCTGGCAGCGGGGTCTGCCCACCGGAGCCCGTGAGGCCGGGGAAGGATGCCTGGCCGCCTGTGTTCGACCATGTCGGGGGGAGCGCTGCGCTGGGTCCGACAGGTGGGTCGGCCGGGCCGGAGTCGAGGTCGAGCAGGATGACCGCGCGCCTGCTGACGTCCTCGAGCACGGCCGGTGGTAGCCAGCCGGTGCGCTCGGGCAGGCCGATGGCGGTGAGCTCGGCGAGGACCTGCTGCGGGGTGGGGCGGGCGGCGGGGTCCTTGGCGACGCAGGCGGCGACCAGCGGACGCAGGCGCGCGGGCACGCCCTCGAGGCGCGGTTCCTCGTAGACGATGCGAAACAGCATCTGCACGATCTCGGCGGTGCCGAACGGGCCGTGGCCGGAGGCGGCGAAGGTCAGCACGCCGCCGAGCGCGAACACGTCGCAGGCGGGGCCGAGCGGTTCACCGGTGACCTGCTCCGGGCACATGAAACCCGGTGAGCCGATGACCTTTCCGGTGGTGGTGAGCGCGGTGTCCTCGACGGCGCGCGCGATCCCGAAGTCGACCACCTTGGGCCCGTCGACGGCGAGCAGCACATTCGACGGCTTCAGATCGCGATGCACGATGCCGACGCCGTGAATGGCCACCAGCGCCTCGGCCAGCCCGTGCCCGAGCGCGAGCAACGACGGTTCGGTGAAGGGCCCGAACCGCGACACCGCGTCCGAGAGCGCGAGTCCGGCGACGTAACCGGTGGCCAGCCACGGCGGATCGGCGTCGACATCGGCGTCGAGGACTGGCGCGGTGCAGGCACCGCCGACCCGCCGCGCGGCGGCCACCTCCCGGCGGAACCTGGCCCGGAATTCGGGGTCGCCCAGCAGATCCGGCCGGATCACCTTCACCGCGACCGTGCGTCCGCCCGCGTTGCGGCCCAGGTACACCTTGCCCATGCCGCCGGCGCCGAGGACGCCGAGCAGCCGGTACGCCCCGATCTGGCGTGGATCGTCGCTGCCGAGCGGTTGCATCGCGTGGAGTCCTTCGAATCAGCCGAGTCTGGAGCGGGTTTCGGTCAGCAGGGTGGTGAGCAGGCCGTAGGCGGGGTGGGTGTCGTCGAGTTCGGCGACGGCACCGGCGAGGACCTTCTCGGCCTCGGCGGTCCGGTCGAGGTCGAGCAGGATCCTGGCCTGGTCGTAGTCGGCCCGCACCGCCCGATCGATGACCTCGATCGCGCGGAACCCGGCGGCGGCGGCTTCGGCGCGCGGGAGGGCTTCGGGGAAACGATAGGCGGCGTGCAGGATTCGGGCGGCATTGTGGTCGAGCCTGGCCCGGTGCCAGCACAGCAGATCGGCGTCGGGGCCGGTGGCGGCGAGCGCCGCCAGCGCGGCGTCGGCGACCTCGACGGCCGCGACCGCGCCCGCCGAATCACCGGACCAGTGCAGGGACAGCGCGGCGCTGTAGCGGCAGTAGGCGACCCGGATCGGATCGTCGACCCGCGCCGCCACCTCGGCGGCGAGGCGGTAGCGTTCGGCGGCCTCGGCGTCGCGGTCGAGTGCGTCGAGCAGGTCGGCGGTCTCGGCCAGGACGTACGCCTCGTCACCGAGATCCTCGACGGCCCGGTCGAATTCGATGATCGCGTCGTACACGGCGAGCGCCTGATCGGGCTCGCCGAGCGAGCGGTGCAGACCGGCCAGCAGGTAGCGGCAGCCACGGGCCGCGCCGCCCGCGCCCGCGCCGTCGAGCGCGGTGATCGCCGCTTCCGCCTGCTCGGCGGCATCGAGCAGCTGCCCGGTGGCCCGGTAGGCGATGGCCAGATCCCATTGGGCGTACGGCAACTGGGGCAGACCGGCGGGTGCGCCGATCGCGATGGCGGTGAGCAGCTCGCCGACCGCTTCGGCGGGACGCTCGAGCAACAGCAGGAGATCGCCGCGACGGGCGAACAGGGCCGTCCGGAAACCGACGCGGGTGTCCGCGTCGAGCAGCGGCAGCGCCTCGTCGGTCGCGGCCAGGGCGGCGGTGAAATCACCGGCGGCCCGGTGGATTCCGGCCAGGTAGTACAGCGTGGTCGCGGCCCGGAACGGCAGGTTCGCCCGGCGGTAGGCCGAGATCGCCGTCCGTGCCGCGACATCGGCGTCGTCGATCCGGGAATTGTTCTCGGACAGGAAGAGCCGCTGCTTGGCGGCATCACCGATCAGCTCGTCGTCACCCGAGGCGGCGGCCTCGGCGTCGGCACGGTCGAGCAGTTCGGGGAGCTCGGCGGAGGCATCGTCGGGCAGCAGGCCACGGTCGTACAGGTCGAGCAGACCGCCGGACAGCCGCAGCACGGCGTTGCCCCGGACCGCAGGATCGGCCGACGCGCCCAGGTGCGCGAGCGACGCGCGCAGCAGCGGTGTCGCTTCGGCGGGATCACCGTGCCTGCACAGGTGCACGCCGAGCCTGCCGAGACCGATCTGGCGGTGATCCTCGTCGCCTGCGGCGGTGTAGTGCTCGATCGCGCGGCGCAGCAGGGATTCGGTCGCGAGACAGTCGTCGCCACGGGCGGACTCGCGCGCGAGCACGGCCGCGCGCCTGCCCGCCAGCAGCGGATCGGTGGGCTCGGCGTCCTCGGTCAGGCGCTGGATCAACGCCGTCACCTCGGTGGTGGCATCGCGCTGGAGGCCCGATTCGGCCCGTTCGATCAGCTCGGCGGTGGTCAGCGCGGGGAGTTCGATCGGGGCGGGCGCCTGCTCGACCGGCACCCGGTGCACCGCGGCGGCCGACAGCGGCAGCTGGTCGACGATCGGCGCGCTCGCCAGCACCGCGTGCACCAGTTCCGTCTGGTGGGTGGTGCCGTTGCGCCGATCGAATCGCGCCGCGATCGCCAAGGCCTCGGCGGTCAGTTCCGCGCGCAGGGCGCGCGCGGTCGATTCGGCCGCGGGGCGGTCGAGATGCGCGGGCCGCCGGACGACGGTGTCGCCGTGGCCCGCGTCCTCGACGGTGCGCAGCAGCAGCGCGGCCGCGGCGGCGAAGTCCATGGCGGCGGATGGATTCGGCGACCGGTCGAGCCAGCCGAGATGCCGGTCGAGCAGTTCCAGGCCGCGGGCCTGGTTGCCGGACAGCGCGCAGAACTCGAGATGGCTCGCGATGGCCCGCAGGTCCTGCGGCTTGGTGCGCAGCACCCGGTAGGCCCGGCGATGCGCGTCGCGCGCCGCCTCGAGCTGGCCGGTGCGCAGGTAGGGCAGCAGCAGCGCGGTGAGGATCAGCTGGGGCTGCTCATCGCAGTTCAGCTCGCCACGCAGGACCGGGGCGGCCAGGTCGACGGCCTCGGCGTCGCGACCCCGGCTCGCCAGCCAGGCGACCTTGCCGGTCGGGTCACAGCCGGCGCAGTCGGAGTTCTCGTCACGCGGTGTGGTGCACCATCTCTCGTACCAGCGCTCGGCCTCGTCCAGCTCGCCCAGGTGCTCGGTGACATAGTGCCGGTAGGCGTACACCGCCTGCGGGCTCTGGCCCTCCACGCGGTAGCGCTGCTCCATCTGGTCGAGCGCGGCCAGCGCCCGATCCTTGGGCACCTCGGGGAAGTTCGTCATCGCGCGCACCGCGAACTTGAAATCCCAGCGCAGCGATCCCGCCACCCAGTCGTCGTAGGCGCCGGGTTCCCGGTCGTAGTCGGCCAGGCAGCGGGCGAACGGGACGAACAGCTTGGCCGGGCTCATGCCCTGGGCGTAGGCGGCGATCAACCGCATCCGGGTGTTGAACGCGATGTCGGTGTGCCCGCCCGCTTCGGCGTGTCGCAGGACCTGTTCCAGCAGTGCGTCTTTGGCGTCGCCGTAGGGCATGTGACCGGCCTGGGCGAGCAGCCGCCACAGGTCGTCGGCGGACTCGGACATCAGAGCTCTCCCTGCGGATCGTGCACTGCCCAGTCGAGCAGCCCGACGAACGACTTGTTCAGCAGCGCGGTGTCCACCGGCCGCATCGGATGCTGGCCCTGGAGCAGTGCCTGGCTGTAGAGCGCCTCGACCGCCATGGTCACCAACCGGGTGTCGGCGAGCCCGGCGATGCGGCGCACCAGCGGATTACGGTGATTGAGCACCAGCTGCGGCCGGTCGCCGTCCTGACCGGAATCGAAGGCGCCGAGCACATCGGCCCACAGTTCGTCGGCGACCTGGCGGGTGGCCCGCAGTTCGGCGCGATGCTGGGTGTCGCGGTCGAGCAGGTACAGCGCCGACAGCGAAGGCGGATCGAACGTGCGCAGCGCGACCTCGCAGTCGAGCCGGTCGAGCACGCGCTGGGCGGTCGTCAGGAAGGGCCGCAGCGCGAGTTCGGTGGCCGGGTCGACCAGGTCGAAGTGGGTCGCCAGGGCGGCGGTGTCCAGGCGGGTCACCTGGATCTCGGGATCGAGCGCGGGCAGGCGCTCCAGGATCTCGGTGATGTAGGTGTAGCCGCCGTTCACCAGGCCGAGGCCCTGCGCGGCCGCCACCCCGCCGAGCTGGCGGAATTCCTCCACCGACGGCGTGTAGCGCATGCCACCGAACCGGCGGCGGAACTCCGCGAGCGGGATCTGCCCGGCATTGGTCTCCACCGGCAGCCAGCGGTCGACCAGCCGGAGCATGTCGTCGTCGTGCAGGGCCAGCGCCTTCACGCCCAGGTCGTGGACGCGCAGGAAGCGGGCGAGCGCGGCCGGGTCGGCGGTGGACAGCTCCACCAGCCAGTCCCTGATCTGCCCGCCGAGCGACTCCCTGGTGGATTCGAGCAGGTCGTCCTCGTACAACGCCTCCCGGCTCGCGGTCGGCCGCAGCTCGGTGGTGTCGACGACGCAGCGCACGAAGAACGCCCAGTCGGGCAGCAGCCCGCTGACGCTCTCCGCCAGCAGCATCCGCTTGAGATACACCCGGTGCCCGGCCTTGGCCGCCGGGTTGACCGGCTGCGGAAGCACGAACGCCACGCCGGTGACGCCGGATTCGGCACAGCTGAGATCGAACGTGGCGAACGGCGTGAAACCGAAGGTGTCCTCGGCGTAGGCGGCGAGCGCGGCCTTGCGGTCGTCGGGAGTGGGGTGGTTCGCCCGCCACGGCACCTCGGGCTCGGTGACCGAGCGCCCGTCGACGGTGACCTCGAACGGCAGCAGACTGCCGAACAAGGCGGCCAGCTCGGTGACGGTGGCGCCGGTGAGCCACTGCTCGGCGCCGCGCCGGGGCGTCAGGATCACCGTGGTGCCCGGTTCCTCGCGTTCCCGCGAGGCGGGCTCGACCCGGTAGCGGCCGTCGGCGAAGCCGGTCCAGCGCACCGTCGGCCCGCCGCGCGCGGAGCGGGTGAGCACGGTGACCTCGTCGGCGACCAGGAAGCACGAGAGCAGGCCGATGCCGAACTGGCCGAGGAACTCGTGCCTGGCGAAGCCGAGATCGTCGCGTTTGCCGCTGCGGCCGATGGTGGCCAGGAAGGTGTGCACCTCGGCCTCGGTGAGCCCGATACCGGTGTCGTGGATCCTGATGCTGCGGTCGCCGGTCCGGTCGGCGGTCTCGATCCGCACGCTGAGCTGCGCCGACGGGTCCAGCGTCCGGCGCGCGGTGCTCGCGTCGACGGCGTTCTGCATCAGCTCGCGCACGTACACCCGCGGGCTGCCGTACAGGTGGTGACTGAGCAGGTCGACCACACCACGCAAATCGACCTGGAATACCTGTTCCACCACCGGTCCCCTCCGAGCACGAGCACTACTTGCCCGGCCACTGTAACCGCAACTTCGCACCGCGCACCGACCACGATGTCAGGGGCGTGACCTGCGTCAGCGGGGGTCGCGGGCGAGTTCGGTGCGGTTGGTGACACCCAGTTTGGCGAGGATGTTGCGGACGTGGGTTTCCACGGTGCGCTCGGAAAGAACCAGACGCGTGGCGATTTCGCGATTCGTCAGGCCCGCCGCCGCGAGATCGCGGACTTCCCGCTCGCGCGGCGTCAGGGGATCGGCGGACCGGGTGGCGGCGGCGATCCTGGTCAGCAGGGCGTCGGCGGCGGCCAGGCGGTACGGCATGCCGAGCCTGCGGAACCCGGCGGCCGCCCGCCCCGCTTCGGCGCGCGCGGCGGCGAAGTCGGCGCGGGCGAGCTGGGTGCGGGCCAGGCCGAGATGGCCGAGCGCGACGAAGGGCCGCGCGCCGATCCTGGCGTCCATCGCCAGACCGCGCCGGTACAGCTCGACGGCGGCGTCCAGGTGCCCGGCCACGCGGGCGTTGTCGGCGCGGACCCGGGCCAGCGAGCTGACGCAGATCAGCGCGCCGGTGCCGTCGGCGGAGTAGTACCGTTCCTGGCCCGCCAGGGCGCGGTAGACCCGGTCGGCGGTCTCGGCGTCGTCGAGGAGTTCGGCCACCAGACCGACACAGAACACGGTGCCCGCCCAGCGCGCGCCGATCTCCAGGGTGTCGGGGAGCTCGCGGAACGGCGCGAACAGGGCCGTGGCCTCGTCGACGTCACCGGCGAGCGCGTGCATCAGCGGCGCGAAGAGCTGGGCGATCGGGATCTTCGGGGCGAAGGCCAGCGACTCGACCGCGGCGGTCAGCTCGGCGCGGTCGATGTGGCCGACGATCACCGCGTACATCCCACGGAACGCGTGATGCAGCCCGGCCAGCGAGAAGTCGCCGATGGCCAGCGCCAGTTCATAGGCGGCACTGTCGAATTCGAGGGCGGCGGCGAGGTCGCCGACGAGGACCGCGCGGGTGGCGCGCAGGCGCAGCAGGTGCCACCGGGCGATCGGCAGCCGACGGCGTTCGACCAGCAGCGCGATGTGGTCGAGGGCGCTGTCGAAGGCGGTGAGGTCGCCGCGTTGCAGGCTCGCGTCGGCGGTCCACACGTGTCCCCAGAGCTGGGCGAGCGGTTGTTCGGCGTCGACCGCGAGCTCGATCGCCTTGGCGGCCAGGGTGGTTCGCTCGTCGAGGTAGTCGGGCGCGGCCAGGGACAGGTGGCGGGCGTGGATGGCGTCGAGCGCGACATCGGGGTCGGTGGAGTGCGCGGCGGCGCGCATGGCCTGCTCGGACAGCGTCCTGGCCGCCGCGCCCGCGCCGCGATCGGCGGCCGACAGGGCGTGCCTGGCCAGGATCCGGGCGATCAGGTCGTCGTGGGTGCCGGGCTCGAGCTGCCGTAAGGCGGTGGCGCACAGCTGGTCCAGCTGCGTCATCACCGTGGGCGTGGTGACGCCGTGCACCACGAGCGCGGCCTCGGCGAGCAGGTCGGGACGGGCGGCCCGCTCGGCGAGGGCGGCGGCCTGGACACAGTGTTCGAGGCTGTCGGCGATCCGGCCCGCCGCGAACTCGTCGCGGGCGAGGTCGAGGAGCAGCTCGGCGCGGTCGGCCTCGGCGGCGGTGGCGCCCGCCGCGTCGATCGCCCACTGCCCGAACCGGATCGCCTCCGGATAGGCCGCGGCGGCCCGTGCCGAGCGGGCCGCGCGCCGCGACCAGCGCAGGCCCGCCGGTGATTCGGCGCCTGCCGTCGCCTCGCGCCACTGCGTCGCGATCGCCCCGGCGACAACGGCGTCGGGACCGCCACGCGCGGTCAGCGCTTCCGCCGCCACGCGGTGCAGGGCGGACCGGCGCGAGGGTGTCAGGTCGGCGTACACCGCGTCCCTGATCAGGGCGTGGGTGAAACCGGTCGTGCCGTCGTCGAAACGGCGGACGATGCCCGCCGCGGTCGCGGCGTCGATGGCGTCCGGCACCCGCGGGCATACCTGCGCCAACAGGTCGGCGTCGATGCGTTCACCGAATACGGCGGCGGCACTGAGCACGTCGACGGTGTCCGGCGCGAGCCGGTCGAGCTGTGACAGCACCAAACGGCGCACCGCGGGCACGGACAGCACGTCGCCGTTGCCGGACTCGGCGGCACCGGATTCCAGGACGAGCCGGACCAGCAGCGGATTGCCGTCGGTGCGATCGCGCACCCGCGCGGCGAGATCGGCGGACAGACCGCGCTGTTCGAGCCAGTAGCGCACCTCCGGCTCGGAAAGCCCCGGTACCGACAGTGATCGGGCATTCGGCAGCCGCAGCCACTCGGACTGGTGCCCGAGCAGGGTCGCCCCCGCCGGTTCGCGCGCCGTGCCGACGATGAGCAGCTCGGCGCGCGCCGTCTCGCCGGCGACGTGGGTGAGCAGCGCCAGCGAGGTCGGGTCGGCCCAGTGCAGATCCTCGAGCACGAGCAGCAGGCCGGTGCCCGCGGCCGCCGCGGTGAGCACGTCGACGACCTCGGTGCACATCCGGAAGCGCTGCGCGGCCGCACCGCCACCGGGTTCGCTGACCGTATCGAGGGCGGCGGCGAGTTCGGGCAGGTCGCGGGCGGCCCGGCGCCACGGCCACAGCGGTGGCATCCCGGCGTCGTCGAGCGCGTTGCCGCGCGCCACTCGCAGCCCCGACTCCGCGGCCAGCTCGACGGCGCGTTCCGCCAGCCAGGACTTGCCGATCCCGGCCGCACCACCGACCAGCACGAACCGGCCTGCCCCCGCGGCGGCGGACAGCACCGCCGCGCGCAGCCGCGCGATCTCCTGATGCCGTCCGACGGCCGGAGTCTGCATCGCACCAGTATCGCGCCTACGGCGAAGTTCAGTACCGCGGATACGTACCGGCACTGATCCGGACGCGCCCGCGCGCGGCGATCCTTGAATCACCGAATTCCCCAGGTCAGGAGCTGAAAATCATGTACGCACACCTTGTCTGGTTCGACCGGCCGCGCACGGCGGGCGAACTGGCGGCCGCCGACTTCGCCGCCGCGAACCGCATCCGGCCCGCCCTGGCCACCGTGCCGGGCCTGCTCGAGTACTACGAACTGCGCCGCGCCGACGGCTCCGGCGTGGTGATCGGCATCGGCGAGTCCGAGGAAGCGCTGCACGCGGTGCGCGCGGCCATCCTCGCCACCGAGCTGCTGCCGGACGAGGACCCGGCGCTGCTGCCCGGGCCCGACCGGGTGGAGATCTACCCGGTGCTGCGGCACCACGACACCGCCGCCATCTACGCCGCGGGGGCGACGTCATGAACTGGATCATGCTGGGCGAGCGCGAGCGCACGGACTGGGTCGCCGCGCCGCAGCGGTGCACCGCGCGGTTCCGGGTCGGCCACTTCGGGCGGCGGACCGTGCACGGGACGATGCCGGTGCTGGCCGGCCGGCTGACGGTCGGTCCCGCCGGGCAGCCCGAGACGGTCAGCGGGGTCGTCGACCTCGCCGCGATCGACACCGGCAACGCCCGGCGCGATCGCGATCTGCGCAAGCCGGGGCTGCTGGATCTGGACCGGCACCCGCGGATGAGCTTCGTCGCCGACGACATCACGGGCACCGATGGGGAGTGGCGTGTGGCGGGCGTGGCCACCGTCCGCGGCCGGGACATCCCGCTGGTCTTCACCGTCACCCGGTTCGACCTGACCGCCGACACCGTGGCCGTCAGCGCGGAAGCCGTGCTCGACCGCAGGGCGATCGGGGTGAAAGCACCGGAATTCCTGATCGGGCGCTGGGTGACGATCGAGGTTCACGTCGTGCTGCGGCCGGGGTAGATACCGCCCTCCGCCGTTGACACCCCGTCGCGACCGGTCAGAATGTGATTGCCTTATCCTCACGTTCTTCACGTTCTTCGCGCGTCAGCACTAGGGGGCTCCACGATGACCACACTGGCCTCCGGACTCTTCATCGATTGGGAAGAGCTGACGGGGCAGTCGAAATTCGTGGTCGAACTGGTGAGCTTTCCGATCTTCTGCGCGGTGGCGGGCTGGCTCACCAACTGGACCGGCGTGCTCATGCTGTTCTGGCCGCTGCATTTCAAGGGCTTCCGGGTACCGATGCTGCACGTCCTGTATCCGTATCTGCCACGCCGGGTCCAGGTGCTGCCGACCTTCTCCGGTGACGGGCGCCAGCTCGGTTTCCAGGGCTTCATCCCCGCCCGCTCCGAGAAGATGGCGAGTATCTGCGTCGACAAGGCGCTGATGCGCATCGGCAGCCCGCGCGATTTCATCCATGAACTCGATCTGGACGGCATCGGCGACTATCTCGCCGAACGGGCCCGCGACCAGGTGCGGCCGATCGTCGACGAGATCATGTACCGGGAGAATCCCGATCTGTGGCGCTCGCTGCCACGACCGGTGAAGCAGGCCGTCTACCAGCGGGTCGACCGGCAGCTGCCCGCGCTGGGCAGGCGCGCGTTCGCGAGCCTCGGCGACAACATCGACCAGCTGCTCGACGTCAAGAACTTCGTGATCAGGTACCTGGAGAAGAACCCGACCATTCTCAAGGACCTCACCACCACCATCGCCGCGCCGGAACTGAAGTTCATGGTGCGGATCGGCCTGCTCGGCGCGCCGTTCGGCCTGGTGCTGGCGCTGTACCTGCACGTGCACTCGCAGATCCCGTTCTGGGGGCTGGTGCCCGCGTGGGTGATCGTGCTGCTGGCCTCGGCCGCGATCGGCGTCATCGTAAACGTCATCGCGATCAAGATGGTGTTCGAGCCGGGCGACCCGCAGCCGCGCTACAAGTACCTGTGGCGCCAGGCCCTGCTGGCCAAGCGGCAGCCGCAGGCGGCGACCGACCTCGCGCACATCCTGGCCTACCAGGTGCTGACCGTGGAGAACCTGTCCAACGAGCTGCTCGATGGGCCGAACGGCGACAAGACCAAGCAGTTGATCGAGCGGGTCGTCGCCGAGGAGATCCAGCACCAGCTCGGCCCGACCGCGTTCATGGTGCGCGCGGCGATCGGGCGGAAAGGGTACGACAACCTCGCCATCTCCGGCGCGGGCGCTGGCATGAGCCTCGCGCCGGAAATGGTCGACGACGAGAAGTTCGTGCTGGAGCAGGCGAAGAAGATCGACGAGTTCGCCGATCGCAAGCTGCAGAAACTCACGCCGGGCGAGTTCATGGAGATGTTCTATGCCGCGGTGGAGCAGGACGCGTGGCTGCTGTACCTGCACGGTGGTGCGCTGGGCGTCGTAGTCGGCGCGGTCCACCTCCTCATCTTCGGCTGGTAGCGGCAAATAACAAGCACGCGTGCTTGCATTTTTCTCGGGCCGCTGAGATTCTTGGTGACGAGGCGCACCCGTACCGGGTCGCGCCACGATCGGCAAGGGAACAGATGGCTGACCTCGCAGCGCTCCTCGACGACTTCGCCGCCGAATGCGCGGATCTGGAAAACCTGGTCGCACCGCTGACCTCCGCGCAGTGGCAGACCACCACCCCCTCGCCCGGCTGGGACATCACCACCCAGATCGCCCACCTGACCTGGACCGACGAAGTCTCCAAGCTGGCCGCCACCGACGGTGACACCTTCGCGAAGCTGCTGGCCGAGGCAGCGCCCAAGATGTTCACCTTCGTCGACGAGGCCGCCGAAGAGGTCGCGCAGACCCCGCCCGCCGAGTTGCTCGTGCGCTGGCGCTCGGGCCGCGCGGCCCTGATCGCCGCGCTGGCCGCCGTGCCCGCGGGCACCAAACTGCCCTGGTTCGGCCCGCCGATGAGCCCGGCGTCGATGATCTCCGCGCGGATCATGGAGACCTGGGCGCACGGCCAGGACGTCGCCGACGCGCTCGGCGTCGAGCGCACACCCACCGCCCGGCTGCGCACCGTCGCCCACATCAGCGTCCGCACCCGCAACTACGCCTACACCGTGCACGGGGAATCCGGTCCCGCCGAGGAATTCCGGGTGGAGCTGACCGCGCCCGACGGCAGCCTGTGGACCTGGGGTCCCGAGGACGCGAAGCAGCGCGTCACCGGTCCGGCCGTCGACTTCTGCCTGGTCGCGACCCAGCGCAGGCACCGCGAAGACACCGCCCTGGTCACCGAGGGCCCCGACGCCGAACACTGGCTCGGCATCGCCCAGGCCTTCGCCGGTCCGCCCGGGGCGGGCCGCGAAGCAGGCCAGTTCGCCTGACCACACGTTTCGAACAGGCGAGCGTCAGTCTCTGAGCGCCATTCGTGCCGACTGCCCCGGACTTCGTTGGCCGGGGGTTGACCTCCGTGGCAGTCGTGAACGACGCTCGCCTGCTTCGGAGGGGTACCCCGCGGCGCGGTGTGAGAAACAACCGCGACCCCCGGGCACGGCGCTGACCCGCACTGATAGGTCGGTTGTCCAGATGTGGTCCTGATCTCACCGGCGCCGGTGCTAACAACAGCTAGCACCGGCGTACCGTGGAAATCAGCGCGTGGCTTTCAACGATGCGGGCCCCGTTCCCTCGGGTTCACCCACAGGTACAGGAAGGACCGCATCGTGACCGCTCACCGACCCGCTCAGATCGCGCGTCTGTCCGCCACCGTCATCGCCGGCGCCGCCAGCCTCTGCCTCACCGTCGCCGCGGGCGCCTACATCGTCAACCACATGCCCGAGCTCGCGCCGCCGCGCGCCGACGACACCGCGGCCCCCGCCGTGCCGCCGGGATCGGGCCACCACCGCCCCGCCTTCGCCGAGGACTCCGCGCCGCGCGCGAGCAGCGATCTCGTCGAGCTCGCGATGTCGACCGAGCGCACGGTGCCCGCCGTGACCAGGACCCCGGTGACCGCACAGCAGTCGGGTGTCGGCGCGACCCCCGACAGCTCGGCGCTGGCCGGACGGCTCAAGATCGGCACCACCTACGTCGGAGCGCAGGTCGCGCCCGCGCGCACCGACACCATCGCCTTCACGGTGGACACCAACCTGGTGACGATCGCGTCGAAATACCTTGGCCTCACCGCCGACCCCGCCGGGGTGACCGCGCTGCGGACCGAACTCGACACCCGCCGCGGTGAACTGGTCTTCGTGCTCTCCGATCCCGGCCTCGGCAGCCACACGCTGCGCGTGGAACGGGTGCAGAAGCCGGGCACCGAGCCCGCGCCGGTCGAGTCGGCACAGGCCGGCGACGAGACCGCCGCACCGACCACACCTGCCGACGAGGCGCCGACTACCGTCGGCGTGTGAGTTCTGGCGGCACCGGGCGCGGTGCGTACGACTTCTGCGTGCTCGGCGGCGGCATCGTCGGCGTGGCGACCGCGCATCGCCTGCTGACCACCCACCCCGGCGCGAGTCTGGTGCTGGTGGACAAGGAGTCGAGCCTCGGCGCGCATCAGACCGGGCACAACAGCGGCGTCATCCACTCCGGAATCTATTACCCACCCGACAGTTTGAAGGCCCGGCTGTGCCGCGCGGGCGCGCGGTGGACCAAGGAGTTCGCCGCCGCCAACGACATTCCGTTCGAGGTCTGCGGAAAGCTGCTGGTGGCCACCGATTCCGCCGAGCACGCGCGGATGCTCGACCTCTACGAGCGCTCCGTCGCCAACGGCGTCGAGGTGGAAGCGATCGACGCGGCCGAGCTGGTGCGCCGCGAGCCGCGGATCACCGGCGTCGGCGCGCTGTTCGTGCCAGCCACCGGCATCATCGACTACGCGAAGGTGACGGCCGCGCTCGCCGATCAGGTGGTGGCCATGGGCGGGCGGATCGCGCTCGACACCGTCGTCGAGGCGATCAGCGAAACCGATTCCGCCGTCACGATTTCCGGCCCGGCCGCGACGTTCACCGCGCGCACGCTGGTGGTCTGCGCCGGCTTGCAGGCCGACCGGATGGCGCGGATGGCGGGCATCCGCACCGACTTCCGCATCGTCCCGTTCCGCGGCGAGTACTACCGGCTGCCCGCCGAGCGCGCCGAGCTGGTGCGCACGCTGATATACCCGGTGCCCGATCCCGCGTTGCCGTTCCTCGGCGTCCACCTGAGCCCGACCATCGACGGCGAGCTGACCGTCGGGCCGAACGCCGTGCTCGGGCTGGCCAGGGAGGGCTATCCCAAGGGCAGCGTGAACGTGCGGGACGCGGTCGACGTGCTGCGCTTCCCCGGCGTGCACCGGGTCGCCCGCACGCACCTGCGGACCGGGGCGCGCGAGCTGCGCAATTCGGTGTTCAAGCGGGGCTACCTCGCCGAATGCCGTCGCTACTGCCCGGAACTCACGACCGCGGATCTGCTGCCGCATCGCGCGGGCATCCGCGCCCAGGCCGTGCTGCGCGACGGCACCCTGGTGCACGACTTCCTGATCGAGCGGACCCCGCGCTCGATCCACGTGCTCAACGCACCCTCACCTGCGGCGACGTCGGCGATGCCGATCGCGGAGTACCTCGTCGACCAGCTCTGAGCGGCAATCCGGCCAATAAAGAGGATATTTGTAGTAATTTTGAGCCCATCCGTGATCAGGGAGGGCCGATGGGCCACATCAGGTATGCGTGTGACGTCGGCGCACCCGTCGACGCCGCCTTCGCCTACGCCGCGAACTTCCGCTTCGTCCCGGACTGGATGTCGGGTGTCACCGGCATCGAGCCAGACGGCGAACCCGACCAGGGCCTCGGCGCCGCCTTCGTGCTGAAAGTCCGGCTGTTCGGGGTGATTCCGCTGCGCTCGACCTGCGAGATCACCGAATATCGGCGCAACGCGGTGATCGGGTATACCCTGCGTGGGCGGGTATACGGAACCGTGACACTACGGTTCGATCCGCTCGGCTACGAACGGTCGGTGCTGACCTCCGAAGCCGACTATCCACCACCACGCGGTGTGTTCGGCCGCCTGTGCCACGGCCTCGTCGACGCGGTCGCGAGATCGGCACTGCGCCGGACGGAGTCGCGGTTGCGAAGGGAGATAGAGGCATTCCACGGTACCGATCTTGTCGGCCGCATCGCCTAGGGTGGCGGTCATGATCATCGTGAGCACCGACGGGTCCTGCCTGCGCAATCCCGGTGGTGCCATCGGCTGGGCCTGGGTGAACCACCAGGGCCCGGCGGACAGCGGGGGAGCGGCGACCGGCACCAACCAGATCGCCGAGCTGCGCGCCGTACTGGAAGCCATCCTCGCCCACCCCGGCGCCGAGCCGATGCTCATCGAGAGCGATTCGCTCTACGCCATCAAATGCGCCTCCGAGTGGATCACCGGCTGGCGGCGCAACGGCTGGCGCACCTCCACCGGTGGCGCGGTGAAGAACGTCGAGATCATCAAGCAGATCGATCGGGCCATCACGACCCGCGAGGGCCCGGTGCGTTTCCGCTGGGTCCGCGGGCACGTCGGTAACTATTTCAACGAACAGGCCGACACTCTGGCAGGCGCGGCCGCCCGCGAGGCCGCCGCCCGCCCGGCGCAAGTCGCCGAACCCACCAGACCGCGGACCACGGGGAAGCCGGTCGAGCCGGCGGCGCCGTCCGGGACACTCACCCTGTTCTGAGGCGCCGACGCGACCGGAGTTGGTCCGCACGAAAACGCCTCCGGCGGCAGAGTCGCTCTGCCGCCGGAGGCGTTCGCCGATTACTCGTCGATCAGTTGCCCGGCGTCGGCGCGGGCGCCTGCGGGGTCGGCACGGTCTGGCCGGGGGCGCCGCCGCCGGGGACCTGGCTGCCGTTCTTGAGCAGCGGCGAGTCCAGCTTGCTGACCAGCCACTTGCCGTCGTCGGACTTCTCGAGGGTCATCTCGATGGCGAACATCATCCGGTCCGGTTCGGTCTGGGTGAAGTTGGTCCGGTACTGGGTCATGGTGACCATGGCCTTGACGTCCTCGGTGCTACCCGAGATGTAGGCGCACTGCACGTCCTCGCCGCGGGACTTCACCTGGGCCTGGACCATCGCGCCCTTGAGCGCCTCGCTGGCGTCGCTGAATTCCTTCAGGTAGTCGCCGGTGGCCCCCGCCTTCATCGAGGCGATGTAGCCGTCGAGGTCCTTGGAGTAGTCGTAGTTGGCGAGGATGTTGCCGTAGTCGCAGGCCGCCTTCGTCGACTCCGCGATGGCATCGAGCTTGTCGCCCTTGTCGCTGCTCTGCAGGAAGAACACCACGGCCGCGGTGGCCGCACCGAGAGCGACCACACCGGCCACACCGGCGGCGATCCAACCCGTCGAGCTCGATTTCCCGGCCGACGCGGGCGCCGGCGCCTGCGCTTCGGGCACGGTCGCCGCCTTCACCGTGGGGGCGTCCGTTTCGGGGGTGGCCGCGGCGCCCTTGACGGTCGCGTCGGCCTTGGCCAGATCGGGCTTATCCGCCGCGGCAGCTTCCTTCTTGCTCTCGGCGTCGTCGCTGGTCATCGAATCAATCCTGCTCTTTCCCGGCACACATATCGCACCGATATCCTTCGTGGGCCCGTGAGCCGGGCCACACGCTCTCCCCAGCGAGTATGCCCGGTCCGGTCCGCGAGGGACCGGGCCGGGCATCAACTCAGTTCACCGGGATGGGTGTCCGCTCGTTGGGATCGACACCGGGGGGCATCTGCGCGCCGTTGTTGGGCACGTTCGGACGCGGCGCGTTGGCCGAACCGCGGATCTGCTGATCGGCGGGCGGGTTCACGCAGTAGTTCCACTTCGGGATCGACCCGTCCTGGACTTCCTCGTTGCGGCGGTACTCGGTGGCGTAGTAGCACGTCGGCCGCGGCCAGATGTCGATGACGGTGTGGAACTCGCCGTCGTGGGCGGGTACCGCGATCGACTCCAGACCCAGCGCCAGCGACGGGAACAGCAGTCGCAGCGCGGGCTGACGCAGCTGCGCCGCCCTGGTGATGGCGACGAAGTTGGCCGCCAGACCGGTGATCGGATCGGCCGTCTTGTCCAGCACCGCGCCGAGCGCCTCGAACTGCGCCGGCGCGTTGTCCAGCACGCTCTGCAGCTCGGCGTTGGCGTTGTTGAACTGGGTCAGCAGCGCGCCCGAGTTGCTGGTCAGGGTCTGCAGATCCGGCTGCGCGTGCGAGGTGGTCTCGGCGATCACCCGCAGATTCGCGATGAGGTTCACCGTCTGCGGCAGCAGGTTGTCCAGACCCGCCACCACCAGGCTGACGCCGTTGATCAGGCCGCGCAGCTGATCCGGGCCCGCGCCGAGCGCGGTGTCGAGCTCGGACAGGATCGTCTTGAACTGCTGCGGGTTGACCTGGGCGATCAGCGCGCTGGTGTCGTCGAGCACCGCCCACACCGGGGTGGGGGTCTTGATCTGCTCGGGGTTGTACTTGATCACCGCGCCGTCACCGAGGAACGGGCCGACATCGCTCTTCGGACGGAAGTCGATGTACTGCTCGCCCGCCGCCGACAGGGCCGCCACCTGGATCATGGTGTCGACCGGGATCTTGTAGCTCTTGTCGATCTGCGCCTTGGCGGCGATCGACTGCCCCTGGTCGATCAGCTCGACCGAGGTGACCTTGCCGATCCGGTGCCCGCGCAGGGTCACGTCGTTGCCCGGCTGCAGACCACCCGACCGGTCCAAGTTGACCGTCACCGCGTACTCCGAGCGCAGCGGGTTCACCCGCATGACGTTGACCAGCAGGTAGGTGGCACCGACGATCAGCACCACCACCAGCGCGGCATTGGCCAGCAGGATCTTGTTACCGAAGAACTTCTTCGCCTTGCTCATCGGTGGCCTCCCACTCGGCCCTGAACGATCTGCAGCACCTGGATGAAGGTGCCGACGAAGTCGTTCACGTCCTTCAGATCGGGGAACTTGCTGTTGGCCGGATCGGTGAGCAACCCGATGTCGAGGTTGGTCAGCGTCGCGTACGGCGCCAGCGACTTGCCCTGGAACGTGGCGTTCGCGCCGGGCCGGATCGCGTGCAGCTGATCCAGCACGTACCCGAAGTTGTCGCCGGAGGCCGCGAGCGCGGTCATCAGGTTGTCCAGGTTGGTGAGCAGCTCGGAGAGCTGATCGCCGGTGGTGTTGGAGTAGTCGCCGAGCGCGGCGCTGGCCGTGGCCACCTTGGTGAGCAGGTCACCGATCGCCTTGTTGTTCTCGGCGATGGCGCCGATGGCCTGCGGCAGGGTGTCGGCCACCTGACCCAGCTGGGTCTTGTTGTTCTCGATGGTGTTGGCGAGGGTGTTGAACTCGGTCAGCACCGTATCGACCTTGGCGCTGTTGTTGTTCAGTTCGCCGATGACACCGGTCATCTCGGTGATCAGGTGCGACAGGTTGCCGCCCTGCCCGTTGAGGATCGAGCCGAGTTCGGTGCCGAGCCGGCTGAGGCTGGCCACGCCACCGCCGTTGAACAGCATCGACACCGAGATCAGCAGCTCTTCCACGGTGGCGCCCGCGGAGGTGTACTCGCGGGTGAGCGTGGCACCGTCCTGCAGCGGCGCGCCCGTGGGAGCGCCGTTCTTCGGCTTGGACAGCGCGATGAAGACGTCACCGAGCGGAGTCGCCTGACGCAGCTCGGCCGTGCTGCCCTGGGGCAGCACGATGTCCTTGCTGATCTGCATGTCGATGAGGGCTTGGAAGTTCTTGGTGGAGATGCCGGAGACCACCCCGACATCGGAACCACCGATCTTCACCTTCGCCTGATCGGGCAGGTTCAGCGCGTTGTCGAACTCCGCGTGGAGCGTGTAGGTGTCGCCTTCGGCGCCCGGCTTGGGCAGCGGCAGATCCTCCACGGTGAATCCACACCCGGAGGTGATCGCCACGGTGGCCGTCGCGGCCGCGGCGACCAGCGCGCGGCGGGCTTTCATCGTCATACGTAGGGTCATTTCGTCAGTCCGAGCAGTGCGGCGGTGAGCCCGTAGTCCGGGCCGAAGTCCTGCATGTTCCCGGAGCGGCAGCCATCGGACTTCATCTGGACCCGCTCACAGAAGACGCTGACGATCTCGCCGGAGAGGGCGGTACCGATCAGGCCGTGCAGGCGGACGAAGCGGCCTTCCTTGTTCATCGCGCCGTCGATGTTCTGCATCAGCAGCGGCACGATGTCGACGATCTCGACCATCGCGCCCGAGTTGGCGCGCAGCTGGTTGGTGACGTTGGTCAGACCGGTCAGCGAGGTCTCCAGCTCGTCGGCGTGCTCGCCGAACATCGTGGAGGTGTTGGCCAGGAACGCGTTCAGCTGATCCAGGGTGGCTTGCAGGCCGGGGGCCTGTTCGGCCAGCAGGCCCGACATCGCGGTCACCCGGTTGCTGAAGTCGCGCACGGACTGGTCGTTGTCGGCCAGCATCGTCGTCAACTCGTTGAGCTTGATGATGATGTTGGAGATGGCGTCCTTGTTGTCGACACCGATCTTCAACGCCGAAGACAGGGCGTCGAGGGTTTCGCGGATCTTCTGGCCGTTGCCGTTGAGGACCGGGTAGAGCACCCGGCCCGAGAGCGGGCCGAGTCCTTCCTGGCCCTCTTCCGGCTTGAGCGAGGCGGAGAACTGGTCGATGGTCTTGATCATCGTGTCCAGCTCGACCGGGGTCCGGGTACGCGCCTTGGGCAGGTGCTCACCGGACTTCATCGACTCACCACCGGTGAAGGGCGGGGTGATCTCGATGTGCCGGTCGGTGACGATCGACGGCGAGATGATCGCCGCGATCGCTTCCTTCGGGATCTTCACCCCACCGTCGATGGTCATGTGGACCTCGACGTAGGTGCCCTTGGGAATGATCTTGTCGACCTTGCCGACCGCCAGGCCCAGGACCATGACGTCGTTGCCCTCGTACATGCCCGCGATGTTCTCGAAGTCGGCCGTGATCTTGGTCGACATGCCGAGCGCGTCGTTCACCTGATTGGGCAGCAGCGAGCAGCTGCCCAGGGTCAAGGCGGTGGCGCCGATCATGAGCGATCGGGCCAGCGTCTTGCCGCCGCGGAATCTCGAGGTCAGTTTCATCCTGCGCACCCCTGAATCACCTGAACGAAGCACAGCCAGTTGTCGGGGAACAGCCACGGCAGCGAGACGTCGCCGTAGTTGCCGTTGCCGAGCGCGTTGTTGAAGTAGCGCGCGGTCGGCTGCCCGATCTGCAGCAGCCGGTCGAGGTTGTCCTTGTTCTTCTGCAGACCCTCGGCCATGGTGTTGAGCTGACCGATGGTGCCGCCGAACTGGTTACCGTTCTCGGCGCCGATCTCCTCCAGCTGACGAGTCAGCGTGGCGATGTTGTCGAGCAGCTGGCGCAGCAGGTTCTGCCGCTCCATCACCCGGTTGGCGATGGCCTCACCCTGGGTGATGACCAGCAGGATCGAGTTGCGGTTGTCGGCCAGCAGCTGGGTGACCCGGTTGAGGTCCTTCAGCAGGCTGTCGACCTCGGTCTTGCGCCGGTCGACGACCTTGGCCAGGGCGCCGACGCTGTCGATCGCCTGGGCGACGAGCTCCGGCGAGTCACCGAGCTGGCTGTTGATCGTGTTGAGCGAGGCGGCCAGCTTCTTGGTGTCGAGTTCCTCGAACTTGGGCGTACCGACCTGCACGACATCGGCGATGTTGTACGGCACGTCGGTGTTGGAGCGCGGGATGGTCTTGTTCTTCAGACCCGACCCGTCGCCCGGCTGCAGGTCGACGTAGCGCGCGCCGAGCAGCGTGGCCATCTTGATCGCGGCGTGCGCGTCGGGGCCGAACTTCAGCGACTTGTCGACATCGAGGGTGATCACCACGTGATCGCCCTCGATCTCGGCGCCGGTGACCGTGCCGACCTGCACACCCGAGACCGCGACCTTGTCGCCGGTCTTGATGCCCGCGGCCTGCACGAACTCCGCTTCGATCGACTGCCTGCCGATCCCGATGAACTGGTAGACCGTCGAGCCGACCAGCAGCAGCACGATGACCAGCGAGCCGATCACACCGAGCCAGAAGTTGCGGTTGCCAAGGAAGGTCTTCTTGAGCTTGCTCATCTGCAGACCTCCGAGTGGGAGGTGCCACCGATCTGGCTGAACAGACCGCGCGGGAAGAGCACCCCGTAGAGCGAGACGTCGAGGCTGCACAGGTAGGCGTTGGCGTGCGTGCCCTCGGAGGTCATCCGGCCCAGGTCGGCGAGCATCGACGGCATGTCGATCGCGGCCTGGTCGAGCTTGGCGCCGTTGGCCAGCAGCAGGTTCAGCGCCGCGGTGGTCGAGTTCTGCGCCGCCGACAGCTTCGGCTGGATCTTGCCGACCATGCCGACCAGCGAGGTCGTCGCGTCGGCCAGGGTGGCCGTGGACGCCTGCAGCGACTGACCCTGTTCGTAGAGCCCGCCGATCAGCGCCCGGGTCTGGGTCACCAGGGTCTCCAATTCATCCCCTCGCTTGGCCAACCCGGCCATCACGCCGGACAGGTTGGTGATCACGTCGGAGAGAATCGCGTCCCGACGCTGGAAATCCGTGGCCAGCTGCGCGGCCTGGACGATGAAGGACGACAGCGAGACACCGTCACCCTGCAGCGCCTGGATCAGCGTCTCCGACATGGCGTTGACCTCGGCCGGCTCCAGCGCCTGGAACAGCGGCTGGAAACCGTTGAGCAGCGCGGAGATGTCGAACGAGGGCTCGGTGCGGTCGATCGGGATGACCGAACCGCTCTTGAGCTCCTGCGGGCTCGGCGCCGAGCCCGGGGTCAGCGCGACGTAGCGCTGGCCGATCAGGTTCTGGTAGCGGACAAGGGCTTTGGTGTCGTCGAAGACCGTCTGGTCGCTCTGCACGATGAACGACACCTTGGCATCGTTCTTGCCGTCGAGCTCGATCTTCTCGACCTTGCCGACGCGCACGCCCGCCATGCGGACGTCGTCGCCGGGGCGCAGGCCCAGGACATCGGTGAAGATCGCGGTGTACTTGCGGGTGTCTCCGTCGACCGTGCGGGCGAGCGTATTCCACACGACCACGATGACCAGCATGGAAACGATCGCGAAGATACTGAACCCGATCAGTGGCTTGCGGATGCTCATGCGCCACCCCCGTTTTCGGACACTTGCAGGGTTCCGCCCTTCAGAATCGGACCGAGCAGCAGGAATTCGGATGCCGTCGGCTTACGCCCCAGCAGTTGAGTCATCGCCGCTTCGCCCTGGTAGGAGATCGGCTTGGCGGCCGGGGCCACCGCTGGCTGCGGTGCGTCGGCCGGGGCAGCGGGACCGGCGGCGGGCGCGGGGGCGCCACCACCGAGCAGACCCGGCAGGCCCGGGATCTGGATCGAGGGCACCAGGCCCTCGAGCGGCGTACCGGCGAACGGCTTGACCTCGGTGCCGTTGGCGGTCTGCATCGGCGCGAGGCCCGGCGTGGTGAGGCCAGGGATGGCGGGCATGCCGGGGATCGCGACCAGCGGCGGCAGGCCGGCGGCCGACGCCAGCGCCTTCGGGCGCACGCTCTCCGGCATCGGCGGCAGGCTGACCGTGGCGGGCGCGGTGAAGCAGCTCGGGCCGAGCAGTTCGCCGTAGCGCGGGCAGTCGGCGACGGTGTTCGGCTTGTACGGGGTGAAGGTGATGCCCGCGTTCCAGACCATCTGCTTGGACGGACCGCCGTGCATGGTGGTGTTCAGCGCCGCCAGCGACGGACCGAAGACCTCGAAGGTCTTGGTGATCGAGCTCGGATCGGCGGCCAGCGCGCCCAGGGTCGCGTTCATCCCGACGGTGACCTCCTTGCCGACATCGGGGTTGGTCGCGAACAGGTCGTTCACCTGGTCGGTGGTGGCACTCGCACCGGCCAGCAGCGCGATCAGCTGATCGCGCTTGGTGGCGATGGTGTTGGCGGTCTGCACCGAGCTGCCGAGCACGTCGAGCAGTTCCGGCGCCGACTGGTTGAGCGCGTGCGCCGAGGCCGCGAAGTTGTCGAGCATGCCGCCCAGGTTCGGGCCTGCATCGGCGACGGTGGTCAGCCAGTGGTCGAGGCGCTGGATGGTGGAGCCGGGGACCCGGCCGCTGCCGTCGAGCGCCTGGGTCAGGGTGCCGAGCACCCGGCCCAGCTGCACCGGGTCGACCTCGTTGAGGATGTCGCGCACCGTGGTGAGCGTGTCCTGCAGCGCGATCGTGCCCTGGCTGGTGTCCTCGGGGATCTGCGAACCCTCGTGCAGGTACTGATCGGACGCGCCGTTGAAGACCAGCTCGACCGAGGTGACGGCGAACAGGTTGCTCGGCACGACGCGAGCGGTGACGTTGGACGGGATGTCGCCGGCGAACTCGGGCTTGAGCTCGATGTTCACCTTCTGGGTGGCGCCCTGGTCGGTGATCTCGACGTCCTTGACGGCGCCGACGAGCACGCCACGGAACTTCACGTCGGCATCCGAGGGGAGGCCGTCACCGGTGGTGGTCAGGTTGGCGGCCACGTTGACCTTGGGCACGAAGTAGCCCTGGTACCTCGCCATCAGGAACCCGAGGATCACCGCGAAGACGATGACGCCACAGGTACCGGCGATGTACAGCTGTTTCATCGTGGGACCGCGCCCACTGGGATCGATGATCATCGCGCGCCTACCCCGAGATCCGGATTCCGGGGTTGACGCCCCAGATCGCCAAAGTCATGAACAGGTCGGCGAACACGACCAGGATGATGCACATCTTGATCGCGCGGCCGGCCGCGACGCCGACGCCCTCGGGACCACCGGAGGCGAAGAAGCCGTAGTAGCACTGGATGAACGTCGTGATCATGACGAACACGACCGCCTTGAGCAGCGAGTACAGCACGTCCGTCGGTACCAGGAATTGATAGAAGTAGTGCGAGTAGGTACCGGCCGCGGTGCCACCTATCAGCTGGACCGTGATCGAGCAGGAGACGTAGGCCATCACCAGGCCGATGCAGTACAGCGGCACGATCGCGATGACCGCGGCCATCATCCGGGTGCTGACCAGGTAGGGCAGCGGCCGGATGGCGATGGAGTCGAGCGCGTCGATCTCCTCGGAGATGCGCATGGCGCCGAGCTGGGCGGTGAATCGACAGCCCGCCTGTGCCGCGAACGCCAGCGCCGCCAGCAGCGGGCCGAGCTCGCGGGTGGTGGCGAAGGCCGAGATGGCACCGGTGATCGGGCTCAGGCCGAGCAGGTTCAGCGAGGTGTGACCCTGGATGGCGACCGTCATGCCGCCGAAGGCGCTGATGATCAGGATGACGCCGATGGTGCCACCACCGACGACGATGTTGCCGTTGCCCCAGGTGACGTCGGAGAGCAGCCGCCAGACTTCCTTCGGGTACTGCTTGAAGGCCAGCGGAATCGAGCCGACGGAACGCAGGAAGAAGAAGACCTGGTGACCGAGGCGCGCGAGCAGATCGATGGGCGCCTTGCCGACCGCCTTGAGCTGGCGCAGCGGCCGCAGCAGCGGGGGTACATACGTTGATGACATGGCTCAGACCACCTGTGGGGGGAAGACTGCGGCGTAGATCTGGGTGATCGCCACGTTGACACCGAGCAGCATCACCATGGAGCTGACCACCGCCGAGTTCACCGCGTTGGCGACGCCACCGGGGCCGCCGCGCGCGTTCAGGCCGGAGTCGCAGGCGATGATCGCGGCGATGATGCCGAAGATCACCGACTTGAGCAGCGCCACCGCGAGGTCGCGGGTGACCGCGAACGAGGCGAAGGTGCTCATGTAGGAGCCGGGGGTACCCGCCTGGGCGAAGATGTTGAACATGTAGCCGGTGATGAAGCCGACGAAGACGACGAAGCCGCAGAGCAGGAAGCTGACGATCATCGCGGCGCCGAGCCGGGGGGCGACCAGCCTGCGCAGCGGATCGACGCCCATCACCTTCATGGCGTCGATCTCTTCACGGATGGTGCGCGAGCCGAGATCGGCGCAGACCGCCGAGCCGACCGCGCCGGCGATCATGATCGAGGTGACCAGTGGCGCGCCCTGCTGGATGATGCCGAGGCCGTTCGCCGCGCCGATGAACGAGGTCGCGCCGACCTGACCGGCGACCGCGCCGACCTGGATGGAGACGATCACCGCAATCGGGATGGCCACGAGCAGGGTGGGCGCGGCGGCCACGTTGGCCATGAAGGCGCATTGCCGGACGAACTCGTCGAAGGGGAAGCGGCGACGGAAGATCGCGACGATCAACTCCGTGATCGCTTCGAAACCCATCGTGATCTGTCGACCGAAGGTCTCGAGTGACTTCTTCGGATGGTCGTCCCAAAGGCCCTTGGTCCGGTCGACAGCTTCGCTGACTCGTGAACGGGCGGGTGGACTCTCGGTCGACTGCACTGCTTTTACCCCTCTCGACGCCAGGTCATCAACACCCCGACGACTTGTTTGCTTGACGCACCTTACTACGGAGTAGCGCAGAACACACCACCGACATGTGAGCGCTGTCATAGACAGAGGTCACTGTCCAGAACAGCTATGAGTCCTGCCATGTCGGACCATACAGCCCACAATTGTGGCGGTATCGGCGATTGCGTTGGATGTCGTTTTCCCCCTGGATTCCCAGCACTGGCGGCTGCGCCGAATAAATATTGCGGAAAACTGTCATTCATAACGAACCCCCCGACCGAATACTCCGGCAGATCACAGACCGATGGCATAACTGGACAATTGATCATTCCATTGATAGATATCAGCTATCACCGAGAAGTGCCCGGCGGGCGGGGCGCGCCCGGGACGGAATACAGGCACGATAGGCAGAGCGAATTGATATCGTGCGGGCTTCCGACGTCTGGAGGGACATGTTCACCACACTCGCCAAGGTGGCCAACGCCGCCTTCGCCGTCGCCCTCGGTGCAGCACTGCTCGGCACCGGCGCGGGCGCTTCGCAGGCTCAACCCGGCCCACCGGTGATCGGCGGCGGCTCCGGAATCGTCATCGACAGCATGTTCGAGTGCACCGTCACCACGGTCGGCTACGACGGTGCGGGCAGACTCGTCGGACTGACCGCCGGCCACTGCGGCGACGCGGGCGCGAGCGTCACCGCCGAGGTGGACCGTGGCTACGGCGAGATCGGCCGGTTCGCCTACAGCAACTCCGAACTCGACTACGCGATCATCGAGTTCACGCCGGGACGGATCATCCCGGTCAACCGGATCGGCAACGTCACCATCACCGGCATCGGCGGGCCCGCCCAGTTCCCGACGATCGTCTGCAAGGAAGGCCGGACCACCGGCAACACCTGCGGCATCACCTGGGGTGACGTCTTCCAGACCAATACCGAGACCTGGGCCCAGATGTGTGTGATCGAAGGCGATTCCGGTGCGCCGGTGGTCGTCGGCTCGACCCTGGTGGGCATGGTGAACGCCTACCTGGCCGTGGCCTGCTTCGGTCCCGAGGTCGGCACGAACATGAGCGCGATCATGAACGACGTCAATGGCCGCGGCGGCGTCGGCGCGGGATTCCATCCCATCTAGCTCACCGTTCGGATCGCCGGAAGCACTGCGGGTCGCGTGGATTCACCTCCACGCGGCCCGCTTCATTTCTGTCCGAGGGGCGCCAGCGCCGGACCGTCGGCACCCGCGCAGTGCGGCAGGCAATCGACCCGGTCGGGTTCCGGCGCGCGGCGCGGGACCCGCAGCAGCACTCCCGCCACGACCGCCCCGACCAGCAGCAGCGCCGCGCACCAGCGCATCGCGGTGTCGAAGCCGGCGGCGAAGGCGACCGGATCGTCGAAGGCGCCGGCCAGGCCCGCCAGCCCGGGCAGCGCGGCGACGGCCAGCAGTTGCGCCGTCCTGGCGACGGCGTTGTTGACCCCGGAGGCGATGCCCGCGTCGGCGGTCGGCACCGCGGCCAGCACCGCGCCGGTCAGCGGCGCGACCATGATCGAGAGCCCGAGCCCGAAGATCAGCACGCCGGGCAGGACATCGGTGAGATAGTTCGCGTCGGCCCCGACCCGTTGCAGGGCGAAGACCCCGCCCGCGGCCAGCAGCGGACCCGCGGTCATCGGGATCCGCGGTCCGTGCCGTTGCGCCCAGCGCCCGGCCGGGGCCGACAGCACCAGCATCAGCACCGTCACCGGCAGACTCGCCGCGCCCGAGGCCATCGGCGAATACCCGGAGACCAGTTGCAGCTGCAGGACCAGCAGGAAGAAGACGCCGCCCAGCGCGGCGTAGACGAAGAACGTCACCAGATTCGCGACGGTGAACACGCGCGAGCCGAACAGCGAGGGCGGGACCAGCGGATTCGGGCTGCGCAGCTCGACCACCACGAACAGCGCCAGCGCGACCAGCCCGACCCCGATCAGCACCGGAAGCGCCTCGATCAGCCCGAGCGTGAGCGCCCCGAGCGCGATGGCGACGATCACCGCGCCCGGCACATCGATGCGCGACGGCGCGTCCGGATCCCGGCTCTCCGGCACGAACCGGATCGCCACCACCGCCACGACCAGCGCCAGCGGCACATTGAGCAGGAAGATCGCGCGCCAGCCGACCAGGTCGATGAGCCCGCCGCCGAGCAGCGGCCCGAACGCGCCCGCCACGCCGCCGAAACCGGACCACAGGCCGATCGCGCTGCCCTGATCCTCGTGATCGATCGACGCCGAGATCAGCGCGAGGCTGCCCGGGGTGAGCAGCGCGCCAGCCAGGCCCTGCAGCAATCGGGCCACGACCAGCAGCTCGATGTTCATCGCGACCGCGCACAGCAGCGAGGTGACCGCGAATCCGGCCACCCCCCAGACGAACACGCGCTTGCGGCCGAGCCGGTCGCCCAGCGAGCCGCCGAGCAGGATGAACGAGGCCAGGGTGAGCGTGTAGCCGTTGACCGTCCACTGCAGACCGGCGACATCGGTGTGCAGCGACTCGCCGATGCGCGGCAACGCGACCGCGACCACGGTGGCGTCCAGCGACGCCATCGAGGAGCCCAGGATGGTGGCGAGCAGGATCCACCGCCCCGTGGCCGAATTCAGCCGAACCGTCTGGGTCGGGGACACCTCACCAAACTAGCGCCTCGCGCCGGTCTTTCGCCGGACTACAGGCTCTGGACGCAGACCACGACTTTGCGCTCGGGGTACTTGAAGCCCGAATCGGCGACGTCGGGGCAGTCGTCGACGCTGTCGGTGCCGGTCTTGATCGTGATGACCTTGACCGCCTCGGACCCGGACTCGGTGCACTCGATGCGCTTGGGCTCGTCGCCGCCGACATCCATGCAGCCGCCGACAACCCAGTCGATATCGAGGCACAGCGCGCCGGTCTCGATGCCGTTGAGGGTCTCGGCGTAGAAGTTGTCGCGGTCGCTGACGCAGCCGGTGCTGTTCTTGGCCTTGCCGATGACCTTGTAGTTCGACGCCCGGCTGCCGCACGACGCCTTGTCGATGGTGGCGTCGTTGACGGTGCCACCGAGCGCGACGCAATCGCCGACATTGGCCTGGAAGTCGGTGTTGCCGCCCCGGGTCGAGGTCTGCGCGGGTTTGCTCGTGGTCGGCTTGCCCGAGGGTTTGGTGGTGGGGCCGGCGCTGCTGGTCGCCGGGACGACATCGATCGCGGGCTGCGCGTGGCCGTCGATGGTGCCACCGCATCCACTCGCGACGAAGGCGGTCACCGTGATGGCGACCGCGCCGACGAGCCGGCCGATGGACAGGTCTGCAAACACCTACTGTGAATACACCACCGGAGCCACCGGCGTCGACTCCATCCCGATGGTCGGGGTGCTGGGTTACCCTTGGGATTCCGGCCCCCCGGCCGTACCTGCATCAGGAGGTGAACCCGATGGTGGCAGCAACGGCGGGAGATTTCGGCCCCCTGACCCGGCCCGGCGGCACGCCGATCGCGGCGCCGCGCCAAATGCTGGTCGATCCCCGGTTCATCCGGCTGGCCGACCATTTCTTCGGACTCTTCCCGCAGCCCAGCCGTGGCGGCGGCGCGCTGGCCATCTATCTGGACGGCAGGCCGGTCGTCGACATCTGGGCGGGCTGGGCGGCCAAAGATCAGCGCTGGAACGGCGAGAACGTCGCGCTCACCTTCTCCACCGGCAAGGGCGTCGCGGCCACGGTCGTGCACCGGCTGGCCGAGCGCGGCCTGATCGACTACGAGGCGCCGGTCGCGCGGTACTGGCCGGAGTTCGCCGCGCACGGCAAGCACGACATCACCGTCCGCGACGTGCTCTCGCACCGCGCGGGCCTGCACCGCGTGCGCGGGCTGGTGCCGGGCCGCGAGGGCATCCTCGACTACGACAAGGTGGTCACCGCGCTCGCGGAGAGCCCGGCCGACCCGCGCCGCATCCGCACCTCGGGCTATCACGCGATCACCTTCGGCTGGCTGGTCGCCGAGATCGTGCAGCGGGTGACCGGCGAGCCGTTCACCACGGTGCTGGAGCGAGAAGTGGCGCAGCCGTTGGGAACCGACGAATTCTGGTTCCAGGTGCCCGCCGCGCAGCGGTACCGGATCGCCAAGATCTTCCCGCACCTGGCACCGCCGGGAATCCGCTGGAACACCGCGTCCTCGGTGCTGTCGTGGGTGCGGCCCGCGCGCGGACTGGCCGAGGCGGGCATGCCGGAGAGCTTCGACGAACTGGTGCGCGACCCGCGCGTGCACGACGCGGTGATGCCGGGCTGGAACGGCGTCTTCTCGGCCAGGGCGCTGGCCCGGCTGTACGGGGCCCTCGCCAACGGCGGTGTGGTGTACGCCGGCGACGCCGAGCACCGGCCCGCGCGCGGCGACGCGGCGGTGCGGTTCCTGCGTCCCGAGACGATCGAGGCCGCGAACGTGACCCAGCAGACCGACAGCCGCGACTACGTCCTCGGCCTGCCGCTGCGCTTCACCCTCGGCTATCACCGGCCGGTGCTGATGACCAAGCAGCAACCGCGACAGGCGTTCGGCCACTACGGAATCGGCGGCTCCGGCGCCTACGCCGACCCCGATCTGCGGATGTCGATCGCGTTCGTCACCAACCGGCTCGGCAACTCCTTCACCGCGCTCGGTGACGCGCGGCTGGCGAAGCTGTCGGCGATCGCCCAGGGCACGGTGCGCCGCCTGCGCGCCGAGCAGACCTAGGTGCCGGTTCGAACCGGCCGCGGGCGCGCGCCGTAGTAACGGGCATGACAGCGCTGAGCCCGGCACCCTCGACCCCTCGCTGGTCGGTGCTGCACGGCGTGGCGGCGGGCCGCGATTTCGAGGGCTACCTGCGACGACGCGCGGCACACAGCGATCCGTTCGCGGTGGGCTTCCCCGGCTTCCCGCCGGTGCTGTTCACCGGAACGGCCGAGGGCGCGCGCGAACTGTTCCGCGCGCCCGCCGCGCTGCTGACCCCGCCGCGGCCCAATCCGATCGAACCGATGGTCGGCGCCGCCTCGCTGATCCTCAGCTCCGGCGCGCGGCATCGCACCGATCGCGCGCTGCTGGCGCCCGCCCTGCACGGTCCGCGAGTGCGCGCGCTGGCCGGGGTGATCCGGGACGCGACGCTGCGCGAGATCGAGCACGGTTGCGGCACAGCGGGTTCCTGGCAGGTGGGCAGCCGGATCGACGCGCTCGACGCGGCACGATCCATCACGCTGCGGGTCATCCTCGCGGCCGTGTACGGACCCGAGGTCGATCGTGCGCCCGAATACGCCGGTGCCGTCACCGATTTCCTCGCCGCCTTCACCACGCCGCTGCTCGTCGCGCCCGTATTACGCCGTGGCGTAGGCGGATTCGGGCCGTGGGAGCGTTTCGTCGCCGCCCGCGCCCGGCTCGACCAGGTGATCCTGACCGATATCGCCCACCGTCGGCGCACCGGTCCCGGCTCGGGCGACCTGCTCGATCTGCTCCTGGCCACCCGCTACGACGACGGCAGCGCCCTCACCGACACCGAACTGTGCGAGCAGCTGCGGACGCTGCTCGTGGCCGGTCACGAGACGACGGCCACCACCCTGACCTGGGCGCTCTATCACCTGCACCGCGAGCCGGGCCTGCTCGACCGGCTCACCGCCGAACTGGCGACGGCCGGCGACGACCCCGCCGAGCTCGCCGCGCTGCCGCTGCTCGGCGCGGTCTGTCAGGAGACGTTGCGCCTGCATCCGGCGGTTCCCATCGTGCTGCGCACGCTGACCGGACCGCTGCGCTGGCGCGGGGTCGACGTGGCGGCCGGACAGACGATCGGCCTCGCCGTCGGCGTCCTGCACAGCGACCCGTCGACCTGGCCCGCGCCCCGCCTGTTCCACGCCGACCGTTTCCTCGACCGCAAGGTCTCGCCGTTCGAGTACGCCCCGTTCGGCGGCGGACATCGCCGCTGCATCGGCGCCACGCTGGCCGAATACGAACTCCGCATCGTGCTGGCAACCCTGTTGACCACGGTCGGCTTGGCTCTGGACCCCGCGCTCGCCCTGGGCGCCCGCCCCCGGACCGTGCCCCGGAATCTGGCCACCGCGCCGGATCGGCCGATCCGGTTCACCCGCGAACGGTAGTGAACCAGCTCATATCCCGTCACAGCGATGCCACCTGCCTCGTCCGAGGTGTGTCCACCGCAATCGACGAGGAGTCGAGTCATGCAGTACAGCACCGTTTTCCCCCGGATCGCGCTGGTCGTCGCGGTCCTGTTCGGCACCATCGGCGTGGTCGCCGGGCCCGCGGCCGCCGCGCCGGAGGCCCGGTTTCCGGGCGGGCTCGCGTCGAACTACGTGGAGACCGACCTGGCGACGTTCCACTACGTCCGCGCGGGGTCGGGTACCCCGGTCGTCCTGATCGCCGGCGGCGGCCTGTGGGGCTACTCCTGGCGCGACGTGCTGCCCGCGCTGGCGGCCGAGCACACCGTCTACGCGGTGGATCTGCCCAGTCAGGGCTACACCGAACCGCGCCGCGCCGACTTCGCCTACGACCTGCCCGCGATGTCGGCGGCGATCGCGAGTTTCCTCGACGCCGTCGGCCTCGACCGGACCACCCTGGTCGGGCATTCGTGGGGTGGCGCCTGGAGCATGTACTTCGCCCAGGAGCACCCGGATCGGGTGGATCGACTGGTCCTGCTCGACGCGCCGGGGCTGGATGCCGAGAAGGCACCGGTCGCGCCGCTGTTCACCACTCCGCTGCTCGGTGAGCTCGCCACCGAGCTCACCACGCGGTCGTTCTACGCCGAGAACATCCGCGCCACCTTCGCCCATCCACAGCTGGTCACCGACGAGATCGTCGACGCGTACTACCTCCCGTTCGCGCGACCGGCGAACCGGGCCGGGTTCCTGGCGCTGTGGCGCAACCTCGACTACCGCGTCACCGATGCCGGGCTGCACCGGATCACCGCACCGACCCTGGTGCTGTGGGGTGGCGCGGACACCTGGCTCCCCGCCACCCAGGCCGGGGCGCTCGCCGCGCGGATCCCGGACGCGACCGCGCACGTCCTGCCCGGGTGCGGGCACGCCCTGCACGAGGATTGTCCAGCGCAAGCCGTGCCGCTGCTGAGCGACTTCCTGCGGTAGCGGATTCTCATATCAAAATCAAAAGTGGGCGAAATTAGATTTTGAGACAGCGGTAGACGGTCGCCCTGGATACCCCGAATCTGGTGGCGATCTCCGGCACCGCCAGCCCGTCCGCGTGCAGGGCCTTCGCCTGCTCGACGAGGTCGGCGGAGAGCTTGGCGGGGCGGCCGCCGTTCCGGCCGCGGGCGGGTCCGCGCGGCCGGTCGGCGGCGGGCCCGCCCAGCAGCGCGCGGGCACCGTCGAGGATCAGCGGACGCAGCGTCTCCGCGGGTAGATCGCGGAACAGCAGGACCGGATCCGCGAGTCCCGCGACCGCCTGCGACGCGCGGACCCGCTCCTCGATATCGGCCGCAGGCCCCGCGACCAGCTCGTTGGCCAGCGCGATCGCGGTCCGGAACCGATCGGCGATCGGCGCCTGGACCAGCAGGGTCATGTCCTTGACGAGCATGGTCAGGGTGTGGCGGTGGCGCAGATGGACGTCCACGTAGCCCTCGATGGCCCGCCAGCGGACGCGCTCGGGGTCGCCGCAGGTCTCGGCCGCGGCCAGCACCGCTTCCAGTTCGTCCAGCAGCGGCACCGTCAGCTGCCGCAGGATCGCGTCCTTGGCGTCGAAGTGGTAGTAGAGCGCGGCCTTGGTGATCCCGACCTCGTCGGCGATGGCCTGCATGGAGGTGGCCCGGTAGCCGCGCGCCGAGAACAGCGCGCCCGCCGCGTCCAGAATTCGCTGCGATGTCGTCAAAGTTACTTACCTATGGTCAGTAGACGGGGTAGATTGCCAACCACGGGTCAGTCTATTGCCACGGGATGGTCACCATGGGAACCGAAATATCGTTCGACGTCGACGGCACCCGGTGCGCGGGTCGCCTCCATCTGCCCGCCGGCACGGACCGCGCGGCCTGCGTGGTGCTGTGCCACGGCTTCAGCGGCACCATGGACCGGCTGTTCGACTACGCCGAACGCTTCGCCGCCGCGGGGTTCGCGGCGCTGGTCTTCGACTATCGCGGTTTCGGCGCCAGCGCGGGCGAGCCGCGTCAGGTCCCCACCATCGACGGGCAGCTCGACGACCTGCGCGGCGCCGTCGCCTTCGCCCGCGCACACGCCCGCGTCGACCCCGATCGCGTTGCGCTGTGGGGTAATTCGCTCGGCGGCGCGCACGCGGTGACGGTGGCCGCCGGTGATCCACGGATCGCGGCGGTGGTCGCCCAGATCCCGTTCAACGGGTTCCCGAAGAAGGTCGAGGGCAGGTCCACCGCCGAGGCCCTGCGGCTCCTCAGGGCGATCGTCAGCGATGCCCTGCGCGGCGTGCTCGGCCTGCGACCGCACTACATCCCGATGGTCGGCGCGCCCGGCACGGTCGCCGTCACCACGACCGACGAGGCCGAACAGCACATCCGCACGCTCACCGGCGGCGAGGACACGCTGTGGCGAAACAGCATCGCGCCCAGAGCCCTGCTGACGATGCTGACCCGCTATCGCCCGGCCGAGTCCGCGGCGCTCGTGCGCTGCCCCCTGCTGGTCTGCGCCGCCGACGACGACCGGGAGACCCCACCGGAAACCAGCCGTGCGCTGGCCGACCGCGCGCCCCTTGGCGAACTGCGGATCTACCCGGGCACCCATTTCAGCTTCTACACCGACCCGCTGCTCCGGGATCGTGTCGTCGGCGAGCAGATCGAGTTCCTCCGTTCCGCGGTCACGCAGCCAACCCGGAACTCCGGAGTGTGAGCGCCGATCCGACGCGAGCCAGTTCACAAGTGACCAGTGATTTCGATCACTCAGGGTTTGAGGCTCACAACCTTGTGTTTCACCCGCCGCCGACATCACCGTCGCCGACTCGCCGCCGTGAGCGCGGCGTTTGATGAAAGCCGGTGTATAACAGCGCGTTATGTGACCTGGGACACAGAGTTGCCGGTCCGTTATCGCCGGGAAACGCGGCTGGCACGTTGTCACCCCGGACGGGTAGGAATGGACGGTCAGGGTCGGGGCGTCGTTACCCCGTGGAGACCCGTTGCGGACTCCGCGTCAATCACGAAGATCTCGCGCCGCCGCAGGCGGAACGAGAGATGGAATGGACGAGAAACCTATGCACTACGAGGCAAATATGCAGCAATCGCGCTGGCTGCGCCGGGGCCTGCTGCTGTCGGCGGCAGTCGCGGCGGCGGGCGCTTTGATCGTCATGCCCGCGCAGGCCCAGCCGACCCTCCCGGGCTCCGGTTCCAGCCAGCCCGCGGTGAACGAGCCGGCGCCCCAGGCGCCGTTCGCCCCGCCGAACATCAACATCGCCGACGGCGAGACCGTCGGCGTCGCGCAGCCGATCATCATCAGCTTCAAGGAGCCGGTCGGCGACCGCGCCGCCGCCGAGAAGGCCATCAAGGTCACCTCGAGCCAGGCCGCGCCCGGCCACTTCTACTGGACCGGCGACAAGCAGGTGCGCTGGAAGCCGAACGAGTTCTGGCCCGCCAACACCGACGTCACCGTCGTGGCAGGCGGCACCACCAGCTCGTTCCGCATCGGTGACGCCTTCATCGCCAGCGTCGACGACAACACCAAGATGATCACCGTGACGGTGAACGGTGAGGTCGTCAAGGAGATGCCGACCTCGCTGGGCAAGAAGGGCTACGAGACCCCGAACGGCACCTACATCGTGGGCGAGCGGTTCGAGAAGATGACCATGGACTCGTCGACCTACGGCGTGCCGGTCACCGATCCCGAGGGCTACAAGCTCGAGGTGGAGTACGCGACCCGCATCTCCAACAGCGGCATCTTCGTGCACGCCGCGCCGTGGTCGGTCGGCCAGCAGGGCTACTCCAACGCCAGCCACGGCTGCCTGAACGTGAGCACCGAGAACGCCAAGTGGTTCCTGGAGAACTCGCGCCGGGGCGACGCCGTCGTCGTCACCAACACCCAGGGCGGCACCCTGAGTTCCGGTGACGGACTGGGCGACTGGAACTGATTCGCTGAACAAAAGCCGAACAATACGATCAATCGCGGTCGTGTTGTTCGGCTTTTTGCTGTACTCGCCCTTGTGCGCCCGATGTTCAGAGCTACGGCGGCCAGGGTTAACCGGCAGTTCGCCATGCGCCGTAAAACTGCCGCGGTGCGAAGCAGTCCAGAGCGGGTCCTCCCCGCGCCACGAGGCCGCGGGCTGAAAAGCCGCCCGTGGCAGGACTATGCGCTGTTCCTGGTCCTGGTCGTGCCGAACCTGGTGCTGCTGACGCTGTTCGTTTACCGGCCGCTGGCCGACAACATCCGGCTGTCGTTCACCGACTGGAACATCGCGGATCCTGTTGCCACTCCGATCGGTTTCGACAACTACGTCGAGTGGTGGGGGCGCGAGGACTCCTGGAAGGTCGTCTCCAACACGGTGATCTTCACCGTCGCCGCGGTCGTCGTGAGTATGGCGCTGGGACTGGCGCTGGCCCTGTTACTCGACCGAAAACTGTTCGGACGCAATGTTGTTCGCTCGGCGATTTTCGCACCGTTCGTGATCTCGGGCGCGGCGATCGGCGTGGCTTTCCAATTCATCTTCGATCCGAGTTTCGGTCTGGTACAGGATGTTCTGCACCGGGTCGGTGTCGACCGTGTTCCGGATTTCTATCAGGACCCGCACTGGGCCCTGTTCATGGTGACGATCACTTACATCTGGAAGAACCTCGGCTATACCTTCGTCATCTATCTGGCCGCCCTGCAAGGCGTGCGCGCGGAGTTGATGGAAGCCGCCGAAATGGATGGCGCGAGCCGCTGGACGACTTTCACCAAAGTGCTTATGCCCCAGCTCCGTCCGACGACTTTCTTCCTTTCGATCACCGTTCTGCTCAACTCGCTGCAAGTCTTCGACATCATCAATGTGATGACCCGTGGCGGGCCACTCGGTAACGGCACGACGACCATGGTCTTCCAGGTGTACGAGGAGTCGTTCCGCAATTTCCGGGCCGGCTACGGCGCCACCGTCGCGACCATCATGTTCGTGGTGCTGCTGGTGGTCACGCTGATCCAGGTGCGCGTGATGGATCGAGGCGAACGGTGAAACACGTAGGACCGCAGACACTCTCGTACCGCCGCCGCGAACGCGCCGTCACCGTGCTCGGGTACGCCGCGATGGTGTGCGTGCTGATCCTGGTCGGCGTCCCGCTGTTCTGGATCCTGATCACCTCGTTGAAGGACCGCGCCGACATCTACACCCAGCCCGCGGTGTACTGGCCGCACAGCTGGCACCCGGAGAACTACGGCGAGGCCACCACGACGGTGCCGTTCTGGACCTTCCTGCGCAACTCGCTGATCGTCACCGGCGTGGTGTCGGCGGTGAAGTTCGCGCTCGGCGTGTTCAGCGCGTACGGCCTGGTGTTCCTGCGCTTTCCCGGCAAGAACATCGTGTTCCTGGTGATCATCGCGGCGCTCATGGTGCCCAACCAGATCACCGTCATCTCCAACTACGCGCTGATCGCACAACTGGGCTGGCGCAACACCTTCCAGGGCATCATCATCCCGCTCTGCGGCGTCGCCTTCGGCACCTTCCTGATGCGCAACCACTTCCTGTCGCTGCCCGGTGAGGTCATCGAGGCGGCGCGGATGGACGGCGCGAACTGGTGGCGGCTGCTGACCAGGGTGGTGCTGCCGATGTCGGGACCGACCATGGTGGCGTTCGCGGTGGTCACGCTGGTCAACGAGTGGAACGAATACCTCTGGCCGTTCCTGATGGCCGACTCCGCCGAGGTCGCCACGCTGCCGGTGGGGCTGACCCTGCTGCAGAACACCGAGAACCCGTCGGTCACCAACTGGGGGCCGGTGATGGCGGGCACCGTGCTGACGATGCTGCCGATCCTCATCGTGTTCCTCGCCCTGCAACGTCACATGATCAAAGGCCTCACCTCCGGTGCGGTCAAGGGTTGATTCTCGAACAGGAGATCCACGTGTCCAGTCAACGATTCCCGGCGCTGAGCCGCCGCGGCTTCCTCGGCCTCACCGGCGCGGCCGCCGCGGGTCTGGCGCTCACCGCCTGCGCGGGCACCGGCGGCGGCTCCGGTGACGGCGGCGACGCCAAGACCATCACCTTCTGGTCCAACCACCCCGGCACCTCCAAGGAGCTGGAGCTGGAGCTGATCAACCGGTTCCAGGCCAAGTACCCGGAGCTGACGGTCAACCTGGTCGACGCGGGCAAGAACTACGAGGAGGTGGCGCAGAAGTTCAACGCCGCGCTCACCGGTGGTGACCTGCCCGACGTGGTCGTGCTCTCCGACGTCTGGTGGTTCAACTACGCGCTGACCAAGGCGATCGAGCCGCTGGACAGCCACTTCGGCGCCGCGGGCGTGCAGCTGAGCGACTACGTCGACTCGCTCGCCGCCGACTACCTGTTCGACGGCAAGCACTACGCGCTGCCGTACGCCCGCTCGACCCCGCTGTTCTACTACAACAAGGACGTGTGGGCGAAGGCCGGTCTGCCCGACCGCGGCCCGAACTCCTGGCAGGAGTTCGACGAGTGGGGCCCCAAGCTCCAGTCGGTCGTCGGCGCCGACAAGTTCGCGCACGCCTGGGGCGACGCCAAGAACTACCTCGGCTGGACCTTCCAGGGCCCGAACTGGACCTTCGGCGGCGCGTACTCCGATCAGTGGAAGCTGAAGTTCACCGACCCGGGCTCCATCGCCGCGGCCACCTACCTGCGTGACTCGATCAATGTGAAGAAGTACGCCGCGATCCGCCCGCAGATCGCCGTCGACTTCGGCACCGGCGTCGCCGCCTCGACGATCGCCTCGACCGGTGACCTCAAGGGCATCAAGAAGAACGCCGACGGCAAGTTCGAGTTCGGTACCGCCTTCCTGCCGCACCCGAACGGTCCCGGCGTCACCACCGGTGGTGCCGGCCTGGCGATTCCGTCGCGGATCTCGGACGCGCGCAAGGCCAACGCCCTGAAGTTCATCGAGTTCATCACCAACGCGGCCAACACCGCGTACTTCACCCAGAACACCGGGTACATGCCGGTGCGCAAGTCGGCGGTGACCGACCCGTCCGAGGTGGACTTCCTGGCGAAGAACCCGAACTCCAAGGTCGCCATCGACCAGCTCTCGGTGGCCAAGTCACAGGACTACGCCCGCGTGTTCGTGCCCGGCGCCGACCAGATCATCGGCACCGGCTACGAGCAGATCGGCCTGCAGAACGCCGATCCCGCGACCGTTCTCGCGAAGGTCGCCGCCGACGTGCAGGCGATCATCGACCGGCAGATCACGCCCAAGCTGCCGAAGTAGTCACCCCCGCGGTCCGGTGGTCGTGGTGACCACCGGACCGCCTCGTTCCAGGAGAATTCGCCATGGCGACAGTGCAGTTCGACGGTGTCACGCACCGCTATCCCGGTGCCGACACCCCCGCGGTCGACGCACTCGATCTCGACATCGCCGACGGCGAGTTCCTCGTGCTGGTCGGGCCGTCGGGCTGCGGCAAGTCGACCAGCCTGCGCATGCTGGCCGGCCTGGAATCGGTCGAGGAGGGGACCATCCGGATCGGCGACCGCGATGTCACCGGGCTGCCGCCGCGCGCCCGCGACGTGGCGATGGTGTTCCAGAGCTACGCGCTGTACCCGAACATGACCGTCGCCGAGAACATGGGCTTCGCCCTGCGCAACGTGGGAATGAACAAGGCCGACACCCTCGTTCGGGTCAAGGAGGCCGCGGCCATGCTCGAGCTGGAGGCACTGCTCGACCGCAAGCCGGCCAAGCTGTCCGGTGGTCAGCGGCAGCGCGTCGCCATGGGCCGCGCGATCGTGCGCCGCCCGCAGGTGTTCTGTATGGACGAACCGCTGTCCAACCTCGACGCCAAACTGCGGGTGAGCACCCGCTCCCAGATCGCCGCGCTGCAACAGCGACTCGGCACCACCACGGTCTACGTCACCCACGACCAGGTCGAGGCGATGACCATGGGCCACCGCGTCGCGGTCCTGCGCGACGGCACCCTCCAGCAGATCGCCTCGCCCCGGCAGCTCTACGACGACCCGGTGAACACCTTCGTCGCCGGGTTCATCGGCTCGCCGGGCATGAACCTGCTCGAAGCGCCGGTCGTCGACGGCGCCGCCGTCCTCGACGGACTGCGAATCCCGGTGCCGCGCGCCGTGTCCGGCGCCCGGGTGATCCTCGGCATCCGGCCCGAGTCCTGGGCGGTCACCACCGATCCCGAGGGCATCACCGTCGTCGCCGAACTGCTCGAGGAACTCGGCGCCGAATCCTTCGTCTACACCCACGGCGCCGGCACCGACTGGTCCACTCGCTCCGGCAAGATCGTCGTGCGCGTCGACCGCCGCTTCCAGACCACTCTCGGCGAAACCCTGCACCTGCGCCCGAAACTCGACGAGGTGTTCTTCTTCGACGCGGCGACCGAGATCCGGGTGCGCTGAGGTCGACCGCGCTACGACAGGCCTGCCGTGGTGCGGCGGCCGATCGCCGCGTCGAGGGCGCCGAGTTCGGCGAAGACGTCGGTGGCGGCCCAGACGCGGTTGCGTTTGGAGTCGGAGACGACCTCGAGGATGCCGGCGTCGACGAGTCGTTCGATGGCGCGGTAGGTGGCCGAATCGGTGGTCGCGGTGAGCTTGTTCGCGACCGCGATCGTCAGGATCGGGTGCTCGAGCAGGTTCGCGAGCAGGGCCTCGTCGGCGGAGCCGCCGCGCGGGCGGGCGCGGTCGCGCCAGCGCTGGGGGAGCGCGGCCAGGGCGCGGGCGGAGTCGATGGCGGCCTCGCTGGCGTACACCGCCGCGAGCGCCAGGTACACGACGAACTCGTCGGCGGCACCGCCCCGGTAGGCATCCAGCTGCGCGAAGTAGCGCGAGGAGTCGGCGAGCATGACCGAGGAGAAGGGCACCGTCACCCGGTCGGTCAGCCCGCGCCTGCGCAGAATCGCGCTCACCAGCGCGCGGCCGATCCGGCCGTTGCCGCTGACGAACGGGTGGATCGAGACGAACTGCGCGTGGGCGATCGCGGCCTGCACGAGGATCGGCAGGTCACCGCGCGCGACGAAGGCGAGCAGATCGGCCACCAACTCGGGCACCAGTTCCGGAGGCGGGGGGACATACAGCGCGTGCAGCGGGGTGTAGTCGCTGCCGCCGATCCAGGTCTGCGCCGTGCGGAAGCGGCCCGCCTTCTCCCACTCCGGGGCGATCAGCACGCGGTGGGCGCTGAGCAGGTGCGCCTCGGTGATCCGGCCGGTGGCGCCCGCGTCGACCAGGCCGGCCAGGCTGCGCACCGCACTCACCTGTGCCTCCGCCTCGGGCCGGGTCGCCGCGCCACCGAAGGCTTTGCCGAACGCTCGCCAGCCCGCGTCGACGTGCTCGATCCGCGACGACGCGACCGCCTCGGCGCGCAGCAGGAATTCGCGCAGCGACGCCGAATACTGGCCCTGACCCGCTTCGAGATGGGTCACCGCGATCAGCGCGGCCTCACTGGCCGATGTCGTCCGCCTGGAATCGAAGTCGAGATCGGCGATGCGCGGCGGGATAGACACCGCCACCGACTCGGGCGCGGGGCCGGCTCGCGATCCGTCGCGCGCCGTCCAGGGACGCTGCTCGACATGATGAGCAGGCCAATTCATGAGCTATTACTGTACTTTCACTATCCGGAACGCGACTACTTCAGTGGCTATCCGCGTTTGCGGTTGCCGACGCCACCAATGAGATGGCTACTCGCTGTTGGCATGTCAAGGCTGGATGGGCGTTGTACGGGCTCGGGCGACCGCCTCGGCGATGCCGCCGCGGAAGGGGAGGCCGTGACCGGGCAGCACCAACTCGGCCGGGACCGACTCGAGGGTGGTGAGCGCGGCCAGCGTGGCGGGGGTGGAGTGGTTGAAGAAGCTCGGAAGTAGCTGTGGACCTACCGTTTTCGAGGTCGGATGCGCGGTGACGAGAGTATCGCCGGTCGCGATGGCACCCGCCGCGGGCAGGTGGAAGGCCGAGTGGCCCGAGGTGTGCCCGGGACAGGCGATCGGGACCGGGTTGCCCGGAAAGTCCAGCGCCCCCTCGGTGGGGAAGGGCTGGATGTGCGCGACGGTGTTCTTGCGCAAGCCCCCCGCGGCGGTGATCCGCGCGGCCCACCCGATCGTCGCGCGATCGTTGAGCCGCTTGATCACATCCAGCGGAGTGGCCGACTCATGACACTCTCCCCGCGCGTGCCGCACCTCGACGGCACTGGTGTACGCGGGAATCCCGTACCGCCGGTGCAGATGATTCAGCGCCCCGACATGATCGAGATGAGCGTGCGTGAGCAGCACCGCCACGATGTCCTCCGGCCGATGCCCGAGCTCCCGCACCACCCGCTCGATCACCCCGGCATCCCCCAGCCAGCCGGCATCGATCAGCGTGAGGTCCCGCCCGTCCCGCAGCAGCACCATATTCACGTCGGTGCCCCGAATGGTGAACACCTCGTCACCGACTTGCTGGTAGCGCATGAGCGAATCCTCCCTGGAGCAACAGCTCCCGACCCTACCGACCGTCGAGGCCGGTAGGGAGGAGTCGCCTCACCAGATCGTCACGCGTTCGGCGGGGGACAGGTAGAGGGTGTCGGTGGGGGTGACGTCGAAGGCTTCGTAGAAGCTGTCGATGTTGCGGACGACGGCGTTGCAGCGGAACTCCGGTGGGGAGTGGGGGTCGACGGCGAGGCGGCGGATGGCTTCCTCGGGGCGGGCCTTGGTGCGCCAGACCTGGGCCCAGCCGTAGAAGACGCGCTGCAGGCCGGTGAGGCCGTCGATGACCGGCGGTTCGGTGCCGTCGAGGGAGATCTTGTAGGCGGCCAGGGCGATCGACAGGCCGCCGAGGTCGCCGATGTTCTCGCCGATCGTGAACTCGCCGTTGACCTTGTGCTCGTCGGCCAGGTCGGCCGGGGAGAGCACGCTGTACTGGTCGATCAGCGCCTTGGTGCGCTTGCCGAACTCGGCGCGGTCGGCGTCGGTCCACCAGTCCTTCATGTTGCCGTCGCCGTCGTACTTGGCGCCCTGATCGTCGAAACCGTGGCCGATCTCGTGGCCGATCACCGCGCCGATACCGCCGTAGTTGGCGGCGTCGTCGGCGTTCATGTCGAAGAACGGCGGCTGCAGGATCGCGGCCGGGAAGACGATCTCGTTCATGCCGGGGTTGTAGTAGGCGTTGACCGTCTGCGGGGTCATGAACCACTCGCCGCGGTCCACCTCACCGCCCAGTTTGCCCAGGTCACGGTCGTGATCGGCGGCGTAGCCGCGACGGTAGTTGCCGACCAGGTCGGCCGGGTCGACCTCGACCGCGGAGTAGTCGCGCCAGGCATCGGGGTAGCCGATCTTGGGGGTGAACTTCTCCAGCTTGGTGAGCGCGGCGGCGCGGGTGTCCTGGCCCATCCACTCCAGGTCGGTGATGTTGCGGCGGTAGGCCTCCTGCAGGTTGGCCACCAGCTCGACCATCCGGGCCTTGGCCTGCGGCGGAAAGTGCTCGGCCACATACAGTTTGCCGACGGCCTCGCCCAGCAGCTCCTGGACCAGCGAGACACCGCGCTTCCAGCGCTCGCGGTTCTCCTGCGCGCCGGTGAGGGTGCGGCCGTAGAAGTCGAAGTTCTCCGCGACGATCTCGTCGGTCAGGTAGGGCGCCCTGGCGCGCAGCACCTGCGCGACGGCCCAGTCCCGCCAATCCGCCTGCGGCACCGCGGCCCACGCCTGCGCGAAGGCCCGGACGTAGTCGGGCTGACGCACCACGAGCTCGGCGAACAGCTCGGTCCCGCTCCGGCCGAGACCGGACGCGACGGCGTCCACCCAGGCGGCCCAGTCGAATTCGGGATTCGCGGCGGCCAGCTCGGCGAGAGTGGTGAGGTTGTAGCTCTTCTCGGCATCGCGACGGCGCACCACGTCCCAGTGGCCCGCGGCCAGGGTGCGTTCCAGCTCGAACACGCGGCGGGCCGCGTCGGCCGGATCGGCGGGGACCAGGCCGGCCAGCGCCGGATCGGCGGCCGCGATGGTGAACATCTTCGCGAGATGGGCCTGGTAGGCGGCGCGGATCTCGGCGAATTCGTCGGAGCGGTAGTACGACTCGTCCGGCAGGCCGATACCCGACTGGGTGGCGTGCACCAGGTAGCGGGTGGAGTCCTTGTCGTCGGTGTCGACGTAGTAGCCGAGCGCGCCGCGCACACCGGTGCGCTGCAGGCGGCCGAGCAGCGCGGCGAACGCGCTCGGTCCGTCGACCTCGGCGATCTCGCGCAGCTCCGCGGCGATCGGGGTGAGACCGGCCGCGGTCACGGCGTCGGTGTCCATGAAGCTGGAGTACAGGTCACCGATCTTGCGGGCGTCGGCGTCGTCGGACGCGTTCGCCGCGCTGTCCTGGATGATCGCCTGCACGTCGAGCTCGGCCTGGTCGTACAACGTCCGGAAGGCGCCGTCCACCGCGCGGTCGGCCGGGATCTCGTACCCGGCCAGCCACTGCCCGTTGACGTGCGCGAACAGGTTGTCCTGGACCCGCACCTCCTGGTCGCGGAAGGACAGATCGATACCGGAGGGACTGATCGGATCGGAAGTCACGCGCTCCAGTATGCCGACAACCGCCGACGCGTGCGGCGGCCTCGGACGAGGCCGGGCCGCGGACCGGCGCCTGCTTCAGGCGCAGACGAACTCGTCGTCGCGGACACCGGCCACGAAGGCCTGCCATTCACCGGCGGTGAAGCGGAGCAGGACGTCGTCGTGGCGGAGGGTGGCCGAGCCGTCGGGGGCGACCTGGGCGACCAGGTCGGGGTGGCGGCGGGTGCTGAGCAGGCAGTGCAGGAACGCGGTCCACAGGGTGGTCTCGACGGTGATGATCGGCTCGACGAGGCCGGCGTTCATCGGGTCGCGACGGAATTTGCTGTCGCGTATCTGGACGATGTCGCCGTCGAATCGGACCTCGACACACTGGTTACCGTTGTTGGAGCGTGACGAAGTGAACCAGCCGTGATCGGCCGGGCGGCGACGAGCGGTGGTGGACATACCCCGAATCTTACACGCTGGCATAGTCCCTGATCAGGGCGAGAGATTCGGCGCGGGAAAGGGATTGCTCCCTGGCGCGCACGTAGGCGAAGCCCAGATCGCGCACCTGCTCGGCATCGTCGACCGGGCCACCGAAGACGGCACTCTCGGCCCACGCGAAAGTAGGTAGCTGATCGCTTGCGAAGTCGATCAGATGGAAGCTGGAACCACCGAGCACCGCTCCTTCGGGAGCACTGAACGGGATCACGCGCACGTCGACGGTGTCCAGTTCACGCATCAGCTCCACCAGGTGCCGCAACTGCCCCCGCAGCACCTCGGCGCCGCCGGTCTGCTGACGCAGCGTCGCCTCGCCGAGGACCGCGGTGAGCTCGAGCGGCTCCGGCCCGCGCAGCCGCTGCTGGCGGCGCAACCGGATCGCGACCAACTGGTCCACCTGGACCGGCCGGATCATCACATCGGCGCTGATCAGGGCACGGGCGTAAGCCTCGGTCTGTAACAGGCCGGGCACGAGCAGGCTGTCGTAGCTGCGGATGCTCTGCGCGCCCGCCTCCATGCCGTAGAGGCGTTGCAGTTCGGGACCGATCAGCGCCGAGGCCGTGGTCCACCAGCCGCGCTGCTTGCTGGTCTCGAGCAGCGCGAGCAGTTCGGCGCGCTCGTCGGCGGTGACATCGAGGACGTCGAGGACCGGTTCGATGGTGGTCCGGGTGAGGACGCGCCTGCCCTTCTCCACATGCGACCAGTTGGCCGGGGTGAAACCGACGCGACGGGCGAACCCGGCCGAGTCGAAGCCGCGCTGCTCACGCAGTTCGCGCAGGCGCAGCACCAGTTCCCAGCGCGCGGCGGTCGGCGAAACGGGGGACATGTCCGAATATGCTACGCCGACAGACACGCCAGCTACTGACTATTGTCAGCGTGGTTGTGCGGGATTACGCTGTGTAGAACGGCAATTTTCCCTTAGGTCCTGCCGTTATGAAAAAGTTTCCCGCTCCACCCGTTCGTGATGAAACGCTCCCATCCAGTCGAGCGAATCCACAGCTACATCGAGTCAGCGTCGACAGAGACGAGGTCGTGATGAGCACGTCGCGCACAGATGACAAAGGCGGGTATACCGCGGCCGAGGAGTACTCGGCCACCCAGGATGCGCTGGCGCGCTGCCGTCACTACCGCAAGCACAACGGGCTCTACGGTGTGGTCGACTCGACGCTGGGCCGGATCATGCTGGAGATCGGCGCGGTCGGGGCGGTGGTCATGCCGTCGACGCTGGGGGAGCGGGTGCGCGGGCTGCTGATCGGCCGTGGGCAGCGCTGCGGGCCGATCATTGCCCATCCCCGCTCCGGCCGCTGGACCTTCCTGACCGGCCCCACCGACAATTCCTATCTGGACACCGTGCTGTTCGCCGACCTGTTCCGGGTGTGCGCCTCGGTGGCCTTACCCGGCAGCGAGATCGTGCTGCCCTCGCCGGCCGACGAACGCAGCGGCTACCGCACCTGGATGCAGGAACCCGACGGCGACTACCGGCCCGATTTCGCGCAGATCGTCGCCGCCACCCGCACGAACGCCAGGTCGGCGGCGCTGCTGCGGGAGCCCGGCTCGGCCTGAGCCCTACTGCTACTGCCCGCCCAGGCGCGCGTGCATCTCCCAGATCAGGACCTCGGCGTCGCCGTGCGGTCGCACCAGCTGCCCGCCGGAACGGGTCAACCGGACCGCGTCGCCCTGTGCCAGCGTGCCGACGCCTTCCAGCTCGACCTCGCCGCGCGCCACGAAAACATGCAGGTAGGGGGCATCGGGCAGGGTGACCCCCGGACTGTCCGCCGACAGCCGCGCGACGTGCATGGCCGCGTGCGAGGAATTGATCGCGATGGCGGTGCGATCGCGGTAGCGGGGTAACCCGGAGGCGACCGTCACCAAGCCTCCGCCCGCGAGCTCGTCATCGATCTCGAGCTGCTGATAGCCCGGATCGACCCCTGGCTCGTCGGGCACCACCCACATCTGGACGAAATGCACCGGTTCGTCGTGCTCGGGCAGCGCGCCGTCGAGGCGCCACGAGTCGTTCTTCTCCGAGTGCAGGATCCCCGTGCCGGCGCTCATCCGCTGGGCCAGGCCCGGGTAGATGATGCCGTTGTGGCCCAGCGAATCCTGGTGCACCAGGCTGCCGCCGAGCACCCAGGTGACGATCTCCATGTCCCGGTGCGGATGGGTGTCGAAGCCCTCCCCGGGCAGCACCACGTCCTCGTTGTTCACCAGCAGCAGCCCGTGATGGGTGTTGTCGGGATCGTAATGCTCGCCGAAGGAGAACGAGTGTTTGGAATCGAGCCATGAGATCCGGGTCTTCATCCGGTCACCACCGCGGTGCAGTTCGATCCGCGGTGTCGTCGATGTGGACATACGTTCCTCCTGCTCGCACCCGTACCGCCGCCTCAATTCTGGCACCACTATTCTCACGAGGTGTCGACTCATCGCCTTGACGGCTCGAATCCGGCGGATGAGTCACCGGCCTCGCTGCGACATCTGCTGCGCGAGAGCCGCGGTGTCTTCCGGCGGAATCCGCAGATGCCGCGCCTGGCGCTGCTGCGGCTCGCGGCCCAATTCGGTGACGGGATGTTCCAGGCCGCGCTCTCGGGCGCGATCCTGTTCAACCCCGAGCGCGAGACCGATCCGCTGGCGATCGCCGCCGGTTTCGCGGTGCTGCTGCTGCCGTACTCGCTGCTCGGGCCCTACGCGGGCGCGCTGCTCGACCGCTGGGACCGGCGCAATGTCCTGCTGACCGCCAGCATCGCCCGGGCGGTGCTGATCGGGCTGGCCGCGATCGGGCTGTTCGCCGGGATCGGCGAGACACCGCTGCTGCTGCTCGCGCTGGCGACCGTCGGGATCAGCCGATTCGTGCTGGCGGGGGTGTCGGCGGCGCTGCCACGGGTGCTCGAACAACGCTGGCTGGTGCCGATGAACTCGGTGCTCGCGACGGTCGCCTCGGTCTGTGCCGGCGTCGGTGCCGCCGCGTCGGTGGCGGTGATCGCGCTGCTCGGCGCCGGCGATGCCGCGTCGGCGGTCGCGGTGGCGCTGAGCGGGATCGGGTCGGTCGTCGGCGCGGTGCTCGCGGTCGGCTTCCGGCGCGGTGTGCTCGGGCCCGAGAGTGGTTCGGCCAGTTCGGAGAGCACGGTGCACGCGATCGCCACCGGTCTGCGCACCGGCGCGGCCGCGGTCTGGCACGCGACGCAGGTGACGACGGCGATGATCGGCATCGGCGCGCACCGCATCGTGTTCGGCATGAACACCCTGATCATGGTGCTGGTCCTGCGCCAGCCCGCGGGCAACGACGAGATGAGCGGCGGACTGGTCGGATTCGGCGTCGCGATCGGCTTCGCGGCGGCGGGCATGCTGCTGGCCGCGATCCTCGCGCCGGTGCTGATCCCACGGCTGGGCAGGCCGCGCACCGTGCTGCTCGGTCTGGTGACCGCGGTCGTCGTGCAGCTGACGCTGGTCACCCCGATCGCGCTGGCGACCGGCGCTGCCGTCGACAACGCGCACCGCCTGCTGCTGGCCGGCGCCTTCGGGCTCGGCCTTGCCGGTCAGACGATCAAGCTGACCGGCGACGCGAGCATGCAGATCGACATCGACGACGATCAGCGCGGCCAGGTATTCGCCCTGCAGGACACCGTCTTCAACATCACCTTCGTGCTCGCGATCGCGGTGACCGCGCTGGTGATCCCGGCCGACGGCCGCTCGATCGGCGTGGTGCTCGCCGGCGCGGCCGTCTACGCCCTCGGAATCCTGGCGATCGCGCTCAATTCTCGTCGAGCCAGGGCGGCCGGCTGAGCGCGGCCGGTTCCTGGGCCAGCACCGCGCGGTGGTCGACCGCGAACAGCGGGATGTCCGGCAGCGGGTCCACCGTGGGCGCGGCGGGCACCGCGTTCACCACCGTGTCCGCGCGTTCGACCCACGGCAGTGGTTCCTGCTCGGCGCTCTCGGGCGCGCCGGTGACCTGATGCGACCAGGTGCCGTCGCGGGCCGGGTCGGTGAAGAAGTTGTCGAGGACGCCGTCGTCGTCCAGGTCGAGGGCGGCGACGTCGGCGACGCCGTCGCGATCGGAGTCCCACAGGGCGTCGTCGGTGCTGGTGTCACCGTCGAAGTCGAGCCATAGCGCGTCGGCGACGCCGGTTTCGGCCAGGGCCAGTTCGGCCTGCCCCGACCAGTGGTGCACGATGCCGTCGCCGGTTCCGAAGACGTACTCGATGTCGTTCACATAGGGATTGGACGCGCCGGGACCCGGATCGGTTCCGGTAAATTCGGAACTACATCGGTGGTATTTGTTTGTTCGTTCGGATACCCATTCGAGGGAGCACATGCGCACAACGCTGGTACCGCACGGTTCGACCGCACTCGGCGCCTTGCTGGCCGTCGTGCTCGCGGCCCCCGCGCTCGCGACTCCCTTCCCCTGGGCACCGCCACCCGTGAATATCTGTGGCGAAACGGGATTCGACCCGCTCAACCGGCTGCCCGACCCCGCCGCGCCGCCACCGCCGGTCATCGCGCCCAGCATCGACATCCCGGTCATCGTGCCGGAGCTGACGCCGGTGCCGCTGCCCGATCCGCCGCACGACAACACCCGCGTCGCGCAGGCGCCGCTGCCGTCGGACCCGTGCCGCAACCCGTGCCCTGAGGTCAGGGACACGCCCGAACCCGAAGACGGGATCGACGAGTCCGGCGACGCGTCAACGGGTTCGGGGTCGGGGTCGGGCTCCGGGTCGGCGATCTCGTTGCCGCGCATCCGGATCAAGCCCGAGATCGAGCCCATCCCGATCCCGGTGCCGGGTGGTGAGGGCGAGCCGGCGCAGGAACCGCCCGCACCCGTCGTGCGACCGGTCGAACCTGGACCGGCGCAGCCCGCGGTCGCGGCACCGACGGTGGAATCGGTGCGCCTGGTCGAGCAGGTGACCGGGCACGGGTCGAACAACCGGACCGACATGCGCTGGCAGGTCGACGGCACCGACCTCGGCCTGTTCTGGGAGACCGAACCGGGCAAGGTGGCCATGGTGTTCGGCGATACCTTCGGCGAGGGCTGGACCTACGGCGGCGCGGGCGCCGACAGCGCCGACTGGCGTTCCAATGTGCTCGCCTACAGCACCGACCGGAACCTCGACGACGGCCTGGTCATCGATTCGATGGTGCAGGACAGTCCCTGTCACGCCGCCGAACTGCTCGGCAGCCGCAAGATCAGGAACTGGGAGACCACCACCATCCCCACCTCCGGCTTCGCCATCGGCAAGCGCCAGTTCCTGAGCTACATGTCGGTCAACCACTGGTCGCGGGTGCCGGGCATGTGGCTGACGAACTACGGCGGCCTGGCGTATTCCGACGACGGCGGGCAGACCTGGACCAAGGATCAGCACGCCCGCTGGGAGAACATGTTCGGCGTCGGCCGGTTCCAGGTGGCCGCGATGGTGCCGCACGGCGACTACGTCTACATGTTCGGCACGCCCAACGGGCGGATCGGCGTGATCGGCCTGGCCAGGGTGCGCAAGGACGACGTCCTCAACAAGACGGCCTATCAGTACTGGGTGGACGGCAATTGGGCGCCCGCCGCGGAGAATTCGGCGACACCGCTGGTGATGGGCATGGCCAGCGAACTGTCGGTGCGGTTCGACGCGGAGAGCGGGCAGTGGCAGATGGTCTACCTGGACCCGGCCGCGAACCAGATCGTGCTGCGCACCGCGGCGCACCCGCAGGGACGGTGGACCTCGACGGTGCCGCTGGTCTCCACCGCGGACTATCCCAAGGCCTACGGCGGGTTCATCCATCCCTGGTCGACCGCGCGTGACCTGTACTTCACGATGTCGGCGTGGGACAGCTACAACGTGTATCTGATGCACGCCCGGCTGAATCCGCCGCGCTGATCAGCGCGCGGGCACGAACCGTAGTCGCTCGCCGGGTCTGGCCTGGGCCACCCGGTCCACATCCGCGTCGAGCACCACGGCGATGACCGGATACCCACCGGTGATCGGGTGATCGGCGAGGAAGACGACCGGCTGACCACTCGGCGGCACCTGGACCGAGCCGAGCGCGACGCCCTCCGCGGGTAACTCGCGGGTGATCGAGCGGACCAGCGGCGGGCCGTCGGCGCGATCCAGGCGCGCGCCGATGCGATCGGTATCGGTGGAGACCACCCACGAACCGTGGAACAGCTCACCGGGATCGGCGAACCAGTCCGCGCGCGGGCCGGGCAGCGCCCGCACTGTCAGCACTTCCGGTGGCACCGGCACGGGCGCGAACTCGACGGTCGGCAGGGTGCGCGGGGGCGGGCCGATCGGGAGCTGCGTGCCGACCCGCAGCGGCTCGGGGCCGATGCCGGACATGGTGTCGCGGCTGCGCGACCCGAGCACCTTGGGCACGTCGATGCCGCCGCGCACGGCCACATAGCTGCGCAGGCCGGACAGGGCCAGACCGAGCCGCAGCACCTGGCCCTCCGCCAGTTCGAGCACACTGGCATGCCCGACCGGCGTGCCGTCGACGGTCGCCGGGGCGACGGCGCCGGTGACCGCGACGGTGAGATGGACGTCGGCGCGCAGGGCCAGGCCGCCGAGCAACACCTCGATGGCGGCCAGATCCTCCGGATTGCCGACCAGTCGGTTCGCCAGGCGCAGCGAGGCCCGGTCGGCCGCCCCCGCCTGACCCACCCCCGAGTCGAACCAGCCGGGTCGCCCCAGGTCCTGGACCGTCGCGAGCGGCCCCACCCGCTCGATGAAGATCAGCATGCGATCACTCCCCGATTCGCTGTCGAGGCGGCGCATCGTTGAGCAGCCCTGGTAGTTATTCCGCGGTCGCCGTGTCGACGAACCGTACCGCCGTCCCCGCCCGCACCAGCGCGGGCGGATCGCGGTCCACCACCCACATCCGCAGATCGGTACTGCCGATCAACTGCCATCCGCCCGGCGTGCCCCGCGGATACACCGCCGAGTAGCCGCCCGCCAAGGCGACGGCGCCGGGTGGGATCGCGGTGCGGGCCTGGGCCCGGCGTGGCACCGACAGCCTGCCGTCGGGCGAGGTCAGGTAGCCGAAGCCGGGCGCGAAACCGACGAACGCGCACCGCCAGACGGTCCCGGTGTGGGCCGCGATCACCTCGGGCACCGACAGCCCGAGCAGATCGGCGACCTCGGGCAGATCGGCACCGTCGTAGCGCACCGGAATGTCCACCACGTCGTCGGGAATCGCGCTGTCCGGCACTGTTCCACGGGAAACATCGGGCGAATCCGGCTGCGGCGGTTCCTGATCCAGCCGGTCGAGCAGGGCGACCAGCTCCCGCCGCACCTGGACGCCGTAGCTCACCGAATGCATCGTCACCAGCACGGTTTCCGCGGCGGGCAGCACATCCTGGACACCCGCGATGGCGTGTACGCGCAGGGCCGAGGCGAGGCGCTGCACCGGGCGTGGGTCGTCGAGGGTGATGAGCATCGCGCGATCGCCCGCGGGGCGGATGCGCGCGTTCCAGTCGCCAGCCGAGTCCCTCGTTGCCTCGTCCATCCTGCCTCCCACCCTCAGCCGAACGGCTCCACCGGTATTCCGGCGTCGTCGAGCGCCCGTCGAATCCGGCGGGCCATCTCCACGGCGGCGGGGGAATCGCCGTGCACGCACACACTCGCCACGGACACGGCGACCGTACCGGGACCGTCTACGGTACGCGCGGTCCCCGACAGCGCAAGAGAAACCGCCTGCGCCACGGCATCATCGGGCGGCAGCACCGCGCCGGCAACTCCGCGCGGCGCCAGCGTGCCCGTCGCGGTGTAGGCGCGATCGGCGAAGCCCTCACCGACGAACCGCACGCCCACCCGGTCGGCGGCCCGTTCCAGCTCGGTGCCCGCCGGGCCGAGCAGGGCCAGCCCGGCGTCGGCCTCGGCCACCGCCGCCAGCACCGCGTCGGCGAGCAACCGATCCCGGGCCGCCGCGTGATACAGCGCGCCGTGCGGCTTGACGTAGCGCACCCGGTCACCGGCCGCGCGGGCGAAGGCCGCCAGCGCGCCGATCTGGTACAGGACCTCGTCGCGCAGGTCGGCCGGGGCGATCGCGATGTCACGGCGGCCGAAGCCGACCAGGTCGCGATAGCCGACGTGCGCGCCGATCCGCACGCCCTTGGCGACCGCGAGTTCGCAGGTCCGCCGCATGATCGACGGGTCGCCCGCGTGGAAACCGCAGGCGATGTTGGCGCTGGTGACGATGTCGAGCATCGCGGCGTCGTCGCCCATCCGCCAGGGTCCGAAGCCCTCGCCCAGGTCACTGTTCAGGTCCAGCGGCATGTGCTGCCCTCCGGTCTCCGCGTGTCACTCCCAGGTGGGTGCTTCGGACGGCGTCCGCACCCCGGTGATTCGAGCATGAACGACTCCGTTCCGGCGATCGTCACCGGGGCGAAGTTTCCGCGCCGCCCCATTGTGACGCCGCCCCAACACGCCGCGGACCATGGCCGCCGCGCCCGCGGCCAAGTACGCTCGGACCATCATGGCCACGTATTTCGATCCGAAGTCCTGGTCACTGTCGGGCGCTGTCGACATCGGCAAACGCCTCCTCGACCCGTCATGGATCGATCAGTGGCTCGGCTTCACCACCTCCTGGGCCGACCCCGTCGCCGACCTGGGCTCGGGCACCGTGACCGCGCTCATGCCCGACGTGCTGATGACCGTGCTCAGCGAGGGCATCCTCAGCCGATTCGGCGGCCAGGAAGTCAGCGCCACCCTGCTCGGGCACGACCTCACCGCCACCCTCGACGTGTTCAAGGTGCGCAGGCGCGGCGCCCATTTCCAGAGCAAGACGGTGCTGTCGAACCTGGTCTGGGACTCGCATCCGTTCGACACCGTCACCGTCATCGCGCACGGCGTCCGGCTGATTCCCGGTGTGCCGACCAAGATCCGGGTCCAGCAGCTCGACATCGAGGGCACCATCGACCTCGCCGCCCTGGTCGAGTGGGTGGACGCGCAGAACCTCGACTGGCGGCTGCACCTGGACGAGCGCGCCCGCATCGTCGCCACCCACCGCACCCGCAAGATGCGCGCCCTGGTCGACGCGCAGGTCTACGACAACCTGCTCACCATCGACATCCGCAAGGCCAGCTGGCACGGCATCCGGCTGCCGAAGCGCGCGGTGCCCGCGCCTGCGCTGCTGCTCGACGACCTGCCCAACCGGGCGAGCATCTCCTACGCGCACCGCCGCGGCGACAAGGTGCGATTCCGGATCGAACTGCCCGAGACCACGGGCTCGTTCGACCTGGCGCAGATCCGCGCCGCCATCGTCGCCGGGACGACGCTGATCGTCTTCTGATCAGGCGTTTTCGGCGGCCCACCACTCGAGCAGCGCGGCCTCGGCTTCCTCGCGGGTCATCGGGCCCCGGTCCAGCCGCAGGTCCTTGAGGTACTTCCACGCCTTGCCGACCTGCGGGCCCGGCGGCAGGCCGAGCAGCTCCATGATCGAGTTGCCGTCCAGATCGGGCCGCACCCGCGCCAGATCCTCCTGCTCCCTGAGCGTGGCGATGCGCGCCTCGAGCTCGTCGTAGGTGGCGCGCAGGGCCGCGGCGCGGCGCTTGTTGCGGGTGGTGCAGTCGGCGCGGACCAGCTTGTGCAGGCGCTCGAGCAGGTCGTCGGCGTCGGTGACGTAGCGGCGCACGGCCGAGTCGGTCCACTGCCCCTTGCCGTACCCGTGGAAGCGCAGGTGCAGGAACACCAGGCGCGCAACCTCTTCGGTGAACGCCTTCGGATACTTCAAGGCGCGCATGCGCTTGCGCACCATCTTCGCGCCGACCACCTCATGGTGGTGGAAGCTCACGCCGCCGCCGGGCTCGTTGCGCTTGGTGTCGGGCTTGCCGATGTCGTGCAGCAGCGCGGCCCAGCGCAGCACCAGGTCGGGATCGCCCTCCTCCTGGTCGATCGCCTGCGAGAGCACGGTCAGCGAGTGCTGGTAGACGTCCTTGTGCTGGTGATGCTCGTCGATCTCGAGCTTCATCGCGGGCACCTCGGGCAGCACCCGCTGCGCCAGGCCGGTGTCGCACATGAGGTTGATGCCGTCGATCGGGTGCGCGGCGCCGATCAGCTTGTCGAGCTCGGTGCGCACCCGCTCCGCGGTGATCCGGTCGATCTGCTCGGCCATCTCCACGATCGCGGCGCGCACCCGCGGCGCCACGTCGAAGCCGAGCTGGGCGACGAAACGCGCGGCGCGCAGCATCCGCAGCGGATCGTCGTCGAACGAATCCTGCGGCGCGGCAGGAGTATCGAGCACGCCCTCGAGCAGGGCGTCGAGACCGCCGAGCGGATCGACGAATTCGAGCGAGCCGTCGGCGGCGATCTTCACCGCCATCGCGTTGACCGTGAAATCGCGGCGGACCAGGTCACCCTCGAGCGAGTCACCGAAGGTGACCTCGGGATTGCGCGAGACCCGGTCGTAGGTGTCGGCGCGGAAGGTGGTGATCTCGAGCTGCTGATCGTCCTTGGCCGCGCTCACCGTGCCGAAGGCCAGACCGCCGGTGTCCCACAGATGATCGGCCCAGCCGCGCATGAGCTCCTGGACGACCTCGGGCCTGGCGTCGGTGGTGAAGTCCAGATCGTTGCCGAGCCGCCCGAGCACCGCGTCCCGGACCGAGCCGCCCACCAGATAGAGGGAGTGCCCGCGCTCGGCGAACATCTCGCCCAGCGGCGTCAGCACATCCGATAGCTGCCCCAGTGTCACCGCCGCCGCGGCCAGCAGCCGCGCGCGCCGATCGGCCACAGCATCAGGGACAACGTTGGGAGACACGAACAGCCAGCTTACCGGGGTGACCACCCACCCGATCAGCTGGCATTCGCAACCACTGATCACCCAAGAACATGGGTAACTCGCCGACCACCTCCCAGCTGGCCCCGAACCACGCGAGACCGACTGCCAACAGTCGAGCTACCGGACGGCCCGCAGAAAGACGCGGAGAGGCGGATAAGCTTGCTGGGTGTCTCCTCCGGCCGATCGCGCGAACAGTCGACGCCGCCAGCCGCGGCGGCGCGGTTCGGCGAGCAATGCCGGCAAGCCACGGATGCGCACGGTGCGCGAGACCTCCGCGGGTGGCCTGGTCGTCGACGGGCTCGACGGCCCGCGTGAGCAGCGCTCCGCCGCGCTGATCGGGCGTACCGATCGCCGGGGCAGGCTGTTGTGGTCGCTGCCCAAAGGGCATATCGAAGCGGGCGAGACCTCCGAGCAGACCGCCATCCGCGAGGTCGCCGAGGAGACCGGGATCAACGGTGAAGTGGTCGCCGAACTGGGCAGTATCGATTATTGGTTCGTGACCGAGGGCAGACGGGTACACAAGACCGTGCACCATTTCCTGCTGCGCTCGCTCGGCGGTGAACTGTCCGACGCCGACGTGGAAGTCACCCAGGTTGCGTGGGTTCCGTTGAGCGAGTTGGATTCCCGATTGGCCTACGCCGACGAACGCCGGCTGGCCGAAGTGGCGAATCGAATGATCGACCGGATGGAGACCGGCAAGCGATGACGGGTGGACTGTTCCGGCTGATCACGGCGGTCCTGACCATCTTGGGTTCGGTGACGCTTCTGCCTTCGGTCGCGCACGCGCAGCCGAACGGGTCGGGCACGAGCACACCGAAGTTCCTCAAGCTGACGCTGGACGCCGTCGCGCCGGGCACGGTCACGACGAGCAGCGATCCGATGCTGACGGTGTCGGGCACGGTCACCAATATCGGCGACCGCGTGGTCGACGACGTGAGCGTGCGGATCCAGCGGGCCGCGCCGGTGCAGTCCCCGAGCGGGCTGCGCAGTTCGCTGCGGCTCGATCAGGTGAACTACGAGGTCACCGGGCCGTTCCAGGACGTCGCCGAGCGGTTGAGTCCCGGTCAGCGCAAGCAGTTCTCGGTGCGCATCGCGTTGCGCGCCGGCGGTGAGGGCGCCTCGCTGGGGCTGACCGATCCCGGGGTGTATCCGCTGCTGCTCAATGTCAACGGGGAACCCGCCTACGGCACTCAGGCCCGGCTCGACGACGCCCGCTTCCTGCTGCCCGTGCTCGGCCTGCCCGGCGCGGGCGGCGACGCCACCGGCGCGGCGAGCGAGCCGGTGCCACCGCCCGCGGACGCGTCGCCGGTGGCCACCACGCTGATCTGGCCGCTGGCCGACCGGCCGCGCATGGTCGCGGGCAAACCGGGCTCGGTCAACGGGCAGCCGGAGCTGCTCGACGACGAGCTGGCCGTCTCCGTCGGCAAGGGCGGACGGCTCGAACAGCTGGTCGCGGCGCTGGAATCGGTCGCGCCCGGTCCCGGCCGGGAGCGCGGCGTCGCGGGCTCGGTGTGCATCGCCATCGACCCGGACCTGGTCTCCACCGTGCAGACGATGACGCACGGCTACCGCGTGCTGGCCAGCCCGTCCGATCCGGGCGGCGCGACCAGGGAGGGCACCGGCGCGGCGAGCGCGCAGGCCTGGCTCGACCGGTTGCGCGCGCTGGCCGGGTCGATGTGCACGGTGGCCTTGCCGTTCGCGCAGGTCGACGTGTCGGCGCTGGCCGCCGTCAACGACCCCGGCCTGTCCGCGCGCGCGCTCACCGCGCCCGCCGACGTGGTCGACGCGATCCTGGGCACCCGTTCGCTGCGCGGGGTCAGCCTGCCCGATTCCGGCAGCATCGACGACCCGGCCGGGCAGCTGCTGCGCGGCCACGGCTACGGGACGGCAGTGCTGGCGAGTACGGCGGTGTCGTCCGACGGCGCGGCGAGCGCTACCGAGAACGCGCTGACCTCGGCGCCGGTGACATTGGAGCCCGGCGTGGTCGTCGGCGGGGAGCAGGCGGCGCCGGATGTCGTGCGGGTGCCGACGGTGAGCGTGGAACCGCCCGCCGGCGCGCCCGCGGGCACCGATCCCGCGCTGCGCGTCACCACCTTCGACATCTGGTCGGCGACCGCGCTGGCCGCCGTCGGCTCGAATCCGCCGACGCCGTCGTTCACCCCGTCGAAGGTGCGCTTCGACGTCACCAACGACTCGCGTGCCGCCCGGTTGCAGGACGCGCTCGGCGCGATCGCGTGGTCGGCGCTGAACCCGTCGCCGGAGCGGCCGCGCTCGCAGCTGCTGATGCCGCCGCAGCAGTGGGGTGCCAACCGGGAAGAGGGCATCGCGCTGCTCAAGCAGGTCGAACTGCTGACCCGCAACAATCTCGCGAGCCCGCGCGGTTTCGCCGAGCTGGTCGCCCAGGCGCCCGATCCGCACCCGTACGCGCTGGAATACCTGCCGCGCGCGGCCCAGGACGCCGCGCCGGAACGGTTCGTGCCGCCGGTCCACGCCCAGGGCGCCCGGATCACCGAGCTGATGCGCGCGCTGGTCGAGCTGCCGGAATCCGAGCTCACCCCGCACGCCTTCCTGACCCCGGCCCGCGAGGACCTGCTGCGCGCGCTCAGCCTGTCCGACCGCAGGGCCGACGACGACACACTCGCCGATCTGCACGCCCAGCGCCGCATCGATCAGGTCACCAAGGAACTCGACACCATGTTCTCCTCGGTGTCGGTGCTGCCGCCGGGTGGGGTGTACACGCTGGCGTCGGAGCAGAGCCCGTTGCTGCTGGTCGCCCGCAACGAACTGCCGGTCGCCATCCGGGTGCAGTTCCGGATCGAGGCGCCCGCCGAGACGAACATCACCGATATCGGCGAACAGCTGCTTCCGCCATCGGGCACCCGGTCGTTCCAGATTCCGACCGAGGTGAGCGACAGCCGTAAGCTGGTGATTCCGATCTCCCTTACCACGCCGGACGGTGTAGCGCTAGGGGAGCCGACGTCGGTCTCGGTACGCTCGAACGCCTACGGGCAGGCCTTGGCCATAATTACGGCATGTGCCGGAATATTGCTGTTGCTGTTGGCCGGGCGCCGGCTCCTGCGCCGGTTCCGCGGGCAGCCCGACCCCGCCGACGAGGGGTTCGAACGGCAGTGAACGCCCGCGCCTGAGACGCGGGCGGGGGAACATGGCAGACAAGGACGAGAGTGGCACGGGTGAGCGAAACGCTCACCGGACCGGCGGGATTCGCGGGTTGCGCCGGGTACAGGAGGCATGATGGGCGACGATGATTCCGCTCATCGGCACGACAACGACGATCGCCGCGACGGACCGGAACGCCCGGCCCCGGTCGCGCCGTGGGAGCGTGGCATGACGGGCGGGGAGCACGAGGGGAACGTCGCCGCGCCGCGTCCGGGGGTGCCGGAAGGACGGCCGTACCGGCCCGCCGATCCCGGCTTCGAGCCGCGTCAGCCCGGATATCGTCCCGCCGACCAGCCGCCACCCGGATTTCGGCCCGTGCCCACCGATCGGCCGGGCGACCGTGCGCCTGATCCGTCGCGCGCGGCCTACGGCGATCGTCCCGATGGTCCGTCCGGCGAGGGTGTACCGCAGGTTCAGTTGCCGGGGCAGCCCGGTGAGTTTCCGCAGCAGCGGCCCGGACCGGGCGGTCGTCCGGCTGTTCCGCCGCAGCGCCCCGGCCCGCCCGCGGGTCGGTCGGGGGAGTTCCCGCTGCAACAACGACCCGGTCAACGGGCGGACGGGCAGTCGGGTGACCCGCTGCAACGACGACCCGGTCAACCGCCGCGTCCAGCACCCGGACAGTCCGGCGACCCGCTGCAGCAACGGCCGGGTCAGGCGCCACGTCCGGCGGCCGGTCCCGGTGAGCAGTCAGGAGAGTTTCCCCGGCATCAGCGCCCGGGTCAGGCGCCGCGCTCCGGGCGCTCGGAAGATTTCCCGCCCGCGCATCCCGGTGCCGACGAATTCCGAGGACAGCGACCGCTGCCCGGCTCGAGTGGTCTGCCACCGGAGCAGCGTGCGGGCCACCCCGGGGCTCGCGCCGACGAGTTCCGGCCGCAGCGCCCCGGACCGAGTTCGGGAGAGTTCCCGCAGCAGCGGCCCGGTCAACCGCCACGTCCCGTAGGGGGGCAATCGGGCGAGTTCCCCCGGCAGCAACGACCCAGCCAGGCCCCGCGCCCGGGAGCCGGTGCCGACGAGTTCCCGCCACAGCGACTCGGCCAGGGTTCGCGCCCAGCGGCCGGTGCCGACCAGTTCCCGCAGCAGCGGCCGGGCCAACCGCCGCGGCCCGTAGCCGGACCGGGCGGACAGTCGGGCGAGTTCCCCCGGCAGCAGCGACCTGGCCAGGGTTCGCGCCCGGATGCTGGTGCCGACGAGTTCCCACCGCAACGACCCGGCCGGGCTCCGCATCCCGTAGCCGGGCCCGGCGGGCAGTCGGGCGAGTTCCCCCGGCAGCAGCGGCCGGGCCAGGCTCTGCGGCCCGAGGCTGGTGCCGACGAGTTCCCACCGCAGCGGCCCGGCCAGGGTTCGCGCCCGGGGGCTGGTGCCGACGACTTCTCCGCGCAGCAACGACCAGGTCGTCCGCAGCGCCCCGGTGAACTCCCGGCTGAGCCGCGTTCGGGTCGCCCTGGCGTGCGATCCGACGACCTCCGGCCGCAGCGGCCCGGGCAGGGTCCTGGCTCGGGGGAGTTCCCGCAGCAGCGGCCCGCGCCGCACGGGTCCGCGTCCGGGGCGATTCCGCGCCAGGCGCGTCCCGATCTCGACGCGGGCGCACGTCCCCAGCGGCCGCAGGAAGGTTCGGTGCCGCCCGGTTCGGGTGGGCGCCCCGGTGTCCCGCGCGGGTCGCAGTCCGGGGCGATTCCGCGGCAGGGCAGGCCCGAACAGCCGGGCGGAGCCGCCGGGCGACGCAACGCACCGCAACGCCCCTCCTATCCGGGCATGCCGGGCACCCCGGTCGGCGCGCAGGCCGACGCCGATCGCCGGGGTCGGCGCACGGCCGTCGTCGACGACGCGTCCGCCGCCAAGACCCAGCGGATCGCACGCCCCGAGCGGGTCTCGACCGAGAAGCAGGCGACCCCGCAGAGCGCCAACGCGAAACTGCTCAAGGACTCCGGCTCGATCGCCATCGCGACGCTGGTCAGCCGCATCACCGGCTTCGCCAAGCAGCTGTTGCTGCTGACGGTGCTCGGCCCGGCCATCGCCAGTGCGTTCATCTCGGCGAACCTGATCCCGAACATGGTGGCCGAGCTGGTCCTCGGCGCCGTGCTGACCGCCATCGTCGTGCCGACCCTGGTCCGCGCCGAACACGAGGACGCCGACAACGGCGCCGCGTTCGTCCGCAGACTGGTGACCGCCGCCTTCGCGGTGCTGTTCGCCGCGACCGTGCTGACCCTGGCCGCGACCCCGATCCTGGCCAGCCACGTGCTGGTGGCCAGCGACGGCAAGGTGAACACCCACCTCACCACCGCGCTGACCTACCTGCTGGCGCCGGCGATCCTCTTCTACGGCATGTCCGCCCTGTTCACCGCGATCCTCAACACGCGGCAGGCGTTCAAACCGGGCGCGTGGGCGCCGGTGCTCAACAATGTCGTCGTACTGGCCGTGCTGGCCGTCTACGCATTGACCCCCGGCGAGATCACCCTCGATCCGGTGCGGATGAGCGACCCGAAACTGCTGGTCCTCGGCATCGGCATCACGGTCGGTGTGGCCACCCAGGCGCTGAGCCTGCTGCCCGCGATCCGCAGGCACGGCATCAATCTGCGGCCGCTGTGGGGTGTCGACGCGCGCCTCAAGCAGTTCGGCAAGATGGGCGCCGCGATCATCCTGTACGTGCTGATCAGCCAGATCGGCCTGGTCGTCGCGAACAACATCGCGTCCTCGGCCGACGAGGCCGGTCCCGCGATCTTCGCCAACGCGTGGGCGCTGCTCCAGCTGCCGTACGGCGTGCTCGGTGTCACCCTGCTCACCGCGATCATGCCGAGGCTCAGCCGCAACGCCGCTGCCGACGACACCCCCGCCGTGGTCGACGACCTGTCCGTGGCCACCCGCCTCACGATGATCGCGCTGATCCCCGTGGTCACCTTCCTGACCCTCGCCGGTCCGGAGATCGGCCAGGCGCTCTACGGCTACGCCCGCTTCTCCGGCGACGCCGAACGCCTCGGCAGCGCGGTGAGCTGGTCGGCGTTCTCGCTGATCCCGTACTCCCTGGTGCTGATCCACCTGCGCGTGTTCTACGCGCGCGAGCAGGCGTGGACACCCACCTGGATCATCCTCGGCATCACCACGATCAAGATCCTGTTCTCGGCGCTGGCCCCGGTGCTGGCCCGCGACAGCGACGACGTGGTGATCATCCTGGGCGTCGCGACCGGCCTCGGTTTCACCGCGGGCGCGATCATCGGCGGTCTGCTGCTGCACCGCAGCCTCGGTGACCTGCGGATGGCCAATGTCGGCCGCACGGTGACCCGGGTGCTGCTCGCGTCCGTGGCCGGTGGCGCGGTGATGCTGATCGTCGACACGGTGACCGGCCTGGACCGGGTCTCCGGCGGCGCGGGCTCGCTGCTGCGCGTCGTCATCGACTCGGTGGTCATGTTCTCGGTCGCCTTCGGCCTCATGCGCCTGGCAGGCATCCCCGAGGTCGTGGCGATCACCGTGGCCGTCTCGCGCAAGCTGGGCATCACCCCGCCCGCGCCGGATCTCGGCCTGGACGAGACCCCCGCCGAGGACATCTACGCGACCACGATCCTGCGCAGGCCCGACACCTACGCGTTCCCGTCGTATGGGCCGTCGATGGACACCCAGACGATGGTCCTTCCGGTGATCCGGCCCGGCGCTGTTGACATCACCGGTCAGGCACAGTTCCCGTACGCTGTTCGGCATACCGACATGGGTGGCGATGACGCCAGCACGCGGAAGATTCCGCGAGATCAGGCCGAAGGAGGACCGAGGGTGAGCGATGACGCGGTGGGCGGCGTCCCGGCCGCTGATTCTGCGGCGCGCGCAGCAGGAGGAATGTCCACCGATGTCGATCCTGCCGCGTCCGGCGCGGCGGGATCCGAGCAGGCCGACACGCCCGACGAGGCCGAATCGCCGCATAACAGCTCGGCAGAGGACCGGGGACCGGCGGACGACGCGCGCGCGATGCCGCCGCACGATCCGACACACGACACCGGCATGTTGCCGATCCCGCCGCAGGTCCCGCCTGCCGCGGCGGCGAACCGCGCTCAGCGTGGCCCCAAGCTGATCCCCGGCGCGTCCGTCGCCGGCGGCCGCTACCGTCTGCTCGCCGGTCACGGCGGCGCGCGTGGCCTGAAGTTCTGGCAGGCGCTCGACATCAAGCTCGACCGCGAGGTGGCGCTGACCTTCGTCGACGCCGACCAGAAGTCGGGGGAGAACTCCGGGCACGACGGCCCGCAGGCGATCCTGTCGCGCACGCTGCGCCTCGGCCGGATCAACTCGCCCGGCCTGGCCAGGGTCCTGGACGTGGTCCGCGGCAGCTCCGGCGGCATCGTCGTCGCCGAGTGGACGCCCGGTCGCTCGCTGCGCGAGATGGCCGAGACGGTGCCGTCGCCGATCGGCGCGGCCAGGGCCATCAGGGCACTCGCCTCGGCGGCCGAACTGGCCCATCGTGGCGGCGGCTCGCTGTCGATCGATCATCCGGACCGGATCCGGATCAGCGCCTCCGGTGACGCCGTCCTGGCGTTCCCCGGCACCCTCGGCGATTCCGACGCCCAGGGCGACGTGCGCGGCCTCGGCGCCATGCTCTACGCCCTGATCACCGCGCGCTGGCCCATCCGGGTCGGCGGCGTCACCGGGACCGCGGCCACCATCGGCGGCCTGCACCTGGCCGACTTCGGCCCCGACGGGACCCCCGTCGAACCGCGGCAGATCCGGCCGGAGGTCCCGTTCGAGATCTCGGCCGTCGCGGTCCGTTCGCTGGAGTCGAACAAGGGCGTGCGCACCGCGGCGACGGTGCAGCACGTGCTCGAGCAGGCCTCGGTCGTCGACCAGAAGACCGATTTCATCCCGGTCCTGCGGCTGGGTCAGCGGGCGGTCGCGGGCGGCCCCGATTCGCTCGCCGACCCGGAACTGCTCGCCGCCGAGCGGGAACGCTCGCAGCGGATGATGTGGATCATGGTCGGCCTCGGCGTCCTCGCGGCGCTGGTCGTCGGCATTCTCATCTGGTGGATGGTCAGCATCTTCGCGCCCGGCGCGTCGGACAAGCCGCTGGACGAGCAGATCAACATCGGGCTCACGTCGAGTGTCGCGCCGCCGAGCGCGGCCCCGCCCGCCGGGCAGACCCCGGCCGCGCCGCCGACCAGCGTGCCGGTGCCCGTCACCGGTGCCGCGGTGTTCTCCCCGGAGGGCACCCCGGACGGCGCGGCGTCGGCGGGCGCGGTGCTCGACCAGAACCCGGCGACGGTCTGGCGCACCGACCAGTACTTCCAGCAGTTCCCCGCCCTCAAGAAGGGCGTGGGCCTGCTGGCCACCCTGCCGACGCCGGCCAAGCTCACCAACGTCTCGATCACCTCGCCCAGCGCGGGCAGCACCGTCGAGATCCGCACCTCGCCGACGGAGACCCCCACGCTCGACCAGACCCAGCTGATCGGCTCGGCCAAGCTGGTCGACGGGGTCACCGACATCGCCGTGCAGACCGACCAGGCCGCTCGTTTCGTGCTCGTATGGATCACCGGGCTCGCGAATTCGGGCGGTCAGTTCCAGACCGCCATCGCCGACGTCCGTTTCGACGCCGCGCCCTAGTCGGCGCCGAACTCCGCCCACCGCTATCGACGCAGGTGGCCGCCGTCTTCCGCGCGTAGATCGGTCGTTCATCGAACTGCGGTCCGGTTGGTGCGCAATTGTTATCGACGATATGATCGGGCCGCGCTCTCCGCAGGGAGCTACCCAGGATTTGTCGACGTCGATCCTGGACGCCGCAGTAGTCAGGTGATGGATCGGCCTCGTTCGCCGACGTGAAGTCGCCGAATGAGCGCTGTCCAAGGGGTCAGGTGTCGCCGGAAGTCAACGAGCAGGTACGCGGGGGGAGAACGCGGCAGGTCGCCGCACACCGCGATCGCTCGTTCGTGCTCGAGAACGGCAGCGACAAGGAACTGCTGGCCGCCCATGTCCGTGGCGAGCCGCACGCCTTCGCCGAGCTGCTGCGCAGGCACAAGGACCATCTGTGGCAGACCGCGCTGCGCACCTCCTACAGCCGCGAGGACGCCGCCGATTCGCTCCAGGACGCGCTGCTGTCCGCGCATCGCACCGCGAGCTCGTTCCGGGCCGAGGCCGAGGTACGCAGCTGGCTGCACGCCATCGTCGTCAACGCCTGTCTGGACCGGATCCGCCGCAACAAGACCCGCCGCGCGATCTCCATCACACCCGAGACCATGCCCGAGGCGATCGAGCCGCGCGACGAGTTCGCCGAGTACGAACTGTCGGCCGTCGTCGGTGAGGCGCTGTTCACACTGCCGGAGGATCAGCGGCTCGCCCTGGTCATGGTCGAAATGGAAGGCCGCAGCGTGGCCGAAACCGCCGCCGCGCTCGGCGTGGCGGAGGGCACTATCAAGAGCCGATGCTCCCGAGCGCGCGTACGTTTGCAAGAACGTTTGGAATTTTTCCGGGATCCGGGGAACCGGATCTAGCCCGGATGCGTCATTAACAGTGACGAACAAGTCAGCGATGTAAATCCTGCGATCCGATATCGACAGAACAGGGGAGGTGCGAGGGTGTCTCGATCCGTGCCGCAGCCTCCGTTCCCGTCGGAACTGCTGGCCGATCTGCATGGCGACAACCTCGCGGCCGAACTGCGCGAGCAACTCCTGCCACAGGTCAGCGCCGACCCAGACGCGCTGCACTACCTGAACCAGCTCGACGAGGTGAACACGCACCTCCGCGCACTCGGCGCCGACGACCGGATCATGCACCGCATGCCCGACGACATCGCCGACCGCATGTTCCGATTCGTCGCCGATCTGGACGCCGACACGGGCGACGGACCGACAGACCGCTTGACAACAATTTCCCCGCCGGACGGACCGACCGATCGGCTGACGACCATCCCGCAAGCCCAGCCGGACGGCCCCACCGACCGGCTGTCGACGATGTCGATCCCGCTGCCCCCACCGCGGCCACCCGTCGACGCGCCGGTCTCGCTGGCGCGGTACCGATCCCGGCGCCGCGCGGGCTGGCTCGCCGCGGCGGCCGCCTCCGTCGCCGTCATCGCGGGTGTCGGCGCGGTCGTCACCACGATCGACACCACCGACGGCACCCCGACCGCGGCACCGTTCACCGAACCGGACATCCCGGGTGACGAGCTCACCACCGCCGCGGCGCTCAGCGCGCTCGGCAAGCGCGAGGTGACCGGCCCGCTGGCCGACGAGGCGGCACTGGCCCGCTGTGTCCAGGCCAACGGTGTCGACCGCACGGTGCTCGGTGCGTCGAGCATCACCTTCCGCGGTACCGACGCGGTGCTCGTGCTCGTCATCGGGCCCAAGCCGCCGACCATCACCGCGCTGGTCGTCGGCGCGGGCTGCACCACCGGGGCGCCCGAACAGCTAGCCCTGCGCGATATCGGCTGACACGGTGCTTCCCGGGCAGTCCCGCAACCCCGGGAACAACACCGTTTAGGCTGTTGTTGACCGACACGTCCCCAGCTTGTCTTTTCGGAAGGGCCCCATGAGCACGCCAGTTCGCGACCTGATCATCGTCGGCTCAGGACCCGCCGGTTACACGGCAGCCGTCTACGCCGCCCGCGCGGAACTGCAGCCGCTGGTCTTCGAAGGCACCCAGTTCGGTGGCGCCCTGATGACCACCACCGAGGTCGAGAACTTCCCCGGCTTCCGCGAGGGCATCATGGGCCCCGACCTGATGGAGCAGATGCGTGAGCAGGCCAAGCGTTTCGGCGCCGACCTGCGCACCGAGGACGTCGACGCGATCGACCTGTCCGGCCCCATCAAGAAGGTGACCGTCGGCGACGAGACCTTCGAGGCCTACGCCATCATCCTCGCGATGGGCTCGGCCGCCCGCTACCTGAACGTGCCGGGCGAGCAGGACCTGCTCGGCCGCGGCGTGAGCGCCTGCGCCACCTGCGACGGCTTCTTCTTCAAGGGCCAGGACATCGTGGTGGTCGGCGGCGGCGACTCGGCCATGGAGGAAGCGACCTTCCTCACCAAGTTCGCGGCCAGCGTCACCGTGGTGCACCGGCGCGAGGAGTTCCGCGCCTCGCGGATCATGCTCGAGCGCGCCAAGGCCAACGAGAAGATCAAGTTCCGGCTCAACGCCGAAGTGGTGAAGGTCAACGGCGAGACGAGCGTCACCAGCCTGACCCTGCGCGACACCCGCACCGGCGAGGAGTCCGAGCTCGCCGCGACCGGCCTGTTCGTCGCCATCGGCCACGACCCGCGCAGCGAGCTGGTCAAGGGCCAGGTCGCGCTCGACGGCGAGGGCTACGTGCAGGTCACCGATCCGGGTACCGCCACCGACGTGGCAGGCGTGTTCGCCGCGGGCGACCTGGTCGACCACACCTACCGCCAGGCGATCACCGCCGCGGGCACCGGCTGCCGCGCCGCGATCGACGCCGAGCGCTGGCTCGCCGAGCAGGGTGACATCACCGCCAACACCCTCGAGAACGCCGACGGCCCGGCAGCGGTGTCCACCAACTGATTTCGAGCACTTCGAGTTCCACCCCAGCAAGGAGTACAGCCATGGCCGAGAGCGCCAACACCATCACCGTCACCGACCAGTCCTTCGCCGATGACGTTCTGCTCAGCGAGAAGCCGGTGCTGGTCGACTTCTGGGCCGACTGGTGCGGTCCGTGCAAGATGGTCGCCCCCGTGCTGGAGGAGATCGCCGGCACCCACGCCGACAAGCTGACCATCGCCAAGCTCGACACCGAGGCCAACCCCGGCGCGGCGCGCGATTACCAGATCCTGTCCCTCCCGACGATGATCCTGTTCCAGGGCGGCAAGCCGGTGAAGCAGATCGTCGGCGCCAAGGGCAAGGCGGCACTGCTGCGCGAACTCGACGGTCTCATCTGACCTGCGGTCTGATAAAGCACCTCCTACCGGCCGACGCGCCGTAGGATGCCTGGACCCGGGATTCCCGTAATACGGCCCGGGTCTGAGACAATCGAGGCGACGCTCCGGCCGAAGGAAAGGGCTCTCAAGCATGCACCGACTTCGTCACGGCGATTCAGGACCAGCCGTAGCAGAGGTTCGGAGCACCCTCGCAAGCCTGGGCTTCCTGCATCCCCAGCACGGCGATTACTGGAAGGACACCGACGCGGAGTTCGACCGGCCGCTGGACTCGGCGGTGCGCGCGTTCCAGCAGCAACGCGGTCTGCTCGTCGACGGTGTGGTCGGTCCGGCCACCTACCGCGCGCTGAAGGAAGCCTCCTACCGCCTGGGTGCCCGCACACTGATCTACCAGCTGTCCGCGCCGCTCTACGGTGACGATGTCGCGACCCTGCAGCGCAAGCTGCAGGACCTCGGCTTCTACGTGCACCGGGTCGACGGCTACTTCGGCCCGCACACCCACGACGGTCTCAGCGCCTTCCAGCGCGAGATCGGGCTGTCCGCCGACGGCATCTGCGGTCCCGACACACTGCGCTCGCTGGATCTGCTCGGCGCGCGCGTCACCGGTGGCAACCCGCATCGCATCGCCGAGGAAGAGGTCGTGCACCGGGCGGGCCCGCAGCTCACCGGCAAGCGCATCGTCATCGATCCCGGGTTCGGCGGCGCCGACAAGGGTTTCGCGGTGCCGACCGAGTTCGGTGACGTCTTCGAGTCGGAGATCCTCTGGGATCTGGCCTCGCGGCTCGAGGGCCGGATGGCCGCCACCGGCATGGAGACGTTCCTGTCCCGGCCGTGGGGCGCCAACCCCACCGATGTCGAACGGGCCGATACGTCCAACGCCTTCGACGCCGACCTGATGATCTCGCTGCGCTGCGCCACCAGCGACAACCCGTCCGCGAAGGGCGTGGCCGGCTTCTACTTCGGCAACTCGCACGGCTCGGTCTCGATGATCGGCCAGGTGCTGGCCGGCTTCATCCAGCGCGAGGTCGTCGCCCGCACCTCGGTGCAGGACTGCCGGACCCATCAGCGCACCTGGGACCTGCTGCGGCTCACCAAGATGCCGACCGTGCAGGTCGACCTCGGCTACCTCACCAACGAGTACGACGCCTCGGTGCTCACCAACCCGCGCATGCGTGACGTGATCGCCGAAGCCATCCTCATCTCGGTGAAGCGGCTGTATCTGCTCGGCCAGGACGACCAGCCCACCGGCACCTACACCTTCGCCGAGCTGCTCGCCGAAGAGCTGGCCGCCGCGGACGCGGGCAACGTGCCCGCCCCGCGCGTCTGACAGACCCCCGAAACGACCAACGGCCCTGCGGTTTCCGCAGGGCCGTTGTCGTCTGTCCGCCTCAGAGCGCGCCGACGCGGGTGGGCGGCACCATCGACGCCGCCGCGAGAAGCTGGTCAAGGGCGCGCTCGACGTCTTCCTTCCAGCCGTGGTCGGAGTCGAGCTCCAGCCGCAGGCGGGGGAAACGGTGATGCGGGGCCACCACTTCGAAACCGACGTCGGCCAGGAAATCGGCGTCGATCATGCAGGTTTCGGGGGTGCACTGGGTCGCCGCCGCCGGATCGCGCAGCGGTGCCGCGATCCGTTCCATCAGCCGCATGGACGAGCCGAGCCCACGGTCGGCCAGCGAACTGGTCGATGGCCCGTTGCGAATGCCGAACGCCTCGATCGCGCGCACGCCACGACGCACCAGATCGGCCACCACGCCCTGAATCAGCCGGTGGGCTACATCGGCCTCCTCATAGGGGAATTCGGCCTGCAGCGTGGTCAGCAGGACCGCGTCCGGGCTCACGGGGGAGGTGGGGAACAGGGTCGACCGGGGGACCGCACTCGGGGGCGAGTACAGCGCGCAGCCGGCGATGTTGTTGTCGACATGCGCCAGCTGACCGCACGAGCCCCACTCGAGCATCACGGTCGAGAGCCAGGCCTCCTTCTCGAAGACCGGATCGCTGAAAGCATGGGAGTCGGCAGCGACGGCTGGATCGAGCTCCCAGAACACACACCGCCGGGTGTGCGCCGGGAGCTGATCGAGTCGATCGAGGGTCAATGCCGTGACGCTGGTCGACACCGCTCTGCTCAGCCTCCAGCTGTCCGATTCATCCACGCTCACGCCACATCACTATCCACAGTAATGCCGCCTCTTTCAATTATGTAGAAAGAATGGGAGTGCCCCGTCACAGTGACGTTTCAGGGCCGGGCTGCTCCATCAGCGCCACAATGCGCTCGAGGTCTTCGACGGAACCGAACTCGACAACGATCTTGCCTTTACGCTTTCCGAGGCTGACCGTGACCCGGGTGTCGTAGGAGCCCGACAGCCGTTCGGCCACTTCTTGCAGACCCGGCATGTGGATCGGCTTACGCTTCGGCGCCGGGGGAGCGACCTCCGAAGGGTTGCGGTTCGCCAGCGTCACCGCTTCCTCGGTGGCCCGGACCGACAATCCCTCGGCGACGATCCGCGCCGCCAACACTTCCTGCGCGTCGGCTCCGGCATCCAAGCCGAGCAGCGCCCTGGCATGTCCGGCCGAGAGCACCCCGGCCGCCACCCGACGCTGCACGGGGATCGGCAGCTTCAGCAGTCGGATCATATTCGTCACCACCGGCCGCGAACGGCCGATTCGCGAGGCCAATTCCTCGTGGGTGACATCGAATTCCTCGAGCAGCTGCTGATAGGCGGCCGCCTCTTCGAGCGGGTTCAGCTGCACGCGGTGGATGTTCTCCAGCAGCGCGTCGCGGAGCATCGAGCCGTCGGCGGTGTCGCGGATGATTGCCGGGATCGTCGCGAGGCCGGCTTCCTGGCACGCGCGCCACCGGCGCTCGCCCATGACCAACTGGAACTTGTCGACGCCCGGTTCGAGCCGCCGCACCACGATCGGCTGCATCAGGCCGAACTCGCGGATGGAGTGCACCAGCTCCGCCAGCGCCTCCTCCTCGAAGACCTGACGCGGCTGCTTGGGGTTCGGCTCGATCTGCTCGGCGGGCACCTCGCGGTAGACCGCGCCGCCGGGGGAGACGAGCTCTTCCTCCTCCGGTTCCGGTTCGGCATCCGGGACGCGATGCAGGAACGCCTCGGCCGGCTGCGGGCCGATCGGATTGATCCCGATCACGCTCGCCGCGGCACTACTGAGACCCGGCGCCGTCGCCGCCGGACCCGTCGGGATCAGTGCGGCCAAGCCGCGCCCGAGACCGCCCTTTTTCGCCTGACTCATCGGCTACCGATCCCTTCCTCGTTCCAACACACCACTACGACGCGTCCTGGCGCAGTTGGGCGCGGGCGGCGAGCTCGCGCCCCGCGTCCAGGTAGCTCATCGCACCGCGGGAGCCTGGATCATAATCGAGCACGGTCATTCCGTAGCCCGGCGCCTCCGAGACCTTCACGCTGCGCGGGATCATCGACTTGAGGACGACGTCGCCGAAGTGGTTGCGCACTTCCTCGGCCACCTGGTCGGCCAGCTTGGTGCGGCCGTCGTACATCGTCAGCAGCACGGTCGAGACGTGGAGTTGCGGGTTGAGGTGCGCCTGCACCAGCCCGATATTGCGGAGCAGCTGACCGACACCCTCCAGCGCGTAGTACTCGCACTGGATCGGGATCAGCACTTCCTTGGCCGCCACGAGCGCGTTCACCGTGAGCAGGCCGAGGGAGGGCGGGCAGTCGATCAGGACGTAGTCGATGTCGTATCCGGCGAGGGCCGCCTCGTGGATGGCGGTCTTCAATCGACCCTCGCGCGCGACCATCGAGACGAGTTCGATCTCGGCGCCGGCGAGGTCGATCGTCGCCGGGATGCACAGCAGCCGCTCGCCATGCGGGCTCTGCTGAATCGCGTCCTTGACCGACACCTCGCCGATGAGCAGTTCGTAGCTCGACGGCACCCCGGAGTGATGCGCGACGCCCAGCGCCGTACTCGCATTGCCCTGCGGATCGAGATCGACGACGAGAACCGTCATGCCCTGGTGCGCTAGCGCCGCAGCGAGATTGACCGTCGTCGTGGTCTTACCCACGCCGCCCTTCTGGTTCGCGATGGTGATGATCCGTTGCTCGCGGGGTTTCGGCACAGTGACCTTTCCTGGATGCAGAATCTGGCTGGCGCGTTGCGCTTCCGCCGCGATCGGGGTCTCGGCCGAGGAGATGTGCCCGAAAGGAGTGTTCCCGAACGTCTCCGCGTCGAAGTTGCTGGAATCCAGCATCCCCGGGACCCGCGACGCTGTTTCCCGTGAAACATTCGCCGGACCGCTCGACATAGACAGCTCCTAACCCGAGAAACTTCAGATCACGTTCTCCCGACCGAGCGTCGGCGCCGTGTCATCACAAACAAGATCGGCGGCGTCCGGCCACTGCCACGGTGGCTCCCGGCGCGCACGCCCGACTGTGAACAGCTTGCCAGCACTGCGACAGATAGGAAAGCTGAATCGCGGCACGCCGAGAAGGACACACCCAAGTTCGCGCAAATCGGTTTCCGGATCGATGTTTCACGGGAAACACGGGGGAGTGGTGGGCCGAAATCGGATGGCCGATCAGCCCTTCCAGCCCGCCACGCGACTTTGGGCGCGCCCGTCCGAACCGTCCTTGCGGTGATCACCACCGGGTACAGGTCCGCGGCGTGGCGCCGACTTTCCCCGTCTCCGCGGCACCGACTTCTCCCGTCTCCGTGGGCGCCGACTTTCCCCATCTCCGCAGTACCGACTTTCTCGCTCCCACGGCACCGACTTTCTCGCTCCCTCAGCACCGACCTTCCCCGCTCCCGCAGCGGCGGAATTCCCCACTCCCGAGTCAGCGGCGTGGCACGACGCCCGGCCGGTGTGACAGCACCTCACCGCGGCCCCTCGGCGCTGGCCGCAGTGAGGCACTTGCTAGCCGGCGTAGAGAGATCGGCACGATCGCGCCGGTTGTGGCTGATCTCCCAGCACCTGACCGAGCCGCATCGCAGCGCGAGATCACGCTGGGGCGGCTTCGTCACGTACCACGTCGAGACGCTCGAATGTCCGTCCACCGCACAAGAACCGCGACGGTCCCCGCCACCGAACTTTCGTGCCGCATCCACGCCGTGCCCCGTGGGGAAGGTCGGCGACGCTCTCCGCAGCGCTGGCATGCGCGTCCGAAATCCGTCGACGCCACCGGACAACCAGAACAGGCCAAGTCCTGAAACCTCGATGCGGTCTTCTGAATACCGACCGCCAACGGTCCGTCCAACCGAACGATCCGCCCGCCTTCAGACAGGCCGCGCACGGTGACCACCCTCGCAGACCGAACCGACACCGTCACCGGCTCGCAGACCCGACCACCACGGCGAGACTCATTGCGCGACTGCCGTGCTGGATGATCCCAGCCACGTCCTCGGAACCGACCGCCGGATGTCACCACGAGACGTCCTCGACCGCCTCGTCCGCCACCAAGCGGAAGCCCGTTCAGCGACGGCAGGCACATGCCTCCTCCCGGCCCCGGTCCCGTGCACTCTCCTTGCCACCACCGCGGCACTGCTCGACGGCGGAGTGGCGAACCAGCCGTCCATGCCGCAGTGGCGAACCAGCCGTTCGCACCGAAGTGGCGAGCCAGCCACCCACGCCAGAGCGCCGAGCCTGTCGCCGCGGCGAAACGGCGAGCCACCCGTTCGCAGCGGAGCGTCGAGTCACCCGGCCACGCCGGAGCGTCGAGTCACCCGGCCACGCCGGAGCGTCGAGTCACCCGGCCACGCCGGAACGCCGAGCCAGCCGTCCACACCAGAGCGCCGAGTCACCCGGCACGCCGGAACGCCGAGCCAGCCGTCCACACCAGAGCGCCGAGTCACCCGTCCACACCAGAGCGCCGAGCCACCCGGCCACACCAGAGCGCCGAGCCACCCGGCCACACCAGAGCGCCGAGCCAGCCGTCCACACCAGAGCGCCGAGCCAGCCGATCACACCGGAATGCCGAGCCTGCCGCCGCGGCGAAGCGGCGAGCCACCCGTCCACACCGGAGCGGCAAGTCAGCCGTCCACACCGGAACGCCGAGCCTGTCACCGTGGCGAAGCGGCGAGCCACCCGCCGCGGCGAAGTGGCGAACCACCCGTTCGCGGTTTAGCAGCGAGCCAGCCGCCCGCGCCAGAGCGCAGAGCCACCCGTTCACGCCGGAGCACCGAGCCAGCGGCCCACGGTGAAGCGGCGAGCCAACTGTCCGCGGCAGAGCGGCGAGCCGCGCGCTGTCACCACCTGACTGGTCGACCGGCTGACCGCACTGCTGGGGACTGCGCCCACCTACTGCTCGACTCCTCGATCAACGACAGTCCGCGTGGCCGACCGCGAGTCGTGCGGTCCACCGGCGACGGTCGTCCACGGCGACTTCCAGGTCGACCATTGCCCGGCGGCGGGGGAGTGGATCACCGTCCTCGACCTTGCCGACGCGCATCATCATCACCCTGCGATCGACGGACTCCGCCTCATGAACTTCCCCTCGGTCGATCTCGCCCGTCGCTCCCGGACCGCACGGATCGGCTCGCCGCCCTCTGCTTCGCGACATGCTTCACGGGCACCCTGCGATCGACGGACTCCGTGCGATCTCGCAGTCGGCCGATCGCGCCCTCCGCTCCAGAGACGGGGAGATCGGTGCGTGACAGCACCCGACCGCTAGGCCGAGAAGCGATTCGCTGTCAGATCCCGGGCAGCGATTGCCCCCGCGCTCGCCGTGCCGAGCCGTCCGCGCTGCCGCGCCTTGCCACCACCGGACCATTGCCACCGCCGAGCCGTCCGTGCCGCCGAGCTATGCCGCTCTGAAGCCGAGCCGTTCGCGCCACCGAGCTACGCCGCTCTGGCGCCGAGTCGTCCGTACTGCCGCACCATTGCCACCGCCGAGCCGTTCGCGCCGCCGAGCAAGGCTCACCCGTGCCAAGAATTCCTGAGCGAGATCGAGTCGCGTGAGCGGATTGGTCGCTGACACGATCCGACCGAAAGCATCCGGTGGATGATTGCCCAGGCCGACCGGCGAGAATCGCGACCCGCGTGTTCCACGTGAAACAGTTCAGCAGGGGCGGTTTGCGGCACGCCGTCGCAACCATCGAATTTCGACCCGATCCGGCCCCAGGCAACGACCCTCAGCCACTTTCGTCACGTTACGAAACGTGAACTAGCGCTTCCGCGACTTCTTCTCCGCACCCGCGACTTTTCGCCCACTCCGACGGGTCGGGCGCTCGGCGCGGGGGAGCAGTTCGGCACTGATCACCAGGGTCGGCACCTCCACGATGCCGGCGCCGCATCCGACCACCCGGAGATCGGTGGCACCGTCGCGGATCAGTTCGGCACCGTCGCGCTCGAGTTCCTCGGCGGCACTCGTGCCCTTGAGTGCGAGCATCCGACCGTGGTCGCGGAGGAGGGGGAGGGACCAGTGCGCGAGCTTCGCGAGCGGCGCGACCGCGCGCGAGGTGACGACGTCCGCACCGCCGGCTTCCTTGATGACGCCGGACTGCTCGGCGCGCCCACGAACCACGGTGACGTTCTTGAGCCCGACCTCCTCGGTGAACTCACCCAGAAACACGGTGCGCCGCAGCAGCGGCTCGACGAGGGTGATGCGGAGGTCCGGCCGGGCGATGGCCAAGGGGATGCCGGGGAGTCCGGCGCCGCTGCCGACATCGACCACGGACGCGCCCTCTTCGATCAGCTCGCCGACCACGGCGCAGTTGAGGATGTGGCGCTCCCAGAGGCGGGGGACTTCGCGCGGGCCGATGAGGCCGCGCTCCACGCCGGCGGTGGCCAGCGCCGCGCAGTAGCGGCGGGCGAGGTCCAGGCGGTCGCCGAACACCCGCGCGGCAGCGGCGGGCGGTTCCAGCTCGGCGGACAGCGCACCCAGTTCGAGTTCCACGTGAAACATCCTTCCGAGTGGTGGTCGATCGCAATAGGGCATGAATAAGGCCCCCGGTCCGAGACCGGAGGCCCTATCACACCAAACGTGGTCGCGGCGGAATCAGCCTACTCGGGCACTACCACCACATGACGATTCGGCTCGACACCTTCGCTCTCGCTCGCCACGCCGTCGATATCGGCGACGGCGTCGTGGACGATCTTGCGCTCGAACGGGGTCATCGCCGACAGCGCCTCGGGCTTGCCCGACTCGAGCACCCGCTTCGCCGCGGCGACACCGAGCTCGCTCAGATCGGTGCGACGCTGCGCGCGCCAGCCGGCCACATCGAGCATCAGGCGGCTGCGGACGCCGGTCGCCTGCTGCACGGCCAGGCGGGTCAGCTCCTGCAGCGCGTCGAGAACTTCGCCGTTGCGGCCGACGAGCTTGGTCAGATCGCGGCCACCATCGATGCTCACGACGGCGCGGTCACCCTCGACATCGAGGTCGATATCGCCGTCGAAGTCGAGCACATCCAGCAGCTGCTCGAGGTAGTCGCCCGCGATCTCGCCCTCTTCGATCAACGCTTCTTCGGCGTCGTTCACGACGTCAACAGTCGTCGCCACAGTGGCGTCCCCTCCGTCGGTCTCGGTCTCAACAGTCATTGGATTCCTCTATCCGATCGCCACTCAGCGCTTACGCTTCTGGTTCGCGCGGCCGCGGTTACCCGGCCGCTTCTGGCCGCCCGGCCTGCGCTGGCCGCCACCCTGCTTGGCGGTCTGCTTGGCGGTGCCGTTGGTCGAGGCGGTGCCGTTGGTCGACGACTCGTCGGCTGCGGCGTCCTGCGGACGCTTTCGGACGTCGACCGGCTTGGCGCCGGGCTTCGGCGCGTTCTGCGCCCGCTGCTCCAGCTTCTTCGCCTTCTTCTCTTCCTCTTCCTTCTCCATGCGGCCGAACACCAGGTGCTGCTGACCGTAGGTCCAGATGTTGTTCGCCACCCAGTAGATCAAGATGCCGATCATCAGGAAGGGGCCACCGACGAGCACGCCGAGCGGGAAGACCCACAGCGACAGCTTGTTCATGATCGCGGCCTGCGGGTTCGCGGCGGCTTCCGGCGTCTGACGCTCGACGGAGGCGCGGGCGTTGAAGTGCGTCGCCAGACCGGCGATCACCATCAGCGGGATCGCGACGAGGGCGATGGTGAGCTTGGTCGGGGTGCCGCCCCACTCGGCGAAGGCTTCCAGCTCGCTCTGCGGCATCGTGATGAACGACGCGATCGGCGCACCGAAGATGCGGGCGCTCAGGAACGACTGGACGTCGGCGGCGGAGAAGATGTAGTTCGGGGTGTGCGCGTTGTCGTACGCGGACATACCCAGCTGGCCGAAGCCGTGGCCGGTGCGGTTGAACGAACGGAGCACGTGGAAGAGACCGAGGAACACGGGCACCTGCACGAGCACCGGCAGACAGCCCATCAGCGGGTTGAAGCCGTGTTCCTTCTGCAGCTTCTGCATCTCCCGCGCCATGGTCTCGCGGTCGTTCTTGTACTTCTTCTGCAGCTCCTTGATCTGGGGCTGCAGCTCCTGCATCTGCTTGGTGGTGCGCACCTGCTTCACGAACGGCTTGTAGAGCACGAGCCGCAGCGTGAAGACCAGGAAGACGATGGCGAGGCTCCAGGCGAGCCCGCTGTCGGCTCCGAACACGAAGCCGAAGGCTTTGTGCCAGAACCACAGAATCGCGGATACCGGCCAATAGATGATGTCGAGCACGGCTCTAGGTACTCCCGTCGTTCGTATCGCCGATCAGCGCGGGCGATGACTTTGTGCAGGCATTCGACCCGCGCTCTGGCACGGGATCCCACCCTCCAGGGTGCCAGGGCGCGCATTTCGCGAGGCGCACGACCGTCAGTGCCGATCCGACGAACAGCCCGCGCGTGCGCAGGGCGGTCACCGCGTATTCACTGCAGGTGGGAGTGAACCGGCAGATCGGCATCCGGGTGGGGGAGACATAGGTCCGGTACAGCTCGATCAGAAAGATCAGCGTGTTCGCGGGTAGCCGGGTGAGGGTCCTCATCGCCGCTCACCGGCCGGGGTGCGACCGAGCGCGGGCTCCGGTGCACTACGCAAACCGAGCTTGCGTAGTCCGGTGCGCAGCTGGCGCAGCAACTCGGCGGAGTCGGCGGTGGCCGCACCGGGCAGCGCCCGGATCACGACATCGGTACCGGCCGGCACTTCGTCGACGATCTGGGCGCACATATGACGCAGGCGGCGGGCCACCCGGTGGCGAACCACCGCGTTACCCACCGCCTTGCTCACAATCAGCCCGAACCGCGGACCGCCTACCCGGATCAGGGAATCGACGTCGGCGACATCGTCGTACGTGTGCGTGAACGCGTGTACGACGAGATCTCGCCTCCCGATTCGCTGACCGCGGCGCACCGTGCGGGAGAATTCGGCACGGTGGTGCAACCGATACGGCTCAGGCAACACCCGAGCGTCCGACTACGCGCGATCAGGCAGTCAGTTCGGCACGGCCCTTACGGCGACGCGCCGAAACGATGGCGCGACCCGCACGGGTGCGCATCCGGAGGCGGAAGCCGTGCACGCGCGCCCGACGACGGTTGTTCGGCTGGAACGTCCGCTTGCCCTTGGCCACGGTCAACACTCCTCGAGTTGGTGGGCACCGTTCGGCGCCCGAAGTCTGTTCAATGATTCGGATGTCTGCGCAGCGGACCGCGGTCTACACGCAGAAAGCCTTGGCGATCGACGTGCAGCACACAGCCGCCACCGCGCCAAGGGGTGACTGTACGAGGGTACTGATACCGCTACGCAGGGTCAAACTCGGCCCCCAAAGCACGTGCGCCAGGCACGATGTCCAGATTACCGGACCCCGGCGCGGCACCTCGTGCTGGGCCGACCTGGGGCGACACGCCCGGGGAGCACTGACGCATCGGCCGACTTTTCGTGAGTTCGTCCACACCTCTGGCCTTCTGCGGCGGCTACCGCTAACCTCTGTAGCCGGGGGATTGCTGAAGAACCGCAGGTCCAGCCCCATTCACTGCCACACGCTGGCAGATTCCCTCTATCCCCAGGTTTGTCCACATCTGTGGATAATTGTGTGGAAAGACGGCCGGAGTGGCATATTCGTAGGGCCGACGGTGCCCGCGCCGCAGTCCGGATTCTGGGACCGCACGGCGTTCGAACCGGCTTCGGTTGTACGCAGGATCACTGGATTCCACCTGTTCACAGGTGGTTACCTGCGTGCGCCCGGCCGTGGGCCCCAACAAACCGGTCCGGGGAGGACGCTGTATGGACGACGAGCAGAATGTGCTGGCCACAGTATGGCCAGAGGTGGTTGCCGAGCTCACCACCGGCTCGGCCGACGGCGCCATCCCCGCGGTCAGTCGCGCGCAGCAGGCCTGGCTGAAGCTGGTCAAACCGCTCACCGTCGCCCAGGGCTTCGCGTTGCTGTCGGTTCCGTCCTCGCTGGCGCAGGAGGCGATCGAACGCGATCTGCGCGAGCCGATCCTGCGCTCGCTGGGTCGCCGGCTCGGTCCGCAGGTCGAGGGATTGGGTGTGCGCATCGCCGCGCCGAGCCCGGCCGCGGGGGAGCGGGCGGGCAGCTCGCCCCGGCACGCCAGGATGACCAGCCGACCGGAACGCCCGCGCGAGCAGGTGCGCCCGCCGACCGGCTACCCCGGCCCCGATTTCAGTGTTCCCGACTACGCCGCGCGCGGTGAGTACGGCCGCCCCCGCTACGGCGCGGGCGAGTACCCCGCGGGCAACGGCGAGTACGGCGGTGACTATCCGGGTGGGCAGGAGTATCCGCCCACCGGGGAGTACGGCAGCGGCTACGGCGGCCGCGAGTACCCCGCGCAGCCGGGTGAGTACGGCGGCGAGCGGCCCGACTACGCCGGTCATCGCGAGTACCAGGCCGAGCCGGAGTACCGCCAGCCCGAACCGGAGTACTCCGCGCAGCCGGACTACCAGCAGCAGCCCGAGTATCCGCAGCAGGCGGACTACGCGCCGACGCCGGAATACGGCCAGGCCCCGGAGTTCCAGCCCGAGCGCCCCGAGTTCCCCGGCACCGATTTCGAACCGACCGCGGTCTATCGGGTGCCCGACTTCGCCAACGGCGAGTTCGGCGGACGCGGGGAGTTTCCCGGCGGCCGCCCCGAGCAGCGGCAGGCCGAGTCCGCGCCGCCCGCCCGGCGGGAGCAGTCCGGTCCGACCCGGCGTGAGCACATCCCGCCGGGCCAGGAGTCGCTGTTCACCCCGGATCCGCCGCCGCAGCGCGCGCCGAGCCGGAGCCGTGGTCCGCAGCCGGAGGAGCCGATCGCCGCGCGGGCCGAGGAAGCCCCCGCCGAGGTCGCGCCGGAACCGCTGCGGCCCGGGACGCCCGGTGCCGAGCCCGCCGACGACGAGCCGGTGGTCGACGCGCGCAACAACTGGCCGACGTACTTCAACAAGTCGCCCGAGGCCCCGCCGCAGGCGTCGTCCTCGGCGAGCCTGAACGCCAAGTACACGTTCGAGACGTTCGTCATCGGCGCGTCCAACCGGTTCGCGCACGCCGCCGCGGTCGCCATCGCGGAAGCGCCGGCCCGGGCCTACAACCCGCTGTTCGTGTGGGGTGCCTCGGGTCTGGGCAAGACCCATCTGCTGCACGCGGCCGGGCACTACGCGCAGCGGCTGTTCCCCGGCATGCGGGTGAAGTACGTCTCCACCGAGGAGTTCACCAACGACTTCATCAACAGCCTGCGCGACGACCGCAAGGTCGCGTTCAAGCGGCGCTACCGCGAGACCGACATCCTGCTGGTCGACGACATCCAGTTCATCGAGGGCAAGGAAGGCATCCAGGAGGAGTTCTTCCACACCTTCAACACCCTGCACAACGCGAACAAGCAGATCGTCGTCTCCTCCGACCGCCCGCCCAAGCAGCTGGCGACGCTGGAGGAGCGGCTGCGGACCCGCTTCGAGTGGGGCCTGATCACCGATGTGCAGCCGCCCGAACTGGAGACCCGCATCGCGATCCTCCGCAAGAAGGCGCGGATGGATCGGCTCGATGTGCCGCACGACGTGCTCGAGCTGATCGCCAGCCGGGTGGAGCGCAACATCCGTGAGCTCGAGGGCGCGCTGATCCGGGTGACGGCCTTCGCCTCGCTCAACGGACAGCCGCTGGATCTCTCGCTGGCCGAGGTCGTGCTGCGCGATCTCATGCCCGACACCGCGGCACTGGAGATCAACGCGGCGACGATCATGGCCGTCACCGCCGAGTACTTCAACACCACGCTGGAGGAACTGACCGGGCCCGGCAAGGCCAGGCCGCTCGCGCAGGCCCGCCAGATCGCGATGTACCTGTGCCGCGAGCTCACCGATCTGTCGCTGCCCAAGATCGGGCAGGCGTTCGGTCGCGACCACACGACGGTGATGTACGCGGAGAAGAAAGTGCGCAAGGAGATGACCGAGCGCCGCCGCGTCTACGACCAGGTGCAAGAACTCACAGCCCGGATCAAACAGCGCTCGCGCTGATTTCATCCACACCCTCGAACACCGCCCTGACCTGGGGCGGTGTTCTTTTTTGCCCTGTGGATTCCTCGAGGAATCCCTGTGGAGTCCTCGAGGAATCCTCGAGTAGTGCACCGGTTGGCGCACAGGGGCTGGGGAGCGAGCTGGGGGTGTTCACTCACAGGAAGTTGTCCACATCGTCCACAGCCGGATTCACTCACACCTCCACGGTCCCTCCGACCTGCGACGTCGGCGGATCGGCCCTGTGGATTCCTCGAGGAATCCGTGTGGAGTCCTCGAGGAATCCACCTGGTTGCCACCACCCTGCCCCCGCGTGTGAACAACAGGGTGAATCCGGTGGAACAACTCGAGGACTACTCGAGGATGGAAATGGGACAACTTCGGGAGTCCACAGACGCCCCCGGTTCATCCTCGAGACACCCCACGGCCATCCCCATCCCGACGTGCGCTCTGACCTGCGGATTCGGTCGAAGTCCACAGATTCCACAGTGCCTACTACTACTTCAGTTCTCTTTCTTGAAGAGATCTCTTCAAAACAGGGTGTGTGGAAAGTCGGTCGGGGAGGCTCGGCTCGGTCGGTGCTCCACTCACAAGCGGCAAGGAGGAGAGGGATGGGTAGGGAGGGCTCGATCGGCTGGGAGGGTCGATGCGGACTTCCCGCGATGCCCGGGTACCGTTTGGTTGTCGGCTTGTTGTGCGAGACTCAGTGCGCGGCCGACGCAGCACCTCAACTCCGCTGAACACCCCGCACACGGATTCGAAACTCGGAGAGGACAAATCGGGCGATGGAGCTTGCGAGCATGAAGTTTCGGGTCGCCCGAGAGGATTTCGCCGAGTCGGTGGCCTGGGTGGCGCGCAGCCTGCCCTCCCGTCCTCCCGTGCCTGTTCTCGGCGGTGTGCTGCTGGTCGCCGACGAGAACGGCCTGACCGTCTCCGGCTTCGACTACGAGGTCTCCGCGCAGATGCGGGTGGCCGCCGAGGTCGCCGGTCCCGGTCAGGTGCTGGTCTCGGGCCGGCTGCTCGCCGATATCACCAAGGCGCTGTCCAACAAGCCGGTCGATGTCTCCGTCGACGGCACGCGCGTGCTCATCGCCTGCGGTAGTGCCAAGTTCTCCCTGCCGACCATGCCGGTCGAGGACTATCCCCAGCTGCCCGAGGTACCGCAGCAGACCGGTGAGCTCGGTGTGGATGTGTTCGCCGAGGCGGTCGGCCAGGTCGCCGTCGCCGCGGGCCGCGACGACACGCTCCCCATGCTCACCGGCATCCGGGTCGAGATCGAGGGCAACGACGTGGTGCTGGCCGCCACCGACCGCTTCCGCCTGGCCGTGCGCCACCTGCAGTGGCAGCCCACCCGCCCCGACATCGAGACCGCCGTGCTCATCCCGGCGCGCACGCTGTCCGAGGCCGCCAAGACCCTCGGCGCCACCGACGCGCCCGTGCAGCTCTCGCTGGGCACCGGCGGCGGGGCCGACGGCCTGCTCGGCATCGTCAACGCGGGCAGGCGCACCACCACCCGCCTGCTCGACGCGGAATTCCCCAAGTTCCGCCAGTTGCTCCCCAAGGAGCACACCTCCATCGCCACGCTGCCCGTCGCGGCGCTGTCCGAGGCGATCAAGCGCGTCGCCCTGGTCGCCGAGCGCGGTGCCCAGGTGCGACTGGAGTTCTCCACCGACGGCGTGCTGCTGTCGGCGGGTGGGGACGACGCGGGCCGCGCCGAGGAATGGCTGGAGGCCGACTTCCGCGGTGAGCCGCTGACCATCGCCTTCAACCCCGGCTACCTGACCGAAGGTCTGTCGGCGCTGCACGCGGACCGGGTCACCTTCGGTTTCACCACCCCGAGCCGTCCCGCCGTGCTGCTGCCCGCCTCCGACGAGGAGCCCAAGGTGCTCGAGTCCGGTGCGTTCGCGGCGCTGGAGAGCCAGTACATCTACCTGCTGATGCCGGTCCGGCTGCCCGGCTGAGCCGGCCCGCCCGCGTAACCCGGCATGTTCATTCGTGCGCTGTCGGTCCGTGATTTCCGGTCGTGGGAACACGCCGAGCTCGAGTTGTCCCCAGGGCGCACGGTGCTGCTGGGGGCGAACGGCAACGGCAAGACCAACCTGCTCGAGGCGATCGGCTACCTGGCGACGCTGGGCTCGCATCGGGTCTCCGCCGACGCCCCCCTGATCCGGATGGGGGCAACGCAGGCGCGGATCGGGGCGACCGTGGTCAATACCGGCCGCGAACTGCGCGTCGATGTGGAGCTCAAGCAGGGCAGCGCCAACCGGGCCCAGATCAACCGGTCGCCGGTGCGCCGGTCCAGGGAGATCCTCGGGATCCTGCAGACCGTGCTGTTCGCGCCGGAGGACCTGTCGCTGGTCCGCGGTGACCCGGGGGAGCGCAGACGGTTCCTCGACGAGTTGTGCACAGCCCGCCTGCCCAGGCTGGCCGGTGTGCGCGCGGACTACGACAAGGTGCTGCGCCAGCGCTCGGCCCTGTTGAAAACCGCTGGGCGCCATGTGCGTTCCCGCGCCGACCTGAGCACCCTCGACGTGTGGGACGGGCATCTGGCCGAACACGCGTCGGTGCTGCTGGCCCAGCGATTGCGCCTGGTCCACGACCTGTATCCGTATCTGGCGCAGGCCTATCGGTCGATCGCGCCCGAATCACGCCCCGCGGCAATCGCTTACCGATCGGGTTACCTGCCGCCCGAATTGCTCGACCCCGCCAGGGCGCCGGGGGCCGACGATGTGGCCCAGCTGCACGAGATCGTGCTGCGCGAGCTCGCCGCCGCAAGGACCCGTGAGCTCGAACGCGGTGTGTGCCTGGTCGGCCCGCATCGCGACGACCTGGACCTGCTGCTCGGCAGCGCGCCGGCCAAGGGCTTCGCCAGTCACGGCGAGTCCTGGTCGTTCGCGCTGGCGCTGCGGCTGGCCTCGTTCGAACTGCTGCGCGGCGCGGGCACCGAGCCGGTGCTGCTGCTCGACGACGTGTTCGCCGAACTGGATCGGCGCAGGCGGACCGCGCTGGCCGAGGTGGCCGCGGGCGCGGAGCAGGTGCTCATCACGGCCGCGGTGGCCGAGGATGTGCCGTCCGAGCTGGCCGCCGAACCACTGCGGGTGCAAACGACCGGCGAAGCCGACCGGCGCACCTCACGGATCGTCACCGAGGTGGCCGAACAATCCGAAGATATGCACAGATAGCGATAGTTATCAACAGCATCCTGTGGAAAACTGGCAACATGCTGGACATATGCCGGATCGCCCCGGGCCGTGCTGTCGGTGCCGCGGCGTAGACTCGGTCCGCACTCGGCCAGCATCGACACCGGAAGGCGGAACCGAGGTGAGCGAAGAGCCCGAACCGGAGCTGCGCGGGATCGACCTGGCCCGGCGCGCGCTGGAGGAGGCCAGGGCCGCGGCCAAGGCCAGCGGCAAGTCGGTCGGCCAGGGCCGGGCGTCCCCGGTCCGTAAGCTGCGCGCGGGCGGCCGCAGGCGCACCGGCTGGTCCGGCGCCGGCCCCGATCCGCGTGATCCCCAGCTGTTGTCGGCGCTCACCGGCTCGATCGCGAAGAGTCGTGGCTGGTCGGGCAAGGTGGCCGAGGGCATGGTGTTCGGTCGCTGGCCGAGCGTGGTCGGTGAGGACATCGCCGCGCACGCCACTCCGGTGACGCTGGAGGGCGGTGTGCTCAAGATCGCCGCCGAGTCCACCGCGTGGGCCACCCAGCTGCGCATGCTGCAGGGCCAGATCCTGGCCAAGATCAATGCCGCCGTCGGGCAGGGCGTGGTCACCTCGTTGCGGATCACCGGTCCCGCGGCGCCGAGCTGGCGCAAGGGCGAACGGCACATCAAAGGTCGCGGTCCGCGCGACACCTACGGATAGCCGATCGGTGACCGGGCCGAGTTGCCTTGCGGCGGCGCCGCTCCCAGGCCCGGAGTTTTGTACATGTGGACAAAACCTGTGGATAACTCCGGACGGCCGCGAAGCCGGGCGATCGCGTTTCACGTGGAACCACCGAACGCAAGTCTCACGCCAGTTCTGCCGGGCGGAAATCTCCGGGAGGCGGAATCTTGTCACCGTAGACCGATTTCTTGCATTCACGGCGGCGTCAGGGGTGTCGTAGGTGCACTGTAAGTTGGGCTTACCAGTAGGATGGTGACGTAACCAGCGGCGAACCCTCGACGCGTGCTGTGCAGTCCGCGTGCTGCCCGATCGCTGCGACAGGGATCAGCAAGTAAGGAGAGCTACCGAGAAGTGGCTGCCAACGACTCCAACGCATCGGGCAACAAGCAGGGCTACGGTGCCTCCTCCATCACAGTCCTCGAAGGCCTCGAAGCGGTGCGCAAGCGCCCTGGCATGTACATCGGTTCCACCGGTGAGCGCGGCCTCCACCACCTCATCTGGGAGGTTGTGGACAACTCGGTCGACGAGGCGATGGCCGGCTACGCGACCCGGGTCGACGTGACCCTGCTGGAGGACGGCGGCGTCGAGGTCATCGACGACGGCCGCGGCATCCCCACCGCCATGCACGCGCAGGGCATTCCGACCGTCGAGGTCGTCATGACGCAGCTACACGCGGGCGGCAAGTTCGACTCCGACTCCTACGCCGTCTCCGGCGGTCTGCACGGTGTCGGCATCTCGGTCGTCAACGCGCTGTCGAGCAAGCTGGAAGCCGAGATCGATACCGACGGCTACCACTGGGCGCAGACCTACAAGGACGCGAAGCCGGGCAAGCTGATCCAGGGCGAGCCGACCAAGCGCACCGGTACGACGATCCGCTTCTGGGCCGACCCGGAGATCTTCGAGACCACCACCTACAACTTCGAGACGGTCGCGCGCCGTCTGCAGGAGATGGCCTTCCTGAACAAGGGCCTGACCATCACGCTGACCGATCAGCGGGTCAGCGAGTCCGACGTCATCGACGAGGTCGTCAGCGATACCGCCGAGGCGCCCAAGCACGCCGAGGAAGGCGCCGACAAGCCGGTCGAGCACAAGGTCAAGACCCGGACTTACCACTACCCGGGCGGCCTGGTGGACTTCGTCCGCCACATCAACCGCACCAAGCAGGCCATCCACAACTCCGTGGTCGGCTTCACCGGCAAGGGCACCGGCCACGAGCTCGAGGTCGCGATGCAGTGGAACTCGGGCTACTCCGAGTCGGTCCACACCTTCGCCAATACGATCAACACCCACGAGGGCGGCACCCACGAAGAGGGCTTCCGCGCGGCGCTGACCACGGTGGTCAACAAGTACGCCAAGGAGAAGAAGCTCCTCAAGGAGAAGGACGGCAACCTCACCGGTGACGACATCCGCGAGGGCCTGGCCGCCATCGTGAGCGTCAAGGTCGGCGAGCCGCAGTTCGAGGGCCAGACCAAGACCAAGCTGGGCAACACCGAGGTCAAGTCGTTCGTGCAGCGTGCCTGCAACGAGCACCTGACGCACTGGTTCGAGGCCAACCCGGCCGACGCGAAGACCATCGTGCAGAAGGCGGTGTCCTCGGCGCAGGCCCGCGTGGCCGCGCGCAAGGCGCGTGAGCTGGTGCGCCGCAAGTCCGCCACCGACCTGGGCGGCCTGCCCGGCAAGCTGGCCGACTGCCGCTCCAAGGATCCGAGCAAGTGCGAGATCTACATCGTCGAGGGTGACTCCGCCGGTGGCTCGGCCAAGTCCGGCCGCGACTCGATGTACCAGGCGATCCTGCCGCTGCGCGGCAAGATCATCAACGTCGAGAAGGCCCGCATCGACCGCGTCCTCAAGAACAACGAGGTCCAGTCGATCATCACCGCGTTCGGCACCGGCATCCACGACGAGTTCGACATCGCGAAGCTGCGCTACAACAAGATCATCCTGATGGCCGACGCCGACGTCGACGGCCAGCACATCGCGACCCTGCTGCTCACGCTGCTGTTCCGGTTCATGCGCCCGCTGGTCGAGCACGGTCACGTGTTCCTGGCCCAGCCGCCGCTGTACAAGCTCAAGTGGATGCGTTCGGATCCGGAGTTCGCCTACTCCGACCGCGAGCGCGACGCGCTGCTCGAGGCCGGTCTGGCCGCGGGCAAGAAGATCAACAAGGACGACGGCGTCCAGCGCTACAAGGGTCTGGGCGAGATGAACGCCAAGGAGCTGTGGGAAACCACCATGGATCCGTCGGTGCGGGTGCTTCGTCAGGTGACGCTCGACGACGCGGCCGCGGCCGACGAGCTGTTCTCCGTGCTCATGGGCGAAGACGTGGAGGCACGTCGCAGCTTCATCACCCGCAATGCCAAGGACGTCCGCTTCCTGGACGTGTAACCGGTGCTGCGCCGTAAGCGCGCGCCCGTGAAGCATGTCAGGCCCTCGAAGGAGATTTGATGACTGAGACCACGCTGCCGCCCTCCGGTGGTGCGGGCGACCGGATCGAACCGGTCGACATCCAGAACGAGATGCAGAGCAGCTACATCGATTACGCGATGAGCGTGATCGTCGGCCGCGCGCTGCCCGATGTGCGCGACGGCCTCAAGCCGGTGCACCGGCGCGTGCTCTACGCGATGTACGACAACGGCTACCGCCCCGATCGCGGCTACGTGAAGTCGGCCCGTCCGGTCGCCGAGACCATGGGTAACTACCACCCGCACGGCGACGCGTCGATCTACGACACCCTCGTGCGCATGGCGCAGCCCTGGTCGCTGCGCTACCCGCTGGTCGACGGCCAGGGCAACTTCGGTTCCCGCGGCAACGACGGCGCGGCCGCCATGCGATACACCGAGTGCCGCCTGACGCCGCTCGCGATGGAGATGCTGCGCGACATCGACAGCGAGACCGTCGATTTCGTCCCCAACTACGACGGTCGCTCGCAGGAGCCGACCGTTCTGCCCGCGCGCGTGCCCGCCCTGCTGATGAACGGCAGCAACGGCATCGCGGTCGGCATGGCGACCAACATCCCGCCGCACAACCTCAACGAGCTGGCCGAGGCCATCTACTGGGCGCTGGAGAACTACGACGCCGACGAGGAGACCACCCTCGCCGCGTGCATGGAACGGGTCAAGGGCCCGGACTTCCCGACCTCCGGCCTGATCGTCGGCAGCCAGGGCATCCACGACGCCTACACCACCGGCCGCGGTTCGATCCGCATGCGCGGTGTGGTGGAGATCGAGGAGGGCAGCCGCGGGCAGACCCAGATCGTCATCACCGAGCTGCCGTACCAGGTCAACACCGACAACTTCATCAACTCGATCGCCGAGCAGGTCAAGGACGGCAAGATCGCGGGTATCTCCGATATCCACGACGAGTCCTCCGACCGTGTCGGCATGCGCATCGTGGTGACGGTCAAGCGCGACGCGGTCGCCAAGGTCGTGCTGAACAACCTGTACAAGCACACCCAGCTGCAGACCAGCTTCGGCGCGAACATGCTCTCGATCGTCGACGGCGTGCCGCGCACGCTGCGCCTGGATCAGATGATCCGGTACTACGTCGACCACCAGCTCGAGGTCATCGTCCGGCGCACCCGCTACCTGCTGCGCAAGGCCGAGGAGCGGGCCCACATCCTGCGCGGCCTGGTCAAGGCGCTCGACCTGCTCGACGAGGTCATCGCGCTGATCCGCCGCTCGGCCAACACCGACACCGCGCGCACCGGCCTGATGCAGCTGCTCGAGATCGACGACATCCAGGCCACCGCGATCCTGGACATGCAGCTGCGCCGCCTGTCCGCCCTGGAGCGGCAGCGGATCATCGACGATCTGGCCAAGATCGAGCTCGAGATCGCCGACTACAAGGACATCCTGGAGAAGCCGGAGCGGCAGCGCGCGATCGTGCGCGACGAGCTGGCCGAGATCGTCGAGAAGTACGGCGACGACCGCCGGACCAGGATCATCGCCAACGACGGTGACGTCGCCGACGAGGACCTGATCGCCCGCGAGGACGTGGTCGTCACGATCACCGAGACCGGCTACGCCAAGCGCACCAAGACCGACCTCTACCGCTCGCAGAAGCGCGGCGGCAAGGGTGTGCAGGGCGCCGGCCTCAAGCAGGACGACATCGTCAAGCACTTCTTCGTGTCGTCCACCCACGACTGGCTGCTGTTCTTCACCAACAAGGGCCGGGTCTACCGGGCCAAGGCCTATGAGCTGCCCGAGGCCAACCGGACCGCGCGTGGTCAGCACGTGGCGAACCTGCTGGCCTTCCAGCCGGACGAGAAGATCGCCCAGATCATCCAGCTCAAGACCTACGAGGACGCGCCGTACCTGGTGCTGGCGACCCGCGCCGGCCTGGTGAAGAAGTCCAAGCTCACCGATTTCGACTCCAACCGGTCCGGCGGCATCGTCGCGGTGAACCTGCGCGACGACGACGAGCTGGTCGGCGCCGTGCTGTGCTCGGCCGACGACGACCTGCTGCTGGTCTCGGCGCACGGCCAGTCGATCCGGTTCTCCGCCACCGACGAGGCGCTGCGTCCGATGGGCCGCGCCACCTCCGGTGTGCAGGGCATGCGTTTCAACGCCGACGACGAATTGCTCTCGCTCAATGTGGTCCGCGAGGAGACCTACCTTTTGGTGGCGACCGCGGGTGGGTATGCGAAACGTACGGCGATCGAGGAGTACACCGCGCAGGGTCGTGGCGGAAAAGGCGTATTGACAATTCAGTACGACCCGAAACGTGGCAGCCTGGTCGGTGCGCTCATCGTCGACGACGAGGACGAGTTGTACGCGATCACTTCCAGTGGTGGCGTCATCCGCACCGCAGCCAAGCAAGTTCGGAAAGCTGGACGCCAGACCAAGGGCGTGCGATTGATGAACCTCGCGGATGGCGATACCTTGCTAGCGATCGCGCGCAACGCCGACGAGCCCGATCCCGATCAGCTCACCGGCGACGCGGCTTCGGAGCAATAACCCAAACAGCGGCGGCAACGAACGGATCTGAGGATTCCATTGACCACACCGAATCAGTCGAACGACGATCGGAACCAGACCAACGGCGTCACCGAGCGGATTGCCTCGTCTCCGATCCAGCCGCGGCCGATCCCACGCCAGGGCGGTCCGGCCGAAGGTGCGGCAGCGCCGGAATCCGGTGCCGCCGAGGGCGAATCGTTCGACCAGTCGACCGTGCGGATGGGGAACGAACCCACCCCGCCCGCCGGCAACGGGAAGGGCAAGTCGCCCTACCAGGACGGGTGGGCGCAGCTGCCGCAGCGCGAGCCGCAGTCGAACCTGTACCGGCCCGGTGAGGCGCCGAGCCAGGGGCGTCCGTCGTCCCCGAGCGCGGCGCCCGCCTCGACCGGTGGCCTGAAGGGTAGCGGCGCGTCCAACGCCCGCACCACCGCCGACCTGGCGGCCAAGGCGGCCCGCAAGGAAGCGGCGATGGTGAAGTCCGTCGGCATCGACGGGCCGACCCGCAGCATCGCCCGCCCCGAGCTGGTCAAGGACATGCCGGACCTGTCCGAGGTGCGGCATCCGACACCGGACGGTCAGGTCGCGCCCGCGGCGCCGCCCGGTCTGCCGATGGCGCACATCCCGCCGCAGCCGGGGCCGAGTGCCCGGGCTGCCGCGGCGTCCGTCGGCGCGGTCTCGCCCGCCGTTCCGGTGGCCATCGCGGCCGCCGCGTCGGGTGAGCCGCTACGCGCGACGGTGCAGATCCGCCGGATCGATCCGTGGTCGACGCTGAAGATCACCCTGGTGATCAGCGTGGCGCTGTTCTTCGTGTGGATGCTGGCGGTCGGCCTGCTCTACATCGTGCTGGCCGGCATGGGCGTGTGGGACAACCTGGACAACTCGCTGGGCGAGATGCTGAACCAGGAGGGCAGCTCGTCGAGCCTGATCGACGCGGGCACGGTCTTCGGCTACGCGGGCGTCATCGGCCTGATCAACGTGGTGCTGTTCACCGCGCTGGCGACGGTCGGTGTCTTCATCTACAACCAGTGCTGCGATCTGGTCGGCGGCATCCAGGTGACCCTGGCTGATCCGGACTAGAAACGGCGCTGTCACGACGGCCGGTCAGCCCCATGAAAAGGGGCCTGACCGGCCGTTTTGGTTATCCCCGGCCGGGTAGGGTAACCTCGTTCCTCGTTGCGGTTCACTGCTCCGGCAGGGGGTCGAAACGAGTTCGGGCCTATAGCTCAGGCGGTTAGAGCGCTTCGCTGATAACGAAGAGGTCGGAGGTTCAAGTCCTCCTAGGCCCACTCCCGAACATCACAGTAGGGTGGGAATCATGAAGATTGTCCTCACGGTCGGTGTTGTGATCGCGGTTCTCATCGGTATCACCAAATTCCGCAAGCGCGATGACGCTGACCTCTGGCACGAGGTCACCACCCGCTGATTCGGGTTGCCAACTGGTTTCACCAAGCCAGCAAGGGGCCTTAGCTCAATTGGCAGAGCACTGCCTTTGCAAGGCAGGGGTTAGGGGTTCGATTCCCCTAGGCTCCACTTCTGTGAATTCCTCGGTTTTCGATTTTCTGCTCAGCGCGGCTCCTGTCGAGTCGGTGCCGACCGATATCGCCGCGATCGCGGCTCAGCATCGCGCCCGTGGCGCCGGCTTCCCCCGTTCGATCGACCGCGCCGTTGTCGCCGGATTCGACAGTGCCGGAACAGGTACCGCGTTTCTCGGCGGATATCAGGAAGCACTCGGCGCGCTGGTGCCCACGCTCGACGCCACCGGCTTGACCTCCATGTGCGCGACCGAGTCGAACGGGGCCAAGCCGTCGCAGCTGACGACCACGGTGACCGCCGACGGCGCCGTCACCGGCACCAAGTCCTTCGCCACCCTCGGCGAATTCGCCACCCGCTTCCTCGTGATCGCCAGGGCGGGCGAGCAGGCCGACGGTCGCGCCGCGTTGCGGGCGGTGCTGGTGCCCGCCGGTCCCGGCGTGGTGGTGACGCCGCTGCCCGCGCTGCCGTTCGCCCCGGAGATTCCGCACGCCACCGTCACTTTCGACGCCGCGCCCGGTGAGCTGCTGCCCGGCGACGGCTACGCCGATTTCCTCAAGCCGTTCCGCACCGTCGAAGACCTGCATGTGGTCGCCGCTGTGCTCGGACAGCTCGTTCGGGTGTCCCGGCAAGCCCACTGGCCCGCCGAGGCCGTAGAACAGCTGCTGGCCCTGTTTGCGGCGGTGCGTGGTGTGAGTACCGAGGATCCGGGCTCGGTGGGCGCGCACATCGCGCTGGGCGGCGTCTTCGAGCGGCTGACGCGCCTGCGCGCCGAGTTCGCCCCGCTGTGGGATCGGGTGGACCCGGAGATCAGGAGCCGCTGGGAGCGCGACGAGCCGTTGCTCGGGGTGGCGGGCAAGGTCAGGGCGCTGCGGCTGGCGACGGCCTGGCGCGCGGTGACCGAGGACTGAGCGTCAGCGGGTGAACTTCCCGAGGCCGTTCTCGTCGAAGTAGTCGAGGGTGAGCGTCCCGTTGTCGAAGATCGCCGACGAGACGCTGCCGGGCGGTGCGTTCTCGCCGCTCAGCGCGAAGGCGAAGGTGTCGCCGTCCCAGTGCCGCAGCGGGTATCGCACCTGCGCCGGACCCATCGTCAGGACCAGGCCGCTGTCGGCCTCGGAGATCGTCGCCGGGCCCCAGTACTCGTTGGCGTAGCTGCCCACGTAGGTCGGCAGCGGCTGGGCAGGCGCGGGATTCGCGGGCGGGGTCTTGCCGACGAGGTCGCCGACGGGATCGTTGATCGGGGCGATCGCGGCCTGGTAGATGGACCGCCAGTCCTCGCGGATCTCGCCGAACTGGACGAGGTCGCCGAATTCGGCGGTCAGCGCCTCCGGCACGCCGATCGGCGCGGCGTTGGTGAGTGCCACGATCGCGACGTCGGCGGACGGGATCGCCAGGAAGTTGGTGGCGGCGCCGAGCGCGAACGCCCCGGAGTGGCTGTAGGCGGTGCGGCCGGCGGAACTGGTCGAGGAGTTGAATCCGAAGCCGTAGAAGCCGGCTCGCGACTGGGGCGCCGAGGCGGGGGAGGAGATCACCTGCGGGGTGATCGCGGGCAGCAGCGCGTCCTCGGGGGCGATGGTGGTCCCGTTCGCGGTGCCGTGGCCGAGCATCATCGCCAGCCAGCGCGCCATGTCGTTCACCGAGGAGCTGACTCCGCCCGCGGGGGACTGAGGGTCGGGATCGCGGACGAACTTCGCGACCCACTGGCCGTCGACGTTCACGTGGGTGACCGCGCGGTTCGGCCTGGCCTCGTAGTCGGCGAAGCGGGAACTGGTGGACGACATGCCGAGGGGGCCGTACACGGTGTCGGCGCAGAGCCGGTCCCACGGCACGCCCGCTGCGGCGGCGACCGCCTCGGCGCCTGCGGTCAGTCCGAAGTTGGTGTAGTGGTAGGTGATCCGGAACGGGTCGAGGGGTTCGAGCCGGAGCTTGTCCAGGATCGCGGCCTGGTCGTAGCCGAGGTCCTCGAGCCGGTCGCCCGCGTGGTCGGGCAGGCCGCTGCGGTGCGCGAACAGATCGCCGATGGTGAGCTGGGCGGTGGTGGCCGGATCGGCCAGCGCGAACGAGGGCAGCTTCGAGACCACCGGCGTCGTCCATTCGACCGTGCCCTTGCCGACCTGGTGGGCGACCACGGAGGCCGACACCGATTTCGACACCGAGGCCAGCTGGAAGACGGTGTCGGCGTCGATCTTGTCCTGGCCGCCCGCCTGTTTCACGCCGAAGCCCTTGGCATAGACGGTCTTCCCGCCGTGCACGACGGCGACGGCCATGCCGGGGATGTGGCTGCTGTCCATCAGCGAGGTGGCCAGGTCGTCGAGTTTCGCGACGGCCTTGTCGACCGCGTCGTCGGGGAGCGCGACGGCGGCGACCTGATTCGGTGGGAGCTGTTCGGTGCTGGTCGCGGTGGTGTTCTCGTCGTCGGCGGCACTGCTGCAACCGACCACGACAGCCATCGACACGACGAGCGCGGTGATCGCACCTTTGCCGGGCACCATCCGCTGACGATAGCCCCGGTTGCGGGGTGATCGCGGGAACGTGGCTGGACTGTGACGGTTTCGCGGACCGGGAGTACTCACCGGTAGCCGGAGCTGCGCCTTGCCGGAAAATGGGGAGCGGGCCTCGGCGAAGGGGGGGAGTTAGCCGAGGCCCGCGTAGGGTCGGCCCGGGGGGGAGGGGCCGACGTGAACGATCCTACGCGATGCGAGCCGAATTCGTGTACGCGCAACGAACCAGTTTCCGAGATTTTTCGGCGTTCTGGGCCTGGACCGTGCGCGGCGGCCGGTGTAGTGAACGGCGAATCTGCGGGTAGGTCACCCGACGGTTGTCTTACTTCGGTCGGAATGTGCTGGTGCACAACGAATTACGCGAAAAATTCGCTGAACATGTTCTTGTCGGTCCGCGATCGATGCCCCGAAGACCAGGGGCTTGTGATCCGGGAGACCGCAGGAAATTCGGTCCGATTCGCCGCGTGTCGCCGTAAATCGGCATGTCGAACAAGTCTGTACATCGGGCTGGCGGCCACCCGGAAAATGGGGGTGCGACTTGTCGGTGGGTCCCGCAATACTGGGGCAACAGCGTTGAACTACGACTTCAGGAGAATCATGCCCGACGCAATCGTCGCCGAGGGTCTGGTCAAACGGTACGGGCAGCTCACCGCCCTGGACGGGCTCGATCTGTCCGTTCCGGAAGGTACCGTCACCGCACTTCTCGGCCCCAACGGCGCGGGAAAGACCACGACTGTCCGCGTTCTCACCACCTTGCTGATCCCCGACGAGGGCCGTGCCACGGTCGCCGGGATCGACGTACTCGACAATCCCCAGGCCCTGCGCTCCCGGATCGGCACCTCCGGGCAGTACGCGGCGGTCGACGAATACCTCACCGGCTTCGAGAACCTCGAGATGGTCGGCAGGCTCTACCACCTCGGCGTGCAGCGCAGTAAGGAACGCGCGCGCGAACTGCTCGAGCGCTTCCGACTCACCGACGCGGCCGACCGCCCCGTGAAGGGCTACTCCGGCGGCATGCGCAGGCGCCTCGACCTCGCCGGCGCGCTGGTGGCGAATCCGCCGGTGCTGTTCCTGGACGAACCGACCACCGGGCTCGACCCGCGGGCCCGGCTCGACCTGTGGGATGTCATCGAGGAACTCGTCGCGGGCGGCACCACCCTGCTGCTCACCACCCAGTACATGGAGGAGGCCGACCGGCTGGCCGACTCGATCGCCGTCATCGACCACGGCCGGGTCATCGCCCGCGGCACCGCGGACGAACTCAAGGCGCTCGTCGGCGGCGACCGGATCGAGCTCACCGTCGCCTCGCCCGACCAGCTGGCCCCGGCGCAGCAGGTGCTCGCCGGGCTGGCCGACGGCGAGATCCATCTCGAACCCGGTCTGCGCCGGATCACCGTCCCGGTGGCCGACGGGTCCCAGGACCTGGTCACCGCCATCGGCCGGCTCACCGAGCACAAGGTGCAGATCAACGATGTCGCGCTGCGGCGGCCCTCGCTCGACGACGTCTTCCTCACCCTCACCGGGCACGAGGCGGAGGAACTCGTCAACGGCGACGCCGGGAAACAGACCGTCGGCGCCGAGGAAGGACACAACCGATGAGCATCACGCTCGACAAGGCCGAGGTGCAGGGCCCCACCTTCGGTGAACGGCTCTCGATGGTGGTCAGCGACAGCATGACCATCGCCAAGCGCAATGTCATCAAGATCAAGCGCGTGCCCGACGTGCTGATCTTCACGACGCTGTCGCCGATCATGTTCGTGCTGCTGTTCGCCTATGTCTTCGGCTCGGCGATCCAGATCGAGGGCGTGGAGGGCGGCTATCGCGAATTCCTGATCGCGGGCATCTTCGCGCAGACCGTCGTCTTCGGTGCCACGTTCACCGGCGCCGGTCTGGCCGAGGACATGCAGAAGGGCATCATCGACCGGTTCCGCTCGCTGCCGATGGCGCCGTCCGCGGTGCTGGTCGGCCGGACGATCAGCGACGTGGTGATCAATATCGTGAGCTTGGTCGTCATGTCGCTGACCGGCCTGGTCGTCGGCTGGCGGATCCGCGGATCGTTCCTCGACGCGGTCCTGGCCTACGTGCTGATGCTGCTGTTCGCCTACGCGCTGTCCTGGATGATGGCGGTCGTCGGGCTGCTCGTGCGCGCGCCGGAGGTGTTCAACAACGCCAGCTTCATGGTGATCTTCCCGCTGACGTTCCTGTCGAACGCGTTCGTGCCGCTGGACGGCATGCCCGGCCCGCTGAAGGTGTTCGCCGAATGGAATCCGGTCTCGGCGCTGACCCAGGCCGTGCGCGACCTGTTCGGCAACACCAACCCGCTGGCCCCGCCGTCGGACGCCTGGCCGATGCAGAACCCGGTGATCACGACGCTGATCTGGATCGTCGTGATCCTGGTCGTCTTCGTGCCGCTGGCTCAGGTGCAGTACAAGAAGTCCGTGAGCCGCTGACGGTTCAGTGCGCGCCGGTCTCCGCTCCGGGGGCCGGCGCGTTGCCGTTGCGGGAGTAGCCGAGGCGCGGCGGCTCGGCGGCGGGCTCGGGAAGTTGCGGTCGCTTGCTGCGGGCGAGGAGGGCCAGGGCCGCCGCCCCGGCGATCCCGATGGAAGCGATGATCGGGTTACGAAGCTTCATGCGACCACTGTGGCACAGCTTCCCGGCTTCCCGCCGCCCCCGTGGCACCATAACTGCCGTGACCTCACCCAACCAGACGGCCGTGGCGACTCTGCACACCAACCACGGCGATATCAAGATCGCGCTCTTCGGCAACCACGCGCCCAAGACGGTGCGCAACTTCGTCGGTCTCGCCGACGGCAGCGCGCCCTACACCACCGAGAACGCCGGTGGCACGGACGCGGGCCCGTTCTACGACGGCGCGATCTTCCACCGGGTGATCCCGGGGTTCATGATCCAGGGTGGCGATCCGACCGGCACCGGTCGCGGTGGGCCCGGCTACGAGTTCGGTGACGAGTTCCATCCCGAGTTGCGCTTCACCCGCGGGTATCTGCTGGCGATGGCCAACGGGGGGCCTGCGACCAATGGTTCGCAGTTCTTCATCACGGTCGGCGCGCAGCCGCATCTCAATCGCAAGCACACGATCTTCGGCGAGGTGGTCGATCCCGATTCGCGCAAGGTCGTCGACGCGATCGCGTCGGTGAAGACCGATCGCAACGATCGCCCGGCCGAGCCGGTCGTCATCTCCTCGGTGACCATCGCCTGACAGCTGTGCACAACAGAACTCCCCGCCGCGCCGGAGCGCGACGGGGAGTTCGTTGCTTCACGTGAAACGTCGCGGTCAGTCGCTGACCGAGGCGAAGCCGTTGACGACGAGGGCGTCGTAGACGTCGTGGGGATTGGTGCCCAGGTCCCAGCGGCCGAAGATCAGCAGCCGCTCCGAGCCCTCGTGCTGGACGTCGATCTCGAGCATCGCCGATTTCCGGCCGAGACGCCGGTAGGAGACCATCCGGATCCGATCGATCCGGTCCAGCGGGTAGGTCTTGGGGCCGGTCAGCGTGCCGACTATCAGGCGTGGCGCCGGACCGCCGACCATGGTCAGCCGGGGGCGCTGCCGGACACCGAGCGCCGCCATGGCCAGGACCGCGACCGCGGCCAAGCCGACGAGCAGCCTGCTCGGTCCGTCCTTGGCCAGCACCGCGGCGACGACCAGAATCAGGCCGCCGCCGGACACGGCGAGCAGACCGGCGGTGGGAGTTGTCCACGACGTGCTGCCGGCGGAATCCACAGCGTTCACGCGGCTTCGTCCCCCGTTGCTCCTCGAGTTGTCCACAGCTTCATCCACAGGTGTGCATGAATAACACCGGTGTAATCCGGTGCGCCGCGCTCGGTCAGCGCCATCGCATGGTCATGATCAGGCCGATGACCATCAGGCCGAACCCGATCAGGAAGTTCCAGGCGTTGAGATCGTTCATCCAGCCGATGTGCTCGGCGGCCAGGTAGTACACCAGCAGCCACACGAGCCCGGCCAGCATGAAGCCAAGCATGATCGCGACGTACCAAGCCGGCGACGGGCCCGCCTTGACCTTCACCGGGGTGCGGCTGGCAGGGCTCGGGGTGTAGTCGGCCTTCTTACGGACCTTGGACTTGGGCATGACGTCCTCGAATTCGGGATACAGGTAACTCCTAGGCTATCCCACCAGGTAATGGATGCGACGACCTACGGGGTCGCCACGTACCCTCGACGCATGCGTGTATTGGTCGTCGACAACTACGACAGCTTCGTGTTCAACCTGGTGCAGTACCTCGGCCAGCTTGGTGCCGAGGCCGTGGTCTGGCGCAACGACGACCAGCGCCTGGCCGACCTGGACACCCTGCTCACCCGCGGCGACGCGGGCGGCACCTTCGACGGCGTGCTCGTCAGCCCCGGCCCCGGCAGCCCCGACCGCGCCGGCGCCAGCATTCCGCTGGTCCACGCGGCCGCGAAGCACCGGATGCCGTTGCTCGGCGTGTGTCTCGGGCACCAGGCGATCGGCGAGGCGTTCGGCGGAACGGTCGACCGCGCGCCCGAGCTGCTGCACGGCAAGACCAGCGAGGTCTTCCACATCGGCGCGGGCGTGCTGGCCGGGCTGCCCGACCCGTTCACCGCCACCAGGTACCACTCGCTGACCGTGCTCCCGGAGACCATGCCGGCGGAGCTGGAGGTCGTCGGGCACACCGAGAGCGGCATCGTGATGGCCATGCGCCACCGCACCCTGCCCATCCACGGCGTGCAGTTCCACCCCGAGTCGGTGCTCACCCAGGGCGGCCACCGGATGCTGGCCAACTGGCTCGAGGTATGCGGGCAGCGCCCCGCCGAGGCCTTGGTGTCGGCGCTCGAAGCGGAAGTCGCCGCGCTGGCGATCTCATAACGCGATGGCACAGGAGAGTGACACCGCGCGGCCGTACGTGCTGCTGTCGGTGGCCGCGAGCCTGGACGGCTACATCGACGACGCGAGCGCGCAGCGGCTGCTGCTGTCCAACAGCGCCGACTTCGACCGGGTCGACCAGATCCGCGCCGAATCCGACGCGATCCTGATCGGCGCGCGGACGCTGCGGACCGACAACCCCCGGCTGCTGGTCAACAGCGCGGTGCGCCGAGCCGACCGGGTGACGGCCGGCAAACCCGAATACCCGGTGAAGATCACCGTCACCGCGTCCGGCGAGCTCGATCCGGAGCTGCGGTTCTGGCACACCGGCGGCGACAAGCTCGTCTACACCACCGACACCGGCGCGGCCCGCCTCGGCGACCGGCTCGCCGGGCTGGCCGATGTCGTCGCGCTCGGCCGGGAACTCGCGCTGGCCGCCCTCCTCGACGACCTGGGCGCGCGCGGGATCGGCCGGTTGATGGTCGAGGGCGGCACCGGGATGCACACCGGCTTCCTCGCGGCCGATCTGGCCGACGAGATCCGGCTCGCGATCGCGCCGATCCTGGTCGGCGACCCGGCCGCCCCGCGCTTCGTCGGCCCGGCCCAGTTCCCCGGCGGTGCACAGCGACGGCTCCGGCTGGCGGGTGTGGAACAACTTGGGGATGTCGCTGTGCTGAAGTACCTGGTCAGCCCCGGCGGCGCGCTGCTCCGCTAACCGGCCCTGTGGTCGAAATCATGTTTGCGACCTGGGGAAATTCCGCTGTCCACAGCTTGTCCGGCGAATCGCTGCACACCTGAACATGACCGAATCCACATCGTGCGACAGTTGTGGATAACTCCCGACCGGCAGGGGAATCCGATGACCGCAGGCAGTGCCGAGAGCACCGACCACCGATTCATGCACAGGGCGATCGAACTCGCCAGGAACTGCCCACCCAGCCCGACGGCCTATTCGGTGGGCGCGGTGATCGTCGCCGACGGTGTGGAGATCTCGACCGGCTACTCCAGGGAGACCGACGAGAAGGTGCACGCCGAGGAGTCGGCGCTGAACAAGCTCGACCCGGACGACCCGCGACTGACCAGGGCGACGATCTACAGCACGCTCGAACCGTGCTCGACCCGCGCCACCGCGAGCAGGCCGCCGTGCACCGACCGCATCCTGGCCGCCGGTATCCCGACCGTCGTCATCGCCTGGCGTGAGCCGAGCCTGTTCGTCGCCGCGTGCGAGGGTGTGGACAAACTCCGCAGGCACGGCGTGCGGGTGCTGGAGCTGACCGACCTGGCCGCCGAGGCCATGTCGATGAACTCCCATCTCGATCTGAGCTGAGGCTCAGGGCCGCCCGTAGATGGCGGTCACGAACTCGCCGAGCTGATTGTCGTCGAGGTGCCGGGCCAGATCGGCCTCGCTGATCATGCCGACCAGCCGCTTGTTGTCGATCACCGGCATCCGCTTGACCCGATGGCCTTCCATCTGGTCGAGCACGTCCTCCACGTCGGCGTCCGCGCTGACCCACCGCGGGGTCGACTCGCACAGCTCGGCCGCGGTCGTGGTTTCGGGGGACAGGCCGAGCGCGATGCACTTCACGACGATGTCGCGATCGGTGATGATGCCGCACATGCGCTCGTCGTCGTCGGCGACGACGAGCGATCCGACACCGAGATCGGCCATCGCCGTCGCCGCGGTCGCCACGGTGTCACCGCGGGTGATCCACTGCGCGCCGGGCTTCATGATGTCCCTGGCCGTGGTCATAGGGGCTACCTCCTCGTTCAGCGGTGCTGGGTGGGATGAAGCAGCCTCATTCTGCGCCCGCCGCGTCGCGGCAGGTGGGTTCTCCACGCAATCGAGACCTCGCGATCTCAGCGCGGTAGCGGCGAAGCACCCACCTGCAGCACGACGTTGCCGGTGATGGTCACCGAGGAACCCGCGGCCGGACTCTGGCCGACGATCTTGCCGGAGGCACTGCTGTCCAGCGTGATCACCGTGGTCTGGCTGAGCTGACCGGTCCAGCCGAGCGCGCGCAGCTTTTCCTGCGCCTGCGTCGGGGTGAGCCCGGTCAGATCGGGAACCTCGATCCGGTCACCGGCCGAGACCTGCACGGTGATGGTCGAGCCCTTCTCGGCGTTGCTGCCGCCGGTCGGGTTGGTGGAGAGCACCTGTCCCTTCGGCGCGCTCGACTTCACTTCCTGGATCTCGACCTTGAACCCGGCGCTGTCGACCAGGTTCGGCTGGGCGATCGAGATGTCCTGGCCGACCACCGTCGGCACCCGGACCTGCTCGGGACCCGAGCCGATGGTGATCACGATCGGCTGATCGATGTCGACCCGGACGCCCGCGCTCGGTTCCTGCGCGATCACCTTGTCGGTCTCGGCGGTGCTCGACGCCTTGCGCGGCGGGTTCGGGCTCAGGGTCAGCCCGATCGAGTTCAGCTTCTGCTCGGCCTCGGCCTGGGTCAGCCCGGACAGCCGCGGCACCTGCACCTGGGTGGGTCCGGTCGACACCTGCATGGTGACGGTGCTGCCCTCGTCGATCCGCGAACCGCCGAGCGGCTGGGTCGCGATGACATTGCCGACGGCGACCTTGCCGTCCGCCTTCTGCTGGGTGGCGACGTGGAACCCGGCCTGCTGCAACGCGGTCTGGGCCTGCTGCGACGACTGACCCGACACATCGGGGACAGCCACCTGGTCGGCCTTGCTGCCCGGTCCGACCAGCACCCAGAACAATCCGAAGGCCACCGCGAGCGCGGCGGCGACGCCGAGCGCGATCAGTCCGGTGCGGTTGCGGCCCTCGGCGGGCGGCGCGATCGCGGCCTGCTCGGAGGTGTCGTCGCGGCGGTCACGGAACGACCGCGGGGCGGGCTCGTCCTCGTAATCCATGATGGTGGTGCGATCTTCGTCGTTCATCACCATCGGCGCGCTCGGCTTCTGCCCGCCGAGCACCCGGATCAGGTCGGCGCGCATCTCCGCGGCCGTCTGGTACCGGTTGGCCGGGTTCTTGGCCATCGCCTTGAGGATCACCGAGTCGAGTTCGCGCGGCACGCCGGGATTCACCGACGACGGCAGCGGCGGATCCTCCTTGACGTGCTGGTACGCGACGGCGACCGGTGAGTCACCGGTGAACGGCGGCTGCCCGGTGAGGATCTCGAACAGCACGCAGCCGACCGAGTACACGTCCGAGCGGGCGTCGACGGTCTCGCCGCGCGCCTGCTCCGGCGAGAGGTACTGCGCGGTGCCGATCACCGCGGCGGTCTGGGTCATCGGGTTGGAGCTGTCGGCGATCGCGCGCGCGATGCCGAAGTCCATCACCTTCACCGCGCCCGCGCGGTTGATCATGATGTTGGCGGGCTTCATGTCGCGGTGCACGATGCCGGCCTTGTGGCTGAAATCGAGCGCGGCGCACACGTCGGCCACGACTTCCATCGCCTTGCGCGGCGCCAGCGGACCCTTGCCGCGGACGATGTCGCGCAGGGTGTCGCCCTCGACGTACTCCATGACGATGTAGGGCAGCGGGCCGCCGTCGACGGTGGCCTCGCCGGTGTCGTACACCGCGACGATGGCCGGGTGATTCAGCGCGGCCGCGTTCTGCGCTTCCCGCTTGAACCGCAGGTAGAACGTGGGATCGCGGGCCAGATCGGCCCGCAGCACCTTGATCGCGACGTCACGCGAGAGACGCACGTCGCGAGCCTTGTGCACCTCCGACATGCCGCCGAACCCGATGATCTCGCCCAGCTCGTACCGCGAGGAGAGATTCTTCGGGGTCGTCATGGCTGTCCTTGTGGCGGAGTGTTGTCGACGGTGATGTTCGGGCCGAGGGCGTTCGGGGCGTCCGGGAACGGCAGGTCGAGCGTGGGCAGGCGGGGCCTGCCGTTGACCGTCGTCGTCCCGCCTGCCGGCGTGGTGGTGGTGGTCGGCTTGGTGGTCTTGGTCGTCGTCGGCGGCTTGGTGGTCGTCGTCGGCGGCTGCGTCGTGGTGGTCGGCGGCTCCGTCGTTGTCGTCGGCGCCTCGGTGGTGGTCGTCGGGCGCGGCGCCTCCGTCGTCGTCGGCGGGGCCTCGGTGGGCGGCACGATCGGCGGCGGGAACGACTTGGTGGTCACCGGCGGGGGCAGCGGTTTGGTCGTCTGCGTCGTGGTGGTCGTGGTGCCGGAGTCGCGATTCGGCTCACCGCCGAACAGCACCCAGAGCACGACACCGCCGAGCAGCAGCGCGCCGACGCCCAGGGCGATCAGCCACTTCTGGTTGTTCTTGGCATTGCTGCTGCCTGCGATCGCCGCGGGCGCGGCGGCCTGCGTCGCCGGGCCGGTGTAGCCGCCACCCGGGGTGATCGGCTGCGGGGCCTGGTTGCCGAAGCGCATGGTCGCGCCGTCGTACTCGGCGCCGGCGGCCGCCGGGATCACCATGGTCGGGCCGGGCGGCAGCACCCTGGTCGCGCCGGTCATCGGGGGCGCGGCGCCGGCGGGCGGCGGCGGCATGTGTCCCGCGCGCACCGCGGCGACGGCATCGGCGAACTCGCCACCGCTGCTGTAGCGCTGGGTCGGGTCCTTGGCCATCGTGATGGCGATCAGCTCGTGCACGTTCGCGGGCAGATCGGCGGGCATCGGCGGCGGCGCGTCGCGGACGTGCTTCATCGCGACGGTGATGGCGCCGTCACCGGTGAACGGGCGCACGCCGGCGAGGGCCTCGTAGCCGACGATGCCGAGCGAGTAGACGTCGCTGGCCGCGGTGGCGTCCTCGCCGACGGCCTGCTCGGGCGCGATGTACTGGGCGGTGCCCATCACCATGCCGGTCTTGGTCACCGGCGAGGCGTCGACCGCCTTGGCGATGCCGAAGTCGGTGATCTTCACCTGGCCGGTGGGCGTGACCAGGATGTTGCCCGGCTTCACGTCGCGGTGCACCACGCCTGCGGCGTGCGCCACCTCGAGCGCGCGACCGGTCTGCTCGAGCATGTCCAGGCCCTGGACGACCGAGAGCCTGCCCATCCGGTTCAGCACCGCGTTGAGCGGTTCGCCCTGCACGAGCTCCATCACCAGGTACGCGGTCTCGCCACCGGAGGGGTCGGTGGTCTCGCCGTAGTCGTAGATGCCGGCGATGCCCGGGTGGTTCAGCTGGGCCGTGGTGCGCGCCTCGGTCCGGAACCGCTGACGGAAGGTCGGGTCGGCGGAGAACTCGGTCTTGAGGACCTTGACCGCCACCCGGCGGTCGAGCCGGGTGTCCATCGCTTCCCACACCTGACCCATGCCGCCCGTGGCGATGAGCCGTTGCAGGCGGTATCGGTCGGCAATCATGGCGCCGTTGTTCAGCATCGGGGCCCCCGTGTTGTCACTCGCACACTCATTTCGTTCAGCCCCCTGCCAGACCCGCGTCCAGCACCGACCTGGCGATCGGTGCCGCCACCGAGCCACCGGTGGCCTGGAGAGCCCGGTCGCCGCCGTTCTCGACGATCACCGCGATGGCGATCTTCGGGTTCTGGGCGGGCGCGAAAGCCATATACCAGGCGTGTGGCGGGGTGTTACGGGGATTGCTGCCGTGTTCGGCCGTTCCGGTCTTGGACGCGATCTGGTACGGCGACCGGCCACCGCCCGCGGTATTGGCCTCCGAGGCGACCATCAGATTCGTCAGGGTCGACGCTACCTGGGGACTCACCGCTTGTCCGACCGAGACGGGCTTGGTCTTGCTGAGCTCCGACAGGTCCGGCGCCTGGGTCTGATCGACCAGGTACGGCTGCATCCTGGTGCCGCCGTTGGCGATCGTCGCCGCGACCACCGCGATGTCGAGCGGGGTCACCGCGACATCACGCTGACCGATGCTGGACTGCCCGAGCGCCGCGTTGTCCGGGATCGGGCCGACGGTCGACTCCGCCACCGGGATCGGCACCCCGCGATGCGGGCCGATGCCGAACGCGGCGGCCTCGTCCTTGAGCGCGCTCGCGCCGACCTTCACGCCGAGCTCGACGAACGCGGTGTTGCAGGAGCGGCGGAACGCGTCGTAGAGGCTCGCGGTCGGCCCGTCACCACAGGTACTGCCGCCGTAGTTCTCCAGCGTGGTGCTGGTGCCGGGCAGGGTGATGTTGGGCGCCGCGGTGAACTGGTCGTCGGGACCGGCGACGCCGTTGGACAGTGCGGCCGCGGTGACGATGGTCTTGAAGGTCGAGCCCGGCGGGTAGGTCTGCGAGACGGCGCGATTGAGCATCGGCTGGCTCGGATCGGTGCTGAGCTGCTCCCACGCAGCCCGGCCCGCGGCGCCGTCGTGGCCCGACAGCTCGTTGGGGTCGTAGCTGGGGGTCGAGACCATCGTGAGGATCTTGCCGGTGCTCGGCTCGATCGCGACCACCGCGCCGGTGTAGCCCTTCGAGGTCATCTGGTCGTAGGCGACCTGCTGCATCATCGGGTTGAGCGTGGTGAGCACATTGCCGCCGCGCGGATCGCGCCCGGCGAACATGTCGACGAGCCTGCGGCCGAACAGGCTCGAGTCGTTGCCCGACAGCAGCGGGTCCTCGGCCAGTTCGAGTCCGGTCTTGCCGTACTGCATCGAGTAGAAGCCGGTGACCGGCGCGTACGCGGGCGGGGTGCTCGGGTACTGGCGCAGGTACTTGTACCGGTCGTCGGTGGCGACCGAGCTCGCGAGCACGGTGCCGCCCGCGGAGATCTGCCCGCGCTGGCGCGAGTACTCGTCGAGCAGCACGCGCGAGTTGCGCGGATCGCTGCGCAGATCGTCGGCCTTGACCACCTGGAGGTAGGTGGCGTTCACGAGCAGCGCGACCACCATCACCATCACGGCGACGGCGACGCGACGTAGTGGAGTGTTCATTCGCTCGCCCTGCCTTCCGACCTGCGGAACATCTCGGTCGGCGCCTCGGCGATCGGCGCCGGGCCGCGCTTGCGCACCGGTGCGGGCGCGCGGGCGGCATCGGAGATCTTGATCAGCAGCCCGAGCAACGCGTAGTTCGCCAGCAGCGACGAACCGCCGTAGGAGATGAACGGCGTGGTCAGACCGGTCAGCGGGATCAGCTTGGTGACACCGCCGACGACGACGAAGATCTGGATCGCGATCGTGAACGAGAGCCCGGCCGCGAGCAGCTTGCCGAAGCTGTCGCGCACGGCCAGCGCGGTCCGCAGCCCGCGCACGATGAAGATCAGGAACAGCATCAGCACCGCGGTGAGCCCGATCAGGCCGAGCTCCTCACCGATCGTGGTGACGATGAAGTCGGTCTTGGCGAAGGGCACCTGGTTGGGGCGGCCGCTGCCGAGCCCGGTGCCGGCCAGCCCGCCGGTCGCGAAACCGAACAGTGACTGCGAGATCTGGTAGCCGGTGTTGTGGTAGTCGTCGAACGGGTGCAGCCAGGTGTCGACGCGCACCCGCACGTGCCCGAAGAGCTGGTAGGCGAAGACGAAGCCGAGCACGAGCAGGCCGCCGCCGATGATCAGCCAGCCCACCCGCTCGGTGGCGATGTAGATCATCACCAGCACGGTGCCGAAGATGAGCAGCGAAGTGCCCAGGTCCTTCTCCAGGACGAGCACGCCGATGCAGACGATCCAGACGATCAGGACCGGGCCCATATCGCGCGGGCGCGGGAACTCCATGCCGAGGAAGTGCTTGCCCGCCGCGGTGAACAGATCGCGCTTGGCCACCAGGACGCCGGCGAAGAACACGATCAGCAGGATCTTCGCGAATTCGCCCGGCTGCACGCTGAATCCGGGCAGCCGGATCCAGATCTTGGCGCCGTTGACTTCGGAGAACCGGCTGGGCAGCAGTGCCGGAATCGCCAGCGCGAGCAGGCCGACCAGGCCTAGGGTGTAGGTGTAGCGCGCGAGCGTGCGGTAGTCCCGCAAGACGATGAGCAGGGTGATGAACACCACGATGCCCAGGCCGGTCCACATGATCTGCTGGTTGGCATCGGGGGAGGGAATGGGGCTCGAGTCGTACGCGGCCTTCTGCGCGTCCGCGAGGTCGAGCCGGTGGATCAGCACCAGCCCCAAACCGTTGAGCAGCGCCACGATCGGTAGCAGCAGTGGGTCGGCGAACGGCGCGAACCGCCGCACGGCCAGATGCGCGATGCCGAACAGCGCGAGAAAGGCCAGTCCGTACTTGGCGATGTCCCAGGTGATCGACTGTTCCTGGCTCGCCTCGACGATGAACAACGACACCGTCGTGATCCCCGCCGCCCCCGCCAGCAGCAGCAACTCCTGGTTGCGTCGCGTCGACGGGGGTGGTGCTGGCGCGAATCCGCCAGGGGGGCTGGGGAAAGCCCCAGCCGACGGCGGTGCCGGAGCGGACATCAGTCCGTCACCCGGCAGTTCTCCCCTGAGATCTGCGGAGTTGTCGGGGGCACGGTCGTGGTGGTCGGGGCAGGCGTGGTGGTGGTCGGCGCCGCGGGCTGATCGGGGCCGGGCGTCGGCGCGCCACCGGGGGTCACCGGCGGCTGCTCGGTGGGCAGCACGCCGGGCTGGGGCACCGATTCCTTCTTCGGGCAGGGCGGCAGCAGTTCCTTCTGCAGCAGCTTCATGCTGTCGCGCGCCTTGTCCAGCGAATCCGGCGGCAGGCCCTTCTGGACCTGATCGCGGCCGGTCTGCTTGAGATCGCTGACCATCAGCTTCTTGCAGCCGGCCGGCGCGGACTCGCCGACCTCGACCAGCGTCAGCTCGCCCTTGCTGTTGACGCAGCCGGTGAGCTCCACATCGTGGATCGAGTAGCCGAGGATCGACCCGGGCAGGCCGCGCATCACGACCACCTGATCGTTGTCGGCGCCCACGTAGTAGTTGCTGCGAATCATCTTGTAGCCGACCACGAGTCCGACGGCGACCGCGGCGATCAGCGCCAGCGAGAGCAGCAGCCAGCGCAGCTTGTGCGACTTCGGCTCCGGCGGCGGGGGCGCGGCGGCGGCCCGGCGCGGCTGGGCGCGCGGCGGGCGCATCGCGGCGGCCCGGCCCGCGGCGGTGTTCGGCGGCGGGGTGTCTTCCTCCTCCTCGGTGGAGGCGGCGCCCGCGACGATCGGGTGGCTCTGGCCGTAGTCGAGATCGATCACGTCGGCCACGACGACGGTGACGTTGTCGGGACCACCACTGCGCAACGCCAATTCGATGAGCCGGTCGGCGCACTCGTCGGTATTGCCCTCGCGCATGGTGTTGCCGATGGTCTCGTCGCTCACCACGTCCGAAAGTCCGTCGGAGCACAGCAGATACCGGTCACCGGCGCGGGCTTCGCGCATGATCAGCGTCGGCTCGATCTCGTTGCCGGTGAGGGCGCGCATGATCAGCGAACGCTGCGGGTGGGTGTGCGCCTGCTCGGCGGTGATCCGGCCCTCGTCGACCAGCGACTGCACGAACGTGTCGTCGCGGGTGATCTGGGCGAGTTCCCCCTCGCGCAACAGGTACGCGCGCGAGTCGCCGATGTGCACCATGCCGAGCTTGCCGCCCGCGAACAGGATGGCGGTGAGCGTGGTGCCCATGCCGTCGAGTTCGGGTTCGGCCTCGACGTGGTCGGCGATGGCCGCGTTGCCGGAACGCGTTGCGCGATCGAGCTTGCCGAGGATGTCCTGGCCCGGCTCGTCGTCGTCTAGATGCGCCAGCGCGGCGATCATCAACTGGGAGGCGACTTCACCGGCGGCGTGGCCACCCATGCCGTCGGCGAGGGCCAGCAGGCGTGCGCCCGCGTAGACCGAATCCTCGTTGTTGCCCCGGACGAGTCCGCGGTCGCTTCGCGCTGTGTAGCGCAGAACAAGTGTCACGATCGCAGCTCGATCACAGTTTTGCCGACCCGGACAGGAGTACCGAGCGGAACACGGACGGCGGTGGTGACTTTCGCGCGGTCGAGATAAGTGCCGTTGGTGGAGCCGAGGTCCTCCACGTACCAGTCGTCACCACGCTGAGAGAGTCGCGCGTGCCTGGTCGAGGCGTAGTCGTCGGTGAGTACCAGCGTCGAATCGTCGGCACGGCCGATGAGGACCGGCTGCGTGCCGAGCGTGATTCGAGTGCCGGCGAGTGAACCATGAGTCACCACTAGATACTTGGCGCCCTTCTGGCCTCGGCTGAAGGAAGGCAGCCCGATGGACCCGCGCGCACCGCGTGCGGGTCTCGGCTGAATCCGGATGCCGGATGCCGCGTAGATATCGCTGCGCAAGGTCCGCAGAACGGCCCAGACGAACAACCAGAGCAGCAGCAGGAACCCCGCGCGGGTCAATTGCAGGATCAATCCCTGCACGGCGTTCCACCTCCTGTTCGCCCGGGTACGTCGGTACGGCAGGTGCGGGGCGAACCACCCCCACCAGCGTGCTGGCTTGCGGGCCCCGAGGTCGGGGCCGTGCGTGTGATGGCAGCATCATAGGGCCGACGGCGTCGACTCGTGACCTGCACCGCGCAGCTTACGGGATCAGACGATCCGGATCAGGATCTCCGAATGTCCGGCCCGGATGACGTCGCCGTCGGCGAGCTGCCAATCCTGTACGGGCGAGCCGTTGACCAGGGTTCCGTTGGTGGAACCCAGATCCGAGAGCATCGCGGTCTGACCGTCCCAGCGCACCTCGATGTGGCGGCGCGACACACCGGTGTCGGGCAGCCGGAAGTGCGCGTCCTGGCCGCGGCCGATGATGTTGCTGCCCTCGCGGAGCTGGTACGTGCGGCCGCTGCCGTCGTCGAGCTGGAGGGTGGCCGAGTAGCTGGACTGCGCGGCGCCGTAACCGGCACCGGCGGCGGGTGCCTGGCCGTAGCCCTGCGGCTGGGCGCCGTAGCCGCCCTGCTGGCCGTAGCCCTGCTGCTCCTCCTGGCCGTAGCCGCCCTGCTGGCCGTAACCCTGCTGCGGCTCGGCGTAGCCCTGCTGGCCGTAACCCTGGTCGGCGTAACCGTTCTGGCCGTAGCCGCCCTGCTGGTCGTAACCGGGCTCGGCGTACCCCTGCTGGCCGTACCCACCCTGCTGGCCGTAGCCGCCTTGCTGGTCGTAGCCCTGCTGGCCGTAGCCGCCCTGCTGGTCGTAACCGGGCTCGGCGTAGCCCTGCTGCCCGTACCCGCCCTGCTGGCTGTAGGCCTGCTGGCCGTACCCGCCCTGCTGGTCGTAGCCCTGCTCGCCGTATCCGGGCTGGGCGCCGTAGCCGCCCTGCTGGCCGTAGCCACCCTGACCGCCCGCGTTGTCGTACCCGTTCTGGTACTCGCCACCCTGCTGGCCGTACGCGGCGTCGCCGTAGCCCGGCTGGGCGCCGTAGCCGCCCTGCTGGCCGTACTCGTCGGGGTAGGCACCGCCGGGAGCCGCACCTCGGCCGGCGGGCGGCGGCGCGTACCCGCGATTGCGTGGATCGGACTCCGCGGGCTCTCGGCTCGGCTCGTAGCCTGAGTTGTGCGTCATGGGGCCAGCTCCTGGTTGCGGGTGTGCGGGTCGTTGTGGCGGTTCGGGGCGAGGTGGGGCGGTCCCGCGACCGGCGTCGGGGTCGACGCGGCCGCTCGCTCTGAACATTCCGGTGTGCAGCGTAGGTGATGCCTCGAACGCCACGTGTACTTCGCCGTAGGTCTGCCAGCCCTGCTCGCGGATGTAATCCTGCAGATGTTTGGCGAACGCCTTGGTCGTGAGGTCGTGATCGGCGTCGAGTTTTCCGTGATCGGATTCGTTGATCGTGATCACGTAACTGTTCGGCGCGAGCTTGTGCCCACCGCCCAGATCCTGGATCTGATCTGCGGCTTCGCGCTGCAGCGCGGCCTCCACCTCCTGGGGAACGACGCTGCCGCCGAACGCCCTCGCGAACACATCACCGACGGCGCCCTGCAGGCGACGCTCGAATCTCGACACGATGCCCATCACAGCCCTCCCTTCGGTGCGCGTGTCCGACCAGGTCGACACGCTGGTTACGGCGTGTCCGGACCCGACCACGTTCCTTGCATGATATCCACGATCCTCCAACCCTGTAACTCCCGGCGAACCGCCCCGGTTCCCGAGCCGAATCCGCTCGCATCGCCGCAGGTCAGAGGGTCGATTTTATTTTCAGCGGCGAGGCATGTTAGATTTTTCCAGTCGCTCGGGCGAGTGGCGGAATGGCAGACGCGCTGGCTTCAGGTGCCAGTGTCCGTAAGGACGTGGGGGTTCAAGTCCCCCTTCGCCCACCAGACTAGAGGCTCGATCCATCCGGATCGGGCCTCTAGTCGTTTTTCCGGGGAATTCGTCAGCGGCGGACGAGGCGGAGGAGGGCTTCGCGCAGGGGTGGGGACGGGGTGGTGGTGGCCAGTTCCTGGAGGGCGGTTTCGGCGATGGCGGCGACCAGGAGGGTGGCGATGGGGGTGGGGTCGTCCCAGCCCATGGCGGTGAGGTCGGCGGTGACGAGGGCGGCGGCGGTGGCGTTGCGGGTGGCGACCTCGGGGGCCAGGCCGGCGTCGGTGCGGGCCTGGACGAGCAGGCCCTTGGTGGCCGGGTCGGCCAGGCAGCCGTCGAGATAGGCGGTGATGCCCGCGGTGAGGCGGGGCTCGCCGGGTGGGAGGTCGGCGATGGTGGTGGTGACCAGGTCGTCGAGGTGGTCGTGGAAGGCGCGGTGCAGGGCGACGAAGTAGGCCTCGCGGCTGGGCCAGTGCTGATAGAAACTGCCCTTGGCCATGTTCGCCCTGGCGGCGATCGCGTTGACCGACAGTTTGGTCAGGTCCTCGGTGGACAGCAGGCTGCGGCCCGCCGCCAGCAGCGCGCGGCGTCCCGGCTCGGCCGATCTCATGATTCCACTCCAGCACAGGCGGTCAGGAAGTCCCGCACCGTGTCGAGGAAGAGGACGGGCGCCTCGGCGAACGGTTCGTGCCGGGTGGCGAGCACCGATACCGCGGCGTGCGGCAGGGCGACGGCGACGCCGCGGCGGTTCAGCAGCCACGGATTCGTCGGATCGTTGCGCCCCCACACCACCTGCACCGGTACCCCGGCCAGCAGTGGCCCTGTCGAGGGCAGATCGAAGCGCGGATCGTCGAAACTGCGCCAGAGACTGCGATATACGGCCAGCCGCACCGGATCTCCGGGCACGGCCACCGCCCGATCGAAGATGGCCCGCACCCCGCCGCGATCGAGCGGACCCAGATACATCCGCGCGTTCGGCACGACATATCGGCCCGCCACCGCGCGGCTCGCGACGAGATGGAAGTAGCCCCTGGTGAGGAAGTTCAGCGGGGCGAACCCGGCCGGTTGCACGAGTACGAGCCCGCGTACGAGGTCCGGCGCGCGCTCGGCCAGCCGCACCGCGGCGTATCCGCCGACGCTGTTGCCGATCACCGTGAGCGCGCCGAAGCCGTGCGCGGACAGTGCCGCGGCGACCAGCACGCTCACCTCGGCCAGCGCGTCGATGGTGATCCGCTCCGGGTCCCGCACCGTTGACGCGCCCGAGCCGGGCCAGTCGACGGCCGCGATCGCCCAGTCGGGTGCCAGCGCGGGCACGATCTCGTCGAAGTCGCGGTGATCGCCCGGATTCGCGTGCAGCAGGAGCAATCCCGGCGCCGCCCCGGGCGACCGGCCGCGCAGATGCACCGCGATGTCGCCGAACGGAGTGGGAACGGTCAGTGTCTCGGCAGGCCCCATGGACCGACGGTAGCTATGACCGACCGGTCGGTCAAGGCTTCGGACGGCCGCGATCGCCGTTCGCCATGCGGCGGGGAATCAGCCCTTGCGTGCGATCAGCAGATGATGCGGAATCGGCGGGTTCGGCAGCGTCCGCTGCTCGACCGTCAGGCCGGCGCCGGACAGCGCCGCGACCACCTCGGCGACGGGCCGCAGGGTGAATCCATAAGGCGTGAACGGCATCTTGGCCATCGCGTCGGGATCGCCGATGCCGACCACCGCCGCGCCGCCCGGTCGCAGGACACGGGCCAGCTCGGCACAGGCGGCGGGCAGATCGTCGAGGAAGTAGAGGGTATTGACGGTGATCGCGGCGTCCAGGCTCGCGTCGGGCAGCGGCAGCGCGGCGAGGGTGCCCTCGGCGAGGACGAGCCTGGGGTCCGCGGCGGAGCGGGCGCGGGCGAGCATGTCCGCCGAGGGTTCGATGCCGTGCACCACACCGTCGGGGCCGACCCGGTCGAGCAGCAGCGTCAGCCCGACACCGCCGCCGAAGCCGATATCGGCGACCGTGGCGCCCCGGTCCGCGCCCGTCGCGGCGACCGCCTCGGCGATGGCGCGCCGGTTTCCCCGATTGAGAACGAAAGCGACGCCCTTGCCGAGCATTCCGTGCGGATTACCGAGCTGATCGGCGATGGTCGTGAGCAGACGATCCTTGACCCCGGGCATGCGGCTCATCGTAGGCGTGAGTGCTGACACCTTCCGCGCGCTCGTTCGAGCCACCGCGGGACCCCGACCGTGTTCCGCTCGATCCGGCGCCCACGGCGGCGCTGCTCCATGGCACGGCATCGAGGTCGTCCGGATCGGGTTGACCACCGCCGACGGCCCTGGTGAGGCGAAGATCACACTGCCCTGAGCGGGCGGTATCCGGGGGTGTTCGTCGGCTGATTTCGGGGTGTTCGGCGCCCGGTTCGCAACCGGTCATTTGTCCAAATTACGGCCTCGTGACAGGTGCTACCGCTCGATTGCTAGGTGCCGATCTTGTTTGCAGCCCTGTAAACAAACTTGGAGTCTCTTTTAATGCGATTCGCGTCAGGCAATCGAAATTCTGTTGCCGTATCCGCAGGTGATCGGCTATGCGGGCGGGTTTGCATGATCATCGGCAACCACCGGGAATATTCACCAGGTGCGGTGGCATCGGGTGGGTGACTCGTTGTCGAAGGTTTGCCGCAGGTGAATTCTCAGTGTGCGTTGGGGTCGCTGTGAGGTGGCGCCGGAAGTTAGCTGAGACTGTGAAAATCGGTGCCTTCACAGATGTTTGCTGGTTCGCAATCAGTACGCCCGACCTGCGCGTTGGGGGTTGCATGGGCATAACGATTGTGTACAGTTGACGGTAACGCTGGCCGCAGCTCGAGCCCGACTCGCTGCGGCCAGCGGAACTCAAATGGGGGAGTTCGACACCATCTCGTAACCTCGCGTAGCTGCCGATTGTCCGGCGCCGTTTCGGCGGGGTGTGCTCAGAGTTGCCTGCCGTTCAAATGCACGTGCAGATGCGAGTTCAGGCCCGGTCCAGCGACTTTGCGGTCGGCGTCAGCCAGCGGTCGGCGGGTTCGGGCAGGGCGGCGGGCGTCGCGGCCGCGGCGTCTTGCTCGTCGGCCACCCGGCGCCCGATCCCGAACACGTAGAACAGGAATGCCGCCTCGGCCGCGAACCCGAAGGCGATCCGCACCGGCGCGGGCAGCGGACTCGGAGTCACGAAGCCCTCCAGCAGACCGCACACCAGCAGCACCGCCACCAGGCCGAGCGCGACCGTCGCGGTCACCTTGCCCTGCCTGGCCATCGCGGCCGCGCGGCTGCGGCGGCCGGGGTCGACCAGCGTCCAGCCCAGCTTCAACCCGACGCCACCGGCGATGAACAGCGCCGTCAGCTCCAGCGTGCCGTGCGGGAGGATGAAGCCGAAGAACGATTCGAGCCGGCCCGCGTCGGACATCAATCCACCGGTTATCCCCAGATTCAGCGCGTTCATGAACAGGGCGTACACAGCGGGCAGGATCAGCACGCCGGTGAACAACGCGATCGCCGACACCAGCGAGTTGTGGGTCCACACCTGGGCGGCGAAGGCGTCGTTGGGGTGCTCGGTGTAGTAGGTCTCGAACGTTCCCCCAGGTCCGGTGACGATATCGAGGTCGCCCTCGGGTATCCCCAGGGCCTTGCGGGCCGCCGCGGAGTTGTCCACAAGCACCGCGATCACCCCGGCGACGGCGAGGAAGATCGCGGTCACCCCCACCCACCACGGCCACGCGCGATACACAGCCGCGGGAAAGTGCCGGGTGAAGAACCGGCCGACCTCGCGCCACGGCTGCGACCGGGCCGCCAGCACCCGCCCCCTGGCCCGCGCGAGCAGCGCGCTGAGCCCGGCGATCAGGTCGGGATCGGCCGGCCTGCCCTGGATCTTCGCAAGCTGTTGCGAAGCCGCCCGGTACAACCGGACGAGTTCGTCGGCCTCCGCGCCGGACAGCTTGCGCTGGCGGACCAGCTGATCCAGCCGATGCCACGACCGTTGATGCGCCCAGCTGTAGGCATCGGTGTCCATATCGGGAATGCTAGCCACATGGCGGAATTCACCACCGGCGAAGCGGTCGCGCTCGAGCTCCCGATCGCGCGCATCCCCAGCCGTGCGGGCGCCTTTCTGCTCGACCTGGTCATCCAGCTCACGCTCGCGTTCGTGCTCGCCTACGGCGGGGTGATGGTGCTGATCGCGGCCGACGCCGACTCGGCCTGGTACGACGTCACCTTCGTGGTCACCCTGGTGACGGTGCTGATGGTCTACCCGGTGTGCAGCGAGACGATCTCGCGCGGGCGCTCCATCGGCAAGCTGGCCTTCGGCCTGCGCGTGGTGCGCGCCGACGCCGGGCCGATCGACTTCCGGCACGCGCTGACCCGCGGGCTGGCCGGGGCGATTGTGGATTTCTGGATGCTCGGCGCGTTCGGCGCGGTCGCGGTGATCTGCTCACTGTGCTCGCGCGACGCCAGGCGGGTGGGCGACGTGCTCGCGGGAACGGTGGTTGTGCACACCCGCCAGAACCTGCCGATGCCCGCGCTCGCCGTCGCCCCGCCGTGGTTGAGCGGCTGGGCGGCGCAACTCGACCCGAGCGGCCTGTCCGACGAGCTGGCCGGTGCGGTCCGCCAGTATCTGACCAGGTTGCGCACGCTCACCCCGGCCGCGCAGCACCACCTGGGCACCCAGCTGGTGACGGCGGTCTGCGCCGCCGTGCGGCGCCCGGTGCCGACGGGATACCCGCCGTACCACGTCCTCGGCGCGGTTCTGGCTCGGCGACAGCAGGTTTCGCGCGGCTGAGCCGTGCCCTGTGCACAACGTGTTGGTCGATCGGTGGATGGGCTGTGAGTACCGGTGGACAACTCGGTTGTCCACAACTCACAGGGAGCCGGACTGCTTCAGCTCCAGGTACTCGTCGGCGAGCGCTTCCGCCAGCTGATCGGGCGCGGCGGCGACCACCGCGACCCCGCGCCTGCGCAGCGATTCCTGCACGAGCGCCCGCTCGGCCAGCACGGTTTCGGCGGCCGCCGCGGTGTAGACGGCGTCCGCTGTGGAGCGATCACGGGCGGCGGCGGCGATCTCCGGGTCGGTGACCGAGACGATCAGGACCCGGTGCCGCTTGGTGAGGGTGGGCAACGCGGGCAGCAGGTGCTCGGTGACCGTCGGACCGTCCAGGCTGGTGAACCACACGATGAGCGCCCGCCTGCGGACCCGGGCGATCACCGTCCGCACCAGGCCGGTGGTGTCGGTATCCACAAGCCGCGGTGTCACTCCGGCGAGGGTGTGCATAAGTTTCAGCGGCAGCTGATGCCCGCCGGCGCCGGTCACCTCGGCCCGCACCGTCCGGTCGTAGGCGAGCAGGTCGACGGTGTCGCCCGCGGCCGCGGCCAGCCCACCGAGCAGCAGCGCGGCCTCGATCGAGGAATCCAGGCGCGTGCCGTCGCCGACGCGGCCGGCGCTGGCCCGGCCGGTGTCGAGCACCATCAGCACGTGCCGATTGCGTTCGGGCCGCCAGGTGCGCACGAGGACGTCGGCGGCGCGGGCGGTGGCGCGCCAGTCGATGCTGCGCACATCGTCGCCGGCCACGTACTCGCGGAAGGAATCGAACTCGGTGCCCTGCCCGCGGGTGTTCGCGACATTGCGGCCCTCGAGATGGTGCAGCCGCTTCACCTTCGACCGCAGCAGCCGCTCGCTGCGGAACGGCGGCAGCGCGCGCACCCTGGCCGGCACCTCGACGCGCGACTGCCTGCCCGCCAGCCCGAGCGGACCGAGCAGCCGCACCGTGACGGGACCGGCCACCCGATCACCGCGATAGGTGGGGGTGAGCCCGGTACGCAACCGGATGCGGGTGCGCGGCGCGAGGTCGAGCCGGTGGGTGCGGTACTCGGCCCGCGCGCTGTCGGGCCAGGCGTCCCACAGCATCCCGCGCACGGTGGCGGTGCCGGTATTGGTGACGACGAGTTCCACCTCGGTGGCCCGGCCGAGCCGCACCACCGTCAGCGGATCGCGGGTGAGGGTGAGCGTGTCGGCCCGCGCGGTGAGGGCGATGTCGAACACGGCGAGCGCGAGCAGCGCCGCGCTCGCGCCGACCACGCCGACCCACGACGGGATCAGGAACATCACCAGCGCGCCCGCGATCGCCGCGAGCAGCGCGAACCGGCCTGTGACGACCACGCCGCTATACCGGAACCGGCACCGAGACCAGCAACGACGAGAGCACGCCCTCGGTGCTCACCCCGTCCAGCTCGGCCTCGGGCCGCAACTGCAGCCGGTGCCGCAGCACCGCGACCGCCACGGTCTTCACGTCGTCGGGCGTCACGTAGCCGCGTCCGTTCAGCCAGGCCAGTGCCCGCGCGGCCGCCAGCAGCGCGGTCGCGCCACGGGTGGAGGCGCCGTGCGCGACGGCGGGTGAGCTGCGCGTGGCGCGGCACAGGTCGACGATGTAGGCCAGCACCTCGGGACTCACCGTCACCTGCGCGATCGCGGCGCGCGCGGCGGCGATGTGCTCGGGACCGGCCACCGGACGCAGCCCGGCGGCGCCGAGATCACGCGGATCGAAGCCGCTCGCGTGCCGCTGCAGGATGCGGAACTCGTCGTCGCGGTCGGGCAGCCGGATGTCGACCTTGAACAGGAACCGGTCGAGCTGGGCCTCGGGCAGCGGGTAGGTGCCCTCCTGCTCGATCGGGTTCTGGGTCGCGACGACGACGAAAGGATCCGGCAGCGGGCGCGGCCTGCCGTCCACCGAGACCTGGCGCTCCTCCATCGATTCCAGCAGCGAGGACTGGGTCTTCGGCGGGGTGCGGTTGATCTCGTCGGCCAGCAGCAGGTTGGTGAACACCGGGCCCTGCCGGAAGGTGAACTCGGCCGAATGCGGGTCGTAGATCTGCGAACCGGTGACATCGCCCGGCATCAGATCGGGCGTGAACTGCACCCGGGCGTGGTCGAGCGCCAGCGAGGTCGCCAGCGCCCGCACCAGCAGCGTCTTCGCCACGCCCGGCACGCCTTCCAGCAGCACGTGGCCACGGCACAGCAGCGCGAGCACCAGGTACAGCACGGCCTGGTCGTTGCCGACCACGGCCTTGCCGATCTCGGTGCGCAGGGCGGCCAGCGCCGCACCGGCCTCGGCCGCGCTCGGCGATTTCTGCAGAACAGTGTTGTCGGTCATCCGAGCTCCGTCTCGATCCATTCGAGGTGTGCGGCAACGTAATACAGGGTTGTCTCGTCCGGTACCGGGCCGAACAGGACGGTGCCGATCTGCTGGGCGGGCGCGCCGAGGCGGGCCGCTGTGGCGCCGACGAGTTGGTCGTCGGTCAGGTCGCGGGCGCCGAGGCGGGGGCGGATCCGGCGCAGCGTCGCCGTGCGCAGGGTGCCGGCCACGTGCTCGACGTCGCCGGAGCGACGGTACAGGCCTGCCTGGCCCGCGAGCAGTTCGTTCGCGGCGACCTCGACCGGGCGCGGTTCGCCGACGAGCGCGCCGCGCCTGCGTCCGCGCCACCACAGCAGCACGCCGAAGGCGATCAGCAACTGCAAGCCGCCGAAGGCCAGCCAGGCGGGCAGGCTGGTGAAGATCGAGTCCTTGCCCGCGCCGAAATCGGGGTCGTAGTCCGGATCATCGGGCGGATCGGGTGGTTCCGGCAGGTCGGGGATCTCGGGTGGCGGCGGCGCGTCGGGCGCGCCGCACGATTGCAGCGTCGCGTACAGCAGCAGGCCCAGCGCCAGCACGGCGGCGACCGTCGCCCAGAACTTGGGACTGCGCAGCAGCGCGGGCAGCGGCGGCAGCTGCCTGCGGCGCTTGGGCGCGCGCTCGACGACCTCGAGTTCGACCGGTTCGGCGACCGGCGGGGGCGCGGACTGGGAGTACCGGTCGGCGTATTCGAGCCTGCGGTACTCGTCCTCGGTGGCGGCGCGGCCGCCGTAGACGACCTCGTCGAAACTGCGCGCCGCCGGGTGCAATTCGGTGGACTGTTCCAGCGGGAGCGCGGTGGTCGCGTCGTCGGCGGTCTCCTGCGCGGTGCGCGAGCGGCGGACCGGCAGGGTGCCGCCCTGTTCGAGGGCGCGCAGGACGGCGCGGAAGCGTTCCCGCAGCGCGCTGTCGTAGTCACGGCGATGCGCGGCCTGCTCGGCGGCGGCGCGATGCTCGGCGGCGGCACCGAGACGTGGCGGTGCCGGAGCGCCGTGTGGTGGCACCGGGGACCGCTCCGGCGGCGGGGCGCCGTGGTCGGGAAAGGGATTGCCGGTCACCGGGTCTCACCCGGAATCCGGATGTCCATGCCCTCGCGCGCGCACCGCCGGTCGATGTAGCAGACGGCCCGGCTGGTCGCCTCGACGATCTCGCCGACCGTCACCACCAGCAGCAGACCGCCGACCAGCAGCGTGATGAATGCCCAGCGATGCGTGCCGGAGAAGTCGGACAGATAGAACGGCACACCGAACGCGGGCACCGCGAGGACGGCGAAGATGACCCGCTGGGTGAGCCACAGGCCCGCCACCGTCCAATCGGCGCCCTGCACCAGCTCCTTCGACCGGGCGACCGCCGCGCCGAATCCGGCGTGCTCGCCGACGATCACCGGCTCGGTGACGAACCGCCGCGCCCGCACGTGCGACAACCAGAGCAGGGCCAGCGGATAGGTGATGATCAGCAGACTGCCGACGAGCAGCACACCGATGCCGGTGAGCGAGAACATGATCTGCGCGAGCACCAGCGGACCGGCACGTCGCGCGGCCGCCCGCGCCCCGGCGAGCGCGCCGTAGCGCACCCCGCCGAAATCGGCGAGCGCGATCGCGACCGTCGCGCCGCGCAGCACCAGGCGCGACAGCCAGATGAACGCCGCCGAACCGAGGATCGCGGCCCACGCCGTGCCCGCGTCGGAGCCGTCGGTCAGATGCGAGACCAGGCCGGTCACCCCGAGCACGCCGAGCACGGCCAGCACGAGCACGCTCCCGCCGAGCGCCGCCAGCGCCCGGATATGGGCCTGGATCAGGGCGAACGGCTCGTCGAGCAGTTCGCGGAAACGCAGGGGCCGGATCGGTACCGTCGGCGGAGAGGGCGGCGTCGGCGCGGACGCCGGTGCCGGATCGATTCCCGCCCCGACGGCGCCGACCGCTTCGACGGCGGGACGCACGTCGGCGAGTCTAGCTGGGTTGTTGGAGCGCTGGCGCGCTCGAGTCGCGGCCGCGCTGGGTTGTTGGAGCGCTGGCGCGCTCGAGTCGCGGCCCCTCCTGTCCCGCCGATCAGGCACCGTGGCTTGCTCCTGCGTCGCCTACGCCACGGCGCCTGATCGGCGGGACGGCCGCGACGGCCGACTTCGTCGGCCTGCCCCTCCTCGAGGTCGGGGCGTGCGGGGCTGGGAAGGCGGACAGTTGTTGTTCGGCCGACTCAGTGCAACTCGGTCGACTGGGCGGTCGCGGTCGTCGGGTCCGGGGTGTGCGGTGAGAGCTTGGGGACGGCCAGGTGGGTGGGGGTCAATCTGCCCCGGAGGGTGACGGTGTCGCCCAGGTTCCAGTGGGCGGTCTCGGAGTCGGCGGCGCCGGCGAGGGTGGTGGCCGAGCTGAGGAGGCGTTCGTCGTAGTTCTTGGACAGCTCGCACAGGCGGGCCGCCTCGTTGACGGCGTCGCCGATGACGGTGAACTCGTAGCGGTTGTGGGTGCCGACATTGCCCGCGACGACCCGGCCGGCGGCGACGCCGATGCCCGCGTCGAGGTCGGAGGCGTCGCGGAGCCTGCGCTGGATGGCGCGGCCGCAGGACAGGGCCGAGCCGGCCAGGTCGGGGAGGGGAGCGGGGGTGCCGAAGACGGCGAGGGCGGCGTCGCCCTCGAACTTGTTGAGGAGGCCGCCGTGCCGTTCGACCTCGTCGACGACGATGTCGAAGAAGCGGTTGAGGATGCCGACGATCTCGGGGGCGGGCCGGGTGGCGGCCATGGTCGTCGAGCCGATGATGTCGATGAACAGGGCGGCGGCCTCGGTCTCGGTACCGCCGAGCACCGGCTGGGAGGCGATCGCGGCCATCGCGACATCGTGGCCGACGTGCTTGCCGAACAGGTCCTCGATCAGCGCGCGCTCGCGCAGGCCGTGCACCATCCGGTTGAAACCGCTCTGCAGGTCACCGAGTTCGGTGCCGTCGTAGAGGGTGACCTCGGTGTCGAGATCGCCGTCCTCCACCCGGCGCAGCGCCTGACGCACTCCCTTGATCGGGGCGACCGTCGCCGCGACGACCTGGGCCATCAGCAGCATCCCGAACAGCAGCGCCGAACCGCCGAGACTGAGCACGCAGACCGCCAGCCTGGCCTTGCTCACCGCGGGATCGGCCAGCGCCCACACCGCGACGATCATCGACAGCGCCACCGGGATACCGACGCCGACCAGCCACGACAGCATGGTCCGGCCGAACACGCCGATGCCGCGGCGGCGGTGCGGGTCGGCCTGGAGCACCCGAGCGGTCACCGGCCGCAGCGCGAATTCCACGATCAGATAGCTGTTGGCGCACACCACGATGCCCGCCGCGCCGATGGACAGCACCACCTTGGGGATCAGCGCCGGATCGACCACGCCGTAGACGATCGTCAGCGTGACCAGTGCCAGCGTCCACAGCACCGCCTGCTGCAACACCATCCAGCGCGGCGCCGAGACCGCGACGCGCTGCTCGGGTGGGGTCGGTACGTGGTCGGGGTCGGTGGCCCAGCGCATGGTGCGCAGGCCGGCGAGGGTGCCCCACACGGTGCCCACCGCCAGCGCGACGACGGCGCACAGCGGCGTGAAGACGGCGTTGATCAGCAGCAGTTGTCTGGTGAAGACGGTCGGGCCGGGCAGCACGAAGCCGGCGAGCACCACGATCATCGCGATGCCGATCAGGTTGGCCACGAGCAACGGCACGGTCAGCAGCAGTTGCACGCGGACCCGCCGGATGGACGACTTCTCCTCGACCGGACCGAGCAGCGGTGAGCCCCACGGCGCCGCGCGCTTCGGTCCGTTGCTGTGGATCACTCACGCACTGTAAACCGAGTATCGAGAGTCGCGACAATGTGTAGCCCAGGTCACTGGCCGATGGTGTCGGCTATATGACCAGTCAGTGGTCTGTTTTCCGCCGCGATACGGCATCGTGTGTGTCCCGCGCCCGCCGATTTCATTTCGGAGTACATATGTCCACTGAAAATGTGTACTCAGCGCTCGAGCAGCCGGTCGACGACGGCGCGGTAGCGGGCGGGATCGACCTGCGGCAGGCCGAGCAGGGCGCGCAGGTAGACCCCGTCGCCGACCAGGCGGATGGTGTCGGCGCGGACGGGGTCGTCCACCTCGTCGTCCAGGCCGTCCGACCAGGCCGTCATCACGCCGTCGAGGGCGGTCTGCACCTCGTCGGGCTCGCTGCCCGCCGAGGCGTCGATGGTGCGCATGGTCGCCAGCAGTGAGCGGTACAGCGCGAGTTCGACGGCGTCGGCCTGGGTGGTGGGGTCGGGTGTCTGCAGGTACCACTCGGCGACCGGGGTGCCGCCCGCCTGCATCTCCGCGAGCTGGGTGTGGGCGCGTTCACCGAGTCGTTCGACCAGGCCGACGAGTAGAGCGTCCTTGCTTCGGAAGTGATAGAGCAGCCCGCCCTTGGACACGCCCGCCGCGGCGGCGACGTTGTCGAGGGTCATCTGGGCCGCGCCGCGTTCGAGCAGCAGGGTCTCCAGGGCGTCGAGGATGCGGTCGCGGGTGCCGGGGCTCACGGCAATCACTGTACCGTCTGGACGGTTTTTCTGTTACTGTACCGTCTGGACGGTTTACCAACTCAGAAAGTCGAGAAACCGATGAACACCCCCGTCACCACCGCCTCGGCTCCGCCGCGTGCCACCGCGCGCGAGTGGGCCGGCCTCGGTGTGCTGGCTCTCGCCCTGCTGCTGCTCGCCGTGGACGCCACCGTGCTCGACCTGGCCGTGCCCGCGATCAGCGCCGACCTGGCACCGAGCACACCGCAGCTGCTCTGGATCATCGACGTCTACTCCTTCGTGCTCGCCGGCCTGCTGGTCGTGATGGGCAACCTCGGCGACCGGATCGGCAGGCGCAGGCTGCTGCTGATCGGCGCCGTCGGCTTCGGCATCGCCTCGGCGCTGGCCGCCTGGGCGGTCTCGCCCGAGATGCTCATCGCGGCCCGCGTGCTGCAGGGTGTCGCCGGTGCCACGCTGATGCCCGCCACGCTGGGCCTGATCCGCTCGATGTTCCAGGACGCGCGGCAGCGCACTCTGGCGATCGGCGTGTGGAGCGCGATGGCGGGCGGTGGCGCCGCGGCCGGTCCGCTGGTCGGCGGCTGGCTGCTCGAGCACTTCTGGTGGGGCTCGGTGTTCCTGGTGAACCTGCCGGTCATGCTGCTGTTGCTGGTGCTCGCGCCGGTGCTCATCCCCGAATCGCGGGACCCGAATCCGGGCCGGTTCGACGCGCTCAGCGCGGTGCTGTCGATGCTGGCGCTGGTCCCGGTGGTCTACGCGGTGAAGGAGACCGCCGCGCACGGCCCGACGGTGGGCCCGCTGCTGGTCGGCCTGGCCGGTGTGGTCGCGGGTGTGCTGTTCGTGCGCAGGCAGCGTCGCCTGGCCGACCCGATGCTGGACCTGCGGCTGTTCGCGCTGCCCCGGTTCCGGGTCGCGGTGTTCACCAACCTGCTCGCGGTGTTCGCGCTGGCCGGTGTGCTGTTCTTCGGCTCGCAGTACCTGCAGCTGGTGCTCGGGCGCTCGCCGCTGGAGGCGGGTCTGCTGATGCTGCCCGGACTCGCGGCCAGCGTGTTCGGCTCACTGGCCGCGGCATGGCTGGTGCGGCGCTGGCGCGCCGCGGTCGTGCTGGCCGGTGCGCTGGTGACGACGGCGGTCGGCACGACGGCCTTCCTGCTGGTCGACGTGGCCAGCGGCGCCGAGGCGTTCGTGCTCGGTTTCGTCGGCATCGGCCTCGGTGTCGGTGTGGCCATGACGGTGGCCGCCGACCTGGTCGTCGGCTCGGCGCCGAAGGAGCGCGCCGGTGCCGCGGCGGCGATCTCGGAGACCGCCTACGAGACCGGTCTCGCGCTCGGCGTCGCCCTGCTCGGCAGCACCGTGATGGCGATCTTCCGCCGTGGCCTCGACCTGTCACTGCTGCCGGACGACGCGGTGGCGACGGCGTCCGGTTCGCTCAGCGGCGCGGTCGAGGTCGCCCGTGAGCTCCCGGCGACGGTGGCGCAGGAGTTCCTGTCCTCCGCGCACCAGGCGTTCGTCAGCGGTATCCACCTGACGGTGCTCGGCATCGTCGCGGTGCTGCTGTTCGCCGCCTACAGCGCGGTACGCACGAGGAACACCCGCGCGTGAGTACGCCGTGGGGTCGGTGTCGATCCGGCCCCACGGCGGCTTGCTTTCGCCGGATCGCCTCGGCCGCGTCGTCGATGGCGGCGGGGTCGGTCGGACGGCCGCGAAGGCCCTGCCGAGTGAGTCGGCGCCGACTTCGGCGAGCCCCTCGTCGCCGACCCGTGGATCAGCGGGCGGGCGGCAGCTGACGCTGACCGCCGCCGGGGAGCTCGTTGGCGTTGCCGCCGGGGAGCTCGCCGTAGCCGTCGGCGGTCGGCAGGGTGTTGCCCTGACCTGCGGGCAGCGCGGTGTAGTTCGGCGCGGCCTGGTACTGGCGCGGGTCCGGGTGGTACCTGGTCGACGGTGCGTCGACAACGGTCGAGGCGATCTGCTGGGCGTACGGGTTGTACTGCGGCGCACCCTGTTGCGGGTAGCCCGCGGGCAGGTAGCCCTGCGCGGGCTGACCCGGCAGCTGGTAGCCGGGCGGCACCATCATCTGCTGCTGCGCCTGCGAGTCCTGGGTGTCGACGGTGACCTTGCGGCTGCGGCGCAGCGTGAAGGTGACCTCCTCGACCTCCTCGAACGCCTGCCGCGCGGTGCGCAGCGGGTGCGTGGCCGAGTCGATCGCGTTGGCGACGAACGAGGGCACCAGCGGGCGGATCCAGCGGGCGGCGGTGTCGGTGAACGGCACGGTGCCGATGATCGGCAGCTCGAGTCCGCCGCCCCCGGTCGGCGCCTGCGCGGGCGCGGCGGCGACCACCGGCTGGGCGGGGACCAGCGCACCGGCCTGCGGCGCGCCCGCGGGCAGTGCGTTGGGCAGGTACCCGGCGGGCAGCTGCTGCTGGGAGACGTTCGGCTCCAGAGCCACGGAGTCGTCCTTTCGATGCGGCTCGGTGATCCCGAGCTCGAAACCGCCGATGGCGGCGATGATCCTGGTGCGCTGACGTTCCCGATCGATGACGGTGTCGGCCTCGATCGCCAGGCGCGCCGAGGTGAGTTCGTGGTCGGCGCGCAGGGCGGCCGCCTCGGTGCGCACCTCGGCCCGCTTCACCGCGATCGCGGCGTCGGCCTCGCGCTGGGCCCGGTCGGCGACCTCTTCGGCATCGACCCGGCGGTCCAGCGAGGTCTCCCCCCGCCACCAGCGCAGCAGCAGGGGAAGCAGGGCGAGCAGGACACCGGCCAGCAGGATGAGCACGCGCAGCGCGCCGGCCCCGGCGTGGTCGGTGGTGTAGCCGTTCATGGCCAGCCAGCGGGCGCCGAGCCCACGGTCGGCCTCGGCGAACGCGGTGGCGCGGGCGGCGGCCAGCTCGGCGGACTCGGTGCGGACCCGCTGGTCGAGCTGGTCGGTGCGGGCCTGCGCGGCGGCGAGTTGTTTCCGGGAGTCGTCGAGCATGTCGTTGGCGGTCTGGGCCTCGGGCCCGCGGCCGGGGACGCCGGTGATCCTGGTCTGCGGGCACTCCGGCGTCGGGTTGTACTCGCACCGGGCGATGACCAGCGCGCGGTCGATATCGGCCTGTGCTTTGGCGATGCTCACGTCCAGCGCGGCGCGATCGGCGCTCGCCCGGTCGAATTCGGTCCGCGCGGCGACGACGACCGGCGCGTTCTCGGCGCTCGCCTGCGCCCGCACGTCCAGTTCCCGGTCCACGGTGCCGCCCAGCAGCACGGTCGAGGCCAGCTCGGCGACGAGCACGCCGGCCAGCACGCCGACGCCGATCCGCGCGGCGGTGCCGACCCGGTCGGCGGCGCCGGGCCGGGTGGTGGCCAGCGCGCGCCCGAGCGCGGCGGCTGCCACGGCGACGACCAGCGCGAGCGCGACGACGGCGAACGCGCCGATCCCGTCGGCGGCGGCGAGGGCGGCGGCGGTGACGATGCCCGCGACCGCGGCGAACAACAGCACGGCGGCACCGGTGACGACGTAGCCGCCCTGTTCATGGTTGTAGGCCAGGTCGGAGCCCGTTTCGGAATCCCGGCGCCGGGGCGAGGCGAGGCCTCCGCCGAGCCAGGTGAGTGTGCCGGTCATTGGGTTCTCCCGGGTCGTGCGCTCCACTGGGCATGGCGAAACTGTCATGGATTCGTTGTGTCAGCGTGACAGGCAGCGACCCGACACACCGAGTGTCGAGGACCCCCTTGTGGTCAGCCTCACAGTAGTAGGGCCCCGGCATCGTCGCGAGCCGGCGGTGTAGGTCACATGCCCAGGCCACTTCGGCGTGTCGACCCCGGCGATCCGTACCTACCGGTTGGTAGAGGCCCCTTTGTGGCGAACGCCACTGTTCCAGAATTAGCCAGCAGTGTGCTGTGTCGCACAATCGTGATACAGACCGTACGGTCGGATGGCTGCGAGGCCACGTCGGAGCCGCTGTCGGAAATATCTCACCGGTTCTGTCCCGGTTAGCGGAGCGCGCAGGTTTGACCTGCGCATTGTCTGGGAATTCTGCTGCGGTGCAGGTGAGTTCAGCTTTCGGCCCGGCGCCAACAAGTGTTTCGGACCTGCTCCGCCACGGTGTTCGCGCAGGTCGGCGCGGGTTGTTCGGGATCGATCCGGCCCCCGCTCTGCTTTACACTGGACGACGCGCGCGACGAAGCATGCCGCCGTTACAAACCCCAGCTAGACAGGTTTCTTAGCACGACCTTAGTTGGTTGGGTCTGCGGTCTGACTTATCGTTTGCTCTTACGCCGAACGCACCCCTGTTCGGCACAACCACCTGTTTCGGGGTCCGGTGAAACCGGGCCAAGACTAGCGGGTGAACCCCGCACGGAGGTAAGGGATGTGTAAGCGTTCCGTTACCTCTGAGCACCCACTACGTCAACGAAGCGGGTGGACAACTGGAGACGTGACTGCACGCCGCAAACCATCATCGCCGCTGGTTTCGGATCGTACGGACGCAGTCTTGACGGAGGCGAAACGACGAAGGGCCCAACTCAACGGGCGGCCGATTCATCGACAGCCGACTTTCTTGAAGGCAGAGGCATGACGCAACTTCCTGGCCACAGGTCACCCGGTGTCACCGGGCTCTACGATCCGGCATTCGAGCACGACGCCTGCGGCGTCGCGTTCGTCGCCGACATGCACGGACGACGCAGTCGAGACATCGTCGACAAGGCCATCACGGCCCTGCTGAACCTGGAGCACCGCGGTGCCGCCGGTGCCGAGCCGAACTCCGGCGACGGCGCGGGCATCCTGATCCAGCTTCCGGACAAGTTCTTCCGCGCGGTCGTCGACTTCGAGTTGCCTCCGGTCGGCTCCTACGCCTCCGGTATCGCCTTCCTGCCGCAGTCCCGCCGCGAGGCATCGCGTGCCGCCTACGGTGTCGAGAAGATCGTCGTCGAAGAGGGCCTCGCGGTCCTCGGCTGGCGCGAGGTGCCGATCGAGGAGTCCTCGCTCGGCGCGCTGGCCCGCGACGCGATGCCGACCTTCCGGCAGCTGTTCATCGGCTCGCCCAAGAACTCGGCCGAGCAGCTCTCCGGCCTGGATCTGGAGCGTCGCGCCTACGTGATCCGCAAGCGGATCGAGCACGAGCTCGGCAAGTCCGGCTCCGGCGAGGGCTCCGTCGGCAAGGAATCGGTGTACTTCCCGAGCCTGTCCGGCGAGACCTTCATCTACAAGGGCATGTTCACCACGCCGCAGCTGCGCGCGTTCTACCTGGACCTGCAGGACGAGCGCGTCGAGTCGGCCATCGGCATCGTGCACTCGCGCTTCTCCACCAACACCTTCCCCTCGTGGCCGCTGGCGCACCCGTTCCGCCGGGTCGCCCACAACGGTGAGATCAACACCGTCACCGGTAACGAGAACTGGATGCGCGCGCGTGAGGCGCTGCTGCGTTCGGACGTGTTCGGCAAGGACGAGGCGGGCAAGAACCGCCTGCAGAAGATCTTCCCCGTCTGTACGCCGGGTGCGAGTGACACCGCGCGCTTCGACGAGGTGCTGGAACTGCTGCACCTCGGTGGCCGTGACTTGCACCACGCGATCCTGATGATGATTCCCGAGGCCTGGGAACGCAACGAGAACATGGACCCGCAGCGGCGGGCGTTCTACGAGTACCACTCCATGCTGATGGAGCCCTGGGACGGCCCGGCCGCCGTCTGCTTCTCCGACGGCAAGAAGATCGGCGCCGTGCTCGACCGCAACGGCCTGCGCCCCGGTCGCATCTGGGTGACCGAGGACGGCCTGGTCGTGCTCGCCTCCGAGGTCGGCGTCCTCGACATCGACCCCTCCACCGTGGTCCAGAAGATCCGCCTGCAGCCGGGCAAGATGTTCCTGGTCGACACCGAGGCCGGCCGCATCGTCACCGACGACGAGCTCAAGTCCGAGCTGGCCGCCGCGCAGCCGTACCAGGAGTGGCTCGACGCAGGCGTGAGCCGCCTGGCCGACCTGCCCGACCGCCCGCACGTGCACATGTCGCACGACCGCGTGCTGATCCGTCAGCAGATCTTCGGGTACACCACCGAGGACCTGAACCTGCTGATCACGCCGATGGCCAAGACCGGCGGCGAGGCACTGGGCTCGATGGGTACCGACACCCCGATCGCGGTGCTGTCGAACCGGTCGCGCCTGCTGTTCGACTACTTCTCCCAGCTGTTCGCGCAGGTCACCAACCCGCCGCTGGACGCCATCCGGGAGAAGGTCGTCACCAGCCTCAAGCGCAACATCGGCCCCGAGGCCGACCTGCTGCACCCCGGCCCCGAGTCGTGCAAGCAGATCGCGCTCGAGCAGCCGATCCTCGACAACGACGAGTTGTCCAAGCTGGTCCACATCAACGACGACGGCAGCCACGCCGAGCTGCGCTCGGTGGTCGTGCGCGGCCTGTACCCGGTCGCCGAGGGCGGCGAGGGCATGCGCAAGGCGCTGGCCGCGATCAACACCCAGGTGTCGGCGGCCATCGACGGCGGCGCGCGGATCATCGTGCTGTCCGACCGCGAGTCCAACGAGAAGCTGGCGCCGATCCCGTCGCTGCTGCTCACTTCCTCGGTGCACCACCACCTGGTGCGCGAGCGCACCCGCACCATGGTCGGCCTGGTCGTCGAGGCCGGTGACGCCCGCGAGGTGCACCACATGGCGATGCTGGTCGGCTTCGGCGCGGCCGCGATCAACCCGTACATGGCCTTCGAGACCATCGAGGACATGCTCGAGCGCGGCTCGCTGCAGATCCCGGGCTCGACCGGTGACCTGGCCGCCGACTACCGCAAGGCCGTCGCGAACTACTGCACCGCGGCCAGCAACGGCGTGCTCAAGGTGATGTCCAAGATGGGCATCTCCACCCTCGCCTCCTACAACGGCGCCCAGCTGTACCAGGTCATCGGCCTGGCGCAGGACCTGGTCGACGAGTACTTCACCGGCCTGCGCTCGCCGCTGGGCGGTATCGGCCTGGACGAGATCGCCGAAGAGGTGGCCATCCGCCACCGCACCGCGTTCCTGGAGAACCGCAACGAGCGCGCGCACCGCGAGCTCGAGGTCGGCGGCGAGTACCAGTGGCGGCGTGAGGGCGAGTACCACCTGTTCAACCCGGACACGGTGTTCAAGCTGCAGCACGCGACCCGCAGCGGTCAGTACTCGATCTTCAAGGAGTACACCAAGCTGGTCGACGATCAGTCCGAGCGACTGGCCGCGCTGCGTGGCCTGTTCAAGTTCAAGACCGGTCAGCGCGAGTCCATCTCGATCGACGAGGTCGAGTCGGCCGCCGAGATCGTCAAGCGGTTCTCGACCGGCGCGATGAGCTACGGCTCCATCTCGGCCGAGTCGCACGAGACCCTGGCGATCGCGATGAACCGCCTGGGCGCCCGCTCGAACTCCGGTGAGGGCGGCGAGAGCCCGGCTCGCTTCGAGGTCGAGGAGAACGGCGACTGGCGTCGTTCGGCGATCAAGCAGGTCGCGTCGGGTCGCTTCGGCGTCACCGCGCACTACCTGACCAACGCCACCGACATCCAGATCAAGATGGCCCAGGGCGCCAAGCCGGGCGAGGGCGGCCAGCTGCCCGCGCACAAGGTGTACCCGTGGGTCGCCGAGGTGCGGCACTCCACGCCGGGTGTCGGCCTGATCTCCCCGCCGCCGCACCACGACATCTACTCGATCGAGGACCTGGCGCAGCTGATCCACGACCTGAAGAACGCGAACCCGCAGGCGCGGATTCACGTGAAACTCGTCGCGGAGCCGGGTGTCGGCACCGTCGCCACCGGTGTGTCCAAGGCGCACGCCGACGTCGTGCTCATCTCGGGCCACGACGGCGGCACCGGCGCCTCGCCGCTGACCTCGCTCAAGCACGCGGGTGGCCCCTGGGAGCTCGGCCTGGCCGAGACCCAGCAGACCCTGCTGCTCAACGGCCTGCGCGACCGCATCGTGGTCCAGGTCGACGGTCAGATGAAGACCGGCCGCGACGTGATGATCGCCGCCCTGCTCGGCGCCGAGGAGTTCGGTTTCGCGACCGCTCCGCTGGTCGTCTCGGGCTGCATCATGATGCGCGTGTGCCACCTCGACACCTGCCCGGTCGGCATCGCGACCCAGAACCCGGTGCTGCGCGAGCGCTTCTCCGGCAAGCCGGAGTTCGTCGAGAACTTCATGCTGTTCATCGCCGAGGAGGTGCGTGAGCTGCTCGCCGAGCTGGGCTTCCGCACGCTCGACGAGGCCATCGGCCGGGTCGACCTGCTCGACACCAGCAAGGCCAAGGCGCACTTCAAGGCCGCCAAGCTGGACCTGTCGCCGATTCTGGACATGCCGGAGACGGCGTTCATGAACCAGAACACCCGCTGCACCGGCACCCAGGACCATGGTCTGGACAAGGCGCTGGACAACGAGCTGATCGCGCAGAGCGCCGACGCGCTCGAGCGTGGCCAGGCGGTCAAGATCGAAACCAAGATCACCAACGTGAACCGCACGGTCGGCACCATGCTCGGCCACGAGGTGACCAAGCTCTACGGTGGCGCGGGCCTGCCCGACAACACCATCGACATCACCTTCAACGGTTCGGCGGGCAACAGCTTCGGCGCGTTCGTCCCGGCCGGCATCACGCTGCGCGTGCAGGGTGACGCCAACGACTACGTCGGCAAGGGTCTGTCCGGTGGTCACATCGTGGTCCGCCCGTCGCTCACCGCGCCGGAGGGCTTCGTCGCCGAGAACAACATCATCGCGGGCAACGTGATCATGTTCGGCGCGACCAGCGGCCGGATCCTGATCAACGGTGTGGCGGGCGAGCGGTTCGCCGTCCGTAACTCCGGCGCCACCGCGGTCGTCGAGGGTGTGGGCGACCACGCGCTCGAGTACATGACCGGTGGCCGCGTGGTGATCCTCGGTGGCACCGGCCGCAACCTCGGCGCCGGTATGTCCGGTGGTGTCGCGTTCGTCTACGACCCGGAGGGCACGCTGCCCGCGCGCGTGAGCCCGGATCAGGCGGAGGCGATCGAGCAGCTCTCCGGTGACGACTTCACCTGGCTGCGCGACATCATCACCACTCACCGCGACGAAACGGGTTCGGCTGTGGCCGAACGCATCCTGAGCGATTGGTCCCAGCAGGTGAACCACTTCGTGAAGGTCATGCCCCGCGAATACAAGAAGGTTTTGCTCGCCATCTCCGAAGCTGAGAAGAGCGGCAAGGACGTGGACGAAGCGATCATGGAGGCCGCTCGTGGCTGATCCTCAGGGATTTTTGAAGCACACCTCTCGGGAACTCCCGACCCGCCGACCGGTCGAGCTGCGACTGCTCGACTGGAAAGAGGTCTACGAGGACAAGTTCTCGCACGACTCCCTGCAGAAGCAGGCCAGCCGCTGCATGGACTGTGGTATCCCGTTCTGTCACAACGGCTGTCCGCTGGGGAACCTGATCCCCGAGTGGAACGACCTGGTGTACAAGGGTGCCTGGCGCGAGGGCATCGACCGCCTGCACGCCACCAACAACTTCCCGGAGTTCACCGGCCGCCTGTGCCCGGCTCCGTGTGAGGCGTCCTGCGTGCTCGGCATCAACCAACAGCCGGTCACCATCAAGCAGGTCGAGGTCGAGCTCATCGAGAACGCCTTCGACGAGGGCTGGGTCACCCCGGTGTACCCGACCCGCCTGACCGGCAAGAAGATCGCCGTCGTCGGTTCGGGCCCGGCCGGCCTGGCCGCCGCCCAGCAGCTCACCCGGGCCGGTCACACCGTGACCGTGTTCGAGCGCGACGATCGCATCGGCGGCCTGATGCGCTATGGCATCCCGGAATTCAAGATGGAGAAGTCGGTCATCGACCGCCGCCTGGCGCAGATGGAGGCCGAAGGCACCATCTTCAAGGCGGGCGTCAACGTGGGTGTGGACATCACCGCCGAGCAGCTGCGTGAGCAGTTCGACGCGATCGTCCTCGCCGGTGGCGCGACCATCGCCCGCGACCTGCCGATCCCGGGCCGCGAGCTCGACGGCATCCACCAGGCGATGGAGTTCCTGCCGCTGGCCAACCGCGTCCAGCTCGGCGACGACATCACCGACGAGAACGGCCTGCCGCCCATCCACGCGAAGGGCAAGAAGGTCGTCATCATCGGTGGTGGCGACACCGGCGCCGACTGCCTGGGCACCTCGCACCGCCACGGTGCCGAGTCGGTCCACCAGTTCGAGATCATGCCGCGTCCGCCGGAGGAGCGCGCCGGTTCCACCCCGTGGCCGACCTACCCGCTCATGTACCGGGTGTCCTCGGCGCACGAGGAGGGCGGCGAGCGCGTGTTCTCCGTGAACACCGAGCGTTTCGTCGGCAAGGACGGCAAGGTCACCGGGCTCGAGGCGCACGAGGTCAAGATGGCCAACGGCCGGTTCGAGAAGGTCGAAGGCACCGACTTCACCCTCGAGGCCGACCTGGTGCTGCTGGCCATGGGCTTCGTCGGCCCGCAGAAGCCGGGCCTGCTGACCGACCTGGGCGTCGGTTACGACGGCCGTGGCAACGTGCAGCGGGACAAGAACTGGGCCACCAACATCCCCGGCGTCTTCGTCGCCGGCGATATGGGCCGTGGCCAGTCGCTCATCGTGTGGGCGATCGCCGAGGGCCGCGCCGCGGCCTCGGCGGTGGACAAGTTCCTGGAAGGCGAGACCGCGCTGCCCGCGCCGATCCCGCCGACGGCTGTCGCCCAGCGCTGACGCACGAACCACCAAGGCGCCCGCGGACTTCCGAGTCCGCGGGCGCCTTGCTGTATCGGGGAAGATCGCGTCCACGACTCGAGATTTCGTAGTAGACCATGTAAGTTGATCACAACTGACTAGAAGGAGACAGTCTTGTCCACCTCGTTCCGGATGGCCGGTCTATTTGCAGGTATTGGCGGGATCGAGCTGGGCTTCCATCAATGTCTTGGCGACAAGCTCGACACAGTCTTGCTATGCGAAAGTTGGGCTCCAGCTCAGACGGTTCTCCGAACCCAATTTCCTAACGTAGAGCTTCATCCCGATGTCGCTGAGCTGCGCGACTTGCCGGGCAATCTTGATGTACTTGCAGCAGGGTTTCCATGCACAGACTTGTCGCAGGCGGGGCGTACCGCCGGGATTAGAGGAGACCAATCTGGCCTAGTTGGACACGTTTTCGAAATGCTGCGACTGATCAAACAATCAGGTAGAAAGACACCATGGGTACTAATCGAGAACGTGCCCAATATGCTCACCCTCGATAGGGGTGAGGCTATGGCATATCTGGTTTCTGAACTGGAGTCACTAGGCTATCGGTGGGCATACAGAGTAGTGGATTCGCGATTCACTGGTACGCCTCAGAGACGCCGACGCGTCATTCTAGTAGCGTCGGTAACGGACGATCCCCGAAAAGTACTCTTTGCTGACGATAGTGGTTTCGACGACTCAATACTGCGCGGTGATTCATTTGGATTCTATTGGACCGAAGGACGAACTGGTGTTGGTTGGGCGAAGGATGCTACCCCTACATTGAAGGGTGGCTCGTCTGTTGGTATACCTTCCCCGCCCGCAATCTGGATTCCAGAGCGAGAGCTCGGGTCCCGCTTTATAACTCCGACTATTGAGGACAGTGAAAGTCTTCAGGGGTTCGAACGTGGCTGGACGAGTTCTGCAAGCGACGGAAAGCGAAACGGCCCTCGATGGAAATTGGTGGGAAACGCTGTAACAGTGGGCGTTTCGAAATGGGTAGCAGGGAGAATACTGGACCCTGGCGAATACCGAAATGATCTTGCTTCGGCTTGGGAACGTAATGGAGGCTGGCCACACGCTGCATGGGGAGAAAAAGGCCGTGTTTGGAGGGTTGACATAAGTGAATTTCCAACCCAGAGCAGTTATAAACACCTACTCGACGTCGTACGGATAGAAGACTGTCCGCCGCTCAGTGGACGCGCAGCCAGTGGATTCTGGAGCAGATTGAGTCAAACAAATCTGGGCCGATACCCGAATTTTCGTGAACATATCCGTGACTACGTCGAGCTTGCAACGATGGTCAAGATCGCATGAATACGAGGCGCGGGCGGCGGAATGTGCAGGAGGCTTAACAAGTGCGCTATATTAAGATCTTTCAGAGCCTCATCCCTATCAACCATTCCTCTACAAGCAATACAAAATATCGCGAGTTTGAAGGCAAACTCTCGGACGAGCTCGGCGTCGGCGTCGAAGACATATACACCACCTATATAAACGAGCGAAAAAACGCCAACGTGCGGATCTTGCAGTCAAGACGCGCGACTTCAACACCGGTCATAGTTGCGCTTGCCGGTCCAGCAGATGACACTTCGGCGATCGTACAGGCGATATTCGCTGGTCTTGAAAGAGATAGAAAGACCCACGAAGTTTTGGTAATGTCGCTGGCGGGTAACGCGTGGGCTCCCTTTGCTGTATTGCTTCCGACGGATAGGCGCCAGGCTATCCTTGATCAGATAATTCAAAACTACGCTGACCTCAATGTGGAGATCTACCAGAGTGGCCTCAGCGAGCTACGGACAGAGCAATTCAAGTTCTTTGATGGTGATATATCAGACACGATCGGAAAGCGGTATTATCCTTTCGGGCTGCTTAAGGGGGACGATTGGGACGACTTCGGATACAGAACTATGTTCTCATTGGAGGTGCATCTTGCAAGAGATAGAAGTATCATTGTCGGTGATTTAAAGATCCTAAATGCGTCGCAGTCTGGCGGTCGAACGCAGCTACCTGGAGATTCTTTTCTTGGGTTGGATGATAGTTACTGCTCACTTGGGCAAAGTGTCGCCTATTATGAGATATTGGCAGATCTTCCTGGTGCGATGCGATTGAAAATATTGAACTCACTCCGCGATGCAGCGGTATTCAAGGAAGTCGCTGAGCAGTTCAAGCACCATAGAGGGTTTACGACCTCGCTGCTTCGAACTGGACAAGCATCGCACATCATGAGTATGAAGGCGGACTTCGGCGAGTCGAAGCTCTCGTTAGCGGAAGAGAAGCCAACTTCTGTACTTACGTTCACATTCCACACCTTGGTGGGTGGCGGTACGTTTCCCATTGAGTTCTGTTTCAAAAGAAATGGGCACTTGCCAGGTAGGGTAAATGCGGTTATTGGGTACAACGGTTCCGGCAAGACTAGACTACTCGCAAATCTAGCTCTTGTTGCTACTAGCGGGCCAATCCAACGAGAGCACATTGCCAGACAGGTTGGATATATTGAAGATTCTGAACTAACAAATTTTCGATCAGTTATCGCCATTTCATATAGCGCGTTCGATACATTTGCCTTGCCTGACGTCTTCTGGGCTGAGCAGGGCGGCAGTGACGTGGGGGATAGGCTGATGCGGACAGGGGAGGTGTTTGGGTATTCATATTTTGGGTTACGGAAACTTGGAAACCAAACTAATAATCGACCCGATATTCGCAATATATATTCCCCCCGCGATCTGAAGTCGATAGACGAACTTTCATCGGAATTTGTGCAGGCTCATTCCCTTGCTGTTGCTGATAACGCAAGACTCGGTCTGTTGCGTGAGGTGGCGGAGACTTTGAACTTTGAGCCATCATTCGGCCGTGCGGGTGTTGTAGTCGATCCGGACCGGGATACGCAGACACTAGGGGACTTGTTTGATGAACTCAGCTCGGGACATAAGATTGTCATTAATATACTCACGCAATTAGTGGCACATTGTGGGCCTACATCGCTTGTACTTATTGACGAGCCCGAATCCCACCTGCATCCGTCGCTCCTAGCAGCCTTTATGCGTGCTCTGAGCATTGTCCTGGAAAAGCGAGATGCGTTTGCAATCATCGCAACGCACTCCCCGGTGGTTATTCAAGAGGTACCTCGTGCGCACGTACGTGTGCTTAACAGATTCGGTCAGAGTTCTGAAGTTAATGAACCTGACTGGGAAACATTCGGCGAAAATATCGGCGCTCTGACTTCGAATGTATTCCGGCTGGATAGCTCAAGGACCGACTATCATGCGGTCCTAACGGAACTGTCCTCTCAAATGTCTTTGGCTGAAATCGAAGCTCTTTTTGACGGCGAGATGAGCCCCCAGGCTCGCGCATACGTTCGGAACTTGAAGCGTAAGGGTTGAGTTGATATTTTCACTACAAAGGCCTGCTCGTGACCATCATGCCGACTATGACACTGTGACTCGAAATCGACGAAAGTCGAATAGCGACGTACTTCTTATAGCGCGAGCTGTGGTCTTCAAAGCCTATGACATATATGAAGAGATGATTTCTTCTCATCGAGTCTACGGGCCATCAATGCTTGATGATGACTGCTCGGGCCCCGTTCGCAGTAACTATAACCATACATATCCAGAGAAAATTCTTGAAGGGCTACGGAACGAGGTTATCAGGGGTGCCGTGAGAAGACTGTGTCCGATGTGCGGTCAAAGAGAAGCATCTACACTCGACCATTTCTTGCCCAAAGAAATATTTCCGGAGTACAGTATATTCCCGCTTAATCTGATTCCAGCCTGCCCAGAGTGCAATACGCAAAAGCGTTCATATGTGGGCGATCATCAAACCCGCCTTATCCATGCCTATCTCGATGATCTTTCGAATTGCCCGTCAGTTCTATATTCTGATATCGAGGTGTTTGACGATGGTCCGGTGATAACCTTTTCGCCAAATGAGCACCTTCCGGATTCCATATATACGAGGGTTAAGAAACAGTTCGAGGTGCTGAAGCTCTCCGCCTGCTACTCATGGGCGAGTGTCACCGAGTTGATCCAGCGGTCTGACACTTTTGAAGCGGACTACAAGGACGGAGGGGCGGAACTGGTGGCTGCTGAGGCCCGCGAGCATTCTGAATATCTTTCGCGCAAATTCGGGCGAAACTATTGGATGGCGTCATTGTATGAAGGAGTATCGCGGTCTCGCGACTTTTGTGATGGTGGTTGGGCGCATTTTGATGCTACTTGACATGGAGGGTGAGCCGCCTCGCTGATTCCGGAGATTTATCGGTGTGACAGCCCCGGGTAGGTTGCTGGGCTGGGTGTTGAGCCTAGTAGGCCACTTCCATCTTGACAGGCGGGATATCCCGTAGTGCTGTTAGAGGCGCCGGTGATTGAACCAGTCGACCCATTCGGCGGTGGCGAACTCGAACTACTCGACGCTGCGCCACGCACCATGTGATGTGATAAGTTCCGTCTTGCAGAGGCCGCTGATCGGCTCGACAAGGACGTTGTCATACGAAGACCATATCGCCCCAACCGGCAGTTGCATCCAGCGTAGGCAAAGACGTTTGGTCAGCGCGATCGAAGTATACTGCCCGCCTCTATCCGTTCGGTGCACCACGTCTTTCACTGCGGAACCCGATGTTGCCCGTTTTCCAGATTGCTTGCTTAATCGCGTCGAGAACCCGCGCAGTCGTCATCGTTGTCGAGGTACGCCAACCCAGGATCCGCCGGGCATAGGCATCGATGACGAACGCGACATACACCCACCCGACCACTTCGACACATAGGTAATGTGGGCGACCCACTACCGGTTCGGCGCCGCACCTGCCAGCCCAAGAGCCTTCATCAATCGTTCGACCGTGGAGCAGGCTACCGAGATGCCCTAATGATTGAGCTGCACCACATCTTTCGAGCCCCCATCAACACTGAAGTTCTCGCAGTGGACCCGTCTGATCTGGACCTTCAACTCACGCCCCACATCGCGGCCCACGCCGATTTGTTCTAATCCCTGATCTCGGCCAGCATACGCACCACACGCTCGCGCAGCTCTGGCGGGTTTTGCTCGTCAACATGACTCCATCTCTCCAAGCGGTGAAGTCTCCGGACATGCCGGGGCGGCTCGGGGTGGTATTCGGGGAGCGCTTGGGGCATGTCAGTTGTGATGGCCAACGGCCGGTTCGAGAAGGTCGAAGGCACCGACTTCACCCTCGAGGCCGACCTGGTGCTGCTGGCGATGGGCTTCGTCGGCCCGCAGAAGCCGGGCCTGCTGACCGACCTGGGCGTCGGTTACGACGGCCGTGGCAACGTGCAGCGGGACAAGAACTGGGCCACCAACATCCCCGGCGTCTTCGTCGCCGGCGATATGGGCCGTGGCCAGTCGCTCATCGTGTGGGCGATCGCCGAGGGCCGCGCCGCGGCCTCGGCGGTGGACAAGTTCCTGGAAGGCGAGACCGCGCTGCCCGCGCCGATCCCGCCGACGGCTGTCGCCCAACGCTGATCAGCTACTTCGAAGCGCCCGTGGACCTCGGTCCACGGGCGCTTTGTCGTTGTGTCGCACACTATTTCGCTATCCGGGCAGCTCTGGTAGCGTCTTCCGGTTCTGCACCGGCCGGGGCGGGGCCGTCGAAAGGCGTGCGTAGGGGTCTGAACACGGCACGCGCACAATGCTTTCGGTGCCGAAGCAAACGACGTGGCTGATCTCCGGTGCAGCACATAGACTTTCCGTTATCGATGTGTAACCGGTGATGACCCGAGGGGGAGAAGTGCCGTTACCGCCGGGAACGATGGCGAGTCTGCATCGCGCCGCCGAGCGCGGGGACGGTACCGCCATGCACAACCTCGCCAACATCTACTACGACCACAGCGATTTCGACGCCGCCGAGCACTGGTTCCGCCGGGCGGCCGCCGCCGGGCACACCAGGGCGATGAACAATCTGGCCGTCCTGCTGGACAAGCTCGGCGAGTTCGACGAGGCCGAGTCGTGGTACCGCAGGGCCGCCGCCGCGGGCAACGTCAACGCCATGTACAACCTGGCCACCCTGCTCTACCAGTGCGGTGACCGCCGGGGTGCCGAAACCTGGTACCACCATGCCGCTTTCGCGGGCAATGTCGACGCGATGTACAACCTCGCCCGCCTGTGCGAGGACCAGGACCGCCTCGACGACGCCGAGGCCTGGTATCGCGACGCCGCCGACAACGGTGACATCGACGCCGTCAACAATCTCGGCATGCTGCTGCGGCACCGCGGTGCCCTCACCGAGGCCCGCCGCTGCTTCCGCCGCGCCGCCGATCTCGGTCACCCGCGCGCCATGGCCAACCTCGCCGCGCTCCTGGAGTCCCAGGGCGCGCACCGCGAGGCCGAGTCCTGGTACCGGCGCGCCGCGGGCTGAGTAGCTCCCTTCCGGCGGACCGCCCCGTGGTCCGTGGCTTCGTCGCGTTCTTTTCGTGATGTTCGCGAGAGGATCGCCGGTGCGGTAAACACCGGTTGAGCACCGGGTTTATCGGGTCGGCAGCGAATCGAAATCAAGTTACCCAAAAGTATTGATACCGAGCGGTTTTCCAGCAAACCTCAGCAAACATTATGGGCCACAGCAATTTTCCGGCGTTCGGCGTGCGGGAATTTGCGGGGAGGTATAACGTCACGTTCCGATAACCTCTCGATGACAGGCCGGGGCGTGTGAATTCTCTCGACGGCTGCCTGAAGCGCATCATGGATATTCCCGGTGCGTGCAGCGTGACACTGGTGGATGGGGCCAGCGGGTTGGCGATTGCCGCCGCTGGAGTGCACGACATCGTCGACGAACACGAGGATGCGGCGGGCACCACGGATGTGGTGCGGGCCGCGCTCGGCTGTTCGGCGCTGGCGACCGGGCGCCCGGATGACGACATCACCGAGATCGTCGTCTGCCGCAACGACGGCTTCCACCTGTTGCACCTGATCGAGGGTGATTTCGACGGCAGGCTGTTCGTGCACGTCGTCTTCGGCGGTGACGCAGGCAATCTCGGCATGGCCCGGTATCAGCTGCGTGGCGCGCTCGAGGAATTGACGGGCGGCGATCGATGAGCTTGGCCCTCGCCGAGGAATTGCACCGGCACGAGGAACAGGGTTCGACCGGGGTATTGCGGGCCGGGGACGGGGAATTCCATCTGGCGCGCGGCGCGATCGCCTCGGCCGGGTGCAGGCGCACGATCGGCCTGGACCGGCTGGTGGTCGAGGCGGGCGTGGCGACCGCCGAGGACTGGCGCCGGGCGGGCGCGGGCGATCCCGGCCCGTTACTGCATCGGCCCCGGCTGGAAACCCTGGCGCTGCTGTCGGTCTTCGACGCCGCCTTCTTCCTGCTCGCCTCGGCGGCCGAGCCGGAATTCCGGCCGACGCCCGAACATTGGCTCGCCCCCGTCTGCCGGGTGGCGCCGCACACGCTGCTGCACGAATGCGCCCGGCGCAGTGCCTCGGAGTGGGGCCCGTGGCCCGCCGACCTGGTCGCCGCGGTGCCGGTGATCCCCGCGCGCCGGGTCCGCCGGCATCGGGTGGTGCTCACCGGCGGCCAGGCCGAAGTGCTGGCCGCCGCCGACGAGCGGCGCAGCATCGCCGAGATCGCCCGCGACCTCGGCCGCACCACCTACGGCTGCCTGGTCGCGGTGCGCGACCTCACCACCGCGGGGCTGATCCAGGAACCCGACCGCGCGGCGGCGGAGCAGGCCATGGCGCCCGAGCCCGTCGCCGCGCCGCCTGCCGGACGGCACCTCGCGCTCGCGCCCGCACCCGTCGAAGACACCGGGCGCCACCGGCATTCGGCACCGGAGGTGTCGAGCACAGGCGTGCCCGCGCTACCGAAGCGGGTCCCGCCCGCGCTCGGCGGCGGCGTGGGAACGGCTCGCCCGCCCCGGCCGGTGCACGCGGGGACGGGCGAGCGAACCGGTCGGCACGCGGTCGACGAGGAAGCGACCGCGCCCGCCCGGTATCGCGGAAACCGAACCGGCGCGGCACCGTACGAGCCCGAGCGCTGGCGACAGGTCGACCGCGAAGTACTCATCCGGCTCAGGGCGGCGTTGGAGGAGCTTGCGTGACCGTGCGGAAGAAACTGCTCGGTGAATGGAGGGGAAGGACGAAGGTGGCGATGCCGGTGCCCGAACGGAACACGGCCGTACTGGCCGAACTGAAGTCGTTGCGGGAGCGCGTCCCCCGCCTGACCGGTTCGGTGGTGGCCTCCAGCGACGGGCTGCTGATCGAACACGACCTACCCCCGCACATCGAACCCACCGGCATGGCCGCGATGGCGGCCGCGCAGCTGTCGCTGTCGTATCGCCTGGCGACCACGGCGCACGGCGGTGGGTTCAACGAGGTCGTCGTGCTCGGCACCGAGGGGCAGGTGGTGATCTACGCCGCCGGCTACACCTCGCTGACCGTGCTCGCGGGCCCGGAAGTGAACGTCGGCCGGCTCCACCTGGAGTCGCGGCCGGTGGCGCGCGCCATCGCCGAACATCTGGCGGCGGCGCAATCCAAGGAAGAAACCGATTGAAAGGCACGACATGTCGAATATGGACCTGGCACTGAAGGACATGATGGTGATCGACGGTGCGATAGGCGCCGCGGTCGTCGACTACAGCAGCGGGATGGCGCTCGGAATGCTCAGCAGCAGCAAGGCGCTGGATCTGCAGGTCGCCGCGGCGGGCAACACCGAGGTGGTCCGCGCGAAGATGCGCACCATCGAGCAGCTCGGCATCAACGAGGACATCGAGGACGTGCTCATCACCCTCGGCAGCCAGTACCACGTCATCCGCCCGATGACCGGTCGCAAGTCCAAGGGCCTTTTCCTCTACCTCGCGCTCGATCGCGGGCGGTCCAACCTGGCGCTGGCCCGCCACCGCCTCAAGGGCATCGAGGAAGACCTGGAGGTGTGAGTCACCCCAACGGCGGATGAACATGTCGGCGACTCGAAGTGGCCGCCGACATCCCGCGCACCCTGCGGCGATGTCGACTGTCGGAAATCGGACATGCGCGAGTCGTCGTGTGGCATCAGCGGGCTCGTCCGCCTATTGTGATTCGCGGCGAGGTCTGGGTGAGGCGCAGCGTGGCCATCGGCCGATTCCAGGATCTCGACAGCGACTTATCGGGGTTTGCTCTGCATCGAGCAAAGGTGAACTGGAGCGGTATGCAGTTGAAGAAAGTTGTCGCGGCGCTGGGTGCTGCCGCGGCGATGACCACCGGCATCATGGTCGGCAGTACGAGTGCCACGGCGGCGCCCGGCTGCCCGAGTCTCTATGTCGTCGCGATCCCGGGCACCTGGGAAACGGGGCACGACAAGGCTCCTGGCCCCGGCATGCTCGCCGGCGTCACCAACGGGCTACCCCGTAACACCGACGTCGACTACGTCACCTACGCCGCCACCGCGTTCCCGTGGGAAGGCGATGTCTACGGTCAGTCCAAGAAGCAGGCGGTCGACGCCGCGCGCGGACTGATCACCGCCAAGCTCGCCGCGTGCGGTGACACCGATATCGCGCTGGTCGGCTACAGCCAGGGCGCCGACGCGGCGGGCGACCTCGCCGCCGAGATCGGCACCGCCGTCAGCCCGATCGCGCCGGGCAAGGTCAAGGCCGTCGGCCTGATCTCCGATCCGCGCCGCTCGCCGACCGACGTGCAGGTCGGCCCGATCGCCGCGGGCGCTGGCGCCGGTGGCGCGCGGCCCGGTGGCTTCGGCTGGATCAGCGACCGCGTGCGCACCATCTGCGCCGTCGACGACCTGTACTGCGCCACCGCCACCGACGACTTCGTCACCCGCTTCGCCGGCTTCCTCGCGCAGAGCTCCGACGCCAACCCGGCCAACCTGTGGCGCTACCAGATCGAGGCGGGCGCCATCGTCAACGACCTGATGGCCCACGGCGGCGTCCCGACCCTGCAGGCGCAGCTCTCCGACGCGGCCAACCAGCAGCGCGCCAAGGACCTGGAGCGCTTCTACCGCTCGCAGGCCCACACCCTCTACGGCAGCTACCCGGTGGGCGGCGGCCAGACCGCCATCACCTGGATGCACAACTGGATCGCCCAGCAGGCCTGAGCGAACGCCCCCGAGGGCCCGGTGTCGGACGACCGACACCGGGCCCTCGGCCGTTCACGGGGAGGCGGGACTGGCGAGGTTGCGCGGCAGCAGGTCCCAGACGTGGCCGTTCTCGTTGATCGTCGCGGCGGTGCGGGAGCCGGTGCGCGAGTACAGGATCCGGGTCACCGAGCAGTAGTCGATCGGGAAGGTCAGCGGGCGGTCCAGGCCGAGGATGTCGGCCAGCAGGACATTGACCACGCCGCCGTGCGCGAAGGCGACGACGGTGTCGGTCGGGGCCGCGGCGGCGACCAGGCCGTCGATCGCGGTGAGGACGCGGGCGATGAAGGCCGGACCGTCGATCTGCTCGGGCAGCAGGCCCGCCTTGATCCGGGCGTAGGCCTCGGCGAAGTCGGTCTTGGCGTCTTCGATGGGGATGTAGGCGGGCAGGTCGCGGTCGTACTCGGCGAGGTCGTCGATGATGTCGACGGGCAGCTCGCGCGCGGCCGCGGTGGGGGCGGCGGTGTCGCGGGCCCGCCGCTGCGGACTGCTGACGATCCGGGCGATCTCGTGCGCGGCGAGCGCGGCGGGAACGCGGTCGGCCTGCTGCCCGCCGATGTCGGTCAGGCCGGGATCGGCGGCGGTGGTGGCCCCGACGACGCGTTCGGGCTGGGCGTGACGCACGAGAATGAGCTGCACGCTCACACACTCTGCCGTATCGCCGGGCCGGGTGGTCTCACGGCTCCGGGTCGATCTCCGTCCGACCGGTCACATCGGCGGTGTCGATGATGACGATCTCCCGGCCGTCTTCGCGCAACACCTTCAGGAAGCCGGGCGGATTCTCCATCACATAGCCGTCGACGAGGCCGGTCTTCGTCTCGATGTGCTCGCGGGAGACCCACGGCACCTGGACGGTCGCGGCCAGGATCAGGGCGGCGCCGGTGACGATCAGCGCGGAACTGCCGACGAACCAGTGCGCGAACTTCGCGCCCTGGGGGTTGCGCTTGCCCGCCCGCAACAGCCCGAACAGCACCAGCGCGAGGACACCGGCGACGATCAGCACCCACCACACCCGGTAGGTCCACACCAGCGCGCCGGTGAACAGGGCGACTACGACCAGCCAGGTCAGATTGCCCGCGTTGGTCCAGCTCGGCCTGCCGAGCCGGATCTGATGGATCACCGCCTCCGGCAGCAGCACCGACAGCGCGATCCCGCCGAGCAGCGGGCTGGCCATCAGCGTGCCGACCACCATCGCGGCGACATCGCCGATCCCCAGCGTGCCGAGCAGCGAGAACGCGGCGTTCCAGTCGTAATCGGTGACGGCGAACAGCCGCAGCAGCAGGAACAGGCCGGCGACACCGGTCGCGGACAGCCCGTGGGCGACCAGGCGTTCGTTCGAGGACTCGCGGGGATGCCTCGTCATCGGGCGAGGATATCGCCGCGAGTCCCTCGATCAGGTCAGGGCTGGCCGTAGGGCGGCTGACCGTACGGCGGCTGACCACCCTGGGGACCGCCGTAGGGCGGCTGGGCGGGCGGCTGGCCGTTGTCCTTCTTCTTGTTCTTGAGCAGGAAGATGCCACCGATGATGAGCACGACGATCAGCAGGCAGCAGATACCGCCGATGATCAGGCCGGAGCTGCTCTTCTTTTTCTTCTTGGCCGCCAGCTCCAGCGCGGTGTTGACCGTGTCCGAACTCGCCAGGGTGTCGAAGCTGCTCGTGAGCAGGTGCGGGTCGACGAGGGCGGCCGTGGTCAGCAGATCCAGATACATGTGTTCCCATCCCGATAGGTCGTTGGCCCGGCATCCTCCCGGTGCCGGAACTCCGAGACTAGCGCCGTGGGTGCGGCTTTCGGTGCGAAAGCCTCGCGGCGTCCCGGAGTAGTTGTTCATCGCGGCGCGGCCACGATTCGTTTACACGAGTAACGGTGTACCCCGAATCACCGCGGTTTCACCAACGGGAACGGCAGCGTCTCGCGGATGCTGCGGCCGGTGATCAACATGACCACCCGGTCCACGCCCATGCCGAGGCCGCCGGTGGGCGGCATCGCGTGTTCGAGCGCCTGCAGGAAGTCCTCGTCGAGCTCCATCGCCTCCGGATCGCCGCCCGCCGCCAGCATCGACTGTTCGGTGAGCCTGCGCCGCTGTTCGACCGGATCGGTGAGTTCGCTGTAGGCGGTGCCCAATTCGACGCCCCAGGCGACCAGGTCCCAGCGCTCGGTGACGCCGTCGATGCTGCGGTGCGAGCGGGTCAGCGGCGAGACCGAGGTGGGGAAGTCGCAGTAGAAGGTGGGGTCGGTGGTCTGCGATTCCACCAGGTGCTCGTACATCTCCAGCACCACCTGGCCCGCGTCCCAGCCGTGCTGGTAGGCGATGCCCGCCGCGTCGCACAGCTCGCGCAGCCGGGCCAGTTCGGTGCGGGTGGTGATCTCGGTGCCGATCGCCTCCGAGACCGCGCCGTGCACCGTCTTCACCCGCCACTCGCCGGAGATGTCGACGGCGTCGAACCCGCCCTCGTCGTTCGGGCGCAGCGCCACCTCGGCGCCGTTGGCCGCCATCGCCGCGTCCTGGATCAACCGCCGGCACAGCTGCATCATCCGCAGGTAATCGCTGTGCGCCTCATAGGCTTCCAGGATCGTGAACTCGGGATTGTGGCTGAAGTCGACGCCCTCGTTGCGGAAGGTGCGGCCGAGTTCGAAGACCTTCTCCATGCCGCCGACGCACAGCCGCTTGAGGTAGAGCTCGGGCGCGATGCGCAGGTAGAGGTCGAGGTCGTAGGCGTTGATGTGGGTGCGGAACGGGGTCGCGTTGGCGCCGCCGTGCACCTGCTGCAGGATCGGCGTCTCGACCTCGAGGAAGCCCCAGTTGAACAGCGAGTCGCGCAGCGAGTGCAGCACCGCGCTGCGCTTGCCCATCACCTCGCGGGTCTCCGGGTTGATCGCCATGTCGACGTAGCGCTGCCGGACCTTGGCCTCGGAATCGGCCAGGCCGCGCCACTTGTCGGGCAGCGGGTGCAGGCACTTGCCGTTCATCCGCCAGTCCTGGGCGAGCAGCGAGAGCTCGCCGCTGCGGCTGGTGCCGAGCTGGCCGCTGACCTCGATCAGGTCGCCCAGGTCGAAGAACTCGGTGAACTCGGCGCTGCGGTCGGCGCCGACCCGCTCCCGGTCGATGACGAGCTGGATCTCGCCGGTCCAGTCGCGGATCACCGCGAAGATCACCCCGCCGTAGTCGCGGATGCGCAGCAGCCTGCCCGCCACCCGCACCGTGGTGCCCTTCGGGCAGACGCGGGCGTCGGCGATGGTGTGCGTGGGCGGGTAGGCCACCGGGTAGGCGTCGACGCCTGCGGCGGTGAGCCGGTCCAGCTTGTCCATCCGCACGCGGACCTGCTCGGGCCTGCGCGGACCCTGCTCGGCGTCTTCGCCCTCCGGCGCGTCCGGCGCGCTGCCGTCGGCGTGCAGGCCGGTGACGCTCGCCGGGACCGCGGAGTGTGTTCCGGTGTGCACGGCCGCGTCGGGCTCCTTGCCGATGCGCGGCAGGAAGCCCTCGGCCAGACCGCTGGCCGTCGCCACCCGGGGCAGCTGCCTGCGCTCCTCGTAGAGGAAGAAGCGCGGCACCCAGCGCGGGTGGTACTTCACGTTCGACCGGTACAGCGCCTCGAGCTGCCACCAGCGCGAGAAGAACAGCAGCACACCGCGCCACGCGCGCAGGATCGGGCCCGCGCCGATCCGGCCGCCCTCCTCGAACACCGACCGGAACACCGCGAAGTTCAGCGAGATCTTGGTGATGCCGTACTGGTCGGAGTTCAGCGCGAGCTGGGAGATCATCAGCTCCATCACGCCGTTGGGGCTCTGCGGGTCGCGGCGCATGAGTTCCAGCGAGACGCCGCTGCGGCCCCACGGGACGAACGAGAGCATGGCGTGCACCCGCTCGTCGTGGTCGACGGCCTCGACGAGCAGGCAGTCGCCGTCGAGCGGGTCGCCCTGGCGGCCCAGCGCCATCGAGAAGCCGCGTTCGGTCTCGGTGTCGCGCCAGGCGTCGGCCCTGGCGACGATCTCGGCGAACTCGTCGGCGGGAATGTCGTGGTGCCTGCGCACCCGCACGCCGATTCCGTGCTTGCGCAGCCGGTTCGCGGCCTGGCGCACCTGCTTCATCTCCGGCCCGGCCAGGGAGAAGGTGCGGGTGTCGAGGATCGCCTCGTCACCGAGCCGCAGGGCCGCGAGCCCGGCGTTGCGGTAGGCGGTGGCACCGAGCTCGCTCGCGCCCATCACCGCGGGCGCCCAGCCGAAGCGGTCGGCCTCCTCCAGCCAGGCCCGGATGGCCTGCGGCCAGGCCTGTTTGGGCCCGATCGGATCGCCGCTGGCCAGGCTCACACCGAGCTCGACGCGATAGGTGATGGCCGCCTTGCCGTTCGGCGCGAACACCACCGCCTTGTCGCGGCGGGTGGCGAAGTAGCCCAGCGAGTCCTCGACATCGCTCGCCGCGAGCAGCCCGCGCAGCGCTGACTCGTCCAGCGCGGTCATCGCGTTGTCGGCCCGGCGCGAGCGCAGCAGCACCACCACCGCGGCGAGCAGGGCGATCGCGCCGAACAGGCCGAGCAGGAAGTTGACCCACGGCCGCGGGTGCCCGTCGAAGTGCTCGTTGTTCACCAGCACCGCCGCGGTCACCCGGTAGACCGCCCACAGCGGCCGCTGCGGGCCCGGCGGCAGCGTGCCCGGCGCGAGTTCGACCAGCGCCCAGCCGATCAGGCAGCCCAGCGCCAGCCCGGCCACCAGCACACCGAGCGCCTTCCACAGCGCGCCCGGCCGGACCCGGGTGTAGAACTCGTTGCGCGCCGCGATCAGGATCCCGATGACGACGACGTGCACGACGAAGGCCACCAGCGCGTCGATGTCGTCGTCGGCGACGAAGTCCAGGATGTTGGAGATCGCGTAGAGCAGCAGGTACACCACCAGCAGCCACCACGCGACGCGTTTTCGGCTGGCGATCGCCCCGGCCAGCAGGCCGACGACCACCGCCCACACGAGGCTGGTGTCGGGGGCGTCGAAGTAGTAGACGTCCACATAGTGCCGCGGCACCTGCGTCAGATAACGCAGCGCGGGCGAGAGGCTCCACAGGAACAACAGCACCGCGAAGACACCGAGAACGAGCCCGGTGATGTGCGGTACCTCGGCCAGCCTGCCGTGCCCACGATGCGGAACGGCGGCGGCGCGGCCCGGCGATGCCTCGACGATAGGGTGTTGCTCGGCCTGCGTGGTGGTCACCGATCCAGTGTGCGTGCATCCGGGCCGTCGGTGTGGCGGACACTGCGGCGTGTTCGTCACGCGGTCCGGTGGTGGGGCCGGTTGCGACCGGTTTTTCGCAGGGGGGTAAGTATTAGCCCATGTCGGAACCAGTCGATGTGCCGATCGATGACGAGGTCATCAAGCTCGGGCAATTCCTGAAACTGGCCAACCTGATCGATTCGGGCTCCGAGGCCAAGACGGTGATCGCCCAGGGTCTGGTCCGGGTCAACGACGAGGTGGAGCTGCGCCGCGGTAGGCAACTACAGGTGGGCGACGTCGTCGTGCTCGCCGGCCACAAGGTGCGGGTGTCCGGGAACTAGCCCGAACACCCGCCTCCCCGGACGCTCAGTCCTCGGCGCGGACCACGACGCCGTCGTGGTCGCTGTAGAGCATCTCGCCGGGGACGAAGGTGATGCCGCCGAACTCGACGGTGACGTCCTTCTCGCCGCTGCCGGTCTGGGTGCTCTTGCGCGGGTTGGTGCCCAGCGCCTTCACCCCGATGTCGAGGGTGCGCAGGATCGCCGAGTCGCGCACCGCGCCGTTGACGATCACGCCGGCCCAGCCGTTGTCGACGCCACGGCCCGCGATGATGTCGCCGACGAGGGCGGTGTGCACGCTCGCGCCGCCGTCGACCACGAGGACCTTGCCCTCGCCGGGCTCGCCCAGGGTCTGCTTCACCAGCAGGTTGTCCTGGAAGCACCGGATCGTGGTGATCCGCCCGGCGAACGCGGCCCGGCCACCGAACTGGATGAACTGGGTGTCACAACTGCGGATCTCGGGGCCGATCTCGTCGGCCAGATCGGCGGTGGCCACAACATTCGCTGATTCGGTCATGGCCAGCATTCTGTCAGGCGCCTTCGAGATGCGCCTTGGCGATCTCCTTGACCAGGCTGTCTGTGGTGTGCTTCACCGCGATCTTGACGAACGGCTCGATCGTCTTGCCGAGCATCTTGCCCGCGATCCCGCCGGGCACGAAGTACTCGATGGTCGCGTCGACGGTGCACAGCGCGTCGCCCTTGGGATAGAAGTGGAACGTCGAGATGATCTCGAATCCCTTGATCGACTTGATGCCGATCACGCGGCCCTTCTCCCACTTCACGACCTCGACCCGGGACTTGAGCGACGCGGGGCCCAGCTTCATGTGGCCGTCGAAGGTCGCGCCGAGCCCGTCGGTCTGGTCGGTGACCGGGACGAAGGATTCGATGCCGTACAGGAAATGCGGCAGATTACGGTAGTCGTTGACGTATTCGAACGCCGTCTCGGCGGACGCGGCGCAGTCTTCGACAATCCTCACTTCGGTCATATCGGCCACTTTAGTGGTCGGCCGCGACCGATCCGGCTACGCGGTGACCGCCAGGGTCGCCGCCAGGCCGAACGCCAGGCCCATCACGGTGACCTCGATCGCGGCGTTGCGCAGGGAGATCTCGGCGGTCACCCGGTGCTCGGCGGCTCGGCGCACCCAGCTGCGCCGCCACCACCAGCCGAGGCCGGTCAGCGCGCACAGGACGGCGAACTTCGCCAGCAGGATGCGCCCGTAGCCGGTCGACCACAGCGGCTCCAGCCCGCCGAGGCGCACCAGCCCGTCGATCGTCCCGGTCGCGGCCACCGCCAGGATCAACGGCGCGGCCAGCGCCGAATAGCGCGGCAGGGTCCGCGCCCAGCCGCCACGGGTGCGCAGCACCACCGCCATAGCCACCAGCAGCCCGAGCCAGCACGCCGCGGCCAGCGCGTGGATGGCGGCCAGCACCGACCCGAACATCTGCTGGGACATGTGCCCGGTGATCGGGCGCAGGGCCAGCGCGACCGCGGCGAACACCAGCACCAGATCGGCCGACGCGGTGTCGGGCCTGCGGTAGGCCAGCGCCGCGTAGCAGGCCACCGCGCCGGTGCAGAACAGGATCGCGATGCCGATCTGCCCGCTGCTCAGGTTCACCAGGAAGGTGCCGAACTCGCCGGCGCCGAGCCGGGCCACCGGCACGCCGACCACGTCGGCGGCCTCGGCCACCAGCACCGCGAACTCGGCCGCGAACCAGACCCCGGCCAGCGCGGCCAGCGGTCGCCAGGCGACCCGCAGCCGGTCGTCGAGCCGGGGCAGGGCCGCCAGCCCGAGCACCACGGCGCCCGCGCCGTCGGCGAGCACCCGCGCGCACGCCGCCAAGGGGAACCCGCCGTCGCGGCGCAGCAGCCACGCCAGCGCCACCCCGGCCAGGGCGGCCACCACGACCGGCACCAGGACCCGCCACTGCCGCGGCGTCGTCGCGGGTGCCCGGCGACCGGTCGTCATGGGGGACTACTTCTTGCGGCCGGACAGCAGCGCGACCGCGAGGCCGGCGCCGAACAGCACGACACCACCGGCGATGAACACCCACACCGGCACGCCGCCGCCGGAATCGCCGCCGCCGTCGGCCTTGTCCTCACCCGGCTTGGCTCCCGGCGTACCGGTGCCCGCCTTGCTCAGCGTGAAATGCCGGGTCCCGCTGACCGGATGCCCGTCGGCGGAGGTGACCCGGAACGCGAGGGTGTACTCGCCGACCGGCCCGAGCTCGCCCAGCTCCACGCTGACGGTGCGGCCTTCGACGAGCGCCTTGCCCTTCGACCACAGGCGACCGTCCGGGCCGACCACGGTCAGCGACGGAAAGTTCTGCTGCAGTTCCTCGTTGAAGGTGATGCTCGCGCGCGCGGGCCCGACCTCGACGGTCGAGCCGTCCTCGGGCACGCTGCTCACGGCGCCGGAATGCGCGCTCGCGGTGCCCGCCGCCGCGAACATCGCGGCGAACAGGCCGGCGATCAGCACGGCGAATACCCGGCGCCCGATGCGTCGGCGCGCGGACCGGTTGATGTCGGCGACGAGATGATCGGCCCGCATCACGACCGCCGCGACCGGAAGACGAGGCCGAGGCCGAGCGCGGCCGCGAACAGGCCGAGGGCCAGGCCCAGGCCGCCGAGCCAGCGCGCGACCGTATCGGTCTCCTTCTGGCTGGTCTCGCCGGACGCGACCTGGTGGTCGCCGCCCGCGCTACCGCCGTTGGCGGTCAACGTGATCGACGGTGCCGGGTGCTCCGGCTCGGCGCCGCCGGTGCTCGGCTGATCCCAGGCGACGACCTTGCCGTCGCTGTAGGTCTGGGTGGCGGGGAAGTTCACCGTGTCCTGCGCGGGCAGCGGGCCGAGCGAGAGCACGAAGCGCTGGAACTGGCCGGGGCCGACACCCGGGTTGCCCGGCTCGGCGGTCCAGGCGACGGCGACGGCCTCGCCCTTGTCGTTGCGCTCGACCTTGGACGTCCAGCCCGGCATGGGCTCGGTGCGAACGCTTTTCAGGTTCGGCACCGTGACGCGCAGCGCGGTGGTGGCCGCGGTCTCGGATTCGGTCGGCACCTTGAAGGTGGCGACGGTGTACTTGCCCTGGGCGGCGCCCGGCGCGTCGACGGTCACGTGCGCGGCCGCCGAGCCGCAGGCGGCGAGAACCAGACCGGCCGCGATGGCGGCGGTCCCGGTGCCGCGGGTGATGAAGTTGTGCATGGAATGCCTTCTGTCCGAAGAGATGCTGATGTCGTCGTGAATCAGGCGGACAGCGGCGGCGCGCGCGGACATCGCGCGCCCCTCGGATGGCCGGCAGGCCCGGCGAGCACCAGATCGGCCCAGCGCCGCACGCGGACGGCGACGGCGGTCGGCGGCGGGCCGAGCACGACCGCGATCACACCCGACGCGGCGAGATACAGCCGCTCGGCGACGAGAATCAGTGCGGCGCAGGCGAACGCGGCGACGGTGTGCGCGGCCACCATCGGCGCGCTCGGCAGATGGAACAGCTCGTCGTGATGATCCAGCGACGCCGACAGGGCGAAGTGCCCGGCCCACTGCCCACCGAGCAGCGCCGCGCAGGCCCGGGCCATCGGCGCGGCCGACCGCCCGCGCGGCCCACTCGCGATGACGCCCGCACCGAGCGAAACCAGCAGCAGCAGCGCGAGATCCGACGAGCGCGGCACGCCGCCACCCGCGCTCCCGTGCGCGGCGACGGCCAGCGCGCCGACGAGTACGCCGCAGCCACCCCCGCGCAGGCGGGTGGTGAGCTGCGGCGTGGTCACGACGGGATCAGCGCACGCCGAGCCGGGCGAGCGCGTCGGTCTCCAGCACACCCAGCTCGGACGAGATGGACGCGTGCACGGCCTTGCGGCGCGCGGCGGGCATCTGCTCGGCGGTGTTCACCGCGACGGTCAGGTCGGTCAGCCGGGACCGGGCGGCCTCGACGAACTTCTTGGTGTCGGCGTCACCGGGGGCGTCGGCGGCGACCTTGTCGAGCGCGCTCTCGGTGTTGGTGATGCGGGCCTGCAGGCGTGCGCCGTGGCCGCTGAACTCGCCCAGCTGGTCGAGCCCGATGCCGAGCTGCTGCGCCTTGCGGGCGTCGAGCTGGCCCCGGACGTAGGTGGCGCCCCGGTAGGCCAGCGGCGTGAGCACCGGGACCAGTACCCGGGCGACGCCGATGTACTTGCGGATCTGGCTCGCGCTGAACAGCTCGCGGTCGGCCTTCGCCGCCAGCTTCTGGGCGGCCTTCTCCTCGGCCTGCAGGGTCGCGATTTGCGCCTTGGCCACCTTGGCCTCGGTCCTGGCCTGTGCCTTGGCCGCGCGGCGGGTGGTGCGTTCGCCCGCCTTGGCGGCCTTGCGCTCGTTCTTGGCGCCGAGTTTGGCCTCAACGGCCGCTTTGTGCTTGAGCGCCTTCGCCTCAGCGCGTCGGCTCGGCCGCCGCTTGCGCTTGCTGAACAACCCCATGAGATCAGGCCCTCCGTCATGCTCGCCAAGTCATGAGGCAGTGCCGGGGTAGCGGCCTGCCGTACTTCGTAGCGTAGTGGGATGAGGGTAGCGATTGGGCATTGTGTCGGGGGGAGGGACCATACTGCTTGCGTGCGTGCAGCCGAGGACGACTTCGACGGCGGGCCGGTGCATCGCCCGGCCCCCGCTTCCGCTGCGCTCGATCGAGGTACCGACACCGGGGTCGCCGAGTCCCGGATCGCCTTCCTGGACGCGCGCTCGCTGATCGGGTGCAGGCATCGCCTGCGCCTGGACGCCGAGCATCCGGGCACCATCGCCGAGGTCAGGGAGGATCCGGGCGTCCAGCAGCGCCGCGAGGCCGCCGCCGCGCACCGGCTCAAGGTCCGCGACGAGCTGGTCGCCGCCGCACCCGCCGAGTGGGTGGTGATCGACCCACGGCTGCGCGCGGGGGAGAAGGCCGCGGCGACGATGGCCGCCATGGAGGCGGGCGCCGCCCGCATCTGGGGTGGGCTGCTGCCGCAGGAACCCGATACCGGCCGTCGCGGCGGCGCCGAGTTCCTGCTCCGTGACGACGATCGCGGCGGCTATATCCCGATCATCGTGGTCAACCACAAGGTCACCGACCCGCGCAGGCCCGACCCGGCCGATTTCCACCCGCTGACCTCCGAGCTGTTCCGCTGGCAGCCCCGCCGCGACAAGCACGTGAAGCTGCGTCCGCAGCCGCGCGACCAGCAGCGCCTCGCGCATCTGTACCGGATGCTGCAGCGCCACGGCATGGCCAGCCCGGCCCTGCTCGGCGGCGCGATCGGCCTGGCCTTCGACCGCATCCTCGTGCACGACCTGACCAATGTCCTGGCCGACTACGACCAGCGCTACGGCGACCGGATCGCGGTGGTGCGCGGCGAGCTGCCGACCCAGCCGTCGAAGGTGCCCGAGTGCAGGCAGTGCCCGTGGTGGGTGCGCGGCGCCGACGGTGCGCCGAGTTGCGAGGGGCAGCTGGCGCTGATGCGCGATGTCAGCCTGGTCGCGCCCGGCTCCCGGGCCGACGTGCTGCGGGTACACGGCGTGCAGACCGTCGACGAGCTGGCCGCCTGGACCGGCGACGACCCGGAGGACTGGCAGCACGGCCCGTTCTCCGAGACCGTGGTCACCGCCCGCGCCTGGATCGAGGGCGCGCCGCTGGTGCGCCGCTTCGACACGGTGAGCGTGCGCCGCGCCGACGTGGAGGTCGACGTCGACCTGGAGAGCTACCAGGAGGACGGCGCCTACCTGTGGGGCACCCTGCTCGACGACGTCTACCGGCCGTTCGTCACCTGGGACCCGCTGCCCACCGAGGACGAGGGCCGCTCGTTCGGCGAGTTCTGGACCTGGCTCATGGGCGTGCGGGCCGAGGCCCACGCCGCGGGCAAGACCTTCGCCGCCTACTGCTACTCCCGCACCGCCGAGGACAAGTGGCTCTACGAGTCGGCCCGCCGCTTCGCGGGCAGGCCGGGTGTGCCGACGCACGAGCAGGTGCGCGCGTTCGTCGATTCGCCCGAGTGGGTCGACATGTTCCAGGCCGTCACCGACCAGTTCATCTGCCCCAACGGCAAGGGCCTGAAGAAGATCGCCCCGGTCGCCGGCTTCGCCTGGCGCGACCCGGAGGCGGGCGGCGAGGCCTCGATGGGCTGGTACCGCCGCGCCGTCGGCTACGACGCCGAATCCGACCTGTCCCAGCGCACCCGCCTGTTCGAATACAACGAGGACGACGTGCGCGCCACCCAGGTCCTGCGCGGCTGGATGACCGAGCGCGCCGCCGACGAGGTTCCCTCCCTGGCGGATTTCGGGCGGTAATACGATCGGGGGCGTGACAGAGCATGTCGAAACCCTCGAGTTCCAGGCCGAGACCCACCAGCTGCTGGAGCTGATGATCCACTCGGTCTACTCCAACAAAGACACGTTCCTGCGGGAGCTGATCTCGAACGCCTCCGACGCGCTGGACAAGCTGAAGCTGGCCACGTTCCAGGACAAGGATCTCGTCGCCGACACCTCCGACCTGCGCATCGAGCTCGAGGTCGACGCCGACAAGCGCATCCTGACGGTTCGTGACAACGGCATCGGCATGTCCCGCGCCGAGGTGATCGATCTGATCGGCACCCTCGCCAAGTCCGGCACCGCCGAGCTGCGCCGCAAGCTCACCGAGGCCAAGTCCGACGCCGCCGCCGAGGAGCTGATCGGCCAGTTCGGCATCGGCTTCTACTCCACCTTCATGGTCGCCGACCGGGTCACGCTCACCACCCGCAAGGCGGGCGAGGCCGAGGGCACCCGCTGGAACGCCGCCGCGGGCAGTTCTACCTACGAGATCGACACCGTCGCCGACGCGCCGCAGGGCACCTCGGTCACCCTCGAGCTCAAGCCCGCCGACGAGGACGATCACCTCTTCGACTACACGCAGGAATGGAAGCTGCGCGAGATCGTCAACAAGTACTCCGATTTCATCGCCTGGCCGATCCGCATGCAGGTCGAGCGCACGGTGATGGAGGGCGAGGGCGAGGACAAGGTCGAGAAGACCATCGTCGAGGACCAGACCCTCAACTCGCAGAAGGCGCTGTGGACCAGGCCGCGCAGCGAGGTGACCGACGAGGAGTACAAGGAGTTCTACCACCACGTCAGCCACGCCTGGGACGAGCCGCTCGAGATCATCCCGATGAAGGCCGAGGGCACCTTCGAGTACCAGGCCCTGCTGTTCGTCCCGTCGACCGCGCCGTTCGACCTGTTCACCCGTGAGCACAAGCGCGGCGTGCAGCTCTATGTGCGCCGGGTGTTCATCATGGACAACTGCGAAGAGCTGATGCCGGAGTACCTGCGCTTCGTCAAGGGTGTGGTGGACGCGCAGGACCTCTCGCTCAACGTCTCCCGCGAGATCCTGCAGCAGGACCGCCAGATCCAGATGATCCGCAAGCGCCTGGTCAAGAAGGTGTTGTCGACGGTCAAGGACCTGCAGGGCGCCGAGGACCAGACGAAGTACCAGACCTTCTGGACCCAGTTCGGCCGGGTGCTCAAGGAGGGCTTGCTCTCCGACACCGACAACCGCGAAACCCTGCTCACCGTCTCGTCTTTCGCCTCGACCGCCTCGGACTCCGAGCTCACGACGTTGAAGCAGTACGTCGAGCGGATGCCGGAGGGCCAGGACGCGATCTACTACATGACCGGCGAAAGCCGTGCGCAGGTGGAGAACTCGCCGCACCTGGAGGCGTTCAAGGCCAAGGGCCGCGAGGTGCTGGTGCTGACCGATCCGGTCGACGAGATGTGGGTCGGCTCGGTGCCGGAGTTCGACGGCAAGAAGTTCCAGTCGATCGCCAAGGGCGAGGTCGACCTGGAGACCGAGGACGAGAAGAAGGAGACCGAGGCCCTGCGCGAGCAGCAGGACAAGGACTTCGCCGATCTGCTCACCTGGCTCGGCTCGACCCTCGACGAGGTCGCCAAGGAGGTGCGCCTGACCAACCGGCTCACCACCTCCCCGGCCTGCCTGGTCGGTGACGTCTTCGACTTCACCCCGATGCTCGAGCGCATGTACCGCGCCTCGGGCCAAGCGCTGCCGGAATCCAAGCGCATCCTCGAGCTCAACCCGACCCACCCGCTGGTCACCGGCCTGCGCGACGCCTACGACGCGCGCAAGTCCGATGCCGACGAGGGCAAGGTGCCCGAGCTCGCCGAGACCGCCGAACTGCTCTACGGCACCGCGGTTCTCGCCGAGGGCGGCGAACTCAAGGATCCGGCTCGTTTCGCGCAGCTGTTGACGGAGCGCCTGACCCGCACCGTCTGAGGAAGCTCGAACACGCACCCACGATGGCCGCTCGTCCGGAGCGGCCATCGTGGTTCGCGGACAAGGGCTGCACTCGCTGTGCGGAATACGGGTGCCGACCGGCCCCGCAAGCCGCACTATGGAGGGATGGCGGCGGGGCATGTGATCCGCCGGGCGCGGCCCGGTGACTACGACGGCCTGATCGGGGTGGTCGATCACTGGTGGGGCAGAACCGTGGTCCCGAGCCTGCCGAGGTTGTTCCTCGACCACTTCCATCGCACCAGCCTGGTGGCGACCGACGAGGACGGAATCTCCGGTTTCCTCATCGGTTTCGGTTCCCCGTCCGATCCCGACGCGGCCTATATCCATTTCGTCGGTGTGCGTCCCGATGCCCGCAAGGTCGGGCTCGGCCGCACCCTCTACGACGAATTCTTCGAGCTGGCCAGGGCCGACGGCCGCAAGGTGGTCACCGCCATCACCGCTCCGGCCAATTTCACCTCGATCGATTTCCATCGCAGCCTCGGCTTCACCGTCACCGGCCCGGTCCCCGACTACAACGGTCCCGGCCGCGCGCTGATCACCTTCGAACGCACTCTCTGACACCGTACGAGGCGAAAAACGTAGTCTGGTCGCGGCATCGATCGCGGAGCGAGAGGAACGGTCGGACATGTCGGAGGGGACGTCGGTCACGGCACAGCCGTGGGATCTGGTGGCCGAAGGGTACGCCGCGGCGGCGGCGACCGTGCTCGGTCCGTTCGCGGAGCGCGCGCTCGAATTGGTGACGCCGGGAACGTATTCCGTGATCGTCGACGTCGCGGCCGGAACGGGGCTGCTCAGTCTCGCGGCGGCGGCCAAGGGCGCGCGGGTCGACGCGATCGATGTCTCGGCCCCGATGATCGAACAGCTCACGGCGGCGGCCGAACTCGCCGGGCACACCACGATCACCGCGCAGGTCGGCGACGGCCAGGACCTGCCGTATCCGGACGGCCGCTTCGACGCCGGATTCTCCCTGTTCGGCCTCATGTTCTTCGCCGACCGGCCGCGGGGTTTCGCCGAGCTCCGCCGGGTACTGCGCCCCGGTGCCACCGCGGTCGTCACCGCCTGGGCGCCCGCCGTCGACTCCTCGCTGATGCGCGCGCTCTACGGTGCGCTGACCGCGGGCGACCCGAATGCCGCACTGCCGCAGCCGAACGCGCGCGGCCTGGAGAACCCGGCCGTCTTCGAGGCCGAGCTGCGCGCCGCCGGATTCGAGGCGGTGACGATCCGCCCGCACACCGTCGAGGTCCACTTCCCGGACGCGGCGGCGCTGTGGGACACCATGACCCGCAGCAGTGCCCCACTGACCACGCTCAGACACGAAGTGGGCGAAGCGGAATGGGAGCGCCGCACCGAGGCGGCCATCGAGCACCTCACGGTCACCTACCGCGCGAACACACCGCTGTTCACCACGGCCCTCTTCGGCGTCGGCACGGTCCCCGCGGCCTGAACGACAACTGCCCGACGCCGAAACCGGCAGCGGGCAGTTATTCGATGGCTCGTACTCCGCGACGGCCGCATGGATCGGTCAACCGACGAGGTGGTCCCGATCGGCGAAAGTCGCGGGGGAGCGTCCTAGCGCGGGGCCATACGCAGGGCGCCATCCATGCGGATGGTCTCGCCGTTCAGGTAGTCGTGGCTCGCGATGTACTCGACGAGCTGGGCGTACTCGTCGGGGCGGCCGAGGCGCGACGGGAACGGGACGCCCGCCTCGAGGCCCTTGCGGTACTCCTCGGTGACGCCGGCCAGCATCGGGGTGTCGATGATGCCGGGGGCGATGGTGTTCACGCGGATGCCGAACTGGGCGAGGTCGCGCGCGGCGGGGACGGTCATGCCGTGCACGCCACCCTTGGACGCGGAGTAGGCGATCTGGCCGATCTGGCCCTCGAACGCCGCGACCGACGCGGTGTTGATGACCACGCCGCGCTGGCCGTACTCGTCGACCGGCTCGGTCTTGGCGATGGCGTCGGCGGCCAGACGCATCACGTTGAACGTGCCGAGCAGGTTCACGGTGATGACGGTGCGGAACAGCTCGAGGTCGTGCGGGCCGTTCTTGGACAGGATGCGACCGGCCCAGCCGACACCGGCGCAGTTGACCACGATGCGCAGCGGGGCGGGGCCCTCGGTGATCTGGGCGATCGCGGCGGCGACCTCGTCGCCGCTGGTCACATCGGCCGCGATCAGGGTGACACCCGCGGGGACGTTGTCGCCGGCGCGCTCGATCGACGCCGGGACGTCGAGACCGAAGACGGTGGCGCCCGCGTCGGCCAGACGCTTGGCGGTCGCGGCACCGAGGCCGGATGCGCCTCCGGTGACGATGGCGGCGGAACCCGAAATCTCCACGATGGTCCTCTCGTTCATGACTGCTAGTTGGCACTTCGTCAATTGGCACCCTAGCGGGTTTCCGGTGAGGTGCCCATCACGCCCACCGACGCTGCCGGATCAGCTGCGAAAATACCAGCGAACAGGGCTGTTTTCCGGTGGTAACGTGCGTTCATGAGATCGTTCGCCGCTCCGACGGTGGCCGGACGCAAGGTCCTGATCACCGGGGCAGCTCGCGGTATCGGGGCCGCACTCGCCCGCAAGCTCACCGCGCAGGGCGCCCACGTCGCCCTGCTCGGACTGGAACCGGAACTGCTGGCGGAGGTGGCCGCGGAATGCGGCGACGCCCCGTGGCGCTACTGCGACGTGGCTGACCGCGCCCAGGTCGACCGGGTGGTCGAGGCGCTGGTCGCCGAACTCGGCGGACTCGACGTGCTCGTCGCCAACGCGGGCATCGCCAAGCAGATGCCGATGATCGGCGGCGACCCGAGCGTGCTGGAGGAGACCCTCGCGGTCAACGTGCTCGGCGTCGCGTACGCCGTGCAGGCCGCCGGCCCGCATCTGGCCCGTCCCGGCGGCTACGTACTGATGATGTCGTCGATCTCCACGGCGGTGCAGTTGCCGCTGGCCGGCGCCTACAGCGCCTCGGCGGCCGCGGTCGAGTCGCTGGCGGGCACCCTGCGCTGCGAGCTGCGCCCGACCGGCGCGCGCGTCGGCGTCAGCTACTTCGCCGAGATCGACACCGAGATGACCCGGCGCGGCTTCGGCACCGCGGCGGCACACACCGGCCTGCGTGAGATCAGCCTGACCGGCACCTCGCCGATCGGGCCTGCCGTGGACGCATTGGTCCGGGCGATCGCGCGCAGGCGCAAGAGCGTCGTCTCACCCTGGTGGGTCTCGCTCGTGCTGCCGGTGCGACCCTTGGCGCAGCAGCTGGTGCAGCGGTTGCTCGGCAACCGGGTCGCTCGCGCGATCGAGATCGCGCGCACCGAGGACGCCCCCTTCACCACCACCCAGCCTGCCCGACCACGCAGAATGGAACGGCAAGCCTGACCTCGAGCACGGAGTTCGACGATGAGCGATTCGGCATCCACCCTGCGCCAGCTCCCGCGCGGACGGCACCACCTCTCGCGTGAGGAAGTGGTCGCCTCCCAGCGGGAACGCATCCTCGTCGCGATGGGCGAGGCGATGACCGAAGGCGGCTACGTCGGCACGCCGGTGGCGGCGGTGCTCAAACGGGCCGGGGTCTCCCGCGAGACGTTCTACGAGCTGTTCCGCTCCAAGGAGGACTGCTTCGCCGCGGCCTTCGACCGGGTCTCCGGCCTGCTGGCCGGGCGGCTGCAGGGCGTCATCGCCGACACCGCCGACGCCGACGCGTTCACCAGAATGGACGCGATCCTCACCGCCTACTTCGACCACATGATCGACGATCCGGCCTCGGCCAGGCTGTTCCTGATGGAGGTGTACGCGGTCGGGCCGTCGGCGGTCCAGGCCAGGATGGAACTGCAGAGCCGCTTCGTCGCGGTCGTCGCCGCCATGCTCGGCGCCCAGACCGACGAGCAGCAGTTCGCCTGCGCCACCCTGGCCGCCGCCATCGGCGCCATGGTCACCGGCAAGATCGCCGCCGACGACCTGGAGGGCCTGCGCGCGCTGAAGGAACCGCTGATCGACCTGGCCCGCCGCTCGGGTGCCGTCTACGGCAACGCGTTCGCCGGCTGATCCGCGATCGGCGCGGCGGTCCTGCCGGGCCGGGTGAACCGCCAGGCGCCGATCCCGAGGCCGACCACGGCCGGGACGGCCAGCGCCAGGCCGGTAGAACCCCAGCCGCCTAGGCCGGGGACGAACGCGTCGAGGATCGTCTTGGCGGCGAAGAACAGGAACAGCAGGCCGGAGGCGAAGGCGATGCCGCGTTCGGGCAGGTGCTTGCCCGCGAGCTTGCCGACCAGGATCGCCAGGGCGCCCGCCGCGACCATGCCGAGGGTCGAGCCGATCCACACCGCCAGCCAGCCGTTCTTGGAGGCCAGGGCGGCGGCGGCGAACATGGTGCGGTCGCCGAGTTCGGCGAGCATGAAGGCGGAGATGACGACCAGGAAGGCGTTGCGCGTGCTGGGCGGGGGCGCGTCGTCGCTGTCCGCACCGGAGCCGATGGCGTCGCGCAGCGTCCACAGGCCGACGACCAGCAGCGTGAGCGCGGTGACGACGGCGATGGCGTTCGCGGGCAGCGCGGTGCCGAGGAAATGTCCGACACCGGCGGCGATCAGATTGACGGCGACACTGGCGACGGTGATGCCGGACAGCACCACCCACCAGCGATAGCGCAGCGAGAAGGTGAGCGCCATCAGCTGCGATTTGTCGCCCAGCTCGGCGAGGAAGAGCACGCCGAAGCTCAGCAGGATCGTGGCGATCATGAATTCAGCTCCCAGGGTGGTACTCCGGCCTGCGGCTGAAGAAACGGGTGCGCCTCCAGCCACACCGGTCGACGGATCGGTTCGTGGCCGAAGGTCTCGCCCACCGGTGGTGACCGGTTCACGCAGCCGGACCGCGCCGAATGTGGCGCCGATCAGTATGTCGACTGCGCGATTGCGGGCTACTCCCCTTCGCTGCTGTCCACCCTAGCCCGATAGCTGTCGGGATGCCAACTCCTTATGAGCGAAATCGCAATGGCCGCAGTAAGTTTGGCTGTGCGGCCCGAATAGTTCGGTATCCCTGAATTCCGGGTCGCGGACGCCCGTTGCCGAGCGTTCGCCAGACCTCGGTCGCGAAAGCCTCAGGCCGCCAGCAACATCGCCAGCACGGCGGTGTCGGGATCGCTGATCAGATCCATCCCGACCCGGCTCACCAGCGAGGTGACCGTGCCGTCGAGCTCGGCCTCGGCCCAGGCCGCGCGGTGCTCGAGACCCAGATGCGGCACGCCGGGCAGCAGCACACAGCCCGAGGCGGCGCCGGTGCACTCGGGCAGCGACGGCCGGGTCTCCGACGGCGGATGCAGCATCAGCAGCGCGGGCGGCACGTGCGCGGCGAACCGGCCGGGCTGGATCGCTTCCTCGCCCAGCACCGGCCCCTCGGCCAGCACCAGTCCGACCGTGCCCGGTTCCGGATCGTCGGGCAGCTCCTCGCGCACCCCGAACACCGTCGAGGTCGTCAGCAGGCCGGGCATCGAGGCCACCCGGACGGCGAGCACCAGGACCTGCGCCCATTCCTTGGTGGTATCCGGCCAGCGGCCCGAAACCACGAATCCCTGGAGGTGACCGCGCGCCTGGAAGGGCGTGATCCCGATCGGACCGTGTGTCGTCATGATGGCCTCCCGACTATCCGGGGGCTGCGCTGCCCGGTATCCCAGGAATAGCCCCGAACCCATCTGGCACACAAGTACCAATGAGTGCTAATCGGGCAAAAAGACAACGGGCCCGGACGCGGCGAAACCGCGTCCGGGCCCGTCGAGGGCTTCTTCTCAGCCGAAGATCAGGCCCTTGCCCTGCGACACGGCGCGGGCGAAGCGGTCCTGCACGTCGGCCCAGTTGACGACGTTCCAGAACGCGGTCACGTAGTCGGCCTTGACGTTCTTGTACTGCAGGTAGAAGGCGTGCTCCCACATGTCGACCTGCAGCAGCGGGATGATGCCGGTCGGCACGTTGGCCTGCTGGTCGTACAGCTGGAAGGTCAGCAGCTTCTGGCCCAGGGTGTCGTAACCCAGGACGGCCCAGCCGGAGCCCTGCAGGCCGTTCGCGGCAGCGGTGAACTGCGCGCGGAACTTGTCGAACGAACCGAACTGGTCGGCGATCGCGGCGGCGAGGTCACCGTCGGGCTGGTCGCCACCGTTGGGGGAGAGGTTCTTCCACCAGACGGAGTGGTTGTAGTGACCACCCAGGTGGAACGCCAGGTTCTTCTCCAGCAGCAGGATGTTCGCCAGGTCGCCGCTCTCGCGGGCCTCTTCGAGCTGCTCCAGCGCCTTGTTGGCGCCGGCGACGTAGGCGGCGTGGTGCTTGGTGTAGTGGATCTCGTTGATCTGACCGGAGATGTGCGGCTCCAGTGCGCCGAAGTCGTAGTCCAGTTCCGGCAGCGTGTAGACGGCCACGATGTCCCTTTCCGTATGTCGGGCTGTGTGCGCCCAGTCGGACGAGCACACCAACCATCATTCGTACACCCGCTCGATGCAACCCCGCACGGTCGGCCCTGCATTCCCTTCGAATCACGCCGGAGGAAAACCGGGTGTCCGCGGGCGGGTGGCTACAGCGGCGGTGCGACGTCGGCCTTGGAGGCCCGCAGGTCGCCGGAATCGTGGGCGGCCCACCAGCGCTTGCCGCCCGCGATGAACTCGGCCATCGGGATCTCCCGGCCCGCCGGGTCGGTCACGGTGATCCGGTCGAACCAGACGCGGACGTCGAGCTCGCGCGGGTCGATGCCCTCTTCCTGGGAGAACTCGATGACGTGCGCCGCGATCCGGTTGTCGAGCACGGTGTCGAAGCTGAGCAGCTCGCTCCACAGGGTCCAGCCGCTGTCGTCGAGGTCGATGAATTCCCAGCCGTGCAGCCCGCCGCCACCGAAACTCTCGATGGCCTCGTCGAGCTGCTCGAGGGTGAGGGGGAGGACGCGGGCGTCGATGTCGTCCCAGCGCTGGATGCGCAGCGACGCCGCCACCCGGGTGACTCCGGTGAAGGTGAGCAGGACTTTGGTGTCGATCGGCGTCTCGCCGTCGGCGGGTAGCGTCAGCACCTCGAGAGCGAGCTGCAGCCGCCCCGCGGCGGCGTCCACCTCTACTCCGAGACAGGTTGATTCGGACAAAGCGGTATTCAGGCCGTTGATGTCGAAACTGTCGAGTAGCCCCCTGCTCACGTTCATGCGCTCAGGCTACCGATCGGCCCGCCCAGATCCCAGGATTTAGGATTTTCTCTAGTGATGTCGTTTTTATGGAACCGAAACGGTCCGGCTCGCGTCCAAGTAGATGTCGGGACCGATGGGAGGTCGGAATCCCGACGTCAGCGGCGAACGGCCGCTCCGGGATGACATGGAGGGGAGTCCCGGATCGGCCGTTCCGCCGCTGACTTCGCGCGACGCACCTCGGCTGATAGCCCCCGCCTCATGATTGTGTGCTGACCGATAGCTGGGACCTGTGGATCAAGTTGTGGATTCTGTGGATAACCGGCATCCATCCACAGACCGCGCATTGCCCCGCCCGGCCTCGCTTCCGGCATGGCAGGATCGAGGCGTGACGAGCTCCGATGTGCCCACGGTGCCGGTGGGTGCGGTACCCGCCGCGTTCGACCACGCCGAACCGGCCGCCGGCGCCCAGCTGCTCGACGTGCGCGAACCCGACGAGTGGGAGCTCGGGCACGCGCCCGGCGCGATCCACATCCCGATGGTCGACGTGCCCGCCCGGCTCGACGAGATCGACATCGACGCCGAGGTGTACGTGGTGTGCAGGCAGGGCGGGCGCTCGATCGAGGTCGTCAAGTATCTGGCCCATATCGGGTACGAGGCGGTGAACGTGGCGGGCGGCATGGTGGCCTGGCAGCAGACCGGCCGTCCGGTGGTCGCCGACGGCGAGCACGAAGCCAAGATCTACTAGTCCGGAACGGGGTGCGCGGGTGAGTTCGGTGGTGCAACCATGTGCACGCTGTGGCGCGCGGTGGGCCGTACAGGGCGCGCCGATGCACTGGTGCCCGCGGTGCCGTGGCGTGCTGCTGTCGCCGGGCCGGGTCGACGCGCCCGCCGCCCAGCGCAACTACCGCTGGATCGCCCGCAGGCCCGACCATCGCGCCCGCAAGGCCGCGACCTCGACCGTGCCGGCGCCGCTCGGCCCCACCCCGCACTACACCGAGATCCCGCGCTGGGGTCTGCTCGATCCGCCGCCCGCTCCGGCCCGCACCCCCGAGCGGCCGCTGTGGGGCCTGGCCGCCTCGCGCGATGTCCTGCTGGTGGTGACGGCGCTGGCCTTCCTGGTCGCCGCCTGCGCCGAGTACGGCCGGTACCTCATCCTGCTGCGCAACCGCACCAAGCTCATCCCCAGCTGGCTGCTGTGGATCTCCGACATGTCGGTGTGGGTGTTCGGCGTCATCGCGCCGCTGTGCGCGCTCGCCACCGCGCTTGCGCTGACCGGCTGGCTGATCGAGACGCGCAAGGCGAGGTTCGCGGCCGAGGGCAGGCGCGATCCGCGCCGCCGCTGGACGCTGATCCTCGGCTGCCTGGTGCCCGGCGTGAACCTGATCTGGCCCGGCGTCTTCCTCACCGAACTGCTCGGGCCCGCACCCGATCCCCGCGCCCAGCGGGCCGTGCGGATCTGGTGGGCGGCCTGGGCGGTCAGCGGTCTGATCCTCGTCGCGGCCACCCTCTGGCGCGACGCGTCGACCCTGCAGGCCGAGGCCGACGGCGTCTCGTTCACCGCGTTCAGCGATCTGTGCGCGGCCGGGTTCGTCGTGCTCACACTGTGGACCGTGCGCCTGCTCGAAGGGCGTGACCTGCGCGGCGAGCCGCGTTCGGCGCACCGCTGGGTGATGGCCGCCGATCCCGCGGAGGTCGTCATCGCCCCGGTGCAGCCCGGTGCGCCCGCGAGCGGGCAGGATGACAGTGAACGCGCGGATTCCGCCGGAACGGGCGAGAATACGCAGGAGGAGGTTGTGGCCAAGTGAGCCAGGGCAATCGGGCGCCATTCGTCGTCGCGCACCGCGGTGCGTCCGCGGCGCGCCCCGAGCACACTCTCGCCGCCTACGAGCTCGCCCTCGAAGAGGGCGCCGACGGCGTCGAGTGCGACGTCCGGCTGACCCGCGACGGTCATCTGGTCTGCGTGCACGACCGCACCGTCGACCGCACCTCCGACGCCACCGGCCTGGTCAGCGAACTGACCCTGGCCGAGCTGCGCGACATGAACTTCGGCACCGAGGACGCGCCGTCGGGCGTGCTCGCCCTCAGCGATCTGATCGGCCTGGTACTCGACTGGCGCAGCAGGCCGACCAAGCTGTTCATCGAGACCAAGCACCCGGTGCGCTACGGCGCGCTGGTGGAGAACAAGGTGCTCGCCGAACTGCAGCGCTTCGGCATCGCGACGCCGGCCTCGGCCGATCACTCCCGCGCGGTGGTGATGTCGTTCGCCGCGACCGCGGTCTGGCGGATCCGCCGCGCCGCGCCGCTGCTGCCGACCGTGCTGCTCGGTGAGTCCTCGCGCTTCCTCGGCGGCGGCGCGGCGACCACCGTCGGCGCCACCGCCGTCGGCCCGTCGGTGAAGACCCTGCGCGAGCACCCCGAACTCGTCGACAAGGCCGCCGCGGCGGGCCGGGCCACCTACTGCTGGACCGTCGACGATCCCGACGACGTGAAATTGTGCGCCGACCTGGGCGTCAGCTGGGTCGCCACCAACCACCCGGGCCGCACGAAGGCGCTGCTGGCCGGCGTCTGAGTTTCCGCAGGGTCGCGTGCGGCGACAGCGCCGCCCGGCCATAAACTCCGTGCGTGGGTAAAAGCAAGCGGAACAGTCCGAAGCCCGACAGTAATCGGGCTCAGCGTCTCGCCGAGCGGCGTGCGGCGCAGGAGCAGGCATCTGCGGCCGTGACGCGGCCGTTCGAGGGGCTTGCTGCCGAATGTGATCTGGTGGCGCTGCGGGAGTTCGTGCCGTCGGCGACCGCGACCTTGAAGCTGGCGCCCGGTGTCGCGGCGCAGCGCGAGGTGACGCTGGCGACGGTGCTGCCCGGTGCGGTGGCCGCGCTGGTGCGTGCCGGTGACGAGCCGGTCGGCTTCGTCGGCACGCAGATGCAGTTCCAGGGCACCGACCCGAACGCCGACATCGCCGCGGCGATCCTGTGGACCCAGTCCGCCGAGCCGGGCGAGTCGCTGAACTCGGCCGATTCGGTCGAGGGCGGTCCGCGCCTGGCCGACGTCATCGATCCGGGCGCCGACCTCGAGCTCACCGTGCACCAGGACTTCGACTGGTGGGTGCCCGAGGGTGTGACCCCCGATCCGCAGGTGGCGGCGACGATCGAGCAGGCCAAGCAGGCGATCATGCCCTCGGCCCGGCTGGATCTGGGTGCCGACGGCATCGGCGCGGCCTGGTGGGTCGACGCGGGCGAGAAAGCGCACGTGCGCTGGGTCCGTCCCGAGGACGAGGACAAGCTGATGCTGGCGCTGGCGCGCGTGCACGCCGGCGGTGGCCTGCACATGGGCGAGGGTTCGCGCTTCGCCGGCTCGTTCCGTACGCACGGTCTGCTGGTGCCGGTGTTCGATCTCGATCCCGAGCGGCACCCGACCGAATGGGAAACGCCCGCACGGGAATTCGGTGCGCGGCTGGCCGAGGCGCTGGCCTCGGATGCCCCGATGTCGGGCGAGGAGCGTCGCTCGCGCGACGGACTGCGTTCGCGTCAGGTCACCCTGCGCTGAACTCTTCCATGCTGAACTAAATGAAATAATCCCATTTCACTTGCCGGGTCGGCTAGGTTCACGCCTACGCCGACCAATCGGCGAAGTGGAAAGGGACAACAATGGAGTTTCTCGGTTCTGTCGCCGGCCTCGCGCAGATGGTCATCGGCACCATTCTGGCCAATACCGGCTCGGGCGGTTCCGGCTCCGGCTGGTGAAGCGCACAACGGATTCGGCTCGCGTGCGCGAGCCGAATCCGGGTGGCTGTATCAGACGCTGCCGCCGGCGACGGACGGTGCGCCCGACGCGTCCTTCGGGGTGCTGAGCTCACGCCACATGAACGCCTCCAGGTCGAACAGGTTCGACCCGGCGCGATCGGCGATGTTGAGCAGCGTCGTCATGTGCGCGACTTCTTCGACCTGTTCCTTCAGGAACCACTGCATGAACTGCTCGCCGAGGTAGTCGCCCTCTTCACGGGCCGTGCTGGCGAGCCGGATGATCTGGTCGGTGACCGTCTTCTCCTGGGCCAGGGCCAGTTCGATCGGCTCACGGGCGGTCTCGAAGCTCGACTTCGCGGCATCGATGCCCGCGATCTCCACGCTGATGTCGCGATCGACGAAGTACTGCACGATCATCATCGCGTGGTTTCGTTCTTCGACGGACTGGGCGTAGAACCGCTTGGCCAGCTGCGGGAGGTCGTTGTTGTCGAACCACACCGCAATGGCGATGTACTGATGCTCGGCGTTGAACTCATGCCGGATCTGGTCTTGGAGCAGGCTGTGGAATTTGCTGCGCGGGGGTTCCGGATGAATCGACATGGCCGCAACATTAGACCTGGTAAAAGGGGGTTGTCATCCAAGTGCAACCTTATTGAGGGAAGTATTTCCTAACCAAGTATTCCCTTACTGAAGCTGCCCTGTGCCCGCCATTTTCGGCGCCGTGTTGTCCACTGGCACAGCGCCTGCCAGCTCACGCCGGATGAATTCCTCCACGTCGAACAGATTGTCCTGCCGGTCCAGCACGGTGAGCAGCGTGCTCATCTCCGCGACATCGGCGACCTGTTCCTTCAGGAACCACTGCACGAATTGTTCGCCGAGGAAATCCTCGGCCTCGCGCGCCGCCCCGGCCAAGGCACTGATCTGCGCGGTGGCGGTCCGCTCCCGATCGAGCAGGAAGGCGATCGCGGCGCGCGGCGAATCGAACTCCGAGCGCAGCTCGTCGAGCCCGCCGATGGTCACCGCGACATCGCGATCGAGCAGATACTGGACCATCCGCATCGCGTGGCCCCGGTTCTCGGCCGAGCGGGCGTAGGTCTGCGCGGCCAGCTCCGGTAGTCGCTCGGCGTCGAAGTACACGGCGGCGGCCAGATACTGCTGTGCTGCGGTCAGCCCGTGCCGGATCTGGTCCCGCAGCAGCTCGATGAACGAACGGTCCTCGGCCATACAACGACGTTACCGCGTCAGCAGGTCCTCGGGAATCTGTTGATCCTTGGCCAGGGCGTCGAAGAAGGCGCTCGCCTTCGTCTTGTCCCACAGCAGCACGTTGCCGACGTCGGTGTCGTCGAATCCGCCGATCGGCACGCTGGTGGTGACGGTGTCGCCGCGCATCGCCCAGCCGAGCGCGGCCAGGTTCCAGATGTGGTCGCCGTCATCGACTTTCAGCGATCCGGCCACGCCGGTGGCCATCGGCCACAGCGCGAACGGATTGGCCAGGGTGCCCAGGCTGGTCGCCTTCTTCAGCAGCGCCGACATGAACATCCGCTGGTGCTTCATCCGGTCGACGTCCGCGCGCGGGGTCGCCCTGGTGCGCACGAAGCCCAGCGCCTCGGGGCCGGTCAGCTCCTGGCAGCCTGCGGGCAGGTCGAGCCCGGCCAGTGGGTCGACGATCGGCTCGTCCAGGCACATCTCGATGCCGCCGAGCGCGTCGACGACGCCGGCGAAGCCACCGAAGCCGATCTGGGCGTAGTGGTCGATCCGCACGCCGGTGGCTTCCTCCACCGTCTGCACCAGCAGCGACGGGCCGCCGAACGCGAACGAGGCGTTCAGCTTGTCCTTGCCGTGGCCGGGAATGCTGACGTAGGAGTCGCGCGGCAGGCTGACCATCGTGGTCGGCCCGGACGACGGGATGTGCACCAGTATGATCGTGTCGGTGCGTTCCGGGCCGGTGTCGCCGCCGGTCGCCAGCTCCTGCTCCTGCTCGGTCGACAGGTCGCCGCGGCCGTCGGAACCGACCAGCAGCCAGTTAGTGCCGGGCGTATTGCCGATCCGGTCGCTGTAGGAGGCGAGCGCGGGGATACGGGTCAGCGAGTTGTCCAGGTGCACCACCCCGGCGATCAGGCCGACGATCAGCAGCACGACGACCACCAGGAACCACCGGAACGGATGCCGCCTGCGCCGTCGTCGCGGCGGCTGGACCTGCCCGCCCGCGTCGGCGGGCGGCGGGGTGCGCCGCCGGGGCGGGACGGCGTCGTGATGGGGGACCGGGCGCTGGGTGGGCGCGTGCCTGGCCGGCTCGCGATGCGGCACCGGGCGCTGCGTCGGCGCGTGGCCGCGCGGTGTCACCTGCTCGTGCGGCATCTGCGAATAGGCGAGCGGCTGATCGCCGCGGCCGTCGCGATGCAGGACCTGGGTCGGCTCGATATGCGAGGCGGGACGCTCGCGCCGCGGCGCCGGGTTGTAGCGCACGGTCGGACCCTCGTCGGGCGCGGGCATGCGCCCGGCCTGCGGGTTTCCGCGCCGCATGGCCGGATCGCCGCCCGGGGGCAGCGGTCGGCGCGGCGGAGCGCCGCGGCCCGCCGGTGGCGGCACGGCAGGACCGCCGGGGCGGCCTGGCGGCGGCACCCGGCGCCTGCGCGGGTCATCGCGCGGATCGTCGCCGTTCATCACTGTGGAACTCTACTGATCGTCGGGGGCGCGGGTCGGTGTGCGCGCTCGGTTACTACTGGATACCCCGCTCGCGTGCCCGTGTTAGCGCGAAACGCGGTGATGTGGTGAGACTCGCCGTGACACGCCGCCTCACGGCAGCCAGCCGACGCGGCCGCGCAGCACGGTATAGCCCAGGTAGGCGACCGCATCGATGGTCGCGTGCGCCAGGATCAGCGGCCACAGCCGATTGGTGCGCTGCCAGTACCGGCCGAAGATCACCCCCATCACGATGTTGCCGAGCCCGCCACCGAGCCCCTGGTACAGGTGATAGCTGCCACGCAGCAGCGCCGAGGCGGCCAGTGACCGGTTCTCCGACCAGCCGAGCTTGCGCAGCCGGGTGATCAGGTAGGCCACCACGAGCACTTCCTCGGCGACCGCGTTCGCGCAGGCCGACAGGATCAGCACCGGCAGCCGCCACCAGTGCTCGGTCAGCGAGCTGGGCACGATGGTGACGCTCACCCCGAGCGCGTGCGCGATGAGATACAGCGCCAGTCCGGGCAGGCCGATCACCGCGGCCAGGATCAGGCCGTGCAGCACGTCGGTCCGGCGGATCCTGGCCAGCCCGATCAGGCGGGGTCCGATCCCGCTGCGCCACAACAGGTACAGGCCCAGCGCCGCCCACGCGAGCAAGCGGGTGACGCCGACGAGCTGGAACAGCAGGTCGAGGATCGAGTTGTCCGAGCGCGAGGCGTTCAGCGCCACCGTGCGCCCGCCGACCCCGCCGGGGGCCAGCGCCGAGTCGAGCAGGGCCAGGCCCGCGCTGATCCCGCTCAGCCCGAAGGTGACGAGCAGGACGATGGCGATCTCGACTCGGAGACCGAACCGTTCCCGCTCGCTGAGCGTTGTGTCAGGAGGATCGACGCGCATGTCGCGCAGTGTAGGCAGCCCGGGTGGCCGGGGCGCGTCGCGCCGTGACCGGATTCAGATGCGGCGCAGGCCGTTCAGAAAGGGGCAGCCCGCCAGGATGCGCACGGCCTTGCTCAGCGCGGCGACGTCGTCGGCGGGCGTGGCGAAGGGCAGACGCACGTCGTGGTCGCCCTCGTTGCTCTCCACCCGCAGGGTCAGGCCGTAGCGGTCGATGGCCAGCGGGTGCACCAGGCCGCCGCGCAGCCGGGTCGGCAGGTGGCGGGCGAGCATGGCGACGATGTCGGCGTGGTCCTCGACCATGTGCTGCAGCCAGGCGCTCTCCATCTCGCAGAACGGATCGGCGGTGGCCGCGCGCAGGTCGGCGTGGTCGACCGATTCCGCGCCCGAGGTGTCGGCCAGCACCGCCGAATTCACCACGACGCGCAGCAGGGTGACCCCGTGGCCGACGTCCAGCAGCCCCGGATGCGGGTATTCCTTGGCGATCTCGACCGCGAGCGCGCGCTGGGCCTGCATCGGCACCTGCCGCACCCAGCCGCGCAGCCACACCAGCGCGCGGACCGGTTCGCGCAGCGGCAGCGGCGCGTGGTCGGTGAGCTCGAGCACCGCCGAGGTCTCGTTCGCGGTCGCCGCCAGCGCCGCCGCGATCGAGGTGGCGGGCACCGCGATCACCGCGTCGCCGCAGCGGCGCAGGTGATGCAGCGTGGTCGGCACCGGATCGATGCCGGGGAGCGCGAGCATCGCCGTTTCCGCGTGGGCGCACGCACTACGCACGCGCTCGGCGGTCGTCGGCGCGAGAATCGTGGTGGGGCTCGACATGACATCCTCCGCGAACTGATGATTAGGTAAACCTAAGCTAAGTTACAGCGACGGTTCGCGCAAGAGGACACCCGAGCGAATCGGCGAACGAATCGGCTCTACGGTGGTCTGATGACGCACGACGACCACGGCGACGACCACCCGACCCCCGCCGAACCCGTGCTGGTCACGCTCTCGACCCCCGCTCGCCGCAGCCTGGTGGCCGGCCTGGTCCGCCCGCCGGGCAGCGCACCGGCCACCGCCGAGGTCGTCGACATCGACGTCCCCGACGCCGAACTGGCGGCCTTCCTGGTCCGGATCGCGCACGCCGACCACGGTTTCGTCGCCCGCACCGCCAGCGCGCCCCGCGCCGTCGCCATCGTCGCGGGCACGGTCGCCGCCCTGTGCGGCGAGGACATCCCGACCGCCCTCACCACTCCCGACCTCGAATTCCTGACCTCGCTCAAGCCCCCGGCCATCGAAGCCACCCGCACCGTGCTGCTGGCCATCGAAACCGACGATGAGCAGGCGATCCGCGACGCTCTCCGAGTGCTGGATTCCTGAGCCGGGCCGACTTCGGACAACGATCCAGCTAATCTTTCTGTGTGCCGCGTATTGCGTATTTCGGACCGTCCGGGACGTTCACCGAGATGGCTCTGGCGAAGTTCGAGAACTCGGGAGCCTTCGACGGCCCCGTCGAGCGAGTCGCCGCGCCGAGTCAGGGCGCGGCGCTCGATCTGATCCGGTCCGACGACGTCGACGGCGCCGTCGTGCCGATCGAGAGTTCGGTCGAAGGATCGATCCCGGCGACGCTGGATTCGCTCGCCCTCGGACCTCGGCTGCAGATCGTCGCCGAGACCGAGCTCGAGGTGAGCTTCACGATCCTCGCGCGACCCGGCACCACCCTCACCGAGGTGCGCACGCTGGCGGCCTACCCGGTCGCTGGCGCGCAGGTCAGGCAGTGGGTCGCGCGGAACATGCCGGCGGCGCAACCGTTCACCTCGGCCTCCAACGCGGCCGCCGCCGAGGACGTCGCGGCAGGTATCGCCGACGCGGCGGTGTCGACGGCGCTGGCGGGGGAGCGCCTCGGCCTGGCCACGCTGGCCGCCGGGGTGGCCGACCACGAGCAGGCGATCACCCGCTTCGTCCTGGTGACGAAACCCGGGGTCGCCCCGCACGCCACCGGCGCCGATCGCACGTCGATCGTGCTCGAACTCCCGAACGAACCCGGGTCGCTGATGCGCGCGTTCGCCGAATTCGCCACCCGCGGTGTCGATCTCACCAGGATCGAGTCACGGCCCACCCGGACCGCGATGGGCACCTACCGCTTCTACCTGGACTGCGTCGGCCATATCGACGATCCGGCGGTCGCGGAGACATTGAAGGCTTTGCATCGCACGGCGCGGGTCCGCTACCTCGGCTCGTGGCCCGCGTACGCGGCAGTCGGAACACCGCCCCCGTCGGACGAACCTGCCGCAGAATGGTTGACGCAATTGCGAAAGGGGGTCGCTGACCTATGAGTACACCCGCGAAGCTGGTGCTGGTGCGGCACGGCGAGACCGAGGGCAACGTCGCGAAGATCCTGGACACCCAGGTGCCCGGTCTCCCGCTCACCGAACGCGGTGTGGCACAGGCGAAAGCCTTCGGCGCCGGGCTGGTGCGGGCGCCGCAGGTGCTGGTGTCGTCGGAGGCGCTGCGCGCCCGGCAGACGGCGAGCTACATCGAGGCGGCCACCGGTTCGCCCGCGCACGTCCTCGACGGGCTGTACGAGGTGCAGGTCGGCGAGCTGCACGGTCGCTCGGACCACGCCGCGCACCAGGTCTTCCAGGAGATCTACCGGGGCTGGCATCGCGGCGAGCTCGACACCAGGGCGCCCGGAGGAGAATCCGGCCGCGAGGTGATCGACCGGATCGTGCCGATCCTCGCCGGACTGCGCGAGGAATTCCTGACCGAGGACGCCGAGGGCGACGTGATCGTGGTGAACCACGGCGCCGCCATGCGCCTGGTCGCGATGACGCTGGCCGGGGTGGCGCCGCCGTTCACGACGAACAACCACCTCGACAACACCGAGACCATCGAGCTGCTCCCCACCGCCGACGGCGGCTGGGAGTGCCTGCGCTGGGGCAGGTTCACCCCGCCGTTCGCGCTCGAGGCCGCGCCGTCGGCCGACGACCCGATGGGCTGATCAGACCGGGTTGTCGGCCTTCGCGGTCGGGAACTCGGCGCGGATCGGCAGCGACTCGATGAGATCGGCCACCGCGGTGCGCAGGCGCGCGGTGGTGCCGGTCGCGATGGACGACCACTTCACGCCGTCGTCGGCCATGCTGGCGGTGATGATGAATCGGCCCGCGCGCGTGTTGAACACGGCGATGTGGTTGTCCTGGATGTCGCGGGTGCCGTCACCGTAGGCGACGCCGACGATCTCGGCGTAGGAGTGGATCTCCACCAGGGCCGAGGCCAGGGCCTGGGCGTCGGTGGCCGGCTTGCCGATCTTGCTCAGCCGCTGCGTGGTGGCCGCGACGTCACCGGTGTCGCCGAAGATCGGCGCGAGTTCCTCGGTGGGCGCGTTCATCCCGTACAGCTCGAGCGCTTCGGAGTGCCCGAGCGCCTGCAGCACCGCGCCCGGCAGGTCGAGGCCCGCGTCGTCGATGACGAAGGACTCCGGCCCGCGCAGGGCGACGACCGCGCGGTCGTCGCCCTGCGCCAGGCAGAATCTGTTGACGTGGCCCTGGACCACCCAGCGCAGGGCGATGATCCACTGCGGCCGGTAGAGCACCCGCAGGCGCTCGGCCAGCTCGGTCTGGACCACGTCACCGAACAGCAGTTCACGCTCGGTGAGAGCGGCTTCGGCCGCCTTCATGGCGGCGTCGTGCGTCGAGATGTTGTCGTAGCGACCCATGGCGTCGAGCACCACGGGCATCTCGTCGAATTGCAGCTTCTCCAGGAGAAACTGCATCTCGTCGAGCGAAAGCACGACGGCCTCCAGCAACGAACCCCCGCTACTCCCCCCGAGCACCGTCACTTGGCCGATCCGGCGAGATCGCCGCCGATCACACCTTCGGCCGTGTACCGGCCGTCGGTGAACGCCTCGTCCGAACGGCCGTAGTCGACGGCGTCGTGCTCGTCGTCGTCCTCGCCGTTGGCGCGGTTGCCCATCAGCGGGTTGCCGCTGGTGTTCGCGTTGCGCACGGGCGCACCGTCCGCGCGGGCGACGACCGACTCGGTGACCGCGGGCGCCGCGGCGGGCGCGTTGGCCGCCGGCGCGCCCCAGCCCTCGGGCAGCTTCAGCTGACCGTTGCTGAGCGAGACGTTGCCGAGGCCCGCCGACGTGGTGGCCACTCCGGCCGCCGCGCCGACCGCGCCGAGGCTCGCCATCGCGGGTGCCGCGCCGGTGGCCGCGGGCACGGTCGCCGAGGTGGCGGCCGAGATCGCCGAGGCGCCGATGTTGCCGACCGTGCTGACGCCGCTGGTGACGACGCCACCGGCGACATTGGCCGCCTGGGTGGCGGCGCTGACGACACCGGGGTTGGTGACGAAGGCCTGCGCCGCGGCGACCGCGGTGCTCAGCGGGTCGCCGCCGAAGTCGCCCTCGGCCGCGGTGCCCGCGCCGTTGGCGATCGTCGGCGGCATCGAGAACTCACCGGGCGTGGTGACGGTGGCGGTGGTGGCGGCCTCGTAGGTCTCCATCACCAGCGCGGCGCGGATGTCCATGGCGTGGCGGGCGACCTCGGCCGCCTCGAAGGCGCCGGACACGACACCGGGCGGGTTGGCCGACGCGGCCACCGCGGTGTTGGTCGCGGCGATCTCGGGCAGGCTCGGCATCGCGAGCGAGGCCACAGTGTAGGCGGTGGCGTTGGCGGTGGCCTTGACCCCCATGGCCGCGGCCATGATGCCCTGCTGACCCGCCCAGGCGCCGAAGGGCGCGAGCTTGGCGAGCACGGCGAGGCCGTTGACACCCTGCAGGCCGACGCCGACCTCGGCGATGACGCGGGTGACGGTGAAGGCTGCGTCACCCCACGCCGCGGCCAGCGTGCCCCACGAGGTGGCGGCAGCGGAGATCGGAACGGCGTGTGCGCCCGCGTTGAGCGTGGTCGAGTTGACTTCTGCCATGCGCGGCAGCCAGAAGACCCCGGTGATCCCTGCGGTCATGCTTGTTTCTCCCCTGAATGAATGATCGACGACGGATCGGGTACGACTAGACCTGGATCGCGGTGATCGCCGCGCCCTGGGCGATGTCCTCGCCGATATTGGTGACGAGCTGCGAGCGCAGGGTCGCGGCCGCGTGGTGCAGCTCGAGGATGCCCTGGGCGACGGAGCTGTCGTGCGTGGCGGCGGCGCGGTTGAAGTGCGAGGCCGCGAGCAGCGACACCTCTTCGGCACCGGACGGGAGCACATGGGTGGTTGGCCCGGCGAGGCCGGCGGCCACGGCGAGGCGCTCGGCGAGCAGATCCAGCTCGGCGGCAGCGGCGAGGACGATTTCAGGTGTGACGAGAACGTGTCCGACCATGACCCGACTCCTTCTGGTGGCGACTATCGGGAACCACGAGAATTCCCCCTACGAGTGATAGGACGCGAGAGCGGGTCGTTCGGTTCCATCGATTCCCCACCCAGTTTCGCTAGCCCCATCCCAGCTCATGCAACCGGTCGTCGTCAATCCCGAAATAGTGTGCTATTTCATGGATCACGGTGATCGCTACTTCCTCGACCACCTCGTCGTCGGTATCGCAGATGTCGAGAATAGCCTCTCGATAGATGGTCACGGTATCCGGCAGTGACCCCGCGTAGTAGCTGTCGCGCTCGGTGAGCGCGATGCCGTGATACAGCCCGAGCAGCGAGGGTTCCTCGTCGTTTCTGGCCTCGACCAGCACCACGACGTTGTCGATCGCCTCGGCCAGCTCGGGCGGGATCAGGTCGAGCGCGTCGCCGACCAGCTCCTCGAAGCGCTCCGGCGACATCCGTTCCGACACGGTCACCGCGGCTGCGGCTGCGGGGGCAGCGGCGCCGCGCCGGGCAGCGGGGCGGGCGTGGAGCGGCCGGTGTTCGGCGGCGGCACCGGGGCTTGACCATCGATCAGGATCTCGCCGCGGGCCGATCCGACGATCGCGGCGAATCCCTCACGGTCGGCGCCTTTTCCGAGCCAGCAATCCAGTTTGTGGCTGCCCGCGAGCCAACTGGTCGGTTCCAGATAATCGAAGAACAGCGTCAGCGTCTTGTTCCGGATGGCGTCGGGGCTGCCCAGATAGTCGGTCGAGAGCCGGTTGCATTCGGACTCGACGTACTTGTCCTGGTCGGCCTCCGAGGGCGGCCCGCCGGTGAAGTTGCTCGCCAGGTCGACCGTGCCGACGATCTCGACCGAGTGCGGCTGGGCGCAGTCGACCGGATCGGTGGGCAGGTTCTGATTGATGCCGAGGCAGGTGCCGGTGGCGTGCACCTTCGACTGGTCCTGGCTCGCGACGGCGCCGGTCGCGGCCGGGCTGGTCGCGGTCGCGGCGACCTGGAGGCCGCAGCGCAGGGTGCGGTCGCCGTGCTGCCAGCCCGCCGGGCTCGGCGACATCACGTTCACCATGTACCGGCCGCGCGGATCGAAGCGCCCGCCCAGGTACTGCTGCACCGCGGGGACGCAGTGCTCGTCGCGCAGCTCGGTCATCCGCAGCGAATCGGGGTGCCTGGTGCCGCCGGCGAACTCCCGGCCCGGGTAGGCGGCGAGATCGATGACGCCGGCCACCTCGAACAGGTGCTTGTCGTCGCAGTTCACCTTCACCAGGTCGCTGCGGTCGGCCTTGGTCCAGCTCAGGCAGTCGCCCACGTTCGCGCTGGAGAACTCCTTGTCCCTGACCACGGGCTCGGAGCCGGGCTGGTGCGCCTCCAGGCCCTTGTCGTTCTCGAAGCCGGTGACCAGCATGGTGACCATCGCCGCGATCACCGCACCGAGGGCGCCGATCAGCAGCCCCCACCGCAGTTTCGTCGCCGACAGATGCAGCGAACTGGGGACGCGGCCACGCGACGCGGATCCCTCGGCTGGTTCCCTCTGCTCATCAGACATCGCGGTCCATCATGGCAGCGCGGTCGCCGCCGTGCCACGACCTTCGGCCCGGAACCCGTCGGCGCAGGTCCCGGGCCGTGGCCGTCAGCCGCGCAGGGCCGAGGCGAAGATGCCGGGCAGGCGGGTCTTCTTGCCGTCGCCGTAGAAATCGGTGAGCTTGCGACCAGTGCCGGTGCCGGTCTTGTTGCTGACGAACCACGGCGGCTTCGGGCTCAGGGTGAATTCGCCGTGCAGCAGCGCGCGGGGCGCGGGCCGGAACGGGCCGCGGACCACGGTGCGCTCCACATCGTCGAGCAGGAAGGCGTTGTGCACGACGCCGATGCCGCTCTGGATGTCGTCGAGGGTGTGGCCGGGGAAGGCGCCCCAGCTCGCGCGCGGGGTGAGGAAGGCCAGGCCGGTCCACGCGTTGAGCGCGACGGTGCCGTAGCGCAGGTCCTCGATCGCGGTGTCGAGCGCGCCGCCGAGCTCCTTGATCGTCGCCGGGTGGGCGATGATGTTGGCGCCGAGCGTGCCCATCAGCTCGTCGTTGGCGAAATCGACCGCGTTGCGGAGGAACTCGCCGCCGGTGCCGGTCAGCTCGACCACGCCGAGCACGGGGGAGAAGTACTCGGTGCGCAGCAGCGGGGTGTCCGCGGTGGGCAGGTTCTCGACGAGCACGCGGCCGTTGGCCCGCTCCGAACCCGGGTACGCCGACAGCGCGCCCTCCACCCGGCCGTCGCTGCCCGGGTAGTAGGCGGGCCGCGCGGGCGCGCTGTCGATCGCCGCGCGCAGTTCGGTGAGGAACGCGTCCTTGAGCGGCCAGTCCGCGCTGAGCACCACGGTCTGGGCGGCGACGCAGTTGTAGCCGCCGTTGTGCAGCCGCTGGGTCGCCACGTGCTCGGCCTGGAACTTCAGGTCGGCGGCGGACCAGTCGCCCGGCACCACGATGCACGGGGCGACGCCGCCGAGTTCGCTGGTGATCGGCTTGTCCAGCGCGGGCTCGCCGGTCTTCTTGCGCTCGGCGCCCGCCTCGCCGGGACCCCACACGATCGCGTCGTGGGTGGGCGCGCCGCCGGTCATGTGCACGTGCGCGACCTGCGTATGGGTCACCAGGTAGCCGCCCTCCGGCGCGCCGCCGGTGAGGATGCGGACGACCCCGAGCTCGATGAACGGCGCGAAGATGGCCTGGAACACCGGCAGCAGCGGATCGGTGATCGGGTTGAGCTTGAGCGCGACGACCCGGTTGTTGGCGTAGAGCTCGTAGAGGGTGTCCAGCGGCGCGATCGACATGATGTTGCCGGCGCCGAGCACCGCGCCGACACCGCCGGTCGCGGCCGGTTCCAGCTGGGCCAGCCCGGCCTTGCGCCGCGCGGTGGCCGCGTCGACGCCGGGACGCAGCCAGACATCGGCGCTGAAGCCGCTGAGCAGCAGCTTGTCGTAGACGCCGTGCGGCAGCGCGGGCACCGAGACCCGGCCACCGGGGGCGGTGCCGAGGTCGACACCGTCGAGCGGGCTCGCGCCGCGCTCGAGCGCGCCGATCGATTCGGCCAGCGCCTGCGCGCCGGCCAGCATCGTCATCGGCCCCGACATCCACTCCTCACCGACCAGCGGGCTGTCGGCGGACAGCTGCTTGATGGTGCGGGCCGCCGCCACCCACGCCTCGGCGTTGGCGGCGGTGTTCGTATGGAGTTCCTCGAGCAGTTCGCGGCGACGGCGCAGGTCGGTCGCGGCCCAGGTCTTTTCCCCCTGTGTGAGATCAGCGAGCGCGGTGTCGATGACGGCGGTGTCGAAAGTAGTACTCACACCGCAACTATGCTCCTGTTCGGCCCGGAAGGCATAGGCCGCGGGATTAAGAGTTGAGTAAACTACTAGGCTGTTTTCTCATGATCGACCTCCGATTCCTGCGCGAGAACCCGGAAGCCGTCCGAGCCTCGCAGCGGGCCCGCGGTGAGGACCCCGCACTCGTCGACGCCCTGCTCGAAGCCGACGCCGCGCGCCGGGCCGCCGTGGCCACCGCCGATACGCTGCGGGCCGAGCACAAGGCGATGGGCAAGGTCATCGGCAAGGCGAGCAAGGACGAGCGTCCGGCGCTGCTGGCCGCCGCGACCGACATGTCCGCCAAGGTCAAGGAAGCCGAGGTCGCCCAGAACGCGGCCGACGCCGACCTCGACGCCGCGCACCGCGCCATCTCCAACGTGGTGCAGGACGGCGCGCCCGCCGGCGGCGAGGACGACTACATCGTGCTCGAAACGGTCGGCACCCCACCGGAGTTCGACTTCGAGCCGAAGGATCACCTCGAGCTCGGCGAGTCGCTCGGCCTGATCGATATGGAGCGCGGCGCCAAGGTGTCGGGCTCGCGGTTCTACTTCCTGACCGGCGCGGGCGCGCTGTTGCAGCTGGGTCTGCTCCAGCTGGCCGCGCAGAAGGCCGTCGCCAACGGCTTCACCATGATGATCCCGCCGGTGCTGGTGCGCCCGGAGATCATGGCCGGGACCGGCTTCCTCGGTCAGCACTCGGCGGAGGTCTACCACCTGGCCGACGACGATCTGTACCTCGTCGGCACCTCGGAGGTGCCGCTGGCCGGCTACCACGCCGAGGAGATCCTCGACCTGAGCGAGGGCCCGAAGCGCTACGCGGGCTGGTCGTCGTGCTTCCGCCGCGAGGCGGGCAGCTACGGCAAGGACACCCGTGGCATCATCCGCGTGCACCAGTTCGACAAGGTGGAGATGTTCGTCTACACCACCCCCGAGCAGGCCGATGCCGAGCATCAGCGGCTGCTCGCGTGGGAGCGTGAGATGCTGGCCGCGATCGACGTGCCCTACCGGGTCATCGACGTGGCCGCGGGCGACCTGGGCAGCTCGGCGGCGCGCAAGTTCGACTGCGAGGCCTGGGTGCCCACCCAGCAGACCTACCGCGAACTCACCTCGACCTCGAACTGCACCACCTTCCAGGCCCGCAGGCTCGCCGTGCGCTACCGCGACGAGAACGGGAAAGCGCAGGTCGCGGCCACGCTGAACGGCACGCTGGCGACCACGCGCTGGATCGTGGCGATTCTGGAGAACCACCAGCAGGCCGACGGTTCGGTGCGGGTGCCCGCGGCCCTGGTGCCCTTCGTCGGCACCGAAGTACTCAAACCGTAGAGTCCTTCACTGTTTGCTGGACTCCCATTTGGTGGATGTGGCAAACGCCCTGACCGAACAACATCTAGGCTGGTGCTCGTGCGAGGAATCGGGGCGCGCGGCGATACCCGAACCCGGGTGCGGGCGGCATCGGCGTTGGCGACGGCGAAGGTCATGGCCAGGACAACGGGGGCGTTCTACGTCCTCGGCGGTGTCCTCGGCCTGACGATCACTGCCATCGCACCGGGTGACGACGGTAATCGGCTGCTGGTCGGTACGGCGGCGGCGGTCGCGCTGGTGCTCGGTCTGACGTTGCTGGCGTGGGGTCCGCGGATGCCGCACTCCCTGCACCACCTCTACCTGGCGACCGCGACCGTCCTGGTGACGATCGCGGTGCACTCCTTCCCGAACCTGGTCGGCGGTATCACGCTGGCCTCGTTCTACGTCTTCGTCGCCTGTGACGCCGCGCTGTTCTTCGCGTGGCCCCAGGCCGCGGCGCACATCGGCTTCGCCATGGCGCTGTGCCTGTGGGTGCTGCCCGACCGTGGGCTGCCGTGGTGGTCGGGCATGATCCCGGCCGGTGTCACCTTCGGCGCCGGTGTCGTCGTCGGCATCCTGACCAGGATGGCCTCCGACGCCGATATCGATGTGCTCACCGGGCTGCTGAACCGGCGTGGCTTCGAGAAGCAGCTCAACCCCGCGATCGACGCGGCGGGTCGCGGCGGTCAGGGCCTTGCCCTGGTCCTGGTCGACCTGGACCGCTTCCAGAAGATCAACGATCACCTCGGCCACCGCGCCGGGGACGCGGTGCTGCAGCGGGTCGCCGACACCTGGCTCGACCTGCTCGCCCCCGATCAGGTGCTGGCCCGCTTCGGCGGCGACGTCTTCGCGCTGCTGCTGCCCGGCACCACCGAGCAGGCCGCGATCCTGCTCACCGAGAAGCTGCGCGCCGCGGTGACCATGGGCTGTTCGGCCGGTGTCACCTCCTGGCAGCCGGGCGAGTCCGGGTCGCTGTTGATCAGCCGCGCCGATGTCGGCCTGTACCGGGCCAAACAGGCGGGCCGCAACCGCACGGTGCTCGAGTCGTCGCGGCAGCTGCCGCTGGCGGTGGAGCTGCGCGAGGCGATCGACCGCGGCGCGCTCGACGTGCACTACCAGCCGATCGTCAGCCTGTCCGAGGACGGCGGCCAGGCCGTCGGGGTCGAGGCGCTGCTGCGCTGGTCGTCCAACGCCCAGCCGGAGGTCACCACCGAGGGTCTGATCCGGGTCGCCGAGGAATACGACCTCATCTCCGACCTGGACGAGCTGGTGCTGCGCCGCGCGTGCGCCGACGCCGCCCGCCTGCAGGAGAGCTTCGCCTCGCTCGACCTCACCCTGAACGTCAACGTCTCGGGCCTGGAGCTGGCCGAACCCGACTACGCCGAGCGGGTCGCGACCATCCTCAACGACACCGGCTGGCCCGCCGATCAGCTGGTCCTCGAGGTCACCGAGAGCGAGCTGGCCGCCGAATCGCAAACCGCGATCACCAACCTGCACACCCTGCGCGACCGTGGCGTGCGCATCGCCATCGACGACTTCGGCACCGGCTACTCCTCGCTGAGCCGCCTGGCCACCATCCCCAGCGACATCCTCAAGGTCGACCAGTCCTTCGTCGCCGCGATCCGCTCCGACTCACCGGCGCCGCCGCTGCTCGGGGTGATCGCCGCGCTCAGCAAATCGCTGGATCTGCAGGTCATCGCCGAGGGCGTGGAGACCGAATACCAGGCGGCGGTGCTCACCGAGCTCGGCTTCGCGCTGGCCCAGGGCTACCACTACAGCGACTCGCATCCGGTCTCGGAACTGATCAACGATCTCAACGACGGTCAGCCGCGCACCGGCAGCACCGACGACGATTCGCTCTCGGCGAGCGGCTGGATTCCGCTCGGTTAATCGCTTGACGTCTCGCCCGCTCGCGGCGAACCATGGACGCATGCGAATGCTCATCTACCGCTGTTGATCTTCGGAGCTCTACCGGCGCGCTGCGGCGGTGGTGGCGCGCTTGACCAGTGACCCGGTCGACGTGCGCGGTGTCGCGGTTCGGGCGGTCCTGTTCAGGGGCACGCGCGACCTGCTGCCGATCTATGCGCTCTACGGTGTGCTCTTCGCCGACCACGGCCTGAGCACCGCGCAGATCTCGCTGCTGCTCGCCCTCTGGTCGATCACCGCCTTCCTGCTGGAGGTGCCGTCGGGCGCCTGGGCCGACACCGTCTCGCGTCGGGCGTTGCTGGTGCTGAGCTGCCTGCTGCAGGCGGCCTGCTTCGCGCTGTGGATGCTGGCCCCGTCGTTCCTCGGTTTCGCGCTGGGCTTCGTGATCTGGGGTATCGCGTCGTCGCTGGAATCGGGCACCTTCGAGGCGCTGATCTACGACGACCTGGTCGCCCGTGGGGAACCGTCGGCCTACGCCAGGATCATGGGCTGGGCGCGTGGCGCCCAGGAGACCACGGTGCTGGCGGCGATCCTGGTGGCCGCCCCGCTCTTCGCGCTCGGCGGCTATCCGCTGGTCGGCTGGGTCAGTGTCGGTATCGCCCTGCTGCACACCCTGACCGCGGTGGCGTTGCCGAGCCCGCCGGTCGCCATCTCCGCCACCGCCGTCGACGACCTCGACGACGAGCCACCGGCCGCGGGCCCGCACCGGGTTCCCGGCGCGGCTCCCGGGCACCCACGCCCGGCGGGCACCGCCGAAACGACCCGCGTCGACGACCTGGCGCCCAGCGTCCGCACGGGCGACCGGGTCGCGCCCGCCCAGGAAATCGCGGTTCGGTCGACGACGCCGACCGGCCTGGCGCGCTACCTGGACATGCTGCGCACCGGCACCGCCGAGGCGTTCCGGGTGCGCCGGGTGCGCCGTGGCGTGCTGCTGGGCGCCCTGCTGTACGGCGTCACCGCCTTCGACGAGTACTTCGGTCTGCTCGCGGTGTCCGGTGGCTCGTCGACGAGCACGTCCGCGCTGCTGGTCGGCGTGACGGTGGTCGGTTCGCTCGCCGGTTCGCTGCTGGCGGGCCGGACCGAGGTCGTCCCGGCGCGCTGGCTGGCCGTCGCGTTGTTCGCGGCCGGTCTGCTGTTCATCGCGGGCGCGCTGGCGGTGGGCGCCGCGCCGACCGTCGGCCCGATCCTGCTGTGGGCCGGCTTCGTCGGTATCGGCATCGCCTACGGTGTCGACTTCGCGATCGAGGTGGTGGCCGGAGCCCGGCTGCAGGCCGCCATCGCGGGCCCGGCGCGGGCGACGGTGCTGTCGTTCTCCGGACTGCTCTCGGAGATCGTCGCGCTGGCGGTGTTCGGCTTCGTCGCCGCGGCCACCCAGTGGCTGACGATGTCGGCCACGATCGCCCTGCTCGGCACGGTCCTGCTCGCGGCCGCGCTGCTCACCCCGAGCTGGCTGCCGCCGCGGGTCTCGGACGACTAGTCACCACCGCAGCATCGGCAGCGGCCGCGTGGGATGCCGCACCGCCTGCCGCAGCGCGCTGCGCACCAGGAAGCCGTGGAATCCCCGATACGGAAACCGTGCGACGACCTGCGCGGCGAACCCCGCGTCGATCCCGCCCCGGAGCACGCCGTGGCTGACATCGACGCGATCGGCGACCCGGAACGTCTCGACGAGCGGATCGCTCCTGGCCCGCAGACCGTGATGATCGAGCACCATCGTCCGCACGAGTTCCGGATCGGTGATCCCGAACCCGGCCGCGAGCTGGTCGCCGAGCTCGGCCGACGGCGCGAGATAGTCGAAGGTGCCCGCCGTCCAGATCCCCAGATCGTGTACGGCCCAGGCCAGGGCGGCCGCGTCCGGCAGCTCCCCGCCGAGCAGCGCCCGCTGGTAGTTCGCGCAGCGATAGACGTGGTTGCGGTAGGTCTGTTCGTCCGGTCCGAGCGCCGCGCGATGACGTGCCAGTACCTCGTCGATCACCGGGTGTGCCTGCATCGGAACATCGTTCGCCGACATCGTTCTCGCCCCCTGACGCGTGTCCGGACACCACCGGTGAGTCTACTGTCGAAGGGCACAGCGGCACGGTGACGAAAGGACGCGGTGGTCGGGCGCGGCGGTCTCGGACTGATCTTCGGCTTCTGCATCGGCGCCGGCGTCGCCGTGCAGGGGCGGATCAACGGCGCGCTCGGCGCGGAACTGGGTGACGGTGTCGCGGCCGCCACGATCAGCTTCGGCACCGGCCTGCTGGTCCTGCTGATCGCCTTCGCGGGCAGCCCGGCCCTGCGCGCCGGGCTGGGCCGGGTGCGCACCGGCGTCGCGGACGGCACGCTGCGGCCCTGGCAGCTGCTCGGTGGCCTGTGCGGCGCGTTCTTCGTCGCGAGCCAGGGACTGACGATCGCCGCGATCGGCGTCACGGCCTTCACCGTCGCCGCGGTGGCGGGTCAGCTGCTCAGCAGTCTCGTCGTCGATCGGCTCGGCATCGCGCCCGCCGGTCGCACGCCGGTCACCGGGTGGCGGGTGGTCGCCGCCGTGCTCGGCATCGCGGGCGTCTTCCTCTCGGCGGGCGGGCACTCCGTCCCCGCCGGCGCGGTCACCGGGGTCCCCGACCTCCCGCTCCTGCTCATCGCCCTCCCCGCGCTCGCCGGCGTCGGCCTGGCCTGGCAGCAAGCCGTGAACGGCCGGGTCGGCGCGGTCGGCGGCCCCTTCTCCGCCACCCTGGTCAACTTCGTCGTCGGCCTGGTCGCCCTCTGCGCGTTCGACCTGGTCACCCTGCTCCGCACCGGCCTGCCGACCACCTTCCCCACGGACCCCTGGCTCTACCTCGGCGGCCTGATCGGCGTCGCCTTCATCGCCCTGGCCGCCGTCACCGTCGGCCTGATCGGCGTCCTCCTCCTCGGCCTGACCTCTGTAGCAGGCCAGCTCGTCACCGCCCTCCTGCTCGACGCCATCGACGGAAAACTTTCCACCACAGCCGTTCTCAGCTGCGCGATCGTCCTCGCCGCGGTCGCGGTGGCCGCTCGCGCGTCGGCCGCGACCACCCGGCGAGGCGCCTCCTAGGCGGCGTCGGGCGATCCGATGGAGTTGCGGTCCGGCTCTATCGCGCGGCGCCGTTCCGGCCGGGTCGTCACGGATGAACCGCGCTGTCGGCGTGGGTGTTAGGTTGCTCGCGAACGTACCGAGCCGGGCTGAACGGACCGGCTCGCCCGCCGCGGCGGGAGTGAAGTGGGGGAGTGCCGAAGTGATCGAGCCGTTGGCGGCGGGCGAACTGACGATGATCGGCCGGTACCGGATTCGCGGTGTGCTCGGCGCGGGCGGGATGGGGCGGGTGCTGCTGGCCACAGGCCCGGACGGGCGCTTCGTCGCGATCAAGCAGATCCACGCCCACCTGCTCGACGACCGCGAGTTCCGGGCCCGCTTCGAGCGTGAGGTCGCCATCTCCGCCCGGGTGTCCGGCGCGTTCACCGCTGCGGTCGTCGACTTCGACACCAGCGGCGAAACACCCTGGCTGGCCTCGGTGTTCATCGCCGGTGTCCCGCTGGATCGCGCGGTTCGCGAACTCGGCCCGCTGCCCGTCCCGGCGCTGCGCACCCTCGCCTCCGGCCTCGCCTCGGCCCTGCACTCCATCCATGCCACCGGCCTGGTGCACCGTGATCTCAAGCCCGCCAACGTGATCCTCGCCGCCGACGGGCCCCGGGTCATCGATTTCGGCATCGCCCAGGCGGTGGGTTCCGGAGCGCTCACCGAGGTCGGCGCCGTCGTCGGCTCGCCCGCGTACATGTCACCGGAGCAGGCCATGAGCGAGCCGGTGACCTCGGCCAGCGATGTCTTCTCCCTCGGTTCGCTGCTGTGCATGGCGGCCACCGGACAGAGCCCGTTCGCCGCCACCTCCGCGCCGTACACCCTGTTCAACATCGTCCACAGCGAACCCCAGCTCGACCAGGTCCCCGCGCCGCTGCGTGAGCTGATCGCGGGGTGCCTGCGCAAGGACCCCCAGGCCAGGCCCACTCCCGCGCAGATCCTGGACTACCTAGGCGTCCTCCCGGTCCAGCCGCACCCTTGGCCCGCGCCGATCCACACCGAAATCACCGATCAGACCCGGAATCTGGTGGCGCTCACCTCGGATCCCGAGGCGACCCAGATCATTCCGGCCGACCTCGCGATTCCCCAGGCGCCCACCGCGTCACCGCCCACCGCGCCGGCCCGGAAGCGGCGCACGGCACTGCGGGTGGGGGTCGCCGTGGCGGTGGCGGCGGTGCTCGCCGCCGGGCTCACCGCGGTCGTGCTGCGTGGCGGCGAAGCGGCGCCCCCGACCGCGACGCCGACGGCCACCCTCCCGAGCATCGACCAGCTGCGCGGCGTCGACACATGCGCCTGGCTGCCGAAGGCGCTCGGCACCACCCTGCCGAGCGCCGCCGCGGCCAAGGCGTCCACCGATGTGTCGTCCTGGCGCTGGCAGGCGACGTCGAGCTGGGGCTGCGACGGCACCTCGGGAGCCGCGCGCGTCGCGGTCGAAATCGGCGCCGCGATCGATGGATTCGAGCCGAACGAGCGGGTGGTCAACGGCTACGCGGTGGCTCGTCGAGGCGCCGACTGCGCCTTCGCGATCGAGGGCGGTGCAGCCGGCGCGCGCTGGGGCATCACGGCCGACACCTTCACCAGCGATGACTGCGCCCTCGCCGACCAGGTCGTCGACCGGCTGACCGCGTCGCTGGGTGGGCTGTCGGCCGATCCCGCCGCGCAGCGCTCGCTGGCCTCGGTCGATCCCTGTGCCCTGGTCGACAACACGGCCTTCGCGCGACTCGGCGCCGGTGCCGCGGTGTCGGCGCACACCTGCCACTGGCCGGGGACGACCAGCGTGCGGGTCACGCTGGCACAGCCACGACAGCGGCAGACCTCGATGGCGGAGGAGACGATCGATATCGGCGACGGCATCCTGGTCGAGAAGTCCGGCGAGATCACCGCCCCGGCGTCCGAATGCCGCCGGACCTACCGCTACCGCAAGGTCGGCCAGACCTTCACCGAGGTCGTCGAGATCCTGGTGAGCGATCCGGCCCTGCGCACGGCCCAGCTGTGCGAGATCGCCGACCCGCTGGTGAAGCAAGCCGTCGGCAGGTTGCCCGCGCAGTAGCGGCGCCGATAGCCGGGTGATAGTTTCACGGCAGAGTTCGGGAGGGGTCCGGCGGTCAGACCGCCGGTCGGAGGGGATCATTCGTGCGTTACCGGTCGCGTTGTCTCGCGGCGCTGCTGTCGCTCGCGCTGCTCACCTCGGCGTGCGGTGACGATTCCGCGGAGGCCGACCACGGCGGCTACGCCCTGGAACCCGTCCCCGGCGCCTTCGACGACGCGCCGAGCCGCGTGCGTGGCTCGCTGGTGGAATCGGTGCGCATCGGGGAGCGGCTGCTGTTCGCCGACCGGGTCGACCCGGATCTGGTCGAGGGTGACGGCGGCGGCGTGGTCGTCGGGGCGCGCGGCGTCGACGAACTGCTCTCGGGCGTGCAGCAATCGGCCCTGCAACCCTTCGACGTGCTGGCCGGTTTCGGCGCGATCGGCAGCAACGGCCGCCCCGACAACGAGCAGCAGCACAAGTTGCTGTCGATCACGATCCTGTCCCTGCCCGACGCGGAGCAGGCCGGTGCCGCCGCGCAGGCGATGGCCGCCGCGGATTTCGGCGCCAACACCGAGAACGCGCCGCTGCCGCTGCCCGACTACCCCGCCGCGCTGAGCCATTGGCGGCCCGGTGTGCCGACGGTCGGCAGCTGGCTGGTGTGGAAGAACCTGGTGATCCGGGTGTACGCGAAGGTCGTCGACCCGCGACCCGAGGTGCTGACCGAACTGCTCACCCGCACCTACCGCGCCCAGCTGACCGAGCTCGACGGCTTCGTCCCCACCTCGGCCGCCGACCTGCCGACCCTGAAACTCGACAGCGCGCACCTGCTCACCCGGGTGGTCAAGACCGGCGAATACTGGCCGGACCGCTGGGATTTCATGATCTACGGGCCGCGAACCTACGCCCTGCTCCTCGACAAGCCGGCGGCTCGGCTGCGCGATTTCGAAGCGAGCTCGATCGACGCGGTCGCGGTCTCGTACAACAAGTTCCTGCATCGGGCGCGGGACGCGAGTGCCGCCCGGACCCACGCCGAGACCGAGGAGAAGACGCTGCTGGCCGCCGATTACACGGCGATCGGCGAGGTGTCCGGGCTCAGCGGGGTGACGTGCTATCGCGCGGCGCGACCCAATACCGAGGTGAGCGCCGCCCGCCGGTTCGCGTGCCTGGTTCGTCGCGACGAATTCGTCGCCCGCGTCTACAGCAATCAGGAAACCGATGTCCGGCAACTCGCGGTCGCGCAGTACGCGTTGCTGAGCGGATCCCGGTGAGACGGGGAGACGAGCGATGAAACCACTGGGTCCACGGGATCCCGATCGGCTCGGCCGCAACCGCCTGCTGGCCGTGGTCGGCCGGGGCGGCATGGGGCAGGTGCTGCTGGGACAAGGCCCCGACGGCCGGTTGATCGCTGTGAAGCAGATCCACCACCAGTTCACCGGGAACCCCGAGTTCCGGGCCAGGTTCCGGCGCGAGGTGCTCGCCTCCCAGCAGGTCACCGGCGCCTACACGGCAGGCGTCGTCGACCACGACGCCGACTCCGAAACACCCTGGCTGGCCTCGGAATACATCGCGGGCCCCTCGTTGCAGGAGATGGTGGGCGAGTACGGCAGGCTGACCGTGAGCGGGCTGAAGCTGCTGGCCACCGGGCTGGCGATGGCGCTGCTCGAGATCCACCGGACCGGCCTGGTGCACCGTGACCTCAAGCCGAGCAATGTCCTGCTGACCAACGACGGCCCGCGGGTCATCGACTTCGGCATCGCCAAGGCGCTCGAGGACGACGTCGCCCTCACCGCCACCGGTGCGGTGCTCGGCTCGCCCGCGTACATGTCGCCCGAGCAGGCCGAATGCCACCCGCTCACCCCGGCTTCCGACGTGTTCGCGGTCGGCGCGGTGCTGGCGATGGCGGCCACCGGGGTCAGCCCGTTCGAGGCCGCGTCGACGCCGCAGGTGCTCTACAACGTCCTCTACACCGCGCCGGACACCACGGCCATCCCGCCGCCGATCCGCGCGCTGGTCGAGGCGTGCCTGGCGAAGGACCCGGCGGCGCGCCCGACCCCGGAGCAGTTGCTCGACGCGGCGAGCCGGATCGAGGCCGAGCCGGTGTGGCCGGTCCGGATCCGCAGGCGGATCGCGGAATGCCAGGCCGAGGCGGCACGCTGGGCCGACGGCACCGCGACCGTCGCCCCCGAGCCGGTCGACCAGCCGAAGCGGCCGATGTCGCGCTTCGTCGTCGCGGCCGCGGTGGTGTCGGCCCTGGTGCTCGGCGTCATCACGATCGTCGGCATCGGCGTGGAGGGCAACGCGGTGGCGATGGACGATCCAGCGCTCGCGCTGACCGTCGACGAGAGCCGCAGGCTCGATCTCTGCGAGCTGCTGAAGCCGGCGGTGCTCGGTGAACTCGGCACGGCGACCGGCGAACTCGTGCCGAACGGCGTGCACTCGTGCAGCCTCACCTACCGCGAACCATCCGGTCGCAAGATGCAGCTCACCCTCGAGAACGGCTCCCCGGTCGAGCAGATCAAGGGCAGGACCCCGATGGGCAGCACCATCAACTGGATGCCGGTGCTCGGCCGGAACAAGGAAGCCCGCAATTGCGACCGCTCGGTCGTGGCGCAGAGCGGGCTGCCGATGGCGCTGACCTTGAGCTCGTCGACCTTCGAGGGCAGCGACACCTGTCCGGCGGTCGAACGTGGACTCGTCGCGGTGGTACGCCGCCTCGCGGTCAACCCGCCGCTGCGCGACCTCCCCGCGAACTCGGTGCTGCGGCTCGATCCCTGCGTGCTGCTGGATTCCGCGGACATCGCTTCGGTGACCGGTGACCCGGCCCGCGGCCGCACGGTGCACGGCTGCGTGGCGGACGGGCGGGAAGGGTACGTCGCGCTCGACCTCGACGATCGCCTGCGGCCCGACCACGTGGTCGGCGGCAAGGTCCGGCCCACCAGGACGATCGCGGGGCGCACGGTGAACGTCCAGACGGAAAACGTCAACTACTGCGAGCTGGCCTATCTGACCAGGCCCAGCCGGGACGACCAGGCGGAGCAAGTGCGCATCATGTACTCGGCGTACAAGCCGGGACCGTTGAGCCCGTGCGATGCCGCGGCCACCCTGTTCGCGCCCGTTCTCACGAAGTTGCCGACCTCATGACGATTCATCCCCGCGGTCCCGGCGAACCGGACACCATCGGCCGCTATCGCGTCATCGGCGCCCTCGACTCGACCGCGGGTTTCCGCTCGCTGCTCGCGGCGGGCCCCGACGATTCCCTCGTCGTCGTGCGGCAGGCCGAGGCCGAACTGGTCGACGAGCCCGAGTTCCGGATCAGGCTGCGGCACAGCGCGGTCGCCGCGATGCGGGTCTCGGGCGCCGGCAACACGACGGTGATCGATGTCGACGCCGATGCCGACAAGCCCTGGCTCGCCTCGGTATTCGTGCCGGGTGTGCGGCTCGACCGCGCGGTCGCCGAGCACGGCCCGCTGCCGGTGCCCGCCGTCCGCGCGCTCGCCGCTGCTCTGGCCTCGGCATTGCGGACCGTGCACGCCGCAGGCCTCGTCCATCAGCGGCTCAAGGCCGACTCGGTGTTGCTGGCACGCGAGGGCGGACGGCTCAACGAGATCGGCATCACGCCGGTCGCCGGACCGCCGACGACCGGCAGCGTGACCGCCCTCGGCACCCCGGACTTCCTCGCGCCCGAACAGGCGCTCGGGCTGGCGATCACCCCGGCCGCCGACATGTTCGCGCTCGGCTCGGTGCTCGCCTTCGCGGCCTCCGGCAGCGCGCCGTTCACCGCGCCGTCGGTGCCGTACATCCTGTTCAACATCGCGCAGCGCGAGCCCGATCTGAGCCGGGTGCCCGAACCGCTGTACGAGCTGATCGCCGCGTGCCTGCGCAAGGACCCGGCGGCCCGGCCGACGCCGGGTCAGATGCTGGAGTACCTCGGCGGTCCGCCCGCGGCAGCCCCGCCCTGGCCCGCGCCGGTACTCGACGACATCGGCCGTCAGCAGGACCAGGTGTCCGCCCTGCTCGCCGGGTTGCCGCCGGTCGTCGCGCCGGTGGCGCCACCGGCGCGGCCGCTGCCAGAAGTGCTCGCCGGTGCCGGGCAGACCGCGCTCGACACGAGCAGGCGGGCGATGCGATCCGGCCTGCGCCGCTGGAACTCGGCAACCCCGAAAATCCGGAGCGCGCTGGCAGGCGGGCTGGCGGCGCTGCTGCTCGTGGTCGGCGGCCTCGCCTACTTGGCCACCAGACCGGCGAGCGAACCGGCGCCGGTGACCGGCTTGACCCTCGCCCAGTTGCGCCAGACCGACGCGTGCGCCTGGCTCCGCAAGGCCATCGGCGACGCCGTCCCGGTCGCGCCGGCCCCGCTCGCCGCCGACACCTGGAAGCTGGACACGTCCACGACCTGGGGCTGCTACGCCACCTCCAACCGGACCTCGCTGAGCCTGGAGCTGGGCACCGAGGACATGTACCTGACGCCGAACCAGACCATCGTCGACGGTGTGCCGATCATCGACGGCAGTGCGGCCGGCTGCACCAGGGCCATCGCCAGTCCGGGCGCGGAGGGTCCGTCGGGCATCGTCATCACCCTCTATCAACCGAGTGGCGTCAAGGGGTGCGAGGGCATCGACTACGTCGCGGCCAATATCGCTCGGTCGCTGTCGTCCGCGCCGCGCGCCGCGCACCAGGAGTCGTCCTTGGCGCTGGTCGAGCCGTGCACCCTGCTCGATCGTGAGCTGGTCGCCGCCAGGATCGGCGCGCTGGCGCCCGCGCCGACGGTCGCGGACGCGCACACCTGTCAGCTGAACGGCAGCGTGCAGCTCAGCCTGAAACTCGTCAGCAGCAGCAGGTACACCTCGGGCAACGAGCAGGTGACGGTATCCGTCGACGGTTACCGGCTCTACGTCGACCAGGCCACCAGCACGAAGGCCATGTGCACCAGGGCCTACCTCGCCCCCCGGTCCGAGAAGGAGACGGTCGAGGTCACGGTGCACGGTGCCGAGGGCATGCGCGAGGACTACTGCGCGATCGCCGCCGAGGTCCTGCGCTCCGCCGCGGAGAAGCTGCCGAACCGCTGAGATCCCCGTCCCCCGTCGGCCCCGGGGGCATACTCGACCCCGGGACCCACCACGAAAGGGACAGCGATGGACCAGCTCGGGGTAGCGGTAGTCGGGTACGGCTTGGCCGGTTCGGTGTTCCACGCGCCGCTGATCGCGGCCGATCCGCGGTTGCGGGTGGCGACGGTGGTCACCTCGTCCGAGGAGCGGGCGGAGCGGGCGCGGGCCGAGCATCCGGGTGTGCGGGTGGTGCGCAACGCCGACGAACTGTTCGCCGATCCGGCGGGCATCGACCTGGCGGTGATCGCCACGCCGAATCGCAGTCACGCGCCGCTGGCGTCGCGCGCGCTGGCCGCCGGGCTCCCGGTGGTGGTCGACAAACCGTTCGCGGTGACGTCGTCCGACGCCGACGCGGTGGTGACGGCCGCCGAGGAGGCGGGACTGGCGCTGAGCGTGTTCCAGAATCGCCGCTGGGACAACGACTTCCTGACCGTCCGCGCGCTGCTGGCGGAAGGCGAACTCGGTGAGGTGCGCCGGTTCGAGTCGCGATTCGAACGCTGGCGCCCGGTCACCAAGGGTGGTTGGCGCGAGGTGGGTGACGCCGCCGAGGGCGCGGGCATCCTGTTCGACCTGGGCAGTCACCTGGTCGACCAGGCGCTGACCCTGTTCGGCCCGGTCACCGAGCTGTACGCCGAACTCGACCGCCGCCGTCCCGGCGTCAACTCCGACGACGACGCCTTCCTCGCCCTCACCCACGCCTCCGGAACGCGCTCGCAGCTGTGGATGAGCGCCGTCACCCCGCAGCTGGGCCCCCGCCTGCGCGTCCTCGGCTCGACGAACGGCTACACGGTGCACGGCCTCGACCCACAGGAAGACGACCTGCGCGCGGGCCGCCGCCCCGGCGACGGAAAACCCTGGGGCACAGTCCCACCCGAGCGGTGGGGCACCTTCGGCGCGGGCGACGACCTGCGCCCCCTCCCCACCCGCCCCGGCGACTACCCCGCCTTCTACGCGGGCATGGCCGCGACCCTCCTCGACGGCACCCCGGTCCCGGTCGACCCCCGCGACGCCGTGGAAACCCTGCGCATCCTGGAGTACGCCGTGCAGGTGGCGGGCCGGGACGCGCCCTGACCGGGAGCGATCCGGCCCGGTCAGGGAACGGCGATCAGCGGTCCGCGGGCGCGAGCGCTTCCACCTGCACCGCGACCACCCCGGTCAGGATGCCGCGGGCGACCGCGAGCAGCTCGGCGACCCCCGGTGAGGTGAGTGCGTAGGTGACCGACTGCCCGTCCCGGCGCGAGGTCACCAACCCGGCCCGGCGCAGCACCGACAGCTGCTGGGACAGGGTCGCCGCCTCGCCGCCGACTTCGGGCAGGATCTCCGCGACGGCGTGCGGCCGCATGCTCAGCAACTCCAGCACACGGATCCGCACCGGGTGCCCGAGGGTTTTGAAGAAGTCGGCCTTCATCTGATAGAGCGGCCGCTGTGTCCCGGGCACGGACGGCTAGATCTCGAGCTCGGCGTCGATGTCGGCGAGGCGACGGCGAGCGAGCGCGAGATTGCCGCGGGTGCGGTCCATGGCCAGGTAGAGGAACAGGCCCTTGGCCCGGCGCGCCTTGGACGGCCGGATCAGGTGGTACTGCCCGCTGAGAGTGATGAGCACGTCCTCGATGCCCTCATCGATGCCGAGCTGCTCCATGGTGCGGACCTTGGCGCGCAGCACCTCGGTGTTGCCCGCGGCGGCGACCTGTAGGTCCAGGGTCTTGGATCCGCCGATCGCGCCGAGGGTCATGCCGCTGGTGTAGTCGACGATGCAGGCGCCGAGCGCGCCATCGAGCAGCATCATTTCCTTGAGTGCGATGTCCATGTCCGCCAAGGGATTTCCTTCCGAATCGGAGCGGTTGATCGTCGATGGTGACGCTAGGCGCTCGGCGCCGTTCCGTCGGCCGAATCGACCCGGAATTGTCCGAAGATTGGCAGTTTGCAAGTTATGCAAACAGTGGACAGGCGGGTGGACAGACGAAACGGGCGGGACGAAAGTCGTCCCGCCCGTTCGGCGTTCGGGTCAGAGCTTGCGCGAGCGCAGCTCGTGGCCCTTGGAGGTCTTGCAGCGGCCCGATTCCAGGTCCCACTGCCAGCCGTGCAGGTTGCAGGTGAGGTTGTTGCCTTCCACCACACCGAATTTGGAGAGGTCGGCCTTGAGGTGGGGGCAGCGGCGCTGGACTTCCCAGCCGTCCAGCTCGGTGACGGCGGAATCGTCGTGCGCCTCGGAGAACCAGCCGTCGGCGTAGGCGATGCGCTCGTCGGTGAGGCACTTGAAGAAGGTGTAGAGGAACTCGTTGTAGCCGCCGATGCGCCACGCCTGGAACCGGGTGGACAGGAAGATCGTGTTGACCCAGTCCGGCTCGTTGTCGCGCAGCACGGTGCGCACCAGTTCGGGCGCGATCCGGAAGCCGTAGCGGTAGCGGCCCTCGCCCTCGATCGGCTCGCGGACGGTGCGGTGCGGGAAGTCCAGCACCACCGTCTCCTCGCCGATGACCAGGCCGACCGGGTACCCGATGCCGTCGCTGATCAGCGCGGACTGCTTCATGATCGGCTCGAACAGCTCGCGCAGCGGCTCGAGCAGCGAGCCGTCGCCGGTCTCCCAGGACGCCTTCTCGGCCGCGAGCGCCGGGGCGAACCGCTCGGCCATCTCGGCGATGTAGGCGGCCTTGTCGCCGTAGATCCGGTCCGGGTCGAAGGGGTGCGCGAGGTCGAGTTCCTTGCCGCGCACGTCGGCGACCGAGCCGGGGATCATCAGGATTCCGCCGGCGTTGCCGTGGATCTCCATCTGCTCGAGGAACACGATCTGGTCGGGGAAGATGTTGCCCTCGTCGCCGCGATCGTCGTTGAGGTAGCGCAGTTCGTCGTCGAGGAACACCGGCGGACCGGCCGAGGGCACCACCCAGGTGGCGCCGACCTGCTCGATGTAGGAGCGGGCGCGGTCCATGCCGCGCTGGCGCTTCTGCTTGCCGAAGTTGGCCTTGGTGCGCGCCGGGATGTCGTACACGGCCGGGTACCAGATGGCGCCCGAGTACTGCAGCAGGTGGATGTCGATGTCACCGAACGCGTCGTGGATGACGTCCATGTCCACCGGGCGCGCGTCGTTCATGTTGAAACAGGTGGTCTCACCGTCGGAGATGAGAATGCCGGAGTCGCCGATCGGGCCGTCGGCGGGCGCGCGCAGCGCCACGATCATGATGTCGAGCGAACCCTTGGGCCCGGTGACGGTGTGCTTGACCGAGTCCTCGGTCTCGAAGAACTTGGTGAAGCCCAGCGCCTCGAGCTCACGGCGCAGATCCGGCACCGGGTAGTCCGGCAGCAGGATGGTCGCGTCCTTGTTGACGTACTTGCGCAGGTGCGCGGCGTCGAAGTGGTCGCGATGCAGGTGCGAGACATACAGGTAGTCGACATCGCCGAGCGACTCCCACTCGAGCTGGGAGTTGTCCGGGAACGGGAACCACGAGGCGAAATACGCGGGATTGACCCAGGGGTCGCACAGGATCGTCCCGGCTGTGGTTCGGATGTGGAAGCCTGCGTGTCCGACGCTGGTGATCTGCACGAGCTTGTTTCCTCCTACCAGTACCAGCCAACCAGGGTAGTGGCTAAATCGTTACGTCACCGATGCAGTAGCCCTCGGCGGTCGGTACGACGGTGAAAGTCCGCATCCGCGTGCCCCCCGGCGAGGTGGTCACCGGGACGTGAACTGCCAGGTAGTCGCCGCGAACCTGGTCGGATCGTAGCTCCTCACCGGTGTAGGAGGTGACATTGCCTACTTTGCCCGAGTCGCTGGTCAGCGGGGGTGCTGTGGGGTTGCCGGTGCCCTGCGGGTCCCAGGTGGTGAGGGTCGCCTTGCAGGTCAGCGGATGGGTGGCTTCGACATCGGCCGGATCGAGCGGTTTGCCGGTGGCGCGCGCGAGGTAGCGGCGGACGGTGTGCCGGGCGTCGGCCTCGTCGTAACCCGGCTCGACGCCCGCCGCGAACACCCGGCCGCAGGCGTACCCGGAGGCGATGGCCTCGCGGTCGACGGTGACGGTGGTCGTGCGGTTGCGCCAGGTGACGGTGTCGGCGGTCGCCGTGCCGGGCTGGCTGAGCGCGGCGAGGATCGACTGCGGGTCGGCGTACATGTCGGTGACCGTGCGCGGCGGGATGGTCCAGCAGGCGGCCTGCAGTTCGGCGGGAGTGCTCGTCTGCAGGTCGGCGGCCCAGCGGCGGACCGCGATCACGGCGTCGGCGTTGCCGGGCACCGCGCCGACCTGCGGCGCGTCGGCGGGCAGCGGGGGCAGTGAGCCTGCCTTGCCCGGCGCGGGTTCGCCGGGGGCGATCGCCTGGGTGGCGGTGGACGTGGTCGACGGCGGCGCGGTCGTCGTCGCGGTGGTGGTGTCGGCGGGCGCCGGATCGTCGCCGGGGATGCCGGAGACCGAATCACACCCGGCGATCAGCGCCGCGGTGACGGTGAGACCCGCGGCCAGCGCGACGGCGCGGTGCGGGCGGGGACGGGGCAGAGCAAGCAGGGGCGGCTGCGCGCGTTCCACTACGACGTTCCTCATTCCTGGGCCGTGGCACGATCTGCGACTACGCTAGCTGAATTGTGGAACCCGTCTACCGGTCGATCATCGGCCTGGCCCGAACCGTCTTCTTCCTCGAAGGTCTGAAGTTCACCGTGAAGGGCGCGGAGAACATCCCCGCGTCCGGTGGCGCCGTGGTGGCGATCAACCACACCGGCTACATGGACTTCACCTACGCGGGACTGCCCGCCCGCACGCCTGGTCGCTACATCAGGTTCATGGCCAAGCAGGAGGTGTTCGACAACAACATCTCCGGCCCGATCATGCGTGCCCTCAAACACATCCCGGTGGACCGCACCGCGGGCGCCGACTCCTACAAGTCGGCGGTGAAATACCTGCGTGACGGCGAGTTGGTCGGCGTCTACCCCGAGGCCACCATCAGCCGCAGCTTCGAGATCAAGGAATTCAAGTCCGGCGCCGCCCGGATGGCGCTCGAGGCCGACGTCCCGATCATCCCGATCGTCATCTGGGGTGCCCAGCGCGTCTGGACCAAGGGCTTCCCGAAGCGGCTCGGCCGCACCAACACCCCCATCTCGATCGCCGTCGGCGCCCCGATCAAGCCGTACGAGCCCGCCGCCGAGCTGACCGCTCAGCTCCGCACCACCATGCAGGGCCTGCTGGCCGACCTCCAGGAGTCCTACGAACACGAGCCGGGCGCCTACTGGGTCCCGCGTCGCCTCGGCGGCAGTGCTCCGACCCTCGAAGAGGCCACCGCGCTCGATGACGCCGAGGCCGCCGAGCGCCTCGCCCGCAAGGCCGCGCAGCAGGAGAAGCCGGAAGCCTGATCCCGGCCGACTCGCTACCGGGGCCGCGCGCTCAGCGCGGTAGCCGGCAGCGGGTCGGCGCTGGCAGCCTGCCGTGCAGGTAGGCCGCCGGTGGGACGCCCATGATGGTGCGGAAATCGGCGGTGAGATGGGACTGGTCGTAGTAGCCGGTGTCGGCCGCGAGATGGGACCACGGCGTGTTGCCCGCGTACGCGAGGACCCGCCGGACGCGGTCGATGCGGGCGAAATGCTTGGGGGAGACCCCGATTCCCGTCGCGAACAGGACGCGCAACTGGCGTTCGCTGACCGCGAGCCGGGCGGCGAGATCGGGGACGGAAGGGGCGAGGTCGGCGGTGAGCGCCGAGATCGCCTCGCGCAACACGAGGCGATGCGCGCGCTCGGTCGCGGTCTCGGAGACCTGATGCGGCAGTAGGTCTTCCAGGTAGCGCACGGCCTCGTCGGCGGGGAGCCGCGTCAGGTCGCTCGCGGCGGTACCCAGCGGGCCGGGCAGCTCGTCGAGGCGCACCACGCGGTCGGTGAGTTCGCCCGCGGCGACGCCGAGCAGGGGGCGCGAGACGCCGGGAGCCAGGCGCAATCGCACGCAGCCCGCCGGCTCCTCGGCGCGCGAGTACGCCGCCTTGGTCTGCGCGCCGACGACGAAAGCCCGTCGCCTGCCGGAGGGTTCGGTGCGCAGCACAACCGTCGTCGACGCCACCGGCGGATGGGCGAACGGCCGGGTGTGGTCGTCGTGGACGGGCGTGCTGGTCAGCTCGGTGAGCCAGGGTCGCAGCGATTCCGGTGTCGCCACCGTGGACTCGAGTTGCGCCGAGGTCAGATACTGCGTGCTCACCCGGTCAACAGTAGGGCCCGCGGCCCGGTTCGGCTGTGCCGATTTCTCCTATAGCCGCAGGCAGGGGAATTGCCATGCTCGTCGCATGATCCTGATCACCGGTGCGACGGGCACCATCGGCAGCAATCTTCTCCGGCACCTCGTGGCCGACGGTGTAGCGGTGCGGGCGACCGCCCGCGATCTGGCGACCGCGGACTTCCCGGCCGGCGTCGACGCGGTCCGGGTGGACTACCGCGAGCCGGACACCTTCGCCGCCGCGATGACGGGCATCGAGGCCGCGTTCCTCAACGGCGTGCCCGGCCCCGACGACACCGGCGTCGACGCCGCGCTGGTCGCGGCCGCGCGCGCCGCCGGTGTGCGCCGGGTGGTGAAACTGTCGGCCATCGGGACCGGCGATCCCCGCCTCGCCGGTCCCGGTTCCTGGCATGTGCCGGGAGAGGACGCCGTCCGCGCCTCGGGTCTCGAATGGACGATCCTGCGCCCCAACACCTTCGCGTCCAACACCTTCAGCTGGATCGAACCGATGCGCAACGGCCACCCGGTACCGAACCTCACCGGCGACGGCCGACAGGCCGTGGTCGACCCCCGCGACGTCGCCGAGGTCGCGGCGGCCGCGCTGCGCGATCCTGCGCACCACGGCCGCACATACACCCTCACCGGCCCTACCCTGCAGACCACCCGCGACCAGGCCGCCGAGCTCGCCGAGATCCTCGGCCGCCCGATCGCCGTCACCGATATCGCCGCGGCCGACGCCCGCGCCTTCATGACCGCCGCCGGACTGCCACCAGCCTTCGTCGAAGGGTCGCTGATCGGCCAGAACTTCATCCGTGACGGCCACAACGCCGTGGTCACCACCGATGTCGACGAGATCCTCGGCCGCGTCTCCCGCAGCTACGCCGAGTGGGCCGCCGATCATCGCAGCGCCTTCGCGCATCCGTGACCAGCCGTCGCCGGATCAGTTCATGGTCAGCACCCAGGATCCGTTGCAGCCCTTGCGGTTGTTGAGCTTGCCGTCGTAGACCCAGTGGAACACGATCGGCGGGTTGGTCCGCACGCTCCAGCGCCCGGACGGTGAGGTCACCACCCGGTTGTTCCGGGTGAGCACGCCGACGTCATCGTGGGCGAAGGTCCATTTGCCCTGGCTGGTCGGATAATTCAGCCGCACGGTCACCCGGCCGCCGGTGTGGTTCTGCACCACCAGGCATGAGCCCGGATTGTTCCGGTCGACCGCGTACTCGCCGAACTCCCCCTCCTCGACGTTCTCGCCGCTGTCGGTGAACTCCACCGCGTCGGTGAAGTCCGCGTGCGCCGGACCGGCGCCCATGATGGTCACGGTGGTCGCGGCGACGCCCGCCGCGATCAGCCCCAGAGTCTTCATCCCGTTCCTCCCTCGTGCCCGGGTGGTATCCACCGGGCTGGGAAAGAGCTTTCCCGGCAAGGGATTCCGGATTCTTGGTGCGCGCTTAACGGTGGATCGGGTGCGGGAGGGCGAGACCTGTGGCAGCATACGAAACTGTTAGTTTCGATATCAAGAGTCTCGTAACTCTGCTGGAGGCAGGCATGATCACCTGGGCCGGACGCGTGCTCGCGTTCCTCGGTGCGGCGCACGTCGTCGCCGCGACCCTGCTCGGGCACCGGCACTACGGCGAGTGGTTCACCTTCGGGCTGTGGCTGCCCGACGCCGACATCACCGAGCTGCCGCCCGCCATCGGTGCGTTCTGGATGGGTCCGGGCAGCTTCGGGGTCCCGCTGCTGCTCCTCGGCTGCCTGATCGTCTGGCTCGACCGGCGCGCGATCGCCCCGCCGGCGTTCCTGGCCTGGTCACTGCTGGTCTGGACCGTCGTCTGCGCGCTGATCTTCGAGCCGGCGCCCTGGGTGCTGGCCGCGGCCGCGTCGGTCCTGCTGCTGATCGGTATCCGGCGCGCACCCCGCTGACCTCACCGCCGCCGCCGGTCGGCGGTGCGCACGGATTTCGTTTTTCGCCGCCGACGCGCTAAAGTTCCTTCTCGCACGACGAAGCCCCCGGCGATCCCGGAACGGGCCTCGCACGGCGTGCGGATGTAGCGCAGCTGGTAGCGCATCACCTTGCCAAGGTGAGGGTCGCGAGTTCGAATCTCGTCATCCGCTCCACGAAAAGCCCGGTCGACAGTGTGTCGAGCCGGGCTTTTCGCGTTCTCAGCGCCGAGTGATCCACTCGAGCGCCATCGGCGGCAGGTAGTCGCCGATCAGTCTGCGCCGCCACCAGATCCGGTCCCGACGCAACTCGGTACGGGAGCTGAAGTGGTATTCGTAGAGCCGGGCACGCAGGTAGCGCGGCGGCGCGTCGGGGAAGGGGCAGCGCCGCAGCAGGCGCAGGGTGTCGGGGTCGTTGCGGAGCAGGCGCCGCGCCAGGGGGACCGCCCAGCCCCTGGCGTACGCCGGTGACAGCGCGGCGAACCACATCAGCCAGTCCAGGCGCAGGTGATACGGCGCCCACTGCCGGGGCAGGCTGCCTGGTTTGCCTGGTTTGCCCTTGAATTCGTACTCGCGCCACTCCGTCTCCGGGGTGAGCTCGGCCGCGTCGGTGCCCTCGAGCACGATCTCGTGCCGCACCTTGGTGATGCTGCCGAAGGCGCCATAGGTGTTGACCAGGTGCAACGGCTCGAACGACGCGTTCATGGCCTGACGCGGCGAGAGCAGATTGGCGGCAGGCTGATAGCTCAGCACGAGGACCAGCCCGAGGTAGGCGAACACCGCGCCGGTGAACCACACCGGCGGCGGCTGCGTCTCTGGCGCGTCGGGCAGCATCGGGTAGAACCGCCCGCCGACCACCGTGGTCGCCAGCAGCAGCGTCACCCAGTTCAACCAGGCGAAATTGCCCGACAGCACCAGCCACAGCTGGGTGACGATGACGATGCCCGCCGCCACGCTCGCCACCGGCTGCGGCGCGAACAACCCGAACGGCACCACCAGCTGCGCGAAGTGATTGGCCGCGACCTCCACCCGGTGCAGCGGCCGGGGCAGATGGTGGAAGAACCAGCTCAGCGGGCCTGGCATCGGCTGGGTCTCGTGGTGGTAGTACAGGCAGGTCAGATCGCGCCAGCACCGGTCGCCGCGCATCTTGATCAGCCCTGCGCCGAACTCCACCCGGAACAGCAGCCAGCGCGCGGCGAACAGCACGAGCAGCGGCGGCGCGACGGTGTCGTTGCCGAGGAAGATCGCCAGGAAACCGGCCTCGAGCAGCAGCGATTCCCAGCCGAAGGCGTACCAGGCCTGCCCGACATTGACGATCGACAGATACAGCACCCACAGCACGAACCACAGCGCCATCGACCCCCACAGCGGCACCAGATCGGCGGCCCCGACGGCGACGGCGACCGCGACGGCCACGCCCGACCACGCCACCACGGCGTAGCCGCGATCCGAATAGCGCAGCTGGAACAGGCTCGGCGCCCGGCGGAAGGGGGTGCGCGCCAGGAAGCGCGGGATGGGCAGCATTCCCCGCTCGCCGAGCAGCGCGCGGAATTGCAGCGCGGCGCCGAGGAACGCGAGCGCGTAGATCACTGCCAGGCCACGCTGGAAGATCAGCCTGCCCTGCCAGTACTCCGGCGCCGTGAACCAGTCCATGCATCCGCTCCCGGACGGTCATGCTCCCTGGTTCGATTGTCTACCCGATGGTCGTCCGGCGAAACGTCGTCCGTCATTCCGGCAGGTCGAGGCCGGGTCCGCCGTCGACCACGGCACGCAGGCCGGGTTCGGGCCAGCGGGCGGCGATGCCGGGCCGCGTCGACAGGTAGCCGACGATGCGGTCGGTGTCCCAGCCGTGGGATTCGCGCAGACCGGCGGCGATCATGCCGACGTAGCGGGCCGATGGGCGTTGCAGGTCAACGGTTTCCGGGCGCCACGGCGCGGTGCAGGTGAGAATCGGCGCGCCGTCGGCGGTCCCGGCGTGCAGGACGGTCTCGTATCGGCCGGGACCGAGCGCGACCGCGCCCGCCGCCAGTACCGGCGCGAGATCGAAGTCGGCGCTCGGTGTCCGGTACATCTCCTGGGCGAGCAGATCACCGAACTGGCCGACGGTGAGCAGGTACCCCCTGGCCGCGACGCCGGTCGGCCAGCCGGTGGCCGGGCGATCGGTGTAGAAGGCGACACCGCCGGTCCACACCTGGCTCCGCCAGGCGAAATACAGGCTCCCCGGCAGGGTCAGCGGCGTGATCGCGACCGGCGGCGTGCGGTCGCGGAAGCCCGGATAGGTGTGCGCGGTGCCGGGCGGGGTGCCGCCGTCGCGGTAGTAAGCGAACCGCGCGGCGTGCATGTTGGAGCCGTACGCGGCGTACCAGACGTGCTGAGTTGTGGTCACGGGCTCACCTCGGGTGGGTCACGGTTCCCTGAGCGAAGGAAACGAATCCGCTCCTGTCGTCGATTCTTCCTTCGATGGGTCGGGAGGACATCGAGGGGAGAGTTCCAATGAGATCAGCAATCGTGGTGGCGGCGCTGGTGGCGCTCGCAGGGGGACTGGCCGGTTGTGCCGGTGACCAGGGTTCGACCGCGCAGACCACTCCGCCGAGCGCGGCCACCGTCATCCAGCCGAGCGCGCCCGAAATCCTCCCCGATATCTGGGTGCCGAACCCCCCGTCAGGGCAGATTTTGGTGCCCAATGGCTCGGGAAGCACCGGCCCGGTGCCCACCGGTATGCCGTCCCGCGACGACGCCACCGTCGACGCCCGCGACTACCAGCAGCGCGACAGCTTCTACTTCCAATCGCCCACCGGCAACATCATGTGCGGCATCCTCGCCGACGCCCCGTTCGGCGTCGGCTGCCAGCTGTCCAAGGCGAATGTCATTCCACCGCAACTGCCCAACTGCGACGACGCGCCCAACCGCAAGGTCGCCGTGCACACCGTCGGCGGCAAGTCGGAGTTCCTGTGCACCAGCCAGGGCATCTTCGTCGGCGAGCCGGTCGACGGCACCACCAAGGGCGGCGGCGCGACCCTGCACTACGGCGACACGCTGGTAGTCCGCGGCGTCGCCTGCACCTCCAGCCAGCAGGGCATCCGCTGCGACGCGGCGGGCCACGGCTTCACCATCTCCGCCGACAGCCAGACCATCTTCTGACCCGACGACGAAGGGGCGCACCTTCCGGTGCGCCCCTTCGGCCGGTGTCGCGACCTACTGCGCCGTCGACTTGAACCGCCGCAGCCGCAGGCTGTTGCTCACCACGAACACCGAGCTGAACGCCATCGCGGCGCCGGCCAGCATCGGGTTGAGCAGGCCCGCCATGGCCAGCGGGATGGCCGCCACGTTGTAGGCGAAGGCCCAGAACAGGTTGCCCTTGATCGTGGCCAGGGTGCGGCGGGACAGGCGGATCGCGTCGGCGGCGGCGCGCAGGTCGCCGCGGACCAGGGTCAGGTCGCTGGCCTCGATGGCGACATCGGTGCCGGTGCCCATCGACAGGCCCAGATCGGCCTGGGCCAGGGCGGCCGCGTCGTTGACGCCGTCACCCACCATGGCGACGACCTTGCCCTCGGCCTGCAACCGCTTGACGGTGTCGACCTTGTCCTGCGGCAGCACCTCGGCGATCACCTCGTCGATGCCGACCTCGTCGCCGATGGTGCGGGCCGCGCGGGCATTGTCGCCGGTCAGCAGGATCGGGGTCAGGCCGAGTGCGCGGAACTGCGCGATGGCCTGCGCCGAGGTGGGTTTCACGGCGTCGGCGACCACGAGCACGCCGCGCGCCTTGCCGTCCCAGCCGATGGCCACCGCGGTCCTGCCCGCCGACTCCGCTTCCGCCATGGCGGTTTCCAGGTGCGCCGGCAGCGGCTGCGACCAGTCGGCCAGCAGCCGGGCCCGGCCGACGATCACCGCGGAACCGTTCACCACGCCCTGCACGCCGAGACCTTCGACATTGGCGAAGCCCTCCACCGGCAGCAGTTCACCGAACTCGTCCTGCGCGGCCTTGGCGATCGCCTGGGCGATCGGGTGCTCCGACGAGTGTTCCAGCGCGCCCGCCAGTTCCAGTACCCGGCCGCGTTCCTCGCCCTCGGCGGGGAGCACGTCGAGCAGGGTCATCTTGCCGGTGGTGACGGTGCCGGTCTTGTCCAGCACGATGGTGTCGACCTTGCGGGTCGATTCCAGCACCTCGGGACCCTTGATCAGGATGCCGAGCTGGGCGCCGCGCCCGGTGCCGACCATCAGCGCGGTCGGGGTGGCCAGGCCGAGGGCGCACGGGCAGGCGATGATCAGCACCGCGACACCGGCGGTGAAGGCCGCCGCGATCGCGCCACCGGTGCCGAGCCAGAAGCCGAGGGTGCCGACGGCCAGCGCGATGACGATCGGGACGAAGATGCCGGAGATCTTGTCGGCCAGGCGCTGGGCCTGGGCCTTCCCGGTCTGCGCGTCCTCGACGAGCTGGGCCATCTGCGCCAGCTGGGTGTCGGCGCCGATCCTGGTGGCGCGCACCAGGAGCCGTCCGCCGACATTGACGGTCGCGCCGGTCACCGCGTCGCCCGCGCCGACCTCGACCGGCACCGATTCGCCGGTCAGCATGGCGGCGTCGACCGCCGAACTGCCCTCGGTCACCACACCGTCGGTGGCGATCTTCTCGCCGGGCCGGACGATGAACTCGTCACCGACGGCCAGCTGCTCCACCGGAATCCGCGTCTCGACGCCGTCGCGCAGCACCGCGACGTCCTTGGCGCCCAGCTCCAGCAGCGCCCGCAGCGCCGCACCGGCGCGCCGCTTGGACCTGGCCTCGAAGTAGCGTCCGGCCAGGATGAACGTGGTGACGCCCGCCGCGGCCTCCAGGTAGATGCTGCCGGTGCCGTCCATCCGGGCGATGGTGAACTCGAACGGGTGCTTCATGCCCGGCGTGCCCGCAGTGCCCCAGAACAGGGCGTACAGCGACCAGCCGAAGGCGGCGAGCGTGCCCATCGACACCAGCGTGTCCATGGTGGCGGTGCCGTGCTTCAGGTTGGTCCAGGCCGCCTTGTGAAAGGGCAGCGCGCCCCACACGACGACCGGGGCGGCCAGCGTCAGCGACAGCCACTGCCAGTTGGTGAACTGCAACGCGGGGATCATCGCCATCGCGATGACCGGGACGGTGAGCACCAGCGAGACCAGCAGGCGGGTGCGTAGCGAAGCGGTCGGGTCGGGTTCGGCGGCCGCGTCCTCGGTGGGCTCGGCCTGCTTCGGCGCGGGCAGTGCGGCGGTGTAGCCGGCCTGCTCGACGGTGGCGATCAGCTCCTCGGGGGAGACGTCGCCGGTGAAGTCGACCCTGGCCTTCTCGGTCGCGTAGTTGACCGTCGCGGTGACCCCGTCGAGCTTGTTGAGCTTCTTCTCGATCCGGTTCGCGCAGGAAGCGCAGGTCATGCCACCGATCACCAGTTCTACCTGGCCGGTGCCCGGTGGTTGCGTCACGGTGGTCATGGGGTGCTCCGTTTCGTTCCTGGTATCGATTCTTGCTGAGGGATTGCTGGTGGGCTACGTCAGTGCCCGTGGCCGGGTTCGGCCGGTGCGTTCGTCGGGGCCGGGCTGCTCGCGCCGGTGGCGTCCGGCTGGGCGACCCGCACCGTGAACTCCGCGGTCCGGACGACGCCCTGGTGCTGGAAGTCGAGGAACAGGCGGTAGTCGCCCGCGCTCGGCGCGTTCACCACGAAGTCGATGCCGGGACCGGCGGGGGTGACCCCGTCGCCGGGCGCGCCCTCGGGGTGGACGTGCAGGTAGGCGAGGTCGGCCGCGCGCAGGGCGACCAGGTGGCCGTAGGCCCCGAGGTAGGGCTGCAGGTCGGTGACCGGTGTGCCGTTGCGGCTCACCGAGAGCGTCACGTTCGAGGCGGCGCCCGGGGTGACCGTGCCGTTCAGCGCGACGGTGTACTCGCCGACCTGCGCGGTGGCCGCGGGGGCAGGGAGCGCCTGCACGTCGTAGTTGCCCGCGACGCGCAGGTCGGCGCCGAGGGTCAGGTTCGACCCGCCCGCCGGGGTGAAGTCGGCGAACACCCGGTAGTCGCCGCCCCGGCTCAGGTTCAGCGGCACCGACCATGTACCGGCCGGGTCGAGCACCGGGTGCACGTGCTGGAAGCCCGCCATGTCCCGCCGCACCACGATCAGGTGCAGATCCTTGTCGTGGCTGGTCACGTACTTCGTGACCGGTGCGCCGGTGGCGTCGAGGATGCGGAAGCTCACCGGCGCCTGCGCCGCGGTCGTGGTGTTCGGCTTGTCGATGGCGAGGGTGTAGCCCTGATCGGAGGCGAGCAGGCCGCCGGGCAGATCGGCCGACGGTGCCGCCGCGGTCTCGTGCTCGCCGTGCCCGGCCGGTTCGGAAGGTTCCGGACCGACCAGGGCACCTGCGGCCAGAGCGATCCCGAAGACCGCCGCGAGGCCGAGGGTGAATCCGGCGAACTTGCCTGTTGCGTTCATCGGGATGCTCCGTTTCGGGTTCAGTCGGCGAGCTGGAAGCCGGCCGCGGTGACGGCGTCGGCGAGGGCGGTGCGGTCGGGTGCGGTGCCGTCGATCGCCACCGAGCCGGTGGCCAGGTCGACCTCGACGCCGGTGACGCCGGGCAGCGCGCCGACCTTGTCGCGCACCTTGTTGGTGCAGCAACCGCAGGTCATACCGGTGACGGTGACAGTGGTGGTGCTCATGGTGGTCTCCTCGTTCTCGATCTCAATCATTACCATACCCCCCTAGGGTATTTTGTCAAACGGTCGCGTCGGCGGTGGCCGGGGCCGGAGCCCGCATGACCGCGGCGGTGATGCCCGCGCCGGCCAGGGCCAGCAGGCCCGCGCCGAGGAAGGCCGCCGAGTAGCCGTCGGTCAGTGCCGTGGCGTCGCCCAGTTCGCCGGCGCCGAACGCGGCGGCGACCGCCGTCATCGCGGCCAGGCCGAGCGCGGAACCCACCTGGTAGCTGACATTGACGATGCCCGAGGCCAAGCCGCCCTCCTCCGGTCGCGCCGCCGAGATGGCGGTGCCGAGCGAGGGGATGAAGGCCAGCGACATACCGCCCGCGGCCACCAGCGAGGCGGGCAGCACGTCGACCCAGAAGTTGCCGGTTGGCCGCACCAGCGACATGATCCCGAGGCCGAGGCCGAGCACGATCAGGCCGGTGACGATCATCGGCTTGGCGCCGAAGCGCTGCATGGCCTTCGGGGCCAGCACCACCATGCCGAGCATGATCAGCGTGGTCATCGGCAGCAGCGCGGCGCCCGAGGGGAACGCGCTGTAGCCGAGCACCTGCTGTAGGTACAGGTTCAGGAAGAACCACATCGGCACCCAGGCGGCGGCCAGCGCGAACTGGGCGAAGTTGGCGGCGGCCAGGTTCGGCGCGCGGAAGATGCTCAGCCGCATCAGCGGTTCGCTCCGCCGCGACTGGAGGACGACGAAGCCGGCCAGCAGCGCGGCGGCCAGCGCCAGCACACCCCAGGTCTGCCCCGAGGCCCAGCCTGCCTCCGGCGCCTGCACGATCGCGTACACCGCGGCCGCCAAACCGGCCGTCACCGTGATGGATCCGACGATGTCGATGGAACCCTTGCGGGCCGGGGCGGCGGGCATCAGCAGCGGAACGGCGATCAGGGCCAGCACCGCGATCGGGACGTTGATGTAGAAAACCCAAGGCCAGCTGATGTATTCGGTGATCACGCCACCCAGGAACACGCCCGCGGTACCACCGGCGGGCGCGGCAGCGCCGTAGACGGCCAGCGCCTTGGTGAGTTCCTGTGGCGAGCCGCCGAATAGCATCATCAGCAGGGTCAGCGCCGAGGGTGCGATCAGTGCCGCGCCCGCGCCCTGGATCGCCCGGCCCGCGAGCTCGAGACCGACGGTGCCCGCGGCACCGGCGAGCACGGAACCCACGGCCAGCACCAGCCAGCCGGCCCCGAAGACCCGGCGCGCGCCGAGCAGGTCGGAGAGCCGGCCGCCGAGCAGCAGCAGCCCGCCGAAGGCGATCACGTAGGCGTTGAACACCCAGGTCAGATTGCCGGGGGTGAAGCCGAGTTCGGCCTGCATCTTCGGCAGCGCGATCCCGATGATCGAGGTGTCCATGATGACCATGAACTGCGCTGCGGCGATCACCGCCAGCGCCCACCACTTCCTGGTGGATTGCGATTGCGTAGTCACGACTTTCGTCCTTTCGAGCGGAGAGCGTCTCGTGGTCGGTACCATACCCCCCTAGGGTATAAACCTGTCAAGCCTCCGGCGGAAAGGATTCCGGCAGTCGAAAGCCCGGCCCACACGGTGGTGGACCGGGCATTTCGTGCTGCGCCGGATCAGGATTCGGGGCGATAGGTGATCAGCGCGACGGCCGGTGCCGACACCACCTGGACGCGGTCGCTGCCGTCGACGCGGATGTGCGCGAAGCCGCCCTCGATGGCGACGCGCGCGTCGCGCACCAGCGCGGTCTGTTGGCCGTCGGCATCGGTCAGGGTGTAGCCCGCGACCAGTTCTACGGTGTCGGCGGCTCGCCATTTCGGTGTCATCGCAGGTGCTTTCGGCGTGTGGGGAGCGGGTGGAAAGTCCAGCTCAGGGCGGGCCACATGGTTGAAGTAGTTCGACAGCACATTCAGTGCGACATGGCCGACGGCCTCGGTCAGTTCGGCATCGCTGACGCCGTTGTTCCTGGCCTCGGTCAGTTGGTCGTCGGCCACCCGGCCACCGGTGCGCAGTACCTCGCGGGCGAAGCGCAGCACCGCCTCGGCGTGCGGGTCCTCGGCCCGCGCGGCCTGTGTCGCCGTGATCGCCTCCGGGGAGAAACCCATCTTCGCCGCGCGCATCGTGTGCGCCGAAACGCAGTATTCGCAGCCGTTGTCGGCGGCGATCAGGAGGGCGAGCTGCTCGCGGGTACGGGCGTCGAGCGTGCCCGCCGTCAGCGCGTCTCGCAGGCGCAGATACCCCCGTAGGGTGGCCGGGCTGTTCGCCATGGCGGCGTAGAGATTCGGCACCCGGCCCAGTTGCCGCTGGACTTCGGTGAGCAGTTCGCCCTGCTCGGTATCGGCGGTATCGGCGGAGAGAACAGGCAGTCGGGACATGGTGCGCTCCAGAGGTGTTCGACAACGGTACTGATCAGTACCGAGCCGTGACGGTACCGATCGGTTCCGTTGTGGTCAATCAACTCGGTACCGATCGTTTCCGTTCTGGTACGGTGAGCGCATGGCGACACAGGCCAAGCAGCGGTTGCTCAACACCGCCGAGGAGTTGTTCTACGCGGAGGGGATTCGCGCCGTCGGGATCGATCGGCTGCTCCAGGAGTCCGGCGTCGGCCGCGCTTCCTTCTACCGGCACTTCGCGAGCAAGGACGACCTGGTCGTCGCCGTCCTCGAAGACCGCGACCGCCGCTGGCTGGACTGGCTGCGCACCTCCGTCGAAGCCGTCGACGACCCCGCCGCGCGCCCCATGGCCGTCTTCACCGCACTCGCACAACGCTTCGCCCGCAACGATTTCCGCGGCTGCGCCTTCATCAACACGATGATCGAGGTCGCCGACCCCACCGCCCCCGCCCACCAGGTAGCCGACCGCCACAAGCGCCGCGTCATCGCCTACCTCACCGAATTACTCACCGCCGCAAACCAACCCGATCCAGACACCCTCGCCCCCGAACTGGCCCTGCTCATCGACGGCGCCATCGTCACCGCCGTCCGCGAGAACTCCCCGGCCGCCGCCGACCGCGCCGCCACCATCGCCACGAAACTCCTGTCCTGAGCAGTAGTACTCAGGGACGCTGCGGCAACAATGTGCTGACTTCCTCCATGGCGCGGAGCCAGCCCGCCGTGTCGGTGCACCGCAATTCGACCAACTCGAGCAGCCGGGTGAGGTCGTCGGTCAGATTTCTGCTGAAGATCGGCTCGTGATGCGCGACGCGGTTGCGCAGCTTCCTGATCGAGTCCAAGTCGGTGTAGATCCGGCCGCGGAGCTCGCGTGCGGTGTGTGAAGTTCTCGACGGAAACAGCGTGAGTATCTGGTGATCCCAGACCCGAACGTCGTGGCGGGCGGTGAACATACTCTGCCAGAACGCGAACTTCAGTTCCGCGATCACCTTTCCGGTCGTGTGCTCCTTGCTGCGCGCCCGGGTCAGGTCCCGGCGCGGGTTGTAGGAGGGGCCGCCCGGCCCGGGAAGGCTGCGCTCGAAATTGCCGTCCCACGGCCATCGCGGTCCATAGGTCGCGGTCAGCGCGTCCGACACTGCGTTTCGCGTGGCGATTTCCGCGAAGTGGAAAATGTACACTTGGACGCATTAGTCGTGGGAATCGTGGGCTTCGGCCTCCCCCCGCGGACAGACGAAATGAGAATGGGACCTCGCTCGCGGGGTCCCATTCTCATTTCCGGTCAGCTTGCGTGGAGGTGGCGGGCTGTTGGGGAGGTGGCGACGGTTGCCGGGTCGGGGGCGGTGCCGAGGAGGCGGTCGGCGGTGCCGGAGGTGGTGACGGTGAACCAGTAGTGCTCGTTCTTGTAGTGGTGGTGGCGGTGATTGCGCCAGACTGCCCGGTAGAGAGCGTGCTTGGGCTTGTAGTCGGTGTGGATGAGGTAGTGCGTCCACTCGTAGAGCAGGCCGAGGGTGGTGATCGTCAGCAGGAAGGTCAGGCCGAGGCCGAGACGCGGGAAGGCCAGCAGGCCGATCGCGAGCAGGGCGACGATGGTGAACGCCAGCGACTTGGGTGGGATGAACACCAGCGGGATGTCGCGCGGATCCGTGTGGTGCGCACGGTGTTTGCTGGCCAGTTCGCTGTCGATGGTCAGCGGGCCGAGATGCCGCGGGCGCCAGTGCAGCACCGTCACGTGGATGATCCACTCCGTCAGCGGGAACGTGCCGATGACGATCAGCGGGACGAGCGCGTCGGTGAACTGCCAGTCGCCGACGGCGATGCGCGCCACCAGGACGGCGACGAAGACGGTGGCGATCATCCAGGGCGAGGGATGCCGGACGAACTCGCGGGCCATCTCGCTCAGCGAGGCGCTGCGGCGGAGCGAGCGGGCCGCGCCGGATCCGGTGGGGCGGCCCCGATCGGCCGCGGTGGTGTCGTGCGACGTCGTTGTCGGACGGTCATTCTTCATGGCGATTCCTCGGGTGGATCACGCCCCGTCGAGGGCGTGGATGAGAGCGGTGGTCGCCGGCCCGAGCAGTGCTCGCGCGGACTCGGCGGCCCGTTCCGGCTCGCCCGCGGTGATCGCGGCGGCCAGGTCTCGATACGCGCCACCATTGCCCACCTCGGCGGACATGATCGGCGCGAGCGCCGCCAGCGCTGGTTCGTAGGCGGCGCGAAGCATGGAGTACATCAGCCGGAACGCGATCGAATCGGCCAGCTCGAGGACGTGGTCCCAGAATTCGAGGGCGATGCGCTGCTGGGTGAGCGGGTCCGCCTCGGCGAGCAGCGCGGTCACGGACGCGCCGAGCGGGTCCAGTTCGGCGGCGAGCGCGTCGGCGCCCTTCGCGCGGACCCGGGCGGCCGCGAGCTCCGCGATCTTGGGACCGTTGTGCAGCCGCGCCTCGAGAATGCTGCGCGCCACGGCGGGATCGATGGTGTCGCCCCGCAGCAGTAGCCGGGGCAGCACTTCCAGTCCGGCGCTGCGTCGATAGTCGAGCACGGTGGTGGCTTCCCCCTGCCGCACCGACACCAGCCCCGCGGCCGCCAGCCGCTGCAACGCCTCCCGCACGGCGGGCCGCGACACTCCCAGCGCCTCCGCCAGCTGGCGCTCGCTCGGCAGGGTGCTCCCCGCCGCCAGCTCCCCGCCCAGCACCTCGGCGGCGATCTGCTCGAACACATCACCCGATACCGACCGCTTCACGACAGGAGTCCACGCCATGCCCTCGATAATCCCCCCAACAGGTCAAGAGGTCAAGTGGTCAGACCAGTTGAATCGACAGGGCTGGTGCCCATGTCTGAGCAGGGGGAATCAGCTGGGGTCGGAGCCGCGGATGGCTGAGAACCAGGTGAACGTGGCGGCGGCGGCGAGAGTGGCGCCGGTGAAGGCGGGGATGCCGCCGTTCATGACGTAGACCCACAGCAGGCCCGCGATCGGGGCGGCGACGGCGGGCTGGACATCGAGGATCAGGCGGCGGGCGACGCCGTATGCGGGGACCTCGGACGGGCGGCTCGGGTTATCGATGAGCTTGCCCGCCGGCTCGGTGTTGCGGACCCGGCCCGACGGGTAGAAGCGGGTATCGCCGGTGCGGATCGTGCGCCCGGTCAGCTCCAGGTCGGTCGGCGTCAGCGCGGACAGGCCCGGCTCGTAGAACACCGGCTGCCACACCATCCGATCCCCGCTGGTGATCTCCAGCCACGACCGGCTGACCAGCCGATGCTGCTGCCGGACCCGCCGCCCCCCGACCGTGCCCGTCGCGACGAGCCCGGTCGGCAGGACCCCGAACGCCAGCCCCACCTGATAGGTGGTGACCGCGAGAATCACCAGCACGACCACGGCGAGCGCACTCAGCTGATCGAGATCGGCGAACGGCACCAGCGCGGCGATGACCGCGATGGTGCCGGACGTGACCAGCAGGGGGTAGGTGAGCGCGCGCGCCGGGCCGGAACTGGTCACGGGTTACTTCACGAAGCCGATCTTGGTGTAGTCGAGCGAAGCCAGGCCCGCCGCACCGAAATTGGCGAGATCGGCGCGCACGCCGACGTTGCCCGCGGACTGGAACAGCGGCACCGAGTGGCCCTCCTCGAAGACCTTCCGGTCGACCTGGTTTGCCAGTTCCTTGGCCTTGTCCGGATCGAGTTCGGAGATGGTCTGCTCGATGAGGGCGTTGAGCTCGGGCGAGCCGATCCGGCCGTAGTTGCCCTGGATGTCGTCCGGGTAGTAGCCGTAGATCTGGGTCAGGCTGCTCAGCGGGAACGGGTCACCGGCCCAGAACCACTGGCCCACATCGAAGTTGCCCGGCTGCAGGACGTCGGAGAACAGACCGGCGCCCGGCTTGGTCTCGATGACCAGCTTGACGCCGATCTGCGCGAGATTCTGCTGGATGATCTGACCGATCTGGATATTGGTCGGGTCGTTGTACATGACGTCGCGGATCTCGAGCTTGCGCCCATCCTTCTCGCGCACGTCGCCGTTGAGCTTCCAGCCGAGGGCGTCGAGCTCGCTCGCCGCCGCCGTCGGGTCGAACCCGAGACTGTTGTCCTGATAGCCGTCCTGGCCGCGCAGGTAGACGTGATTGTTCAGCGGCTGCGGGTCCTGGACGAGACCGTTCTGGATGGCGGTCGCGATGCCCTGCCGATCGATCGCCTTCGAAATCGCGACGCGCACACCCTGTTCCGCGAGCAGCGAACCGGGCGCACCGTTGAAGGTGAAGTGGCCCCAGCTGTTGCCGGGTGCGCGGCGGACCGCGACGCCCGGCGCGTTGCGCACCGACTTCAGGTTGTCCAGGCTGGCCACGCCGACCGCGTCGATCTCGTTGTTCAGCAGCGCGGGCACGAAGGCCGCGCTGTCGAGCACGCTGAAGGTGATGGTGTCCAGCTTCGGCGTCGCACCCCACCACTTGGGGTTGCGGGCGAGGACGACGCGACCCTGGCCGCGGTCGACGGACTGGACGATGAACGGACCGGACGACAGGCCGAGCCCGTTGACCTGGCTGTTGTTGAAGGCGTCCGGCGTCGCCGTGGCGGACTTGGGGAGCAGGAAGGAGTTACCGGCGAACTGGCCACGCCAGTCGGCGTAGTGCTTGTTGAAGGTGATGACGGCCTGCCGGTCGTCGACACCGCGCTCGACCTTCTCGATCCGGTCGAAGCCGCTGCTGTTCGCGATCAGGAAGGCCTTGTCCTTGCCGCTGAGCGCGTTGGCCTGGGCCTGGAAGTCCTCCCAGGTGATCGGCGAACCGTCCGACCAGACGGCCTTGGGGTTGATCGTGTACGTCACCTGCTGCGGCTCGGTGTTGGTCAGGGCGACATCGGTGAAGAAGTCGGTGTTGACCGAGAGTTCCGCCGCGGCATTGGTCTTGAACGCGCGCGGCATCACCGGCCGCAGGATCGAACCGGTGTCACCGTCGTTGCCGTCGGTGTGCAGGGAATTCCAGTTCTCCGGCAGCGAGGTGAGCGCCAGGCGCAGGTTGCCGCCGTCGCGCAGCTCGCTGACATCCTTCGGATTGATGTCGTTGGTCGTGCCGAGCGCGGCCTGGCCCTCGGCCGGCGGTTCCTCCGAGCTGCACCCGGCAGCGAGCACACTGACGATGACCAGAGGTATGGCCAGGCGCGTGGTCAATGAACGAATCCGCATGGTCCGCTCCTTTCCAAATGTTCGCTGCACGAGTGCGGCACTTCGGTGATTACTTGACGAAGCCGACCTTGGTGTAGTCCTCCGACGCCAGTCCCGGCGCACCGTAGTTCGCGAGGTTATCCCGCACCGCGACCGTACCCGCGGACTGCACGATGGGCAGCGAGAAGCCTTCCTCGAAGATCATCCGATCAGCCTTGTTCGCCAGCTCGATGGCCTTTTCCGGGTCGAGTTCGGCGATCACTTCCTCGATCAGGGCATTCAGCTCAGGTGAACCGATGCGGCCCTTGTTGCTCAGCGGGTTGGCCGGGTCGTAGGCGTAGATCTGTGGAAGTGCGCCGAGCGGGAAGATGCTCTTGGACCAGACGAATTGGGCGATATCGAAATTCCCCGGATCGATGACATCGGTGAACAGGCCGTTGCCCGGATAGGTCTCGATCTTCAGTTTCACCCCGATCGCCGCGAGATTCTGCTGCGCGATCTGTGCCATCTGCGTCCAGGTATCCGACTGGTACATGACGTCGCGGATCTCGAGCTTGCGGCCGTCCTTCTCCCGCACGTCGCCGTTGAGCTTCCAGCCCAATTCATCGAGCATGCGAGCGGCCTCGGCCGGGTCGTACGACACCGATTGGGCGTTGTCCTGATAGCCCTTCTGCCCGACCAGGAAGAGGTGATTGTTCAGCGGCTTCGGGTCGGTCACGATGCCCTGCTGGGTCGCGGTGGCGATGGCCTGCCGGTCGATGCCCTTGGAGATCGCGATCCGGAGCTTCGGGTCGGACAGAAGTGCGCCCGGTGCCCCGTTGAAAGTGAAGTGTGAGAACCGGTTCGCCGAGGCACGTCGGACCTTGACCCCCGGTGTGCCGGTAGCGGCGGTCACCTCCTCGATCCCGCTCAGGCCCGTGGCATCGAGTTCGTTGTTCTGCAACGCGGTCAAGCGGGCCTCGTCAGCGAGGACGCTGTAGGTGACGGTGTCCAGCTTGGGGGTGTCGCCCCACCACCTCGGGTTGCGGCTGAGCACGATTCGCTGCTGTGCGCGGTCGATCGAGGTGATGATGAACGGTCCCGACGACAGCGGCATCTCGTTCCGGTACAGATTCTCGAAGGCCTCGGGGGTCGAGGTGAGCTGGCGTGGGTACAGCGGATTGAACAGGCCCTTCCATTCCGCGTAGTGCTCGGCGAAGGTGACGATCGCCTGCCGGTCATCGACACCGCGCTCGACCTTCTCGACGCTGCTGTAACCCTGGTCGTGACTGATCTTGAACGCCGGGTCGCGGCCACTCATCGCGGTAGCTTGCGAGCGCAGATCCTCCCAGGTGATCGGCGACCCGTCCGACCACACGGCCTTCGGGTTGATCGTGTACACGATCCGCTGGGGATTGGTGTCGGTGAGCTGGACATCGGTGTAGAAGTTGTGGTCGATCGAGAGTTCGCCCGCGGCATCGGCATTGATCGATCCGGGCAGCGTCCATCCGGTGACGTCACTGACCTCCCCGTCGGAATCGACATGGAGGCTGTTGAACGTCTCCGGGAAGCTGGACAGTGCCAACCGGAAGTTGCCGCCGTCGCGGATCGCGTCACGTTCCTGCGGGTTGATGTCGTTGACCGCACCGATCGAACTCGACCCCGATTCCACGGTGGCATCGGACCCACAGCCGCCCAAGACCAGCGTCAACGCGACAGCGGGCGCCGCCACGCGGAAACCGGCGCGACGCAGCCGGGATGCGTAAGTAGCAGTGGTCATTTCGTGAATCCGATCTTCGTGTAGTCGTACGATGCCAAGCCCGGCGAACCGATGTTGGCGAGGGTGGTGCGGGCGCCGAAGCTGCCGTCGGACTGCATGAGGGGCAGGGAGTGGCCCTCCTCGAACACCGCGCGGTCGACCTGGTTGGCCAGCTCGATGGATTTCTGCGGGTCGAGTTCGGTGATGGTGCGTTCGATCAGGGCGTTGAGTTCGGGGGAGCCGATGCGGCCGTAGTTGCCCTGCAGGTCGGTGGGGTCGTAGTAGTAGATCTGGCGGATGCTGGACAGCGGGAACGGGTCGCCCTGGAAGATGAACTGGGCGGCGTCGAAATCGCCGGGCTGGATGACGTCGGTGAAGTAGCCGGCGGAGGGCTTGGTGTCGATGGTCAGGCCGACGCCGATCGCGGCGAGGTTCTGCTGGATGATCTGGGCGATCTGCACCCAGGTCGGGTCGTTGTACATGACATCGCGGATGACGAGCTTGCGGCCGTCCTTCTCGCGCACATCGCCGTTGAGCTTCCAGCCGAGCGCGTCGAGTTCCCTGGCCGCGGCGTCGGGGTCGAAGCCGAGGCTGTTGTCGCGGTAGCCGTCCTGGCCCTGCAGGAAGATGTGGTTGTTCAGCGGCTTCGGGTCCTCGACCAGGCCGTTCTGCAACGCGGTGACGATGCCCTGCCGGTCGATCGCCTTCGAGATCGCGACGCGCACCCCCTCTTCGGCGAGGATCGAGCCGGGCGCGCCGTTGAAGGTGATGTGGCGCCAGCGGTTACCCGGCGCGCGGCGGACCACCAGGCCCTCGGTGCCGCGCACGGTCTTCACCTCGTCGATGGTGGTCAGCCGGACCAGGTCGAGTTCGTTGTTCTGCAGCGCCTGCACCCAGGCCGTGTGGTCGAGCACGCTGTAGGTGATGGTGTCGAGCAGCGGCTGCTCGCCCCACCATTTCGGGTTGCGGCCCAGGGTGATCCGGCCCTGACCGCGGTCGGTGGCGGTGATGATGAACGGGCCCGCGGTGAGACCGATCGCGTCGACCTGACTGGTGTTGAAGGCCTCGGGGGTGCTGGTCACCGACTTCGGGTACAGCGAGCTGTTGCCGGCGAACTGGCCGCGCCAGTCGGCGAACGGGGTACCGAAGGTGAGCACCGCCTGCCGGTCGTCGACGCCGCGCTCGACCCGGTCGACGAACTCGAAACCGTTGGTGATGGCGATCAGGTAGCGCTTGTCCCGGCCGCTGAGCGCGTTCGCCTGCGCGGCGATGTCCTCCCAGGTGATCGGGGAACCGTCCGACCACACCGCCTTCGGGTTGATCGTGTACGTCACCCGCATCGGATCGGTGCCGGTCAGCGCGATATCGGTGAAGTAGTCGGGGTCGACGGTGAGCTTGCCCGCCGCGTCGATCGCGAACGAGCGGGGCATCATCGGGCGCAGGATGTCGGCGATCTCGCCGTCGTTGCCGTCGTTGGACAGCGTGTTCCAGTTCGCCGGATAGCTGGTCGTCGCCAGCCGCAGGTTCCCGCCCTCGCGCAGGGCTTCGCGCGGCAGGGGGTTGATATCGCTGGTGGTCCCGAGCGCATCGGTCAGACCCGTGGCCGAATCGTCGGCGGAACCACACCCCGCCACGATCATCCCGGCCGCCACCACCACGGCGGCGCAACGCAGCCTGGCACGACGACGGGCTTGCATTCCTCGGGATCTCATGGCGGGGCCTCCTGCGTGATCAGCCGCTGACGACGGGTTCCGGAACGGCCGCGATCAGCGAGCGGGTGTACTCGTGCCGAGGATCGGCGAAGATCTGTTCGGCCGGGCCCGATTCGACGATCTTGCCGCGCAGCATGACGGCGATGTCGTGGGCCAGATTGCGCACCACCGAGAGGTCGTGCGAGACGAACAGATACGACAGCCCGCGCTCGGCTTGCAGGTCACGCAGCAGATTCAGCACACCGGCCTGGATCGAGACGTCCAGCGAGGAGACGGGTTCGTCCAGGACGAGCAGCTGCGGGTCCAGCGCCAGGGCGCGCGCGATGCTGATGCGCTGCTTCTGGCCGCCGGAGAAGTCGGCCGGGTAGCGGTCGGCGTGTTCGGGCCGCAGCCCGACCTGGCGCAGCAGCTCGGGCACCCTGCGGTTGACCTCCTCGCGCGAGCGGCCGTCGATGCGCAGCGGCTCGGCCAGCGCGTCGAAGATCGGCAGGCGCGGGTCGAGCGAGGCGCTCGGGTCCTGGAAGACGATCTGCATCTTGCGGCGGATCTCGCGGGTGCGGGCCTTGGTGAGGGTCGCGACGTCGTTGCCGAGCACCTCGATGCTGCCCGACTGCGGCCGCACCAGGTCCATGATCTGCGACAGCGTTGTCGACTTGCCCGAGCCCGATTCGCCGACCAGGGCCAGGGTCCGGCCCGCGCGCACGGCGAAGCTGATGCCGTCGACCGCGCGGACCTCGCCGGTCTTGCGGCGCAGGATCACCCCGGAGGTGAGCGGGAAGGTCTTCACCAGGTCGGTGACCCGCAGGACGACATCGGACTCCACCGCCTCCGGCTGCGCCGGGGTGGCGATCTCCTTGCGGTAGGCGTCGAACAGCTGCGCCGAGCCCACCTCGGCGGTGCGGATACAGGCGACCGAGTGCCGGGGCGCGACCTTCTCCAGCGGCGGCTCGGCGGCGGTGCAGTCGTCGATCGAGACCGGGCAGCGCGGCGCGAACGAGCAGCCGCGCGGCAGGTCGTGCATGGCGGGCGGCGCGCCGACGATCGGGATCAGCGGGCGGCGCGGCGGGCCGTCCATGCGCGGGATGGAACCGAGCAGGCCCACCGTGTACGGCATCCGGGGCGCGGTGAAGAGCTCGGCGACCGGGGCGGTCTCGACGACCTTGCCCGCGTACATGACCGCGACCCGGTCGGCGATCGTGGCCGCGATGCCCATGTCGTGGGTGATCATGATGACGCCCGCGCCGGTGATGTCGCGCGCCTTGCGCAGCAGGTCGAGGATCTGCCGCTGCACGGTCACGTCGAGCGCGGTGGTCGGCTCGTCGCAGATGATCAGCGCCGGATCGTTGGCGATGGCCATGGCGATCACCACGCGCTGGCGCATGCCGCCGGAGAACTCGTGCGGGAAGGCCCGCGCCCGCGCCCGCGCGTCGGGGATACCGACGAGCTCGAGCAGTTCGATCGCGCGTTCGGCCGCTTCCTTGCGGTGCATCGTGCCGTGCGCAAGCAGCGCCTCGGCCACCTGATCTCCCACCCGGTACACCGGGGTGAGCGCCGAGAGCGGGTCCTGGAAGACCATGCTGATCGAGGAGCCGCGCAGTTTCGACATCTGCTTGTCGCCGAGGCCGAGCAGCTCGCGCCCGCGCAGCCGGATCGAACCCTGCACGCGCGCCTGCTCGGGCAGCAGGCCGATCACGGCCAGCGAGGACACCGACTTGCCGGACCCGGACTCGCCGACGATGGCCAGCACCTCGCCGTCGGCCACGGTGTAGTTCACCCCGCGCACCGCGTCGACGCGGCCTTCCTCACCGGGGAAGGAGACCCGCAGATCGGTGACTTCGAGCAGCGGCGCGGTGGACGTGTTCGAGGTCATCGCTTCTCGGCTTTCTTCAACTCCACCTGCGCTTCGTCCTTCTTCTCCGCGACCTCCTTGCGCGCCTTGCGGGCGCCGCGAGCGCCCGGGTCGAAGGCGTCGCGCAGGCCGTCGCCGACGAGGTTGGCGCACAGCACGATCGTGATCAGCAGGCCGCCGGAGAACAGGAACAGCCACGGATAGGTCAGTGCCGACTTGGTGCCCGTCGCGATCAGCGAACCCAGCGACACATCGGGCGGCTGCACACCGAAACCGAGGAAGCTGAGCCCGGTCTCGGCGCTGATCGCCGCGCCGACGGCCAGCGTGGTGTCGATGATCAGGATCGAGGCGATGTTCGGGATGATGTGGCTGATGATCACCTTGTGCGTCGGCGCGCCCATATAGCGTGCGGCGCGCACGAATTCGCGTTCGCGCAGGCTCATCGTCAGGCCGCGGATGATGCGCGCCGCGATCATCCAGCCGAACACGCTGAGCAGGACGATCAGGATGACGATCGAGCCGGACCCCTTGGTGCGCGGGGCGAAGATCGCGATGATGATGAACGCGGGGACCACCAGCAGCAGGTCGACCAGCCACATGATGGCCCGGTCGGGCCAGCCGCCGAGCAGCCCGGCCACCGCGCCGGCGGTGGAGGCGATGATGCTGGAGAAGATCGCCACGCAGAAGCCGATCACCAGCGACTTCTGCAGCCCGCGCATGGTCTGGGCGAGCACGTCCTGGCCGATCTGGGTGGTGCCGAACGGATGCTCGGCGCTCGGCGGCTTCAGCAGGGCCTTGTAGTCGAGCTGCTGGTAATCCCACGGCAGCAGCGGCGGCAGCGCGAAACTGAGGATGAACAGCAGGATCAGGATCACCGCGCCGACCACGGCGGGCTTGTTGCGCAGGAAGCGGCGCCAGACCAGCTTGCGGCGGCCCGCCGCGGCGGCCTCGGGCGCGCCGACGGCGATGAGTTCGGTTTCGGTCATGACACACGCACCCTCGGGTCGAGCAGCGCCAGCACGATATCGGAGAGCAGACCCGACACCAGCACGACCAGACCGGCGAAGGTCGCGATCGTGACGACGATGTAGAGGTCCTGGGCATTGATGCCGTCGACGAACCATTCACCGACGCCGTGCCAGCCGAAGATCTTCTCCACGAAGGTGGCGCCGGTGATCAGGCCGCCGAGGCTGTAGGCGAACAGGGTGGCCATCGGGATCAGCGCGGTCCGCAGGCCGTGTTTGTAGAGCGCGCGGTTGCGCGAGAGGCCCTTGGCGCGGGCGGTGCGGATGAAGTCGCTCTGCAACACGTCGAGCATGGCATTGCGCTGGTAGCGGCTGTATCCGGCGGCGGCGCCGAGCACCAGCACCAGGGTCGGCAGGACCATATGCTGTGCGCGGTCGACGAACTGGTTCCACAGGCCGACGACCTGGGTGGCCGAGGTCTCGCCGGTGTAGAGGAAGATCTGCGTCCCGGTGGCCGTATTGATCTGTAGCGCAGCGTATTTCAGCAGCGTGGCCAGCAGGAACACCGGCGTCGAGATGATCAGCAGCGAGACCACCGTCGCGAAGTAGTCGCTGAATTTGTACTGCCGGATCGCGCTCGCCGCGCCGATCAGCACACCGAGCACGGTGCCGATCACCGAACCGAGGATCAGCAGCCGCAGGCTCACCGCCACCCGCCTGCCCAGCTCCTCGCTCACCGGCTGCCCGGCCAGCGTCGTCCCGAAATCCCCTTGCACGACGCCGCCGAGCCAGCTGAGATAGCGCTGGGGGATCGGCTCGTCGAGGTGCAGTTGCTCGGCCTTGGCATCGATCACGGACTGTGGCGGGCGCGGATTGCGCTGCTCGAGGCTCTCGAGCGGGTTGAACGTGAGGGATGCGAGGCTGAACGTCAGGAACGAGGCCAGCAACAGGAGCACGATGTAGTTGAGCGTGCGCCGCAACAAGAAGCCGGTCATCAGTCCCCTCTGGATCGGGTAATCAGGCCCTGATCATAAGGACAGTCCGCCGTCCCCGCGTGGCGACGTGCGGCAGGATGGAATGGATGACGCCCCTGCACCCGAAACCGAAGCTGGTGGCCACCGACGTCGACGGCACGCTGATCGACGACGCCGACAAGGTCTCGGCCCGCACCAAGGCCGCCGTCGCCGCGCTCGTCGACGACGGTGTCACCTTCGTGCTCGCCACCGGCAGGCCGCCGCGCTGGATCGACCCGGTGGTCAGCGAGCTGGGGTACGCCCCGCTCGCGGTGTGCGGGAACGGCGCGGTCATCTACGACAGCGCGACCGACCGGATCCTGTCCAGCCACACCCTCGACGTGGACACCCTCGCCTGGCTGGCCGAGCTCGCCGAGCACGCGCTGCCCGGCTGTGGGCTGGCGACCGAGCGGGTCGGCGCCAGCGCGCACGACGCGGCCACCCCGCAGTTCGTCAGCTCGCCGACCTACGAGCACGCCTGGCTCAACCCCGACGACACCGTGGTCTCGCATGCCGAGGTCATCGACTCGCCCGCGATCAAGATGCTGATCCGGCTCAGCTCGGCCCGCAGTTCCGACATGCGCGCCGCGCTCGCCCCGCTGGTCGGGGACCGCGCCGAGATCACCTACTCCACCGAGAGCGGGCTGATCGAGATCGCGGTGCCTCGGGTGACCAAGGCGTCGGGGCTGGTCGAGGTGGCGCGGCGGTTCGGGATCGACGAGGGGTCGATCGTGGCCTTCGGTGACATGCCCAACGACGTGCCGATGCTGACGATGGCCGGGCACGGCGTCGCCATGGGCAACGCGCATCCCGAGGCTCGCGCGGCGGCCGACGAGGTCACCGGCAGCAATGTCGACCACGGGGTGGCCATGGTGCTCGAACGCTGGTGGAACTGACCCGCGACATAAACAGCCGGTGCCCTCACGAGGAGGCGCACCGGCTGTTCTTCGCCGTGACCGGGGGCTAGCCGGCCGGGGCGGGTTCGGTGGCGACCGGCGGCTGCGCCGGTGCCGGTTCCACGGGGACGGACTGCGGTTCGGCCGGGACCTGCGGGGCGACCGGCTCGGTCGGTGCCGGAGCGGCGGGCGCCGCGGGGACCGTCGAGGTGGGGGCGGTGGTGGCGGGCGCCTGCTCCGGCTTGGTGCCGTTCATGCCCTCCATCTCGGCCTTGTAGGTCTCGTTGTAGGTCTTCCAGAACGTGGTGACGATGCCGGTCAGCTCGTTGAGCACCAGCGAGCCGTTCTGGAAGTCCGTGCGCAGACCGTCCGGCACCAGGTAGGCGCTGCCGGTCGGCAGACCGAGCACGCCCGAGTCGCCGCCGAGGCTGAGGTAGCGGTCCAGGATCGCCCCGACCACCTCGAAGACCGCGCCGTTCTCCCCGGAGAAGATGTAGCCGTTGGCGAACTTCGCGTACTGGCGGCCCTGCGCGCCGGACAGCAGATCCGACTTCGGTGCGCCGAGCGGACCGTCGACGCCGCCGCGGCTCACCCAGTGCCTGGCGATCTCGTTCGAGCCGGACAGGCCGAGCAGCTTGTCGACCAGCGCGCCCAGTTCGGCCATGTTGCCCTGCTGCGGTTCCTGCTCCTGCTGTTGCGGCGCGCGGGCCTGCTGGCTCGGCGGCCGTTCCGGCGTCGCGGGGGAGGAGTAGGTGCTGTTGCCCGCGGCGATCCCGCGGATGCGGTCCATCAGGGCGTAGGCCGCGTCGCCGGGGCAGTCGGTGTTGCCGACGTCGCGGTGCGCGAACACCGTCGGCAGGTCGACCGCCTCGTCCTGGGCGTACGGGGTGAACTCGGTGCCCTCGGAGTACATGGTGGTGTGGCCCTTGGGGTTGATCCCCGCGAGCTTGGCCCGCCAGCCGACGAACTTGCCGATCGCGTTGATCGACTCGGTGCTCGGCGTCTCGGTCTCGTAGTTGCCCATCAGCGCCACCCCGACGGTGTTCTCGTTGAACCCGCCCGCGTGCGCGCCCTGCACCGCCCGGTCGAGGCCGCCGTAGCGGCCCTCGAAGATCTGGCCGTACTGGTCGACCAGGGCGTTGTAGCCGATGTCGCACCAGCCGAGGGTCTCGGCGTGGTAGGCGTAGATCGCGCGGACGATGCCCGCCGACTCGGCCCGGCTGTAGTCGTTGCGACCGGCCGTGTGGTGCACGGTGATGCCGCCGACGCCGTCGTCGTAGGTGGGTTCCTGGCAGCGGATCGACTCGTCGGCACCCCACTGCGCGCGGGTGATGACCTTCGGGCCACCGCCCGGCAGCGCGGCGGCGACGTCGGTGAGTCCGGCGTCGATGGCGGCGCGGCCCGGGTTGATCAGGATCGCCTTGAGCGCGGCCTCGGTGAGATGGGCCGGATCGCTGTGGTCGGGGCCTGCGACCGGCTTGCGGGTCACCAGCATCTGCACCGCGGTGGTCTCGCCGACGTAGATCGGCTCGGTGCCGGTCGGCGCGTCGGCGGGGGTCTGGTCGGTGGCCCTGGTGTCGACCGGATCGGCGTCGTACCAGGGGCCCCAGTTGCCGTCGAGCTGCCGGGCCCGCAGCTTGGTCGTGGTGTTCACCAGGTCGCGCGCGGTGACCGCGACCATGCTGAACGGGGTGTCCTGGGTGAGTTCCTTGACCTGCGCGCCGACCTGGTCGATCAGGTCGGGCCCGACCGCGCCGGGCGACAGGGCCGGGGTCTCGGGGGTGGTGCCGGGTTCCAGGTTGGCCGGATCGGCGATGAACTTCATCCCGCTCGGGCGGTGCTGGACGACCGGCGCGCCCGCCGGGGGCGTGGTCGCCGGTGCGGCAGGTGCCGGAGCCGCCGGTGCGGGGGCTGCGGGCGCCGGAGCCGCCGGTGCGGGGGCTGCGGGCGCCGGAGCCGCCGGTGCGGGGGCTGCGGGCGCCGGAGCCGCCGGTGCCGGGGCTGCGGGCGCCGGGGCTGCGGGCGCCGGGGCTGCGGGCGCGATCGGTGCCGGGGCGGCCGTTGTCGTCGTCGGCGCGGCGGGCGGCGCGGTCGGGACCGACGTGCTCGGAACCGGCGGACGCGCGGCGGGCGCGTTGCCCTGCTGGGCGGGCGCGGGCGTCGTGGTGGTCGGCTGCGCCTTCGTCGGGATCGCCGGGAGCGGGATCTCGGTGGGCAGCGCCACGCCCGGCGGGACGGGCAATCCCGGCGGCACCGGGATCGAGGTCGGCAGCGGCAGCATCTGCAGATCCGACAGGTGCAGATCGGGCAGGTCGAGACCGGTCAGCTCGCGCAGCGGGACCGTGATGTCGGGGACGGTGGTCAGCGCGACTTCGGCCAGCTGGGTCGGCACCGCCGCGAGCTGGGAGTCGTTGGTGCTGCGGTAGTCGGTCGAATCGCTCAGCGCGAACGCGCCGACGGGTGCGGCGACGGCGAGCGTGGTGACCACCGGGAGCACGTAGGAACGTTTCGGCTTTCGATATCGCACGTGCCTTCTCCAATCAGGGTCGAGCTCGTAGACCTTGGTGGCATCGGGGCCATCACCGGCAAGTGATGCTTGCTTCCTCGTGCCTCACACACCACACTAGTTAACATACGTCACACATCTAAACCTCAACTTGAGGATTATGTGATTGCTCGAATGTAGCCTTCGGAACCCGCTCGGCCACGACGACATGCCGACGCGAGCTCCGCCGGTCGAACCGCGACACCGTGGGAGCGCAGTATGAGAGCGGACACCAAGATCAACCGCAGTACCCGCAGGGGCACCCGGCGCCGCGCCGTGCCGATGATCAAGACCGCGCCGCTGCCGGTTCTGGTCGGTGGCACCGCACTGGCGCTGACCGGCGCGTTCGGGCTGTGGCAGATCCTGCCCGGCCAGGTCGCCCCGACCGTCGGCGCCGGCCACGGACGCGGAATGAGTCAGGTGGGCGCGTTCGACAGCGCCAGGGAGGGCCGGTCCGCCGAGGAGATCCTCGGCCACTACTACCCGGGCGCCGACCTCGGTCAGGTCGGGCCGCTCACCATCGGGGTCCGGCTGCAAGCCCAGGACGACGCCACCCTCGACACCTTCGCCGCCGCGGGCGCGCAGGTCGCGGGCCGGATGATCGGGCCGGGCGAAGCCGCCCACCTCACCCCGCTGCCCGACGGTGGCGCGAATGTCGTGGTGACCACGGGCTGCGACGGCGAAGTGCTGTGGCAGGCCGCCACCGACGATCCGTTCGTCTATCCGCTCGATCCGGGACCCGGCAGGCCCACCGCCGAACACCTGACGCTGTGCGGCGGTACCGGCTATCGCGGCGCGCTCGGTGTCGCGCTGGAAGGCGGCGCGTACCGGACCGTCAACCAGGTCGATCTCGACGACTATCTCGCCGGCGTGCTGCCCGCCGAGATGCAGGCGAACTGGGCTGATCAGGGCGCGTTCGAGGCACTGCGCGCGCAGGCCATCGCGGCCCGCTCCTACGCGCTCGCCGAGAACCGCTACGACTACGCGCAGACCTGCGACACCACCGACTGCCAGGTGTATCCGGGGACGGTGAAGGAGGACGCGCGCACCACCGAGGCCGTCGCGGCGACCGCGGGCACCGTGCTGCTGCGCGACGGGCTGATCCTGCGCTCGGAGTACTCGGCCGCGCCCGACGGTGGCCGCCCGGCCGACATCGAGACCTTCGCCGTCGGCCCCGCGCCCGGTGATCTCGTCGAAACCGCACCGGCCCCCACCGCTCCCACCGCGCCGACCAGGCCCGATCCGACCATCGAAGCGCTGGCGGGCGAGACCGCGATCGACACCGAGTACCGGCGGATCGGCGGTCCGGAGAGCACCATCGGCGCGCCGATCGGACCGGAGATGATGCTGCCGCAGCGGGCGGGCACGTACCGGCTGTACACGAACGGTGTCATCGTGGCGACCAAGACGCTCGGTGCCCAGGTGGTCGACTTCTCGACGCTGCTGCAACTGGTGCCGGAGGTGGGCGATCAGCTGCCGCCGTCGGCCTCGGGGCAGCCGAAGGTGACGACGCCGGAGGGCACCGCGCCCACGGGTGTCGCGCCGGGGACGCAGGCGCAGCCCGGCGCGCCGGCTCAGGCCGCCGCGGGTGGAGCGCCGGTCGTCGGTGCGTCACCGGGGCAGGTGCACGGTCCGGCGAATCCCGCCGTCCCCACGCATCCGGTCGCGGCGCCGCACGGTCCGGTGAATCCGGCTGCCACGCCACTCGGTCCGATGAATCCTGTTGCCGCACCGCGTGGTTCGGTGAATCCCGCTACCGTTCAGCAAGCTCCCGCTGCCGGGTCGCAGAACCCGGCCGTCGTGCCTCACGACCCGGCTGCCGCGCCGGGAATCCACGACGGCGAGTAGCGCCCGGGGTCAGTCGAGGGTGGTGTCGTCCAGGCCGACGGCCAGGGTTCGCAGGAGTCCGGCGAGCTGTTCGCGGTCTGCGGCGCCGAGCGCAGCGAGCAGGCGCTGCTCGTTGTCCATGTGCAGCGGCAGCAGGCGGTCGACCAGCTCCCTGCCCTCGTCGGTGAGCTGGACGAAGACCGAGCGGCGGTCGTCGGCCGATGGCACCCGGCGGACCAGGTTCTTGGCGGCCAGCCGGTCGATGCGATTGGTGATCGCGCCGGAGGTGACCATCGCGGCGCGGTTCAGCGAGCCCGCGGTCAGCCCGGTGTCGCCGCCGGAGCGGCGCAGCGTCGCGAGGACGTCGAACTCCCAGAATTCCAGGCCGTGACCGGCGAAGAAGCGCTTGAGGTCCTGTTCGAGGACGCGCGAGAGCCGGGTGATCCGGCCGACGATCGCCATCGGTGACACATCGACATCGGGCCGCTGGATCTCCCAGTGCTCGGTGATCAGATCGACGGCGTCCCGCATGCGCATCCCTCTCTATTGAAAATCTTAACGTTCATCTACTTGACGATGAGGCATCCCGCCGGGTAGATATTTCAATGTTGAGATTATCAATCAGGAGCGAACATGACGACGGCAACTCGCCCGACCGGCTACGCGGGCACCCTCGCACTCACCGCACTGACCCCGATCGTCTGGGGTTCCACCTATGCCGTCACCACCGAATTCCTGCCGCCGGACCGGCCGCTGTTCACCGCGCTGATGCGCGCGCTGCCCGCCGGTCTCGCGCTGCTGGCGCTGACCAGGGTGCTGCCGCACGGCATCTGGCTCGGCCGCGCCGCCGTCCTCGGCATCCTCAATATCGGCGCGTTCTTCCCGCTGCTGTTCCTGGCGGCCTACCGGCTGCCGGGCGGGGTCGCCGGGGTGCTCGGTGCGGTAGCGCCGATGATCGCGCTGGGCTTCGCCGCGGTCCTGCTGTCCGAGGCGCCGACCCGGCGCAAGGTGCTCGCGGGCCTGATCGGCGTCTTCGGGGTGGCCCTGGTGGTACTGCGCGGCAATGCCGAGCTGGACACGATCGGTGTCGTCGCCGGCCTGGCCGGCGCGGCGTCGATGTCGGCGGGCACCGTGCTGACCAAGAAGTGGGGACGTCCCGATGGCGTCGGTCCGCTGGCGATGACCGGCTGGCAGCTGACCGCGGGCGGCCTGTTCATCCTGCCGCTCGCCGTCCTGATCGAGGGCGCGCCGCCCGCCATGGACGCGCAGGCCATCGGTGGCTACCTGTACCTCGGCGTCATCGGCACCGCGCTGGCCTACTGGCTGTGGTTCCGCGGGATCTCGCGGGTGCCCGCGACGTCGGTGGCCTTCCTCGGCCTGCTGAGCCCGATGTCGGCCGCGGTCATCGGCTGGATCGCGCTCGGTCAGGCGCTCACTCCGCTGCAGGTCCTCGGCCTGGCCATCGCGCTGGGCGGCACCGTGCTCGGCCAGATTCCGCCGAAGGCCGCGCCGGAAGCCGCGTCGACGGTGGGCGCCGCGCGGACCGGAGTCATCACGAAGGTCGCGGTTCTGCCCGCGCCGGAGACGGTTTCGGCCGCGCGCTGAGACAAGCGAGCCGTCAGCCGCGCATCGCCTGCATCAACTGGTCCTCGGTGAGGGCCGGAACCGGCAGGGGGTGCGCGGCTTTCGCGCGCAGGCCGTCCAGGATCAGCGCGAGGTTGCGGCGCCACAGCTCGGGGGCGACGGTCGCGGTCGCGGCGACCACGCTCGTGTGCGACCAGGTGATGAAGGCGATGTCCTCGAGCGTCCAGTCCGGCCGCAGCGCGCCTGCGGCCTGGGCGCGCTCGATGATCCGGCGCATCAGGCCGTGCCCGTGCTCGCGCGCGCGGGCCAGCGCCGCGCTCGGCGGGTTGCGCAGGGCGAGTTCGCCGAGGATGCGGTCGCTCGCCTGGAGCTCGCAGATCCGCTCGACCAGGACCGTGAACGACTCCCACGGATCGGTGAGTTCGAGCGCCTGCTCGGCGATCCTGGTGCCCGCCTCGACGCGGTCGGCCACGGCGGCGGCGATCAGGTCGTCGCGGGTGGGGAAGCGGTTGTAGAGGGTGCCGATGGCGACGCCGGCGCGGGCGGCGATGTCCTTGAGCGGGGCGTCGAGGCCGCGTTCCTCGAAGAGTTCGCGGGCCGCGGTGACCAGCGCGTCGCGGTTGCGCTTGGCGTCGCTGCGCAACGGCTTGTCCTCGGGCATTCGCCGATCCTACAAATCAGCGCTGCCAATTATCTTGAGCCTAGGTTCAACTTGGTGTTATCTTGCGATAACTTGAACCAACACTCAACTTAGTGAGGTAGTCGGATGAGCGCGCTCGCGATCTTCGGATACGGACCCGGCCTCGGCGCCGGGACGGCACGGGAGTTCGGCCGCAACGGTTTTCGGGTCGCGGTGATCGGCCGCGACCCGGCCGCGGGCGCCGCACGCCGCGCGGCCCGCGGCGGCCCCCGGCGGGGCGGCGCGCCGCTCGCCGCGGGCAAAAACCCATTAGCCCGCGCGGTCCA